>NZ_QPJJ01000010.1 GCF_003337485.1 Saliterribacillus persicus
ACAGAAATAACGATAGCCAAAACTATTATAGGAAACAGCACTTTTTTTAGGCTCATATTTATCCCCTCCTCTAATGCTTGTTAAACTAACCTGCTGCGTTAGTGAAAAAGTGACTTCTCTTATTGAAGAATCGCACTCCTATAGTTAAAGTGCAATATCGTAGTCCAATCATTTAATCAACTGCCAATAAAGCATATGGTTATCGTTTTTTATTTTTGTCATGTTTAGTTTCTCTAACACTTTAACTGAAGGGGTATTATCCACAAGACATTCAGTCGTAATTTTATTTACCGAATCAGTGTTAAATGCCCCACCCAATGATGGATTTTAAGGCTTCTGTTGCATAACCCTTATTTTGTTCTGTAGATGTAATACCATAACCAACTTCAACTGATTTTTCATTATCAGGCTTACCTTTAAACCCTATATCCCCAATTATATTATTAGTTTGTTTGTCAATAACCAGCCAAACACCCCACCCTAAAGCAGATGCATCTTTCTTTAATTCCTCAAGATACATTCCAATATGAAGTCCAAGTTTGTATCCATTTGTGGAATAAGTTAATAATGCTCCATCGGTGCAAGGAGTAAGTGTAAGTCTTTCTGTTTGCAGCTCCAAATTCATCTTCTTTCTCCTTCTCTACTTTCATTTTTTTAATAACATTTCATAATATTGTTCAACTAAACTGCTTCGTTAGTTGAATAAGAAATATGATTATTTCGTGAACTTAGATGACCTAAGTGTATCATTATTTTCTTTATTTGGTATCAAATTTCCTTTTATAATAAAGTCATTTCTTAGGTGTTGAATGCTTTCTAATAATTGAAACCAAGGAAGGTAATTGTTCAAATATTTGGTCACAACGCCGCTTAACCGTTTTATCCATCCTTTTTAACCTGCGGTGGAGATTATTGATGTTCTTTAAGTGGTAAATTCCATTTGTACGAGCATATCATCAGACATGAATTGGTCATTTTCAGAAGCAGAAGTTTTAACGGCATGCCAAGCATCGATAGATAACACATATTGGTTTGAATTTTTTACCCAATAGCTATGTTTAATAGCTCTTCTATCAATCTACCCATTCCTTACTTCTGCGAGAATGTATTTTTGTCACGGTCTATTGCAACTTATAGACAAGTTGCCCCTTGCTTATAACACGCTTCTTTGCAGAACCACCTCGGTTCAGAGGGTTTGTATTCTTAACCTTTTCCTTTCTAAAAGTACAATAAATAGTTCTCATCCGCTTCAACGATACCTTGAAAATTTGATATTTTCATTTATTTTAACAACGCTAGGAGCTTGTACCTGTAATTAATAAGGCGACGAGAATAACGTAGCCTATCAACTCCGCTGATTTACGGAGTGAATAACCTTCTTTCATACATTTAATAAATCACATCCAATGATTAACGTGACGAATTTCATATAATTCCTTGTTGGCAAGGTCAGGTTCAAATTAAGTCATTTCACAAGCTTTAAAGCGTTACCGCTGTTTCTTCACTTCTTCATCCATTTCTCAAACCGAACAATATGTTTTGATTCCCAATCAGGACAAGGATAGCCATACTTATTCTTAGGTTCAGAAATTTCTTGCACTATCTTTCCTGTTGAAATGGAAGATATAATTTATTTTAAGTGAAAGAAAAAAGAGCTTGGATAACCTCCAAGCTCTTTGCGGTTTATTTTTGCATTCTACAAATAACATCTCGTTAGTCGCAATACATTTATTTTTAAAACAAATTATTTAAAGTCTTTTTTACTAAGATAAAAAGCTTTTCCCTCTTGTAACCTAGAGATTTCATCATCATTAGAAATAATATGAGTGATGCTTGAGTTGTTTTCAAAAGTTATAGTAATTTGGAAATAATCAGAACTAGCTACATCACTGCTAAACGGGATTACATAAAACATTTCACCATCTCTTGCTTCATAAAAATTTGCATCAATTAATTCGCTATGCGTGCTAACATTAACGTTCTCGATGCTTAGGTCTTTAAGGACACCAAATAATGTAGGATTGACATTCTGTTCCTCATTTAGTAACTGCAACGAAAAAATGAATTCATTAGTTATTGGAACATCTTGATTAACGTGTCCTCCACCGCCCAACCACTTATATCCAGTAAGGGATTTTTTCACTAAGTCAACAGAGTACATGTAGTTTTTTTCAGTATTCGATTCCCCAATTGAGTAAATCATAACACCATTTTCCGTTTCCACATTATCAATTACTTCTATATTTTTCGCTATACCTTCTCTAACTTCGCTAACCACATCTATTGGCTTACCACTCCTATAAAACACCATTATTAAGATGACTGCCATAATTATTGCTGCTAAAATAAATATTTTTTTCATTTTAAACCTCCTATGTATGCAACTTCTTTAGGTCATTTTCTAGTGAAAAAATTTAATACTCTGTTCAACTATTTTACTTGCGTTAGTTGAATAATAACTACTTTAGTTTTATCACATATATATAATATTTTATATAACGTCTATTATCTTTTCTTTTATTCCATGATTTTCCGCTGGACCAGAGTTTTTGAATGGCTTTAAGGATATCAGTTGTTCTCAAAGACATCACCTACTTATAGTTGATGACTTTATTCGAAAACACTTGTTCAATATAAACATACAGTTTAATATACCTAATGCAACATAAAAACGAAGCTTGAATATAGTTATGGTCGAATAACTAATTACTCATGTAACTAATTACTCATTCGACCATAATAATGAAGGGTAAACACTACTACATCTCAACAAACAAAGGAGTTGAGATGCATGAAATGTGCAGTATATATCAGAGTTTCAACTGATAAAAAGGAACAAGAAACATCATTAATTAATCAAGAACGATACTTTTACAATATTATCGCAGAAAAGGGGTGGGAACTACACAAATTCTATATTGATGTGCAAAGTGGTACAAAAGCTAATAAACGTGCTAGTTTCAAAGAGATGATTGAAGACGCGAAGGATAAGAAGTTCGACATTATCTTATCCAAGGAATTATCACGATTGGCAAGGAATGGTCAACTATCTTATGAAATAAAAGAAATGGCAGAACAAAATAATGTTCACATCATAACATTCGACAATGCAATAAACACGACTGTCGGAAATATTCACATGTCTGGACTATATGCGTGGGTTTACGACCAAGAATCTCAAAGAACGTCAGAACGAATTAAAGCTTCTCTTAATTCTAAAGCTCGAAAAGGTGAATACTTAGGTTCACATGCACCATATGGATATCAAGTTATCAACAAAAGATTAGTGATTGCAGAGAATGATACTGTAAATGTAATAAAAGATATCTTCAATTGGTATGTAGGTGGTACAGGGTTTGATGCAATAGCCAGGCGTTTATCCAAGAAGGGAATTCCAACACCAGCAACTGTTGCTCAAAAAAGAAATGCTTCGAAATATTGGCACGGGAGTACCATTAAAAATATATTAAGTAACCCACATTATACGGGTATTCTTGTACAACATCGCGAAACTTCTATAAGTGTTACATCAGAGCTGAGAAAGCAGCTACCACATTCAAAATATATTATTGTTCCTAATGCACATCCACCACTCATATCCAATGAACAGTTCGATACGGTACAGTATATGATTAATAAACGCAAGAAAACAAATACATCGCAAAAGTATCATCTTTTTACGAATTACTTGTATTGTATCGATTGTGGTAAGAGTATGTGGTATCGTCAAAACCGAAAAGGGTACATTTGTGGTAACTATGCTAAGAACGGGAATTTAGCTTGTTCCCACCACGCTATTAAAGAAACAGCTATTAAGAAGGTTATTTTAGAGAATATTCAATCATTTTCAATATTTATTAAAGAACCTGAAATTGTTTTAAAGTTAAAGCAAAACGATATAACTCAAATAGAATATTCTCAAAGTGCCTTAATTAAGCTGGAAGAAAAAATAGCTGCAATAAAATCTAAAAAAAGAAAGTATATTGATTTACTTGCCGATAATATTATTTCATTGGACGATTACCATGACATGATGAATGCCGTTAAAAATGACCAAATAGCTCTAGAAATTGAAAAGAGTGAACTGAATGCTTCAGTTCACCCAAATAATTTTTCTAACGAGCTTAACGCCATTCGTAATATCTTAATCAAGCTTAAACCAATTAATGAAGTTACTTCAGAACTCCTACACCACTTTGTACAGCGAACAGATGTTGACAAAGAGGGCGTACCAACCGTTCAGTACCGATTTAATTTGTTTTCAAGTGATTTATTTCTTCAATACTATCTGCGCACAACACTCCACATGTGTCGTCTGTGGAAACATATCAACAGGTTGTACTTCTTTTGTTTGGAATCCACCATCTTCAAGAATTCGAAGATCTCGGGCAAGGGTTGATGGGTTACAAGATACATATACCACTTTTTCTGGCTTCATTTCGATAATTGCATCAAGTAATCCTTGATCACAGCCTTTTCTTGGGGGATCTACCACTACAACATCAGGTTTTAATCCTTGGCTTGTCCACCATGGCATAACTTTCTCTGCCTCTCCGACAAAAAACTCAGCATTTGTTATATGATTAAGCTTTGCATTTTCTTTTGCATCAGAAATGGCTTCAGGTACGATTTCGACACCGTACACTTTTTTAGCTTTTTGAGCTAAGAAAAGAGAAATCGTTCCAATTCCGCAATAAGCGTCCACTACAGTTTCTGACCCATTAAGGTCTGCATATTCTAGTGCTTTATCATAAAGCTTCTTGGTTTGAGTTGGGTTTACTTGGTAAAAGGATTTTGCGGAAATAGCAAATTTTATGCCAGCTATTTCATCGTATATATACGTTTCTCCCCAAAGCACCTTTGTCTTCTTACCTAAAATTACATTTGTTTTATCAGGATTAATGTTTTGCACAATCGATGTCAATTGTGGATAGGTTTCTTTTAGTTCATTAACAAGCGCTTCTAATTCTGGCACTTCTTCTTTTCTAGTTACAATAACGATCATTGTTTGCTTTGTTTCCTGTCCAGTACGGACCATAATATGTCTTAATATGCCACGATTCTTCTCTTCATCATAGGAAGAGATTCCAAGACGATTAGCAATTCTTCTAACTGCTTCAACCATACGATCGCTTACTTCATCCGTAATAATACATGTTTCCATATCATCAATAATATCGTGACTTCTTGGACGATAGAACCCTGTAATCAGTTCATTATTTTTTGTTCCAACTGGAATTTGAACTTTATTACGATAACGCCAAGGATCTTCCATTCCAATCGTATTGTGAACAGGAACATTTTCTAGGTGACCGATTCGTTTTAATGCATCGTCCACTTGTTTTTGTTTCATTGTTAATTGCATTTCATAGCTCATATGCTGTAGCTGACAGCCACCACATTTATAAAAAACATTACAAGGTGGCTCCACCCGCTCTTCAATCGATTCCGTCACCTTTATTAATCGACCAAAACCAAAATTTTTCTTCACTTTTATAACTTTCACTTTTGCTTTCTCACCAGGTAATGCGTAGGGAACGAACAAAGGATACCCATTTATTTTCCCTAATCCAGCTCCATCATGGGTAATATCTTCAAATGTTAGCTCGATTGTTTGATTCTTTTTTACAGGTGGCGATTGTTTTGCCATAATATCAACGTCCTTCTTGTCATTTGCTGTCCAAATTTTATCATATAGCGTGAGAAATGGGAAATCGAAGAAATTTCTTGCGCATTTCCCGGGAAATAATTCTATTTTAGCGAATAAGGAAAGTTTTTCGAGGAAAAATAAAAACTATGCCTCATGCTGAGATGAGTGCATAGTAAAGTTATACAACCTTATCTTGTTTTTTACAAAATTCTTCGGAAACACAAAAGGTTATATGTCGATATAGATTGATAAATTCACCAGGCAGTAATCCGCCATATTCCCCGTCAATATTTAATTGCATTTTATCATCGGTATGAATTTTGATCCGGTTTGCTTTTGCATAAAATATATGTGGATCCTCTAAATGGGCACCACGTAAAGCCAGCGAGGCAATTCGAACAAATTCTGCTAAATTTGTTTTCCTTAAGATAAGTAAATCAAAATAACCGTCATCCATCTTTGCATCTGGTGCTAATTTCTCAAATCCTCCGACAGAATTGGTATTAGACACTAAAAATAACATGATTTCATCCTCAAACCATTTTCCATCGTACTCGATTTGAACATTGGTAGGTCTGATTGACGGCAGCATTTCTATTCCTTTTAAGTAATATGCAAGCTGACCTAACATAGTCTTTAACTTACTTGGAACTTCATAGGTAAGCTCGGTTAATTTCCCTCCACCTGCAATATTCATAAAGTAATGACCATTTACTTTTCCAATATCTAAGGGGCGATATTCACCTTCTATGATAACATCGACTGCTTTTAATATATTTTTAGGTAAGCATAGGGCTCTTGCAAAATCATTGGTAGTCCCTACTGGGATAATTCCTAATTTTGGTCGATATTCTTGCTCAGCTATTCCTTTAATTACTTCATTGATCGTTCCGTCGCCGCCAGCCGCGATCACTAAATCAAATTCTCTTGCTACAGCAAGAAGAGCAGCTTCTGTGGCATTTCCTGTACAGGTAGTAGCATGTACAGAGGTTTCATATCCTGCTTGTTCGAGTTTTTGCAATACATCTGGGAGCTTTTGTTTAAATGCTTCACGTCCAGATGTCGGGTTATAAATGAGTCGTGCTCGTTTCATTTTTTACCCTCCTTCTATTTTACTAATCCTAATTCTAATCATAATCCATTTATTTCTTTTTGCAAATATTAAAAGGAATAGGGACTGTCCAATTTTGAACAGCCCCTTTCACTTGAAGCAATCTATCCTTTTTATCGCTTATCCATTTCAGCTAATAAAATCTTATTTACCATTGGCGGATTAGCTTGCCCTTTTGTTTCTTTCATTACTTGTCCAACTAAAAAACCAAGTGCTTTATCCTTACCATTTTTGAAGTCTTCGATAGATTGTTGATTTTTATCAAGGATAGCCGTGATAATTTCTGTTAATTGCCCTTCATCAGAAATTTGGACTAAGCCTTTTTCCTTCACAATCTTATCAGGATTTCCTCCATTTTCTACTAATTCAGCAAATACTTTTTTCGCCATTTTAGAAGAAATTGTGCCATCTGCGATTAGCTCGATCATTCTCGCTAAGCCCTCTGGAGTCATTTTTAAATCATGTAATTCAAGTTGTTGTTTGTTTAAGTAGGCAGATACTTCACCCATTAACCAGTTTGATGCTTGTTTTACATCTGCACCTGCAGCGATTGTAGCTTCAAAGAAATCTGACATTTCTTTTGTGCTAGTAAGAACCATCGCATCATAAGAAGGTAAATCAAGATCGTTTACATAACGTTCTCTTCTTGCATCTGGAAGCTCAGGAATTTCAGCACGAATGCGTTCTTTCCATGCTTCGTCGATATATAATTGCACGAGATCTGGCTCAGGGAAATAACGATAATCGTCTGAACCTTCTTTCACACGCATTAAGATCGTTTCTTTAGTTTGTTCGTCATAACGGCGTGTTTCTTGAAGAATTTCGCCTCCAGCTAATAATACTTCCTGCTGACGCTTTTCTTCAAATTCCAATCCTTTTTGTACAAAGGAGAAAGAGTTTAAGTTCTTAAGTTCTGTTTTTGTTCCAAATTCCTCTTGGCCGATTGGGCGAATGGAAATATTGGCATCACAACGAAGGGAGCCTTCTTCCATTTTACAATCGGAAACACCTGTATATTGAATGATGTTTTTCAATTTTTCTAAATAAGCATATGCTTCTTCAGGTGAACGTAAATCTGGTTCCGATACAATCTCAACTAGTGGTGTACCTTGTCGGTTGTAGTCTACTAGAGAATAACCATCGTCACTGTGCGTTAATTTACCTGCATCTTCTTCTAAGTGAAGACGGGTAATACCGATAGTCTTTTTCTTACCATTAACTTCGATTTCAATCGAACCATGTTCTCCAATTGGTTTATCAAATTGAGATATTTGATATGCTTTTGGATTATCTGGGTAAAAATAGTTTTTACGGTCAAATTTAGTATCTGTTGCAATCTCACAATTAATAGCCATTGCAGCTTTCATTGCATAGTTTACAGCATCTTCATTTAGGACTGGCAATACTCCTGGATAACCTAAATCAATTGGGTTTACATTTTCATTTGGTTCAGATCCAAATGCGTTTGGACTTGGACTAAATATTTTGGATGCCGTTTTTAATTCTACGTGTACTTCTAGACCAATAATCGTCTCAAAATTCATTATTTGGCACCTCCCAGTTGCGGGCGTTTTTTGTGATGATCGGTTGCTTGTTCATAAGCATATGCTGCTTTATAGATAGTTGGTTCATCGAAATGCTTACCAATAATCTGTAGTCCTATAGGTAAACCATTACTAGATAAGCCACAAGGGAGAGAAATACCAGGAACGCCTGCTAAGTTCACTGGAATTGTTAGAATGTCATTCGCATACATTGTTAATGGATCATCTGTTTCTTCCCCTATTTTAAATGCTGGTGTTGGTGTTGTTGGTCCAACAATTAAGTCATAGTCTTCAAAAACTTTTTCAAAATCCTGTTTTATTAATGTTCTTACTTTTTGTGCCTTTTTATAATAGGCATCGTAATAACCTGAGCTTAGTGCAAATGTTCCTAACATAATACGACGTTTTACTTCTTCACCGAACCCTTGGGCACGAGAATTTTTAAACATATCGATCATATTATCTGAGTTTTCAGCACGAACACCATATCTTACACCATCAAAACGTGCCAAGTTAGCAGATGCTTCAGATGATGCTAATAAGTAATAAGTAGCGATCCCGTATTTGGAGTGAGGTAAGGAAACTTCTTCCCAGGTTGCGCCTAATTCTTCAAACTTTTTCAGTGCTTCTTTAACAGAAGCTTTCACCTCTTCTGAGACACCTTCTCCGAGATATTCTTTTGGTACTCCAATGCGAAGTCCTTTAACACCATCTTTAAGTGATTCGCTATAATCTGGTATTTCTACATTTGCTGAAGTAGAATCCATTTTATCATGACCAACGATCGCTTGTAATAAGTGTGCATTGTCTTCAACAGATCGTGTAATTGGGCCGATTTGGTCTAACGATGACGCAAACGCAACTAAGCCAAAACGGGAAACTAAACCATAAGTCGGCTTTAACCCTACAACCCCGCAATAAGCAGCTGGCTGACGGATTGAACCACCGGTATCAGATCCTAGAGAGAAAAATACTTCTTCTGCTGCAACAGCAGCTGCTGAGCCACCACTAGAACCACCAGGAACATAGTCTAGATTCCATGGGTTACGTGTATTTTGATAGCTTGAGTTTTCCGTAGAAGAACCCATTGCAAACTCATCCATATTCAATTTGCCAATCGTTACAGTATTTTTTTCCTGTAGCTTTTGGACAACTGTTGCATCATATAGAGGATCATTGAAGTTTGATAAAAATTGACTGGCACAGGTAGTACGGAGTCCTTTGGTTACGATATTGTCCTTAATACCAATAGGCATGCCAAAAAGCAGGGATTCTGCTGCACTTAATTTTCCGTCTAATTCCTTCGCTTGTTTACGGGCATTTTCTTCGTCAAGTGTAAGGAATGCTTTTACTTGATCTTCCACTTCATTAATACGGTTATATGAAGCATCTACGAGATCACTAATCGTTATTTCTTTATTATGTAACTTTTCTTGTAATTCTTTTAATGAATATTCAAATAAATTTTTCAAGGTTCACCCTCCTTATTCTAAGATTGATGGCACACGGAATTGGCCATTTTTTTGATCTGGTGCATTTTTCATTGCATCTTCTTTATTGATCCATTTCGTTGATTCATCTTTACGCATCACATTTTTAATGTCTAAAACGTGTGTGGTTGGCTCAACATTATCTGTATCTAATTCATTTAATGCTTCCGCATAGGTGATAATCGCACCTAATTGCTCAGACATCTTCTCTACTTCTTCTTCTGAAATGGCTAGTCTTGCTAAATGAGCAACGTGTCTTACTTGTTCTTTTGAAATTTCAGCCATTTTCTTCACCTCCAAAATATTATTCGTATATTTATGTCATACCTTTGATCTTAGCAAAAATTCAGTCAACTTCCTAGCTGTTAGAAACCAATAACGTCTATTTTATCATTTTTTTGAATAATTCTGTAACGTTTTGGCATATCTACCCTATCGGTAGATATGCACAAAGCCTTCATCGTCTCCAGCTTCTCGGACGATTAAGCTTTCTTGTTTGTCACCGTTTTTAATATTGATTTCCAGATCATAGTGATTTTGAAAGCCTTCTACTACTAATCCATACACATATTGCGTAAAACCAATAAGTTCTGATTTTCCGTAAAAAGCTACAGGAATTTCAATCGTTAAACGTCTTAACTCCCCATCCTTGTAAAAGCCTTTTCCGATTACACTGACATAGTTAGGGAAGTAAGTAGAGATGTCCGATTCAAAATCATTTAAATTAGCCCAGGTATCCGGATAATTTTCTTGTGCGTAATTCGATGGGAATAGAACATACTCTTCATCAATAGACTCCCAATCACCCACACTATTTTCTTCTGCACCGACCGTAGTTTTGGCTACAAAACTACCAGGGGTTAAGGAGCTTTGCGATGCTTCCCTATAGATAGATAGAAGAATCGGAACTTCTTCTAATCCTTCGATTTCTCTTACTCGCGTAACAACCTTCTGTGAAATTGAATTTGCCTCTCTAAGCATCTCACTTTCAGAAATATCCTTGTAAAAATCCGGCCCGTTTTTTTCAGTTTGAAAGCGATAAACGGATTTCATAGCAATGGCTAATGAAATACCAGCTAATTCTACAACATTATCCTCAGATTTAGTGACATAATTTTGTTCTAACACATGTGAGAGATATTTTGGGTTGTTTTCTTCTTGTTCTTTATTATACTCTTCTTCTATTGCAGGATTAAGACCTAATGGTTCCTCTTCCTCATCATAACGCTCTAACCAATTATAAAGAATATCTTCTGTTAGATATTGTCCCTCTTGAAAATAAAAACGATCAGGATCGTAATATTGCTTCGAATGACGTTTAAGACCTTCCTCTACTTCATCGATATCGATCCGATTGGCAATTTGATTCGTGATTACCCCACGCGCTTTACTTAGTTCATTATCGATTAAGACGCGGTATTCAGTATCAGAGACACTATACCTTGGAATGATGGCTGTTTCCTCAGCAATCTCTTCTTGTGATTCATCCACAATCGCCTCATCCTGGTCACTAAAGGAGGGTGCACAGCCAGTTATAAGGAGCACAAACGCAAGCAGTATGACTACTATTTTTTTCAAATTATCCCTCCTCTTTCTCTATTGCTTCTTTCAATTTCTGCTCATCCCAGACCTCAACGCCAAGTTCTGTAGCTTTATCTAGCTTTGAACCAGCTTCTTCCCCTGCAATTAATAGATCTGTTTTCTTACTTACACTCCCAGTTACTTTCCCGCCAAGTGCTTCAATTTTTTGTTTCGCTTCTGTTCGACTGTATATTTCTAGCTTACCTGTTAGTACAACTGTTTTCTTGTAAAACACAGCATTTTCATCTATCGCTATTTTTTTAGGTCCACTATATTCTAGATTCAAGCCAAGTTCACGAAGCTCATCTATTAGAAGGATAACTTTTTCTTCTTCAAAATATCGTACGATAGAGTCTGCCATTTTTTCACCGATTTCGTCGACTGCCTCTAACTCTTCTTTTGTAGCTTTTTGAATATTTTCCATGGTTTCAAAATGCTCTGCTAAGGTTTTGGCTGCTTTTGCGCCAACAAAGCGAATTCCTAATCCGAATAATAACTTTTCTAAAGAATTCGACTTAGATGCTTCAATTGCTTTTAATAGATTGCCGGCCGATTTTTCACCCATTCGTTCAAGCTCAAGTAGGTCGTCTTTTTTCAATCGATAAAGGTCAGCGATTGTGTGAACAAGCTCTTCATGATATAGCTGTTCGACGACTTTTTCTCCTAATCCATCAATATTCATTGCTGTTCTAGAAACAAAATGAATTAAACCTTCTTTTAATTGAGCAGGACAATTGGGATTAATACATCTTAAGGCAACCTCTTCTTCTAAACGAACTAATTCACTCTGACAAGAAGGACACTCAGTTGGCATATGAAATGGAACTTGGGCTTTCGTCCGTTCTTCTATTATCACCCGAATCACTTCTGGAATAATATCGCCAGCTTTTTTAATAACGACAGTGTCTCCAATGCGAATATCCTTTTCTTTGATTAAATCCTCATTATGCAAGGACGCTCGTTGTACGGTTGTTCCGGCAACTTTTACCGGATTTAAGATAGCAGTTGGAGTAACGACACCTGTTCTTCCGACACTTAGCTCAATATCAGTTAGTTTGGTGATTACTTCTTCAGCAGGAAATTTATATGCTGTGGCCCAGCGTGGACTTTTTGCTGTGAAGCCTAATTGCTCTTGATCTTCTAGGCTATCGACTTTTACGACTATTCCGTCGATATCATACGAAAGCTCGGATCTTTTTTCTACCCAACTAGCTACGTAATCAATAACTTCCTCGATACCTTCGCATTTTTTCCATTCTGGATTTGTTTTAAAGCCTATTTCCTCTAAGTATGTTAACCGTTCACTATGAGAGGTTAAGTTGCCCGCTTCCCACTGACCAACTGCATACAAATAGATATCTAAATTTCTTTTTGCGGCAATTTTAGGATCTAACTGGCGCAAGGACCCGGCTGCTGCGTTTCGCGGGTTAGCAAATGCTTCTTCACCCTCTTCGTCCCTTTTTTCATTTAGGTTTAAAAAGGATGACTGAGGCATAAATACTTCACCTCTCACCTCAATCGTGCTTGTTTCTTTAATTTTCAAAGGAATGCTGCGCACGGTTTTTAAATTATTGGTAATATCTTCTCCTGTTGTCCCGTCCCCACGTGTTGCACCTTGAACAAAGCTACCATTTTCATAGCGCAAGGAAACGGCAAGGCCGTCTATTTTCAGTTCACAGACATAGGTAACACTATCAGAGCCAATGCCTTCGCGCACTCTTCGGTCGAAATCCTTCAAGTCTTCTTCATTAAAGGCATTACCCAGGCTTAGCATTGGTACTTGATGTTGGACCTTTGAAAAAGCATCAAGTGGCTCGCCCCCTACACGCTGCGTGGGAGAGTCAGGTGTGATAAGTTCTGGATGTGCCGCTTCTAAGTCTTTTAATTCCTTCAACTTTTGGTCATAGACATGATCCGCAACAGTCGGTTTATCTAAAACATGATACTCATAATTATACTGTGTTAATGCTTCACTTAGTGCGGCAATTTGCTTTTTCGCTTCTTCTTCACGCATCAATTTTCACCTTCTTTACTCTACCTTTGTAATGGGCGCGAATTTTGCTAAGAGACGTTTAATGCCAACTGGTGCAGGAAAAGCAATATCTAACTCCATTCCTTCACCATCCCCATCTACTTTAACAACGGTTCCTTGTCCCCATTTTTTGTGGTTTGCTTTATCTCCAACTGTCCAAGCGAGCTTGTCTCCACCTGTTCCAGTATTTACTTGTACAACCTTCTTCGCTTTTCTTTTCGGCACTTCAAATGGCAGCTCATCATCAGTGATCGCAACCTTCGTACCGCCAAACATCGATTCTTTTACTTCTTCCATACCTTCTACTAATTCTTGCGGTATTTCATTAATAAAACGGCTGACAGGGTTCATGTTCGTTTTACCAAAGATGGTTCGCATTTTCGCATGGGTTAAGTGCAGTACCTGCTCCGCACGAGTAATCCCCACGTAAGCAAGTCTTCTTTCTTCCTGCATTTCTTCTTCGTCCATCATGGATCTACTATGTGGAAAGACATTTTCCTCCATCCCAATTAAAAATACAACTGGGAACTCCAGACCCTTTGCAGCATGTAACGTCATCATTGTTACTTTATCATCCGCATTAGGATCATCATCCATACGATCAATATCAGAAATCAGCGCTAAATCGGTTAAGAAAGCAACAAGCGTTTTGTCTTCTTCACTCGTTTCTTCAAAGTGTCTCGAAACGGTTTTAAATTCCTTAATGTTCTCTAATCGCGTTTCCGCTTCGATACTTCTCTCGTTTAAAAGCATTCTTTCATAGCCTGTTTTTTCGATTACTTCTTCTACCATATCTGTTGCTGTTAAAAATTCCTGCTGCTGGGTCCAATTTTTAATCATTTGTCCAAATTCCATTAGTGCTTTTGCTGCTTTCGCACTAACCCCAACAAAATCTATTTCCTGTACAGCAGTCTGCATGGAAATATCATGATCGAGTGCATAGGCTTGGAGCTTATCAAGCGTCGTTTTTCCAATACCGCGTTTCGGTGCATTGACCACACGTGCAAAGCTTATATCATCATCCGGATTTACGATTAAACGCAAATAGGCAAGTAGGTCTTTAATCTCTTTACGATCATAGAACTTTGTACCGCCGACCATTTGATAAGGAATATTTGCTTTCATAAAGGTTTCCTCAATCGCACGAGATTGTGCATTGGTACGGTAAAGAATGGCTACATCTTTATAGTTAAAGGACTGTTCTTGTTGCATCGATCTAATTTTGTCTGCTACAAATAGTCCTTCTTCTCTTTCTGTTGATGCTTGAAAATAATGAAGCTTTGCCCCGTCCTGATTATCTGTCCAAAGATTTTTTGGCTTTCTTCCGCTATTGTTATCAATTACCTTATTCGCTGCGTTTAAGATTGACTTGGTTGAGCGGTAATTTTGCTCAAGCATAACAACTCTAGCCGTGGGGTAATCTTTTTCAAATGATAATATATTGGTAATATCAGCTCCACGCCAGCGATAAATAGACTGATCGGAATCCCCTACTACACAGAGATTCTGAAATTTAGATGCTAACTGTTTTACTAAAAAGTATTGAGCATGGTTCGTATCTTGGTACTCATCCACATGAATGTACTGAAAACGGCGTTGATAGTATTCCAGCACCTCTGGCACGCGCTTAAACAAATGAATGGTTTGCATAATCAAGTCATCAAAATCGAGTGATTGATTTTTCTGTAGGCGCTTTTGATACGCCATATACACTTCAGAAATTTGGCGCTCGAAAAAGTTCCCCACATTCCCGGCATACATTTCTGGTGTGATCAATTCATTTTTCGCAGAGCTAATCGAACCGAGGAACATGCGTGGCTCAAACTTTTTTGCATCGATATTTTTTTCTTTGATAATATTTTTAATGACAGTTAATTGATCACCACTGTCTAATATCGAAAAGTTAGAGCTATAGCCAATTCTATCAATATCTCTTCTAAGTATACGTACACACATCGAGTGAAAAGTAGACACCCACATATTTGCACCATACGCTCCAACTAGAGTGGAAATCCTGTCCTTCATTTCTCTTGCCGCTTTATTTGTAAAGGTGATCGCTAATACATTCCAAGGAGAAACGTCTTTTTCATCTAATAAATACGCGATACGGTGTGTTAGTACCCGCGTCTTTCCACTACCTGCACCAGCCATAATTAACAGTGGACCATCTGTGTGTTTGACTGCCTCTTGCTGGTTTTTATTTAGTCCATTCAGTAAGTCTTGTGTCGTCCGACTCACATTTCCACCACCCTAATTATAATGCTTTTACTGCACCAACTGTCTTCAGTGCCTCTTTACTATTTTCATAAACAGCATTACCGACCACAATGATATCGGCAAATGCACTCATTTCTTCTGCTTGCTCTTTATGTGTAATACCGCCGCCGTATATAAGCTTCGTCTGTTTTAATTCTCGTTTTACCGCTTCAACGATTTTAGGATCACCGTAGACACCACTATATTCTAAATAAAAAAATGGGAGGTGAAATAAATGCTCTGCCATTCTTGCATAGGCAATCGTTTCTTCCGTTGTTGGCAATTTACAACCTGCATGCTCGTATACCTTTGCATCCTTGTTCATAATGCAATAACCCTCTGCACGCATTTGATCCCAGTCAATGATGTCCCCGTACTCGACTACCGCTTCATGTTGTGCATCCATCATCCATTTTTTCTCTTGACTATTAAGTACCATGGGCACGAAATAATAGTCGAATCCAGGTGTCACAGAATCTATTGTTGAAATTTCAAGAATACAAGGAACGGTGTAACGTCTGATTCTGCTTAACAGCTGTAGGACACCATCTAATGTAACATTATCAGTTCCACCTACAATAATCGCGTCTGTTCCTGACTCACATATTTTTTCTAATAGTTCATCATCTATTTCTTTTGCTGGATCTAATTTAAATACATGTCTCCATTCTGCCATGTTATACAACTTTTAATCCTCCAATAATTCCGATTTCCCTGTGAAACTTCTTCATCCATTATTCCATTATAGCAAAAAATGAATAGATTTCAGAATGATAATCGAGAAAAGTTGAGATTTCTATGATTGGACTTATGAATGAACGAGAGAGGTTTTTAGATGGGAGGTTATATTCGTTAGTTTCTAGGATTTATTCGTGAATGTGACGACTATATTCGTAAGTTCACCTTATTTTTTCGTAAACTTTTTGATATATTCGTGACTTTGTTCCACTTATTCGTAAATCACTTAAAAAGGACGCAGCATTAAGTTTTAGCTGCATCCTTTTTCTATTATTTGTCTGCCGGAAATGTTACACCGATATCCTGTCTAACTTTATCTAACACTTTCATTGTTTCTAGTGAATTAGCATGTGAATTAATCTGGCATTCTTTTTCTCCATTTTTAATTAACTCGATAAATGCTTTCGCTTCGTAATACATTGTATTTTCATGTTGCTGGACTGTTATATCTTCCTTTGATCCATCTTTTCGGACGAGGGTAACTTTAGCCACGTCGCTTATTGCTTCGATCACAAGTGAACCATTCTCACCTTGAATCTCTGAAGGGACATTTGAGCTAGTAATCTTTGAATACATCGCTACGCCATTCATTTCATCGTAATCAGCTGTCATTGCCCCTTGACCATCCACACCAGATTCGAGCATATAGGCACTGCCCTTCACGCTGTTTGGCGCTCCAAATAAAGCAACCATCGGGTAAATACAGTATACCCCTATATCCATCGTTGCACCGTTTGAGAATTCTGGCTTAAAGGCATTTAATACTGTTCCCGCTTTATACTTATCGTATCTAGAGGAATATTGACAAAAGTTTGCCACGTATCTTCGGATTGGTGCAATCGTTTCTAAATGGGTTTGAATTCTGTCAAAGTTCGGTAGATGCGTTGTTTTCATTGCTTCCATCAGTAAGACATCTTCATCCTTCGCAACTTGAATCATTTCAGCAACTTCTTTTTGATTGGATGCCATTGGCTTTTCGACAATGACATGCTTACCTTTTTTCATACAGCTAATCGCATAATCTTTATGTAGTGAGGTTGGACTTGCAATGTAAACAGCATCGACATTTGTAGCGTTAGCAAAAGCCTCTACCTCTGTGTAAGTGTCAAGTCCGTTATGCTTAGAGGAAAATTCATCTGCTTTTTCCTGTGTCCGCGAATATACTGCAGTTAGGGAGAAATCCTCTACATGGGAAGCCCCGTCTATAAAATGATCTGTAATCCAATTCGTACCTATTACTCCAAAACGCACCATCATGTATCATCCTTCCTTGATTTTTAAAGCATACCTCAAAAAATTCGGATTTATTTTTTCATTAATGTAACTTAAACTGTGCTTCCACTTTCTATTCTGTAAAAACAACGAGTACCTCTAACATGAGAGATACTCGCTTTTGTTTATTTCTCTTCAGCCTGCTCCTTTAAACGATCAAGCACAATTTTGTAACCATCATTACCATAATTCAAGCATCGTTTCACGCGTGAAATGGTTGTGGTAGATGCACTTGATTTTTCCACAATCGCATGATAAGTGCGACCTTCACTAAGCATCTTCGCAACCTGTAACCGTTGTGATAATGATTGAATCTCATTCATGGTAGCTATATCATCAAAAAAGCGATAGCATTCTTCACGATCCTTTAGCGACAAAATCGCATCAAACAATTGATCTAATTGCTCTCCTCGCAATTTATCAATCTGCATGGAAGTCACCTCTCTCTTCACTCGGCTCCTGAAGTCATTTCTAGCCCGTCTAATCCAGGGCTTGTAGGGATGACATTGATCCAGGTTTTACCAGGAACAAACGGAACTTGTTCACCATTTTCTGTTGGCACAATTCTACCATCTACATTCTCCCATTGCACGCGCTTCGCTATTCCCTTTTGGAAAAGAATCGCATCTCCACCAGAGGAAAAGTCAATTTCTCTACGTCCAGCATCGTCAATGACCTGATGAGCTGTTTCTAGTACGAAGACATTATCTAGTAAAACTTCTTCCTCTGAATCTAATTCAATTGTTTGTTCTTGTCCAATAAAACGTTGGTATTTCTCGCTATCCTCTTGATAGACATAACGTACAGGGGTCCCGTCATAAGAGAGACTAAATTCTGTTACTGCTTCACCTTCAAGTGCCTCTGTTTCTTCTCCTTGTAAAAAGGTAAAAGGCTCATAGTCTGATTCTATTTCATATCCTTTTTCTTCTGCAGTAGGATACACATTATCAAATAAAACATAGGAGTTATGAGGCGCTACACGAGTGCTTGAGCGTTCAAATAACTCTTTATCATTGTCATAATATGCACCATTTATGTGATCTGCAGCTCCATTTTTTAACATATCCTCAATGAAATTTGCTGCTCCATGATAAACGTAGATACCATTGTAATCATTTGCTAAGTTAAAATAATACTCTCTAGCACTTCTAACGGGACCTACTTTTTCAGGTTGTTCACTTTGAAACATTGCCATCAGGCGCGTAATATTCCCCTCAGCCAATATTTCAAAAACCATGTCCGCTTGGGAAAGACCTGTTTGTGGTCTTGCTTTTGGATGATTGTTGACCATCACACTAACAATCCTATTGGAAACATCATCGTCTGTTTTTTCCCCAGTTAACGGATAGACGTTTGCCGGTTCTGGTTCTGGCTCCGGTTCAGGCTCTTGTTCAACCTCCTCTGTTTGAGGTTCTGTTTCTTCTGGTTCTGAAGTAGTTTCTTCATCGTTGGAGCAAGCAACTAATAAGCTAAATGCTACAAAGAAAAAGATTAAAAATAACAACTGCTTTCTCATATTCTCACGCACCTTTTCTATTTCTATCTATTTACAGCACCTAATTGTGCTTTTTCCTTATACTTGGAACTTTAAATTTTCACTACGTCGATTAGATTTCTTAGTGAAAACGCGGAAAAGGAAAACATGCGTATTTAATACGCATGTCGAATTCTCTAGCTATATTATAACAAAATTAACGCATAATCGCAGGAAATAATATTTCTTTTTTCTTTACGTCCATAATTCCAAGTGGGGTAATGCGGACATATGGCAGATGCATAGAAGATAAAAATAGTAAATTATAAGGCGGATCCTCATAAGAGTAACCATGCTCTTTTAACAGTTCTTTTAATTTTCTATCCTTTTCTATTAACGGAGGGATTTCACCGTCGTACATCATGCCGGCAATCGTAAGCGGCAATTCAAAAATAACTTCTCCATCATGAACGAGCACAATGCCTCCACCAATTTCTTTCATTCGTCCGAATGCTAGTAATAAATCTGATTTACACCTTCCGATTAGAATGATATCTCCTGTTAAAGAGTAAGAGCTTGCTAAACCACCAAGTGTATTGGTGAATCCTTTAATGATCGTATTCACACGCCACTCGCCCTCCCGGTCAATTAGCATAAGGAAGGACTCATCACCTGATCCTGTGATGGTTTCCACATTGGCGTCAATCGAAATTGGGTATGGTCGCATAATCACATCATTGATCATTTTCAGTCCAACAGGCATAGAAAACTGCAAATCATGTTCCGTTAATTCCCAGTCGAGATTTAATTTTGATAATCCATACTTCTTCCAATCAACCTCTTCCTTCTGTGAAACGACTTCATTATCACGTCTTAGCCATTTTCCTTTTGCGATAACAGACACTGGAGTCGGATTATCCTTCGCATCTAAAATATTTAAATGCGCGACACGTCCTGGTGCAATTCCACCTAAGCGTTCTTCTAAATGAAATTGCTCTGCTGCATTATAGGTAGCCATCATATAAGCTTCAATAGGTGGCACGCCATGATCGATTGCAATTTGAATACATTGATTCATAATTCCATTCTCATAAAAAGCAGGGGTAGAACCGTCTGTAGTCATCGTTAAATGATCATAGCCCTCAATATTCAAATCATGTAATTCATCTAACAGTTTTCCTAAGTCGGGTCTAATCGATGAATTTCTAAGGCCAACCCTGTAGCCCATAGATAAACGGTTATACACTTCTTTTCCACTCAAAGCTTCATGATCGGAACTTACGCCCAGTAGCTTCAATTTCACTAACGTTTTTTCTGATGCTCCAGGGAAGTGTCCTTCTACTGGCTTTCTTAAGCGTTTCGCCTCTTGAATCCAATGCAAAATTCGGTCATCATCTTCTAAAACCTGAGGCCATGCAGTTAATTCCCCGCCCTGAACAACCGCTTGATGCTGTAACCAATCATGAACATTTTCATCATTAAAAATATCTGCTTCTTCTTTAAAGGCCGTTTGTGAATCAAAACGCGCCCACCAATACATGGATACTGGATAGTCCATAAAATCTTCCATTAGTGAAAACGCTTTCTTTTTGTTTGTTAAATACAGCCATGGTAAATTGTCATTCATCAAAGTTGTTGTTCCTGTTTGTCCGGCATACATGGCTAGTTGGTAAGGGTTATATAATTGAAAAGGATGTGCGTGTGGTTCAATATATCCTGGCACCACAAACTGATCACTACAATCTACAATTTCTACGTCACTTGAATTTTCAGGCATGTCTTCTCCGACATAAACGATTCTGTCCTGAAAAATCCAAATATTTGCAAGGAGCCATTTTCTTAAAAACACGTTTAAATACGTTGCGTTTTTTAGTACGATGGTTGGAAGTCGTTCTCCATCGACCACGGTTAATTGCTCTCTGATTTCTCTATTTCGCCATCTATATAAATGATCGTTCATTTCCATCTCCTCATTCTTTTTTAAAGTTGGTATCATTCTATCATAAAGCTGATAACGATTACATTACATATCGGTTACAAATTGGTAAATATTTAAAGTTTGTTTAGAGTGCATAAAAGACTCGTTGTTTTTCGGTAATTTGTTATAATAGACACTGGAAGGAATGTGATAAATATGACAGATTTTACGCATATAAACGAACAAGGCCGTGCAAAGATGGTCGACATTACAGATAAAAAAGTTACGCACCGAACTGCACTTGCACACGCAAGCATTCGTGTAACCGAAAAAATTTATCAAGGAATCGAAGGACAAACGATTGGAAAAGGGGATGTGCTCTCCGTCGCACAAGTTGCTGGAATCATGGCAGCCAAGCAGACATCTACGATTATTCCAATGTGTCATCCACTCCCACTTAGCGGGGTGAATATCACATTTGATTGGATAAAGGAAGAAGCATCTAGTGACCGCACTCTAACCATTACGGTAGAGGCTAAAACTAAGGGTAGTACTGGTGTTGAGATGGAGGCCTTGACCGCAGCATCTGTGACTGCATTAACAGTGTATGATATGTGTAAGGCGTTAGATAAAGGGATGGTAATCGGTGAAACTTATTTACTTGAGAAAACCGGTGGGAAAAGCGGTACATATAAACGAGAATAGGTTTTTACTGCTTACTGATATCAACGTTCAGTGCTGTCTCAAAATAGAAAGTCCCAATCACGTGGTTTTGAGCTGTGATTGGGACTTTTTTATTTTTCTGTTGGAAAGATCAATTTATTATCAACGAATATTTTGCAGTGAATTCTAAATATACCGCCAAGCTTTGCTTTTATTTTCTTTTCTCCTGTCGGTGTTGCTAGTACCCCGTTTAAGGTTCCCCTAAAGCTAAGTCCAAGATTTTCATCCTGTAACTCATCATCGATATATAGCTTTTCTCCACTAAACCATCTATTTTCGATTTTAATATCGCAGTTGTCATAGTTAAGTTCAAATGTTTTTTTCATGCTTCTCCGCCTTTACTTTTCATCTATTTCTGCATGTGTTGTTATTTTCTATCTTTTTTTATTTCATTTACGACATGACCAAGCTCTGGCACAATCAATTTGTTCATTGCAAGCTTCACCGCACCTGTAGAACCAGGAGTAGAAAAAACTGCCGTATGGTTTGAGACACCTGCTGTCGCTCTTGAAAGAATTGCTGATGAGCCAATATCCTCCTGATAACTAAGCACGCGGAAAATTTCACCGAAGCCCGGGATTTCTTTATCCAATATCTCCTCTACCACTTCGATCGTGACGTCCCGGTACGCGATTCCAGTACCTCCATTTAATAAGACCGCATCAATTGCGCTATCCTGACACCCTTTTTCCAAAACAGCTTTAATCTCTGCCTCTTCATCTTTTACGATGGTGTACGTGTGAATATGGTGACCATTTTCTTGTAGGAGCTGTTTCATCAGCTTACCACTTTTATCCGTTTCTTTGGTTCGTGTATCGCTAACGGTTATAATCATCACATTCACTTTTAGTTCAGCATTTTTTTGGTGTTCATCTGCCATCTTTAGTTCTCCTTTTTGTTCTTGTAAAAGTAAGTTTCGAGCCATTCCAGAAAATACTCGTAATCTTCCTCTACTTGTTTTTTATAGAAACGGGACCACGTGACTAGTTCGCGGGTGAATCCTTTTCGATCCTGTTCAATCGTATCTAATATTGCCTCTTCACTATGATAGGCGAGCAGTCCTTTCTTAACGTCAGCATCGGCACGTGCATGGATTTTGGCAGAGATTTTCCCCATTGTTTTCACCGTTTGCTCGATTGCTTTATAGCTAGTGAAGTCATCGTGATCGATATCTTTGTCAAAGGCAGAACGCTCTCTAACATAATAGGAGCGATTACCAATATCCATAAATCCAAGATATGGGTCTGCTTTATGGTGCATGGCTTTTTGGGTATCGATTACGCGCTCGCCCTGGTGGTTATAGTGCTGCCAGAAATTTTCATTGTATTCGAAAAAGTACGCGGGCACCGGCGGCCTTGCTTCCTTCACTTCTAGAATAATATCATCTTTATTTTTGTCTGGATGATTTCCTTCAATTAAGACAAAATATCGATTGAGCCCAGTAGAGGAAACGCCTGAGCCTAATTTTTTCACTATGTCTTTTATTTCAAAATGATGGTCTTCTTTAAATTTTCCAATTGGAAGGGTGCTTTGATAATCGTCCCAAGCTTTTTGGATTGCTTTATATTCATTCGCAGATACTTCTTTTAACTTCTCTTTGTTGCGATCAAATACTCGAACGCCGTCCTCATTCGTTATTGTTTGTTTGGTGAGTTCGTGTGTTTCTTTTCGTTCCTCTAATTTCTTTAATGCTTTCTTGATCGGGCCTTTTGTATTTTCGATTGTAAATACTGTTGTGACTGGATCTTCTTCTTGTTTGGTGAATTTCTTCAATTGTTTACGATAGCTTTTTAAATAAGCCTTCACCAGTTTATCCTCATCCTTATCATCTGTGATTCCTTGCTTTTCTGCGGTCAAACGAATACTTACGACCATGCGGAGCAGATCGTAAAGGTACGAGCCTAGATATCCCTCATCAAAGTCATCTACGTCAAATACTAAGTTGCCTTCCTCATCTTCAAAGGTGCTGAAGTTATCAAGATGCATGTCCCCCATAATCCAGGTAGGCTTATCAGCTGGTGTGTGAAACTGGAATGGAATTCTGCTTACATCATAATAAAATAAGTAGGCACTTCCGCGAAAAAAGTTATAGGGATCTTGCTTCATTTTATTGTATTTTTTCTTGCGTTCTTTTTTGTTAATTTGCATAACGCGATTATCGAGTTGTTCTAAAATCGTGTGCAGGGCATTTTTTCTGAGTACTTTATTCGTTTCTCGAATTGTCTCTTGCATATCACGAACCATGAACATTCCTCCTAGTATTATCAATGCTTGTACATTAATCTTATCACAGACTGGTAGAATTTTCTGGCCTGAAGGCAGAGGGTGTCGATGGAGTTTGATTTATTCTCGGGTTTGGAGATTTGTTCTCGACTTTCGCGATTTGTTCTCGACTTTCGTGATTTGCTCTCGACTTTTGCGATTTGTTCTCGACTTTCGTGATTTGCTCTCGACTTTCGCGATTTGTTCTCGACTTTGGGGATTTGCTTGCGACTTTCGTGATTTCCTTGCAACTTTCGTGATTTCCTTGCAACTTTCGTGATTTGCTTGCAACTTTCGTGATTTGCTTGCAACTTTCGTGATTTCCTTGCAACTTTCATGATTTGTTTGCAACTTTTGCAATTTGCTTGCAACTTCCGTGATTTGCTTGCAACTTCGCGCGTTTACTTGCAACTTCCGTGATTTCCTTGCAACTTCCGTGATTTCCTTGCAACTTTTGTGATTTGCTTGCAACTTCGCGCATTTGCTTGCAACTTCTGTGATTTGCTTGCAACTTTTGTGATTTGCTTGCAACTTCGCGCATTTGCTTGCAACTTCAGCGAATCGAATCCAAAAAAATGCTCACCGGGCTAGGGTGAGCATGTCTATTACTTATCTAATTTGAATCCGATGTCTTTGCGATAGAAGAATGCGTCGGATTCGTCAAAGCGGGTTAAGTATTGATAGATCTCTGCTTGTGCTTTGTCTGGGGTGTCTGCTACGGCACCAACTAGGAGAACGCGTCCGCCGTTTGATACGAAGGTATCATCTGCTGTGCGAGCTGTACCAGCATGGATCACGTAGGCTTGGTTACCGGAATCTAGCGCCGGGAGCTCCACACCTTTTTCATAAGCACCTGGGTAGCCTTTGGAAGCGACGACTGTTCCGATCGCATAGGCATCTTTGAACGAAAGCTGTGGATCGCGTCCTGAAGTTACGTCCTCGATTACTTGGATTAAATCATTTTCTAGAAGTGGCAGGACGACTTGTGTTTCAGGGTCACCGAACCTTGCGTTAAATTCGATTACCTTTGGTCCTTCCGTGGTTTGGATTAGGCCGCCGTATAAAACGCCTGTATAGGTTCTGCCTTCTGCGATCATTCCTTTTGCAACGGGCTTCAGGATTTTCTCGATCGTGAAATTAATTTCATCTTCTGTTACATCTGGCACGGGGGCATACGCGCCCATCCCACCTGTGTTGGGACCTTGATCATTGTCATAAGCGCGCTTGTGGTCGCGGGCTGGAATCATTGGATAGACATTTTCTCCTTCTACAAAAGCAAAAAGGGAGAATTCTTTCCCATCCAAAAATTCCTCGATAACTACACGGCTTCCGGCGTCACCAAATTGGTTATCCGTCAGCATGTTTTCAACCGCTTCAAGTGCTTGTTCAACTGTTTCAGCGACAACAACACCCTTACCTGCTGCTAGTCCATCTGCCTTTACAACAATTGGTGCGCCTTGTTCTTTTATATATGCTTTCGCTTTTTCTACATCTGAAAAAGTTTCATAGCCTGCTGTTGGGATATCATATTTTTTCATAAAGGATTTAGCGAAATCCTTACTACCTTCAATAATCGCCGCTTCTTCTGTTGGGCCAAACACTTTAAGGTCAGCTTTTCTAAAGGCATTCACCACACCTTTTGTTAGCGGAACCTCTGGACCTACAATCGTCCAGTCAATTCCTTTTTCAAGTGCATAGGTAACGAGCTGATCAATTTGATCGTCCTTAATAGCTACACATGTTGCATCCTTTTCGATACCGCCATTACCAGGTGCGACAAATATCTCTGTTACACGTTCACTTTCCTTTAATTTTTTTACAATAATATGCTCGCGTCCACCGCTTCCAATCACTAGAACTTTCATCGAATCCTCCTCTTTCGCTCCACGTTATCGATACTATATTTATAGACGTGTAAGAAAGGATTCCCTCACGAATGAAGGGAATCCTTAATCAAAAATTAATGCTTAAAATGACGCATGCCGGTCAAGACCATCGCGATGCCATGCTTGTTACATTCATCGATAGAATCTTGGTCACGCTTTGAGCCACCTGGCTGAATGATTGCTTTAATACCAGCTTTTGCTGCCTTTTCCACAGTATCTGGCATTGGGAAAAAGGCATCAGAAGCAAGTACCGCATCCTTCGTTTTGTCTCCAGCTTGTTCAAAGGCAATAGCTGCTGCGCCGACACGATTCATCTGTCCGGCACCAACACCAACGGTTTGATCGCCTTTTGCAACAACGATCGCATTTGATTTCACGTGCTTACATACTTTCCAAGCAAATAAGAGTTCTTCTAATTCTTTTGCATCAGGCTTGCGGTCTGTCACCACTTCTACGCCATCAGCATTTACGCGACCATGGTCACGATCTTGAACGAGCAAGCCACCAATAACGCTGACTACTTTTTTCGAATCCGATTCATTAACCTCGATTGGTGTTTCAAGCAGGCGAATATTTGGTTTCACTGTCAGAATTTCTAATGCTTTTTCAGAAAAGCTTGGTGCGATGACGATTTCTAAAAAGATATCCTTTAATAGATTAGCAGTTGCTTCGTCTACTTCGCGGTTTAATGCGACGATTCCACCGAAAATGGAAACAGGATCTGCTTCGTATGCCTTTTGGTATGCTTCTAAAATGGAATCTCCAATTCCGACGCCACAAGGATTCATGTGCTTAACTGCCACAGCAGCAGGCTTTTCGCTAAATTCTAAGACAACTTCCAGTGCTGCGTTCGCATCTTGAATATTGTTATAGGATAGCTCTTTTCCGTGCAGCTGCTTTGCGTTCGCAATCGAAGCGCCTTTGACATTTCCTTCTTTGTAGAATGCCGCTTCTTGGTGCGGATTTTCTCCGTAACGAAGGGATTGCACTTTTTCATACGTGACGGTGAAGGTTTCTGGATCCTTTTCATCAGTAATATCAACAAAATAGTTAGCGATCATCGCGTCATAATTAGCGGTGTGACGGAAAACTTTAGCTGCTAATTTTTTACGGAATGCTGCTGTACCGCCAGATTGCTGTAAATTTTCAAGTGTATCGTTATAATCTGCTGGGTCAACTACAACCGTTACATCACGGAAGTTTTTTGAAGCGGAACGAAGCATTGTCGGGCCACCAATATCAATGTTTTCAATCGCATCTTCTTCTGTAACATCTTCTTTCGCAATCGTTTCTTTGAACGGATAAAGGTTCACGACAACTACATCTATCGGTGAAATATCGCGTTCTTCCAATTGCTTGATATGAGATTCTTCATCACGGCGCGCTAAAAGCCCTGCATGAATGTATGGATGAAGTGTTTTGACACGTCCATCTAAAATTTCATCAAAATTTGTAATATCTGATACAGGACGTGCGGTTAGACCTGCTTCTTTCAGCGCTTTTAACGTACCGCCAGTTGAAATTAGTTCGTATCCAAGTTTCTCGAGTCCTGTCGCAAACTCAACTAGATTACTCTTATCCGAAACACTTAATAATGCTCGTTTTGTCATTGATTATTCCCCGCTTTCTATAAATTGTTGAATCGTATCTGGGTACAGACGGTGCTCCACCTCTTGAATCGCTTGCTGGAGTGATTCCTTTGTCATGCCGTCTTCAATCCGGACCGCTTCTTGCGCTACAATTTTCCCCGTATCCATACCAGCATCCACGTAATGTATAGTTACACCGGTTAGTTTAACTCCAGCGTCAAAGGCTTGTCCAATCGCATCTAATCCTGGAAAAGATGGCAGGAGTGAAGGATGAATATTAAAAATTCGACCTTCATACGCCTCAAGTAATGTTGAGCCGATTAAGCGCATATAGCCCGCTAATATAACTAGCTCTGCTTGCGCTTTTTTAAGCTCTGCAACAATATCCGCTTCAAACGCTTCTTTACCTGCATACTTTTTCGGTTCAAAAACAAATACTGGTGTCTGATTAGCTTTCGCCTTCTCTACTACTTTCGCGGCAGGTTTGTCTGAAACAAGAAGCACAACCTCAGCATCAAGCGTTTCTTTTTGAATCGCTTCGACAATCGCGTCATAATTACTTCCTGTTCCAGAGGCAAATACTGCAAGTCGCTTTTTAGCCATCGATCAACGTCACCCCTGCTTCATCTGTCACCTCTCCGATAATTGCTGCTTTTTCGCCAATGTCTTCTAATAATTGAATCGCCATCGCAGCCTCATGCTCCTCAACGATCACAGCCATACCAACACCCATATTAAACACACCTAGCATATCCTCTAAGCTGAAATCGGCTTGTTTTGCGAGATACGGGAAGATTGCCGGAACGTCCCAGCTATCCTTCACAATCGATGCTCCCATGCCTTCTGGTAATGCACGCGGTAAGTTTTCATAAAAGCCGCCACCAGTAATATGGCTGATCCCTTTAATCGTTAAATCAAGCTTAAGCTGCTGAATCGCTTTTACATAGATTCGCGTTGGTTCTAGTAATGCCTCACCTAACGTTTTCCCAAGCTCCTCAACAGGTGCGTCAAGTGCAAGCTTGTTGTCAGCAAGAACTTTTCGCACTAAAGAGAATCCATTCGAGTGCACGCCGCTTGAAGCAAGTCCGATTATTTTGTCGCCAGGCTGGATTGTTTCTCCTGTGATAATAGACGATTTATCAGCCATCCCAACCACAAATCCTGCAAGGTCGTATTCTCCGTCTTGATACATGCCAGGCATTTCAGCCGTTTCCCCGCCGATTAAGGCAGCACTACTTTCGACACAGCCATCGGTAATGCCTTTCACGATCTGCTCGATTTTCTCTGGATCATTTTTTCCACACGCAATATAATCGAGGAAAAATAACGGATCAGCACCCTGTGCCACGATATCATTCACACACATCGCCACTAAATCGATACCGACCGTGTCATGCTTATCCAGCTCAAAAGCAAGCTTCAGCTTGGTTCCGACACCATCTGTACCCGAAACAAGCACAGGCTCTTTGTAGGAAAATCCGCTTAAATCGAACAATCCCGCAAACGCACCTACACCACCGATTACTTCCTTACGATTCGTTTTTTTAATATGCTTTTTCATCAACTCAACCGCTTGGTAGCCCGCATGGACATCCACACCAGCTTCTTTATAGATATCGCGCATGTTTTTTAACTCCTTTATCGTTTTGAAGTTAGCTTTTTTAGAAAAACTTGGCTTATCACCGAGTCTTTATGGTGAAAGCCTTAGTTTTACTTATACTATAATCAGCTACTTTCTATAATTTCCTATAGTGTTATAAAAACTACCCCTTAGCCATTCTGAGGGGTATTCGCGGAAGCTTATCCGCCAAGTTAAAAGCTTCTCTTACTAGCCGTGCGAGCGGATTCCGCCGCTGTGTGGCTTTATTCCGCCAGTCTCTTGTATAATTCCGCCACTCTTTCGACTTATTCCGCCACCCTAGCGGTTTATTCCGCCACTCGAGCGATTAATTCCGCCGTTCGCTTATTCTTTATATGCTGGTATTTCTGTATCTGGATAAATCTCCGTCGGATAATTACCGGTAAAGCAAGCTTGGCAAACGCCATGCTCCACGGATTCTGCATCCTTTACGATCGAATCCTCTAATCCTTTTGTTGTTAAAAAGCCTAGACTATCCGCTCCGATAATTTCACGCATTTCTTCAATCGAATAATTCCCTGCGATCAATTCTCCCTTGGTAGAAGTATCAATACCGTAGTAGCAAGGATTTTGAATTGGTGGGGAAGCGATACGCACGTGCACTTCTGTCGCACCTGCTTCTTTTAACAAGCGAACGATCCTTTTACTTGTCGTTCCGCGTACAATCGAGTCATCCACCATCACGACACGCTTGCCGTCAACAATACCACGAACTGCGGAAAGCTTCATTTTCACCCCTTGCTCACGTAGCTCCTGCGATGGTTGGATAAAGGTGCGTCCAACGTAGCGGTTTTTGATTAAACCTAACTCATAAGGAATACCTGTTGCTTCAGAGAAGCCAATCGCAGCTGAAATACTGGAGTCTGGAACACCTGTTACTACATCCGCTTCAACTGGCTCTTCTTTTGCAAGCTGTTTCCCCATTGTTTTTCTGCTCGCATGGACATTTAATCCGTCTAGATCACTGTCTGGTCTTGAAAAATAAACATATTCCATCGAACAAAGCGTACGCTTAAGTGGTGAAGTGAATTGCTTCGTACGAAAACCATCTTTATCGATAACAATTAGTTCACCAGGTCTTACTTCACGTTCATAGGTTGCACCAATTAAATCAAAGGCACAGGTTTCAGATGCGACAACATACGCATCACCCAACCGGCCAATTGATAATGGACGCAAACCGCGTGGATCAAGGCCAATAAATAGTTGATCCTCTGTTAAAATACTAAAAGCATAAGCTCCCTTGATCATACTAAGGGCGCTAGTAATCGCATCTTCCATTGAAACATTACCGCTTCGCTTGATTAGGTGCGCAATTACTTCTGTATCAGAAGTTGTTTGCAGGATACTGCCCTGTGCTTCTAATTGATTTTTTAACGCATGCGCATTAACTAAATTTCCGTTGTGTGCAAGTGCCATACTTTTTGTTTGCGACCGAAAAACTAGTGGTTGGACGTTCTCAAAGCCGCCGCCACCTTGCGTTGCGTAACGCACATGGCCAACTGCAGCGTGCCCTGTTAATCGGTCAAATTCATCCTCCGAAAATACATCATTAATTAAACCAACGCCGCGATGCACGTGCATTTTATCTCCATCGGTTGTGACGATACCTGCGCCTTCTTGTCCTCGGTGTTGAAGTGCATGCAATCCGTAGTAAGTCATCTCCGCTGCTTTCTCATGTCCCCAAATTGCAAATACACCACATTCTTCGTTTAAGCCTTTGATTTCAGCAAGCATGGTATAGCCCCTTTCCATAATGCTTGTAGTGCGTCAACTTTCTCTTCGATCACTACTTCTTTACCGTGCTTCACTTGTAATAAAGTGTCGTTTGTTACTTCGCCAATACGAACAGCATCTTCTACTACTTTTTCGAAAGCTTCTGCTTCCTCTTTTTTCACTGATACTAAGAATCGTGATTGTGTCTCACTATATAAAGCAGCCGTCAAGTCTCCTGAAACGGTGATAGACGCTCCTAGTTTTTTATTTGTAAAAAGGCTTTCTGCTACTGCAACAGCTAGTCCGCCTTCTGCTAAGTCGTGCGCAGAGCTTACATGGCCTTGTTGGATAGCTGTTAATAGCTGCGCTTGTCTTTTTGCTTCTACGTCAAGATCAATCGCCGGTGCTTTACCGAAGTATTTTCCTTCTAGTAAATTTTGAAGCTCGCTTCCGCCAAATTCCGCTTTCGTATCACCAATTAGATAGATCACATCTCCTTCTTGTTGGAAGAAAGATGGTGTAATATCTTTTAAGCTAGCGTGCAAACCAACCATACCTACGATTGGAGTTGGGAAGATTGCTTGACCGTTTGATTCGTTATAAAGGGATACGTTCCCACTAATAACAGGCGTATCAAGCTTTAAGCTAGCTGCACTCATACCTTCTACACTTTTTTCCATTTGCCAGAAGTTCTCCGGCTTATCCGGGTTACCGAAATTCAAACCGTCTGTTAAAGCTAATGGCTTCGCACCAGAGCAGACAATGTTACGTGCCGCTTCTGCTACCGCAATTTTACCGCCAACTTCTGGATCGAGGTAAATATAACGAGAATTACAGTCTGTTGTCATGGCGATTGCTTTATCATAATCACGAATTCGCACGACTGCTGCATCAGATCCAGGTGAAAGGACCGTATTTGCTTGCACCATCGCATCATATTGATCATAGACATATTCTTTACTTGCAATTGTTGGTTGCAATAATAATTTTTTAAGTGCACCTGCGTAATCATTCACTGCAGGCACGTAATCTGGCATTGCTTGATATTCTGTATAATATGCTGGAACTTTCGAGTCTTTATAAAAAATTGGTGCATCCTCTGCAAGGGAGTCTACCGGAATATCGGCAACAACTTCATCGTTATGAACCAAACGGAACATTTTATCATCGGTAACAACACCAACTGCTACCGCTTCTAATCCATACTTTTTGAAGATATCAACGATCTCTTGTTCTTCACCCTTTTTCACACATAAAAGCATGCGTTCTTGCGATTCTGAGAGCATCATTTCATATGCTGTCATGTTTTCCTCGCGCTGTGGAATCGAATCTAAATTCATTTCCATCCCCATGCCAGCTTTACTTGCCATTTCACTCGCAGAAGAAGTAAGACCTGCTGCACCCATATCTTGAATTCCAACTAATGCATCAGAGTGGATAACTTCAAGACATGCTTCGATTAATAATTTTTCCATAAAAGGATCGCCCACTTGAACATTCGAGCGCTTGCTCTCGGAATCCTCAGAAAGATCCTCTGAAGCAAATGTTGCACCGTGAATCCCGTCACGACCAGTTTTAGAACCAACATACATAATCGTATTTCCCAGGCCTGCTGCAATCCCTTTTTGAATATCCTTGGTATCAATTAACCCAACAGCCATTGCGTTAACAAGTGGGTTTCCTTCATAACAGTCATCAAATTGCACTTCACCACCAACGGTTGGAACACCAACACAGTTACCGTAGCCTGCAATACCGTGGACAACTTCTTCAAATAAATACTTCACACGACCTGTATTTAAGTTACCAAAGCGAAGGGAGTTTAACGATGCGATTGGACGAGCACCCATCGAGAAAACGTCACGGATAATTCCACCAACACCAGTTGCAGCACCTTGATAAGGCTCAACCGCTGATGGGTGATTATGACTTTCTACTTTAAATACAACACCTTGACCGTCACCAATATCAACAACCCCAGCACCCTCACCAGGTCCTTGAATAACCTGTGGACCTTCTGTTGGAAACTTGCTAAGAAGCGGCTTTGATGTTTTATAGCTACAATGCTCCGACCACATTACAGAAAAAATACCAATCTCAGTGAAATTTGGCTTTCTCCCCATAATGTCCTTGATCATATCGTACTCTTTATCTGTTAAACCCATGTCTTTGTATAGTTTGTCTTGCTCGACCATTTCAGGGGTAATTTCAGGCGCCTGCAACATAGTGTTCCCTCCAGTTTTCTAGCATTGATTGAAACAATTTTAATCCATCTGCACTGCCAAGCAAATCCTCAACAGCACGTTCAGGGTGTGGCATCATGCCTAATACATTTCCTTCTTTACTGATAATTCCTGCTATATCTGAAACTGACCCATTTGGGTTGTTTTGATAGGTAAAAACAATTTGATTGTTAGCCTTTAATTCAGCTAATGTTTCTGGATCACAGTAATAATTTCCTTCGCCATGTGCGATTGGAATCGATACAACTTCGTCCTTTTTGTAAGCAGAAGAAAACATCGTTTTATTGTTTTCTACTACTAAGTTTTCAAAGCGACACATGAATTTTAAGTTTTTATTTCGAAGCATTGCACCAGGAAGTAATCCTGATTCTAGTAATATTTGAAATCCATTACATACGCCTAAAATCGGCACACCTTTTTCTGCTTGCTTTTTTAGTTCCGTTACAATAGCAGAAGTAGAAGCGATCGCACCTGAACGCAGGTAATCTCCATAAGAAAATCCGCCTGGTAATAAAATCGCGTCATACGCATCTAAGTTAGCATCCTGATACCAAACAAGCTCTGTCTCTTCGCCAAGCGCATCCTTTGCTGCATGGTACATATCACGATCACAGTTAGAACCTGGGAACACCACTACTGCAAATTTCACTGTGTGACGCCCTCCTCTATTGTGTAATCATAATTTTCGATAACTGGATTCGCTAATAATTTTCTGCACATTTCTTCTACCTGTTTTTCTATGTCAGCCGAATCTTCGATAAATAATTCCATATATTTTCCGACACGCACTTCACCTACACCGTCGTAGCCTAATGTGTTTAATGAGTTTTGTACCGCCTTACCTTGTGGGTCAAGTACCCCTTCTTTTAATGTGATATGAATTTTTACTTTTTTCATGATTTTGCCTCCAGTCTCGAAAGAATATGATCGTATACCGTAACTAAATCGCCTAAATCCTCGCGGAAAACATCCTTATCCATCTTTTCTCCAGTTGATAAGTCCCATAAGCGACACGTATCAGGAGAGACCTCATCAGAAAGAATGATCTCATCGTTTTTGTTGCGTCCGAATTCCAACTTAAAATCTACTAGCTGTAGATTTATCTCTTTAAAAAATGCTTGAAGCTTTTGGTTTACGAGGCGAGCCATTTTTTTAATTTCTTCTAAGTCTGCCTGTGTGCAGTCTGTTAAAAATAATGCATGCTCATCATTTATTAAAGGATCACCTAGCGCATCTTCCTTATAGAAAAATTCAACAAGTGCAGGCTGAAAAGGTGTTTTTTCTTCAAGTCCAATTCGTTTTGTAATACTACCTGCTGCAACATTTCTAACTACCACTTCTAAAGGAATAATCGTTGTTTTTTCAACCAGCTGTTCGGTATCATTTAAAGCTTCTTTAAAATGACTAGCCACTCCATTTGCAGCTAAGTAGTCAAATACCTTTGCTGAAATTAAGTTATTGTAACGACCTTTTCCTTTAAAATTCGCTTTTTTCACACCGTTAAATGCTGTTGCATCATTTTTATAAGAAAGAACAAGGAGATTATCGTCCCCTTTGACGGTAAAAACCTGCTTTGCTTTTCCTTCATAAAGTAATTGATCCTTCATTTTGCTTCACCTCATATCCAAGTTTTTCGTACGTGATTCTTATGCTAAGCCGATTTTTTTGAAAATTTGATCGACGTTTTTCAAGTGATACGTATAGTCAAAGCAATCACTTATTTCATCTGGTGTTAATGTTTCGGTGATTTTCTTTTCTTGTTCAATTAAATCACGGAAATGTGTTGCCGTTTCCCACGCCTTCATCGCATTTGGTTGCACGATATCATACGCTTCTTCTCTACTCATTCCTTTATCAATTAAGGATAATAATACGCGTTGAGAAAAGATAACGCCGTATGTGCGGTCAATATTACGCTTCATATTTTCTGGGAATACCGTAAGATTTTTCACGATATTACTGAAACGATTTAACATATAATTCAGTGCAATTGTGGCATCTGGTAAAATTACGCGTTCTGCAGAGGAGTGCGAAATATCACGCTCATGCCATAAGGAAACATTTTCATAGGCTGTAACCATATAACCACGAATAACACGAGCCATTCCTGTCATATTTTCAGAGCCGATTGGGTTACGCTTATGAGGCATAGCAGATGACCCCTTTTGGCCTTTTGCAAAGAATTCTTCTACTTCTCTTGTTTCTGTTTTCTGAAGTCCTCGGATTTCTGTAGCAAATTTTTCAATCGACGAAGCAACAAGTGCTAGCGCAGATAAATATTGTGCATGTCGATCACGTTGCAACGTTTGGGTAGAAACTGGCGCAGCAGCTAACCCTAATTTCTGGCAAACAAATTCTTCTACGAACGGATCAATATTTGCATACGTCCCAACAGCACCTGATAGCTTACCAGTTTCAATAACCTCAGCAGCTGCATTAAAGCGAACTAAGTTACGTTTCATTTCCTCATACCATAACGCAAGCTTCAAACCAAACGTAGTTGGTTCTGCATGCACCCCGTGGGTACGACCCATCATAACGGTATGTTTATGTTCAATTGCTTTTTCCTTTAAAATCTCGATGAAGTTCTCAATATCTTTACGAATAATTTCGTTTGCTTGCTTTAACAAATAAGAAAGTGCTGTATCTACAACGTCTGTTGACGTTAAGCCGTAGTGTACCCATTTACGTTCTTCACCTAGTGTTTCAGAAACGGCGCGGGTAAAGGCTACCACATCATGGCGTGTATCTTGTTCAATTTCAAAAATACGATCCACATCAAAAGAGGCATTCGCACGAATTTTCTCTACATCTTCTTTAGGTATATTGCCAAGCTCACTCCAAGCTTCACACGCTAAAATTTCTACTTCCAACCATGCTTTAAATCGGTTTTCATCTGTCCAAATAGATCCCATTTCTTCTCTAGTATAACGTTCAATCATGTGCGTTTGCCTCCTAATTTTTATCCTCTAAAATACTTTTCTCTATTAAATCTCTATATAAGTTTGAAAAATTGTCCCCAATATAGGTTACATGCCCCATTTTTCTCTCGGGCTTGTTCTCTTCTTTTCCGTACATATGCACATGGCCATAGCCGATCTCATTTAATCGATTAAAAAATAGGTCCACATCTTTTCCAAGTAAGTTGAGCATAACTGCTGCTCCGTGGAAATAGATTGGCGCAAGTGGCAAATTGCAAATGGCGCGTACATGCTGTTCGAATTGTGATACATTACAAGCTTCTATTGTATAATGACCTGAATTATGTGGTCTTGGTGCCATTTCATTGATTAAGATATTCTCCCCCTGGACAAACATTTCAATCGCAAAGGTGCCGACCACATTTATAGTACTGGCTATCGCAGCTGCCGCTTCTTTTGCTTTTTCAACCGTCGACTCACTAACGCGCGCTGGTACAATTGTTGTATATAAAATATGATTTCGGTGAATATTCTCTGCTACTGGAAAATAACTGATATCACCATTTGCTTTTCTAGAAAAGACGATGGATATTTCTTTATCAAAGCTCACCCATTTTTCTACGATCACACGCCCATTCTTCTCAAGCATAGCTTCTGCTTCACTTAGATTATCCTCGTTTTCAAGCTTCACTTGTCCTTTACCGTCATAACCACCACGGCAAGTTTTCACTACTAATGGATAACCAATTTCAGCTATTGCATCCTTTAGCATAGGCGCGGTCGTTACAATTTTGTATGGTGCTACTGGTTGACCACTTTCTACAATGGCTTCTTTTTCTACTTCACGGTCTTGTGTGATGCGAAGCGATCTGGCCCCTTGAGGTAGTATTCCTTTTCCCTCTAAAAATTCAGCCGCTTTTAAGTCAACATTTTCAAATTCATAGGTTACCACATCACTTTTTTCAGCTAACTCCTTGATCGCATCTAAATCGTCATATTTTGCGACAATTTGATCGTCTGCGACTTGGGCAGTCGGACAATCTGGAGTTGGATCTAACACAACCACACGATAGCCCATATGCTTCGCTTGGGTCGTCATCATTCTGCCTAGCTGACCTCCACCGATAATACCAATTGTTTTCCCGTATGTTAGTTTATTTTGTAGCAAGATCTTCCCTCATTTCTGATACCTTTTCTTTCATTGAATTCTGATGCGCTTCTAACCGTTTCGCCACATCCTCATCAAATGATCCTATAATCTGTGCTGCTAAAATTCCAGCGTTCGTTGCCCCAGCTTTTCCAATTGCAACCGTTGCAACCGGAACACCACCAGGCATTTGAACAATAGAAAGTAATGAATCTAATCCATTTAAACTCTTGGTTTGTACCGGTATCCCTATTACCGGAAGCGTCGTTTTCGCTGCTACCATTCCAGGTAAATGTGCAGCACCACCTGCTCCAGCGATAATAACCTTTAATCCCTTACCTCTTGCTTTATCTGCATATTCAAACATATCTTCTGGAGTTCTATGAGCGGATATCACTTCTTTTTCATAGCTAATTCCTAATTGATCTAAACTGCTACATGCGTGTTGCATCGTTTCCCAATCTGAAATGCTTCCCATAATGATTCCTACTTGTGCCATTAAAACCCTACTTTCTATTTTTCATTTAGTCCAAACAAAAAGCCTACTCATCTCTTCTATAAAGAGAAGATGAATAGGCACCAAAACAAACATTGCATGTGTGTCTATCTTTTCTCTTTAGGGCTAACTCGTACATGTTTATATTAAATAAATAAGCACATGGTTTATCACGAACCCTTTTCAGGCGCAAAAGCACCCCTAGATAATAGATAGTCAAAAGCAATGAAGCATCTTCCTTCATAGTCCATCATTTACGGTGACGGGTAGAGACAATTGGGCCATATTCCCAAAAATATATGAGGATTTATTTCAATTAAATTGTTAGATAAGTTTACTACATATTTATGATAACAAGGACCCTTCCCTACTGTCAACAAAAATCGAACGATAATTTATAAATATAAATTATCGTTCGTCTTTTAGCGATATACACTCGAATATTATTTCCCTTTCGACTGGTTCAAACCCATTTTCCATTTCCTTGAAGATTGGTTTCTCCATTCTTCGGACTGGTTTAAAACCAGCTTCTTCTATGCGCGCCATACACGCATCAATCGTTTCGTTTTTCTGTACTGTGAACGTCTGCTTGCTTCTGCTGTTCTGGTTGCTCTGCTTGTTCTGATTGGACTGCCTGTTCAGCTTGTTCTGCTTGGATTGCTTCTTCTTGTTCGACACTTTTCTTAATTCGCCCCCTCTTGACCTGTTTCACCCAGAATCCGCCATGGATCTGTTTTGGTTCGTAGGCAATAATAAAAGCCTTGGGATCAATTGATTTAACCGCTTCGTATAAATTAAGTTCATACTTTCTCGGCGTTAAAATTTGCATCGATAACCTGTCTCCATCCATTCCATACGCATACCAGCTCGTAACACCGTACCCTTTGTCTCTTAGCTGTTTGGTTAGACTGATATCTGGACTTGAAGAAATCACATTCACCGTGATATATCCTAATGCCAGCTTTTCCTCTATTTTCGACCCAACTATTACCCCGATACCATACCCTAAACCATATGCTACTAAATTTTGAATTTCACCAAGGTTATCTAATACAAGTCCTAACCCTAATGTATAGATGACAATCTCAAATGTACCGATTGAACCCGCAATATATCTTCTACCCTTTAATGTCAGAATGACCCTGATCGTAGATAGTGATACATACACAATATTTATCAATAAAATTATAAGCACCATCATAATTGCATTATCTAACATATTCTACCTCCTTCACCTCTACAACACTGTATGAAAACACACGCAAAAACTTTTCTAATTTTAAACGGTAATTTTATCACAGAAAAACTCCCATGCATAGCAATCGGAGAGAGGAAATTATTTTTATTGAGGAATCATTCGAGGTGCTAATTAAAACTGTTTGTTATATTCGTTAAAATCCAATTATATTCGCCACTTTATCAATTATTTTCGTTATTCCCACGATATATTCGTAAAAAGCAGCATATATTCGTCATTATTAACATATATTCGTCAATTTAAAAAAGCCCCAGCAAAATGCCAGGGCAACTTTTCGTATTTTAATGTAAGAATGCTAGATATAGGATAAAGACAATAAACAATGCCCACATGATTGGACCAATTTCCTTCACGCGTCCTTTTGCTAGCATGGTTAATGGATAAAAGATGAAACCAACCGCGATACCTGTTGCAATACTATAAGCTAATGGCATCATAATCACAGTTAAGAATGCTGGAACTGCAATTTCAAACTCATTCCAAGGAATATCCTTTAATGTAGAAGCCATCATCACACCGACGATAATTAGCGCTGGTGCAGTTACTGCACTTGTTACAACATCTAATAGTGGGGAGAAGAATAGGGCTAAAATAAATAGTCCTGCTGTTACCACTGCTGTAAAACCAGATCGACCGCCTGCTCCAACCCCGGTTGCAGACTCTACATAGGAAGTTGTCGTTGACGTACCAAGCGTTGCACCAACAACGGTTGCTGCTGAATCAGAGAATAATGCTCTACCTGCTTTTGGTAGTTTGTTATCCTTCATTAAACCTGCTTTAGATGCAACAGCCACTAACGTACCTGCTGTATCAAAAAAGTCGACGAATAAGAACGTTAAAATAACACCAAGCATTTGAAGGGTAAATACTTCACCTAAATGCGTAAATGCAGCACCAAATGTTGGTGAAATATCTGGTACAGGTGCAAGAATAGCTTCTGGTAAAGGTACTTGACTAAAGATCATACCAACTACTGCTGTAATAACCATCCCGTAAAATACGCCGCCTTTAATGCCAAGCGTAATTAAGATTACGGTCACAATAACACCGAAAACAGCTAAAAGTGTTGGCCCAGTTGTAAGGTCACCTAGAGCAACCATCGTAGCTGGATCTGCAACGATAATACCTGAATTTTGAAAACCAATAAATGCGATAAATAGACCAATACCTGCTCCAACCGCTAATTTTAAAGTCGGAGGAATTGCATTAATAATTTTTTCACGAACACCAGAAAGCGTAAGAACAATAAATATAAGTCCTGAAACTAAAACCCCAGCTAATGCTGTTTCCCACGGAATTCCGTAACCAAGCACAACTGTATAAGTAAAGAATGCATTCAATCCCATGCCTGGTGCTAATGCGATTGGATACTTAGCAAGTAACCCCATTAAAAGTGTACCAATAGCTGCTGCTAAGGCAGTTGCTACAAAGACAGCGTCACGATCCATACCAGTACCTTCTGTTGCAAGCATGGACGGATTGACGAATAAAATATAGGCCATTGCTAAGAAAGTAGTTAAACCAGCAATCGTTTCCGTACGGAAATTAGTGCCTAACTTATCAAACTCGAAAAACTTTTTCATTCTTATTAACTCCCCTTTTTTCGTATACATGAAAAAGATAAAGACAAATAAAAAACACCTTTAGTCGATAAAGGTGTTCTACGTTACAACGGAACAGAAACCTTACAGCAAGAAAATAACACAAGAAAGTTTCTGTTCCATCGTAGTCAGACCAAATATCCGGTGGTCTGGTAGAAACTCTTGAGCCTTATCCTCAACATTATACGATGAAATATTTAATATTAAATTGAATAATTACATTGTCTATAATACGACGCTAACGTATTTTCGTCAAGAAAAAACGAATGTTTTTATTCGTAATAATAAAAACATTCGTAAATTCATCATTTTTTACCAAGAAAAAATGTATCTTCTTTATTAAAATGATCGCTATCTTATACAAAATTCACTAAGGATATTATCTATAACCCAATATGATCGGCTTTTCCACTATTAAGTCTGGACAATAGCTACTGGTGATGCTTTGAGAACAACTCCCAAATTAATTCATTTCTAGAGGTGACGCCTACCTTTTGAAAAATAATCTTAAAGTGATCCTGTACAGTGTAATACGAAATGTTTAGATTACTAGCAATTTCTTTAGATGGCGCTCCTGTTAAACATTCGAGGACAATTTGTTGTTCTCGATAAGTTAAAGCATAAGCGTCCATCAGATGAAAAGACATCTCCCGAGGTGAAGCATTATTTAAAGAGATGGCTATGTGGGGAGTAGTTTCTGATGCATTATATAGAAAAGATGCAGAAGCAATAATATGGGAACTATTCATTAGTGGGATTATAACTGGTGGAGCATTCTTCTCTCCAGCAAGCAATCTTGCACTGATAGCTTGTATCGGTTTCGGTAGTGACAGAGTTTCTGTTGTATGCTCCGCTTCTCTCAATATATTTAAGTACGTCACTCCTGCTTCATTCATCGATTGTATTTGCATACTCTTGTTTAAAATAATAACGCCATTGCCAATAGAATTCTTCCCTGCTTCTTCAACTAAAAGAGCATGATAATAAGCTTGAAGCGCCTCACCCATAATAGGTCCAAGCTTTTGTAATAACACAATATCCTCATCCGAGAAAAAAACTGGACCAGCCTCTCCTGCTTTTCGAAATAACGTCAAAAAACCATAACATTTATTATGAACCATAAGAGGGGCTCGAAGTTCATCTGAGAATAAATTTGGCTTTAGGATATCCTCATATCTTCTACTCGCATTACTCCCAAAATGATCGCTCAGTCTTCCTACTTTCACCGGCGCTTTTATTAAATTTTTATATGAATTTGTCTCATTACCCTCGTATTCATAGGCTAACAGATCGTGGTGAATTGCATCAATAGATTCTTCCGTTATAGCTCCAACAGAAGTAAGCGTAGTTGGATTCACAACAGTACAGCAATAGCCATCAAAAGAAAGTGAATCTTCTAAAACATGTAGCATTTCATTTCGATAGGAATATGAATCTTGGTTTCTTTTTTGTAACCGAGCAGATATCGCTTTCCAATCCGGAGTCATGTGCGCTTTACCCCCCTTGTTTTTGGGATAGCAGTTTACTAGTGATCATACTATAATTGATAACAGTTATCAACTACATTTATAACGAGAGACTCTTAAATGAAACAAATAGGGTTGTTGTTTTGTCACGCATCATGCGAAAGCGGCAGTTTAATATAGTGATAGGATCGTCTCACTAGAAGCAGCATTTATAAAGGTAATCTTCGTATATAAGGTATCAAGCAAAGTTGGATTTAGGAGGTCCGCAATGAAAATGGGAGATTGGAATAGTCAGAATGCAGAAAATTATTCAAGAACGATACCTCAGAAAATACCGGGTTACGAGCTTTTATATGAACAAATGATAGCCATTATACAAGTAATTCTAAAACCTACTAAAATCTTAGTAGTTGGAGCTGGAGGCGGTCAGGAACTGCTGACTCTTGGGAAAATATTTAAGGATGTGAAGTATACAGCTGTTGACCCTTCAAGGAAAATGCTTAACTTAGCTCAAGCTCGGCTGACTGATATAAGTATCCAAGTAGATTGGTTTGAATCAGAGTTAGCAGCTGTACCAATTACAGAACGATTTGAAGTAATCACGTGTCATTTGATGCTTCATTTCTTAGAAGAAAAACAAGCATTAGTCGAGGAATTAGGTAAAAGATTGAAACCAGGTGGACTGTGCTTTATTTCGTGCATTATTAGAGAGGAAAAGGAAGAGAATACACTTCCCTTCTGGCAGCAGCATATGAAAAATAATGGCATAGCAAATGAAGAGATAGAACAGTTTGGAGTATCTTTGGATAAAACCACCTATCCTGCTTTGCCCTCTGACCTTTATAAGTGGTTAAATGATGCAGGATTTGTGACAATTATACCTTATTTCAAAAGCTACGCAATTGTAGCCTATGTAGCTATTAAAGGAGAGAGTACATGTCAAAAAACGTGTTAATTGTTGGTGGGTACGGGATGGTAGGTGGAAAGATAGCAATAGAACTGCTTAAAGCAACCTCATGGACCATTTATATTGGTGGAAGAAACTTAGATAAAGCTAAAGATTTTTGTAAGGAAAAAGATCTTCATCCACTTTTAATTGATGTTACGCAACCCCTAATTGATGATCAGATTTTGAAGATGGACCTTGTCATTATGTGCTTAGATCAAGAAAATACTGCATTCGCAAAATATTGTTTGGAAAGCGGTGTGAACTATGTGGATATAACGGCTAACTATCCTTTTATGAAAGAAGTAGAGCAACTTTCACATATGGCCCAAAACGCAACTGCTCTATTTAGTGTGGGATTCGCACCAGGCTTGTCCAACTTACTGGCTAAAGATACAGCAGGGAAAATGGATAGGATATCTGAGTTACATATTACCATTATGCTAGGGCTTGGTGAAAAGCATGGCGTGGGAGCAATTGAGTGGTTATTAGATCAATTAAACGAGCCTTACGAGTTACAAAATAGCAAGACAAAGGAAACGGTGTATAACTTTTCCCAAAAAAAACGAACTACTTTTCAAAGGTTTGGTTCACGCAGTAGTTATTTGTTTAACTTTTCAGATCAACATACATTACGTAAGAGCTATCCAGGCTGCGATATTAGAACGCACCTCACTTTTGACGTGGAGTGGGTCAACCGGTTAGTTCACCTATTTCAGGTTCTGCGCCTTACTTCTCTGTTAAAGCAAAAATGGATGCGAAAATGGATAGTTAAATCTATTCAAAAGAGCTCTTTAGGATCTGATATCTGTGCCATCAAAGTAGAGGGGAGGAACGATGAAAAGGGAAAAGTTAATGAGATTAGCCAAGTAATGTATGCTCATAATGAAGCGGCAATGACTGCTTGTATCACAGCTTTAGTGGCTAGAAAGATGATGGATGAAAGTCTGCCTAGCGGTGTATATCATATAGATCATTTTTATCGTTTAGAGGATTTTATACCCTTTATACCAGTGGAAAAGGATAGTTTTTGAGTGCTTAGCACAAACAATGAAGTTTAAAAAAAGAGCTTGGAACCCTCATAAACAAGGATTCCAAGCTCTTTTTATATTATTCCCACTCAATAGTCGCAGGTGGCTTACTCGTAATATCATACAGTACTCTATTGATGTGGCCGACTTCATTTACAATTCTCGTTGAGATTTTCTCTAACACATCCCAAGGGATTCTTGCCCAGTCTGATGTCATTCCATCAATCGAAGTTACTGCACGGATTCCAATAGCATAGTCATAGGTTCTTGCATCCCCCATCACTCCAACGCTACGGATATCAGGTAACACCGTGAAATACTGCCAGATGTCTCGCTCTAGGCCAGCTTTTTTGATTTCATCACGTAGGATTGCATCTGATTCGCGCACAATTTCAATTTTCTCAGGTGTAATTTCACCAAGTACACGAATGCCAAGACCAGGACCTGGGAATGGCTGTCTCCAAACGATTTCATCGGAAACACCTAATTCAGAACCTAATGCGCGCACCTCATCCTTGAATAGTGTGCTTAATGGTTCGATAAGCTGGAATTGCATATCTTCTGGTAATCCACCAACATTATGGTGTGATTTAATCGTTTGTGCTGTTTCTGTTCCACTTTCCACTATGTCTGTATATAATGTTCCTTGTGCTAAATAATCAATTTCTTTAAGCTTTGTTGCCTCATCATCAAATACATAAATAAATTCATTTCCAATAATTTTACGCTTTTGTTCTGGATCAGATACACCTTTTAATTTATTTAAGAATCGATCCTGAGCATCAACCTTTATGATGTTCATCTTAAACTTGTCACGGAACGTTTCCATAACGGTATCCGCTTCGTTTTTTCTCAATAGACCATGATCTACAAAAATACATGTAAGCTGGTCGCCAATTGCTTTATGGATTAATGCTGCCACAACAGAAGAATCAACGCCACCACTTAGGGCACATAATACTTTTTTATCTCCAACTAAATCACGAATTTTATCTACTTCAATATCGATAAAGTTCGCCATTGTCCAGTCACCTGTGCATTCACATGCTTGGAAAACAAACGATTTTAAAATATCATTACCGAATTCAGTGTTTCTTACTTCCGGGTGGAATTGTAGTCCGTAAAATTTCTTGTCTGGATTGCTCATTGCTGCTACTGGAGTGGAAGAGCTTGTCGCTTCAATAATAAAATCAGCAGGCGCCTCAATGATTTTATCGCTATGACTCATCCAAACTGTTTGCGTTTTTGGTGTCCCATCAAATAATGTTGCTTTATCCTTCACGTTAATATCTGCTTTACCATATTCACGTTCATTTGCGCGCTCTACAACACCACCAAAATGATGCGTCATCAGCTGCATACCATAGCAAATTCCGAGTACTGGAATTCCAAGATCGAAAATGCCCGGGTCACACCTGAAGCTATTTTCACCGTACACGCTGTGAGGGCCACCAGACAAAATAATGCCCTTAGGATTTAATTCCTTAATCTCTTCAATCGTTAAGCGATGGGAATGCAACTCACTATACACCCCAAATTCGCGGATTCTACGCGTAATCAATTGATTGTATTGACTACCAAAATCAAGCACTAAAATCATTTCATTGTTCATTTCCAAATCATCCATCTCCTTTATTCACAATCCCGCTGACCTTCTATGTAAAAATAAAAACTGCGAAAGAAAACGTTCCGCTTCTTGAGTTATTCACTCATTATAACGGTTAACGCTCTCTTTTGCAGGTAGACTCGCTTTATATTTTGTTACCTGCCTATAAAAAGGCAGAAATCTACAGTGATTTCCGCCTTCATAGTCCAAACATTTTCGGTGTTTTGGTAGAAACATTTAAGCCATATTCTTAAACATATACGAAGGGGTTGATTCGCTAATTTTATCTCATTCTATCAATCGATATACACCTGGTCAAGGTAATATTTGACCAATTAAATTTTCAAATAATTCTGTGAAATCATCTTTTTCATTCGTTCCCGTGTTTTCTCGGTAAAGATTTCGCTCACGTATCGATGTGATTTTTGACATGTCATCCGTGAGAAGCCAATCATCTATAGTCTTTGCATACTCTCTTAAAGTCTGCCCCTTTTCACGTCTTTTTACTTTTTTCTCTAATAGCATTAATAAAAAATTGTAGCTATGCTCGACATTGTCCTCTTTTAATCGTTTTTTCGCACGTTTCTTCCAGTACCACCGTTTTATATCATCTCTTTTTCTGTAGACCATGAATAAAAGGGCTACTAGCGCAATAATAGAAACAGTAATGATCCATTTTGTAAGATTCACACCAGATCCGGATCCATCTCCACCCGCTCCTAATGCATTCTCATCTTCTAGGTCGAGCTCTTGGCCTGCTGTTTCTTCTGTTTCTTCTTCCTCTTCAGGTGTTGTGTCTTCTTCTGGTGTTGTTGGTTCATTAGGATTATTTGGATCAGTTGATGCCTCTTCATAAAAATCAACTGGATTAACAAAGCCACTGGTTGGTTCAAAAGGGACCCATCCTATATCAGGGAAGAACACTTCTACCCACGAATGGGCATTGTTATTCGTTACTTCGTATAATTGGTATTCAGGCGGTAGACTAGGCTGATCTTCAGCCATCTCTCCTCCTGTAAATCCTTTCACCCATCTTGCTGGTATATCAAGGGAACGAAGCATAACAACCATGGAAGTAGAAAAGTTATCACAATAACCTACCTGTGTTTCAAATAAAAATTGGTCGACATAATCTTCGTCACCTTCAGGTACAGGTACATCTTCTGTTTGATATAAAAATCCATTGTTTGAAAAATAACTTTCTATTTTCTTTGCTTTTTCATATCTACTTTCGTCCTCATCTACAACCTCTGCAGCTAACTCTCTAACACGCTCAGGTAACTCATCTGGGAGCTGTAAGTATCTGTCACGGATTGACTCAGGATCATCTCCCTCCACCTCTTGTAATCTATCTACAGAGAAAGATGGATACTGATACTCCACCAAATAACTCAAGTTAATATCTTGTTCTGATAATTCTGCTTCAATCATCCCGGAGGCGTTATCCATAAAAAATTGGGTGCTCGGACCGCTGTTAAAACGTGCCACACCATATGGATACACTACTTTAGGCAAATTAGTTTCCTCGGCAAATTGGATAGATGCCTGGTAATCAGTAGTTTCTACATCACTGCTAAAGCTTTCCCATTCCACTATTCCATCTTCTAATGGTAAGTAGTTTAAATCTGAAGATCTTCCCCAGCCTTTTCCTGTGTATATATCTTTCGACTCAATACGCCAATACTGCCGTTTAGGTGCAATGGCTTCAAACACTGGTGAATCATCAGCTAAAAAGGAACCTCCTAGCCTGGAATCATCTTCGCCGTAACCGACCTTTCTTACTGTATCCCCCTCTTGAAAGCCTGCATTCTCAGCGGTGCTTTTAATAAAGGGCACAGGGTCTGGCCATTGCGGGTCGAATTTAGGAGCAAAATATCCGACGACTGTTGCAAGTACTACCATAGCTAATAATGGTATGATCCAATATCCAGAAAGCTCTTTCGCTGTAGTCGTTGCTTTTTCGCCCTGATTCTCTTTCATGTAGTGGGTAATTCCCATGGCTACTAGAGAAATGACAAATGTCCTGACAATAGCACTGCTACCATCGTACATTGTAAACGTGTCTACAATCGCAACATAGATAAATGTTAGCAGGATAAATAAGAAAAATCGTTTTGCAATTAAGAACCAGTAGTGTAAAAGATAACTCATGAGCCATAATAAAAGGAAAAATAATAGACTCCTAAACAATGCTGTCATTTCCTGCCACTCTTGCTGCATGATAATATCAATATTGAATCCAACATGTAGCCTTAATTCATCGAACCATGCCGGTGAAAAAAGTTGTTCCGGTAAAAATAAATAATCGATGGCGATAAATAAAGTCATTAATTTAATGAATGAAACAAGAAAAGGATTTTTAACATAATACGAAACTCCAAAACAAATAGCAGTGTAAATGACAAAAACATACACACTACCCGTGTCGGTAATTGTTGCAAGTGGTCTTAACCATTCCCAAAACAATAAAAATCCTGCTAGATAAATAAAGAAAGGATAAAAGTCTGCTAAACTTTTGTGATTATTCATGATGTGATTTTCACCTCAATTTCAGGTCGAAGTAGCTCTCTTTCTGTAATTAGTCTCACTTGAATATTAGCGGAGGCTAGAGAATGTTTTATGTTTTCATCAGCCGGTGTTACCTCTTTTTTCGCTTTTAGGAGAAATACATAAATATGTGGATGAATCTTTTTTAATTGAAGGAACATTCTTTGCTTCGCTTCATCTAATCTTCGGATTATAATTACCAGGCTTACTCCTTTTGGAAAGCGTTTATAATCATTCTCAAATTGCCTAACGAAAGCATCATTTTCTTCTAATGTCACAGATGCTAAGTAGCTTTGAATCTGATTTGTTTGAAACTGTAAAACCGTCGGCGGGAAATAGACAGAAGACTCTCCAACTGATAAGAAACTAGCTGCAAAGTGTTTTCGTTGTAAAACAGATAATAGGGAAGCAACTAAGTCGATCGTTCCTTCAAAAGCAAGCTTGTTCTCTGATTTTCCACCACAAAGGTCCAGTACCACCCCTAATTGTGTGTCCTTTTCCTGTTCAAATTCCTTCGTCATCACCGTATTTTTACGTGCAGTGGTTTTCCAATCAATCCAAGAAAACCGATCACCAGGAATATATTCACGCACACCAGAAACGATATTTGTATGCTTTTCATTAACAAGCGTGGAGGGAGAATTTCCAGAATCAAGCTGTCTTGCCGTTTGCAGTAATTTTATTGGTTTTATTTTAGGATAAATAATGAGCTCATTCTCAGTTTCGATAATCGCCTCTTTATTGATAAAACCAAATAAATCCCCCGTTTGAATGCGTATTGCTTTTAGCTTGTGCTTGCCTCTTGGTAAATGATTTAAATAATAAGTGACGATTTTTTCTCTTTTAAACCAAGGAAAAATGAGTGTCCGCATGCTTCTTTTCTCATTGTATCCTTCTGCTCTAGTCATTTCCTGGTACTTCATCTTGCCAATATCAAAATAATGGATAGAGTCCGAGTATATTTCTTCTATTCTCAGGTACATCAGTGGAACAGGGTATTTTCTTTTGATTTCAATATCAACTTGCAAACTATCGCCTGCTTCAAGGTAACTCTTTTTTATATTTCTTGTCACGCTAAAATTTGATAAAGGATAGAATAAAAGTGTAATCATATATACGAGGAGAGGAACTAAACTGTAGAATAAAAACCAGCTTACAAAACCACCTTGAAACATAGCATATGCAAATAAAAGGAAGATTAAAAATAGAAGCTGAACCATCTTCAATAATTCGCGTAAAATCATCCTCATCTGCTATATTCCTTTGTAATAGGTACTTCTACTTCTGTTAGAATATCATGAATAATTCGATCAGCTGTTGTCCCCTCATATTTTGCTTCTGGATTTAAAATAAGGCGATGTGCTAACACAAATGGAGCTAAATATTTAATGTCGTCAGGAATAACATAATCTCTATTTTGAACGAATGCGTATGCTTTAGCTGCTTTCATCAAGGCAATCGATCCCCTTGGACTCGCACCTAGCTGGACTTTATCATCGCTTCTAGTTTTCGTTACAATTTGAATAATATATTTTTTCACGGTTCGGTCTATATAAATTTTTTCTATCAATTCTTGAATAGCTAAAAGCTCTTCTTTTTGCATAACCGCTTGAATTTCTTCTATTGGGTGGCTTTGATCTGTTCTGTTTAACATTTCTAATTCATCTATTTCATTGGGGTAACCCATCCGTAATTTAAGCAGAAAACGATCCAACTGCGCCTCTGGAAGTGGATAGGTTCCCTCATAATCAACTGGATTTTGGGTCGCCATAACAAAAAATGGTTTCTCTAATGACTTTGTCATGCCATCTACTGTTACATTCATTTCTTCCATCGCTTCTAGTAGAGCAGATTGGGTTTTCGGGGAAGTTCTGTTTATTTCGTCCGCTAGCACAATATCACCGAAAATAGGGCCACTTCTAAACTCAAACTCTAATTCTTTAGGGTTGTATATCGATACACCAGTTACATCTGAAGGAAGTAAGTCTGGTGTGAATTGAATTCGTTTAAAATTACAATTTAAAGATTTCGCCATCGCTCGAACAAGCATTGTCTTCCCAACACCAGGTACGTCTTCTAGTAACACATGCCCCTCTGCTAAAAAAGCGACTAAGCTTAGTGTTGTTACTTGGTCTTTTCCAATCATTACACGACGTATATTTGCTAAAATATTAGATACTTGATCTTGATAATAGCTCATTTCTTGTTCCATTACATCTCACCGCCCTATTAGATTGATAGCATTGTAAGTTGCTGCATCTACCCTTAACTATACTACAAACAATCCTGTATCGTATATGAATAAGCATATTAATTCTGGATTCCTAAAGGTAAAAATTCAAAAAAATAGCAACCTTCCAATCATTGAAGACTGAAAGATTGCTAACTTTGTTAAAATAATTGATTAACCAATAATAACGCGTTCTTTTGGATAATGGAATTTATCCTGTGAAGCATCTCCTCGAATAAGAAATAGAAAGGAGAATACGCCAATACGTCCAATAAACATGAGGGACATGATCACTGATTTTCCGAATGAACTAAGCTCAGATGTTATCCCCATTGATAGCCCAGTTGTACCAAAGGCAGACGTAACCTCAAATATAATTTCTATTAGTGAAAAATACTCGGTATGCGCCAGCACGATAACAGAGGAAGTACAAAGGATGATCGCAGTTGCGATAACAACAAAGGACCTTAACATATCTTCATAATCAATTTCACGCCCAAATACCTTTATACTCGAATTCCCTTTTGCATAGTTATAAATTGTCAGTAGCATAATCGCAAAGGTCGTTGTACGAATACCGCCACCAACACTGCTCGGTGAAGCACCTATAAACATTAACATACTAATAAAAAGAAGCGTTGGTAATCCAAATTCAGACACATCCATGGTGGAAAGTCCTCCACTTCTTGAGGTAACCGATTGAAACAAACTATAAAAGAACGTCTCATGCCATGCTTTGTCTGAAAAGAAAGCTTCTCGTTCTAATAAAAATATAACCACTGCACCTACTACTACCAACCAGAAAAAGGTGGTAGTCGTAATTTTTGTAAATAAGGAGAATTTATATCGATCATTTACACCGTTAGTCTTTCCTCTTAATAATTCTTGTACTTCAATTAAAACAGGAAATCCGATTGCTCCTAAAACAATCAAAACCATATTGATGAATTGAACAAAATAATCATCGGCGAAAGGAATTAGGGAAGCACCAGTGATATCTAAACCACCGTTTGTAGTGGCACTTATCGCACCAAAAAACCCTTGAAGCATGGCATCCTGCCATGTATCGTAATAATTCAAAAAGTGAATCGTTAATATAATAGCACCAATAAACTCAATAACTAATATTAGTTTAAAAATCTCCAGCATTAAGCGAACTAAACCAGATAACGTCTTTGTATTTTGTTCTACCATAATCATTTTTCGGCTTCTGAGTCCAATTTTCTTCCCTAAAACCACCCATACAAAAGTACCCGCAGCCATAATACCAATGCCTCCAAGATGGAGAATGACTGCAATCGCTATTTGACCTGCTGCATTGTAGGTGTCAGGAATGGATATGACTGTTAAACCTGTTACGCTTATTGCGGTTACGGCTGTAAACAGCGCATCGATAAATGGTAATTCTACCCCTGGATTTCTAAAAGCAGGTATACTAACAGTTAATGTTGCAAATACTACCGCTAATAAATAATAACTTACCACTATATGTATAGCAGACCATTGTCTGAAAATGCCCCGTAATTTAGTTAATACACCCATCATTTAGATTTCCTCCATCTATCGCTTCAGTAAACTAGTCGATAGTTTATCACAATTTTAACCGATAATCATCTTTTCTTTTGGATAATGGAATAAATCTTTTGCCCCATTACCTCTAAAAATGAAAATAAAAGAGAAAATTCCGATTCTCCCTACAAACATCATTATCATAATAACTACTTTTCCAAAGCCGGATAACTCCGGTGTAATTCCCAACGAAAGACCAGTCGTTCCAAAGGCAGAAAACACTTCAAAGGTAATCGCCATATTGGATAATGGCTCGGTCCAAATTAAAAGGATGATTGCAGTACTAACCAGAGTTATAGCAGTGAATGCTACTACGAAAGAACGGATCACATCCTCTTGTTCAATCTCTCTTCTAAATATTTTTATAGCATTATTTCCTTTTGCATATTGTAGGGTTGCGAGAAATATAATCGCAAAGGTTGTGGTTCGAATTCCTCCACCCACACTACTTGGAGATGCACCAATAAACATTAATGCACACAGTATCAATAAGGTTGGCACGCTAAAGTCACTCATATCCATCGTAGCTAGTCCACCATTTCTTGTGGTGATCGATTGAAATAAACTATAAAAAAGTGATTCATGCCACGTTTTATCAGCGAAAAAGGCATTCCTCTCAAAAAGATAGATAAAAAATGCACCGACTACTATTAACGCACCGAAAGTCACTGTTGTTACTTTTGTGAATAAGGAGAAATGATATTTTCCTTCTACATTTCGGTATTTCCCCCATAATACTTCCTGCACCTCAATGAGGACCGGAAAACCAATAGCTCCAAGCACAAGCAGAAGCATTTGAATAAATTGCACAAAATAATCATTCGCAAAAGGAATTAAGGAGCTCCCAGTAATATCAAACCCTGCGTTTGTCGTCGCACTAATTGATGCGAAAAAACCTTGGATAAACGCTTCTTGCCAGCTATCAAAATAATTCAAATAATAGATCGATAAAATAATTCCACCGATAAGTTCAATAATCAGGATTGTCCGTAAAATTTGAAGCATTAACTGCACTAATCCGGATAGATTGTTTCGATTTTGATCGATCCGAATTAGCTGTCTACCTTTGAGTCCGATTCTTTTCCCAAAAACAATGTAAATAAAGGTACCAAGCGTCATAATTCCGATACCGCCAAACTGTAAGACAAAGGCTAAGACAAAATAACCGACACTATTAAATGTGTCTGCTGTTGAAACTACCGTTAGTCCTGTAACACTAATAGCGCTAATGGCGGTAAAAACAACATCAATAAAGGATAAAGAGACATTTTCTTGATGGAAATATGGAATGCTAAGTAATAGGCTAGATCCTAGGACTGCAATCGCATAAAAGCTAACAATTAAATGGATACTAGATAAATCTCTTATTTTCCTGTAAGTTTTACGTATGTATTCGAACATTTTGGACGCTTCTTTCTTTTTTAGAATGACATTTCGTGAACACTTTTAATTGTCTATCAATGAGTAGGCTAATTATATCAAATAACTACAAGGTCCACTAGAACTCTTTTGCACGCACACGGTATTTTCATGAAAAAAATCGCAGACAGAAAAAACTACAGATATTTCAATATATCCGTAGTCTCTCTTTCTTTACATAAAGTTTTTTAAAATCCACTGTAGGAATCGCGGTGAAAGCGACCATTTGCCTGATATAAATAGTTTTCAGGTACCGCTTTTTCAATCATTGGAAAAATGACACGCTCCTCTAAGCGTACATGCTTTTCAATCAGCTCACCAAGCTCTCTGAAAAGGGATCGATCAGCTCTTTTAGTGGAACGAACTTGTTGCACATAGCTTCTAATTTGCACGTGCTGTAAGAGCATTTCTTTAATTTCATCTTTATCTACCGATTCATATTGCGCATACAGTGGTAGAAGTACTTCTTCCTCATCCCGAAAATGATCTTCTCCGTCCATTTCCCAGAAATGGATCACATCTCTTGTCATTTTTTGAATGCTACTATTTTCATCAGCTTTTTTTAATTGATTAGCCATCATTAAGGTGTGGTGATGATGGTGAGAAAGTGGATATAATGCTTCATGTCGTTTCAAGCAAGCTCACTCCTTTTTTCTCCATTATAACATGTTTATTGATAAACATTTTCCATGTAGCGAAGGACTGGCCCGTAGCCTTTTCCATCTACTTTTTGCTCGAAGGAAGAAATCACTTCACCATCCGAAACACTTTTGAAGGTAGCGGTTCCTTCTACTTCTATTCTCCAATCGGTATTTGAAAATGTTACAATCGTATCTGAACCATTTCCATCATTATCTTCTACGATCGTGCGAGCGGCAGAGCGATATTGATAAGAAAGATTAACACTCGAAAAATGGTTACGTATCGTTTGCTTCAATAAAATATGTTGATCAATTTCATTTGGCAATACGTCATTTAATGCTTTTATGTAAGCTTGTGTACTTGAATTGCCAATTGCTTGATAATCGTTTTTCTTCTCATTAATGACAGTTTCTAACTTATCTCCACCACGAGTAATGCGAAGCGGAATGGATAATGGATCGTCATCAAATTTTTCAATAGCATTTTTTGTTTCCTCAATTATCACAGCAGTACTTGCCATCGCAGCTTGCTCCGTTGCGTTTTTGGCCTGATTTCCTACTACAAATACTTTGCTTATATTAGTAAGAATTAAAAGTAAAATCCCTACCATTCCCAAGATCCATATTAAATAGAACATAGCATTCCCGCGTTGATTATCTAACTGCTTTCTCATTGCACAAGCACCTGACTTACAATCGATTCCTCGAGAGAAAATGAAGTAGTTGATCTCCAAACATCTGGAACAAAAATCAAATAATGCTCTGCTTCTACATTTAATTTAAATTTACCATTTCCATTTAAAGTAACAACATTCATCGAGCTATAATTTAATACATCAGAAGACCCAATCGATTGTTGTACAGCATCTTGTGCTTCATTAATATCCTGTGTTGCAGCAAATATTTTTGCCCCTTCATTCGCAGCACTCTGTACCGTATGGATCGCATACCCAGAAGCTACCACTTGCCATAAGATAATAAAGAGCATGAAAAATAAAGGTAATATGCCTAGAAATTCAAAACTAAGCGCACCATTCTCATTTTGAAATTGCTTGAAAAATTTCTTCATTGTTTGCTCTCCCGTCTCTGACTTACGAACAAGTCCAATTTGTTTAATATCAATCAGCTAATTTATTCATTTTAAATTGCAAGTACCAAATATGAAAAATAAATACCAAATACTTATTAATATTGATATCTTCAAATTCTTTTTCCAATAGTTCTTTCACGCGAAAAACAGAATAATATAACAAACCTAGGAAATAAAAAGCTAATATTAAATCGATTGAATCTAGAATATATAAACCATATAAGGTAAAGAAAACTTCCCCAATAAAGGTGATGGTGAGTGATAGGAATAAATATACGGTAACGACAACCCACCATTTATAAGGCACCTCGGAATTAGTGGTTAGTTGTTTAAAGACTACTTTTCTGCGCAAAAACCAAATACCTATGTACCCTCCAAGTGTCACAATAGAAAGGAGGACAGAGAGGAATATATTTCTTTTTTTAAATGGTGATTGACTATCTTTTTCCTTCATAAATTATGTCCTCCTACTCATAATGGAATGATCCTCTTTACAGTACCTAAATGTTAAAAAGAAAATAAGCAAAGGATAGATTAATGCATTAACCAGTGCTCTAGCAATTCCGTATACATAATAATTATTTTCAAAGCTAGCGAAAACAAGCATCATAAAGCCCCACACAAGAAATTGCAAGCTTACAATGATTAGAAAATCTACTAACAAAAAAATATTCTCATTCTTTAGCACCGTACCTACTCCACTAAAAACATCTTTTATTTTCTTCCTACCAACAAAAAAAGGTAATAACAGCATAATGCTAAAACAGATAAAGGTTGGAATAAATAAAAGGATACTTCCATAAATCCCGATAATAAATAATGGCAAACTAACCAACACAATAATTCCAATATGCTTAAAGAATTCCAGCATTAACTGTAGTAACGTCGGTTCCTCTTGATCATTGATATCCCTTTTAGCCATTAATTGAAAGCTTGGAATTAATAAAGTGAAATTAAGTATGATTAAAAATAATGCATATAAATTTGGATATTGATCATTCGTTAACTGTTGATAAAAATAATTGGTAGCAAAGTACATAAACAGCGTGACAGGAATCGTTAAGATTAAACTAAGTAGAATAATCTGGATAAGATGGCGATTGTATAATTCGAATACGTTTTTAATCATAGGCGTTTTGCTCTTTTCTTTTCAGAATTTGAATAAAGATAATGGCAGTTATTAACGCTACAACCGTGCTTGCTGTTAAATTATCTCTAACCACATCAGGATTTAAAAATACAGGTATTCTTAATACAAAAATAGAAAATAAGAAATTGATAACCGTTAATGTTATTCCTCCCAAAAAAGCTGCAAAATAGGGAGCTTTTCTATTCCACATCGGACCAAATATGCCAATACTTATATAGGAAACTAGAAAACTAATAATAATGGTCCATTCCATTGCAAGCGCTTGTATAGTCCCAATTATAAAAGATACGATTACAGTTAATAATATAGATATACCAAGTGCTTGGATAAACCCTTTTGCATCAAACATATGAAGCCTCCTTTATTTCAATCGAATCAATCCACCTGAATAGATTGTTTACTAATTTTCCATTCTATTGAAAGCTTGTTTAAAAAAATGCTATTTATTAACAATTTCATCCATATCCTTTGGTTTGATTAGAAAGACTGGCGCTGTGAAAAATAGTAACAAAGCAAATAAAAAACTAAAAATAGCAATCACATTCGCTTGGGGATTAGAGGTTGATAACGAATGCGTATATATTGATGAGCCAAATCCTATAATCAATAAAGCAAAAATCAAATAGATTTTTCCTAACTTCGATTTCGCGGGTTTTTGAATCCCAAATGCTATTTCTTTTGTAAAAAGATAGGGTAATAACACCATCACCACTAACATCACGACTCCAACCCAAAAGACAAATTCCAAATAATAGACTCGTAACAATGGAATAGCCATAAAAATACCTAGTTCTATTACCATGACATACGAAAGTAAAGAGAAATAACGTTTACTTTGATGTTGATGTTTTTTCCAAAATACATAAAAAAGCACAGTCGCAATTGCTGCTAATACAAAATTAAACAGGATTACTGATGTACTAATATCGGGGACCACACTCCCTAGAAATCCCAATCCAAATAAAAGAAGTGATGTACCTATGATTCGACTTTCTTTAAAAGAAACTGTTTTATTCATTATTTCACTACTCCTTTAACAAGGATAAGATGGTGGGAGTTACCTCTCTTTACACTTTTAACGCGACAACTGTACTTATAAAATAGTAATCATTTTCTTGAATCTGTTCCGTTACTACCAATTAATAAGCAAAATGCTATTCATTAACAATTTCATCCATATCCTCAGGTTTGATTAGCAACACTGGCGCTGTGAAAAACAATAATAAGGCAAGTAAGAATGCAAAAATGGCAATTACATTCGCTTCTGGATTCGAAGTAAATAACGAATGTGAATAAACAGTTGCTCCAAATCCTATAATCAACAAGGCAAAAATCAAATAGACTTTACCTAGCTTCGATTTCGCTGGTTTTTGAATACCAAATGCTATTTCTTTTGCAAAAAGATATGGCAATAACACCATAATCGCTAACATCACGACACCAAACCAAAAAACTAATTCTAAATAAAAGACACGTAACAATGGAATAGCTGCAAAAACACCTAAACCGATTATCATCACATACGAAAGTAAAGAGAAATAACGTTTACTTTGATGCTGATGCTTTTTCCAAAATACATAAAAAAGCACAGTTGCAATTCCTGCTAAAACAAAATTAAATAGCATTAATGGAGTGTTAAAGTCTGGAATCACACTCATTAGAAAACCCATACCGAATAAAAGAACTGATGTAGATATAATACGGCTTTCTTTAAAAGAAACTGTTTTATTCATTATGTCTATACTCCTTTAGGAAGAGAATACTTGGAGGGGATTTTACCCTCCAAATAATCCCCCTATTTTTGAAAGTCCTGAAGAAATTCCATCTGCAGCCCATTTCGCTCCTTTTACTACTCCATCATAGCCTTTTTTCACTGTATCTGTGACTGCTTGTTTGACTCGTCTTCCAGCTGGTGTCCCATTGATAAGGTAGGTGGTTGCTACACCGGCTAACAAACCAACACCTGCACCTACTATGGTTCCGACCCCTGGCACTACAGATCCCGCTAACGCTCCTGCAGCAGCACTAGAAGCCATTGAACCAACTGCAGTAGATGCTACACCAATAGCAACGTCGGTTGTTAATGAGGCAGCAAAGTCCGTTGTTTTTAAGCCGCTTAAGTCAGAAAATCCTGATGAATGATCATGAATTGAACCAATAGATGTTAATGCTACACCAACAGGCCCACCTAGTTTCGCCATGTTTGATGGTTTCCAGAAACTACTGGATAAAACATTCCAAGAACTATTTAGCGCTGATTTGGTAGAGGAAGCAACATTACTAAACATACTTCCTGCCCCGCCGATATTTTTACTTTGAAGAAATGCATTATACCTTGCATCACCAATTCTTCTTGAATTAGGCCCAAATTGTACATCGTCTCCATCAAAAGAATATTGACGATAACGATCATAAAGCCAATTAGCTGCGCCATTATTTAATTGATTTTTTCCATATACGGAATACTTCCCATCTGCTAATTCTTTAAATTTAAATCCTGCGTAGATAGAAGCTGCTCCTTGTGCCACGTTATCAGCAAAGCCAAAGACATATCTTTTAGCATCACCTAGAAAACCAGTAACTTGGCTAAAAAGACCTTTACTATCATTTGTGGTTCCAAAAGCTGCATTTAAGAAGGATGTTGTATTTTCTCCTGAGTCTGCTGCATTTCCACCATTAGCGGGATTTCCGCTTGTTGCATTTCCATTTGTCGGATTCCCATTCGTACTTCCACCTGTTAGTAACCCATTTCCGAGTGGCGTATTGCCGGTTGCAAATGGACCTTGACCATTAATAGTTGCGCCATTATTACCGGTATTGCCGCCATTTATTCCATTCCCAGGTCCGTTTGGATTTCCACCGTTTACAGCTGAACCGTCACCACTTCCACTTCCGCCATCAACTGCGTTACCATTTGCACCGCCTTGACCGGAATCAACTGCATTTCCACTGTCAACGCCATTTCCATTTGCTGACCCGTCTCCACCCGCAATGGCTTGACCATCGTTTGTGGCATTTCCGTTATTACTTGAATTACCTCCAGTAACAGCTGAACCATTCGCACCGCCATTACCTGCTTCAACCGAATTACCAACTGAACCAGTTTCCCCGCCTGCCACTTGAGTTCCTGAATTTATCGGGGTTGAACCAAACTGCACGAAAGAGGGTTGCCAAGGTGCATTTGGAGTGATGAATACTCCACCAGTTAAAGGATCTGCTTGAATAATTGGCTGTCCAGAATTCCAATTGTTACTTGAACCTGGGTTTTGCCCACCTTCAATCGCAGAACCATAGTCATAAACATCACCTGGGGCAATAAATTGACCACCTGAAATTGGCTCCCCAGGAGTGATGGCTTGACCTGGATTAATGGCTTGACCAGGTGTGATAAAACTAGCATAGCCTACAACTGGAAAAGCAGTCCAAAACAGGACGGTACTAATTAAAATTATCGATATAATTCGTTGTAATTTGTTCCTCTTCAATAAACTCACCTTCTTCCTATTAATTTTTTCAGTTATAGATGACATTATTTGATCAATACCTGAAAAGAAAATCTTACTAGATTAAGAGAAAGTTAGATTGCCTTAATCGTGTTCGGTTGATTACTCTCTTTTACCTGATCTCACTATTCTGCATTCATTTGATATTTTTCTTCAATCGATTCTTGATAACTCTCTTTATTTATTTCTTCTTTGCCTTGAAAAGTTTTTGGAGAAATATTCCCTCCATCTTTTAAAACACAAAATAAATTTTGAAGTAAATCTTTTTCCTTCGTTCTAAATGGATTTAGATCCACTATTCAACTAAATATCACCAAAACATTCCATGCTACACTTAATTGATTTTATCTAGTCCTTTTGTTAAATCACTATGTTAATACTTCTTTAAAAGAAATCACGAATATCGAAATATCTGCTAAGCTCACTCATTCCTAGTTCAAAAACTGTCTTTTATAAAGAAGTTAGAATTCTCTCTTTAATTTACGGTATTTACCACCTATTAATAACAAAATGCTATTCATTAACAATTTCATCCATATTCTCTTGTTTAATTAAAAAAACTGGAGCTATGAAGAATAATAATAATGCACATAAGAATGCAAAAATGGCAATAACATTAGCGTCTGGATCAGAAGTTGATAACGAAACAGTATATACTGATGAGCCAAAGCCTATAATCAATAAAGCAAAAATCAAATAAATTTTACCTAATTTCGATTTTGCGGGTTTTTGAATTCCAAATGCAATTTCTTTTGCAAAAAGATAGGGCAATAACACCATGGTTATCAACATCACAATACCAAACCAAAAAACAAATCCCGAATCATATACACGTAATAATGGAATAGACGCAAATATTCCTGTTTCTATTATCATCACATACGAAAGCAAGGAGAAGTACCGTTTACTTTGATGTCGATATTTTTTCCAAAATACATAAAAAAGTACAGTTGCAATTGCTGCTAAAACAAAATTAAACAGGATTAGTGGTGTACTAATATCCGGGACCACACTCATTAGAAATCCCATTCCGAATAAAAGAAGTGATGTACCTATGATTCGACTTTCTTTAAAAGAAACTGTTTTATTCATAATTACTACACTCCTATAACTTGGATCATTTGGCAGAAACTTTTACCCGCCAAATAATGCCCCTATTTTTGAAAAGCCTGAAGAAATACCATTAGCAGCCCATTTCGCTCCTTTTGCTACCCCATCATAGCCTTTTTTTACAGTATTAGTAACGGCATCCTTCACTCGTCTACCAATTGAGGTTCCATTAATAAGATAAGTAGTAAATATGCCAACCAATAAACCAAAAGTTGCTCCCACTATGGTGCCAGCTACTGGGACCATAGAACCTGCCACAGCTCCTGCAGCAGCACTTGAAGCTATTGAACCAATTGCAGTAGAAGCTACACCAATAGCAACATCGGTCGTTAAAGAAGCCGCAAAGTCGGTTATTTCAAATTCATCTTTTTTTTGAGTATGTTCATATATTGAATCAAACGAAGTTAATATAATACCAACAGGACCACCTAACTTTGCCATATTTGATGGTTTATAGAAACTTCTAGATCCTAAATTCCAAGAGCTATTTAACGCTGATTTAGTTGAAGTAGCAATATTTTTAAGTAGGCCACCCGTTCCCCCAATTGATTTACTTCTAAGAAAAGCATTATATCTTGTTTCCCCAATTCTTCTTGATTGAGGTCCGAATTGTACGTCCTTTCCCTCAAAGGAATATTGACGATAACGATCATAAAACCAATTCGCTGCTCGATTATTTAATTTATTCTTGCCCTTTACACCATAATATCCATCTGCTTTTTCGTTAAAATCAAACCCTGCATAAATAGAAGTTACCCCTTGCGCAATGTTATCCCCAAAATCAAAAATATAAGTTTTGGTGTCAGTAAGAAAACCTTTAACTTGACCCAAGAACCCTTTACTATCATCTGTTGTACTAAAAGCTGCATTTAACAAGGAGATATTATTTTCTTCTGATTCTGAATCATTTTGACTTGTTGAGTTCCCACTTGTGCCATTTTCATTTGTCGAATTGCCATTCATGATACTTCCTGTTAAGAACCCATTTCCATCTAGAATATGTCCAAGCGAAGTGTTTCCGGTAGCATAGGGGGCTTGACCATTATTATTCGAGCTTTCAATCCCACCGTCTACAGCTAGACCGTCATCACTTTCACTTCCTCCCACGTTAGCATTTGCACCGTTCTGACCAGAATCAACTAAATTTCTACTGTCAACGCTATTTCCGTTTGCTTCACCTTCAACAGTTGAATCGGCTCTCTCTCCTGCCACTTTTATACCTGAACTTATTGGAGTTGAATCAAATTGAAAGAAGGATGGCTGCCAAGGTGTATTCGGAATGATATATACTCCACCAGTAAAAGAATTCCTTTGAATAATCGACTGCTCAGAATTCCAATTGTTACTTGTACCAAGTTTTTGTCCATCTTCAATCGCAATACCATACTCATAAACCTCTCCAGGCGCAATAAACTCACCACCTGAAATTGGATCTCCAGGAGTGATTGCTTGACCTGGATTAATGGCTTGACCTGGTGTGATGAAACTAGCATAGCTTACAATTGGAAATGCAGTCCAAAACAGAATGGTGCTGATTAAAACTATCGAAATGATTCGTTGTAATTTGTTCCTCTTCAATAAATTCACCTTCTTCCTACTAATTTCATTAGTTAAAGATAACAATTTCATGTTCAGTGTCCCAAAAGGACACATAGCATAGAAATCTTAACTAGATTAAGAGAAAGGTAGGGTGCATTAATTGCGTACAGTTGATTACTCTCTTTTACCTGATCTCACTATTCTGCATTCATTTGATATTTTTCTTCAATAGCTTCAATCGATTCTTGATAACTTGCTTCATTTAAATCATCTAATTCTTGTTCTAAGCTATCCATTTCTTCACGTACCCAACGATGATATGCAGAGTTTTTCTTATCCAGCTTGTGAAATGTTTCTGAAGATATTTCCCCTGCCTCCTTAAGGGCATGTAGAATATTATAAATCGCTTCTCTTTCCTGTGTCTCAAGGAGTCCTTGATCTACTATATAACTAAAAATAGCCAAACTATTTTGTGTTTCCTTATAGCCTGCCTCTTTTTGGTTCTGTTCTTTCCAATCACTCCACGCTTCGGCGAGTTGATTGATTTTATCTAATTCTTTTGTTAATTCACTTTCATCTCTAACCGTTTGATAAATACCCTCGACCGAGTCTGCGATTTCTTGTAAATGATTCTGTCCCTCATTATCAACATCAAATCCAAGCACATTAATAATCGGCGTAATATTGGAGTTATATAGATTTTTGGCTGCTTCGACAGGATTCGTTTCACAGGTTTCAATCCCATCACTCACGAGGTAGACAATATTGGTATTTTGCTTGCCATCAAAATCTGCTAGGTCATTCTGCGCTTCTTTTAATGCTAGCCCATTGGGCGTCCAGCCTGCAGGATTCACTTTATTTAATGCTTCCTTAAATGCTCCGCTTTCATATGACTTGTAATCGTATATAATCTCAGAACTACTACAGGATAATTCTTTATCACTATCATCACCTGTTCCTTTATGCCCGTAGACACGTAATCCAACATTCGCTTCTGTAGGCAGGGCTTCTAAAAATTGAACAATCGCATCTTTGGCAGCAGCCATTTTGGTCTTTCCGTTCACTTCCTGTGCCATACTACCAGAAGCATCTAACAGGATAGAGATATTTAATTGATCTTTAAATTGAAATCTTGTGTCTTCGATCTCAGGATTGCCAGCAAACTGAAATTTCATTTCCTTTAATAATTTATCAGGTCCATTAAAGTCTTCTTGAACCAATTTCAATAACTCCCTGTACACATAGTCTAATTCTGCTGAAGTTGGTTCTTCCGGTATATCCGGAATACCGTCTACTTCTTCTAAAATTTTTTCTTCTTCTATTAGTAAGCCATCACTAAATAAATATACTTTCCCTGCATACTTCCCTACTGGAAGTGCTTCTAATTCTTTAAAGTTTGAAGGGAGAGGATCCGCTTCGATCGTTACCGAAGCTTCTTCACTCTCCTCCTCTTCTTCCTTCAATTCATCTTCTTCAGTAACTTTTTTTTCCTCATCAGGGGTTATTACCTGACCTTCTTCTAGGTTTGTTGATTCTTCTTTTACTTCTTCGTTACATGCGACTAATAGCAGTAGAATAAACGCAATGTATGGAATTAATTTTTTCAAGGAAACTAACACTCCTATTCATTTGACATTCAACTAATTATGAGATTATTAACCTACCATGTTGCCTATCTTTGTTATAATTTTCGATATGATCTGTTCAATACCTCCCGATTGATTACTAACAGCTGTTGAAATAATCCCTAGTACTAAAATTAATAATGCTGCGATTCCTAACCATTCCAGTGATTGTGCACCCTTTTCATTTTTTAATGGGGTTGTCACCTTTGTATATAAAGCTAGTAATTTACTCATGTCCAAACATCTCCTTTAAATTTTTTATTTTATGTTAATTTTTATTGAAGCAGCTGAAAAATGTTACTGTTCTGACTAAACATATTAATGATCATCAACCCACCTATTAGAACAAGCGAGCTTGGTAAAACGACGAAAGTAGTGATAAGCGTTACTTTTGGAGAAGCCTTTGCAGCTTTCTCTTTGATTAATTCCTTTTTAATTTTCCGCATTTCTTCTGCTTGCTGCTCAAAGGTCTTAGAAATTGGTATTCCTAGCCTTTCCCCTTGAATCAATGCTTTGATTAATAGTTGAAATTCTTTACTTTCATTTCGATTGAGCAAGGTACGATACGCTTCACCACGTGGCACCCCTACGCTAATCTCCTGGATAAAACGACCAAATTCTTCTTGTACTGGTCCTTCAAAATATGGAACGATATCTCGTAAAGCTTGATCTAGGCCTAACCCTGCTTTTAAGGTAACGCTCATCGTATCTAGAAAATCCGGCAGCTGATAAGCAAGCTCCTCTTGGCGTTTTTTTGCTTTATCTTTCATCCAGAAAATAACTCCGACATAACCTACAACCGGATAAATAATGACTGTTAATTCCGAAAATGGCAAACGGAGTATTAACCCGATCCCACCAATAATGACACCAATGATCATAAAAAATATTTTAAGACCCTGAAACCTATCTACCGTTAGCTGATATGGATAGCCTGCTTGCATCAACCATTTCTTCACATCATGATTTTCACTGTAAAAGTTAATGCGTTGACCAATATGAGAAAAATCGTCTGCATACTGAAAAACTTTTGCTAACATTTTATCTTTGCGTGTTTCTTTCTTCTCAAAAATGTTTTGTACGTAAGTCTGCTCTTTTAATTCTTTACGTAGCTCCTGTTTATAGACGGTGTAGCTATAAAAGCTCCTTAAGCTTAAACCGATGAATAAGAGTGTTAATAATAAAAAGATAATAATTAATCCATCCACGTCGTCACACCCTTATATTGGTAACTTTTCTAACGAGGAAGAAGGTTAAAACCGTTCCGCCCATAAAGAAAAGCAACAATAGTATTCCAATCCCGCTAAATAGGGGATCTAAAAATCCATCGATTATATTATTCATCATTAACACGAGAAAGATTGGTATTACTGGTACGAGATAAGCAACATACCTTTGTTCAGCTGTCATCGTTTTTATTTCTTGTTTTAATATTTTTCGATCCTCTAAGGTTTGACTCATTTCCTCAAGAATCGCTGATAAATTACCTCCAGCTTTTTTCTGAATCATCACAGTGGCTACGAATAATTTAAACTCCCTGTTATCGACTCTTTTCTCCATTGATTTAATCGCAGAATTAAAATCAATACCTAAGGATAATTCATGTGCAAGCCTTTTAAATTCGCTCTTAGCAGGATCTGAGATTTCTTGTGCTACCATTTGAATTCCTTGGTTAAGCGTCATACCGGATCGAGTAGAGTTTGCGAGGATGCGACAAATCTCTGGTAATTGATCTGCTAATCGTTCTCTCATCTTATTTTTTCGAACCATGAAAATAACTCTTTTTCCACCCTCTAACAGGGCAACAGATACAAACAAGCTTAGAAGAAGATGTAACTTAAACATATTGGCGAGGACTAAAATAAGACCCATTAAAGCTACGATTTGCGCACCAATAAATTCAGAAGGGGTTAAGGGAATATTCGAAGCTTTCAATTTCTCAAACATTGGCTTTGCGGCTTCTGTTTGATCATATCGATCTCCAAGAACAACAATAAAGCTTCTTCGTTTCCCGTCTGGATGATAAAAGTCTTCTGCTTTTTTACGCCACTCTCTTTTTTCTTTTCGAAAGTCTAATTGATAGGTTATGCCAATGATAAATAATAAGGTTGCAACACAGGCGAGAATGGCAGCTGTCATAACCTCACCCCCTCATCAACCTGATGAAAGATAGATTCAGAGATTTCGTTGCCAAAGGTGTGTAATCTCTCCAAGCATTGGGGTACATATCCTGTGGGGGCATAATAGCCTTCTACCTTGCCCCCCTTTTGCATCTTGGTTCTCTTAAAAGTGAATATTTCCCTGATTTCATGCTCACCGCCTGCATTTTTCTTCACCTCTGATATCGATACTATTTTCCTTGTTCCATCTGTTAGACGGTTTACTTGAACAATAATATCTAAAGCTCCTACGATATATTCACGAATTATTTTGGATGGTAATTCCAGACCTGCCATAACTACCATCGCTTCCACACGCCTTAGTGCATCGTCAGGAGAATTTGCGTGAACTGTTGTTACAGAACCTTCATGCCCTGTATTCATCGCTTGTAGCATATCAAACGCTTCGCCGCTTCGAACCTCACCGACAATAATTCGATCAGGACGCATCCGGAGGGCATTTCGTACAAGCTGTCTTATTGTAATTTCACCCGTTCCTTCTACGTTTGCTGAACGAGCTTCCATTCCCACCACATTTGGACGATCTAACCTTAGTTCTGCAGAGTCTTCAATGGTAATAACCCGTTCAAACTGTGGAATACTTGTAGCTAATACGTTAAGTAAGGTAGTTTTACCTGAGCCTGTTCCGCCAGAAATAAGTGTATTTAGCTTTGATTTAATCACAGCGTCTAAAAAGAGCGCCATATTATCATTTAATGTCTCAAAGCTGAGCATGTCTTCCATTTTAAACGGCTCTTTCCGGAACTTTCTAATCGAAACCAATGTACCTTGCAGACTGACCGGTGGGATTACCGCGTTAACACGACTTCCATCTGGTAGCCTAGCATCAACCATTGGTGAACTTTCATCGATTCTTCTTCCGATAGGGGCAACAATCCGGTCCACTACATGCCTGACATGCTCGTCATCTCTAAATGTAATATTACTTTTCTGCAATTTACCAAACCGCTCAATATAGAGCTCGTCATGGCCATTGATTAATATTTCCGTAATCGTATCGTCATCGATTAAAGGCTCTAATGGACCGAAACCAACTGATTCATCTAGAATTCTACTAATCAATAATTCTTTATCATGTCTTGGAATAATTACTTTTTCCTCTGACATAAATTGAGAGACCAGCTGCTCGATCTTTAAGCGCATTTCCCCTTGGCTTAAGCTCGTTAAGGCTTCTAGGTTCGTATCGCGTAAAAGTCTTGCTTTATAATGTTCTACTAATCTTTCAATATATAAGTTTTGTTCATTTGGAACAGTTCTTGTTTGTGTGAACTTCTCTTTTCGTTTATCAAATAATGATGCCATCATCCACACCTCCTAGCCTAAAACTGCATTGGTGAATTTCCTGATATCCTTTGCAAAAGGAATTAATTTTTCTTTTTGTGCTTTTCTAATCGGTTCTCCTTTATTCACAAAAGACTGAAGACCTTTATAGTCTTTTCTAATCGTTGTCGCAATAGGGAAACGAATCAGTTCCTTTAAATCCTTTTCCTTTAGTTCCGTTTCTTTTGCTACATTATTGATAATTACTTCCATATTGCCTTGCAGATTAATTCCCAATCGCTCACATAATTCTTCATAGTATTTTAAAACCTTTAAAGAAGTTGTTTCTGGTAATAATACATAATAGAGCTTATCCGCTTCTTCTAAAGCAGTTGCACTAACGCTATTTATATGTGACGGAAGATCTAGAATGCAATAATCGAAGGACCTTCTGCACGTTCGAAGCAGCTTACTAATAAATTCTTCATCTAAAACTTCTCCAACCTCTGCATCACATGGACTTATAAGAATCTCTAATTTGGAATGCTTCTCCGTTTGCGATACATTTCTGATGTGATTTTCATTTAATTCTTGTATGACTGGCTTCAAATCAGCAATCGATCGATTTGTTTCTAGTGACATAATTGTCTCTATTCCACCATATTGCATATCTAAGTCGATTAGGATGACCTCTGCTGCGGATTCTAATTTAATCGTTTGGGCAAATGTAGAGGCAATCAACGATTTTCCTGTTCCACCTTTTCCACTGTAAAATCCGAATATATGGCCTCTTCCTTTTCCAAACGTTACAGTTTGCTCTTTTTCTGAACGAACCTTGATTTGATGGTTTTTTTGAATCGTTGGAAATCTGCTAATAAATAAAGAAAGCTCATCAGGAAGGATGAAAAATTCTTCTGCTCCTGCGCGCATCACACTGCGTAAAACGTTAATATCTGAGTCAGTTGCTAGAAAAATGACATACGTGTTAGGGTTAATAGATTTTATGTACTGCACCTGATCAACGATATAGTCTTTATTCGATTGAATAAGAATTACCATATCGCGTGTTTGTCTATTAACTTCTCGTGATACGTCATCATTTTGAATAACCGTTATCAAATTTTCTTCCTGATCCAAAGCATTCAGCAATTGATTTGTGATTGCTTCTTCTTCACTAACAATTAAAATATCTAGATTTTTTTCCATCTGATAATTCTCCTTGAGTCTCTAACAGGACAAATTATTATCCATGTTATTCCGTATCCTCTGTATTTTCTTCTGATTTTTCTTGTTCTTTCTGAGGTTCTTCTGTTGCTTCTTCTTGAGGCTCTTCTGCTGGTTCTTCCTGAGGTTTTTCTTCTTCTGTTACTTGCTCAGTTTCTTCTGCAACTTCTTCAGCTTCTTCCGTATTATTTTCAGGCATATCTGTGAGCACATCATCTTTACCGACATTTGCTTTCAAAATTCGGATGTGTTCGGAGTAGTTTTGAGCATGTATTAAGTTTTTTGCTTCCTCCACAGATACTTCTACTGCTATACCTGAAAAATTATCAGAAGTTCCTTGGGCATAGACGACTGGCACGTCCTGCATAAATAACTTTGTTTCCTTTTCTCCATCTATCTCGTTAGAAACAATAATATCTACCCGATCCAAAGCCTCTACTACTTGGTCAAACTGAATTGTTTCTGTGCGATATATCGAGACAAGTCGATTATTAACATCTTGCAAATTGGATACTGGTTTAATCATATTTTTTGTGATGATATCTCCACTTGATAAAGGAACAACAGAAACGCGATTTTCTAAATCACTTTTGTTCGTAATATGTGATGCCGTTACGAACTTATTTGGCAGTTCCATTACCGTTAACTGATTCTCTTGGATAATGGCCCTAGATGGGATTTCTCCACTTGCCACATAAACCTCTGTCATACCCCCCAGCTCTGCATTTAATTCTTTCACCTTTTCAAACACTAAAAACCCTACTACTAACGCTAAAATAAATGCTAACAAGAAAAAAATAAGTGCCCGTTTTTTTGATTCAATCATCTGCCTTCTCCTTATTGTGCTACTTCACTTCATAAAACTGTTAAAATTTTCCCTTACTACGAATAGAATTATTTTCTAACTATTCTTATTTATTGTCAAATAACCCATTGCATTACCAAATGCCTATACAATGTTTATTTTTCAATTTTTATACGGTCGGGTGTATGTTCAAGTAATTTATAGTAAGTATAAAGATTCACTCTTTAGTCACAATTAGCAAAATTTTTTTCTTTGTACTCTTTATAATTTTTTATCATTAGGACTTTCTTCATTTTCCCATGACTAAACTACTGTTTTTAATTTTTTTGCCATTTTTTAATAAATTTGTAGTTATCGACAAATTTCTTCGTTTTTCTCTTATTATCTAGTTTTTATCTCAAAATCAAACCATTCAAATTCAAGATGATTTTCGTAAGGAAACATTTCTTCTTTTTATGTTTAAAATGTTATAATGAACTTTGGGATAGATCTGATCAGGAAAGGAATAATAAATATATGACTGGGGATAATCAGAATGCATTAGCTTCATTTGTTAAAAGTAACGGATTTACACATTTTATTACTGGATTAATTGTTTTTAATGCTATCTTGATAGGCTTAGAAACTTTCGATGCTGTCTATACACCGTTTAAAGGTTTATTTTTTTGGATTGATTTTATCATCCTTCTAATATTCCTAATTGAAGTGGTTTTAAAAATTATTGTAGATCAAAAGAGTTATTTCATGAATGGTTGGAATATTTTTGATTTTGTTATTGTCGTAGGCAGTATTATTTTATATAGCACACCATTTGTGAGTGTATTACGAATTTTACGTGTCTTACGTATTATGCGGACAATTACAGCAGTCCCATCTTTAAGGAGAATTGTGACAGCGCTATTTATGGCCATACCAACAATTAGCAGTGTTATGTTAATTATGGCTATTATTTTCTATGTGTATGCTATTTTAGGTACCTCTTTTTATAGAGACATATCGCCTGAATTTTTTGGGAACCTTCATCTTAGCTTTATTACTCTCTTTCAAATTTTCACATTGGAATCATGGGCAAGCGGAATTTTCCGACCTATATTTGCGGAAGCACCGTGGTCTTGGCTTTATTTTATTTCCTTTATCGTAGTAGCAACTTTTATTATGATTAACTTAATTGTCGGGGAAATCGTAAATAACGCACAAAAAATTTCAGAGGGTATTGAAGGAGAAACAGATGAGATAAAGGAAGATACAACTGAAATTAAAGAGGACACTAGTGAAATTAGAGAAATAAGGCGCGAATTAGCGGAAATTAAAGAGTTGATTAAATCACAGAATATGAAATAAGACTCAAGCAATTTGGCTTGAGTCTTTTTGTTTAAGTATCCAATTTTGGTAATTCCCAATCGATTGGAGTTTGATTTGTTTCTTCTAACAGCTGATTTGCTTTTGAAAATGGCTTACTTCCAAAAAATCCACGATGTGCTGACAGCGGACTTGGATGCACGGAACGAATAATATAGTGTTTATTCGTATCGATCAAAGCCTCTTTTTTCTGCGCAGCCGCTCCCCATAATATATAAACGACAGGGGTTTGTTTCTTATTGAGCTGTTCAATTACTTGATTGGTAAACACTTCCCAGCCTTTTCCTTGATGGGAATGGGCTTGTCCTGCTCTTACTGTCAAAACATTATTAAGCAGTAATACTCCTTGTTCCGCCCATTTTACTAAATAACCATGCTTCGGTATTTCACATCCAATATCAGCTTGTAATTCCTTGTAGATGTTTCTTAGAGAAGGGGGAATTTTCACCCCTGGATTCACGGAAAAACTAAGACCATGGGCTTGATCAGGACCATGATATGGGTCCTGTCCCAAAATAACCACTTTAACTTTTTCAAAAGGCGTATCGTGTAGGGCATTAAAAATATCTTTCATCGGTGGATAGATGGTTTCCAGTTGATACTCATGCTTTAAAAACTCACGTAACTCTAGATAATAATCCTTTTGTAATTCTGCTTCTAATACTTCCTGCCAGTCGTTATCAAATATTTGTTTCGTCACTTCGTATCAATCCTTTTTATCTTTCGTTTTCGTTAATAATTCGAATACTTCTTTTTTTGTCGGCATTCCCTGTTGCGCGCCAAGCTTTGTGATCGAAAGAGCAGCAGCTGCGTTGGCAAACGCTATCGCCTCTTTCAGGTCAAGTTTTTCTGCTAGCGCTACTGCTAGTGCTCCGTTAAACGTATCCCCCGCACCTGTTGTATCCACAACTTCCACCTCATGCGACGATACCATTTTTTCTTCGAGATTTTCTGAAAATTGCACACCTTCCGCACCCATTGTAATAATTAATTTTTCATTCAAATGATGCATTTCATCTGAAAAAAGCTGGGATGCTTCTGTATCGTTTGGCGTAATGTAAGTTGCTTTTTCCCAGTAAGAAGTATCTAATTCCATCGCTGGAGCCGGATTAATGATCAGCGGGATATCATGTTGGTGGCAAAGATCGATACAATATTCAATGGTCTGTTTCGGAATTTCAAATTGAATCACCACATAATCGCTAGATAAAATAGCATCCTTTCTTGCTTCCACATATTCCGGTGTTACATGACCATTCGCTCCGGGAATAATGATAATTCTGTTGTCTTTTTCAGATAAAATAATATTCGCTAAACCCGACGGCTCGTGCTCAATTGTTTGGATATGCGTTGTATCGACAGATTCATTTTTTAAATGCCCCTTTAACTCTTCACCAAAACTATCAGCGCCAACGCAGCCAATCATCTGGACATCTGCACCTAACCTTGCAGCAGCTACTGCTTGATTCGCTCCTTTTCCACCAGGTGCCGTCTGGAAATCCGTTCCACGAATCGTTTCACCCTGGCTAGGGAATTGATCTGTCGAGGTTAATAAATCCATATTGATACTTCCGACTATGGTAACTTTAGGCCGCATAACGCTACCCCCTTTCCTTCATTAATATGCAGAGATCGCTTCTTTAAATAGTGACCAAAATTTATCCTGGTTTAAGTCGGTGGCAACATAGACATTCGGCGCCTTACCTGTTACACCGCCTAAGTCTACCGAAGTCATTCCATAAGTGAATTCCCCTTTTGTTTCGATATCCACATGAACATGTTCGAAGGTAAAGATGGATGGATCCATCAAGTGAGCTACCGTACACGCGTCATGAATCGGTCCACCATCAAAATCGAAATGATCCTTGTATGCCTGAATAAAAAATTCAAGGAGCTCAGCCACAAATTCAGCCACTGGATTTTTTATTTGTTGCAAATCAGTTATCGTTTCATTAGTAGCAAGCACCTGGTGGGTTATATCTAATCCAAACATACGAATTGGCACTCCACTTTCAAACACCACCTTAGCCGCTTCTGCATCAACGTAAATATTAAATTCAGCAGCTGGCGTCCAATTACCAAATGTTCCTCCACCCATTAAAACTATCTCTTGTATATTCGCTTTAATATTAGGCTCCTTCACAAGAGCCATTGCAATATTGGTTAAAGGTCCAGTTGGTACAAGCGTGATAGGCTCTTTAGCACCGATGAGCTTTTCAATGATTAAATCTACCGCATGTTGATCGATCTTTTCCTTTTGTGGGACAGCAGGAAGATTAGGTCCATCTAGCCCACTTTCACCGTGAATCTCTTCTGCTATCTCGGATTCTTTCACCATCGGACGAGTGGAACCTTGAGCAACAGGTACCTCTTTTAATCCAACAATATCACAAATTTTCAGCGTGTTTAACGTATTTTTTTCCACACCAACATTACCAGCAACCGTTGTGATCGCTTCTATATGTAAAGGACTAATTTTTGACGCGGCTAAAATAATGGCAATCGCATCATCGTGACCCGGGTCACAATCTAAAATCACATTCATGTAGTCGTACCTCCTTCTTTTATTTACCTATTATTCTATCATTTCTTAAGCCGACATGCTTCTAGCATGCAACTAGCAATTTTGCTATAATTATTTTAATTCAAATAGGAAAGGAGCCAGACATTGATCCACTTATACCCCCAAAAAACGATGCGCCTGCATCAACTAGATATTTTGCAACATCGATTTGATCTGCACACTTACCCCAAATTAGAGGAAGCCCACGGACGTGAATTAGCCGGTTATCTCGGAGAAAACAGCCTTCCTTATTATGTGAATCTACTTTCATTAGGCACCCATCATGATTTATATGGATTAAGACTAGAGCTAGCGAAACAATTTTTTCAAATTGACGGGTTGATCTTACATGAAAATCTAATTGTGATTCTTGAGGTGAAGCACTACAAAGGCACACTAGCCATTAACAACGCAAGACAGCTACTTCAATATATTGATCAAGAACCCATTGTTTATGATCATCCCCTACTCCAAGCAAATCTCCAGAAAGAACAGCTTAGAAGCCTGCTCCATCTTCACAAATTTCCACAGATTCCAATTCACACCCTTGTAATATTTACGCACCCAAAGGTAAATCTATCCTTTAGTCTTGAAGAAGAACCAGACATGCTGCCGGTCCAACAACTTCCTTTTAAGCTTCAGCAACTTTTTTCAAAGCATCCAAAAAAGGCGTGGAATTGCAATCAATTAGCTGCTGCTACAAAAAAATTATTAAAGCTACATCGTCCTGCCACAGCAAATGTATTAGAAGAATTCAAGCTCTCTCCCCGTCAGATTAGGCAAGGAATTTTCTGCCCAACATGCAAGCCCCACGTGCTTCAACGAATCTATGGCAATTGGTACTGCGATAAATGCAAACAAAAATACCCGTTAGCATATCACGAAGCGCTAAGAGAATTCGCTCACCTTTTCGGACCAACCATAAATAATAAACAAGCCAGGTGGTTTTTTAGATTGGAATCTCCCTCCACTACATCACGCCTTTTGAGTGCGATGAATCTTAACTCTAGAAATGCTTGTAAGAATAGGAGCTATGATTTAACTCCACTAATTAAGTGAATATGCGCTTTCACCCTTTGACTAGTTTTCCTGTGCCTTTGTGGATTTGCTTGCAACTTTCCAGATTTCCTTGCAACTTTCTAGATTTCCTTGCAACTTTCTAGATTTCCTTGCAACTTTCCAGATTTGCTTGCAACTTTTCAGATTTGCTTGCAACTTTTCAGATTTGCTTGCAACTTTTCAGATTTGCTTGCAACTTTTCAGATTTGCTTGCAACTTTCCGGATTTGCTTGCAACTTTCCGGATTTGCTTGCAACTTTCCGGATTTGCTTGCAACTTTCCGGATTTGCTTGCAACTTTCTAGATCCCCCCACCAACTCACCAAAAAAATCCTCCTATCCAATCTCGGACAGGAGGATTTTTCAATTATTATTTTCTTTTCCACGGAAAGAATGCTGCTTTTCCTAGTAGAACGGTGACTGCTGGGATTAAGAGTGGCAATATAATTAAGCCATAGAGCAGCAGTCCTGTGATTACGATAGTTGCAATCTGCATTAAACTTAGCACACCCGATGGCATCATCGCAGCAAAGGTACCTGCTAAGATGATCGATGCCGTGATAATAACAGAACCCATTTTAGCCATGGATACTTGCATCGCTTCTTTTATTCCTTTTCCTTTTGCGACTTCTTCCTTATAACGTTCCAACAGGAAGATCGAATAGTCGACACCGAGCGCCACGAGCATTACAAATCCAAAGAATGGCACAGCCCAAGTGATCCCGTTATATCCGAGTACGTTCACAAAAATTAATTCTGCCACTGCGCTCGTCGCATAATAGGTAATCAATAAGGAACCGATCATGTAAATCGGCATAATCACAGAGCGTAACAACACTAGCAAGATGACAAATAAACTTCCGAGCATGATCATGATTGTTCTTGTATAATCTTCAGATGAGATTTCATTTAAATCAAAGTTGACGCTGGTTACGCCACTATAGGCGATTTCTGCATCCGCCAAGTCATCACTTAATTCCGTATCTGCCATTACATCCTTTATCTCAGACAATGTCTCAATAGCTTCTACAGAATACGGGTCCTCAACAAGTGTTGCTTCGATAAAGATTCCTTCTCCATCTGCAAAACTGTACTGATCTAGTACACCTTCGAAATCTTCAGAACTTAATACCTCTTCTGGAACAAAAAGCCCCGTTTCACTCGCAGTATCGCTCTCTTCTATAGAAGAAACTAAATCTCCAGCTTCCTCTAGCTCTGCATGAAGTTCATCAACTCCGTCATTTGTATCTGCCACACCGGTCGCTAACTGCTCAAGTCCACCTGCCACTTCAGCAAGCTGTGGTCCTTGCGCTCCGTAACCTTCACTTACTTCATTTAACGAATCAGAGCTTTCTGTTAATAAGCTTGATACCTCAGATAAGTCTTCCAGTAGAGCTGGAACATCCTGCGCTTCAGCTAATTCTGACCGACTTTCTTCTATTATATTAATAGCCGTTTCTAGCTTAGACTTTGCGTCCTCAGTCTGCTCATCAATACCCGGAACAGGTTGAGAGGTGATGCCAGTAAGATTTTCATTAATAGACCTTAACCCATTTTCTATTTCTTCCATCCCTGACTTAATATCGGCGAAACCTTCTTCTATTTGCTCATATTGATTCTCTACTTTTAAATCTTCTATTAACGTGCCATCTGGTCTTGTAATTGTTCGGACGGAATTAACGCCATCAATGGATTCTAATTCCGTTACGATTTCTTCTAATGACGCGATACCATCTTGCGTCGTCATTTCACTATTTTTTTTCAAAATCATCTGGATAGGGAGGGCATCACCTTTTCCAAATGCTTCTTCAATTCGATCTAGACCTTTCACCGATCCGTAGGAAGAACCTATTTCATCCGTCATATCAAATGAAATTTCTTCACTATAGGAAAATAAAAGTGGTACCGTAATGATCAATACAATCACAATCGTCATAATTGGTTTTCCGACAGCAAGCTTCGACATCCATTTCCAAAGCTTACTATCTGTATCATTCGCCACTTTTTTCGATGGCCAGAAAAGTTTATCCTTAAGCACTGCCATAAAGAACGGCATGATCGTAAGTAGCATAACCAAGAGTACCGCTACGCCAATCGCAACTCCTGCTGCTGATTTATAGATTGGAAAATCTGCAAAGATAATTACGAAAAAGGCAAGAAATCCAGACACCGCACTTGCTACTAATGTTTTTCCTGCTGTTTTGTAGGTATTGATAATTGCATTTTCCGTATCTACACCCTCGGCTAGTTCTTCTTTATAACGGCTCAAGAGTAAAATACAATAGTCCGTTCCAATACCAAACAACACGGCAACTAAAAATATTTGCGTATAATTGGATACTGGGAAGTTTACCCATTCGATCAAAAAGGCGACGATCGATTGACTTAATAAGTACGTTAAACCGACTGCTACCAAAGGAACAAACGGGGTAACGATCGAACGGAAGACCACAAGTAATAACGCAAATACGAGAATAACTGTGATAACCTCTGTCTGATTCAAGCCATCTTGCGCACTCATATTCACTTCATGGTTAATAATCATTTCACCTGTCACATAAGCAGTTAAATCACTCGGGACAATGGAATCTGTGATTTCCGCTGCGAAGTCATTAACCTCTTCTAGCTCACCTTCAACCGTAATTGGCAGTAAGACCGTTTCTTGATCCTCTGAAATAAATTGTGCAGCAAGCTCATCATTAGCAAAAGGGTTAATTACCTCAACCACTGGATCCCCGTAAGATTCAAGCTCTGTGATGATATCTTCAATCGTTGCTTCTGACTCATCATCTAACGCACTATCCAATGCAAAAACAATCGAAATTGTATCAGCTGAAGCATCCGCTTCTTCTAAAATTTCCGCTGCACGTTGCGAATCTGCACCCTCTTTTAATTGAAAAGTTCCTGCTTCTTCTGCCTGTTCCGTTAAATTCGGTGCAGCAAAAAATAATCCTATCGTCAAAAGCAAAATAAAGGCTACAATCCACCATTTAAATCGAATAACATGTTTCACTTATCTTCATCCCCCAGTTGTAATATACTCTTTATTTTTTTAAACATCTCAATGAATTGCGCTAATTCCGCTTCTTCAATATGCTCTGAAAAAAGGTGTTCGATATAATCATGTAATAATTGATCAGATTTTTGAATAACTTTCTCGCCTTCTTCTGTTAATTCAATATACTTTGTACGCTGATCTTCCTCAGAATCAAGCATTGTCACCACATTTTTTTCCACCAGCTTTTTTAAACGATTGGAAATGGCGCTTTTATGTACACCTTGTAATTCTGCTAATTGATTCGAGGTTAATTTCTCTTCCTTTTTAATCAGCTTTAACATTTGAATCTGTTCAGGAGAAAACTTTTTCCATAGCTCTGTATTGATTGATTTCAAAACTTTTCCTTGCCCATATATCATTACTTCTTCAAATAATTCTACCGCTTCACCTATTTGTTTTTGCACAAAGGTTTACCCCCTAAACTAAATCGCATAAAAACTAGTTTAGGGGGTAAACGATAAAATGTCAACTATTTTATTTTCTAATATTTTGAGCCCATGCTCTATCTTCATCCATCATCTTCTTCGCTGCAAAAATTGTTAAGAATTGAATGAGGATAATCGGTAATCCCATCATACCTGATATTACCTCAAGCGGGGCGAGCCCACCAATTTGCATTAAAATTAATGCTAGTGTCGTAATAATTGCAGCTATAATAATTCTCAAATTCCTCGAAGGTTCAAATTTACTCATATCACGCTTACTTGAATAGGCAGCAATCGTATAAGTGGTGGAATCTAAGGTAGTTGTTAAAAAAATCATGGATACAATAACAAATGCTATTAACGCAACCCATGCCCATGGTAAGGTAAGTAGTATTTCCGGAATTGCGTTCATTGGATCTTCATTTTGCACAATATCGAGTACAGCTACTTCACCCGTTAAATAACGATGAACACCTAAGCCTCCCAAAACACCAGTTGCTATCCAGGATAATAAGGTTGGTGCTAATAGATAGGTTAAGATCATTTCTTTTACGGTACGACCCTTCGAAATTTTCGCTGCAAAGATACTGTGCAGCATCGCCCAGGTAGCACTATAGGCAAACCAAAACACCATATGACTTTGGATATGTGTCGTAGTTTCCATTGCGACTGAATCTGTATAAAGCGATAGATTTATATAATTGTTTAAAAGGTGACCGACTGTATCGGTAAAATAGTCCAAAATGAAAATACCAGGTCCGGCCACAAGAATAAATAGCGAAAGTGCACCTGCTAAATACATATTAAAGGTACTTAACCGTTTAATCCCTTTTTCAATCCCTAAGTAGGCACTAACGGAAAATAAGAACACCCAAATAATGGTTACGATCAAGGTTAAGCCAAAGGTGACTTCAATATCTAATAAAGCAGATAAATTATAAGTAATAATCGGTGTTCCAAGGCCTAATGTAACCGCGGCACCAGATAAAATACTCACTAAGAAGATAGTGTCTAGAACCTTGCCGCCGAGCCCATCTGTAAATTTATCACCAAAAATAACCCGACAAGCCTCAGAAATTCGCATTAGTGGCCTTTTCTTCACATGAATAACATATGCCATCGCAGGGGCTGCCATGACAAAAATCGCAAAAACCTGAAAGCTCCAAAGGAACATACTATAGGCGTTTCCCCATAATAATGCATCTTGTGATTCAGGCTGTAAGCCAAACGGCGGATCAATCGCTACCTGTGTCCACTGCACCATACCAGTTCGCATAATGGTTGAACCTACTCCCATTGCAATTAAAATAGAAGCATATTCAAACATCGAAAAGCGTGGTTTTTCGTTTGGATCTCCTAAAACAACTTTCCCGTATTTGGAAAAGGATAAGTATAAGCCTGCTCCTAGTAAAATAATCGCATACCATATATATCCCCAGCTAAAAACATCAACAATCTTATCAAAAATATTATTTAATAGCGTTAAAGACTCTGATTCATACAGAGAAAAAGGTATACTTATCGCAATGATTATAAGCAAAGATGGAAGAAAAATCTTAAAATCAATCAACTTCCAACTCTCCAAAAGTGACTTCACCTTCATCCACATCTTCCTCCTCATTATAATAAGCCCCCCAAAAAGTCCGAGGTCTTTTTGCATATTTTAGATACACTTGATACATACCACGCTTTTTTGAAATTAAACATAAAATGGCAAATGGTGCGCAAATGGTGCCTGTCACCCGTCGAATTTTCTTTATATAACCCGTTAAAGCACAAAAAAGCTTGGGATATGCTCCCAAGCTTTTTTACGTGGTACTATTGATGAAAGTCAAGGCCGGAAATGACTTCTTCTACGTATCCTTTTCGAATGACGAAGTCTCCAAAATGCTCTTTCTCTTTTCGATCTTTTGCAAAATGATTTAACATCGGTTTTAGCGTGTCTAGAATCTCTTTCTCTCCAATATTCTCACGATATAATTTACTCAATCTGTCTCCAGCAAAGCCTGCACCTAAATACATGTTGTATTTACCTGGTGCTTTACCGATAAAAGCAATTTCTCCTAATGTTGGCCGTGAGCAACTATTTGGACAGCCTGACATACGGATTGTAATTTCTTCTTCTCGTAATCCCGCTTCATCCAAAATTTCTTCTACCTTAGTAACCAAGGATGGCAGGTAGCGTTCTGCTTCGGCCATAGCAAGTCCACAAGTAGGAAGTGCCACACACGCCATTGAATTTCTTCTGAGTGCAGAATTTTCCTTTCCATCTGTAAGCCCGTATTTACTCACTAATTCATTAATTTTTTTCTTTTTTCGAGCTGTCACATTACTAATAATGATATTTTGATTCGGCGTAAGTCTAAAGTCTCCGGTATGTACCTTAGCGATCTCCCTTAGACCTGTCATTAACGGATAATCCGGTGCGTCGTGGATTCGTCCATTCTCCACAAACAGTGTTAAATGCCATTTCCCATCATTTTGAAGCCAGCCATATCGGTCACCATTATGATCAAAATGATAGGCTCTTGTTTCCTCTAGCTCCCAGCCTAATCTCTCATTCAATTCTTGTTTTAGCCATTCGATTCCTCGCTTATCAATCGTGTACTTAAAGCGGGCATTCTTTCTTTCTGAACGATTACCATAATCTCGCTGAATGGTAAGTATTTTCTCAGCTACTTCCTTGATATTTTCCGTTGGTGTAAAGCCAATTACACGGGACAGCTGCGGATACGTATTTGTATCACCATGCGTCATACCCATTCCGCCACCTACAGCAACGTTGAATCCTACTAATTTATCATCCTCTAATATAGCAATAAAGCCTAGGTCCTGTGAAAAAATATCAATATCATTAGAGGGTGGAACAGCTACCCCAATTTTAAACTTACGCGGTAAATAAAGGGCACCATACATTGGTTCAACCTCTTCCTTTGAATCGATTACTTTTTCCTCATCGAGCCAGATTTCATGATAGGCCTTTGTTTTTGGTAAAAGGTGTTCACTTAAAGCAATGGATGCCTCATAAACTTCCTGATGAATTTTAGATTGATGAGGATTAGCATTACACATTACATTCCGGTTTACGTCCCCACAAGCAGCGATCGTATCCATTAATGCCTCATTAATCTCTTGCATCGTTTTTTTCATATTCCATTTTAAAATCCCGTGCATTTGAAAGGTTTGTCTTGTTGTTAATTTTAGCGTATTGTTTCCATATTTCGTTGCTAAGTCATCCATTGTTAGCCATTGATTCGGGGTCGCCACTCCACCAGGAAGGCGCACACGAATCATAAATTGATAAGCTGGTTCTAGCTTTTGTTGCTGACGTTCATTACGAATATCACGGTCATCCTGCATATAACTGCCATGAAATTTTAATAACTTCGTATCTGCATCTGGAATCGCTGCTGTGATTCGGTCCTCAAAGCTTTCCACCAGCGTCCCTCGTAAATAATCACTTTCTTCCTTAATATCTTCCATTTCACTTGGACGTCCATCTTGCTGCTTTAGCCCTTTTAAGCTCATGATTATGCTCCTTTCCGATTGCATATCTCTTTAATATACATCACGCAAATAGCGTTTCTCGCCTCTTAAATTAGCAAGATACTCTTCCGCTTCCTCTTTTGTCAAATTACCTTCCGTTTCAATAACAGACAAAATCGTCGCATGAACATCCTTTGCCATATACTTTTCATCGCCACATACGTAGATATACGCTCCATCCTCTAACCAGTTAAAAAATTCCTTGCTTTTTTCCTGGATGCGGTGCTGCACATACACTTTTTCCGCCGTATCTCTAGAAAAGGCAACATCCATTTTCGTTAGAATTCCGTCCTTAAGCCAGCGTTGCCATTCTGTTTGATAAAGAAAATCTGTAACAAAATACTGTTCACCAAAAAATAGCCATGACTTGCCACTTGCTTCTGTTTCCTCTCTTTCCTCTAAAAAGGCACGATACGGAGCAACTCCAGTTCCTGCACCAATCATAATAATCGGCTTCTCTGGATTTTCTGGAAGTCTAAAATTTGTATTTTTTTGAATAAAGACAGGTAGTCTTGACCCATGCTCTGCTCTTTCCGCACATTGAAGTGAGCAAACACCGCCACGGTCGCGTTCATGCGCATGATACCTTAGGGCGCCGATCGTAAGATGAACCTCATCCGGATTCGCCTTTAAGCTACTTGAAATCGAGTAAAGACGCACAGGTATTTTTCGAAGTATTTTAATAAATTCTTCAGCGGAAGCATGCCACGGTCCAAAGTCACGAATCAAATCTATTAAATCACGTCCATACATATACGTATCAAGCTCTTCTTTGTTTTCTGCATCGAGTAGCTTTTCCAGTTCTTTATTCCCTGAAAAGGCGGCTGCTTTTTGTAGCAACGGCTTAGATAAACAAGTTATTTCATACGTTGAAGTTAGCGCTTCTCTGAGTGAACGTATTTCACCTTGATTATTAATAGAAACAGATTGCTCAGGGTTCCAGCCTGTCACCTCAATTAATTTATCTACTAATGTAGGATCATTTTCTGGGAAAATCCCTAAGCTATCCCCTGGTGCATATTCTAAATTTGACCCTTCTAAATCAAGCTCAAGATGGCGTGTTTCTTTGTTTGATCCACGACCATTTAGATTTAAATTCTCTAAAATTTCCGCTCGGAAAGGATTTGTTCTCGAATACACAGGCTGGCTAGCCAATTGCTTACTTTCACTCTCACTTACCACACTTGTTACTACCTCATTCGTAGGCTTAGCCTCATTTAAAGCCTTTAACACACCTGAGGTCCATTCCTCTGCTGGCTCTTCAAAATCCAAATCACAATCCACTCTAGGATGAATTCTTTTTGCACCAAGCTCTTCTATTCGTTTATCAAAATCTTTACCTGTCTGGCAGAAAAATTCATAGGAGCTATCGCCTAGCGAAAGCACAGAGAATCTTACATCTTCAAGCTTTGGTGCTCGTTTACTAAACAAGAAATCATAAAAAGCAATGGCATTATCGGGCGGATCCCCGTCACCATGTGTACTCGTTATAATTAGTAAATCCTCCACTTTCTTTAAATCCTTTGGCTTGAATTCATCTAACGGTTTTAGTGAAACATTAAACTTTTCCTGCTCTAGCTTTTGCGAAAAATCTTCTGCAATAGCCTGACAATTTCCTGTATGAGAACCGACTAAAATCATGATTTCTCTTGTCTGCGTTACCTGTTGAGCCTCAGTGACTGGGCTAGCCTGCACTTGATCTACTGCGCCAGCCGGTGCTTGGGTTAACTCTACGGCAGATAAATATCCATTTAGCCATATCTTCTGTTTTTCTGTTAGCGTACCGAGTAGCCGATTCAACAGTTCTACTTGCTCCTGATCAAAAGGACTGTTCATTATTTGTAATTGCAATTTTCCCACCTCAAAAAAGATATTTTAAAAATTCTTGCCTCAATTCTTTTGAAAAGCTTCACGTCTGCGTGAGTTCATTGGAGGATCATGAAACCGTATTGTAATAGTTATTCAACGCAACGATCATTGCGCCCATTTTTTGATTATCCGGTTCAACGACCCTTTTAATCCCATTATTTTTTAATTCCTGTGCTGTAACCTTCCCAACAGCAACAGCTAATACTTTTTCGTTACATGCTGCGGTTATTTCGGAATTTCTATCGTTATCTGCAAACAGGTTGATCACTTGCGTCTTACTCGTAAATACTACAGCGTCCAATGATTTTTCTATAATTGCTTCTCTTAATCCATTAACGATAGAAGGAGTCGGTGGCTCAAAGGAGTATGGCTTAGATAGATAAACAGAATAGCCTATTGTTTCTAGCTCATTTTTAAGCTTCGCGTCATCCTGATTATACGCCTGCAAAAAGATGCGCTTTGGTCCATTTTTATCAAACTCATCTCGTAAGTCCTGCAATAACCTATCCATCGTTCCATCCTCTGACAAAATTGTTGGTTCTAGGCTATGCTCTTTTAACCACGCTGATGTCTTGCTTCCCCTTATTGCCAAATGTAGCTGGCGTAACTTTTTGATAAAATGCTTATCTATCCCGATAGCAGTTGCTGTATTCTCTAATGTTCTTGCGCCGATCCCAGTCGTTAACACTGCCCAATCAAATTCTTCCTCTAAAAGATGCTTAATGTCTTGACTACTGATTTCTTCATTTAATTGTTGCTTCCCTTGGATCGAATACACTACTGGAATACCGCTTTGCTTTTGGATCAATGTACTGATTTCCTTCGCACGCCTATCAGCTGCAATCCCTATTTGCTTTTGCTGTAAACCATCCATTTAACCACACGCCCCTCCCTATTGTTTTGCTGCAATATTGCTTTACTACTTTATTAATACATGCTCGTTATTTAAAGCTAGTGCCTCATGTACTCGATCAGTTAAAGCCTCAATCATATACGGATGATCATTTAGGTAGTCACATATTATAATTTCTTGATCCGCTCTTTCTAGCTGATTAATTTTATCCTGAACTGAACGCATTAATAATCCAGTAAACCACAAGTAAGGTACAACGTAAATTTGCGACCAATCCTCATTTACAGAAGCTTCGATTGCATCTGGAAAGGAAGGTTCACATGCCGCTAAATAACAGACACGAACATCGCAAACTTCTATTTTATTTTTTAATCGACGGGCAATCTCCTCAATTGCTCTAGCACTTTCAGGCATGTAACTGCCTCTGCCAACAAGTAAAATACTGGCATTTGATAAAGGTGCTACCTTTTTTTCTAGAATTCGTTCTACGAGTATATCAATCACTTTATCTTGGACACCGATCGGTTCCCCGTAGGTAAAAGTGACCGATGGATACTGTTGTTTTGCTTTCTTTATTTCATTCGGTATATCTTTATAATAATGACCAGCTGATAGAAGAAGCACAGGAATCATTGCAATTTTAGTTGCACCTTTATTTACTAGATTAGAAACACCCTTTGCGATATCAGGCTCAGCCAATTCGAGAAAGCAGATTTCCTGAAGAGGAGCCTTGACTCTTTCGCTGACAGTCTGTAAAAACGTTGTAGCTTCCTGCCTTGCTTTTTCCACTCGACTTCCATGACTAATATATAAAACTGCCTGCATAAGTCCCTCCCTTTCTCTAACCGACGATCGACGTCAAAAGTACTTCCTTTTCATCCCTAATCTCTTCATACCACTTTAATTTTTCTCTCAATTTAACCACTTCCCCAACAACGATCATGGACGGATTCTTAATGCCGTGGGCTTTTATCACAATGTCAGCTAAGGTGCCTGTCACCGTCTCCTGCTCTGTTGTTGTTCCCCACCTAATCAGGGCAATCGGAGTGGTTGAAGGTAAACCATGTTTTATAAGCTGATCACAAATGTCGGGTAATTTACTTACACCCATGTAAATACACAGTGTATCCATACTCTTTACGACATGCTTCCAATAATCTTCTTGCTCTTTCCCGACTTTACTAACGCCAGAGATAAAGGCAACAGAAGAACTGAAGTCACGATGCGTAACAGGTATGCCAGCATACGCAGGGGCTGCGATACCTGAGGTTATGCCAGGTACAATTTCAAACGGAATTTGATAGCTTGCTAACACTTCAGCTTCTTCCCCGCCTCTTCCAAAAACGAAAGGGTCTCCCCCTTTAAGACGAGTAACTACCTTGCCCTGTAAAGCATATCTACATAAAAGTTCATTGATTGCTTCTTGAGTCAGGGAATGATTATCTGGACTCTTCCCACAAAAAATCAAGGAGGCATTTTCCTTTGCTTCTTCTAGCAGCTGTTGATTGATAAGGCGGTCATATAAAATAACATCCGCTTCCTGAATGGCTTTTAACCCTTTTAACGTAATCAAGTCATAATCTCCTGGCCCCGCGCCAACTAAGTAAACTTTCCCCATTGCTTTTCAGACTCCTTTTCGTAAATAAGATAGCGATTTGTCCGCTTCTTATCCTTTATTTTTTTAACTGTATAGTATTCCCCAAAAGACGATAACTTCTAGCGATGTAGCCCACACTCCGTTTTGCCAAAGCCTCTCCATCTACCTGCACGGCTATCCTCATCTGAAGTAACTGCAAAAGAACAATGCTTACAGCCAATACTCGGGAAGCCTTTATCGTGCAATTCATTATAATCTAAGCGGTTTAATCGGATATATTCCCACACATCGTCCCACGTCCAATGGATCAACGGGCATATTTTGATCGATTTAAACCTTTCATCCTTGTTAATAAAATTTGTATTTCTACGACTAGCTGATTGCTCCCGTCTTAAACCAGAAATCCAAGCATCCACTCCAAATAGTGTTTCCTCAAGTGGTTTCACCTTCCTAATATCACAGCATTTATCGGGTTCACGGTTCCATAATTCCGGTCCATACTGACTTGCTTGTTCCTCAATTGTTATTGCTGGTTTTTTTAAGCGAATCTGTAGACTTGGATAACGCTTTTTTACCCTTTCGATTAAAGCATAGGTTTCTGTGAAATGAACGTCGGTATCTAAAAATACAATTTCTGCTGTTTTGTTCACTTTCGCAATGAGGTCAATGAGGACCATTCCCTCTGCCCCAAAGCTACAAGCATAAACAATCGAATTTCCATAGGCTTCATAGGCCCACTCCAATACTTTTTTAGCGCCTTTTGTTTCGTCAGTTGGCTGCCAGTCTAAAAATGGATCTGCTGTAAAATTCTCATACGTCAAGACCTCACTCATTGTCCTTTCCTCCTTTAAGCGCATGGATTAGCTTACTTTGATACGATTGATGAAAGGTTAAAGTTGGTTTCAATCATTCACCAGGTAGTTCTTTTCCTTCAAATAATTGATAATCACCTGCACCGATTCTTCTAGTGACTGGTTATCCGTTTCAACAATTATTTCAGGGTTCGTTGGTTCTTCATATGGAGCATCTATTCCAGTAAATCCTTTGATTTCTCCAGCTCTTGCTTTTTTATACAATCCTTTTGGGTCACGTGACTCACATGCTTCAAGATTACATTTCACGTAAATCTCTATAAACTCATCTTTTTCCAAAATACTTCGAACCTGATCCCTGTCCTCTTGATAAGGGGAAATGAAGGCAGTTAAGGTTAGTAGGCCAGCATCACTCATCAATTTCCCAACTTCACCAATCCGTCTGATATTCTCAGAACGATCTTCTGGACTAAAGCCTAAGTTTTTATTTAAACCGTGGCGAACGTTATCCCCGTCTAAACGATAGGTGTGAATTCCTAACTGAAAAAGTTCATTTTCAAGCGCTACAGACAGCGTTGATTTACCTGATCCAGACAATCCTGTAAACCACAGCACCGCGCTTTTATGGTTGTTTTGTTTGTATCTATCTGCCTTTGTTATATTTGATTCATGCCATATAATATTTGTTGATTTACTCATTCTTCTCCTCCTAAAACCATTGATAATAGACAATTCCTACCGTTACACACATCACAATTAACGTGAGAGGCGTTCCGACTTTTACGTAATCTTTAAATTTATAACCACCTGGACCATATACAATTAAATTTGTTTGGTAGCCGATTGGTGTGATAAAGCTTGCCGATGCAGCTATCGCTACAATCACGGCAAATCCCATTGGATCAAGCTGTAAATTTTCAGCAATCTCAAGTCCTATCGGAAGCATCAAGACTGCTGCTGCGCTATTTGTAATTAGTTCTGTAAAGATATTCGTCAACAGGTAAATTAATGCTAGAATCGCGATCAATCCTAATGGTTGCCCAATTGATAGTAATCCATTTGCTGCCCACTGGGCGAGGCCCGTCTTCGTCATCGCAACCCCGACACCAAAGGAGCTAGCAATTAAGAGAATCACATGAAATTGCACATAATTTTTTGCTTCTTCTGCTGAGATCGACCTGGTTACGAGTAAAATCAATACGGCAAGTGTCATTGCTTTGAACATCGTAAGCCATCCCAATGTTACAGTCGCAATCATAACTACTAATACAAGGATAGAAAACCATCCGACAACTGGGCTTTCCTGAAGCGTTTTTGGTGTTTTTAATGTAGACACAACATAAAAGTCCGTTGATCGTTGATATTTCTCTACAAAACCATCTCCTGCTAATAACAGCAGCGTATCTCCCGGTCTCAAAATGATGTCTCCAACCTTACTGTTGATTCGCTCATTATTGCGATGTACAGCGATAACACCTGCATCAAATCTTGAGCGAAATTTTGCCTCCTTTATCGATTTGGATAAAAGGGAGGATTGATGTGAAATAACTGCCTCCACAAGCTGCGTGTTTCCATTCTTTAAATCATTTAGTTCTAAATGGCTTCCAGTTCTTAATGAAAGACCCTTCATTTTTTGCAAATCTGCCATGGTAGAAATGAGCCCTGCAAAAATTAATCGATCCCCTTTTTTAATAACAGTCGATGAGCTTACCGAAGAAATACGCTCATTTTTTCGAATGATTTCTATTAAATAAAGGCTGTTTAGGTTCCTTAAACCCGCTTCTTGTATCGTCTTATTCGCATACGGGAAACTATCTTCTACCATCATTTCTGCAATATACTTTCTCGAATCTTCCTTAATCTGTTGGCTAAATCCCTTATGATTTGGTAACAGTAAGAAACCAATGGTGAATAAATAGATCAAGCCAACTATCGTGATCGGTATACCAACAATCGCTAGCTGAAAAAGATTAAAACCTTCAAACCCGTAATCAAGCAGCATACCATGTACCACTAGATTAGTAGATGTTCCAATTAAGGTAATCGTTCCACCTAAAATCGTGACATACGATAATGGAATCAACACTTTCGAAGGAGCGATATTTCTCTTTTCACACCATTTTTTTAGAAGCGGCGTAAAGGCGACCACAATTGGCGTATTGTTTAAAAACCCTGACAGGATTGGTAATGGTAAAAAGATTCGCATCATCGAACCCTTCAAGCTTGTTCCATTGTCTAGCCATTTCACCATTAATTGATCAATCACACCGCTCTTTTGAATTGGGCCAACGACGATAAATAATAGCGCAATCGTCAGCATCCCAGTGTTAGAGAACCCTCTCAGAGCTTCCTCGGTCGTTAAAATACCTGATAATAAGAAAATGACTAATGTTGCAAACACAATCAAATCAGGTCGTGCTAATTCAAAAAGTAACCCTGTAATCATTAGTAGTATCACAGCTAAGACAAATATCATTTCAAGGGACATCTCGGACATTCCTCATTTATTCTACGGGCACTGCCTCCTGCAAGCCTTTAATTAAAACTTCTGCTACTTCTGGTCGAGAGAATTGTTTTGGAGGCTTCTCTCCATTTCGCAGTAATTCACGTACTTTGGTGCCACTCAAGTGAACATGGTTCTCCTTTTCATGTGGGCAAGTTTTAGCGGTGCCCATATTCTCACACTTTGTGCAATAGAAGGCATGCTCAAATTTAAATATCTGTATGCCTAGCTCATCTTCAAATTGTGAAATAAAGTCCTGTGCTTCATATGTTCCGTAATAATCACCAACACCCGCATGATCGCGGCCGACAATGAAATGGGTACACCCGTAATTTTTTCTAACGATCGCGTGCAGTACCGCTTCCTTTGGACCTGCATAACGCATCGCAGCAGGATAAATCACTAAGCTCGTTCTCTCCTTTGGATAATAGTGCTTCAAAATCACCTGATAGCTTTCCATTCGAACCTCAGGGGATATATCATCCGATTTCGTCTCACCAACTAATGGATTTAACAAAAGCCCATCTACAACCTCTAATGCCGATTTTTGAATGTACTCATGTGCTCTGTGAACAGGATTTCTTGTTTGGAATCCAACAATTGTTTTCCATCCTAATTCTTTAAATAACTGTCTTGTTTCAATTGGGTCTTTATAAAAGGCCTCAAATCCTGGATGTGTTGGACGATTTAATAGAGTAATAGATCCAGCTAAATATACATCGCCTCTGGCATATAATTTTTTTACACCCGCATGATTTTCATCCGTTGTTCCGTAGATCTTTTCCGCTTCTAACTGTTTATCATAAGAATATTTTTCATCTAATTCGAGCGTGCCATAAATGACATCATCTTCACCCTTTAGAGCAATTTCATCCCCTATTTCAAATTTTTCTGTCTCCTGTTCTGATGCAGATAACGTAATGGGAATACTCCAAATCGTGCCATCCTCTAAACGTGCATTGTGCAGTACACTCTCATAATCTTTTTTTCCAATAAAGCCAATTAAGGGACTGAAACCGCCAATTCCAATTAACTCTAAATCTGAGAGCGCCCAATCTGAAAGGGTTAAAGTAGGAAGTAACTTCGCCTTTTGCAAGGCTTCCTCTCGTTCTGTTCCTTTTAGTTCTCTGTTTATAAGTTCTCCACCATGTGCTTGAATTGTCATTTTCCTACCTCCTAGGTTTATTGTATTTCTTATCTGATTTTTCCGATTTTTCAAATAACTTATGGTCTGCCTAAGCTACTTTCCTCCTTGTTGCATTGTATTCATTTTTTTTGTTCTTATTTTTGGCCATAATAAAAGGACCCTCTTCGACAAGAAGAAGGTCCCTAAATTTCAAAACAATCTTCTTATCTCTTAAGCAAAATTAATTGCCTATTGGAATTAGCACCGTTCCTCTAATTAGGATGGTTGCTGAGACATCACAGGGCCAAATCCCTCCGTCTCTCTTGATAAGAAATCTATTAAATTTTCATATAAATTAACATAAGCTAAGCTGTTTTTTCCTATTCTATTCCATTAAATGGCTATTGTCAATCTTAATTTTTACTTTTTTTGGGAAGGTGGTGCCTGTCACCCGTCGAATTTTGTCAACCGCCATCCAATCCTAAAGACGTTACTTCTTTCTCATACTATGCAGAAGCAAGGTTTTGGATACCAAATTCAAGGGAATTTATTTTATAAATATTTTTGAGGGGAAATTAAAAATGGATACAACAATAACGATGAAAATTATTATAGGATTTATTGCTTTAATTATTGTGTTACGAATTATGGGAAAGAAAGAATTAACACAAATCACACCAGTTGATTTTGTATATTTATTAGTATTGGGTGGACTGATGGAAAATGCAGTTTATGATAAGACAATCAGTGTTTTTGAAGTATTATATTCCCTAGCCTTATGGTCGTTACTCATTTTCACTTTAGAAATTCTTGTCCGTAATTTTGAAGGATTACGTCCGATTGTAAAAGGAGAACCTGAAATAATTATCAATGATGGTGTATTGAATGTTAAAAATTTAAAGAAAAATAAATTAGAATCAGAACAGCTCAGGTCTATGCTAAGGCTACAAGGAATTTTTTCGATCAAGGAAGTAAAGTACGCGATTTTAGAGCCAAGTGGGGATTTAAGTGTGATGGAAAAAGAAACCGCATCACCTGTAACTGCAAACATGATGGGCATAGAGCCTAAGAAAACCTCGCTCTCTCACCTAGTGGTAGATGAAGGTGAAGTAGAGAATATCGTACTAAAATCAATAGATAAAGATGAAGCATGGCTGAAAGAAAAATTAAAAGAGGCGGGTTACGAGGATATTTCCAACATCTATTACGCCGAATGGTCAGAGGCAAACGGATTAATTGTAAATAGCTACAACAACTAATCACACAGCACACAAAAAAAGTCAGGAGCAATCCACCAAAAGGGATCACTTCCTGACTTTTTTAAAAATCATATTCCTTAACAATTTTCCGTGCGATTAATTGATAGCCTTTTTTGTTTGGATGCAGAGCGTCACTAAAATATTCCGTCGACTTCTCTTTAAAAATATCATTCGTTGCTATAAACTTTGTCCGCTCATAATCATCCACTATTTTCTTACTTTCCGCGTTCCAATCCTCCATTATTTCATCAATTTTCTTGGAATCAGGATACGGATTATATAGCCCCAACAGCAAAATTGGCGCCTCAGAATTTGCGTTTCTAAGCTTCTCTAAAATCGCTTCCAAATTTTCTGAGTAGCTCTCTTGCCCCTGATCTATTTTATCTTCATTGATCTCATACAAATCTCCACCATTACTATCAATCAAATCATTCGTGCCGATAAATAGTAAAATATAATCAGCATCCGCCACATCCTGCTTCAATTCAGGTTGCTTCATTTGATCTAATAACCCATCCGTCCGCTGATTTGGAATTCCATAATTATCAACCTGCACAAAAGCATTCTTTTTCTGTTCTAAGTATCGCTCTAAATCATCGACATATCCATTACCAAATTTCTCGCCAACACCATGCGTGAGCGAATCCCCTAAAGCAACCATTTTTTCATGATCAGAAAATACCGCATAGTTCGTTTGTTGCCATTTAAATATGCCAAATCCAATCAAAATAACCGATAGGAAGAGGATGAAATATATTGTTTTTCTTCGCAAGAGTTGTCCCTCCCAATAACCTCATCTTTCCCCGATTACGAAAAACCAAAACCTTTTATTGGAAAAAGAAATCAGCAAGACCCATGCTTAAGTTTCCTAGAGAAATAAAGAATTATTCTCTTAAAGCTGTCTCTTAGTTTGACTCAGCTATACGAAAAATAAACGCCACAAAGTTTTATACTTCGTAGCATCGTAGCTGAATCATAGAGAAAACTGGAAACAAAATGTTAATACACATCCAAAATTAATAAAACAATTGGCAAGGAACTAAATGCAATATTCACGATAAAATGGCAGATGATTAAAGGAAATAATCGCTGTTGTTTATGATAAATGATTCCACTCCCAATCCCCCAGCCTAAAAATGCTACTGCATACACAATGGCTCCTTCTAAACTTGCTGCAAGTAGTACATGCTGCAGCGCAAAACCAACTGATGGTATAAGAATCGCTAGCCATACTTTTTGAAATTTTTCGATAAATTTCGGTTGCGCATATCCTCGAAACATCAACTCTTCAATCGGAGCATTTAAAAATGGAAAAATAAACGAAATAAATGCCGCAATCCACATCAACCATATAGGTCTTTCAAACGAATAACTCCCAGCATCCCCTGCAAATACCGCTTCAAAATGATTAATAAAATCTGCGCCATATAACAGAAACATTGTGCCCGTAACTAAGCTTACAAACGGAATATATAATACAAATAACCATAGGAATCCATACATGACATCTTTTAGTACGCGATCTTTCTGAAATCCAACTAACTCCTTGATGGAGCGCCCTTCTTTTTTTAAAACATGAAATAATAGATAAAAACAAATGACATTAACCACAGTAAAGTAAATCGTCGATAATTCGGGAAGAAAAGGAAAATTAAAATCCAATCCACCTATTTGAAACAGTAAGAAAAGAACCATCAACATCATAAACAACAAAGGAATGCGAATAAACGAAATCATCCAAGCGTTATACAAGGCAGTAGCACCTTCTTCCTACTATTTTCCATCTTGATTATAGTTTATTCTAATTGTATGAAAAGCACCATTCCTTATTTCGAAAAACTTTTCCCATCCCTAAAATAAAATAATAAAAACTGCACTCCCATTGGTTCTACCAATAGAAGTACAGTCGAAAAGCTTTACTATTAATGTTTAAGGTTGCAGATCATCATAAGTTTGTTGTCCTTCTTTTAACGAAATATCGGACAACGCCTCTTCCGCTTCATCCGCATACGCTTCATTTGTTGCAATATCACCGAGCGCAACCATACCAACTAGCTTACCATTTTCTACAACTGGCAACCGTCTAATCTGATTTTGCGCCATGATAGTAGCCGCTTCATGCACATCCATCGTTGATTCACAGGAAACGATAGAAGACGACATACACTCTGAACAAGAAGTGTGCGTATCCCCGCCATGAGCAGTCGAACGAAGTGTGATATCTCGGTCTGTAATGATACCGACTAATTCACCATTTTGCACAACAGGTAGCGATCCTAAATTGTGCTCTGCCATTAAAGTAGCCGCTTCTTGAATCGATTGATTCGGTGCAACCGAAATTACATCGCTAGACATGACTTGGCCTAAATTTTGATCATGATTCATTTTTCATTCCTCCTTTTCATTCTATTTTGAGCATTTACTCGAAAAATATGATGTTTAATTTCTATTTGCCATTAAAAACGCTTTTCCGCTTAGCACACGTTTCTTCAATTTCCTTGTAGCTTAAATATCCCAAGAAGTTCACCAACCGTAACATCAGCTTCTGGGTTGAAGTCATCAGACATTAAATAATGAATGCTTTCATGCAAAAAGACCTCTGCTTCTGGCCGTTTCAAGCTATTTAGAAGCTGAAAGCTTGTCATGTAAAGCTTTCCTGCTCCAATTTTCATTTCAAATGAATAGGCTAAATGCTTTCCACGATTATGGTTATCGACTACTTCCACAATGGGTTTTACCTGTGGAACATTTTCTAGATTGATGGCTACTGCTTGATCTACTAAATGGAACCAATTCCAATTGGACCTGCCGTCATGCGAGAAATTACTTAGCGATGGATGGTCGTGTATGATCATCCCCATCGTGGTACCAATCTGCGTGGGAAACCAAATATAATTCCAGAAAATCGGCAAAAACCTCGTTTTCACTTCATCATACTGATTTCCTTCTTCCGCAATGATCCAACCCTTCCCACCATCAAGTACAAATTGCAAAAGCTCGGTTGATAAATGATCGGATATGGCTAGATCTATGTCCTTTTCTTCTTTATAGCTAAAGCCTTCAAACCCTATTTTCCCAGTATACTTCGCTCCGTAAAGGGAGATGTCTAACTGACTAATGTCTGTCCAAATTCTATTTGCCTCTTTATGAAGCACAGGCCTTAGATAGCTCCAAAATTCCCATTCATTCTTATAGCTTTTATTCTCCGCTTCAAGGCTTACAGATAGTGTAAGTGACTGGCTCTGATTTGAAGGTGTTTTCACTTCTATTATCCCTAGAGCAGTAACTTCCCCTCGCTCTGCTTTTGGCACAGGAATAGTACCAGTCTCGATAATTTTGCCATCAGCTTTTAAATTCCACGTTAGTTCATGATTTTGAAAGGTTTGATTACTATAATTCGATAGATCAACCTGGCAGCGAAGTTTTTCTCCTGCATACATTGTTCGCTCTTGGCATCGCATTAACAAAACAACGTCATCATTAAACGCTCGAAACTTTTCAGGTGTAATCGTGCCTTTACTATCCCAAAAAACATCTAATACGCCAGTCGTTGCATGACCTTGGCCCGGAAAGTCACGGATATCTAATAGCTGAACTCCTGAAAGGTTTGAGGTTCTCCTTGCCCTTTCCATATTCTCCTTATAAGCTCTTCTTTGAAGGGTTCCAGAAGCTTCAATATACTCATCCACTCTTTCCATATGCCCTTTCTTCTTCAACGTTGCTTTCGTTGTTTCCAACCAGTGCGGACGCAGAACACCGGTATACTTCTCTTCTTCCTGCGGCCTGACGTACATGGTGAACTGTCCATGTTCATGCGCAATTAGTGGTTTGTCTGCTTGGGTTGTAACGATATTATAATCCTCATACGTATTCGGTGTACCAGAATAATTAAGCGTAATCGGATGATGTGCATTCAACGTTGGTACAAAAAAGTCACCCTCCCGGTCATGTGCTGGTAAATTACCGAACCCTGTGTTGTCAGTATATAATCTCGTGGAATCCAGTGTTTTCAAGGTTCTGACCATTTCATTTAAAGCCGGATGACCCTGGGGGCTAATTAGTTCATTGCCCGGTGAAAATAATACAAATGAGGGATGTTCATTAAGCGTATCAATGACACGATATAATTCTCGTAAAAGAAATGCATGTGCCTTTTGCTCCGGCTCCACCTGTCTATTTACAAAATGGCTAGACCAATGAGGAAGCTCTGTTTGGATCAACATTCCTTCTTCATCAGCCGCTTCCCAGAAAGGTTTAGGTGGAGTCCAACCGTGTAATCTCACATGATTAAACCCATATTCCTTCACTGTTTTAAACTGCTTCAGATAATCTTCCTTATCCCAGCTTGGATAACCTGTTTGCGGAAATACACAACAATCCACATACCCTCTTAAAAATTTTGGCACATCATTTAACAAAATGTGTCTCTGATGCGCTTTAATCGATCTAATTCCTAACGTTTTTGTTTGCTGATCAATTATATTTTGTTCATCCATGACAGAGACTCGTATGTGATAGAGATAAGGATTAAGGTCATCCCAATAAATAACTCCATCCCAAAAATCAATCCTCGTATCAAGTCGACCATCCTTTGCCTCGATTGGGACTACCATTTTTTGCACAAGCTCGTCCTCTTCTGAAAACACTTCAAAAAGCAAAGAACTATTGGAGCCTAGTTCACCCACCTCTGCTATTTTTATGGATAAATCTATCTTTTCCTGCTCAAGCTTAGGATAAAGCTTATATTCTTGAATATGTGTCTTCGGATGTGTTTCTAAATAGAGCCCACCAGTAATTCCACCCCAATTTGTAGCGGTGTGATAGGAATGAATATGACTGTCTAGAAGTGAATATTTCATTTCATTATTCACACAGATAACGATTTTATTCTTTACACCAATTTGAATAAAATCGGTAAGATCGAAAACATGATCACTTACTAGACTCTCCCCTTCTCCTACATACTCATCATTCACCCATACTCCAGTCGACCAGCGAACACCAGAAATCACCATTTTAACTACCTGATTTTCCATTTCTTCTGTCATAAAAATATCCTTGTGATACCACGCTGTTCCTACATATTCCTTTAATTTCTTCCACGCACCTATTGGATTGTGTTTGGAAGGCTCCCCAAAACCCTGCTCCTCCCATGATCCAGGTATCTGAATCAATGTAGTTGATTGAGATTTCCCAATGTCCCTCGCAGCATATTCTCCCTCGTGATCTAGCGTAAAGTTCCATTCTCCATTAAGAGAGTATTTCTTCCTCGAAACATTTTTTAATTTAACCATGCTTACATCTCCTCCTACTTCGGATTATGAGCCACTTTTATTTTCACATCATAGATAGCTGTTGCCTGTATAGATTTTATTGTTGCAATTTCTTTACCTACAACTTCCGTTCTTGCTGCCATTGGCGAATCACTTTTAACAAAGCTATTCTCCTTCACTGGGGAAATATAGAGATACATTCCTTTTTCCAGCAACGCTTGTTTATGCTGCTGAAGGCCAATTTCCCACGGTCTACCATTACAAAAGTTATCATGAATAAGCTCTCCATCAATAAAGGCGTAGCCAATATCACCGACATAGTCAATGTTAAGCAGTAATTCTTTTATCCCTTCAAAATGTTCGGGTGAAAAGTGAATCACTGCTTTATTCGACTTCACTTTCTTCACCTCTATTTTAGGATGACTGTACTGGGTTATTTTTTTATATTCTTTAAATAGTCCATTCTTTTCTGAAAAAATTTCTTCACCATCCATCAATATGCTGTCACCAAGGCCTGGGAAAGCCTTCAATTCGAGTCTCTCTTTACCTGTTGCTTCTACACGTATTTTTTCATCATCCACGAGCAACGTATCCTTTGAAAGGATAACCTGTTCTCTACCTTTAAAAGAAAACTTCCAAAAATGTAAGCTATCTTCATGTGTAAGTGTACAAACATGTAGTTTCTTACCCGTTTTCAGTAAAATAGTGGCTATACTATTAGCTTGATCACTGACTTGAATAAATGTATTTTCTTTTGTTATCATCTGTCCATTGTCAATCGTTACCGTTTGAATATCCTCATTTTCAAAACAATACTCCCCCTTCATCCCTTTGGGGGTAAAAAAGAAATAGTACGGCTCGTTTTCGTATTCCAAACTAGTTATTAGTTGTGTAGTAGCATATTTAAGCTTTAATCCCCGCATGTTTAAGTTATACGGCAGGATACAGTTCTCATCTTTAGCCAATGTCAATTTACTATCTCCTGGGATTTGTAGTGTCTCTGATTTAAGATTTACACTTATAGTAAAGTCTTTCTGATCCCTGGTTTTCACGTGATCTTGATAATTATTAATGAAAATAAAACCAGAATCCTTATATGCACGTACTGCAAACCTTAATGTATCAATATCACTAGGCTCAATATCAGATGCACCTTCTGGCAGGATTGTTTTGGTTTGACATAGCATTTCTTCCATTTCTTTGTAAAAATAATGTTGCCGTTTTAATCTTTTATAGGATTCTCTTATTTGTCCAAATTCTCCAATTGGAGCCTGATAATCGTAGGATATTTTGGGAGTAGCATTTTCATTCAAAAAAGGAGTCTTCTTTCCTTTTGGATTCGACCCACCATGAAACACGTAGTAGCCTATAAAATTACACCCTCCAGCCACCTTTATTCCTGCCATTGCGTCAACACTTTCATAAGGGAGCTTAAATCTGTATTGATAGAAAACAGTCATCCCTCCTCCCATTTCGCAGCATGCGTATGGTAGACTTTCAGGAGGATAAGCTGGATCAAATCCATCATTTTCAGTATGGTTATTATGGTAATCTCTAAAAATAAATTCAGGTGTGGCAGGGTGCTCCTTCACATCTCCGTAAAAAATCCATGGCCAAAAGGCGTAGCCTCCCCATAACGGGAGCACCTCTTCTTCAGGAGCAGATGCACCACCCCAACCCGTACTTGTATAAAGCGGGGTTTCTATTCCCGATTGTATAACGAGTTCCTTTAGCTTCTTAATATGAGCGTCTCCATCTCTACCAGCAGGTAGCCATTCATTCGATGTTCCTGTTGTCATTTCCCACGGCGCACCAGCATGCTCATACTCATTCTCAATTTGTGTGCCAATAATCGGACCACCTTCTTTAAAGCGCAATCCATATATCTGTCTACCAATTTCATCGAAAAATCGTTTTACATATACTAAATAAGCTTCATCATTAGAACGAATGTCGAATGGCCTTCCAAAAAGCCATTCTGGCATCCCTCCATTTCTGGCCTCACCGTGAGCAAAAGGTCCAATCCTCAAAATCACTTGCACCTCGTGCTTTTTACAAAGCTTTAAAAATGCGCGGAGATCCTTATTTTTTTCCCACTCAAAAATTCCTTGTTCCTCTTCATGATGGTTCCAAAATACATAAGTAGGAATAATATCGATACCACCCATTTTCATCTTTATGATTTCATCTTCCCATTTTTCACAATGATATCTACTGTAATGAAACTCCCCGCTTATACCAAAATAAGGGCGACCATTCTTCTCGATATAATAATTTGTAAAACGATAACTTTCTCCAGATGTGTTGGAACCACCGAAGTTTGTTTCTAACGGATAAATGTTTTTAAGCGGATGTTTAACATCGATACTATATATCCCCATGTGACAATCCTTTCTGTGCTAGTGATTGATGCATCATTGCTCCCTGATGATTTGGATCAAGGTCTAGAACCTCGGAAAGTTCCTGTAATGCTGATTCCAAATGATTCAAACCGATTAATCCAAGAGCTTTCATATATAAGCAATGTATTTTATTTCTTTTGTTAAGATCATCTTCAAACACTAAAAAGTCTGGTAAAGATACGGCAAAATAATCAATCGTCACCTCATCTGTTATGTGTTTTTCTGCATAATCAATTAAGACACGAAATCTTCGTTTAGCTTCTATATCATTATTCAACTTAAGGCACGCTAGCCCTTGATAAAAAATCATATCTGGCGGTTGATCATTATAGTACATCGCACTATTAGGCTCCTCGAGTCCAATGGACGCTACTCTAAAGTATTCGATTGCCTTTTCGACATTTCCCAAGCCTTCATAAGCACACCCGAGATAGTAATATATATTGTTCTCCTGCGCCCCCGCTAGCTTTCCTTCACCCAAATTATGTGGATAAACTCTCGCCTTGTTAAATGATTTGATTGCCTTTTCATATTTTTTTTCGTGCAAATATTTCTTGCCTAATTCTACGTGTGCAAAAACATATTGCCCTGTAACCTTTCCTTCCCCGCCTTCCCATGGATGGAAGATATGGTTATCTAATAGTTCAATTGATTTTTGAACATGCCCCGTCGTATTTAATAGAGAAACATACTCTAAAAATAAATCATCTCTTTCTTCGATTAAATTCAGATAGGATTCCATTACACTCAATCGTTTTTTAGGGGAATAACCTAGCTTTTTGTACAATTGATCTAATTCAAACAACACACGCGCATCCAGCTTGTCACAACGGAACGCAGTTTCAAGTGAGTATAGTGCTTTGCCCGCGTCATGAAAAACATTATAATAAAGAAGTGCTAAGTTTCGGTGAACGGTTGCAAAGTCCGGATTAATCTCTCTGGATCTTTCCCAAAACATGAGTGCATCGTGCGACCTTTTCTTATCGAACAATAAATTCCCTAAATAATAAAGTGCTTTATCGTCTTGGGGATTTGTAAGTATAGCGAATTCTAACACGACCAATTCAAATAATGTATTTGGAAAACAATAATCAGAACAAGCATTTTTAGCCTTCTCTAGATGCAACGTTACCTTAGTAGATTCACCTATATTTTTATAGAGGAAGGCCAGCATATAATGGACCATAGGATAAGTCTCTTCCTTGTCTTCTGATAAAATCCTTTCTAAAACATGAATTGCTTCGGCTATCAGTCCACTTTCTGCATAACTCGTTGCTAGATGTAAGTAATTTTGACTATCATCCCGCATCAGCCTTTTTAATTCCTTTAATACCTTAGTCGCCTTTTCTAGTTCACCTTCTTCTTTATAAACAAGGTATAGCTCATTGTAAGCACCGAAATCAGCTATATCTAAGCGAAGGCTTTCTTGGGCATAGATTTCCGCGCTATTTAGATGGTTGTTTATTCGTAATAGTGCTGTTTTAAGATTACGTGCGTTATAATTTCTAGTATTTCGACTTAATGATTTTTCGATAAGCTCTAATGCTTCTTGATATTTTTTATCCTCACAAGCAATTTGAGCAAGGGCGAAATAACCTTTGTCTTGACAATTTGCAGACCAAATTGATTTATACAAGTGAGCAAAAGCATCCTGACTTTTCCCTTGAAGCTTTAAAGCTAATCCTAGTTGATAAAAGGCTTCTGAATCTTCTGGATTTGGATTTCTCCATGTTAAGGAATCGATCGCTTTCCTAAAATATTTTTCACTTTCCTTGAATAGTCCTCTTCGCAGTAATAATCTACCATAGGCAACATTTATTCGGATATCCTTTGGGTTACGATGCAGCCCTTCCTTGTAATAACCTTCCGCTTCGAAGGTCGCATGTCGATATTGCTCTAAATGAATACCAGCAAGATATAATTCCTCTGTAGTTGTTAATTCCTCCGACTCTGGCATTGGTTCTAAAGGATCCGGAAGTTTATCCTCCACTATCCTCTCAGGTTGATAAGCAACTAAAATAGTACCTTCTTTATCCCTCACAACTAACCTTAAGTTCTCCGCTTTTTCTTCTGGATTCAGCTTTAAGTTGATATGATAAGTATCTGTTGGAGATAGCGATCTCGTTTCACTAAGATATAATGTATCTTTTCCCTTTAGTTCGATTGTTGCTTCATCTATTTCTGATGTAGCATAAACAAATACATCTGCATTTTCTAGTGCTTCATCCACCTCTAAATTGACAGCAGCATGAATGGAAGCATTTTTCACAGCTCCAATATTCTTATACGGCATAAAATATTGCTTAAAAGATTTTTCTTCATAGGGTTGTAACCAAGAAAAATCGGGCTGATTATCCGTGTATACCCCTGTCATTAGTTCAACATAAGGCCCATCCTCATCTGTTAAATTCCGGTCCCAAGCTTCTCCAAATTCCCCGTTCCCCCATGTCCATTGTTTCTTTCCTGGTGAGATATGGTGATTGGCAACATGTAATAATCCTGCTTTTTGCTTATGATCATAAGCCCCCACAAAATTATAGTTCGATGTATCAGCCATATAAGACGTTGGAACAGGAATGTTTTTATAGCGTGATATATCGACGCCAGCCGAATAATCCATTTTATAATAGATGCCAGTTGCTACCGGAAAGCTTGATACATCTCGTTTTCCATGATCAAAAACAGCATGTACGTCTGGTGGGAAAATAGACTGAGTATGATCATTTACAGCTACCGCCGGATTTGCCCACCAAAGAAAGGTTTGCGCTTGGGCGGTTCGATTATAAAGTTGTGCTGACACCTCTAAATATGCTTTTCCTGGATATAAGCTAAATCCTGTCGTTACCTTAGTACCGTACATTCGATCTATCTCGCTCACCCAGACTGTCGCACTTTTATCATCATTTTCAGTAATTTTATATTCAACAGGTCCAAAGGTATTTGGACGATGATGCTGTGGCCAGTTAAATTCAATTCCGCCCGAGATCCACGGGCCGGCAAGTCCAACAAGTGCCGGCTTTATTACCCGATTATAATAGACAAAATCATAATCATTGGTTTTATCTAATGCTCGATAAATTCTCCCACCAATTTCCGGTAATACTTCAATACGAATATACTCATTTTCAAGAATGACGAGCTGATACGTTTTTAGATACTTCTTATCGTAAATTTTATCAATGACAGGATATGGATATACCTTTCCTGAACTACCTTGATAGACTCTTTTTTCAAGAAACATCGGATTTTTATTTGGCTCTCCTACACCATAGGTTTCTATATCCCGTTTCTCTTCCCACACCTTTACAGCATGCTCCATCCTTTCACCCCTCGCGCTTATTTATGATATATTCCTAATTGTATCTTTAAAACGCTTTCAAACAATAAATTAAATCCTGTTTATGATGGACTATTTTCGGATTATTATCTATAGTGTAAGAAATACTTGCTTATCTCAATTTTCTATATCACAAATACACGCCTAGACAAACATTGTCGAAACTTAGAAAGGATGGAGTACAATCGTTAAAAAAGAGGATGGATTTAAATCGGAGAAACTATTTGTCCTGCCTGATTATATTGAAAAAGATATTTCTAAGCACCCATTAATCAGCAACTTTTTCGTCACCGATATTGGCTATTTTCCTGAAGCAAAATATCATTACCGAGAACGTCCTGAAGGTTGTGATACGGCTATCATTATCTATTGCGCAAATGGAGAGGGCTGGGTGGAGCTAAATCATCAAGATAGATTTTTATTAAACAAACATACACTTTTTGTTATTCCACCCGGCACACCACATCGTTATGGTGCAGATGAAGTGAATCCCTGGAGTATTTATTGGTTTCATGTAAAAGGGGAAGAGGTTTTATCCTTTATTACTAGTTTTCATCTGAGCGAAGGACCCTTACAGATTCCGTTAGACAGTTTTCTAGAATTTACCGACTTATTTGAACATTGCTATGTGTTACTGTCGAATAAGACGTACTCCACCCTTTATCATATAAAGGTGGCACAAACCACGAGGTATTTACTTAGTTCCCTTGGATTATCGAGTATCCGTACAAAGGAAGAAGAAAGAAAAGAGCTTTATTTAGAAAAAACGATCCACTATATGCATCATAATTTATCGAAAAGTCCCACGCTTTTGGAACTTGCTAACGTGGCTGGATTATCTGTACAACATTTTAATTATTTATTTAAACAAGAAATTGGCTATCCACCCATTGATTATTTTTTACGTATAAAAATGCAGCGAGCTGGACAATTACTTGATCTAACGGACCAAACAATAAAAGAAATATCCCACGGACTTGGGATAAATGATCCCTATTATTTTTCAAGACTATTCAAAAAGGTGAATGGTAGTTCTCCTACAGAATATCGAAATAGAAAGAAAGGATAGCCTCTTCATTCAATAATAAAAAAGACTTTATTCTTATTTGCAGGCTGTTTCCTTTAAACCTTTCTGCATTAAAGGTAAAGTTGTTATGATAGGAAACACTTTTAGTGATTATGTGGATAAATTTATAATATTTTATGTATAGCTCGCACAGCTTGAAAGGACGGACAACAATGAATAAATACTGGTTTTATGTACTTTTAGCCTCAAGTTTTGAAGTCTATTGGGTCTCTGGTTTAAAGCACTCGGAAAGCTTTGTTGAATGGAGTTTGACCATTGGAGCAATAGTTATCACCTTCTTTTTATTACCACAGACTGCAAAACACCTCCCAATCGGAACTGTTTACGCTGTCTTTGCAGGACTTGGAACGGTTGGAACAGTTTTAGTGGAAGTCATCGTATATGGGGAACCCTTTATTCCGCTAAAAGCAGTGTTGATCGGAACACTTTTAATTGGCGTAATTGGGTTGAAAAAAGTCTCAAGTGAGCCTGTTGAAAGTGAAGGTGTTGCATAATGGCATGGACAGCAGTTCTTATAGCGGGAGTACTAGAAGTAATCGGAGTAATGAATATAAAACGATTAGCCATGAAGAAGTGGGATGCGCTAATTATCATGCCTATTACATTCGGTTTAAGTCTTTCCCTTTTATCCTATGCCATGCAAACATTATCCATGGCTACAGTTTACGGTGTTTGGACAGGTATTGGAACAGTGGGATCAACGGTAATGGGAATGATATTGTACAACGAACCTAGAGACTGGAAAAGATTATTATTTATTTCTATGATACTCGCCTCTGCGGTTGGATTAAAACTTATGTCATGAATCGTATAAGTGAAAAAACAAGTGACGTTAAAAGAAATCTGATTCGCACCTTTACTGGGTGAACACGGCACAGTGATTGTAGTAGATAAATAAAAATTCCAAAACTTGAGCTTTAGCTAAAGAATCTAATAATAAAAAACAGAACCTCCAATTGGAAGTTCTGTTTTTCACTTAATAACAATCATTAGATAGTTTTTCTTCGTATTAATTCATATAACGGTGTTCTAATAAGCTTTTTAATATCTTGATTTCTTGCAATAATTCTTCCCCAGCATTGGTCTCCAATACTTTCTTTCGTTCTAGCTCTTCATCTACTAATCTTCTAACAGATACGACATCTGTACCATTTTCCAGAACATCTTCTTTTGATGTGAATTTTTTGTGTGCCACAAGCTGCATACCAAATGAATTAAATAGTAAAGTATAACCGGATATACCCGTGGTTGATTGATATGGTTTAGAAAATCCTCCATCAATGACCACCATTTTCCCATTCGCTTTGACAGGATTTTCTCCTTCAATTTCTTTAACAGGGGTATGTCCATTAATGATGTGTCCTAAATCTGGATTTAAATCAAAATCCTCTAATATATTACGGCAGATTTCTTCTTTTTCACGCAAATCATAATAAGGATTTTTTACTTCTTTATGCGTTTTCTTATCCTTGATAAAGTATCTCTCAAAGGTCGTCATTTCTCCTTTTCCAAAAAGAGAAGAATATTTTCCTGTCCAGAGATACCAGATCATATCTGTTGCTAAATCATCGGTTTCTTTAGGACGTGCGAAGGCTCGTCTTACATAACCCTCAAAAATATCCAATAGTTCGCGGCCGGAAAACATCGTATTGTCGATTTCCATTTTAGCCATATTGCCTTCTTCATCTAAAGGAACACAGCCATGGATAAGTAAATTATTATTATACTTTAAATAAAGACTGCCCTTTTTCATTAAAAAATTCATATGGCGTGCTAATTTCTCCGAATGTTGAACGGAAAACAACAATTTATCTATTACTTCAATCTCTTCTTCTAATAATTTAGCAGGCTCATTTGGATCTACGGTCTCAAAACACGTATTTTCCAATGGATATGTGTTCCCGCGTATCGTTATTTCATTTGAACTATAATCAACCTTCTCAAGCAGAAGTCTATTTTCCATATTAAAGTTTGTGCGTCTCTTAATGATAGGACTTTCTAGTTTAAATTGAATGATAGCAATAGCCTGATGAATTTTAGTAATCTGAAGCTGTTCATACTCAGATAACTCCTCGCCCTTTTGCAATTTTGGTCTGAATGCTTCATTATCCTCGTAATATTTTTCTGCTAGATTAAGAAGCGGTCTCAAATTGATCCCATAAACATCCTCGATAATATCAAGATTAGCGTAACGAGCACAAATCCGGATGATATTGGCAAGACAAACCTTCGAACCAGCATATGCCCCAATCCATAACACATCATGATTTCCCCATTGAATGTCGACAGAATGATAATTGATCAACGTATCCATAATTTTATCTGGCTCAGGACCTCGGTCATAAATGTCCCCCACCACATGCAGATGGTCAACCACTAGCCTTTGAATCGTGTAAGCAAGACCAACAATCAATTTATCTGCCTGTTCTAGAGTAATAATTTGCTGTACGATCTTCGTATAGTACTGTTGTTTATTGGAGTATTCATCCGTTTTATATAATAACTCCTCGATAATATATACAAACTGTTCTGGTAGAGCTTTCCTTAATTTTGATCGCGTGTACTTGGAAGATACATACGGTATCAGCTTAATCATTTGCTGAATCATCTCTTGACGCCACTTATTTAAATCCTCGTCACGATTAAAGCTATTTTTTATTAGCTTTAATTTTTCTTCAGGATAATAAACTAATGTAGCGAACTCATTAATCTGCTGTTCCGTTAGTTCATCCTCAAAAATATCACTAATTTTTTCTTTTACTTTACCCGCACCATTTCTTAGTACGTGTTGAAAGGCATGGTATTCTCCGTGTAGATCACTTACAAAATGTTCGGTCCCCTTTGGCAGATTTAGAATAGCCTCAAGGTTGATGATTTCTGTGACTATTTTTTCCTCACTTTCATACCTTTGAGCTAGTAAATCTAATAATTTTGTTTTCAAGTTCACCCAGTCCCCCTTCGATCAGCAAATACATGTTTAATTAACTAAAAATTCTGTGAAATATCTCTATTATATACCATAGCACAAGTGAAGTTTAAATCTAAAATATTATTTTTATTGTACTTCTGTGCACAAATACCTTTAATATCGAATTTCTTCATAGAAAAAAAGGGAAAATGGATGTTAGGTAATTTGTTCTTCCATTACTAACATTTGTATCGCAACTATGAATAGATGAAAATTTAAATTTGGCGTTTTTTCATTATATAAAGGCTACTGAACTATACATAAAACCTATCGCTCCATAAGCTGATAAAGAAAGGATGATTTCCTTTTAGGGAATAACTGAAAGAGGTGATTACTAAATGTCAGGTGTAGCAGCAGGATATGGCGGAGGCTTCGCGTTAATCGTAGTATTGTTTGTGCTTCTTATAGTGGTAGGTGCATCATTCGGTGGTTATAACCAAGGATACGACTGTTAAAAAATCCAGAGGGGGTTAATTCCCTCTGGTCTTTTCTCTACCTCATTTAATAAAGGAGAAGAATGATCATGCATCAAAGAAGATCTTATAGAAGGGCAAACTTCTGTGTCTTTCCCGGTTACAGATGGTGTGGACCCGGTTGCAGGGGCCCAGGCGCGCCTATTAACAAAACAGATGCTGCGTGCAAAGCCCATGACGAATGTTATAGAAAAACGGGAAATTATTGCGCTTGTGACGAAGTATTTATAAAAAGACTATCCTCTCTGAAAACACTCCAAACTCAAGAAGGACGGCATGCAAGGTTAATGTTGCAATACATGAAAATACAGGTGATATTGTCATGTCAATAAAGAAAGATAGAAAGTGTGGAATTTCAATAAAAATAATTTGCCAAATAAGAAAAGATTGAAGTAGATGGAAGCATAAGCGAACTCATCTGCTTTCATTTTTTAAAGCCTACCTGCCTTGTGATAATATTTTTTACACAACAAAAAATGATGCCTTTCATGTATTCCTAACAGATCGATACCCTGAATTAGATTAGGATTATTGGCGAGTGGATCTAAGAAACGTATGTGACCAGCTTCATCATCACTTATATTCGCCACAACGGACTCCAATAGCTTGGTTTCCTTATCTATTTCTACTAACAACCACTCAAAACTAACATTAATTTTTTCATATTCTGGTGGAATTAATATAAAAGGAGCCTTCATTGGTTTTTTATTTTTCTCTTTATAGCTAGCGTATATATCTGAACTACATGTTTCATAAGGTTTTTCTTTTCTTAATGTACCAACTGGTCTTGCCAAGGGCACATACACCTTACTTAGTCTTCGAAACCACTTGAGCATTAGGTATAAATGATAATACGTTTCTCCCCATGACCACTTTTCTTCATAAGGTCTGAACCATTCATTTTTTTGATAATAAATCAATTCATCAGCTATTTCTTCTCTCTGTTTATACATTTTTTGAAAGTGCTCTTTCATATATACACTTTTCACCATTCTCCTCCTCTGCACTCATATCCCATTAATTTTCACTATTTACCATAATTATACTAAAAATGATACTATATTGTGTTAAAAACATACTAAGAAAAAAGCATTTGAACTAATTCAAAAACCGAACAAATGGCAGTAGTGTGTAGCCGCCGCTCCTGAAATATACTTCGCTTTCCTCGAGAAGCCGCTGAGCCTCCTCGCGCTTCGCACTGCGGGGTCTCAGCATTGGCTTTTTCATCCTGCAGGAGTCGACATATATTTCATCGGCTAAATTATTACTTGTTCGGATTTTTAGTTAGACACTTTAGTTATGACTCTGCCTCTTTTATCCAATATAAAAATTATTTTTGTTAATGATTAACCAACTCAAATTATTTGCCCAATTAAGTCTTTAAATTAATGTGCCAACATCTCATGAACAATGTTTTCACCCGACATATCTAATGGATAATAGGTTGGCCAATTAGTGACTTCCTCTAATAAACGCTCTCGATCATCTCCGAAATAGATGTGATAATGGTCAGCTTTAGTGGGATAGATACTATGATCACTAAATTGAATAAAGTTTGGAAGTCCTTCTTCTTTTTCTGTTAGTTTAAATATATATCTTACCCCTCTATTTCCTGCGTCATATGTTAAAATTTCATAACCATCATAGCTGTATTGACCAGTATTTTCTTCCCCGTTTTCAAAAAATGTTACTCTATCTCCTTCAATTAAGATACGTTCCACTTTTGTTTTATAGCCGATCTCATAATACTCCTTATATTCTTGAACTGTTTTGTCACCGTTCTCTTCTGCTTTGTGGGCAAAAACGTCATCAAGGGTTCCATCTTGAAGATATGGGTATACAGACTGCCAATCTCCTTCCCAATCAGAAAGGGGGCGATCTTCCACTTGTTCGTCTTCAAAATACCCAGCATAAATTTGTTCTGATTCTTCATCATGTGCGTGACTGTGAGCATGATCATGGTCATCATTTTCAGAAGAATCATCTGAGCGTACTGGGGCATCTATTAATGCTTCTGATAATGCTTCTAAATTAGTACGCATCAGTGTAAAGTAATCCTCATTATTCTCTATATCTTCTTCTGTCAAAACAGATAAGTTGTGTATCCGTAAAGTCTCCGCATTTATTTCTTTCCTTACAACATCGGCAACTTTAGGTGTTACATTTTGTTCGAAAAATACATATTTCAACCCATGATTTTTAGCAATTTCTATAATTTCTTGCAGTTCTTTTTGAGACGGTTCATTTGTTGGACTTAAACCAGAAATAGGAATTTGCTCAATGCCATAGGAGTGTTCCCAATAACCATACGCTGCATGCGATACAATAATCTCATTTCCAGGTAAGCCCTCTATTTTCTCTTTGAATTCTTTATCTAGATTTTCAAGTTCTCCTGTCAACGTTTCAAAGTTCTTATTAAATACCTCTTCTGAATCAGGTTTAATTTCTACAAGCGTATCCTTTATTGTCTCAGCTAACTCAATGGAACGGATTGGATCCAACCAAACGTGTGGATCTTGATCTCCATGATCATGCCCTTCATGTTCATCTTCCGTTTCCTCGTGTTCATGCTCTTCTTCGTGCTCACCTTCTGTTTCCTCATGTTTATGTTCTTCTTGATCATGACTATCGCTGTGCTCAAGTAGATCAATTCCATCGGAAGCTTCTACTGCTTTCACATCTTCTGATTCAATAGCATCTGAAATTTTTTGGGCGTATGGTTCTAAACCTGCTCCATTATAAATAAAAGCGTCCGCTTCTGCTATTTGTATTATCTCTTGTGAGGTAGGCTCAAAATTATGAGGGTCTGAACCAGCTGGTAAAATGGATGCTACCGAAGCTTCATCACCTGCAATTTGTTCAGCAAAATATTGAAGCGGATAAACAGTAGTATAAATCGTCAACTCCTCATCTGGTGCTTTCTCACCTTGACTGTTAGTTGAACCTGCACTCCCACAACCTGTAATAATAAAAATTAGTGTACACAAAACGAGAACTCCTATTAGTTTTTTCAACATTATTATCTCCTTCATTAATTTTTTTGTAACTCCTATTATAAATTCACTTAAAACGAAACCATTACGATTTGAATGTTAAAATTTTAGCTGCTTTTTGAAAAACGAAAGTACTAAATTTTCGATAGACTCTCCTTTAAAGGAGACGTAGCTACCTGAAATCAATTTATACCTGACTAACGTAACCTTTGTTTTCAACCATGTATGAACAAGAATACTAAGAGTGCCTAGCATTCGAGAATAATATAATAGATAGCTACGTTGATTGTTCTATATTTTTATTACTTTTCTTTATCCGAATTTTCTTATTCACCTTTTTATAAGCTAGTGTCACTATAAGTATAAGAATTGCTACCATAACAATGTTTCCACCAGGAGGTACACCTAAATGATAGGCTGATAATATACCAACGATTACAGCAGTCTCTCCTAAAAAAATAGATAAGAAGATAGCTTGTTTAAAGCTTTTTACCAATTTTAAAGCAGAGGCTACTGGTAATGTCATTAAAGCTGAAACGAGCAGAATTCCTACTATCTGCAAAGATGAAGCTATGACTAACGCCACCAACAAAATAAATAGTAGATTAATCCATTTTCCTTTCACACCTGTGACCCTAGCGTGTTCCTCATCAAACGACAAAGCAAATAATTCTTTATAAAACAAGAAAACTAGTAGAATAACAAACACTGTTATCCATAAAACTGTCCACATATTGGAACGACTCACTGCAGCTACGCTCCCAAATAAATAACCAAACAAGTCTGTGTTGAAGCCATCTGCTAAAGAAATGAGAAGGACACCTAGCCCTATACCTCCAGAAAGAATAATAGGAATAGCTAATTCTTCAAAATTTTTATACGCTTTTCGAATCCGCTCAATCAGTACTGCCCCTACTACAGAAAATGCCATTCCCATATAGATAGGATTCCAATCATTTATTACTGACACCTTTTTTTCAATTAATAGACTTGCTGCAATACCTGTTAATGTAATGTGAGAAAGAGCATCAGCAATTAACGAAAGTCTGCGTATAACAATAAAGACACCTAGTAAGGGGGCAACTAAACCAATAAGTAATCCTGTGACTGCTGCGTTTTGCAAAAACTCATAGGTGAAGAATGCTTCAAACATTAGTAAGGCACCCCCACAATGTTATAAAGCCTTTTCTCTTCAGGCTGTCCATAAAACGCAACGTAAAATCTTCCATTTCTACAAATCTCAAAGTGCATTTCCTAGAACCATTTGTTACTACCAATCCCAAGTATTGACCCTTACCTATAGGGGAATTTACGTGCTCTATCGCCCAACCCTTTTCATGCCTAAAAGAGACATTTTTCAATTTCATAATCTTGTCATCCTTCATACTACCCCTCCTGCGACAGTAATTCTCAAGATTGTCGCCCTTTTTCACTGATCTGTATTGGCTAGTAAATAGAAAGCATGCTTTACTGAAACATCCCATTTAGATCGTTAAAATACTGGCAGAGGGTCATGAAAGTTATTCCAATCCTGTTTCATCTCATCGTCCGTTAGCAAGCACATATTTAACCCATGGATAATCTCTTCTTTATTTATATCTATTCCAATGAATACTAGCTCTGTTATTCGATCACCATATACTTTATCCCAGCGAGCGGCTAACTCTTTATCATCATTCAACATTTCGATTTGTTCTTGTTTAGAGTAAGTGGCTATCCAAGCTCCAACGCCCTGAATGGAAAGGGAAGAACCAGCTTGTGAAAGTAAACCACATTTATCATTCCTAGAAGCTAACCAAAAGAAACCTTTCGAACGAATAATACCATCTGGCCAATTTTCCAACCACTTCATCCAACGCTGAGGATGAAATGGCCTTTTACTTTGATACAAAAATGAGTTAATACCATACTCCTGTGTTTCAGGCATATGTTCCTCGTTTAGCTCTTTGATCCACCCTGCCCCCTGACTGGCTTTTTCAAAATCAAACAAATTCGTATGTAACACAGATTTAAGTGGCACCCGGCTATATGTTGTATCGATAATATTCGCTTCTGGATTCAAATGTTTTAAAACAGCTTTTAATTTTTCCTTATCGACTTCCTTGATTAAATCCACTTTATTTAAAAGTATAATGTTAGCAAATTCAATCTGATCTATAATTAAGTCAATAACTTCTCTTACATCTTCCTCATCTGCACCCTGACTACGATCGACTAAATTATCTCCTGATCCATAATCATCCCAAAATCGGTTAGCATCTACGACAGTAACCATGGAGTCTAATTCACAATGGTCGTCGAGGTTAATGCCTAGTTCTTCATCTTTATAAGTGAAGCTTTGGGCAACTGGAATTGGCTCGGATATTCCCGTAGATTCAATCACAATATAATCGATATCAAGCTTAGAAAGTTTTTCTACCTCTTTTATCAAATCTTCGCGTAAGGTACAGCAAATACATCCATTCTGTAGCTCGACTAATTTTTCCTCTGTTCGGCTGAATCCACCACGCTTTACCATAGAAGCATCAATATTAACTTCACTCATGTCATTTACGATAACAGCTAATTTTAAATCTTCTTTATTATGTAACAAGTGATTTAATAGTGTAGTTTTCCCTGAACCCAAATAACCACTTAATACTGTAACTGGTATTTTCTCTGTCAACTTTTTTCCCCCTACGCGTTTTGGGCTATGCGATCAGCTGTTTTTCTTGCTCCCGCAATATTTCTTGAAGTTGGCCCAATTTCTAACTCAGCAAGTGCTCCTGCCACATAAAGTTTTTGTTTCCACTCCAAGGAAGGCGCAACAACAGGGAAGCCACAAGGAGCACATGGGAGATTTAACTTCTTAATAACTGGTGTTAACCACTTTTCTCCTGGCATGCTCGCTTTAGCACCAGTTGCAAGTAACATCGTATTGGCTACCAACCGCTCCCCATCATCCATCTGAATTTCAATGATATCCTCCTTGCATTTAACCTTTTCAAGCTCTCCTGTATAAAAGCGCAGCCTACCAGCCTTCACCTGTTTTTTCAACTTCACATATAGTTCACTTGTTATGGAACCTCGGTGTCTTGCTTCTTGGATTAATTTTCGTCTCTTTTCATAGCAATCTACCTCATAGAAATTTCGTAAATATTTTGGACCTAGCCAGCCTGGATCACTATCAAAGTTATTTATTCTAAATGGATGTCTTTTCAATATAGTAACTGAATTAATTGCACTCTTTCTTGCTAATGTATGAGCAAGATGGGCTGCAGTCATGCCTCCCCCTAAAACAAAAACATCTCCTTTTTCAGGAAGAACCGTTTCTTGATCAAATATATGACGGATATGCTTCTTATCCTCCGCACCGGAAAACCACTGCGGATATTGGGGTTTTCGATTCACACCCATAGCAAGGACGACGTGTTCAGCTTGAATGACTTCATTTGTAAAAAGAGAAACTTCCCAAACACCATCTGATCTCTTTAACCAGTTTACGATCCCTTGCTTCCAACATTCCCGCACGTTTACTTCATCCATTTCATCTATGCTATGCTGATTAAACATATCCAAACGCGGTCTTCGATACCTTCCTTTAAACGGTTGGGCATAGTCAAATTTATGCGCATATTCTTTTAAACTAAACGGATCTTGAGCTATATGATGTACAGATGGAGATCTTAAGTAATCCATACCTATTTTTTCTGTCAGACTTCGCCACACGTGCATTGGTTCAGGGTAAGCATCAATAATTAGAAGATCTTTTCTACAAATTTTCTCTTTAAGAAGCCGATTTGCTATACAGCATCCATGAATCCCTCCACCTATAATGATCCATTTATACATGGAAGCATGCCCCCTTCTCTTACCAGCTTGACTTTTTCACACCAGGAATTTGCCCTTTATGTGCATAATCTCTAAAAGCTATTCGAGACATTTTAAACTTCCTCATATATCCACGAGGTCTCCCTGTCACTTCACATCTCCCTGTTAAACGCGTTGGAGAAGAATCTCGCGGAAGCTTTCTAAGTGCTTGATAATCTCCTTTTTCCTTTAACTCTCTTCGTAGGTCAGCGTATTTTGCTACTAATTCCTGTCTTTTCTTTTCTTTAGCGATTTTTGATTTTTTTGCCACTTTATTCACCTTTCCTTCTGTTATAATAATTCACCAATTTATGCTTATCCCCCCATGATGAAGTTATTTTTTACACTCAACAGTTTTAACAATACTCCTGTCATAACTCCTAATAATTGAGCTTACATTATGTATACATTGAAAGGCATGTATGTTATATTCTTGTATCAAAGCGTAATCATTACGATTTAAAGCAAAAAATTTTTTCATCTCTATTCACACATAGATGAATTTTGATTTTCTTGTTAAACACGTCATCCAAATTTAGAATTATCTTTATTTCTTGAAAAAAGGAAATGTTCGCACAAATTTATATAACTAAAACGGTTTGGGGGTAAGAACCATCATAGGCACCTGTACTTTCTTCATTAAGAGTTAGTCAGTTACCACAAATCGTAATGATTACGTTTTTATATTGTAACCTTTATTTTTTAAAAAGTAAATAGGAATTATTACGATTTATTGCGTAATGTTTTCAAAACAACTCTATAGAAAGACATAGAACTTCTTAAAAAATATATTATTAACTTTTAAACAAGCATCTCTTAACTAAACAGGCTGAAAGAAAAGAACGCTTTCGACAAAATAAAATCTTTGTTCGAAAACGCTCTTGGCTATTCTATATTTTCAAAAATTAAGGGCTTATTTCATGATTCACATGGTAACGTCCTATAGGCACCACAGATGGAGAGCCCGAAACAGGATCCTTGATAACGGTACATTCAAGTCCAAAGATATCTTTAACTAATGGGCTTGTAATAACTTTAGACGGATCACCCTCTGCTAAAAGTCTTCCCTTTTGCAACGCAAAAATATAATCTGCATAACGTGCTGATAAGTTTATATCATGAAGAACCATTACAATCGTCGTTCCATGCTTCCGATTAAGATCTGTAAGCAAATCAAGAATTTCTATCTGATAGGTAATATCTAAAAAGGTCGTTGGTTCATCAAGAAATAAAATGTCTGTTTGCTGAGCCAAAGCCATTGCGATCCAAACACGCTGTCTTTGGCCACCAGAAAGCTCGTCAATACTTTGATTTGCAAGTGCTGTTATATCCATAAGATCCATAGCTTCTGCAACTGCTTCGTAATCTTTTTGTGTCCATCCTCTAAGCAAGGATTGATGTGGGAATCGTCCTCGTCCAACTAAATCCGCTACAGAAATACCTTCTGGCACAATAGGAGATTGTGGTAGCAAACCTAAAACCCGGGCTAATTGTTTTGAAGGGATCTTGCCGATGGGCCTCCCATCTAACGTGACATTTCCACTTGCAGGCTTGATAAGTCTCGCCATTGTTTTAAGTAGCGTTGATTTTCCACAGGCGTTTGCTCCGATAATTACGCTTATTTTATTACTTGGAATAACAAGGCTAACACCTTGGATAATCATTTCATTATCATAACCTGCTACTGTATTTTCAGCCTCAAAAACATGCGTTGCTTTCATTATAAATCTCCTTTTCGATTCATTCGGATTAACAAGAAGAGCAGATATGGCGCCCCTAGTATTCCAGTTATAATCCCAACTGGATATCTAACATCAAAAGCGAATTGTCCAATTAAGTCGCCAGCTAAAACCAAATTAACGCCAACGAGTCCTGCGGGAATGGCGTTTGAAAGGCCAACACCAACCAATCTTTTGGCGATCGGTCCAGATAGAAACGCAACAAATGCAATTGGACCTGTTGTAGCTGTAGCAAGTGCAATCATAGTAACCGCACTAACAATTAGTAAAATTCGTGTTTTGTCCGTATTTATCCCGAGAGAAGTGGCCATTTGTTCTCCAAGCTCTAACATACTTAAATGTTTTCCAAGCATGATGATAATAGGAGCGAAAATTAACACTGTAACACTAAGAGGTGGAAGTTCATGCATTTGGGAACCATTAAGGCTGCCACTGAGCCACCTCAGCGCTGCGGGAATATCTTGCTGGGCACCAACTAACAGAAGATAAGATATTAAAGCGTTGAGCATAGCCTGTATACCAATTCCAACTAAGATCAAACGGCCGATTGAAAAAGTCCTGCCTCTAGAAAATATATAAATTAGTAGTACGGTTGCTAGTCCAGCAATAACGGAAGCAATGGAAACAACAGCACCGCTAGTATGAAGAATTAATATACAAAAAACTGCAGCTGCGCTCGATCCAGCGGTAATGCCAATTACGTCTGGGCTTGCAAGTGGATTTCGGAGCATCGTTTGAAAAGTATTTCCGGCAATCCCAAAAGCAAATCCGGCAAGAAGACCCGTCAACATCCTTGGTAGGCGTATGGTATTCACAGCAAAAGAAACCCCATTCAGTTCTTCACCTAAAAGGACCCTTATAACCTCATTAACCGGATAAATCGTGTTACCTAACAAAAGCATGGTCCAGCAAAGAATAAATGCTAGGCCCGCAAGTAATCCAGTAACAAGAATCCAGCGGCGACGTCTTTTACGCCTACCCGCCATTATAAATTTAACAGAATTATTATTTATCATAGTGATCGCACTTTCAATTTCATAGCTAAAATGATTAGTAATGGAGCGCCTATAAATGCTGTTACGACACCAACTTCAAGCTCACCTGGACTACCGAGTAGTCTTCCGATTACATCGGATATAGTCAGAATAATCGCTCCTGAAATAGCAGACAACGGAATTATATATCGAAGATCAGGTCCAAGCATAAGACGTATAGCATGGGCAGATAAAAGTCCGATAAAGCCAATCGGACCTGCAAGTGCAGTAGTGGCACCGCACAAAAGGACAGCTGCAACTGCTGCAATTAGCCTTAACATACTAGTTTTAATTCCTAAAACTGTGGCCATCTCATCTCCCAGTGCCAATGCATTAAGTGCTGAGGCTGAAAAAATCCCTAACAACATTCCGATAATTAAAAATGGCAAAAAAGTAATAATGGAATCCCAACTACCTGAACCCACACTTCCTACTTGCCAAAACCTAAATTGATCCATGACATAAGAGCGCGGGAGCATGATGGCTGTCACTAGTGAGGACAAAGCTGCACTAGTAGCAGCTCCCGCCAAAACCAGTTTAAGTGGTGTAGCACCGCCACGCCCCATAGAACCAATTCCGAATACAAAAACAGCAGTAATTGCAGCTCCAGCTAAAGCGAACCAGATAAATTGATTGGCAGTACTTATGTTAAAAAAGGCAATACCAGAGACAACAAATAAGGATGCACCTGTGTTCACACCCAGAATGCTAGGGTCCGCAATAGGATTACGGGTGACCGCTTGCATGAGAGCACCCGATACACCGAGTGCAGCACCACAAAATAAACTAAAAACAGTTCGAGAAACCCTCTTACGAACTACATTTGCTCCATACGAATCTGTATTACTATGAAATAATCCATCAATCAATTCATTCCAACTAACAAGTCGAGAACCGAAGGCGAGAGATGCCAACACGCATACAAAAAGCAAGACACCGCAAATCACTAATACTAACGTAAAATTCCTTGGAGCAAATGAATTAAACCGATAGTTGATTGAGTTTGCAGAATCTGTGGAACTACTCATCTATCTTTGAAATAGCTCCTTTAATTAATTCCAAATAATCATCAATGGTATAAGCTATTGAAAGTGGGTTAGGGTTTCCAGATGCCGCCATAGGGGTGCCATTCCCGATAGATACAACGGACCCTCTTTCAATTGCTGGAATTTTGCCTAACACCGGATCAGCTTTAACAGCTTCGTATAAGGTTTCATCACCATATCCAATAAGGATATCAGCATCGTTAAGAATATCAGCATTTTCTGCACTTAAGCTTAAAGAATAGCTTGAGGGATCTGTTATTTCGTTCGTAACACTTTCTGGATATTCCATTCCAAGCTCCTCTAAAAATGCACCACGAGGATCTGTATCTGTATAAAGATGTAATTCAGACATATCATTTGCTGAGAAATTAACCCAGACTACTTTTTTACCTTGCATTTCTGGGTATTCGCTTGCTTTTTCTTGAATTAAATTCTCTGTTTCTTTAATTAGTTGTTCTCCCTCTTCCTTCATTCCCATACCTGTTGCGTTTAACATAACTTGTTCTCGCCAAGTGGTTAACCAAGGGCCATTCTCATATGCGACAACCGGAGCGATTTGACTAAGAAGATCATAGTCTTCCTGCGTAATACCAGAGTACGCTGCTAGAATGACATCTGGGTTGGAATCAGAAATAGCTTCAAAATCAAGGCCATCTGTATCTTGAAAGATATTAGGATCATCTACACCAAGCTCGTCAAGCTTTTCAGCTGTCCAGGGTAAAAGCCCGCTATCATCCTCTACACCATAATTTGCTGCTGAAAAACCAACTGGCACAACTCCCAGTGCAAGAGCAACATCATGATTTGCCCATTGTACGGTAGCTACACTCTCAGGTTTACTATCAATAACCGTTTCGCCAAAAGCGTGTTCCATTTTGATTGGATATTCTGAATCAGCACCTTCAGATTCGCTTGTCTCAGTTTCTGCCGCTTCGGCATTTTCCGCTTCATTTGCATTTGTTTCACTTGATTGCTGCGCAGAACAACCAGCTATGAAAATAGTAATTACTGTCAAAATAATAAATAATAATGAGATTTTTTGTTTTGTAAACATTTTTACCCTTCCTTATCATCAATTGTATTTTAAAAATTCTGTTATTTCTGAGTAAACATTATAGAGAACGACTATTATGTAAAAGTACTATCAAAAAAATGCTATTGCTATTCTTCTTGTTGAAGCAATATACCTTCTTGAACAAAGTAAACTGGTTATGATTAAGAAAAATCAGTTCATTTATAAAAGGTGAATATTCGAATGGCGAACTCCTTTCTCCATTTGATAATGATTATCATTATTAAGGATATACACTCTTTGCTTAGTTGTCAATGGAAAATTGGATCAAAAGCGTCTTCTAGGATAACAAAATACGTTAGTTATTAAGGAAAATGTTAGTTGATAAAGTACTGGATTTTTTACTTTCGATTAATTTAATACTACTCATTCAGTTTTTTTTATGCCTTAAGTGCCAGCAAGTAATAAAAAAGATAATTTCGCTTCTAAAATGAATGCTTCTCATCCTAATAGTACGGAAGAATGGAACCAGTTAATTCACGAATTAACCATTCTCTTTCAAAAAGGTATGGCAACAAACAAATAGAAAAGTGGCTTTATTGTTTATAGAACAAGGCTGATACATCTCCAAGCATGTTGGGAGTGGGGGATGAGTCTAATGGGGGCACTACCACTTGATAATGCGCGTCACTTAGAATTACTAAAAAGTAAATAAGCGTCATCGATAAATACCTTCAGAATATCGATAGAATATAATAGCTAGACCTATTACGCTACGATAGATTCTTTTGAGGTAAAATTATTAGTATTTCATTAATGGAATAGTTTAAAGTAGATCAGTAGTCGAAACTTAAAAGTAGAAGAGGCGCTCCATTAAGTGCAGTAACTTAATGGAGCGCCTCTCACTGTATATTTTATATTTATATCAGATATGTTTTGTGTTGCTAGAATATGAATACTTGTCGTAAGTTAAAGTTGAAGCAATATAAAAGAGTATTTTTCCAACCTGCGATAAATAATTATAGTATCTTACTTGTTGATGGTCGCGAAGGTAATTATATAACTTTTGGCGGATGAATATTGAGTTGTAATCGGCTTTATTTTTCGATTATAATCTGCATATCCTTCAACTTTTGATTGATTTCAAGCAACCAAAACCTATAGTTGGTCTACTATATTAAATATTTCTGTATACCTGATTTGGTCAATGGAATTTTTAGAAGCTTCATGTACATTAATTGACCATTTTAGAATACTTCCATCTTCTTTGTTTAGGATTCCTTGAGTTGCACCTAAAAAATCATATGTACCTGCATCATCATAAGTGTAATTTTTAGATGTGAAAATCGTATAAGGTTTAAATAATTCTAAAAAGAAGACTGGTATTCTTAATTTGTTAAAGGTATCGGTGTAAATGTTTTTAGATGCTTCTTTAAACACTGATTCACCAGATAGTATGATGGCATCATATTCACTAGTGTGAATTGCGTCAAGATCTTCTATAGAAAGCTCTACATACTTTACTCTTGGGTTATCAACCTTTTGTTTAGCACCTATTGTTCCAATGACAAGGCTTTCTCCAGTGTACTTCTCAGATTCGTTACTATCTTTAATATAATCTTTTAAAAAATATCCAGAAGCAAGCAGCAAAATCAAAGCGCATATTAAGCTAATTGTTCTTTTCTTTTTCATTATATTCACCTCAAAATTCCCATTTAAAGCCCTTTTGTAATTCCATTATACTGTTAATTAATTACAAATTCTACAATTTTAGTAACCTCATCTTGGCCAGATTCCATAGATTAAACATCAACTAGGAACATTAATTTCCTCTACCTTATTTAAACTACAAAAAGCCTTTCAAAAGTTCTTTGACTAATGAGAGACTATGCAAAATTATAAATTTATCGTTTGGATCTGCAAAAGTAAGCCATTCACGAATTACATCAGTAAGCTAGCCATTCACAGAAAAGTTTTGACATTATCAGATCATGCCAACCATAAGGTGAGAGTGTGTAATATCTTTAACGGAGGGAGCTAAAAGTATGGTATATCAGGGTTTCGTTGATTTTCACCTGTAACATCTTTAACAATATTTAATCATTTTTTAATGTATTGCATTAGCAAAAAGTTAGTATTTTGCAATTCTGATTGCAACTAAAAAATGGTACCAGATCTGTCATGTTTTACACCAGAAATTGTCATGATTTTTCCAATTTTAATGAACAGAATTACTATAGAAAAACTGCAAGGATTTTGAAATAAAAACCTAAATCCATGATAAGATAAATACTGTATACATTCGCAAATACTTATTATAATTGGGTTATTAGCTATCAATTAGTGAAAAATTAATTCATCGGGTAGGGATAAACGATGAAGTTTACTTTAGAAGATTCTGATGATACACTTCTACGCATTCTCTTTTAGGTTTAATGGGAATATTATAGTCAAAAATCGAGTTTTCCCCATTTCTCATCATTAAAAATTCCTGAAATCAAGTCTAATCCAGCTATCGCAAATAGAGATATCATCAAATCCTATATCATTTGATACTTACAATTCCAATTGTGCGTTAAATTGTTCATATCCTTTCACATGGCATACCTTCTTTTTTGATAAAATGAAATGGTAGTGTGGTCCAAGCGTTTTTGTTAATTATTGATACTGTTATTTATGGCGCTAAACATTATATGTTTCCTACGTTTAGGCAATCCCTAAATCAATAAATGAAAAAAGAGGATGAACCCGCAGTTATACTTAGGGTCCATCCTCTTTTAAATTCACTTAATTTTAGATTATTCTTCTTCTTTGATAATAGTAGAAGAGCAATCCTGCTAGTATAAACATACTACCTAATAGTAATAAATTGAACATATTAGACGCAGTTTCAGGCAACTTTTCATCTAAAGAATCGCCACTTTCTTTTTCAACAACTGACCCTCCACTTGAATCTTCGCTATCTGTTTCGCCTGGGGTTTCATCTGATTCATCTGATTCATCTGACCCATCACTTGAATCTTCGCTACCTGTTTCACCTGGTGTTTCTTCTGATTCATCACCAGAATCATTATCATCGCCAGTCCCTGGTATTTCTTCACCTTCAGCAATTTCAAATACCCCAAAAATACTAAAGTGTTCTGTTTCAGCTGTTACCGTACCATCTGAGTATGTTCCTCCGATAGATTTCCATTCGCCCATCTCTTCATTATAGTAACGAACTTCAACATTTTCATTTTCCAGTTCCCCAACGAAGAACTTCAATGTAACTGGTTCACTAAACTCATGAACTTCTCCTCCGTTAATAGTGAAGTCGAACACCTTACCAATAGCACCTTCTACATCAGTTACTTCTTTTACTTTGATCGTAACATCACCATCCGGAAGTACACTAGAAGGTATAGAAAGACTTGTTAATTTAGCACTAATTATTAATTTAGCATCTTTTAGTTTAAGTTTTTTAATTTGATCAGTTGTAAGCTCTAATTCTATTTCTTCTTCCTCTTCTACATCAACAATTAATTCACCCTGGTCTTTAACTTTGTCTATATTAGCTGTATCAATAGTAGCTTTTCCGTTAGAAACGGCAGGCTTTATTACAACTTGTTCCTGTTCTTCTGGTTCTGGCTCTTCAATGTGCTCTACAATATCAGCCGCTTTTGTTGGCTTTAATTGATATACACCATTAAACACGCTAGAAATACCGGAAACATCCACTATATCTCCATCTTCAAATGTAAAGTTAGAGAATGCTAGTCCGGTACGATTATCTACACGAACAAGAATAGTTTCGCCATCCTTCGTAGCTGTAAACTCGAATGTCCCATAATCGTTCACTTCTTCAAGGCCTGATATCTTTGCACCTTTAAGTATCACTAATTCCCCTTGATTTGAATCATCAATACCTGCTGGTGATAATACAATTGGAGTTGGAATATCGGTACTACCTGTAATCACTAGCTCAGAGACACTTGATAATTGGAATTCACCGTTATAGCTTGCAGTTTTAGCTGTAAGCTTTACAGTATCTCCTACATTCACACTTTCATCGCCAAATACGTAAGTGCCACCTGTTTCATCTTGCATATAAAATCCATCGCTTCCCCATGCTCCTGGAGTTGTTGTGACAATGCCTTCTACAGTAACTTCAGTACCAGGTTCTGCATCACGAGCGTCTGCAATGGTTACTTCACCTAATTCATCACCAGATCCTGTATCAACTTCAACAATACGTCCTTCAGGTCCAATATTAATTGGATTTTCTTCTGTAGTATCTAGGTGTTTTACATAATTTACAAAAGAATCTAAGTCGACAGGACCCATTATTTCATTCTTGCCAAGGTCTTTAATTGGCCCCGCTGAAGTACCCATATAGTTATTAACAGCTAAAGTGTACGTTTCATCTTCATCAATGAGTGTTCCATCCATAAACATAATATCGATAGCTTCAAATGTTGAAGAATCCCATGTATACTTCAATCCACTAACACTGTAGTCAGGTCCATATTGAGCAGATATTTGTTCATCTATAATGTCGTATATATCTGCACCTGTTACTTCAAACTCCATTAATGTGTTACCAAAAGGCATGACATTATATAATTCTCCCCATGTCACTTCACCTTCTAATAAGTGGTCTCTAATCCCTCCACCATTCATCATTGCGAAGTCACTATCCATTGACCATTTCATTGCGTCTGCAATTAAATTACCTAATCCGTGGTCGCCATCCCCTGTATAGCTGCCTGTCATGGTATTAGCGTTATACCCTAATACTTCATTCATCTTGTCAGAAATTAAATCGTCATACTTTTCCAAGATGCCTGTAACAGCTGGATCAGGTTCCATTTCACTTTGATCAACAAATACGATTTCAGCTTCTTTATTTACAATATCTCCTGTTTCACGGTCAATCTCGATATCAACGTCAGCAAAAGCTTTGCCGTATTCTGATGCTTGTACGATTAACTTATTATCTACTATCGCGTCAACCACTTCGTGATTGTGAGCAGCGTAGATAATATCAACTGCATCATCAACATTGTTGGCTAAATTTGCTGAATCACCGGTTGCGGATGAGTCATTTTGAGTAGCTGGCATATGCGCTAAGACAACAATTGCTTCCACACCATCTGCTTGTAACTCTGCAACAGCTTCATTTACTGCAGTAGCTTCGTCAGTAAATTCAATATCTTCGATTCCTGCTGGCATTACCATATTTGCAGAAGCTTGTGTGTTGACACCGATAAAGCCAATCTTTTCTCCGTCCACTTCTGCAACAGCGTAAGGAGGTAAAATCGTTTCGCCAGAATCTTTATAGACACAGTTCGCACAAAGGTTATCAAAATTCATGCCATCGTAATCGGCAGTCCCTAAACCTTCAGGGTGTTCCCCACCATTAACCATACGTAACAATTCATCCGTACCTTCATCAAACTCATGATTACCAACTGTACCAAAATCAAAACCAATCTCTTCCATAATTTCTACAGTAGGTTCATCTTGATATAGACCTGAAACTGGTGAACTTCCACCAATCATGTCGCCGGCATGGACAATTAATGTATTCGGATTATCCTCAGCACGATCTTTGATGAACGCTGATGTGTAATCCATGCGTCCGAACATGCCATCCACCTCACCGTCTCCATCAAGATCAAGTTCATACTCTTGATCAATCTTTCCATGAAGATCGTTCATGCTTAATAATTGTAATTCTAGTATATTTGCTGACGGGGGATCGACAGGATCGGATCCTTCATCATCTACCGCTGTATACCCTTGCGCCTCTGCTTCTTGGGCACTCGCAAAGAAAATACGTTTATCTACTGGTACTTCTGCCCATTCTAAGGGTTCTACATACTCTTTCGTATCTGAATGTCCCACATATCTACTAAAATCTCCGCCTTCAAGAATAGCGCGATATTCAAATGGTTGTTCAATTAATGGATCTGCTGGATCCCAAATACCTCGTTCGTTATCTTTCGCTTCTCTTGTAGCTGCTTGATATGTCTCATATTCTTCTTCGTTACCTACCGGCCATATGAAGTAAGAAGATGCATATCCTTGTTTTACCATTTCTAAGTTAGTATTAATCCCATCTTTATTAATCACTTGCGCTAACAAGCGACCGTATGGGTCCGTTGGTTCTGAGCCGATTTTCAGTGTTACTTCTTCGCCTTCAGGCAATAATGTCTGCAAATATTCTGTCGCAGCATCACCGTGTTGATCTTGGTTATCACCATGAGCTCCATTTGCTGATCCCATGTCTGTTTCTGGTGTATCAATATTTACAAACCGAACACGATCAGCACCTAGTACTGGTGTTTCTAAACGGATAGTATCCCCGTCTGTTACATACATAACCGTTGACGTATATTCACCAGCTGCAGTTGGTGCTTCTGGTTGTTCGTCTGCAAGTGTTATATCACTAGCTTCAGTTGGGATTAGCTGATAGGAATTATATTGACTCATAATAGCAGTCACATCATACCAGTTCCCTTCTTCTAAGGCTGAGATATCTAATGAGCCCTCCATGACACGTAAGGTTGTCCCATTAAAGTCCTCATCCACAATGGAAATATTATAACCACCACCAGCTGGGCTATCCGGAATATTAGTAATATATCCGTTTACCTCCACTAATTCACCCTCATATTTTTCAGCGGTTGATCCATCTGTCATTTCAGCTAATGTAATCAACTGAGGTTCAGGTAAAGATTGGTCTTGATCAATAATTTCAACTGTACTTGGTAAGATTTCTTTTAGACCATTATAGGTTTCTAGCTCACCTGAAACTTTTACTTTATCCCCCTTATTTAATGAAGGAAAATCACCTTGTTCATATGAAAATATATTGATACCTGCTGTATTATCTTGAATATACGTATTATATTGACCATTTCCGATAGCACTAGGACTTGCAAGCACAGTCCCTTCTATCGTCGCGAGCTGCCCATCCCCTAATGCGCGAGCATCAGAAATGTCAATTGCGTCTATTGGTTCTTCAGGCTCTTCGGGTTCTGATGGTACGGATGGATCTACAAATTCAATGCTTGATACATTCTCTAGAGCCTGTTCACCATAATATTCTCCAGTTTCACCAGTAACAATGACTTCTTGTCCCAATGCATTCGGATTAAGCTCTGGACTGAATATATCTCTTTGATCTACTTCTAATTTCACATTTAATGTAGTGGATGTATCCTCAACCGAGTCAGACAATTTCATGGCATAGATTCCATTCAAGCCTTCTACTATAAAGCCTTTAACTGTCGCCTCAACCCCTTGTTCTAATTCGAGGGTTTTTGAAACAGTAAGAAAGTCTTCATCTGATCCAGTAGAATCTACGAACTCAATACTAGATACATACTCGATTGATTCTTGGTTAGAGTAAGTATCCCGTTCACCGGTAACAAGAATTTCTTTACCTAGAGCATCAGAATTATTCTCCGGACTAAATGCATCTCTTTGGTTAGGTTCAAGTTTAACTACAATTGTAGTAGAAGTATCTTCAACCGAGTCCGCTACTTTTATAGCATATTGACCGTTAGTTGGTTCTACTATGTATCCCTCTAATGTCACACCCGTCCCATGTTCTAATTCAAGAGCCTCTGCTACTGTAAGAGGTTCTCCATTTTCCTCTGCGTTTACTACTGGAATAAACGCATTTGAAAAGCTTGCTAGAATTAATATAGCTACTAGAAAACTACTAAAAAACTTTCGAATTGGTAGATGTCTCATTTGTTACCTCCCTGTATATTCCATTTAAGCAACTCATATTCTATCACACAAAATCGAGAAAAATATTAAGGGGATGTTAAGTTTTGTGCCGTGTTTTGTGAAGAATATATAAAGTAATAGTGCGTTTTCATTCTATTGGATTCTTTTTGATGCTTATCTAATAAATGGACAGAGAGAGTTGAGATTTACATACTTAACATAGTAATTTCGAAGGGGGTGAAAAAATGTTTAAACGTTCGGAGATAGGGAGTGAGTTTACCACCAACTTATTGATCAAAGATCGGAAATGTTTAGTTCGGTATTGCGTGTTTATTGAGCGCAAAGGGCACGCTTTATGGTAATGCCGTTGCAAAAGCTACGTTTAAGACCATCAAAGCAGAGTTTGTCAAAGTGGCTTATTTTCCTAACCACCACGAACTTGACCTTGAACTTTTTGATTATGTTCATTGGTTCAATCATATTCGAATTCAGGGATCCCTAAATTGTTTAACATTGACTGAATACAAGTTAATGGACCTTCAAAAATCTCTTCAATTTAGTGTTGAAATACCAATGATTGCATCAAATTCACTACTATGAATTGAGTCAAGATCTTATCCAGAAAGCTTTAAGTAATTTACTCTTAGGTTATCAATCTTTTGTTTAGCACCAATTGTTGCATGACAAGGCTTTTTCCAATGTGCTCATCAGATTCGTTAGTATCATTTTTATACTCATTACATTTGTTTACTAGTATTTTTGTTTTTTTCCACTAAAATATATGCCGTAATCCAAGAAGTAATAGGAATAACAAGAGTCACACCCATTCCAGCACAAAGTATGGTTATCATCTCAGCATTGAATATTTTCGAATTAACAATTTCCCCAAGTGAATACGATAAATCTTTAAACCAGATCAGCAATGCTAAATAGCCTCCAAAGAATGCAAAAAAAAGTGTATTAGCACTCGTCCCTAATATATCTCTTCCGATATTTAGGCCAGCCTTGAATAATTCTTCTCTACTAATATCTGGATTATGATAGTATATCTCATTCATGGGTGAAGAAATAGCAATGGCCGTATCTGTAATGGCACCAATTGTACTCATTATAATGACAGAAGCGGCAATTTTAACAAAATCCACACCGATATAAAAAGAAAAAATACTAAGTTCCATTATTTCTTCTTCACCGAAACCTTGAATCATTGCCTTATCCGTAATAAAAAGAATAAACAATAGTAAAAAAATTGTAGATATAATAGAAGATAGAAAGGCTGTCTTTGTTTTCTTGTTCACTTCATTGATATAAAAAAGGCTAATCCAGCTAATAATTACGCAAGCAATTAAGGTTAAGATAATCGGATTGACATTAGGATCATTCATCAACAAAACGGTAACGATAATGACACCAAAGTTGAGAAACAAAGCTATAAAAGACCTTAAACCTTTTCTTCCACCAATAATGATCATTAATATAAATAAAATAGCTGCCAGTAATACTAGTACATTCATGATGATTTTGCCCTCTTTCTCTTAACAAAGAAAATAGTCGTATACAAGCCCAATGGAATCGTTAAAACTACCCCGATACCACCTGCTAAAGCTCGAGCCAATTCTAAAGAGAGATTCATAGTAAGCGTTTCTCCGAATGGATACGCATTCTTAAAATAAAGCATAAGAATCGGAATAGAACCACTTACATAGGCAAAGAGCAAGATATTTGTCATGGTTCCCATTATATCTTTTCCTATTTCCATTCCTGATTTGATTATTGCTTTAATTGATATGTTATTATTCTTTTCATATAATCCAAAAATAGAAGATGACATTGTTATGGCTACGTCCATGACAGCACCTAATGATCCGAGGAATAATCCTGCCAAAAACACGACTTCATAGGGTCTAGTAATAAATTGTAATTCTTCATACCTCAATCCCTCGCCAGAAGTAACTCGTAGGGCTAAATAAGAAATGAATAGAGTAATGAAAACTCCTAACAGGGTTGCAATAATGGCAGCATGTGTTTTTTCATTCCATCCATTAACTAACACCAGTGAAATCACAGTAAACAAAATAACACTTATACTGCAAATCAACAGTAAACTTATTTCAGCATTATTCACATAAATATCTAAAGCATATGATAAAAGCAGCGCATTGATCACTAAACTAACAATAGAGAATAACCCTTGTTTTTTCCCTACTATGAGTAATATGAAAATAAATATCCATGAAACAATAAGAAGATATTTATCTCGTTTAACGTCTAATATAGTTCCAGTTAAACCTTCATTACCTTCCATATCAGCATCAAATGTAATAAATAGTTCGTCTCCCACTTGAAACTCATGATCATAACCTTTGGATAATGAATAGTCATTTTCTAAATGGACATTCTCACCTTTTTCTTTTCCATTCTTTACCTCAGCAATTAAAGACTGTGTGAATTGGAAATCTTCATTGTTCCATAAATCTATTATTTTATTTTTACTTTCCAGATCCACCTTAGTTACTTCAACTATTGGTCGTTCATAATAAGAATAATTATTATGAACAAACACTAGACTAGCAACAAAACTAAAGAGGATTAAGGCGTAAAAAAGGATATGTTTAAATGTCATTTTTTTAACTATATTTTTTATAGAATACAAGAGAAGCCTCCAACTTTTTCACCAAATAACTAAGCAATAACCAGAATGGGTTAAATGAAATTAATAGGTGGACATATATAATAGCCTAACAATACCAATATTTTATTTTGAACTCAAGTCAGTTCCTCTTCCTTCTATGATATATTGGACATTTGAATACCCTAGTTTATTTCGATTGTATGTACCAAATATTATCTAATTTTTCTTTTACCATGCTTGAGGTTTATTTTGAATATCCAAGACTGCTAACCCCAACAACAAAAGCTTCTCAAAAGTTAAAAAACTAGTGAGAAGCTTCTGAATTTTTGAGATGCTATATATATCAAAAATTTTAAGGGCTTCTTTTAATTATGCGTTACTATTTATTGCACTTAAATATAGGTTTAACGAATCATCTACTTCGTCCGCAACTAGCTTAATGAAGTCATCATATTCTCTTTTTGTATGTGCTTTATCTAATGCTTCATAATAAGCTAATCGATTTTCTACTTTAATAACAATTGGCGGAAAACCATATATCATGAGTTCTAAATTTAATAACAAACGTGATGTACGACCATTTCCATCAATAAAGGGGTGGATCCCCACAAAAATAGCATGAAGCATAGCTCCGCGAGCAATCGGATGTAATTTTTGTGTTTCCGCTTGTTCATACCAGGCCATAAGGTGCTCGATCTCTTCTTTTATAAGAAAGGGCGCTGGGGGTATATGTTTAGCACCAGCAATAAAAACTTGTTGATCCCGATATACACCTGCATATGCATCATCAATTCCTTTTAGTACAAGCCTATGTATATTCTTAATTTGCCACTCCGACAAAGGTTCATCCTTTTGTACAATCTCCTCCACAAAGTGAATTGCATCCCGATGATTAATAACCTCTAAATGTTCACGTAGCGTCTTGCCACCAACAGTAATTCCTTCTAGAACTACCTTCGTTTCGTTGATAGTTAACGAGTTTCCTTCAATTGCATTTGTATTATATGTCCATTCAAGTAATAACTTTTCATGTAAGCTTTTTACTGTATATTTAGGTAACGGTCGATTTGCATCTAGAAGTTGTTTTTTCTGATTAATATGTTCGAACATTTGCTTCACCTCTCTCACTGAAACATATAGTTAAACGGAGTATAGCATCATTGCTCTGAATATACCTTCTAAACAGATCTTAATCAAATATTTGTAAAAGGTATTTCTGAGCTCCTATCTATTTCCTAGTTATATTAATACCTAAAATCTTCTAAGACAAAACTTCTATTGCACAATAAGTTATTTACTTTAATTTAACATTAGCATCACACTGACACTTTCCATGATCGTTTGGCTTAATATTCAGATCTCTAGAAAATGACGGGCATTTAATGCACACTTATCACACTTCCACAACGAAGTAAGTATTATAAAGCTAATCATTAAAATAATATGATATACCTCTATTATCGTATATATAAACTATCCTTTAAAGGAAAAATATTTTCTTGATATGCTTTTATACATGAATCTTTTATCTTCTTCATATGATGAAATAGTGTCTAAGATCGGAGGGAAATCAAATGAAGGTTAGTGTTCGACAAGGCGACTCCTTATGGTATTTCAGTCAATTGTTTCAAATACCTCTCCCCTTAATACAAGCATCCAACCCACAATTAAATCCAAATCTACTTATGATTGGTCAAGATGTTGATATACCTGGTTTTGTGCTTCAATCATACTCGATTAAGGCAAATGACACACTTTGGCGTATCGCTCAAACTAGTGTATTACCAGTGGACGCCTTATTATTACTTAATCCCACCATTCAACCTACCCAACTACAAATCGGTCAAACCCTTCTGTTACCGCGAAGGGTTACCAATCTTGTATTCTCTAATGCAAATAATTATTCCTATCAAAAAATGCTGGAAGATATTCAACAATTAGTTACTATCTACCCATTTATTAGACAACAAATCATTGGAAAATCCATTTTAGAAAAAGATATTATCGAATTGCAAATTGGCGCTGGCAACCGCCAAAAGCATATAAACGGCTCTTTTCATGCGAATGAATGGATAACTACTCCAGTAATTATGCGTTTTATCAATGAGTATGCATTAGCATTAACAAATAACGCATCCATTCGTGGACTGAACCTGTTACCTTTTTTTGAAACTAATACATTATCTTTGGTTCCTATGGTAAATCCTGATGGTGTAGATCTGGTTCTAAACGGGGCAGAGGCAGCAGGTAATTTACGAGATTCTGTACTAACTCTAAATGATGGCAGTACCGATTTCTCAGGATGGAAGGCGAATATAAATGGAGTTGATCTAAACAACCAATACCCCGCATTATGGGACACGGAAGCAGCGCGTAAACCGACGTCACCCCAACCGCGTGACTTCCCGGGATATCAACCATTAACAGAGCCTGAAGCTATTGCTATGGCACAGTTAGCACAGCAACGCCCATTCGAAATCATGAATGCCTTTCATACCCAGGGTGAAGTTATTTATTGGGGTTTTCAAGGGTTAGAACCACCACAATCACAGACGATCGTAGAAGAATTTAGTCGAATAAGTGGTTACCAACCAATCCAATATGTAGATAGTTTCGCTGGCTATAAAGACTGGTTTATACAAGAATTTCAGAGACCAGGTTATACGGTTGAATTAGGTATGGGCGTAAATCCACTGCCTATATCTCAGTTTGAGGAGATTTACCAAGAATCATTGGGGATTATGTTAGCTACTTTATATTTGTAAAAAAGGAGAAGCCTTGACATATGAACTTCCCCCTGTCAAGTAAACAGTTGAAATAATAAAAAGAATTTAAGCGACTTTAGACCTTTTTTTACACTATTTATAATTGCAACACTAAATTTTTTTCAACTCACTTATTCTATGAAAATTTGATATATAATTTATTGTATCTATTATCTTATAGAAGATTAGTCCCCTATAACTTCCCGGAGCTATTTTTATAATGAATTTTGGATCCTTTTCTAGTGTTTTAATATACTCAACCCTTGTTTGTCTAAATCCAAAACTATTCCCTACTTCAATTGATAAAGTAATCTCTTTTATCTTTTCTCTTATATAGTCAATTATAAACTTACAATCACTTTCTTCAGAGGTGTTAACCCTTAGAAAAACCATGGGACTCTTTGCATAACTCAACTCACTTTTATAGGTAGGGTGGGCGATGTGTTGAAAAATAAAATCATTCTCTAACTTTATTTCTTTAGCTAATACAGAGGTATTATACAATATTTTTTCAGAATGAACTTTGTCTTTACCGAAACTAGGAAAGTCCAACAGGCTTAAATCTTTCCCACTAATTCCTACACCGGTAGTTGCTCTAAAAGATTTTAAATATCCCTCTAATTTTCGCACTAAATTATACTGTTCAATTGAAGCATACATGCTTAACATCCCACAATTTGCAAACTCAAATCCATTTTGGTCTAGCTTTATCCCAGACTTCACGAAAAAAACAAGAATATTTCCTTTATGAAATAAAGCATTTAAAATACTTTGTTTGTCGAATGAATTCCCAAGTAAAGTAATATCAATAATTAAAAATACTGCTTTATTACTCTCCATATTATTCAATTTATCTAATAAATCTTCTAAATCAGTTATATCTAATTCCAAATTGTATTTTACAGGTTCGATAATATAAAAATCTAGCTCTTCTACATTCTCTTTTATCAGATGAAAGGTATCGTTAACAATATCAATTTTAGTTCCAAATATATTATAATTATTGAATAAATTATAAGATTCAAAATACCCACCTACAAAACATCCGTTCACCATTTTCTTGTTTAAAACTTTATTAATCATATTTAAAACCGTGGTTATTGAAGACATTGCACTAGAAAAAAGCAACGTAAAGCCAGTCCATTCAGAATAAACTTCATGAATTCTTTCTTCCAAAAAATCTGGTTCTAAGCATCTTTCATAACCATACTTAACTTCGGAACCATAGTGGGTATAATAACTTTTATACTTATCTGGAGATTTGTACATATATTTCACTGCATCGATACCTTTATCAATCCAATATTCACGAATTTTTTGAGCTAAATTTTGTAACTCTTTTTCAAATAAAATAAGACTATCGTTAGAGAAATCAGGAAAATCCCAAGGATAACCTAGATCATCTGCAACTTTCCTCAACAAAGCTTTTTCTTGCAAGAGGTTCTCTTCAATTTCTTGATAATTCATACTTATCACCTTGGTCTAAATAATTATTATAATATATATATTCTTTTGGCCCTTGAATACCGTGAAGTGTCCTTTGCATACTTACGACATAAGCTCCTGCAGATGATAATACTAATTTGTCACCCACTTCCAATCTTGGTAATGGAGTTTTCTTTGCAAATATATCATTTTCATAACAAGATGGACCAAACACATTATGTTTTACGCTTATATTTTTACTTGTTGTGTACAAAGGACGAGTATTACCCCACTGAAAAAGATTAAATCGTGAACTATCCATAATTACATTATTTAAATTTTCAGTAATTAAATCAGAAGTGACTACTTGTGTAATTAAAAAACCAGAAATCATTGTTAGAAGCATTCCGGGTTCTAAAATTACTTTTATACCTCTTTTTTTAACATCTTCTGCAAATTTTTTCACCATACCCCAGAAAGTTTCCAACTCTTTTTCTTCTAAGTATAACCTTGTAATTCCACCGCCTAAATTTACGACTTCAGTATTTTTTAGCAGGGTATTATGCTCCAATTCACTTTTAAGAAAATCGAGTGTATGTTCAAAATCTTCTATATTTTTTTCTCCAGTGTGAACATGTATATGACTAATTACTAAATTATTTTCATAGAAAACTTCTTTAGGACATTTTTGTAAATCTATTCCAAACCTACTTAATTCACAATATGACTCACTTTTTGAAGTATCAAAGGGAACTTTGACCCTTAAGCCAATATATTTCCCTCTTATGGTTTCTAGAGATTGAACAACTTGAGACAAGGTGTTGAAATCAAAAATTAAATTGTGATTATATACATATTCTATTTCCTTTTTCCCAAATCCAGGTGCATGGCAATAAATGTTTCTATAATTTGATTTAATAGCTACTTTTAATTCTTCCATTGAAGCTACATCCGCACCCAATCCTTTAGTTGCCAAGAACTTATTTATCCCAACATTTCTATTAGCTTTTAATGAGAAACTTAGAAATAGGTTTGAACAAAAGCCAATATCCCTCTCTAACATAGCAACTATTTCATCTAGGATATTTAGGTTGTATACAATAGCAGGAGTTTCAACTTTTAGTATATCTTCAAAAAAATCTTTATTTACTTTAGGATACTTCATAATAAATTTCCAACCTATTTCAGTTTAGAAGCTTTTCTTTTCTTGTATTCACCCGAATTACCAAATGAAGTTAATTCTTCTTGATCCTCTAAGTAAGGCAGCCATGATTCTTCCCATGAAAATTCTCTAGGAAACCAAGGAAATCTCCCTGTAGGTTCTGAAATAACACGATCATTAAACAACCGTCCTACTGTTAATGCAGCTGTCAACGCAGAGGATAAAGCTATCAAAACACCTGATATAACATTTGCAACGTTTCCAGCAGCGTATATTCTTTCACAGTTTGTCTTCCCAAAATGATTAGTTAATATATATCCTTGTTCTGTCTTTACTGCATTATCTAGTTCTATTAAGCTAGTAGTCCCATTAATAACTTTATAAGCATTATAATCTATCAACATGCCATCCCATTTTTCGAATGTACTTTTGTAAATACCTGGTAGCTTATGCTTGCCTTGTTCCCAATAATTACTCTCAAGATGAAGGTTCTGCAACTTTGTTCCATATTCAATACTTTTATCCAAGCTAGCTAGGTTTTGTTTTAACTTATTTATAGCATTGTTATCTGATCCATAGATTAGTACAGATTTCCAATCTTTTCGTTTAATATCATTTAGCATTTTCTCAGGAGTATGAAGCCCCAACAAAATATTTTTATGTAGCATTGCCTCCGGATTAGGGAATATTCCTGAAGTAATTATAACGTATTTAGACGTATAAACTTTATCGTTACTAGATACATTAACCACGTCACTAATTTCATCATACTTTACTGACGTAATTGGAGTATTATCATGTATGTTTACCCCTGCCTCCACTATTTCCTTATATAAGGCAGAGATTATTTTAGATCCTGAAAACGACCATCTTTTTGAGAATGTGATATATCCAAATTTAGCAAGCCCACCTAAGTTACCTTGATCAAATAGTGCGACTCTTAGTTTTTCACTTTTATTTTGGGTAGGAATTCCTTTTTGCAATACTGTACTAGCGTATAATCCAGCTGGACCACCGCCTACTACAATTACATCAAAATCTGTTTTCATATTAACTAATACTCCTCGCTCTAATCTTATATTTAAACAATGTGAATAAAGGGACATGAAAGTATGTCCCTTTATTTGTTAATACACCTTATCACCCATTAGTTGAAATTGTGCTGCATCTTCCTCACTTACATCCGGGGATAGCGCATCTTCAATCATCGAAAGATCGATTTCCTTATTTTCAATATTAAGTTCCTTATTATCCATGCATCACACCTCCTTACGCTAAATTTAGTTAAAACCTTATTTTTCCATAAAAATCATTTCTTCTCTTTTATTCCAAATTAATAGACTTTATCGCCCATTAGTTGGAATTGTGCTGCATCTTCTTCACTTACGTCCGGGGATAGCGCATCTTCAATCATTGAAAGATCGATTTCCTTATTTTGGATATTTAGTTCCTTATCCTCCATTTTTTCCACCTCCTTCCAAAACACAACTCTAAATTAACATACTAAATTCATGTGGTAAAGACAAATTGTTAAATTTTTCTTTTTTTTGACTTTATTTCTAATAATGTGATATTATGCAATTATTTGAAAATTAGTATTGATAAGGGGAGCATGGAAAATGACAAAATTAAACAGGGTTTTATTAAACAAAAATTTTTCTCTGCTTCTTGGTGGTAGGTTTTTAACCAATATAGTGGATAGTATTTACTATATAACTATAATGTGGATGGTTTTTGAGATGACAGGATCTTCACTCTATACAGGTATAGCAGGTGCTCTAATATTAACACCTGAAATGCTTGGATTCTTATACGGCCCATTAATTGATAAGATAAATAAGCGTAATCTTTTAATATTTTCTACGGTAATGCAGGCACTATTACTTCTTTCAATTCCCATAATGGAGTTAAGTAATACTATTCACATAGTTACTCTATTAGCGATAGTATTCTTTGTAGCTTTATTTACTGAATTTACTTACCCTGCAGAAACTGCTCTTTTACCTGCTATTGTAGAAAAAGATGATTTGGTAAAAGCTAACTCCTTTTTCTCAATAGCAAAACAAGGAACAGATTTAGCGTTTAACGCATTAGCAGGTATTTTAATTAGTGTATTTAGTATTACGGCCATATTTTTCATGGATATATTTTTACTGCTCATAGTACTATTTTTATTTTCATTTATTAAGATTCCTTCAAAAGTAAAAGCCCAACAGACAAGTGATAATTATGCTGAATGTGAAGATGGAAAATACAAAATCAAACAATATTTGAATGATCTTAAAGAAGGGTTTAATACTTTTAAGAAGCCCTTATTTCTAAAAATGATTGTTCCTTTAGTAATAATTAATTTTGTTTTTTCCGGTGTAACTATTATTTTTCCTGCTCTATCTGTGAACCTCGGAGGTGAATCCTGGCTTTACGGTTTATTGATGGCATGTTTTTCGGGGGGGATGATGATCGGATCAGTATTTTCAAATTCTATTAGTTCAAAAGTAGATGTGGGTTACATGATGGGGTTCGGCTATCTATTATCTGGGGTATTTTGGATTTTAATGTCAATTTCAAGTTCTCACTCCATAATCCTAACTTGTATTTTCCTTTTATTATCAGGATTACCTATTGGTGCCACAAACGTAATTTATTCAACCTTGTTTCAAATATTACCCAACGAAGATATGATTGCCCGTATCACTACACTTACATTTAGTCTTATAACACTAGCTATGCCTATAGGCTCTGTGTTAAGTGGATTAGTATCAGATTTATTCAATCCGATTTTAATATTACTTGTGAACGGGATAATGATTTCACTCTTAGGGGTTAATTGGCTAATAAGTGGACGACTAAGAAACTTACCAAACGTTTCTAAAATGGATTCTTCAGTATTAGAGTGATTAATCTAAGGTAAACCCTTCGCGCTGTTTGATAAACTATATACTATAGAATAGGAAGGAGTTTATTATGTTAAATGCTAACAGTTATTATTGGGATGTATGTGGTCTAACAAAGTATAAAAGTGATTTCCTTTCAGACTTAAAAAACGATATTGCTTCCCTTTATACAACTCATTCAAAAAAAGAGGTCATTCTTAAAATTTCTAATATTAATAAAAATTTCAATAACTTAAAACTTTATTATAGATTGCTAAAAGATATCGGAGAACATGATTATATTGAAAAGGAGGTAACTAATTTAAAAGAGAACTATAAAAAAGCTATAGTATTTCATCAGAATTTACTAGCAAGGAATAATATAAACTTCTCTAAAACTAAAAAATCAAACTCATATCACTCTTTGAATTATAAAGAAGTTGTCAGTAATTTCACTTTCAAATCGCCTATACCCGAGAGGGAAGATGCTGTTAGTAAGCCTTACTTAGAACAAGAAATAGCAAATTCAAAAAACAGGAATCATAGGAATAAGGCCTTTCAACAATTATATACTCCTTATATTGAGAACTATGAACGTTTATCATATATGATGATAGACTTTATTCGAGATAATTACCAAACAAATAATATCACCTTTCAAAAGGATATAATTTATCAAGTAATATCAGGTACTAAAGAACACATTTATTTATTGGAAAGATTATTAACCATAAAAAAGGAATTTTTGCAGGTTACTACACTAGAGCCTTATGACTTACCCTTCTACATAAACCCTTCAGAAAAAATAGATATTGAAAAAGCATTTTACATTATACACAATAGTGTAAAATTTTTAGGAGATGAAATTACTAAAAACATAGATAAAGGGTTAAAAGAGGGAAGGTTCGACATACTTCCAAAGAAAGAGAAATATCCGGGCGCGTATTGTGTAAAAATAAATAATAATATTGGCTCGTATTTATTAACTAACTATCATTCAGATTTGGATAGTCTTTTTACATTAGCTCATGAGATAGGTCATTACATTAGTAATGACTTGGATGATGGAGATAGAAAAGTCATTACCATACTTTCCGAAGTAAACGCAATTGTCACAGAATTAATAGTCTTGAAATATCTCTTAAATAATGCAAACACTATAGAGGAAAAAGGAATGTACATTGAGTATTATATAGAATTTTTTAGAGAGAATATCTTTTCTCAAGTAATGTTTACAGAATTTGAAATAGATATACATACAAAAATTCCTAACACTGCTTATTTCGAACCATATCACTTAAAAGAACTTTACAAACAACATTTACGTAACTACTATATAAATACTAATATAGAAAATAGCGAGGAAGCTTTTGGTTTTTTAAGAATTCCACACCTCTTTACTCCTTTCTATTCGTTTAACTATTCTTTAGCTTTCCTACTCGGCATAGAAATAGTGAACAACCTTTTAATTGATAAAAGGTTTTTGAAAAAATACGTTATTTCTTTGCGAAAAATAAGTCAGTATGAGGACTTTGAAGACTTTTTAAAAGATCTGAACATCGAGATCAACAATGAAACTATTAAAAAATCATTTTCTGAACTGTCTAGTCTAATTAATGATTTTGAGTTTGTGTTAAATAAAAATTAACTAATTGATATGATTATAAGCGTCAAATAAACCACACCTATTATTCAGGTCTGGTCTATTTGACGCTTTTAATTGCCCCTTTATATCAATTTGCTGTAGGTTATAAAAAGGCTTCTCAGAAGTTTCAAAAATTTATGAGAAGCCTCCAAATATTTTACACTATATTAGCATTTTGTTAGCAAGTAACTCAGAATCCCTTATGTACCTAGGCTTATAGGGGCAGATTACATCATGCCGATCCTAAGGTAAGAGTGTGGAATATCTTTAACTCAGTGTTACGAAACTTCGGTATATCAAGATTTTGTTGAACTTTGTCTGAAACATCTTCACAGGGGATTTACCATTTTTTATTGGATTGCATTAGCAAAATGTTAACATCATTCACTTTTCTATTTATCGCTACATAGTTTTTATTTTTTTAAGAAATATGATATTTTCACTGACTCTTATATCATACTGTTGATCATAGCATAAGAATAACTTTCCCCGCAGCAACCGGAGTTAACATAAAAGCAACTTTGTGGGTTTGATTTACAAATTTTCTTCATTTTAGTAGTTTCAAACACTAGTTCGTCAATGTTTTGAAAGTTTTCCTTTTGATTGGTTACAACAGCAATGGAAATAGATACAAGCGGAATTCTTTCCTTTTCTCCTTTTCGATTTTCTGAAATAACGTACTGTTTCATTATGTGATCACTATAATAAAATTTGTTTTTTAACAAATCGAATTGTTTAATGATACTTTCGCAAACAGCCTCTATGCAAAAGTGGTTGAAGATAGCTATAAAGTCATCCCCACCTACATGACCAAGAAATCCATCATTTTTTTCAACGTTTTCTTTTAATATTTTTGCAAGTTCGAGAAGGAGTTCATCTCCTTTTTTAAATCCATATGTATCGTTATAGGTTTTAAAACAATCTAAATCAATATATAGAATACTATATTGTTGTTCTAATAGGATTTCTGTTAACTTTTCATTAATAACAGAGTTTCCAGGTAATTTTGAAAGGGGGTTGAGAACGCTCGCAAGCTCTGTTTGGATTTTTGCAAATGTAATTAAAAGATTACGTATGCTGACCACTCCAAACAGATTCTGATCCTTCGTTACAATGAGATAATCATAAATTTCTTCTTCATTTCTTTTCATAGCGAGCTCACTCACAGTAACAATAGAGGTATAGTAATCAACAATAAGTGGGGATTTGCTCATTAATAGTTCTACTGATCTCCCCATATACAAGTTATACCCATACATAGATCCCATTTTTTCATAAAATAGTGTTCTTGAAATAAGACCAATAGGAATGTTGCCATTTACAACAACAATACCTTGCAACTTTATATTTTTATTAAAAATGTCATTCACCTTATTATTTTGGGTATCTACGGATACAGAAGGTACACCCTCTATAATATCACCAATATATGTATTCATTTTACAAACCTCCAGATCGGTTAGGAGAATTCCAATTAAATAACATTGGGGTAAGCGTCAAATAGCCCACACCTATCATTCAGGTCTGGGCTCATGCTATGATTGGATTACTTCTTACTTGGTATGCGACAACTTTCTGGTATAC
>NZ_QPJJ01000011.1 GCF_003337485.1 Saliterribacillus persicus
AAGTGTTATTGCATCATCAATATAAAAATATCAATGTTCGGGTTGCATAAATTAGGAGTGAGCGTTTAGCTCACCCCAACATTTGACTTAGAACCTTTTAATGAAAGATTTGTTTAGGTAACAAAATATTTAAGGGTACATTCTAAAAAATGAGGAGGAATAGGTATTATTCAAAAGGATTTGCATAATTTTTAAAAAAGTGGGCAATCATGAGAAAGAATAGCATTAGAGGAGTTGGCTTAATCATGATTTGTCCAAATTGCCGAGGTAAAAATATAGGAATCATCGGTCAAAAGCATTACTATTGCTGGAATTGTGCAATAGAACTTACCGTTATCAATAATATACTGCACATTCATGAAATTGAGCATGATGGAACCTTGAGCTCATTAGATGACTTATTTTCAGAAGAGGAGAGGCGGATTTAACCGTGATTAATAGCTTCTTTGAAAGAATATCAAGAAGAAATGTCATCTTAACTTTTCTTCTGCTTTTAAATATGCTAATTGTAATATGTTTTTTGTATTTATTATTTTTGGTTTTTCCTCATCTTATGGATATTTTCATCCTAATCATTCGTATTATTAGCCCATTTATTATTGCAGCATTTATAGCCTATTTATTGCATCCGCTCGTCGATTTTTTACATCGATATTCTATTCCAAGAACAATAGCTATACTTCTCATATACTTTTTCTTTTTTGGTGGATTAGCATGGCTATTTTATCATTTCACACCAATTATCGTAAAACAGTTACAAGATCTAAATGAAAACTTACCAGCGATGATAAATAGTTATCAAGTTATTATTCAGGAATTCTACATAAAAACAGCTTTTTTACCTGAAACTTTTCATGATAAAATGGATGAGTGGTTTTTAGATATAGAAAATTCTCTCACAGAAAGCATTCGTGGAATTTTCAACCATATGAATAAATGGTTTGATTTCTTTTTTATTTTAGCTGTAATACCTGTTCTTGTTTTCTATTTTCTTAAAGATATAGAGAAGATTCAAAAAAGGGCACTAAGGCTATTTCCGAGTAAATTTCAAAAACCAATGCGGGGACTAGCATCTAATATCGATAGAGACTTAGGAAACTATATAAGAGGTCAATTTATTGTTTGTTTTATTCTGGGTTTGTTATCCTATCTATTACTAGATTATTTCAATCTGAATTATCCTTTGGTTTTAGGCAGTATAATCGGTTTAACTAATTTTATTCCATACTTCGGACCAATTTTAGGAGCTATCCCAGTTGTTTTGGTGGCATTCACTACATCAATAAAGATGGTTGGAATAAGTTTAATTATCATCATAACTTTGCAAATCATAGAAGGGAATATTTTATCACCTTACATAGTAGGAAAGAGTGTACATTTGCATCCAGTCTATATTATTCTTTCTCTTTTTATAGGGATAGAAGTAGCTGGCTTGATTGGTTTGTTAGTGGCTGTACCCCTTCTAACAATTTTTAGGGTAGTTGTAAGGTTTTTCTTCTTTTCAAATCGATGGCAGAATGATTGACAGTTAAGTAATTCTTTTCTATAATATCTTAGCAAACAAATATATAAAACGAAGATAAACATAAGTACATAACAGACCATTTTTATCATAAAAGTGATGCAGAGAGGAATTTCCTAGGCTGAGAGAAATTCTAAATGAAGGGTTATGGAAGCTAGTTTTGAGTGTGATGGAAAACATCGCCGGGTGAGAACTCGTTATTATTTTAAGGTGATAGATGGTTACATCTATAATCAGGGTGGTACCGCGGAATTCAAACTCTCGTCCCTGCTTTTTAACAAAGCAGGAATGAGAGTTTTTTGTATACATAGATAAATAGGAGGGTTATAGAATGAATAACTTAAAATCGAGTGAAGTAAGACAAATGTTTTTAGATTTTTTTAAAGAAAAAAAGCACCAAATTGAACCAAGCGCATCGCTTGTTCCACATGAAGATCCCACATTACTTTGGATTAATAGTGGAGTAGCAACATTAAAAAAGTATTTTGACGGTAGAATTATTCCTGAAAATCCTAGAATCACAAATGCACAAAAGTCAATTCGTACCAATGATATTGAAAATGTAGGATATACAGCAAGACATCATACATTTTTTGAAATGTTGGGAAATTTTTCGATTGGTGATTATTTTAAAACAGAAGCTATTGAATGGGCATGGGAATTTCTAACTAGTGATAAATGGATTGGATTTGCAGCCGAGAAATTGTCTGTTACGGTTCATCCTGAAGATGAAGAAGCTTATAAAATTTGGCGAGATGTTATTCAGTTACCAGAAGAAAGAATCATACGCATTGAAGAAAACTTTTGGGATATTGGAGAGGGACCAAGTGGACCTAATACAGAGATTTTTTATGACAGAGGCGAATCCTATGGAAATAATGCAAACGATCCTGAATTATATCCAGGTGGAGAAAATGAACGTTACTTAGAAATTTGGAACCTTGTTTTTTCTCAATTTAATCACAATCCTGATGACAGCTATACGCCACTTCCTAAGAAAAATATTGATACAGGGATGGGCCTTGAGCGACTAGTTAGTGTAATTCAAGATACCGCAACAAACTTTGAAACAGATTTATTTCTACCTATTATAAAAAAGACAGAGCAAATAGCCGAGAAAAAATATATGGATGATGAAACTGCAGGTGTTTCATATAAAGTTATAGCTGACCACATACGTACGGTTACTTTTGCTATAAGTGACGGAGCGCTACCATCTAATGAGGGTAGAGGCTACGTATTACGAAGATTACTTCGAAGAGCCGTACGATATGCAAAACAAATAGGCATAGAAAAGCCATTTATGTACAAATTAGTTCCTACAGTCGGGAACATTATGAAAGATTTTTATCCAGAAGTAAAAGATAAAGAAGCTTTTATTCAAAATGTAATTCAAGTAGAAGAAGAAAGGTTTCATGAAACACTGCATGAAGGACTCAGCATATTAGAAACAATTATTAAGCAAGAAAAAGAACAGAATAGAAATGTATTTCCTGGAGAAGAAGTTTTCAGGCTTTATGATACGTATGGTTTTCCAAAAGAATTAACAGAAGAATATGTACAAGAAGCTGGCTTTAAGATTGATGAGCAAGGTTTTGAATTAGAAATGAAAAAACAGCGTGAAAGAGCTAGAAGTGCCCGATCTAAAGTCGGTTCAATGCAGGTGCAAGAAGGTGTTTTAGCGGAGATTACAACTCCAAGTACTTTTATTGGGTATGACCAGTATCAAGTAGAATCCTTTGTTACTGAAATCATCCAGGATAAACAAATTATTTCGCAAATTGAGTCAGGTAAAGAAGCACATGTTATGCTTGATGAAACACCTTTTTATGCAGAAAGCGGTGGACAAATCGCTGACATTGGGATAATTTCATTTGAAAAAGGACAGGGTAAGGTATTAGATGTACAAAAAGCTCCAAATGGTCAGCATCTTCACCGAATTAAAGTAGAAGAGGGAATCCTTGAAAAGGGTAATAAAATAAAAGCCGTGGTGGATCAAGAAAAAAGAAAATACATTATTAAAAACCATACAGCCACACATTTATTACACCAAGCGCTTAAAGATGTACTTGGTACACATGTAAATCAAGCTGGTTCCCTTGTAAGTGCTGAGCGATTAAGATTCGACTTCTCCCATTTTGGAGCGATAAGTGAGGAGGAGATTAATCAAATTGAAAGTCTTGTGAATCAAAAAATTTGGCAATCAATTCCTGTGGTAATTGAAAATAAGAATATTGAAGAAGCTAAGGAAATGGGAGCAATGGCACTTTTTGGTGAAAAATATGGAGAAGTTGTTCGTGTTGTACAAGTTGGTGATTACAGTATTGAATTATGTGGAGGTTGCCATGTAAGTAATACAGCAGAAATAGGATTAATTAAAATTACCACCGAGTCTGGTATTGGGGCTGGTACGAGAAGGATTGAAGCGGTCACATCAAAAGGAGCCTTTGAATTTTTTAGTCAAAAAGAAGAACAGCTAGAAGTGATAGCTTCTACGTTAAAAGTGAAGGAAAATAATATTCTAGACCGTATTAAATCATTAAATGGCGATTTGAAAGATCTACAAAAGCAAAATGATTCATTACAGGCAAAATTATCAAAACAAGAAGCAACTGCAATTTTAGACGAAATTAAAGTTGTCAATGATATTTCAATTCTTGCTAAAAAAGTAGATGTGGCTGATATGAATCAATTGCGTAATATGGTAGATGAATTAAAACAAAAAATGGATAGTGGTATGATTTTGTTAGCTGCTGTGAATAATGGGAAAGTGCAGCTCGCAGCTGGAGTAACAAAAGATTTAATAGATAATGGATATCACGCTGGCAATTTAATTAAAGAGACTGCATCTATTTGTGGTGGCGGTGGTGGTGGCCGTCCAGATATGGCGCAAGCAGGTGGAAAAGATCCAAGTAAATTAGATGAGGCTTTCAAATATGTAGAAACTTATGCAAAAAAAAGTGACTAATTTTGGTATTGTGACCAAAAAACAGTTATAATAAGAAATATATCAACAGGTATGGAACGAAATAATTTAGGGGGTGCTTCCATGGATCATTTGGATAAAACAGTAAAATTTAACTTCCCAGAAGAACCCATCGAAGAAAATGTAAAAGGTGTTATGTTAACCGTGCATGAAGCATTACAAGAAAAAGGATATCATCCTATAAACCAAATTGTCGGTTATTTATTATCGGGTGATCCAGCTTATATCCCTAGACACAAAGACGCGCGAAATTTAATTCGTCGTTTAGAACGGGATGAAATAATTGAGGAATTAGTTACTTATTATATTCGTGCACAAAAGGAGCAAGAATGAAAATAATTGGCTTAGATGTGGGTTCAAAAACGATTGGTGTAGCCATTAGTGACGCATTCGGATGGACGGCACAAGGTTTAACGACACTAAAATGGACAGAACCCAATTTTGATGAAGAATTAGAAAGTATATTTAAAGACTTATTGGAAGAACATATGATAGAAAAAGCTGTCGTAGGATTACCCAAAAATATGAATGGCTCAATTGGAGAACGAGGAGAAGCTTCCTTGAAATTTGCAGATTTCTTAGAAGAGAAATTTTCAATTCCAACAGTTTTATGGGACGAAAGATTAACCACTATGGCAGCTGAAAAAGTTTTAATTGAGGCTGATGTAAGTCGGAAAAAACGTAAAAAGGTCATTGATAAAATGGCAGCTGTTATGATTTTACAAGGTTATTTAGATAGTCAATCTTAAGCGGAGGTGTTCAGATGGCACTAGAAGAAAAAGAAAGAATCATTATTCCCGATGAAAAAGGTGAAGAGCATTTATTCGAGGTATTGTTTACCTTTGATGTAGATGAAACAGAACATTCCTATGTTGCTGTCGTTCCTGCTGATCAAAAAGATGATGATGAAGTAGAGGTATTTGCTTTTAGATACGAGGAAAAAGCGAATGAAGACGATTTAGCACTTTTTCAAATCGACTCTGATGAAGAGTGGGATATGGTAGAAGAAGTACTTAATACGTTAATTGATGAAGATATGGAAGCATAGAAAATAAAAACGGCTAAAATGGAAAATATTTTAGCCGTTTTTATATTTTTCTAGATGGCGATTAAAATTTAATTTTGAGTAATATATTGACATAAATGTATAAAATGTGAATAAATTTATCAAATCTAGATGAATTATGAAAAATATATAGGAAAGAACCTATCATCTGTAGTATAATATATCGGGTGAGAGGAGGCAGGTAAAATGTCAACTTCAGATAATGAAAGAAATAATGAAGATAAAGACCAAAAAATAACCTATAAAGAGCTTGCACAAAAAAGCGGTGAAGAAGCGACAATTGGACGTCGTATTGCTATTATTGTATTAATTTTAATCGTACTCGCAGTAACGATTGGTGGATACTTAGGCTATCAATATATCAAGGATGGACTTACCCCAGTTGATCCTGATAATACAGAAACAACAGAAGTTACCATTCCTTTAGGTTCAAGTACATCCAATATTGCAACCATTCTTGAAGAGAATGATATTATTTCAAATAGTACGATCTTTCGTTTTTACATAAAATTTAATAATATTGCAGATTTTCAAGCTGGTGACTATCAATTTTCTTCATCCATGACTTTAAAGGAAATTACAGATGAATTACAAACAGGAGTAGTAGAAAGAGAACCTGTCTTTAGAGTAACGATTCCAGAAGGAAAAACGATCCAAGAAATCGCTAGTATTTATGAAGAAAGAGCAGGTATAGATGCAGAAGAGTTTACAAATACTGTGGAAAATGAGGATTTTATTCAAGAATTGATTACCCGCTATCCTTCCATATTGTCAGATGAAATACTCAATGAAGAAATAAGAACGCCTTTAGAAGGGTATTTATTTGCTGCAACGTATGAATTTTACGAAGATAATCCTTCTGTAGAAACGATTGTGACCTCTATGCTTGATAAAACAGAATCGGTTATTAATAATTATTATGAAAAGATTGAAGCTAAAGAGGGTTGGACTGTTCACGACATAATTACGATGGCTTCCCTTGTAGAGGAAGAAGCAAGAAATGAAGATGAAAGAAAAAAGATTGCAGGTGTGTTTTATAACCGATTAGAAGCTGATATGATGCTACAAACTGATCCTACTGTTATTTATGCTAATGGAGAGCATCTTGAACGTGTATTATATAAGCATTTAGAAATAGAATCTCCTTATAACACCTATCAAAATGTAGGTTTGCCAGTTGGACCAATTTCAAATTTTGGTGAAAGTTCACTGGTTTCTGTATTTGAACCTGATGATACGGATGCTATGTATTTTGTGGCAGCACCAGATGGAACGATCTATTATTCACGAACTTTGGAAGAACACCAATCATTAGTAAATGAGCATCTAAATAGAGAATAACAAAATGGGATAAGGAAATTACCTTATCCCGTGTTTTATGCTCAGAATGTAATTTTTATATAAGTGAGGTTTATTATGAATAGTGAAACAGTTAAAAGATATTTGAACGGATTGAAACAAGATAACATTGAGTGGATAAATCATTTGGAAAAAGAAGCCAAAGAGCATCATGTACCCATCATGGATTCAATTAGTATAGATATATTGAAGCAAATTATACGTCTGCATCAACCGAATAGCATTCTTGAAATTGGTACGGCAATTGGCTATTCGGCATTACAAATGGTCCAAGCAAAAGAAGATATAAAAGTAGTGTCGATTGAAAGAAACGAAGAGATGTTTACTCGTGCACAGAAAAATATGGAAAAATATGATACAAATAATTGCGTAAAACTAATTTATGGAGATGCGCTTGAAGTAGCAGATAAAATAGATGAACTTGGCTCGTTTGACTTGATTTTTATTGATGCAGCTAAAGGAAAATATCGCGACTTTTTTGAATTATATCAATCATTTCTTTCTGAAAATGGTGTAATTCTTACGGATAATGTATTATTTAGAGGTTACGCAATTAACCAAGAATTAGCACCTAAGCGTTTAAAAAAACTTGCAGAAAAAATTGATTTGTATAATAAGTGGCTTATCGATAATAAAAACTATCATACAACGATTATACCTGTTGGAGATGGAATTGCTATTTCATTAAAGAAAAATAAAGGAGATAACTAGTTATGCCTGAAAATAGACCAATTATCATCGGGGTAGCAGGAGGATCTGGTTCAGGAAAAACCTCCGTTACAAACACAATTAAAGAAAGATTTAAAGATCAGTCCATTTTAGTAATGGAGCAGGATTTTTATTATAAAGATCAGTCAACACTACCGATGGAACAAAGGTTACAAACAAATTACGACCATCCTTTAGCCTTCGATAATGATTTGTTAATCGAACATTTAAAGGAATTAATCTTGCGTAACCCTATAAATAAACCAGTATATGATTATAAAATGCACACAAGGTCCGATAAAGTAATTAAGGTAGAGCCTAAAGATGTGATTATTGTTGAAGGAATATTAATTTTTGAAGATCCCCGTTTAATGGATTTGATGGATATGAAGATTTTTGTAGATACGGATGCCGACATACGTATCATGAGACGATTAGTAAGAGATATAAAAGAAAGAGGAAGAACGTTAGATTCGGTAATAGATCAGTATACGAAGGTTGTTAGACCCATGCATTTACAATTTATTGAGCCAACCAAAAGATATGCTGATATTATCATTCCTGAAGGTGGACAGAACCTAGTTGCGATTGATCTTCTAGCAACTAAAATTGATACAATATTAAATCATAAGTAAACTTGAATAAAAACTATTGAAAATTATACAAAAATCTGCCATAGTAATGGTTAGTATAAATTCCATTCATGAATGATTCCATTTTTACATAGATGTGAAGTAATTCGGAATTATGGTTGTAAATAAAGGAGTGTAAGTGATGGCTGAGGAAAAAAGTTATTACATGACAGAAGAAGGTAAAGCAAAATTAGAAAAAGAATTACATTATTTGAAAACAGAAAGAAGACAGGAAGTAGTAGAAAGAATAAAAATCGCAAGAGATTTCGGTGATCTTTCTGAGAATTCAGAATATGATGCAGCCAAAGATGATCAGGCTTTTGTAGAATCAAGGATTGTGCAAGTGGAGAATATGATCCGTAATGCTGTTATCATTGAAAATGATAATGATAATACCGATATCGTTTCATTAGGAAAAACAGTTACTTTTAAAGAATTACCAGATGGAGAAGAAGAAGAGTATATTATTGTAGGAAGTGCAGAAGCTGACCCATTTGAAGGTAAAATCTCAAATGATTCGCCGATTGCTAAAAGTTTATTAGGACATACCATTGGTGAGGAGCTAGTCGTGCCAACACCAGCTGGTGATATGAGTGTAAAAATTTTAAAAGTAAAATAAAAAAATGAATGCTCTTTCAAAGGGCATTCATTTTTTTGAAGACAATATAATTGATTGTTTTCAGGATAGACCTTTTTTATTTTAATATTGAAGCGAATGTGTTTCTTTCCAATTGCATATGTATTACAAAATATTATTCTTTAATTATTTCGTGGTATCTTATTATATTTTTTAGTATAATAATGACAGTTAATGATAGGAGGACAAGCAATGGCTGGGGATTTTGAAAGCAGTTCAAGAGTTAATCGCTTTGATAAAAAACGAAAAAATACGAAGCTTATTTCTGCTTTGGTAGGTATTGGAGCTTTATTACTTATTGTATTTTTGGTGGTTCTATTTTGGGATAATGGGGAAGAACAAGAGCAAGCAATGAACGATGAGGATCAACAAGATGAAAACATAAATGAAACAGAAGAGGAATCTGAAAAAATTCAAATAGAAGAAGTAGAAGAACAAGAAGAAAATATAGAAGAAGAAGGTCTAGTTGTTTCTGAAAATGATGAAGAGACAACGGAATCGGATGAAGAAGAGGATTCTTCATCGAATGAAGAATCTGGAGAAGAAGAAACGGTAGAATCAGATGATGATAATGTCAAACGAGCCTTCCGAAAAGATTGGGAGCCGATAGGAACCGAGCAGAGCGGACCACATACTTCGAATTATGATAAAGACTCTACTGATTGGAAAGAAATGATGGAAGCTATCGAAGTAGCAACTGGTTTGCCCAATGATTCACGCGTAAATTGGTGGGTAGGTAGAGCTGGTGATCAAAAAACAGTGGCAACAGTCTCTGATTCTAATCAAGATACGATTTATCGTGTTCATCTTGAATGGATCGAAAATGAAGGATGGAAGCCAACCTTAGTTGAAGAATTAATAGAAAATGATCAAGCTGATAGATACAGTAATTAAATGATAAAGGGGGTTCATCTTGATGATAGGCATAATTGGAGCAATGGATGAAGAAATTTCATTATTAAAAAGTAAGATGGACGTAAAAGAGGAAAAAATAATTGCAAATTGCAATTTCATCATTGGAACATTAAAAGGGAAAGAAGTTGTGCTTTTAAAGTCTGGAATTGGTAAGGTAAATGCTGCTATGTCAACAACAATTCTTCATGAAAAATATAATCCGGAGTTTGTTATAAACACAGGTTCTGCAGGAGGTTTTCATCCTGATCTTGAAGTTGGTGATATTGTCATCTCAACAGATGTGGTACATCATGATGTAGATGTTACTGCCTTTCAATATAAATATGGGCAAGTACCAGGCCTTCCAGAAGCTTTTTTAGCAAGTAATAGCTTAATCGAAAAGACAATGAAGGCAGCAAAATCATTAGAAGGCATTCATTCTATGAAGGGATCCATTGCAACAGGAGACGCTTTTATGCATAATGAAGAAAGAATTAACTTTGTAAGAGACAAATTCCCTTCATTAATAGCAGTGGAAATGGAAGCTGCTGCGGTTGCTCAAGTATGTCATCAGTATGAAACACCATTTGTTATTATTCGTGCATTGTCGGATATAGCAGGAAAAGAGTCATCTATTTCATTTGAAGTCTTTTTAGAAAAAGCTGCCGCAAATGCAGCAGAATTAATTATGAATATTATTGAATAATAAACAGCGCTTTTCCTAACGAAACAGGAAAAGCGCTGTTTATTAATTTAGATTGTCTTTTGATAATAATATATTCCAGCACCAAGAATTAGTAATAAAATTATTGCAAGAATGATATAAACACCGGCAGCATTATCTGAATTGTTATAGTAAGGTGGAGGTGGTGGGGGATACATATGATAAGGATCATTGAAATTTTGATACATAATAATCACCATCTTCTTTTAAAAATTAAATTAGGTTAACTTTAACTCTTTTTAAACTCTTGTTTATAATATTCATGGAAAACCTTCATCAGGGCTCTTTTTTCAATTCTAGATACATAACTTCTAGAAATATTTAATTTATCTGAGATTTCTCGTTGAGTAAGAATGTCATTATTCCCTAAGCCAAATCTTGCAACAATAACTTCCTTTTCACGACTGTCTAGAATAGTGATATATTTTTTTATCTTTTCTAATTCCATATGAAGCTGAATCTTCTCTGTAATATCAGTATTTTCTGCCTCTAATACATCCATTAAGTTAATTTCATTTCCCTCTTTATCTTGGCCAATTGGATCTTGAAGAGAGATATCTTTTTTTGTCTTTTTAAGTGCTCTTAAATGCATCAATATTTCGTTTTCTATACATCTTGCAGCATATGTGGCAAGTTTCGTTCCTTTATCAGTAGAAAAGCTTTCTATCCCCTTTATTAACCCTATAGTCCCAATGGAAATTAAATCATCTGTATCTTCATTTGTATTTTCGAATTTTTTTACAATGTGAGCTACAAGTCTTAAATTATGTTCAATCAGTCGATCTCGAGCGGCCTTATCACCATCTTGCATCTGCTTTATTGTTTTTAATTCCTCTTCTTTTGACAGCGGCTGAGGGAATGCTTGACTTTTAACATAGGAAACAAAAAATAGCGTTTCTTTAATAAAAGTTAAGATACTAAATAATACAGACAAAGCTTGCACCTCCACATTGAACTAGGTAATTGCCCCATTATTAGTTATATGTGTTGTTAACGTGGTTAGTGCACGTACCATTAAAACAGTTAATAATTTTCTGGTGAATAAAGAAAATGGTACTTAAGGGGATATAATAGACATCAATAATTTCATTGTCTATATTCTTATTGTAACTTGGCAAAAAAGATAGGCACCCGCTATTGAACGTAGCGAGTGCCTATCTTTTTTCTTATTTATTTTTTTGTTCTTTAATTGCGTCAGCGTATGCATCTTGCTGCTTATCATTACTACTCCATGGTTTAATACCAGTATGATGTGCTGCTCGTCCTATCATGTGTGCTGAAACAGGAGCAGTAAGTAGCACAAACATAATTCCTAAAAGTAATTTTCCACTAACAATTCCATGTTCTGCGAATAGAAATAGAAAAGCACCAATCATTATTCCAGCTATACCTAACGTTGCTGCTTTTGTAGAAGCGTGCAAACGAGTATAAACATCTGGGAATCTTAGAACTCCAATTGTACTAGAAAATATAAAAAAGGTGCCAAATAAGAGTAAAAGAATGATGAAAATATCAACGATGATTTCAATCCATGTCTCTATCAATAATAACACCCTTTTCTAAATATTTCGCCAGTGCGATCGTACCAATAAATAATAATATCCCTATTAGCAATACAACATCATTTAATCGAGTAGTAACGAGCATAATAGCAGTTAACCCCGCTAGTGCCATTAAATTAATGCCAATTGCATCAAGTGCTACAGCGCGATCAGGATTCGTTGGTCCTTTAATAACACGATAAAGTAATAATCCAATAGAGACAGTGATCGTAGCCAAACAGATTACTGTAACAATTTGAATGATATCTTTGAAGTCAATTTCGAGTCCATTCATCTTGTCACCTCCATAATAGCACGCTCAAATGTTTCTTTGATGGACTTAATAGCTTCATCGTTATCATCTATATTCATTGCGTGAATATAGATGATACGATTATCTTCTGAAACCGATAAAGATAAAGTTCCAGGAGTTAATGAAATTAAAGAGGTAAGCATTGTTATTTCCCAATTACTTTTTAAATCGGTAGGGAGAGCGAATATTCCTGGCTTAAAATTTTGATCTTTTCTATACACCATTTTAATAATCTCAATATTTGATAATAATAGCTCCTTTGTAAACAAAAGAACTAATTGAATCATTTTAAAAACACGTTTTAAATAAAAAGTATCTGGAATGAAACGTTGCAAAAATAAAAGAAGTAATATACCGATAAGGTAGCCAGAAACAAATGCAACAAAAGTATAGGTTTCACTTAGAAACATCCACATGACAGCGATGATTAAATTTAAAATGATTTGAAAGGGCATCAGTCATTACTCCTTTAATACAGATTTTATATATAGTTCAGGATTCATTAAATTATTTCCAATTTCCTCTGTAATTGGATAGAACCATTCAGCACCAATTCCTAGAAAAACAGAGAAGCTTATTAAAAATGCTACAGGAAGCATCAATTTACGAGCTAATGGTTTATTTGGTACGATTGCTGCGTCCTTCTCACCCCAGAAGCCTTGAATAAAGATCCTCATTACAGAGAATAGAATTAGCAAACTCACGAGCAAGCCAATGATGGTTATAATAATTTCGTTTGCCTCTATAGCTCCTTGCAGAATTAACAATTTTCCTATAAATCCACTAAATGGGGGTACGCCAGCTAATACAAAAGCAGAGATAAATAATAACCAACCAAGCATAGGGTAGTGATGTATCAAGCCTTTCATTTTTCTTAAGTCACTGGTACCAGCTAAGTAAGCAATGGCTCCTACTAACAGAAATAGTGCGGCCTTGATAATCATGTCATTTACTAAATAATATACAGCGCCACTTAGAGCTGTTTCATTATAAATACCAATCCCAGCTATCATAAAACCTACAGCAGGAATAATATTATAAGCAACAATTAGTTTGATATTATTTGTAGATAATGCACCAATTACACCAAAAATAAGTGTGAAAGCTGCTATCCAAATAAAAAACTGGTGTGTAATTGCAGTCTCATGAACAAAAATTATCGTAAAGACACGAAAAATAGAATAAATGCCGACTTTTGTAAGTAAAGCGCCAAATAAAGCTGAGATAACTGGATTTGGTGCGATATATGGTCTAGGTAACCAGTAATAAAGCGGAAATAATGCTGCTTTTGTACCAAATACAAAGAATAATAAGAAGGCAATGGTAGTTAATATACCAGACTGATTTACTTCACTAACTCGTTGTCCTATTTGAGCCATGTTAACTGTTCCTACAACTGAATATAAAAATGCAATTGTTGTTACAAATAACATGGATGAAAATAAATTAATTAGCACATATTTGATGGATTCTCGTAATTGAACTTTTCCTCCACCTAATATGATTAAGGCGTAAGAAGCCATTAAAAGCACTTCAAAGAAAACAAATAAATTAAATAAATCTCCGGTAATAAATGCACCGGATACACCTGAAATTAATAAAAAATAGAAGGTATAGAAATAAAAAGATTCTTGTTCATCACTAAGTGAATAGGGAGCGTAAAACACAGCCGCTAATGCAACAATATTTGTTGTGAGAACGAGTGTAACAGATAATAGATCGCCAACCAATACAATACCATATGGCGCCATCCAATCACCTGATTCTAATACAAGTGTGCCATTTTGAATTACATAATAGAATACATAACTAGCGACAATTGTAGAAATAATCGTTGAAACTTGAGAAAAAATACGAACTAGGGTTAATTTTTTATGAAATAAAGTCGCGATAATTCCTGCAATTAATGGAATGAGAACTGGTAATATTGTTAAGTTACTAATCATTTTGGTTACCCCTTAATGTTTCCATATTATCCGTTCCGTTTTCTTTAGAAGCGCGATAAGCTAACACTAATAATAAGCTAGTCACTCCAAAACTGATAACAATGGAAGTTAAAATTAAAGCTTGCGGTAATGGATCTGTATAATCCGTAATTGTTTTATCAAGTATTGGTGGTGCACCACGTTTTAATTTACCCATAGTTAAGATGAAAAGGTGAGCTCCATGAGAAATTAAAGCAGTACCAATAATTATTCTTAATAATTGTTTTTGAAGAAGATTATAAACACCAGTGGTAAATAATATACCAGCTAAGATGGCCATGATTATTTCCATTATTCTGCCTCCTTCTTGCTGCGTAACTTCACGAGGCTATATATACCTAAGGCAGCTATTCCAAGAACAACAATTTCAAATAACGTATCAATTCCACGCATATCTACAAGAATAACGTTTACGACGTTATCCCCTCCACCAAGCTTATAGGAAGTCTCAATGAAATATTGTGAAATTGCTTCAAAAGCTTTACTACTGTGCGCAGAGATCGCTACCATTGTCATGAGTAATCCAAAAGCTACTGATATAATGAGATTTCCGGATTTTTCTTTGATTCCTTCAGTTCGTTCTCTCAGATTAGGAAGATGGTAGAAACACAATAAAAATAAAGCTACGGTGATTGTCTCAACTACCAATTGTGTAAGGGCTAGGTCTGGTGCACGATAGAACACAAACAACACTGCTAAACCATAGCCAACAACACCAAGTATAAGTATCGCAGCAATCTTATTACGTGTGAAAATAGTTGCTATCGCTGCAAATGCCATAGCTAATGCCACAAAAACCTCTTGGATGGTAATAGGTGCTAAATCAGAATAGTCTATAACAAACCCACCTGTAATAAGCATGACGGAAAATGTAACAAGTACAATTGCAGTCAAAATCAATATCATATACCTACGAATAGATCCATTCATATAGCTATCAGTAAGGGTTTTAGAATAAGATTCTAGTTTTGCTATGAGCCAATCATAAACCCGATTAAAGCTTAATTTACCAGGAAAATAATCATAAACTTTGCGCCATTTCTTTTGATAAAGAGCCAGAATAGTTCCAACTACTACTACAATTAATGACATGTAAAAGGCAGGTATTAGACCGTGCCAAAACTGAATATGTGTTTCAACTGGTTTACCGTATATCGCTTCAGCAGTAAAAGCTAAAAATGACTCATTTACAAGATTAGGGAAAAGTCCAATGACAATTACTCCTATTATTAAAATGGAAGGCGGAATAAGCATTCCAATCGGAGCTTCATGCGGTTTTTTTGGAAGTTTATCTAAGTGTTTTTCCCCTAAAAAGGTTCCGAATACTAAATACATAGAATAAACAAAAGTAAAAATACTGCCAAATACAGCTAAGTATGGAATGGCTACACGTAATATTTCAGCTATCCACAAGGAAGATTCACCTAAATTTAAAGAGGCATCAAAAAATTTCTCTTTACTATAGAAGCCGTTTAAAAATGGCAACGGAACTCCTGCCATAGAAAAAGTACCAAAAAAAGCTAAAGTAGCTGATATCGGCATAAGCGTCATCAATCCACCCAATTTTCTAATATCACGAGTCCCAGACTCATGGTCAATAATACCGGCCACCATAAACAGGCTTCCTTTGAAAGTAGCATGATTTAAAATGTGAAATACAGCTGCGAAAATTGCCGCTTTTGTTCCAAAACCTAACATAGCCATTATCATACCTAATTGACTAATCGTAGAGAAGGCTAATATACCTTTTAGATCTGTTTGACGGACCGCCATAAACGATCCCCATATTAAAGTGATAATACCAAAACCACTTATAATAACGAAAAATAATTCACTTAAAGTATAAATAGGTGTGAAACGGGCTATTAAGAATATCCCAGCTTTTACCATAGTTGCCGAGTGCAGGTATGCACTAACCGGAGTAGGTGCTTCCATGGCATCTGGTAACCAAATATGAAATGGGAATTGAGCAGATTTAGTAAATGCTCCTAAAACGATTAATACTAAAGTAAGTACAAAGTATGGACTAGCAAAAATAACATCAGCTTGACTAATCATTTCCTGAATACTAGTTGTACCAGTAATATTTACAAGTATAATAAATCCGCCAAGCATACTTAATCCACCAAAAACAGTAATTAGCATTGATTTTAGGGCGCCATACCTAGAGCGTTCCTTGAAATTCCAATAACCAATTAATAGAAAGGAAGAAATCGATGTTAGTTCCCAAAATGTATATAGAACAAAGACGTTATCAGATAAAACAACTCCGAACATTGCCGTCATAAAAATCAATAAGTAAACATAAAAATGTCCTAATTTTTCAGAAGTATCCAAGTAAAAAATAGAGTAAAATGTAACTAAGGCGCCAATTCCACTTATAAGTAGTACAAACAATAAACTTAATCCATCCAAGTAAAAATCTAAATTGATATTTAATGATGGTATCCATGAGTAAGATCCGCTTCTTGTTTGGAAATCTGTACCGATAAATTGAAGGAAATAAATAAAAATACTAAGTGGTGCTAGTAAAACGAAGTAACCCGTATGTATAGTAGTTTTCCATTTACTAAGAAACGGAATAATTAGGGCTAATAAAATAGGAAAAAATACAGCAAACAGCATCTAATGATGATCCCCCTTAATTTCTCTAGAAATTTAATTTTTTTTAGCTGTCTAATTCATTTGCAGAAATAAATTACACTTTAGTGGATGTGGTAAAGGTATGAGGTTTAAAGAACAATATATTGATATTACTATATTATTTTACTGTCTACTCCGTAAAATTTTTTTCTTTAAATATACAACAACATGTATACCCTATTATATTGTAATCGAAAATTATGAAGGAATACAAGAGAGAGCTTTTAGATTCGAAAGATCATTAGTGAAAATAAGTTGAAAATAGGGGGTATAATGGTATTTATGACAATTATGTGATTAAGATTTTCTATATATTTCATGGGTAAGAGATCTACGTCTAATTTCTATTTCTATTAAGCGTATAAATTCTTTATTTAACTTCAGTTCATGGGCTTTATAATAAGAGGCTACTAACAGTTCATTTGATAAATGTTTCATAGACAATTTTACCTCCTTCAGTTTGATATGAAGCTTATCCCAGTTTTTAAACTTGTATAAATGTATCACGAATAATCCAGCGCAACAATAGTCAGTTATCCACACTAAAATGTGTATAAAATGTTCATAAATAAGGGTGGGGTAATTGCGAATTGTAACAAATAAAGAAGATGACTTGTTAATAAAGTTATCCACAAAAAACAATTTGTATGAAATTGTCGAGCGAATTTACAATTATAATTCTATTTTCAGGCATTTATTATCGAGTTCCTTCATAAATAACTAACTTTAAACAGTTTAAGAACAAGATTTTCCGATTGTAGTTCTGCGATTAAAAATAAAAAGCTAGTATTCACTGAAATAATCAATTAGCTTACGGAAAAATCCTCAAATTTAATATCAAAAAGTAAGTAACATGAGGTTCATTTAGATTTATTTTGAATTAAACGGCTAAATTGTTTATGATGTATACTGTAGAATAAGTAAATTTAAGGATTGAGTGGAAGGGTCGAGGTGGAAAGTAATTGTTAAAAAAATTTTTACCAAATGAACATGTTGAAAGAATATTAGATATATCTCCAGAAGAATTAAAGAAAAAAGGAATTAAGGGAGTCATTACTGACTTAGATAATACACTAGTAGCATGGGATGTTGTCGATGCAACTCCTGAGGTAATCGCATGGTTTCAGTTAATGAAAGAACATGATATTAAAGTTACTATTATATCTAACAATGACAAAGAGAGAGTGAGTATCTTTTCTGAGCCACTAGATACTCCATTTGTCTATGCTGCGAGAAAGCCTTTATGGAAAGCATTCAAAAAGGCATCGTCTCAAATGGGCTTAAAAAAAGAAGAAGTAGTAGTCGTCGGTGATCAAATTCTAACTGACGTATTAGGTGGCAATATGGCAGGACTACGTACTATTTTAGTGGTACCTATTGTACACACAGATGGAAAATGGACTAGAATAAATCGACTAATCGAACGTAGAATATTACGCTTTATGCGTCGTAAGGGTATGATAAATTGGGAGGAAAAATAATGGATGAATTAGTTTGTGAGGGTTGTGGAGTACAACTTCAAACAGAAGATAAAAAAGCTGCCGGTTACACACCAGCTTCAGCGTTAGAACAAGAACATGTTATCTGCCAACGGTGCTTTAGGTTGAAACATTATAATGAAGTTCAAGATGTGGATTATGATGATGACGATTATTTAAGAATGATTCAACAAATTAGAAATACAAATAGTTTGGTAATCAAAATCGTAGATATATTTGATTTTGATGGTAGCTTCATTTCAAGTTTACACCGCTTAGTTGGGAATAACCCCATATTACTAATTGGGAATAAAGTTGATCTCCTTCCAAAATCAACTAACAAGAATAAAGTTATCAATTGGATTAAAAAAAGTGCAAGCGATTATGGCTTAAAAGTACAAGATGTATTTTTAGTATCTGCTGAAGCAGGGGTTGGATTTGAAGAGGTAGAAAAAACAATAGAAGCAATGAGAGATAATAGAGATGTCTATGTAGTAGGCTGTACCAATGTTGGAAAATCAACTTTTATTAATCGCTTAATAGACCGTACAAGTGGAGTGAAAGATGCGATTACAACGTCCTATTTCCCGGGAACGACTTTGGGTTTTATTCAAATTCCTTTAGATGAAAGTAATTTTTTATATGATACCCCAGGTGTTGTAAACCGATCACAAATCGTCCATTATATGTCAGAAAAAGATTTGAAATACATTACACCTAAAAAAGAGATAAAACCAAGAGTCTATCAATTAAATGCTAAACAAACTCTATTCATGGGAGGATTAGCACGTTTTGATTATGAAAAAGGCGAGAAGCAATCCTTTGTATGTTATTTTTCTAATCAATTGATGATTCATCGAACTAAATTAGAGCAAGCGGATGAATTTTACAAAAAACACAATGGTTCCTTATTACAACCACCAGACGAAAAAACGATAGAATTACTACCTGAACTTGTCAAACAAACAATGAAGCTTCCTAATCGAAAAACGGATATTGTTTTTGCTGGTTTAGGTTGGATTACAGTTCCCCAAGGAGGAATAACTGTAAGTTTCTATATACCTAGAGGAGTTCATATCTCGATTAGAGATGCTCTCATTTAAATATAAAAATAATCACAATAAAGAGAGGGGAACAAAAATGTCATTATCTCTAGGTTTAATCGGGAACCCAATTGGTCATTCATTGTCTCCATGGATTCATACAAATTTTTTAGAGAAAGCTAATATTAATGGGAATTATCGGTTATATGAAGGAGATATCAACAAGTTACCTGATATTTTGAAGAAGCTGCGACAAAACAATATAGCGGGTTTTAATGTGACTGTTCCATATAAACAGACCATACTGCCATATATAGATGATATTGATAAGGACGCAAGGGTTCTAGGAGCTGTGAATACGGTATTAAATGATAACGGCCGTTGGGTTGGTTATAATACAGATGGACAAGGGTACGTCAGATCAGTTATAACTGCCAATCCAAGTATTTTAAATAAGGATACGAAGATATTAATGTTAGGTGCTGGCGGTGCTGCAAGAGGAATTTATAGAGCACTGGTTAATCAGGATGTTAATAGGATAGATATAGCGAATCGATCTGAGGAAAAAGCAATAGACTTATTGCATTTAAATAATAGAGAAGTGAAATCTGACTTTATTGACTTTGGCACAGCTGAGGAAAATTTAGGGGATTATGATTTCATTGTACAAACGACGTCGGTTGGAATGAAACCAAAACAAGACAACCAAATCATAAAATTAGATCATTTAAAGAAAAATGCTTTGGTGAGTGATATTGTATATCAACCAATTACGACACAACTATTAAAAGATGCAAAATTCAGAGGAGCTAATATTCATCATGGTCATGCAATGCTTCTTTATCAAGCTCAACTTGCTTTTGAAATTTGGACTGGTGAAAAACTGAATGTAGAGAATATGTTACAACCATTAGAACAGAAACTTAGAGGTGAAAATTAATGTTAACTGGAAAGCAAAAAAGATTTTTAAGAGCTAAAGCCCATCATTTATCTCCAATTTTTCAAGTTGGTAAAGATGGTGTGAATGATAATATGGTTAAACAGATCGGTGAGGCATTAGAAAAAAGAGAATTAATTAAAATATCTGTCCTTCAAAATTGTATGGAAGATAAGGATATTGTCGCAGAACAAATTGTTGAGCAAACAAATGCTTTTCTTGTCCAAGTTATAGGGAGCACGATCGTAATTTATAAAGAGTCTGAAGAAAATAAACAAATAAAGTTACCTTAATTCTTGAAGAGTAAAAGCAGGTGATCTTATGAGCAAAAAGGTAGGAATTTTAGGTGGAACATTCGACCCGCCTCATATCGGCCATTTACTAATGGCCGAAGAGGTATATCAAGCATTAGAACTTGATGAAATATGGTTCATTCCATCTAATGTACCTCCGCATAAAAGCAATGCTAAAACGTCGGTGGATAACCGGGTGGAAATGTTAGAAATTGCAATAGCCAATAATCGTCATTTTAAAATAGAGACAATAGAAACGGAACGTTCTGGTAAGTCGTATACGTTGGATACGATTGTTGCTTTAAAAGAACGTTATAAAGATTATTCCTTCTATTTTATTATTGGAGCTGATATGGTTGAATATTTGCCAAACTGGTATCATATTGATGAATTAGTCAACCTATTAACTTTTGTTGGTGTAAAACGACCTGGTTTTAATTTAACTACGACATATCCTGTTAAAGAGGTAGAAATTCCAATCATGGAGATATCCTCTACGATGCTTAGAGATAGAATATCTAATAACAAATCCATACGTTACTTAACCCCGGATTCGGTGCATCGTTATATAAAGGAGAATCATTTATATGAATAAAGACAAGGCACTTAAAATTGTGAAAGAACAATTGACACTAGAGCGTTATGACCATACAAAACGTGTACTAGAAACGGCACTTTCTTTAAATCAACAATTGGGACTTGAAAATTCACAGATAGAACTAGCAGCAATATTTCATGATTATGCAAAATATCGTGATAAAAACGAGTTGAAAAAGATGATAATTGATAACGAATTACCTACTGATTTATTGGAACACCATTCTGAACTGTGGCATGGTCCTGCTGGAGCGCTGCTCGTATCAAAAGAAGTTTGCATCAAAGACCAAGAGGTATTGAGTGCTATTCGATGGCATACCACAGGTACTAGAAATATGAGTGAATTAGAAAAGCTAATTTTTATTGCTGACTATATAGAACCATATAGAAATTTTAGCGGGGTAGAAGAAGTACGTGGCGCAGCAAGGGTTGATATCGATCGCGCTTGCTGGTTAGCTGCAAGAAACACAATAGAATTTTTGTTAAGTAAACAGCAAATGATTTATCCTGATACATTGCACTTATATAATGAAGGTGTGAAGAGAGAACAAGGGAGGCAATTGAATGCAAAATAAAAAGATATTAGATATGGTAACAAAAGCATGTGACGATAAAAGAGCAGAGGGCATTGTTATTTTAGATATGAAAGATGTATCTTTAATTGCAGACCATTTTGTTATATGCGAAGGAACGAATGAACGACAAGTCCAAGCAATCGCTCGTGAAGTAAAAGACGTGGCAGAAGAGAATGGCTTTCATGTTAAACGGATGGAAGGATTTGACCAAGCAAGATGGGTGTTAGTAGATCTTGGGGATATTATTTGTCATGTATTTCATAGGGAAGAGAGACATTACTATAATTTAGAAAGGCTATGGGGAGATGCACCACAAAAAGAAGTAAATTTATAATAGAGGTGAACCATGTCTTATTCTAAACTAGCTTATGTCTATGATTTATTAATGGAAGATGCCCCGTATGATGAGTGGGAGTCGTTTTTGGAAACGATTTTAACACAAGAAAAGACAAGTCCCAAAAGGGTATTAGACCTTGGTTGTGGTACGGGAGAAATGACCTTAAGGCTCGCTAATAAATATCCGCAGGTTATAGGAATCGATAATTCAGATGATATGCTTTCCTATGCTCAAATGCGTAGCAATAGAGATGAGCTACAAAATGTAACATTTTTAAATCAAGATATTAGAAATCTAAATGGGATAGAAAACCAAGATCTTGTTTTAAGTGTATTTGATGTAATCAATTATATTACATCTAAAAATGATCTTTTAGACGTATTTCAAGGCGTATTTAAAAGTTTAAATAAAAATGGACTTTTTATCTTTGATGCACATCATATAGAACATTTTAACAAAAATATGGTAGGTCAAACCTTTGCTGAGATATATGATGATATATCTTATGTCTGGTTTTGTGAAGCAGGTGAAAAAGCAGGAGAGGTAATGCATGATTTAACCTTTTTTGTGCAACATGGGCAAATGTATGAAAGATTTGATGAACAGCATTTTCAACGAACTTTTACTGTTAATGAATACAGAAAGATATTAAATGAAGCTGGCTTTAAAAAAATTGATGTCTATGGAGATTTTAATCCTGAAGTGAAAAATGAGGCAAGTGAGCAATGGGATCGCACCTTTTTTGTGTGTGAAAAAGAATAAAAATTTGCTGAATTAAATTATCAAGTTTTTGAAAAGGCGACTTTGTAAATTCTTTTTTGAAAACCTGCTTGTTTTTCATCTTGAGGCATGCTATAGTAATCAAGCGATGAGCTATTTTGCGTAAGACGAAAAATTTGCCTAACGGCTAAACGTTGAATGTGGTCAACGGTTTTTCGCCGCAAAACGTACATGACACTTTATAAGTGTAAAAAGAGGCATTCCTCCCAAGGAGTGCCTCTTTTAATGTGTCATAATAAAAGAATAAATTAAAAAGGTAAGTACTTATTAACGAAGCTCGTTAATCCTCTAATTAATCATGATGTATTATTCTATAGTGAATAAGGAAAGAGTAAGGAATAGACTTAAAAAATAGTTATTTAAATAGTATTCCATTACATAAACAGTAGGGTTGCTTTAGTTGGTAATCAGTAATGTTTTCATTTAAATTTGTTATGCTAATAATGCATTCTATGATAAGGTAAGATACATGCTATAATAAATAATTTTAAAATAATTGTAAGTTATATGATGAAAGAAAGTAGGACAAATACATGCCAAAAAATCAAAAAGATCAAAAGTTTCAAATCAAAGAATCAATTGAATTATTACCATTTCTTTTAAAGGTAATTGATAAAAGCAGAAATCATGTAAAAGGTATCCTTGGAAGAGGTCAGGTTTTGGTTAACCAAGAGACCGTAAAGCAATTTAATCGTTCCCTTAAAAAGGGTGACACTGTAACAATATTAAATAAAGCTATAGAAAAGCACGGAATGCGAGGCGTTTCTATTCTTCATGAAGACGATGATGTAATTGTTATTTATAAAAGTGCTGGACTACTTTCGATTGCTTCTGATAAAGAAAAGCAGTTAACGGCCTATCGTCAATTGTCCACCTACGTAAAAGATAATGAACCAGGTAGCAGAATTTTTGTTGTTCATCGATTAGATCGTGAAACATCTGGTGTCATGTTGTTTGCCAAGAATGAAAAAGCAAAACGTACGTTACAGGATGAATGGAGAGCGAATATAAAAAGTCGTGTCTACGTGGCAATGGTAGAAGGCACACTTAAAGATAGTGAAGGTACCGTAACTTCTTGGTTAAAAGAGACAAAAACACATCAAATGTATTCGAGTCAAGTTGAAAATGAAGGACAGAAGGCTATTACACATTGGAAAGTATTAAGCACAAATGGGAAAGTAACGATGCTGCAAGTGAATTTAGAAACCGGAAGAAAAAATCAAATTAGAGTTCATATGAAAGACCTTGGGTGCCCAATTGTCGGGGACCGTAAGTATGGAGCAAAAACGAATGAGTTAAGAAGAGTTGGGTTACATGCCAAAGAATTAACGTTCAAGCATCCTAGAACCGGTAAAATTATTAGCTGTGAAGCTCCGGTTCCACCTTCATTTTTACAGGCAATTAAAAGTAAATAGGGTAGGTGAATGAAAAATATGTATCTTTCAATGAAGGAAACTGCTAATTACTTAGAAATGGACCAAAGTATTATACGAAAATTAGTACTTGAACAAAAAATACGGGCCATTTACGATGGCGAAGATTATCTTATAAATAAAGATCAATTTAATGACCACTTAAAGCAAATAGAACTTTATAAAGAAAGAATTCGCGAATATTTACAAGAACCGATTCCTGAGGACATTGATGTAAAAGATGAAGATTAAAATTGTTGGGAAAGCGCGAAATCTACAAGAAGAAATCACATTATGCGCTTTCCCGGGCAATAATTAATATCCCTTATCAAAGTTAACTACATTTTTGCAGGGCTTTCCATTTTTAAGATAAGCTTTTAAATTAGGAATAAAAACATCATTTACAAGTCGTTCATCATAATGCTCTGTAGCTCCAGCTGTATGTGGTGCAATGATAACCTCTTCCATATCCCACAGTGAGCTTTTAGCTGGCAAGGGCTCTTGTTCAAATACGTCTAAACCTGCCCCAGCTATTTTTTTATCGCGAAGAGCATCTATTAAAGCATTCTCATCTACAATTTCACCTCTAGCAATATTAATTAAAAAGCTTGTAGTTTTCATTAAACTAAGCTCTTGTTTCCCAAATAATTGATAGGTTTCTTTTGTTAGAGGCAAAGTAATAACAACATAATCACATTTCGGTAATACATCGTGAAGGGAAGCTTGGGAAAACATTTCATCCACATTACTTTCTTTTTTATTCGAATTTCTCACACCAATTACATGCATTTGAAAAGCTTTAGCAATTTTTGCTGTTTCTTTTCCTATCTCACCCATTCCAATAATTCCAATTGTTTTTTTATGTAATTCTAAGTGAATGTTTTCGTGGAACCATTTTTTTTGCGTTTGATTTCTCAGGTAACGATGTAGGTTTCGAGTTAAGGATAGCATCATTCCAAAGATAGTTTCTGAAATAGGGAAACCATGCACCCCTGAAGCTGTGGTCAGTTGAATTTGTTTCTCTGCGAATATATTAACTGGATAACCATCAACACCTGCGCTCCAGCTTTGAATCCAGCGGAGATTATTTTCCTTTTGAGGTAAATAATTCACCATTTTATTCCGCCAGCCTGCAATTATTTCCGCATCTACCATTTCTTTTTTCCATTCCTCTTTATCTTTACTTATAACGATCTCCCAATTAGGTATGATTTCTTTTATATTATTTAATAAATCATCATTTATATTTTTTGATAACAATAATTTTCTGCTCAATAGATTTCATCCTCCTAAGTTAAATTAGTTTTATCTTATCAAACAAATTATTCTTTCGCATGTAAGCGGTCTTGAATATGAGAGAAAAAGTGTAAAATAGCAATTAATAAGACTAAAGACCTGTAATTTGTTTAAAATTTAAACAGGTTTTTATAAAAAGATAACTAAAGTGATTTTATACTACTATTTTTAGTGATTCTTCCGATATAGTTATAGTATAAATATAATAATATCGGGGGACTATTAAGTGAAAGAAAAATTAAAAATTAAATCTTTACGAATGAAAATATTATTAGGATTTTTTGTGGTTATCTTTTTCATTTTATTGTATGTGGGTAATAATACCGTATCATCTTATAAGATAGAACAGGAAACGAAGGATATGACAGAAACACAATTACCATTGTTAATCGCGGACGAGAAGCTATTATTCAATTTATCAGAAAGAATAGGTCTAACAAGGGCATACATACTTTATGGTGATCCTAACTATAAAGAAAGATTTGATAGCTATACAGAACAAAGTGTGGAAATAGAAAAGGAAATTCAAACGTATTCGGACTCTGAACAATTAACGGAGCTAATTGAAGCATCAGTAGCGTGGCATCAAGATACAGTTGATAATATATACAACGCCTATGAAAATGGAAATGAAGCGGAAGCAGAAGCATATTTACAAAATTTCACAGCACCTGAAGCTGAAAGAATTATGAAAGGTCTCTCAGAATTAGTTAATAAACGTGAAGAGCTTATTTTAAGTGCTGGTAATGATTTATCGGCTCAAAATACGTTGAATAATTTTATTGGTTTTGTATTTGCAATTTTATTGATAGTAATTGCCATTATCATTGCCTTAATTGTGGCTAAAATGATAACGAAACCAATTGTTTTAGTGAAAAATCAAATGAATGATATAGCAGCAGGAAATTTAAAAGTAGAGCCAATTGAAGTGAAGAGCAAGGATGAAATAGGCCAGCTGGTTGTTTCGATGAATCAAATGCAAACTAGCCTTAAAAATATGGTGGAAGAAATGCAAGAGGTTTCAGATACAGTAACTCAGCAGAGTAATGAATTAACCCAGTCTTCCAATGAAGTGAAAGAAGCGAGTGACCAAGTAGCAAGTACGATGGAAGAGTTATCTAAAGGGTCAGAGTCACAAGCAAATATTACTACAGATTTAGCGTCTTCTATGGCGGATTTCGTTGAAAGCATTGCTATTGCCAACAATAAAGGTCAAGAAATCTATACTACCTCTCAAAATGTGATCCAATTAACTGATGAGGGTTCAACATCAATGGAGGATTCTATAAAGCAAATGAATCGTATATATGATGTCGTTACACAAGCTGTTACACAAGTTGGTGGGCTAGAGAAGCAATCTAATGATATTACAAGGTTAGTTAATGTTATTAAAGATGTGGCGGAACAGACAAATTTATTAGCTTTAAACGCAGCTATAGAAGCTGCTAGAGCAGGAGAACATGGAAAAGGATTTGCAGTTGTAGCAGATGAAGTAAGAAAACTCGCTGAACAAGTAGCAGATTCTGTTAAAGATATCACAAGTATTGTTAGCAATATCCAAAATGAAACCCATCATGTGACACGCTCTCTAGAGGGTGGACATAAAGAAGTGGAAGCTGGAATGGATCAAGTTGCTAATACAGGCTCAATATTTGGAAAAATTAATCATCAGATTGATGAGATGGCAACGAGTATTCAAAATATTTCTACAAGCCTTACAAAAATCCATGACAACAGTGATAACATGAACCAATCAATTGAAGAAATAGCTTCTGTTTCTGAAGAATCAGCTGCAGGAATTGAAGAAACAGCAGCATCAGTTGAACAAACTAGTACTTCTATGGAGGAAGTAGCTAATAGTTCTAATAAACTGTCTACACTTGCTGATAAGTTAAATAATGTAATTCAACGATTCAAACTATAAAAGATCAAAAAACAATACACCAAATGAGCTTCTATAATCATTTGGTGTATTGTACTTTTAAACTATGCAAAAGAAGAATAGTGTTATATAATACTTAATACCTTCTTATTCTTTATCTCCTAAGGCTTCCTCAATGCGATGTTTATCTTTTTTAAATTTTCCATGTGTTGTCTCAATTAATCGTTTGAAAAGTAAGGGAGTTTCTTCATTTATAGTATTTATACCTTCACCCGTTATACCTCCAGCTACACAAACCTTGTTAATCAATTCATCCAAAGAGTAGTAATTTTTTTTCAATAAGCTTCCAAAACCAATGAACATGTTCTCCATAAGTTTCATGGCTTCTTCTTCTGTTAAATCTGTGTTCTCTTTAATTTCATCGATGTATTTTTTCGCTAGAAATCCAAAAAAAGCTGGTCCGCAGGAGACGATATCTGAACCAATCCTTACATTTTTTTCCTCGATAACAGTAGGTTTACTGAACCTTTCCCATTTCCGTAATAACATACTTCTCGTCGAGTTACTCATGTTTTCTCCAAATGTAACAAGGCTCACACCTGCTCTAGCTCGATTAGTAATACTAGGGATGAAACGAGCCACTTGACAATCTAACAATTTTTCCATATCTTCCACCGCTACTGAGCTTGTGATAGAGATTAAAATGAAATTTTTGGATAGGCTGTTGCTTATGCTTCGCATGATCGGAATCATTTCATGTGGTTTTACACATAAGTAAACGATATCGACTTTAGCTATCAGCTTTGAAATATCTTCTAGCACATGGATATTAGGATATTTTCTTTGATAATTATAAGCTTTTTCAATTGTGCGATTATTGATAAAAAGCTCCTTCTCTTGATAGGTGTTCGAATCTATAAACGTTTCTAATAAAATTCCACCCATATTTCCTGTTCCTATTACTCCACACTTCATAAATTTTCCCCTCCATTTTTAGGCAGTTACACTAATTTTATGAGCAAAGGATGAATTCTATGATTCAATTGCATTTACTGAAATTTCTAAAGCAATACAGCCTCTATATCATCATTTTCTTTTTTATAGTAGGGTGGGTCATATATGATCACACAACCGAACCCAAAAAAGTTGCGGAAAGCGAGATAAAAATAGAAGAATTAGTGCAAGCAGAAGCAGCTAATGTACCAGAAGAAAATCAATCAGTATTAGTTGTAGACATTAAAGGGGAAGTAGTCAGTCCAGGAGTCTTTGAAATGAAAGAAGGAGCTCGTGTAAAAGATGTAATAAAAGTGGCTGGAGGATTTACAAGTGAAAGTGATCAAGCGTCGATCAACTTAGCGCAAAAGGTTTATGATGAGATGGTCATTGTTGTTTATCCGATAGATGAAGCAACTAATCTTAATTTATCCATTGTAGGAGAAGAAAGTTCCAAAATTAAAATTAATTCCGCTACAGCAGATGAAATCGAGAGTATTCCAGGAATAGGAGAAGTAAAAGCTCAAGCAATTATTGAGCATAGAGATACATATGGACACTTCAAAGTAATAGAAGATTTAGAGCAGGTTTCTGGAATAGGTGCTAAGACAGTAGAAAAAATGAAGGAATATATTCTTGTACCATAATATTGACGAAATAAAACACAGTAAGTAAACTTAATAAGATGATTTAAAGTAGGGGAGTGAATACGATGGAAAGAATATCGTGGCATCAATATTTTATGGCTCAAAGCCATTTATTAGCACTAAGAAGTACCTGTCAGAGATTAATGGTAGGAGCAACAATTGTCCGTGATAAGCGAATAATTGCTGGAGGATATAATGGAAGTGTGACTGGAAGTGTTCACTGCATTGACGAAGGGTGCTATGTTATTGATGGGCATTGTGTTAGAACGATTCATGCTGAGATGAATGCAATTTTACAATGCGCAAAGTTTGGTGCATCAACTGAGAATGCGGAAATATATGTGACACATTTTCCATGTTTGAATTGTTGTAAATCCATTATTCAAAGTGGTATTAAAACCGTTTACTATGCAGAAGATTATCACAATCATCCATATGCATTAGAGTTATTCAAAGAAGCAGGAGTGCATTTTGAAAAAATTGCTCTTGAACAGACTTTTATTGATCTACAATTAAATAAAAAGTAAATCAGCCACTAGTGCATAGAAAAGTTCAATTACATGGGAATGGCCTATGCACTTTTTGCTTTGTTTAAGACAAGGAAAGGAGATATATGGCTTGTATGGAAATATTTATTGGTTTGTCATAACGATCACAATTGCAATTATAGCTTCACACTCTTCAACTATCTTTCTTTTCTCCTATTTATTGGCTATGTTTTTCTTTTACAAACAGAAAAAAATAAACATGCTCTTCTTGCTTCTTATTATCCTCGCCTCCACTATTATCTATTTTTATTACGAGTATCTTCAAACTGAATCCAGTAGGGAAATACCCCCATATATAGAAGAAATAAATGGTAAGATCCATTCTGAAGTTAAAATTACTCCTCAATTAATAAATTTCCAATTCCAGCCCACTGAAATTAATTCCGATATTATGATTACATACTTTCTAACTGAGAAAGACAATTTACAAAGTAATAATGAAATAAAAACTGGCAGTGTATGTGTTCTGAAAAATTTAACTGCTCAAAATAATTTTGCTAAAAACCCTGGCCAATTTGATTATCAACGCTATTTAGTAAATAGTGGAATAAAAGCTTCCTATACTATTAGTACATTAGAGAATATTGCTTGCAGGAACGAAGGAAAAATTAATGTTATTTACGATTTCAAAAGAAAAATAGTCAACTACGTAGAAAAAAGATACAGCACATATACTTCTAGTTGGATTAGAGCCTTGATATTTGGAGATAAAGAAGGTCTAGATGACGAAATTATTGCTTTATTTCAAAGGTGGAATCTGTCCCATTTGTTAGCAATTTCTGGATTGCATGTTGGCTTAATTATTCTGATGTTTTATATGCTCATGCTGAGACTTCCGTTCTTTACAAAAGAAAAGTCACAATGTGTTCTTTTCATTCTACTCCTATTTTATCCATTAATTGCGGGAGAAGCACCATCTGTTTGGCGTTCCTGCTTATTAGCATTATTTGTCCTAATTCAATTGAAATTTAAATTTGCTTTTTCTTCTTTAGATATACTCAGTATCGTATTTGTAGTTATGTTGTTGGTAGATCCTTATTCAATTTATCAGTTAGGTTTTCAATTTTCTTTTATTGTAACCTTTGCTATTATTTTATCTAGAATAATAATACATGAGGCAGGTAATTATCTTCAAATTATCATTCAAATTAGTGGAATAAGCTTATTGATAATATTGCCAATTCAACTTTACCATTTTTATACGTTTAATCCTTTAGCTATCGCCATAAACCTTCTCTACATTCCTTATTTTAGCTTTATTATAATCCCCTTATCATTACTAATGGTAGTATTTTCAGCACTACCAGTCATACCACAATTATTTGATTATTTTTTTGTGAAAATTCAATCCCTTTTTTCAACTATTCTTGAAAGAATAGATGAGAGTTTATATTATCCATTAATAGTTGGTAAATTCCCTATGTCATTGTTTTTTTTATATTATATATTGATCATCGTATTTTTCATGTTCTGGGAAAGACAACAAAAGATTCGAGCTTTTTGCGTGGGTGTTTCTATAACGGTATTATTAATAGGAATATCTATTTCTCCTTATTTTAACGATGAAGGCACAATAACTGTTTTAGATATCGGGCAAGGTGATGCGATCATTATCGAGTTACCCTACAGAAAAGGTGTTATTATGATTGATGCTGCAGGTACAATGACGAAAAATTTTACAGAGCCATCAAATAAAAATTTTGAAGAAATAATCAAACCTTTTCTATTATCAAAGGGTATCACAAAGATAGACGCATTATTTTTAAGTCACGATGATCATGATCACATTGGGAGTGTTCCTTTTATTTTAGATGAGTTTATTGTTGATAAAGTATTTACTACTAAATATTTTGATAAAGCTTGGATAAGTGAATATATCATAAATAATAAGGAAACAGCATTTCACCATTTAACCGGCGGACAAATACTATCCATTGCAGGTCACAAAATAGAAGTATTACTTCCTGTAGAGGATAATTTTGATAAAAATGATAATTCATTAGTCTTACGTTCAAGGTTCGGTCCGTATACTTGGATATTTACTGGAGATATAGGAGAGAAGGCTGAGTTAGAACTAATGTCATTATATCCTAACTTAGGTAGTGATATTTTAAAAGTGTCCCACCATGGAAGTTCATCCTCAACAACAGATGAGTTTTTAGAAGGTGTAAAACCAAAAGCTGCTTTAATCTCTGTAGGAGTAAATAATCGCTACAACCATCCCAATAAAGAAGTATTAGAACGACTGGGTGAAAAAGAAATAGCTGTTTTAAGAACCGATCAATCTGGAGCAATTATTTATTCGTATACAAAAAAGGAAGGCACGCTTTTTACTTTTATGAATAACATACAGAATAAGAAGGGAAGAAGATAGATAATTAAATTTAATAAAAAGCAAAAACGAGAAGGCAAGTGAAGACCTCCTCGTTCATTAAATAAAACTTATGATCCGATTACATCTGCAAAAACACCAATGAAAAATATAATCATAAAAAATAAGAATGAAAAGACAAATCCAGCTCCTGAATCAAATAAATCATGTCTTTTAGATTGAACGTCTTTTTCGAATTCATTCATGGTAAATTCCTCCTTCACGTTTTTTTGTTATGTAACCAACGATTAAAATTGATTCCCTTTGTTAGCAAGAGTTTACATCGATATTATTTGTAATTAAGGTCAATCTATATTGTAAGAAAACACCGTTATTTCTTTTGAAACCTAGGTCAAATTGAAATAACGTTAATATAGATTGAAAAGGGGAGTAGAGTTTTTACTTCCCTTTAATTTTTATCCAATCCCACCCAAAGAAACGTAAAAGATTACGTATGAGAAACTGTTTTTAAAAGGATTGAAAACTTCTTACTAAAAATACAAAAAGGATTTCATTTGCAGCAAGTGTAAAACAATTATAACTTATTATACCATAAAACATATTAATAATTAATTCAACTTATTCTTGCACAAAACGAATATTCAGTTTAGCATAAAACAAAGTGTAATATTATGGAGTGGAATGTGTTGAACTATTTAGAAGCTATAAAAAAAATTAAACAAAATAAAATATCAAATGTATATTTTTTAAATGGACCTGAAGTTTTTATGACTGAAAACACAAAAAATGAAATATTGAATAAGGTGTTAAGTAAGGATGATCGAGAAACTAACTTATCGATTTATGATTTAGAAGAAACTTCTATTCAAGAGGTTATATCTGATGTGGAAACATTTCCTTTTTTCGGAGAGAGAAAAGTTGTTATTGCAGTGAACCCTACTTTTTTAAAAGCAAAACCGCCCAAAAATGAATTGGACCATCATTTACCTGAATTAGAAGCTTATTTGAAAAATCCTATAGAGTATACCGTCTTTATCATGATTGCTTCTTATGAAAAAATAGATGAGCGAAAAAAAGTAGCAAAATTATTAAAGAAAGAAACAGAATATGTTTCATGTGATCCCGTTAAAGAGTGGGACATTGATAAGTGGATTAAACAAATAGCAGATCAATTTCAGGTGAATTTTGAGCCTAAGGCATTGGAAAGATTAAAAGTAGAATCAGGTACTAACCTAATGTTTTTACAGTCAGAAATTGAGAAATTAGCTTTGTATGTTGGACCAAACGGAATGATAACAGAAGATATTGCGGATGTATTAATTTCACATATAGGTGAGTCTTCTGGTCTCAAATTAATGGATGCGGTACTCGAACAAGACTTGTCAAAAGCTATACATATATATAAAGATCTTGAGAAATTAAATGAAGAGCCAATAGCTTTACTTGCTTTAATTGCTTCACAAATTAGAAATCTAATCCATATTAAACAATTAAAAGAAAAGGGCTATAACCAAAAACAAATAGCTGAATATCTAAAAATTCACCCGTATGTAGTGAAACTATCAATGAATAGAGAGAGAAAGTACTCTAGGAAGGAGTTAGAGAGAGCGTTGTTATTTATCACTGAAGCTGATAGTGATATGAAACAGGGAAGAATGGATAAGCAATTAAGCTTTGAATTGTTACTTTACGATTTGATTATTAATAAATCTAATATAGGATAATACAAAAAAGGAATCCAAATAATGGATTCCTTTTTGTGTTAGAGAGAACAAAACTGTACTCTCTAAATTCTAATGATGCTTATGCAGTCAAATCATTTACTTTTTTAGTAAGTCTTGATTTTTGACGGTTCCCATTATTACGATGAACCAATCCTTTTTGAACTGCCTTATCGATTTTCTTAACTGCATATACTAGTGCAGTTTTAGCGTTATCAACATCTTTGTTCTCTATGAAAGATTCAACACTTTTTATTTGGGAACGCATATCAGATTTAATCGGTTGGTTATTAGCATGACGATCATTGTTCGTACGTACGCGTTTAATTGCTGATTTAATATTAGCCAATTTATTCACCTCCATCATAAAACATACCAAAACAAATAGTTAGGTCAAATGAATTGTACCAAAGCAAACCAATCTTTTCAATATAAATATCATGGATCCATTAGAATAACGAATCTTTTTAATAATGTTTGGTAAAACTATCATCAAATTCATTTTAAAGAGAGGAAGTTTATCGTTGAATGAAAACACAAAAAAAGATATGAATGTTCGCACAGACTTAGCTACAGAAGCAAGAGAAATGGTTAATCAATCCAGAACAGCAGAAAAGGAAATTGAGGGTGTTTCCTATAGCGAGAAAAAAGAAGAAAGTTTTACAGTTTCTAAAGTGATAGTAGATGAAATTGGAGCAGAAAAAATAGGAAAAAAACCCGGAACATATCGCACCATTTATAGTGATGCAATCAAAAAGCAAGATACAAAGCTTCAGCAACAAACTGCTAGAGTGCTTGCAAAAGAACTATCACAAATCATGAATGAATGTGGAATTGACTCAAACGCATCAGGATTAATAGTTGGTCTCGGTAATAGAAACGTAACTCCCGATGCATTAGGGCCTATAGTGATGGATAAAATCTTAGTTACCAACCATTTGTTTGTACATGAACCTTCCTATGTTAAAGACGGATATAGAAGAGTTTCCACAATAGTGCCTGGTGTTATGGGGGTGACAGGTATTGAAACAAGTGAGCTAATACATGGAATTATTAAAGAAATAAAGCCTGATTTTGTGATTGCGATAGACGCATTGGCATCACGATCAATAGAACGCGTGAATGCGACTATTCAACTTTCAGATACTGGAATTCACCCGGGTTCAGGAGTAGGAAATACCCGAAAAGAAATTAGTCAAGAGACATTGGGTATACCGGTAATAGCTATTGGAGTTCCTACAGTGGTGGATGCCGTTACTATAGCAAGTGATGCAATGGACTATGTATTAAAACATATTGGTAGAGAATTAGAAGAAATAGACAGACCCTCAAAAGCATTAGCACCAGGCGGTATGGTATTTGGAAAAAAAGTATTAACAAAAAAAGATATGCCAACTAAAGATAGACAGGAAACTATATTAGGAATGTTTGGAACTTTAAAGGAGACGGAGAAGAGAGCTCTTATGCAGGAGGTTTTAACCCCTTTAGGCCATAATTTAATGGTAACCCCAAAAGAAATTGATGGATATATTAAAGATATGGCTCATTTAATTGCTGAAGCTACTAATGCTAGTCTACATGAGAATGTAACATTAGATAATTTCGGCAGCTATACAAGATAAAGTTCCTGATTTTTAGTTCTACTTTCTATTAAGGCCTCATAGATTTAAGAGAGGTGATAGAGAGGAGGAACTTATGCGACATCGACCTATTAGATCAATGCAATTTACTTTTAAAAATACTTTAAGAAAAGGTAGTATTTATATCATTTTTGTCGTTGTAGTTTTTCTTTTAATTGGTGCTTTAACTTCTATAGCTCCTAGCTATAGATTTTCGTCTTCGTTTTTACAAAATTGGACAAAGCATATTGATGGGGTTTCTTTTATTCATTTATTTGAGATGGAAAGTAAAGTATATAAACACGCGTTACCTGTTGACTATCCAAATATAGATATTTGGGAAACTGCTTTTGAAGCGACGACAGCTATAAGGCCAAATGATGCGAGAAGTTTTTTTGGACGAGAAATTCCTGGATTTAAATCCTATGATCGCCAAATTTTAATTGCTGGAGAAGGAACAGATTACACAAATTTATCTGCAGAATCATCACCTTCTTTAGATATCGTAGTAGAAAAAAGAGAGGCAACTGTACCTGAGGAAGAGATAGAAGAAGTAAAGCCAAACGAAAATCAAAAAACAACCGGAAATAGGAAGGTCGTTTTGCTTTATAACACACATAATAGAGAATCCTTTCTCCCATATTTAAAAGATTCCAACGATCCTAATGAGGCATTTCACCCTGAAGTCAATATTACAAAGGTAAGTGACCAGCTTGCAAAAAGCTTGGAGGCTCAAGGAGTTGGCACACAAGTAGATAAAACTGATTTTGGACAGATCTTAGTCGATAAAAACTGGAACTATTCTACTCATTCTTATCCAGCATCTAAAGAAGTTGTCGAAGCAGTACTTCAAAGTAACAAAGAAATTCAATATATATTTGACTTGCATCGTGACAGTATGCGAAAGGACATTACTACGAAAGAAATAAATAATGAAAGTTATGCGAAATTGATGTTTGTAATCGGTGGAAATAATCCTAACTTTGAAAAGAACTATCAGCTTGCGTCTGAGCTGCATAATAGACTTGAGGAGAAATACCCTGGTCTCTCTCGAGGAGTCGAAAAATATAGCGGTGAGGGGCGAAATGGTGTATATAATCAAGATCTATCTGATAACGCATTAACGATTGAATTTGGCGGGGTAGATAACACAATGGAAGAATTAAACCGTACTTCTCAAGCATTAGCAGAAGTGTTCAGTGATTATTACTGGAATGCAGAAAAAGTATCGAATGAAGGAGGGCAATAAAAATGCGTTCAATATTGTTTATATTATTACTAGCATGTATATTTTCAATCGGTGTATTTGTCGGTGGTAAAGATAATAATAATGATCTTAGGGATCAAAGTATTGTAATTCATTCAGAGGCTGAATCTGAACCTGAACTAGTGGACAAAGAAGCCATTATAAAAGAAGTACAAGCTGATGAAATGCCACAAAAACAAAACGGAAACGTATTTTTAATTGCAGATAAAGCCGCAGCCGCTTCTTCATGGGTATTTGATCAATTTATTTATGGCACACAGGCATTGATTGAAACGATCAATTCTTCTAAAAGTACTTCTTAATGGTTCTATAAGGTGAAAAATAACCTTATATAAAAAGGTAGACTAATGCTCCCTATTGAAAGTAATATTTTTGACTGCTATAATCAATGCAAGTATGGTTGCGTGAAAATAGGAGTTGAATTATATTGGCAAACGAGAGAAATCAAAGCAGGGTTAGAAACTTTTCCATTATTGCTCATATCGATCATGGGAAATCTACCTTAGCTGACAGAATTTTAGAGAAAACAAAAGCGTTAACTTCACGTGAAATGAAGGAACAATTTTTAGATGCAATGGATCTAGAACGTGAAAGAGGAATAACGATAAAATTAAATGCGGTACAATTGACATATACAAGAGAAAACGGGGATGACTATCTTTTTCACTTGATCGATACTCCTGGACATGTCGATTTTACATATGAGGTCTCCCGTAGTTTAGCAGCATGTGAAGGTGCAATTCTTGTGGTAGATGCCGCCCAAGGTATTGAAGCTCAAACACTAGCAAATGTATATTTAGCCCTAGATAACGACTTAGAAATAATTCCTGTTATCAATAAAATTGATTTGCCAAGTGCAGACCCTGAAAGAGTAAAACAAGAAATTACGGATGTCATCGGTATTGATGGGGAAGAAGCAATCCTTGCAAGTGCAAAGTCGGGAATTGGAATTGACGAAATCTTGGAGAGAATTGTAGAAAAAATTCCGGCACCAAGTGGTGATGAAGATGAACCATTAAAAGCACTTATTTTTGACTCATTATATGATTCATATCGCGGGGTAATCGCCTATATTTGTGTAAAAGAAGGTAGCGTAAAAGTTGGCGATAAAATAAAAATGATGGCCACTGGAAAAGAATTTGAAGTAAATGAAGTTGGTGTATTCAATCCGAAGCCTTTACCAAAAAAATCATTACATGTTGGTGATGTAGGATATTTAACTGCATCTATTAAAAATGTAGGAGATACAAGAGTTGGTGATACGGTCACCTTAGCTAACCGTCCTACAAAAGAAGCCTTACCTGGTTACCGTAAACTTAATCCAATGGTATTCTGCGGGTTATACCCAGTTGATGCAGATAAATATAATGATTTAAGAGAAGCACTTGAACGATTAGAATTAAACGATTCATCTTTACAATATGAAGCGGAAACTTCACAAGCACTTGGTTTTGGATTCCGTTGTGGATTTCTAGGGTTACTTCATATGGAAATTATTCAAGAACGAATTGAAAGAGAATTCAGTATTGATCTAATAACAACTGCACCAAGTGTAATATACAATGTGATTAAGACTGATGGCGAAGAGATGACGATTGATAATCCTTCATTTATGCCAGATAATCAAAAAATTCAGGAAGTCCAAGAACCTTATGTGCAAGCAACAGTAATGGTTCCTAATGATTTCGTAGGGCCTGTAATGGAAATTTGCCAGAAAAAACGTGGCGATTTTATGGACATGAAGTATTTAGACGATAATCGAGTAAATATTGTTTATGAAATTCCATTAGCTGAAATTGTTTATGACTTTTTTGATCAATTGAAGTCACAAACAAAGGGTTATGCTTCCTTTGATTACGAACTAATTGGTTATAAGTCCTCAGATTTAGTTAAAATGGATATTTTGCTTAATAACGAAACAATTGATGCGTTGTCTTTTATTGTTCATCGAAACTTTTCATTTGAACGAGGAAAGCAAATCGCAGATAAATTAAAAAATCTTATCCCTAGACAACAATTTGAAGTTCCAATTCAAGCCGCAATCGGAAATAAAATTGTTGCAAGAACAACTATTAAAGCAATGCGAAAGAACGTATTGTCAAAGTGTTATGGTGGGGATATTTCAAGAAAAAGAAAATTATTAGAAAAGCAAAAAGAAGGAAAGAAACGAATGAAAATGGTGGGATCCGTAGAAGTTCCCCAAGAGGCATTTATGGCTGTATTAAAAATGGATGATGATTAATATTCAGATCTAAAAGAATATATGTATCAGGGAAGTATAAAGTCACTGAAACTTTTCGGTGACTTTTCCCTGTTTTATAGAAGTTTCTTTTTAAAAATTTGTTGTTCAATACAAATAGTGTTTAAAATTATAAATTTATAACATATGACTATATAATATCTGTACATGCTCTTTTCTAAAAATGCATGTATGGTAGGAGGAAATCAATGGTCCAATCAGTTTATATCCATATACCGTTTTGTGAGAAAATCTGCCATTATTGTGATTTTGTTAAATTTTTTTATGAAGAAAAGATGGCAGATGAATATCTAGAAGCTTTAGAAAAGGAATTGAAATACGCACTTCCTGCGCAAAAACAGTACATGAAAACTATTTTTGTCGGGGGCGGAACTCCAACTGCATTAAATACTGCCCAGTTGAAAAAACTAGTGAATATGATTGATCATTACTTTGATGTAGCAAATTGCGAGGAATATTCTTTTGAAGCAAATCCAGGTGATCTAGATGCAGAGAAAATATCGATACTTAAGCATGCAGGTGTGAATCGAATCTCAATGGGTGTACAGGTGTTTGATGATGTAATGCTAGAAGAATTAGGCCGATTACACCGAATAAAAGATGTGTATCAAAATGTAAATGATTTAAAAAAATCAGGCATTGATAATGTTAGTATCGATTTAATGTACAGCTTACCTAATCAAAGTTTTTCAAATTTTGAAAAAACACTAGAAGAAGCATTATCTTTTCAACTACCGCATTATTCTGCATATTCTTTACAAATAGAGCCGAAAACTATTTTTTATCAACGCTATAAAAAAGGAAGCTTAACTAAACCACCAGAAGAAGTAGAAGCACAAATGTACGAGCACTTAAGAACAGAAATGAATAAGCGTGGAGTGAAACAATATGAAATAAGTAATTTTGCGCTTCCCGGATATGAGAGTAAGCATAATTTAACCTATTGGAATAATAATCATTATTATGGATTTGGTGCTGGTGCTCATGGCTATTTAGGAAATGAGCGAATTATTAATATTCGTCCATTCCCAGGTTACGTAAAAGCTGTGCATGATAAGGGATCTCCAATATTACATCGAGAATATATTTCAAAAAAGGAACAAATTGAAGAAGAAATGTTTTTAGGTCTACGGAAAATGGAAGGTGTGTCACTTTCTGATTTTTATGATAAGTATAGGATTCCAATGTTAGATATATATAAGAAATCTTATGAAATTCTATTTAAAAAGGGATGGATTGTGATAAACAACAATAAATTACAATTAACGGATTCAGGTATGTTGTTTGGAAATGAAGTTTTTCAAGAATTTTTGTTAGATGATAAAATTTTTGAGAGTTTATAGATTGACAATTGAGAACGCATTTGATAATTTATAAATAGATTTAGCACTCATTGATAAAGAGTGCTAACAGAGGTGATCATCGATGCTTACAAACAGACAACTTCAAGTTCTACAAGTTATTATTGATGAGTTTATTCATTCTGCCCAGCCAATTGGGTCAAGAGCTATTGCAAAGAAGAATGAAATCACTTTTAGCCCTGCTACGATAAGAAATGAAATGGCTGATTTAGAAGAAATGGGGTTTATCGAAAAAACCCATACATCTTCAGGGCGAGTACCTTCAGAAAAAGGCTATCGTTTCTATGTTGATCATTTAATTTCTCCATTTCAATTATCACAAGGAGAGATGAATACGATTCAGCGTACTTTTGAGAAAGAAATGGTTGAATTTGAACAAATAGTTCAAAAATCAGCAGGTATCCTTTCTGATCTGACAAATTATACATCGATTGTTTTGGGGCCGGGAGTTTTCGATACGACTTTAAAACAAATTCAAATTGTCAGTATGTCTAACATTTCGGCCGTAGCAATCCTTATTACAAATACAGGACACATTGAACACAGATTCTTTAATGTTCCTGCGGGTATTAAGACAAGTGATCTGGAGAAACTTGTTAATATTTTGAATGACCGATTAGTTGGTGTGCCGATCATCGAATTAAGAGAAAAGTTATACGGGGAAGTCACCATCTTGCTCAAACAGCATAGTGATGATTTTGCTACCACATATTCCTATTTAAAAGAAGCATTATTAGAGGAACAACCAGTAAAGTTATATGTCGGTGGTAAAACAAATATAATGATGCAACCTGAATTTAAAGATATAAATAAAATTCAGTCCCTGTATACAATTATGGAGCAAGAAGATTTAATCGCCAATTTATTACGATCTTCTGACAAAGGAATTCAAGTCTCTATTGGTCATGAAAATAAATTGGATGAAATGCAAGGGTGCAGTTTGATTACAGCCACATATTCTCTTGGCGGGGAACAAATGGGAACTATTGCATTGCTTGGTCCAACCAGAATGGAATATTCACGTGTAATCTCAGTTTTAAATGTACTCTCACGTCGATTATCCAAAACATTTCATTCTTGGTATTAATGTTAGGTAAAAAGGGTATGGTTAGACTGTACTCTTTTTGCACGTGTTTGCTTTGACGGCTATATGCTTATAATATTTATCACCGCATGAAAGGTATATGCTTTTAAAATTATATGACTCATGTTATAGTCGTCAAGGAATTATTTGTGAATTAAAGATATATAGATGTGTTGATTATTGGGAGGTGACAATCATGGAAGAAAAAGAAGAAATGGATTACAACATTAATGACGATGAAAAGGATAATAATGTTGAACAACCTGAACAAGAAATTATAGATGAAAGTGATGAGTCTGAGGTAGAGGAAGAGGATAAGCTGAAAAAGGCTGAACAAGAAAAAGATGAAATTTATCAAAAGTTACTTCGTGTTCAGGCTGAATATGATAATTACAGAAAGCGGACAAAAAAGGAAAAAGAAGCAGATCTTAAATATAGATCACAAAAAGTCGTTACAGAGCTTTTACCAGTAATGGATAATTTCGAGAGAGCTTTACAGGTCGAAATTAGTGACCCTGCTGCGAAAAGTGTAGTAGAAGGACTAGAAATGGTTTATAGACAATTTAAGCAGGTTTTTGAAGATGAAGGTGTAGAAGAAATAGAAACAAATGGAGCTACTTTTGATCCGCATCTCCATCAAGCAGTCATGCAAGTGGAGGAAGAAGGATTTGAATCCAATCAAATTGTAGAAACTATGCAAAAAGGATATCTTTTAAAAGATAAAGTAATTAGACCAGCAATGGTTAAAGTAAATCAGTAGTTACATAGGTTAAAGAAGGAGGAAATTATTCATGGGAAAAATTATTGGTATTGATTTAGGTACAACAAATTCATGTGTAGCAGTAATGGAAGGTGGAGAATCAAAAGTAATTCCTAATCCAGAAGGAAACCGTACTACTCCATCGGTTGTTTCATTTAAGAATGGTGAGAGACAAATAGGGGAAGTTGCGAAAAGACAAGCAATTACAAATCCTAACACAATTCAGTCAGTGAAACGTCATATGGGTACGGATTACAAAATTGAGGTGGAAGGAAAAGAACATACTCCACAAGAAATTTCTGCAATTATTTTACAACACCTAAAATCCTATGCGGAGGATTATCTTGGTGATACTGTTGAAAAAGCTGTTATAACAGTACCAGCTTATTTTAATGATGCAGAGCGTCAAGCTACTAAAGATGCAGGTAAAATCGCAGGTTTAGAAGTTGAGAGAATAATCAACGAACCAACTGCTGCGGCACTTGCTTACGGTATAGATAAAGCTGATCAAGATCAAACAGTATTGGTTTACGATTTAGGTGGAGGTACATTTGATGTATCCATTCTTGATATTGGTGAAGGAACATTTGAAGTTGTTTCTACTGCAGGTGACAACCGTCTAGGTGGGGATGATTTTGACCAAGTATTAATAGATCATATGGTGTCAGAATTTAAAAAAGAAAATGGTATTGATCTAGGCCAGGATAAAATGGCGTTACAACGTTTAAAAGACGCAGCTGAAAAAGCGAAAAAAGATTTATCTGGTGTTACTCAAACGCAAGTTTCCTTGCCATTTATAACTGCAGGAGATGCAGGGCCTTTACACTTAGAATTGAATGTCACTCGTGCTAAATTTGATGAACTTTCAACTGATCTTGTAGAACGTACGATGGGGCCAACTCGTCAAGCTTTAAAAGATGCTGACATGGCTGCTAGTGAAATTGATAAAATTTTGTTAGTAGGTGGATCTACACGTATTCCTGCTGTTCAAGAAGCAATTAAAAAAGAAATTGGTAAAGAGCCTTCAAAAGGAGTAAATCCGGATGAAGTAGTTGCTCTAGGTGCAGCTATCCAAGCTGGTGTATTACAAGGTGACGTAAAAGACGTTGTTTTATTAGATGTAACTCCTTTATCACTCGGTATTGAAACAATGGGTGGAGTAACAACTAAACTTATTGAGAGAAATACAACAATTCCTACTAGTCATTCACAAGTGTTCTCTACAGCAGCTGATAATCAAACAGCAGTAGACATTCATGTGTTACAAGGTGAACGTGAATTGGCTGCAGATAACAAAACGCTTGGACGTTTCCAATTATCTGACATTCCACCAGCACCTCGTGGTGTGCCACAAATCGAAGTATCATTTGATATTGATGCAAATGGTATTGTAAATGTTCGTGCTAAAGATATGGGTACAAACAAGGAGCAATCCATTACAATCAAGTCTTCTTCAGGTTTATCTGATGAAGAAGTAGAACAAATGGTTAAGGATGCTGAAGAAAATGCAGAAGAAGATAAAAAGCGTCGTGAAGAAATTGAACTTCGTAACGAAGCAGAACAATTAATCTTCCAAACTGATAAAACGTTGAAAGATCTAGGAGAGCAAGTTTCTGAAGAAGAGAAACAAAAAGCAGAAACGGCTAAAGAAGAGCTTCAAAAAGCGATAGAAGATAACGATCAAGAGCAAATTCAAGAGAAGAAAAATGCACTAGAAGAACAAGTGCAAGCTCTGTCTGTAAAGCTATATGAACAAGCACAAGCTCAAGCTGAAGCAAATCAAGGTGAGGGTGAAGCTTCTTCTGATGAAGATGTTGTTGATGCAGATTATGAAGAAGTAGACGATGAAAAGAAAGAAGATAAGAAAGAAGATAAATAATAAGAAAAAGTGATCAAATAAATGGTAGTAGAAAAAGTCAAAGTCAGATTTGTTATGACTTTGACTTTTTCAATGTGAGGTAGGAAATTGCCTTTTTATCACAAGATTGAACAAGATAAATGTTTGCTATTTAAATAGTTTCAATGTTATGATAAACCTTATGCAAATCAAGAGCGGGAGCGTGATTAACCAATGAGTAAGCGGGATTTTTATGAGGTTCTTGGTGTATCCAAAGATGCCTCAAAAGAAGAAATAAAAAAAGCATATCGAAAGCTTGCAAGAAAATATCATCCAGATGTGAATAAAGAAGAAGGAACCGATGCGAAGTTTAAGGAAGTAAAAGAAGCATATGAAGTCTTAAGTAATGAGCAACAACGAGCTCAATATGATCAATTTGGTCATGCTGGACCTCAAAGCCAAGGTTTTGGCGGTGCTGAAGACTTTGGTGGATTCGGTGACATTTTTGATATGTTTTTCGGTGGTGGAGGACGTAGAGATCCTAATGCACCAAGGCAAGGAGCTGATCTTCAATATACAATGGCCCTTGGATTTGAAGAAGCTATTTTTGGTAAAGAGACTGATATTCATATTCCAAAAGATGAAACATGTAATACATGTGATGGTTCAGGAGCTAAACCAGGTACAAAACCAAAAACATGTTCACATTGTAATGGTTCCGGCCAACTCAATATAGAACAGAATACTCCTTTTGGCAGAGTAGTAAATAAACGTGTCTGTCATCACTGTGAAGGTACTGGAAAAATGATTGAAGATAAGTGCCATACGTGTGGAGGAAAAGGGAAAGTTAAAAAACAAAAGAAAATACACATTAGTATTCCAGCTGGAATTGATGATGGCCAACAAATTCGAGTTTCTGCACAAGGTGAACCAGGTGTAAATGGTGGACCTTCAGGAGACCTTTATGTGGTTATTCAAGTTAGACCTCACGAATTTTTCCAAAGAGAAGGAGACCATATTTTTTGTGAAATGCCTATCACATTTGCACAAGCCGGTTTAGGCGATGAAGTTGAAATTCCAACTGTTCATGGTAAAGTAAAATTAAAAATCCCTGCAGGAACACAGACAGGAAAAACATTCCGATTAAAAGGCAAAGGTGCTCCAAACGTGAGAGGCTACGGTCAAGGTGATCAACATGTTAAAATTCGAGTAATTACGCCAACTAATCTTAGTGATGAACAGAAAGATTTGTTACGTGAATTTAATGAATTGAGTGGTAATCAACCAGCTGACGAACAAGAAGATTCTTTTTTTCAACGCGTAAAAAGAGCTTTTAAGGGTGAGTAAGAGCTATATTAAAATTTAATTAAAGTGAGATGATCTCTTTGAAATGGACTGAATTATGTATTCATACTACAAACGAAGCGATAGAACCGATTTCGAATATCTTTCATGAAGCTGGTGCTAGTGGAGTTGTAATAGAAGACCAGTCTGAATTGGATGTCCAGCGTGAAGATACTTATGGAGAAATCTATGAGTTAGATCCAAACGACTATCCGGATGAAGGAGTTTTATTAAAAGCTTATTTACCTGTTAATAGTTTCTTAGGAGAAACTGTTGCCGAAATTAAACAAGCTATTAATAACTTATTACTTTATGATATAGACTTAGGTAGAAATAGCATCACACTAAGTGAAGTTAATGAAGAAGATTGGGCTACAGCTTGGAAAAAATATTATAAACCAGTCAAAATTTCAGAGAGAATTACAATCACACCAACCTGGGAAGACTATCAAAGAGTATCTAGTGATGAATTAATTATTGAATTAGATCCTGGAATGGCATTTGGAACTGGTACACATCCAACAACTGTGTTGAGTATTCAAGCCTTGGAGCAATACGTAAAATCAAATGATACAATTTTGGATGTAGGTTGTGGTTCAGGTGTATTAAGTATTGCTTCAGCACTTCTTGGTGCACAGGAGATCTTTGCGTATGATTTAGATGAGGTAGCTGTAAAAAGTGCTAAATTAAATGCAAAAGTAAATAAGGTTGAGAAAAAAATCCATGTTAAACAAAATAATTTATTAAACAATGTAACTACAAAAGCAGATGTCATTGTAGCAAATATTTTAGCTGAAATAATTTTGAGATTTGAAAAAGATGCTTTTTCATGTTTGAAAAGTGGTGGTATTTTTATTACATCAGGAATTATCCAAGCTAAAAAGGATCAAGTTAAAAGCGGCCTAATTAATGCAGGTTTTGAAATTTTAGAAATTAACCAAATGGAAGACTGGATTTCTATTATTGCCAGAAGGCCTTAAGAAAGTGAGAGCTCTTGATGCAACGATATTTTGTTCCTGAAAATAATTGGACGGAAGATTATGCAGCTATTACCAGTGATGATGTACACCATATCATAAATGTTATGCGAATGGATGTAGGTGCTGAAATAATATGTAATCATCCACGAGGGAAAGCGGCTCTATGTGAAATTATAGCTGTTTCAAAAGATCAGATAGATGTTAAAATTAATAAATGGTTAGAAGAAACAGTGGAATTACCAATTAATGTGACTATTGTACAGGGCTTGCCTAAGGGTGATAAGTTGGAGTGGGTTATACAGAAAGGAACAGAACTTGGAGCTGTTGAATTCATTCCATTTCAAGCGAAACGTTCTATTGTAAAATTAGATGCAAAAAAAGCAGAAAAAAAGCTAATTCGATGGCAAAAAATTGCAAAAGAAGCTAGCGAACAATCTCATCGTACTGTAATCCCAACTATTACTCCTGTGAAAAAATTACAAGAAATATTAGATTTACGTGAAAATTATGACGTAACACTAATTGCTTATGAAGAAGAAGCAAGATCAAGTAATCCAGTTATGTTATACGATCATTTGAATAATATATCAAAAGAATCTAAAGTTTTACTGTGTATTGGTCCAGAAGGTGGATTTTCTGAAGAAGAAATTGAAGCATTTAAACAAAATAAGTTTGAATTTGTTCGTTTAGGACGAAGGATATTAAGGACAGAAACGGCAGCAAGTTATTTTTTGTCATGTGTATCCTTTTATTTTGAAGAAATGAGGTGATGGAATGCCTGCAACTGTGGCTTTTCATACTTTGGGTTGTAAAGTTAATCATTATGAAACAGAAGGAATCTGGCAAAAGTTTAAAGATTCAGGATATGAACGTGTGGAGTTTGACCATCATGCAGAGGTTTATGTAATTAATACTTGCACGGTTACTAACACAGGTGATAAGAAAAGCAGACAAGTTATTCGTCGTGCTATTCGTAAAAATCCAGATGCGGTTGTATGTGTAACAGGTTGTTATGCTCAAACATCTCCTGGTGAAATTATGGAAATACCTGGGGTTGACGTTGTCGTTGGTACACAAGAACGAGGTAAAATGATCCAATATATTGAAGATCACCTTGAACATCGTGAACCAATTAACGGTGTTGCAAATATTATGAAAAATCGAGTGTTCGAAGAAATGGATGTTCCAGATTTTTCTGATAGAACACGTGCTTCTTTAAAAATACAAGAAGGCTGCAATAATTTTTGCACATTCTGCATTATCCCTTGGTCTAGAGGCTTACTGAGATCGAGAGACCCAGAGAACGTAATGACTCAAGCACAACAACTTGTAGATGCAGGTTACAAGGAAATTGTTCTAACCGGTATACATACTGCGGGTTATGGCGAAGATATGAAAGATTATAATTTTGCAACGTTATTAAGAGAGTTAGAAAAAAACGTAAAGGGCTTAAAGCGGATTCGTATTTCGTCGATCGAAGCTAGTCAGATTACGGACGAGGTAATTGAGGTGTTAGATCAATCTGAAAAAATTGTCCGTCACTTACACATCCCGTTGCAAGCAGGATCAGATACAGTTCTAGAACGTATGCGCAGAAAATATTCGACAAGTTTTTATAAAGAAAAAGTAGATAAAATAAAAAATGCGTTACCAAATCTTGCGATTACATCGGATGTTATAGTTGGTTTTCCTGGCGAAACGGATGAAGAGTTTGATCAGACTATATCATTTGTTAAAGAAATTGGTTACTCAGAGCTTCATGTTTTTCCTTTTTCAAAGCGTACTGGTACACCCGCAGCAAGAATGGACAATCAAGTAGAAGATGAAGTTAAAAATAAAAGAGTACAACAATTAATCCAATTATCAAATGAACAGGCTCTTGCTTATGCAAAGCGATTTGAGAATGAAGTGTTAGAAGTGATTCCTGAAGAATCATCAGAGCAGGATCAAACAAATCAGTTAATTGGGTATTCCGATAATTATCTAAAAGTTAAGTTTGAAGGAACTAAAGATATGATCGGGCAAATCGTAAAAGTGAAGCTAACAGAAGCGGGTTATCCTTATAATCAAGGGCAATTTGTTAAAGTAATGGATGCTCCTACTGTACGTGAGGTGTCTATTTAGCAGTTAGTTTTCTTTATGCACAATAAGGGAATATGGAAACAACTACAAGTTTTTATATTACTACAAATATATTTCAAGCAAGGAGGAAATTTTTAATGCAAAATAATTTAGCTGGTATGATTGATCATACGTTACTTAAGCCTGATGCTACAAAGGAACAAATTGATAAATTGCTAAATGAAGCAAAAGAGTATCAATTTGCTTCTGTATGTATTAACCCCTCGTGGGTAAAAGCGAGTTATGATGCGCTTAAAGATACTTCTGTAAAAGTATGCACTGTAATCGGATTTCCTTTAGGTGCCACCTCAACTGCTACAAAACAGTTTGAAACAAAGCAAGCGATAGAAGATGGAGCTACAGAGGTAGACATGGTTATCCCAGTCGGTGCACTAAAATCAGGATTAACAGATGTAGTGAAAGCCGATATTGAAGCGGTCGTTGAAGAAGCAAAAGGAAAAGCCTTAGTTAAGGTTATTATTGAAACTTCTTTACTTTCTGATGAGGAAAAAGTCACAGCATGTCAAATTGCAAAAAAAGCTGGTGCTGACTTTGTTAAAACCTCTACTGGTTTTGCTGGTGGGGGAGCGACTGTAGAAGACATTACGCTGATGCGTGAAACTGTTGGTAGTGAGATGGGTGTAAAAGCTTCAGGTGGGATAAAAGACTTGGAAACAACAGAAGCACTGATCAATGCAGGTGCAACACGAATTGGAGCAAGTTCAGGTATAGCTATTCTTGCCGGAAAAACCTCTGATTCAGACTATTAATTAAGTCTAGTAATGAAAATATGTTGACCGATTACTAGACCTATATTATAATGATTGAAGATATATGTGTTTATATATCTATTCATTTTTTCGATGCTTCGGAGGGAGGGAAATTAATATGTCTAACACAACTCGCGTTCGTAAAAACGAGTCTCTTGAAGACGCTCTTCGTCGCTTTAAACGCAGTGTATCTAAATCGGGCACATTGTCTGAATATCGTAAGCGTGAATTTTATGAGAAACCTAGCGTGCGCCGCAAGAAAAAATCAGAGGCTGCTAGAAAGCGTAAATTTTAAAGAGGGTGTAAGCAAATCATGACTATCGTTGAACGTCTAAACCAAGATATGAAGCAAGCTATGCGAGATAAAGATAAACTTACTTTAAGTGTTATCAGAATGGTGAAAGCTTCAATGCAAAATGAAGCAATTAAACTTGGAAAAGACGTTTTGTCGGAAGAAGAAGAATTAACTGTTTTAGCAAGAGAGTTAAAGCAGCGTAAGGATTCCCTCCATGAATTTAAAGAAGCTGGCCGCGGTGATCTTGTAGATAAACTTGATGAAGAAATTAAAGTATTACAAGGTTATATGCCAAAGCAGCTATCAGAACAAGAATTAGAGGAAATTATTGTCCAAACGATTAATGAAGTTGGTGCTTTATCTAAGCAAGATATGGGTAAAGTAATGGGTGCGTTAATGCCTAAAGTAAAAGGCAAAGCGGACGGCCAAACTGTAAATAAGTTAGTTCAAAAACACTTAAGCTAAATTTTTTAGTTTAACGCATTATGATAAAAACCCTTCGTTTTAATTTAACGGAGGGTTTTTTTGCATTTTTATCTGGTTAATATTCTGTATGTTCTATAAAATTATGATACACTAAATAAGGATAAATTAATTGAAACTTTATTAAATGTTAAACGTATACATAGTATCCATTCGTAAGTTAAAAATACAACATGAAAGGAGGATCAGTATATTGAGAGCTCTTCGATTGGTTTATATACCGATGTTATTCGCATTAGTTGTTTTTTCTATTTTCAGTTATCCACTCGAAGCTAATGCTCAAGAAAACGGTGAAGGAAAAATTGTTTATATTATACCGATTGAAAATACGGTTGAGAGAGGATTAGAAGCATTTATTCGGAGAGCAACGAATGAAGCTATTGAAGCTAGTGCAGACCATATCATATTTGAAATTAATACGCCAGGTGGTCGTGTAGATGCAGCTCAAAATATAGGTGAAATATTGCAGGACGTTGATATAGAGACTAGTTCATTTATAACAGTAAAAGCTTTGTCTGCTGGGTCCTATATAGCATTAAATACAGATAATATATATATGAAGCCTCAAGCTAACATGGGAGCTAGTGGTGTCATAAACGGAGATGGTACTGCAGCGGATAAAAAAGCACAATCTGCATGGATAGCTAATATGACAGGGGCAGCGAAGTCTAAAGACAGAGATCCTCTATACGCAAGGGCTATGGCAGATGCCGGTGTGGATTTACCTGAGTTAGGTGCTCCGGAGGGTGAGTTTTTAACGTTAGATGCCCAGACAGCGATGGAGGTTAACTATGCTAATGCAATTGTTAATCATCGTACACAGCTGTTATTAGAATTAAATTTGTCTAATGCAGAAGTAATTGAATCAGAGTTAACATTTGCTGAACATATTGCTAGATTTTTAACAGACCCAGTAGTGGTTCCCATTTTGTTATCATTAGCAAGCATTGGCTTAATTGTAGAACTTTATTCGCCAGGTTTTGGTATTCCAGGTTCAATTGGATTACTATCTTTAGTTTTATTTTTTTATGGTCATATTGTGGCAGGGCTAGCAGGATTAGAAGCTGTAATATTATTAGTTCTAGGTATAGGTTTAATTATTGCAGAATTATTTGTTCCTGGGGGTATACTAGGATTTGTAGGAATAGGTGCGATGACTGGTGCATTATTTATGTCAACAGATGATGTTGGCCATATGGCAATGAGTATAGGTATTGCATTATTAGCATCTATTCTAGTATCTGTAGTCCTATTTAAAACAATGGGCTATGAAAAAGGTTTATTTAGACACATTATTCTACAAGACGCTACTACGACTGAAAAAGGATATGTATCTTCTACCAATCGTTTAGAATTGATTGGTTTAGTAGGTAAATCTATTACTCCTTTAAGACCATCTGGTATAGGTGTTTTTGATGGTGAACGGTTAGATGTAGTGACAGAAGGGTCATTTATTGATACTGATCAACCTATTCAAATATTTAAGGTAGAGGGATCACGTATTGTTGTTAAATATATAAATGAATAATTTTTAGGAGGATGAAATATGGATATTCAAACTTTATTACCGATAGTTGGAATAGGTTTAATAGTAATTGCGGTTGCAATTTTATTTACATTTATTCCAGTAATGTTATGGATCAGCGCCTTAGCTGCTGGTGTTAAGGTAAGTATTTTTACACTTGTAGGGATGCGATTAAGAAGAGTAGTACCAGCTCGCGTTATTAATCCACTTATTAAAGCACATAAGGCTGGCATTGACGTAACTACAAACCAGCTTGAAAGTCACTACTTAGCAGGTGGTAATGTAGACCGTGTAGTTAATGCACTTATTGCTGCACACCGTGCCAATATTGAATTGAGTTTTGAACGTGCAGCTGCAATTGATTTAGCTGGACGTGACGTTCTTGAAGCAGTTCAAATGAGTGTTAATCCAAAAGTAATTGAAACTCCATTTATCGCAGGTATCGCTATGGATGGTATTGAAGTTAAAGCATTAGCTAGAATTACTGTTCGTGCTAACATCGATCGACTTGTTGGTGGTGCTGGTGAGGAAACCATTATTGCTCGTGTTGGTGAGGGTGTTGTAAGTACCATAGGTAGTTCAGAAGCACATACAAAAGTATTAGAAAATCCAGATTCCATATCTCAAAATGTTTTGGGTAGAGGCTTAGATGCAGGGACAGCTTTTGAAATACTATCGATTGATATTGCTGATGTTGACATCGGTAAAAATATTGGTGCGATATTACAGACTGACCAAGCTGAAGCTGACAAGAATATTGCCCAAGCAAAAGCAGAAGAAAGACGTGCAATGGCAGTAGCGCAAGAACAAGAAATGGTTGCCAAAGTACAAGAGATGAGAGCGAAGGTTGTGGAAGCTGAGGCTGAAGTTCCACAAGCACTAGCGGAAGCATTACGTAATGGTAAAATGGGTGTTATGGATTATATGAACTATCAAAACATTGATGCAGATACCGATATGCGCGATTCTATTGGAAAACTGTCAAAATCAGACCATGAGGACGATGAATAATAATTATTGTTTAACTCTCCTTGAAAGGATGGTGTATCATGGATGATATTTTAGGCTTTATTATCCCAGCAATTGCTGTGATGGCTTGGCTTTTTGGATTGTTTAAATCTGAGGATCAAAAAAAACAAGAACAACCCAAAAGTCAGCCACCTAGACAATCTAGGGAAAATAAGCAAACAACTTTGACTCGGGCAGAATTAGAAAAACAAGCTAAAACGAACTCTAAAGCTCAAACAGATAACTCTGCTGAGATGAAAGATTTTAAAGATCAAAAACAAAATCAAATAGAGCAAATGCGTGATAGGTTGCAGCTTCAAAGTAAAGAAAGCTTAAAAAAATCAAAGCATGACGCAATTAAAGGTGTAACACCACCGAAAAAAGTAACATCTAAATCGCAAATGCCTTCTTCTTTAACTATAAGAAATCAGTTAACCACAAAAGGCATAGCGCAGAGTGTGGTAATGGCAGAAGTGTTAGGACCACCAAAAGCAAGACAGCCAAAAAGAAAGATTAATGGTCGCATACAATAAAATAATCTATTTTCTTTGTTGTAAAGGAATGAACCGCAGTAGACATAATCTACTGCGGTTTTTTTTATGGATTATTGTAGACTCATGAAATCTGACTACAAAAAGTTCTGATTATTAGTATTTCACATAAAGTTTGATAAGGGGGAATAATCAATGCGAGATAGGTTTAGTATTTTTAAAAAGAATTTACCTAGAATTCTCGATTTACCTGATGATGTATTACTTGGGTTACCAAAAATAACGATGGTTGGGTCTTTGCATGCTTATGTAGAAAATCATCAAGGATTATTATTTTTTTCAGAAAAAGAAATACATATCAAAACTCAAAATGGTCTAGTCAAAATAGTAGGAAATGCTTTTGTATTAAAAATGATGCTATATGATGAAGTGTTAATTGAAGGTGAAATAAATGATGTAACTTTTGAATTAGAAAAATAAAAAATCAGGAGGATATCATGGAGTTTAACAATAAAAAATGGATGAAGGGTTATGTAACTGTAAAAATTGAAGGTATTCATGCATTTTCATTTATAAAACAATGTTCCCTACAAAATATTCCGATGTGGAATGTTAAAATGATCAGTGAAAATTCCTATCAAGCTGAAATATTACATCGTGATATAAGTACTTTAAGAAAACTTAGAATAGGACGAAAATGTAAATTGAAATTTTTAGGGAAATGGGGGTTACCATTTATAATTATTAATTTTTTTCAAAGAAAAGCATTTCTATTTTCTATAGTAATGGCAATATTGATTGTATTTATATTATCTAACATTATTTGGAAAATTGAAATTAAGGGTGTTAATGAGGATTTAAATCGAAAAATGAGATCCATATTAGAGGAAAATAATGTTGAAGTTGGTCGTTTTCATTGGACAAGTCTATCTAATGAACAATTAAAAGCAAAAATTTTACATGAGGTTCCAGACTTAATGTGGGTGGAGATTAGTAAACAAGGTACTCAAATAAATATACAAGCAGTAGAAAAAAGTAACGAAAAAACTGAAAAAGATAATGGAAAAGGTGACATGGTAGCAAGTAAAGATGGTGTAATCGTTGATTTATTCGTAGAAAAAGGTAAACCGGTGGTAAGGGTAAATGACACAGTACAAAAGGGTGATTTACTTATTTCTTCAGATTATACATTTTCCAATGACCAAGAGAATGAAGAGGAAGATAAAAATAAGAAAAGTAAAAGTATTACAAAAGGAGAAATTATCGCTAAGGTTTGGTATAAAAGTATAATTGAAGTTCCATTAAGTTCAAAATTTTCTACTTTAACAGGTAAAGTTTATTCGAAATATTATTTAGGTGTTGGAAATAAAAGGTTGCCAATTTGGAATTTTAATAATTCAAAGTTTGATGATTATCAAATAGAAGAGGTAGTGAAGAATTTTTATTTTCTAAACTGGAAAATACCTGTTACATTTTCAACATTTAATGTAAATGAAGTTAAGCAAAAAAGTATACAATATACAAAGAATGAAGCAAAAAAACTCGGAATGAAGGAAGCTAGAAGAAAATTAGAAATGGCTTTACCAAACGGCTCAAAAATTGAAACTGAAAAAGTTTTGCACGAAAGTGCTGACAGTGGTAAAGTTAAATTAACTCTATACTTTACAGTATTAGAAAATATTGCAATAAAACAACCATTACCCCAAGGAGATTGATTATGCCAGAGGATTTAAAAATAATTGACTTAAAAATAGAAGAACCAAGTGAAGCACTTAATTTATTTGGTACAGAAGATAGACACCTAAAACAATTAGAGAATCAATTACAGGTATCGATTGTTTCTAGAGGTGAACATGTTCGTATTTCCGGAGAAACAGTGGATGTAAAATTAGTAGAAGTTATTTTACAAAGCTTGTTAAAGATTATTAAAAAAGGGATAAACATATCCGAAAGAGATATCGTGTACGCAGTTGATTTAGCAAAAAAAGATAAAATTGAGCAATTAGAAACTTTATTTGAAGATGAAATTACTAAAAATGCCCAAGGAAAGCCTATACGAGTGAAAACGATAGGACAACGAGATTATATTCGGGCTATTAAGCGTAACGATCTCGTTTTTGGAATTGGTCCAGCAGGTACAGGTAAAACATATTTGGCAGTTGTGATGGCTGTACATGCATTAAAAAAAGGACAAATAAAAAGAATTATTCTAACTAGACCAGCAGTAGAAGCTGGAGAAAGTCTTGGTTTTTTGCCTGGTGATTTAAAGGAAAAGGTTGATCCATACCTTAGACCATTATACGATGCGCTTCATGACGTACTTGGAACAGAGCATACCTTAAGACTAATAGAAAGAGGCACTATAGAGATTGCACCATTAGCATATATGAGGGGAAGAACGTTAGATGATGCATTTGTTATCTTAGATGAAGCACAAAATACTACAAACGCACAAATGAAAATGTTTTTAACCCGTCTTGGATTTGGCTCGAAAATGGTTATAACGGGTGATATTACTCAAATCGATTTACCTAAAGGAGTTAAGTCTGGTCTAATTGAAGCAAAAAATAAATTAGCTGATGTAAACGATATTTCCTTCACTTTCTTACAACAGTCAGATGTGGTAAGACATCCGATAGTGCAAAAAGTAATTGCAGCTTATGAAGAAAAAGAATAACACAAAAAGCCTCATACATAGAGGCTTATTTTTCTATTAGAATAATATTAGATGGTTCTTAAACAACTTAAACTTCCTTCTTCAGATAAGGAGAATTTAAATGAAAAGTACACGTTTGAGTAATATCATTAATCGTATTAGCAAGGGAAAATGGTTTCTTCAAGTCGGAGCCATCTTACTTATTATGATTACTTTCTTTATCCTTGCTTTTCCTAATGTGTATACACAAACATATGATATGGAGAAATTTAGTACAACCAAGGAAACCATTCGTGCTCCCATAACAATTGAAAATGAGAAGGAAACTGAGAGACGAACAAGAGAAGTCGTGCAATCTATTGAAGAAAGGTACCAGATTTCAACTGAAATAACGGAAGAAAGAATAGGGTTTGTTGAGGAAATATTTGAAGCTGTTAAAAAGATTAAAGAAGATAATCTTAACTCAACTGAGGAAGGCGTAAACACAGAAAGTGAATTAGATCAGCTTAAGCAAATATTAAGCCCTGAAATAAATAATGCAGATATAACTAACAAACAATGGCGGATTTTGTTAGATTCTACAGATAATGAACGTACACTTGCACAAGAACTCATAACAACCTCCTTGTATGAAGCATTTGACAATGGGGTTAGAAGTGAGGAACAAAGTAATGTAATTCGAGATATCAATCAAAAATTACAGTATGCCTCGATTAATGAAGAATTAAGAGAAGTATTATTTCAAATTGTGAATTTTGCAATAGTACCAAACTCCTTTTTTTCTGCAGACCTCACTAACGAGGCTCAAAAGCAAGCAACAGATAATGTTGAACCAGTAATGATTCGTGCTGGAGAAGTGATTGTGCAAGAAGGACAGTTAATTACAAATGAAATATATGAAGAGCTTGAATTACTTGGATTATTAGATAGTGAACGAAACTATTTTCCAGTCATAGGCTTAATCATTTTGTTTCTTTTACTTGCCTCTATTATTTTTATAGAGTTTAAAGAATATGAAAAGATAGCTAAATTAGATCGTGCTAAGATGGGTGCGATAGTTCTTGTTAGTCTATTTGTTGCTATCATGTTAAAGATGAGTAGTTTATATATGACTTCTACCAATCATTTGCATATACTTGTTCCAATTGCTGCGGCATCCTTATTAGTAAAGATTCTGTTAAGCGAGCGAATTGCAATTGCATTATCGATTGTTTATTCCATTATTGGAAGTGTTTTGTTTAATACAGAAATACCCGGTTTATTGAATTTGGAAGCAGGTATTTACTTTTTATTTTCACAGTTAGCTGGCGTATATTTTCTAAGAAATATTAAGGACAGGTCGGCGATTTTAAAAGCTGCCAGCGGTGTGGTTTTGGTTAATATTGCAACCGTATTATTATTTTTATTTATGACCTACGAAAAATATACCTGGATTGAATATCTAACCTATAGTGGGTATGGTTTATTATCTGCGTTATTAGCAGCGATTTTAACGCTTGGTATGTTACCCTTCTTTGAGACGGGCTTAGGAATAATATCAGACACAAAATTATTAACCTTATCAAGTCCCAACCAACCACTTTTAAGAAAATTATTAGTGGAAGCACCAGGTACTTATCATCATAGTATTATGGTAGCTAATTTAAGTGAGGCTTCCTGTGAAGCAATTGGAGCAAATGGGTTACTTGCGCGAGTTGCAGCATATTATCATGATCTAGGAAAAACGGTGAGACCGCATTATTTTATTGAAAATCAAATGGGGATGAAAAATCCTCATGATTATTTAGAACCTGCTCAAAGTGCTGAAATTATTATGGCGCATCCTTATGACGGTGCAAGGTTATTAAAGGAGCATAAAATACCTAAAGAAATTATAGATATAGCAAAGCAGCATCATGGCACCACTTTATTGAAATATTTTTATTTTAAGGCGAAAGAGAAGTATAATGATACCAAGGAGAGAGATTATCGTTATCCAGGTCCTAAACCAAAGTCAAAGGAAGCAGCAATTGTAGCTGTTTGTGACTCCGTTGAGGCAGCAGTACGTTCAATGGATCATCCTAGTCAAAAAGAGATTTCTAAATTGGTTTCTTCCATCATTGAAGATCGATTGTTGGATGGCCAATTAAATGAAAGTACGTTAACATTTCAAGAATTAGAACAGATAAAAAAGGTCATATGTGAAACATTAAATGGGATATATCATTCTAGAATTAAATATCCTACGGAAGAAAAAAATAAGGAGGATGATCGTCTTGATTATTGATTTTCATGATGAAACAAATGAGGTTACGGAAGAATATATTGATTTAATTGACAAACTGTTGACTTTTGCTGGAAAAGAAGAGAATCTCTCTGATCGAATTGAGTTATCTGTTGGCTTTGTAAATAATGAGGAAATTCAAGAATTAAATAAGAACTATCGCCAAATTGATAAACCTACAGACGTGCTTTCTTTTGCTCTAGAGGATGAAAAGGAAGGGGAGTTAAAAATTATTGGTGAAGATGTTCCCCTTATGTTAGGTGATATTATTATTTCAGTTGATAAAGCTAAAGAGCAAGCCAAAGATTACAATCATTCATTAGAAAGAGAGTTAGGTTTTTTAGCTTTACACGGATTCCTGCATCTAAATGGTTATGATCACATGTCAGAAGAGGATGAAACAAAGATGTTTGATAGGCAAAAGGAGATTCTCGATGCGTTCGGGTTATCCAGGTAATAAGAAGGACCGTGTTGGATTCTACTATGCTTGGAATGGTATAATTCTTGCATTAAAAACGGAGAAAAATGTTCGAATTCACTTTATAATAACTCTTGCTGTACTTTTGCTAGGTGTGTTCTTGTCTTTATCACAAATGGAGTGGATTGTTTTAACATTAACTATCTCAGCTGTTATATCTTTAGAATTAGTAAATACAGCAATAGAGAGAGCGCTTGATGTGATATCGACTGAGTATAACGAAAGTATTGGACTCACAAAAGATTTAGCAGCAGCGTCGGTATTTATAAGTGCAATTGCTGCTTTTATAATTGGATGTATCATATTTTTACCAAAAATTTCATCTGTATTTTTTAATTAATTTTTAGGTGTTTTTTTGTCGAAAAAATCAAATACTCCATTTTTTATAGTAAGATAAAATAGATAGACAAGAAACTTGGAGGAAACATAAATGGATAAAGGATTCAAATCAGGATTTATAGCAATTATTGGAAGACCTAACGTTGGAAAATCTACATTCATGAATCGAGTCATTGGTCAGAAAATCGCCATAATGAGTGATAAGGCGCAGACCACAAGAAATAAAATTCAGGGGGTATTAACCGAAGATGATTCTCAAATAGTTTTTATTGATACTCCAGGAATTCATAAACCTAAGCATAAACTTGGTGACTTTATGATGAAAATCGCCGAGAATTCTTTAAATGAAGTGGATGCTATTCTATTTATGATTAATGCTGAAGAAGGTTACGGTAGAGGAGATCAATTTATTATTGAGCGGTTGCAACATGTGAAACAGCCAGTCTATTTAATTATAAACAAGATAGACCAAGTAGAACCTGATGCATTGCTACCTCTCATTCAACAATACAACAAAATGTATGAATTTGAAGAGATTGTACCTATATCAGCCCTAGAAGGAAATAATGTAGATCATTTATTGGAGCTTTTGAAAACTAAATTACCGGAAGGTCCACAATATTATCCTGCAGATCAAGTAACTGATCATCCTGAGCGCTTTATTATCAGTGAGTTAATTCGTGAGAAAGCACTGCACTTAACAAGAGAAGAAATTCCACATTCAATAGCAGTCGTAATTGAAAAAATTGATCCACGAGGTGAAGAGGATAAACTACTCATACAAGCTAGCATTATTGTTGAGAGAAAATCCCAAAAAGGCATTGTTATTGGAAAGCAAGGAACAATGTTAAAGGAAATTGGTAAACGAGCAAGACGTGATATAGAGAGTTTGTTAGGTTCAAAAGTTTACCTTGAGTTATGGGTTAAAGTTCAAGAAAATTGGAGAAATAAACCACATCAGTTACAAGAGTTCGGTTTCAAGCGGGATGAGTATTAAATTTCTTGAATTTCTATCTAGTCCTATTAATGATTTGGAGAACATGGTAAATATTATTACTTATGCAAAGACGAAAACAGGTAATTCTATAAAATGAACACAATGAAGTAAATTCACAGAGAAAGGTGAGGTTTATTGTGATCGATGTACCATGGAAAATTTTTAGTCAAACTGGAGATATTGAAGCCTACTTGTTAATGAAAGAGATAGAGGAATCTTTTGAACTGAATGAAAACAAAGACCATGAGGATGAGTTAGAAGATACACACTTGTGAGTACAGAAATAGGTGATGTAATTGTTCGAAAAACTAGACGGTATTATACTCCGCACACAAGATTATGGTGAAACTCATAAAATCGTAACTATTTTAACTCCACAACTAGGTAAAATTGGAGCAATTGCCAGAGGTGCAAAAAAACCAAAAAGTAGAATGGCTGCTATCACGCAGCCATTTATACATGCTCAATTTTTAATTCAGCTAGGCTCAAGCTTAGCCACTATACAACAAGGTGAAGTTATACAGTCATTCAGAAAAATTAGAGAAGATATCATTTTGACGGCATATGCTAGTTATCTTGCTGAGTTAACTGATAAATTATTGGATCAGAAAAAATATCGGCCATTTTTATATAAGCAATTATTACAAACGTTTGATTGGTTTGCAGAGGGGAAAGACCCCGAAATTCTTGTGATGATATACGAGTGGAAGATGTATAAAGAAGCGGGTTTTGCACCAGTCGTTATGCAATGCGTGAATTGTGGAAATTCTAATAACTTACATGCATTTTCTGTTAAGAATGGTGGAATGCTTTGCCTTAATTGTACTGGTATGGATGAGAATGCTTATTCATTAAATGCAAATGTTATTAAATTGCTGCAAATATTTTCTGAAGTTGATATTGATAGAATTGGACTTATTAAAGTAAAAGAAGAAAATAAACAATTATTACATCTGCTAATGGAAGATTATTATGAACAATACGGTGGTTATTATCTAAAAACAAAAAAATTTTTAAAGCAGTTGGACTTACTAAAATAGTTTTTCCGTTGACAAAAGTATCTTTTTTTCGTATCATCTTTACATATTCAAATATGTTTGTGTTGATAGAGAGTAGTACTAATTCTTTTTTTTAAAGCGAGCTCAGGATAGTGGAAGCTGAGTATTAAGAAGATTAGGAAGGCGCTCTGGAGCAATTGTAATGAAAGTGGTTATTCTTAAGAATAACAAATAGGGTGGAACCGCGGAATAAAACCCGTCCCTATGTTTTTCTACAAATAAAGTAGAAAAACATAGGGACGGGTTTTTTGGTTGTACAACTCGAAAATGTTGTTTAAGAAAAAGAACTATGATTGAATCAAACGATTTATTGTTTAAAGATTAAGGAAAATTACCTTAATTACTAAGGATTTTTAGTCACCAGTTACATATAGGAAAAATTTAATGGAGGTAAAAGAATGAATATACAAGAAATGATACTTATTTTACAAAAGCATTGGTCTGATCAAAATTGTATTTTAATGCAAGCGTATGACGTCGAAAAAGGCGCAGGAACCATGTCACCGATGACTTTATTACGTAGTTTGGGCCCAGAGCCATGGAATGTAGCTTATGTTGAACCTTCAAGAAGACCAGCAGATGGAAGGTATGGTCAAAATCCCAATAGGTTATACCAGCATCATCAATTTCAAGTGATTATGAAACCTTCACCAGACAATATACAAGAGTTATATTTAGACTCACTAAAAAAATTAGGAATAGATCCTTTAGAGCATGATATTCGATTTGTAGAAGACAACTGGGAGAACCCTACATTAGGTGCAGCTGGCCTTGGGTGGGAAGTCTGGTTAGATGGTATGGAAATTACTCAATTTACTTATTTTCAACAAATCGGTGGTCTTGAGGCTAACCCTGTAGCTGTTGAAATAACTTATGGTATAGAAAGATTAGCTTCATATATCCAAGATAAAGAGAATGTATTTGAATTAGAGTGGACAAATGGTGTTAGTGTAGGTGATATTTTTTATCAACCTGAATTTGAACATTCCACTTATACTTTTAAAGAGTCAGATACAGATATGTTATTTGAATTATTTAATATATACGAAAAAGAAGCGAAAAGAATAATGGAAAGTGGATTAGTTTTCCCTGCGTATGATTATGTGCTTAAGTGTTCTCATACCTTTAATCTGTTAGATGCTAAAGGTGTGATTTCAGTAACAGAAAGAACAGGCTATATTGCAAGAGTACGGAATTTAGCAAGAGAAATTGCGAAATTGTATGTCGAAGAAAGAGAACGACTAGGTTTTCCGATGTTGAAAGGAGAAAAAAATAATGACTAAATCACATGTGTTATTTGAAGTTGGTTTAGAAGAAATGCCTGCCCGCTTTCTAAATGATGTTGAACAACAATTAGAAAAAAATACAAAGGAATGGCTATCATCTTTAAGACTCACTTATACCAAATTAAATACGTATATTACACCTAGAAGATTTGCGGTCACAATTGAAAATATAGCTGAGAAACAACCAGATATAGAAGAAGAAGCAAAAGGCCCTGCTGAAAAAATAGCATTAAATGAAGATGGTTCTTGGTCCAAAGCTGCTATTGGATTTTCAAAGGGTCAAGGGAAAACAGTAGATGATATCTATTTTAAAGAGGTAAAGGGAACTAATTATGTTTTTGTGAAAAAATTTATAGAGGGCCAGTCAACGGATGAATTATTAGTTGATTTTAAAAAAATTATTCTTGGTATTCAGTTTCCTAAAAATATGAGATGGTCCAATCAAACCTTGCGTTATATTCGACCTATCAAATGGCTTGTTGCTATGAAGAATACACAAGTAATCCCATTTGAAATTGTTGGCGTGAAAACCTCTAACATTTCATATGGACACCGTTTTTTATCAGGTGAAATTAGAATAGATGATAGTAAAATGTATGTTGAAAAACTTAGAGAAGCTCATGTCATTGCTTCAGCTGAAGAAAGACAAGAAATGATTACTGATCAAATTGAACAGTTAGAAAAAGAAAAAGGTTGGAAGGTAAAAGTAGAAAGAGGGTTACTTAATGAAGTTACTCATTTAGTTGAATTTCCTACAGCCTCATATGGAACCTTCGATGAAAAGTTTTTAGATATTCCAAGTGAAGTATTAATTACTTCCATGCAAGAGCACCAAAGATATTTTCCAGTTGAATCGTTAAGTGGAGGCCTACTTCCGTTTTTTGTATTTGTTCGAAACGGGGATGACCATGCGATTAAAAATGTAGCAAAAGGTAATGAAAAAGTTCTGCGAGCAAGGTTAGCAGATGCTCAATTTTTTTATGATGAAGACCAAAAGCAGGAAATAGAAACCAACGTCACGAAGCTAAATAAGACAGTATTTCAGGAAAAACTGGGTACTATTGGTGATAAAACAGAAAGAGTAAAAAAAATAACAAGATTAATTGCTGAACGACTTGAACTTACACCACAAAAAATAATGCAAGCTGAACGAGCGGCAAGCATCTATAAATTTGATTTAGTCACCAATATGGTGAATGAGTTTACAGAACTGCAAGGTATTATGGGGGAAAAATATGCACTAATACATGGAGAAGATCCTGCTGTAGCGAAAGCTATTGTTGAGCATTATCTTCCACGACATGCAAATGATAATCTTCCAGAGTCCACACTTGGAGCGATCATTAGTGTTGCCGATAAGCTAGATACGATTGTAGGCTGTTTTGCAATAGGTCTGATTCCTTCAGGGTCACAGGATCCATATGCGCTACGAAGACAAGCATTAGGTGTTCTTGAAATAGTGAAAGAATACGATTGGGACTTTTCGCTAGAAAATTTATTAATTGAAGTCAAAGAAATTTTGATAGAGCAAGGAATTGAGTTGACTAATAAAGAGGCTGTAGTTCAAGATTTAGTTTCCTTCTTTAAAGCTCGCACTGCCTATATTCTAAAGGAATTAGGAGTTTCAACTGACTTAACAGAAGCATTAATTAGCAGCGAGTTAGGTAACATTTCCTTTATGGTGGAAAAAGCACAAATACTAAGAAAAAGACGTACAGAGGAAGCCTTCAAGGAAAAGCAAGAAGCATTTGTTCGTGTTTTAAATATAGCAAAGAAAAATGAATCACCTTCTAACATTGATAACACTTTATTTGAAAATAAAGAAGAGGAACAGCTTTATAATAAATGGACTGAAATTAAACCCAAATATTATAATCAATTAGAAAATCTTCAAGCTTCAGAAGCATTAAACACGCTGAGCGAATTAACTAACTCTATCCATGAATTTTTTGAAGATACAATGGTGATGACTGAAAATAATGCTATTAGATTAAATCGTTTAAACCTTTTAACGGAAATTGCAAAAGGAATTAATGCTTTTGCTGATTTAACAAAAGTACAATGGAAGCAGCAAAAATAATGTTTAAACATGGAAGGAGTGCGGTGTAAATCATGTCAAAAGCAATCATTTATGTGGTTTCAGATTCTGTTGGTGAAACAGCAGAATTTGTAATAAAGGCTGCATTAAGTCAATTTATGAATGAAAATGAATATGAATTATACCGTATTCCATATGTTGAAAATATTGAGGTTTTGCGTGGGGCAGTTTATCATGCGAAGCAATTAGGTGCAATGATCGGCTTTACACTAGTAAATCCTGAATTTAGAGGTTTTTTAAAAAAGGAAGCAGCAGAAAAAAATATAGAATGTGTTGATATTATGGGACCTATGCTTGAAGCAATGGAACGAAAATTTAACACACATGCTAAAGAAGAGCCTGGTTTAATCCATAAGCTTGATGAAGATTATTTTCGAAGAGTAGAAGCGATAGAATTTGCGGTCAGATATGACGACGGTCGTGATCCTAGAGGGATTGAACAAGCAGATATTGTTTTAATAGGTGTATCTAGAACTTCTAAAACACCTTTATCACAATATTTAGCCCATAAGAAATTAAAAGTCGCAAATGTACCAATTGTTCCTGAAGTAGAACCACCAGCAAATTTATTTAAGTTACCAGCTCATAAGTGTATTGGTTTAAAAATTAGTCCAGAAAAGTTAAACGGAATACGTAAAGAAAGATTAAAAAGTCTGGGACTTGATGATAAAGCAAGCTACGCAAATATGGTTCGAATTAAAGAAGAAATTGAATTTTTTGAGCGTATTATTAATCAATTAAACTGTCCAGTAATTGATGTTTCCAATAAAGCAGTAGAGGAAACAGCTAATTTAATATTACAAATGATACATCAATCCTCTTGGAATGTATAAAATGGCTTTACGATGAATACTCTTAAACTAAATATTAGTAATTTACCTCAAATTATATTATAATTAATTTTTGTGTATAAAAGAATTAAACTTAAATCACTCTTTTTATAAAAACGAAGTTATTAAATTTTCATCGATTAGCAGGGATTTGGAGTTTTTTGTAGAATATTACGTATATTCCTTTTTTCTTAAGGATATTCTGCTTTTATACCAATCAGACATAACCTGTAGTAAGTTTATTATATAGCTATTTGAGGTATTACATTTATAGGAAATTCTTTTTTTATTAAGAAAAATAAAAAAAATGTCGATTTTTGCAGGATTTTCACTACTCTAAATCGAATTATATTATTATGAGGTGCGGTGTTTAAATATGGTTGAAAGAATTTCTGATCAGTTAGTTGAAGAAATTCGAAGTTCCATTGATATCGTGGATGTTGTTGGTGAGTATGTCCAGTTGAAAAAGCAAGGCAGAAATTATTTTGGATTATGTCCTTTTCATTCAGAAAACACACCTTCCTTTTCTGTTACCCAGGATAAGCAGATATTTCATTGCTTTGGTTGTGGAAAAGGTGGAAATGTATATACGTTTATCATGGAAATGGAAGGGTATAGCTTTGGGCAGGCCTTAAGACTTTTAGCAGAAAAAGCTGGAAAACAGTTACCTCAAATATCTACATCTAGCGAAAGTAATCAGTCAGATGAAGCAAACCAAATTCTTGAAGCATATCAGTGGCTTTCAAAATTGTATCATCATTTACTTTATCATTCCAAAGATGGTAAAGATGGGCTTAAATATTTAAAAGAACGGGGATTTACAGATCAAACTATTGAAAAGTTCCAATTGGGTTTTTCCCCACATGCGAAAGAATTTATAGCTGAATTTTTAGAAAAAAAGGGATATCACCGTCAAACTATGGTAAAAGCGGGTCTTTTAGCTGTAAATGATCGCGATGAATACTATGATCGGTTTCAAGGTAGAATTATATTCCCAATTCGAAATCATATTGGAAAATGTATAGGGTTTGGTGGTAGAACCATTACACATCAAGAGCCTAAATATTTAAATAGTGCTGAATCAAGTTTATTCCAAAAAGGTAAGCTTTTTTACAATTTTGATTTAGCTAGAAGTTCTATTCGAAAAGAAGGTGTAGCTGTATTATTTGAAGGATATGCTGATGTTATAGCTGCCTATCAAGCAGATGTTTCTAATGGGATAGCAACACTTGGTACTTCCCTAACCGACACCCAGGCGAGGCTACTACGTAGATATGTTGATACTGTATTACTTTGTTATGATGGTGATGATGCAGGATTAGAAGCTACCTATAAAGCTAGCCAATTACTCATGAAATACGGTTGCAATGTAAAAATTGCTGCATTACCTTACGGATTAGATCCAGATGATTTTATAAAGGATTATGGAGCTGATAAATTTAAAAATGATGTGATAGAAGCTGGTAAAACCTATATGGCTTTTATGATCGATTATTTTAAAAAAGATTTTAAGCTTCATCAAGAAGGAGATCGAATTCAGTACATTGAACGAGTAATGGATGAAATTGCTAAGTTAGAAAAACCAATTGAAAGAGAATATTATATGAATGAACTTGTAAATGAATATAATATTTCTATGGAAGTTCTAACGGAAGAATTAAAGTCTCGAATGCGAACCAATAATAAGGCAATACCGGATAAACATAGTCAAACCGGTCATACTAAAGAAATAAACCAACAGAAATCAAGAAAAAGAAAGAAGTTATTACCAGCATATGTAAATGCTGAGAGACAATTATTAAAATATATGTTACAAGATCATACAATTGCTGAGCAAGTTAGAAATGATCTTGGTGTTTCATTTAATATAGATGACCATAAAGTAATAGCGACTTACCTGTATGGTTTTTATGAAAATGGACATGAAGCGAATGTTAGTCAGTTTTTAGCTTCATTTGAAGATGAAGCTATTCGAAAACTAGTGGTTGAACTTTCGATGGATTTTATGGAGTGGGAGATTAGCGAGCAGGAAATTGATGATTATATACGATTGATTAAATCAGAGCAAGATGAAAATCAGCGAATCAAAGAATTGATCCAGTTACAAAAAAATGCCGAACGTCAAAATGATCCAATAAAAGCGGCAGAACTAGCTATGGAAATTCTTCGTATAAAAAAAGAAATGAAAAATTAGTTTTAAAAGGTTTTTGTAGGAATTGGAAGGAGGGGCACAAATGGCAAATAACAAGCCATCTCGTTCAAAAGATACTGATCTAACGCTTGAGCAAGCGAAAGACCAGTTATTAGAACTTGGTAAAAAAAGAGGTGTTCTAGCATATGAGGAAGTTGCAGAACGCTTATCTAATTTTGAATTGGAATCAGATCAAATGGATGAATTCTATGAATTTCTTGGGGAACAGGGTGTAGAAATTATAGGGGATTCAGAACATGATCCAAGTATGCAACAACTTTCAAAGGAAGAGGAATTTGATCTAAATGATCTTAGTGTTCCACTAGGAATTAAGATAAATGATCCTGTTCGTATGTATTTAAAAGAAATAGGGAGAGTTGACCTACTTTCTGCAGCAGAAGAGATTGATTTGGCCAAACGTATTGAAGAAGGCGAAGATTACGCGAAAAAACGCCTAGCAGAAGCCAATTTAAGACTTGTTGTGAGCATTGCTAAAAGATATGTGGGTAGAGGTATGTTGTTCTTAGATCTAATTCAAGAAGGAAATATGGGTTTAATTAAAGCCGTAGAAAAATTTGATCATAGAAAAGGCTATAAATTTAGTACGTATGCCACTTGGTGGATTAGACAAGCTATCACTCGAGCAATTGCAGACCAAGCTAGAACTATTCGTATCCCTGTTCATATGGTCGAAACGATTAATAAACTAATCCGTGTGCAACGTCAGTTATTACAAGATTTAGGAAGAGAGCCAGCACCTGAAGAAATAGCAAAAGAAATGGATCTCACTCCTGATAAAGTAAGAGAAATTCTTAAAATTGCACAAGAACCAGTTTCTTTAGAAACACCAATTGGGGAAGAAGATGACTCTCATTTAGGTGATTTTATAGAAGATCAAGAAGCAACCTCACCATCTGATCATGCTGCATATGAATTGTTAAAAGAACAATTAGAAGATGTCTTAGATACTTTAACAGATAGAGAAGAAAATGTGCTTCGTTTACGATTTGGTCTAGATGATGGCAGAACTAGAACATTAGAAGAAGTAGGTAAGGTCTTTGGTGTTACTCGTGAACGTATTCGTCAAATTGAAGCAAAGGCTTTAAGGAAATTGAGACATCCAAGCAGAAGTAAACGTCTAAAGGACTTTTTAGAATAGTATTAATAAAGGTGCAGTCGTTGAGTTGATTGCACCTTTTGTTACTTTTAAAAGAATTTATGTAGCATATATATTTATTTTTCATTTAGTATACAAGTATAGTTAGAAACTTGCTATAATTCATTATAGATAGATACAAGATGGAGATGAGGCAATGGAAGAGGAAAACAAAAAAGATATAATAATTGATGAAATTAAACACTGGAAAGCCTCTAAATTACTTCCAGAACATTATTGTGATTTTCTTCTTGCCCTTTATACAGAAGGTGATGTTAAAGAGGAAAAAGAGAAGACAAGTACACCATTTCATCTTATTTTGTATTTTCTAAATAGCCTGTTATTGTTTGGTCCATTTATTGTACTATTAATGAATTTAAGTGGAGTTATGTCATTAATTAGTATGTCGATCGCTATTCTGTTATCTTATGGAACATACAAGTATATTCAAACGATTCCTAAATTGCAACATTCCTTTTCTTATATAATATTTCTATATACCATTTTGTTAGCAACAGTATTATATATTAATACGTATCTCCATAATAATTTATTATTATTTCTAATGGTTACGTTGCAGGCAACTTCTTGGTGGTTTTTAGCAAAGAAAAAAAATGACAAGTATGTTAAATTAGTAGCCGTTATTACGCTGTTGATTACCCTTGTTATTTTTATAATATACATAATATAATATTCTTCTGTTCATTTTTGATACTTTTTCTTTCAGAAAGTATATATTTAGAGTAAAATAGTGATAGGTTTGATATAATGATATAGTATTCAACCATTAATGGATAATAAAATAAAAGAACTATGTATTAAAGTTGTTTGTTTATTATCAAAATGGCTATTAATTTTTCTGATATTATTTATTAGATGTAATACATAAGGAGGATATACCATATGAAAAGAAATCCAATAATACCATTTGCACTTATTGCAGTATTAGGTATTCTAGCTATGATTGTATTTGCAGTAGTTGGGCTAGATCAACAAGATAAAATTGAAACTGCAGAAGAAGGCGGAGAGCAAACGGAAGAGGCTGTAAATTCAGACCCTGAAGAAATTGTACAGAGCTGTATAGGGTGTCACGGTGGAGACTTAGAAGGTGGCTCGGGCCCATCCTTACAAGATGTAGGGAGTAAGTATTCAGAAGAAGAAATTTTAGACATTATTAATAATGGTATTGAAGGTACAGCAATGCCAGGCGGTTTAGTTCCTGCTGAAGAAGCTGAAATATTAGCTGCATGGTTAGCAGAAAAACAATAATAAGTATTTTACAGAGCATTCTGGTGATCCAGAGTGCTTTGTTTTATTTTTAGTGAGATAAAATTTAATATATACTGTAGGAATAAATGCACGAGGAGGATACAAGTTGTTATCTAAACGATTAAAGGTAGTAGCATCATATCTAGAGAAACCCATTTTTTTTGCTGATATCGGCTCAGATCATGCGTATTTACCTTGTTATGTTTGCTCAGAGTATTATGATGCTAAAGCCATCGCAGGGGAAATAAATGAAGGTCCTTTCCATCAAGCGATTAAAACTGTGAAGGACTATGGATTAGAAGATAGGATTTCTGTTCGAAAAGGAAATGGACTTGAGGTTATTGAAGGAACAGCTGTGGAACAAATAACAATTGCAGGCATGGGTGGAAAACTAATAACAGCAATCTTAAATGAAAGAAAACATTTATTACATAAGATAGATCGCTTAATTCTGCAACCTAATTTAGATGCACATTTAATAAGAAATTGGCTAGGTGAAAATAGTTATGATTTGATTGATGAAGAAATAATAGAAGAGGACGGCCATATTTATGAAATATTAGTAGCAATTAAATGTGAGTATCCTACTAAGTATAATGAGAATATAAATGAAAGTGATTATCTTTTTGGACCGTTCTTATTAAAAAAGAAAAATGAAGCTTTTAAAAAGAAATGGATAAGGGAAGAGGAAAAGATAAGTAATATATTAAGACAATTAGAAAAAGGAAAGGAAATAGAAATAGAGAAAATAAGAGCTTTTAAAAAAAGACAAGCTTTAATAAAAGAGGTGCTTAATGATGTTTAACTTAAAAGTTAGCGATATTATAGCGGCAATGGAAGAGTGGGCTCCGCAAGAATTAGCATACGACTGGGATAATGTTGGTTTACAACTTGGTGATAAAGATGCAGTGGTTAAAAATGTAATGATTACACTAGATGTTATAGAGAAAGTAGTAGATGAAGCAATAGCTAATGATATTAATTTGATTATTTCCCATCATCCGTTATTTTTCCAGCCTTTAACTGAGATTAATTTTACAGAACCAAAAGGTAAGGTTATTAAAAAATTAATCGATCATAATATTAGTGTCTATACTGCTCACACAAATCTTGATATAGCAGATGGTGGTGTAAATGATATGTTGATGGAGAAACTTGATTTAGAAGTAACAGATGTGTTAATCCCGACCAAAAGTGAAAAATTATATAAATTAAGTATTTTTGTCCCTGATCCCCATTTAAATGATGTAAAACAAGCACTAGGAAAAGCTGGTGCTGGGTCCATAGGGAATTATAGTGATTGTACTTTTGAAGCGAGAGGGCTGAGCTCATTTAAGCCATTAGAGGATGCAAACCCTTATATCGGTGAAGAAAATAAAATTCAAGCTGTAAATGAAACGAAAGTAGAAACGATTATCACAGAATCCCAATTAAATTATATTATAAAAGCTGCAGAAAAAGCTCATCCATATGAAGAAATGGCCTATGATCTTATTGTTTTAGAAAGAAAAGGTAAGGTGAGTGGAATAGGGAGACTTACAGTACTTCCCGAGGTTCTTTCATTAAAAGAAATAGCAGAATATGTAAAAGATAAATTAGATGTTCCAAACCTCCGTTATGTTGGAGATCCTTCGAATAAAATAAGTTCAATTGCTATAGTTGGAGGAAGTGGAAAAGGTTTTATTCAAGATGCGGTTAGAAGAAAGGTGGATTTATATATTACTGGAGATCTAAGTTATCATGACGCACAAGATGCGGAAGAACTTGGATTAAATTTAATTGATCCTGGTCATCATGTGGAAGAAGTAATGAAAGAAAGCACAAAAAGATATTTAGAGGGATATTTCCAAGAAAATTTATCCACCTTAAATTTTTCAATTTCAAATATATCAACAGAGCCGTTTAAATTCATAAAATAAGTACTTTTTACAATGAAAAGCCGCCAATTGATAAATGGCGGCTTTTTTAAAATTGAAAATATTTTAATAAACGTAAAATTTTACTTAGCTTTAGCTTTAACTTTTGGTAATATTTTATCTTTTCCAACTTTTGTAGTTAGATCCCATGTATCAGAATCAGATGGATTGTATTGTTCGATAAATCTTATTACTTCTTTAGTTATAGGTGTAGGAGTAGAGGCGCCAGCTGTAATAGCTACTGTGTCGACACCTTTTAACCAGTCTAACTGAATCTCTGTAACATCAGCTATGCGATATGCTTGTGTACCCGCAATTTCAATTGAAACCTGCGCTAATCGGTTAGAGTTATTACTTCTAGGATCACCTACAACTAGTGTAAGGTCCGCATCTTTCGCTTGCTCAGAAACTGCTTCCTGTCTTACTTGGGTAGCCATACAAATTTCTTGTACCATTTCGGTTTGAGGAAATCTTTCTTTAACCAGTTGCATCACGTCATATACATCCCATTGACTCATCGTTGTTTGATTTGTTACGAGAACTTTGTCACTAGTGAGGTTTAATTCTCTTACATCGTCTTCTGTCTCAACAAGGAATACATGACCTGGAGCAACACCAACCGCTCCTTCAGGTTCTGGATGATTTTTCTTTCCAATATATACGATTTCATATCCTTCGCTTACTTTTTCTCTAATTAAGTCGTGCGTTCTAGTTACATCAGGACAGGTAGCGTCTAATACTGTTAATCCTTTCTCTTCAGCTGTAACCTTTACTTCAGGTGACACCCCATGTGCTGTGAAAATTACCGTTCCTTCATGAATGTCATTTAATAATTCAGCGCGATTTTTTCCATCTAGAGTATAGACACCTTGCTCATTAAATGCTTTTGTAACATGTGAATTATGAACAATCATTCCTAATATATAAATTGGCCGAGGCAAATTGGGATCCCGTAAAGCGTTTTGCGCAATCACCATTGCATCAACTACACCATAACAATATCCTCGCGGTGCTATTTTAATTACTTCCATTATGTTTCCCCCTCTGTACTTTCAAGTATCTATCAAGTAAAATATAAGTTGGTAACTTAATTAAATGCACATTACTTTCATTATAAAGCTTATGAAACAGAAAGACAAAGAAATTATATTGTTTTAATTGGATGAAAATTGGTGATAGATAATAAGGAAACCTAAATAAAGGTGAGAGGTCACCACGGAAAAAAAGGAGATAGTTATGGAAAACAAACGATCATTTAAACAGTATGCTTTAAATCCTTGGATGTTAGATGTTATTACGAATTTGGGGTTTAAAGAACCAACTCCGATTCAAACGAAAGTGATTCCTGAAGCGCTAAAGCATAAGAATATTATTGGACAATCAGAAACCGGGTCTGGAAAAACACATTCGTATTTAATTCCATTAATAAATAACATTAATGAAAGTAAAAAGGAAGTACAAATTGTCGTCACAGCTCCTACTAGAGAATTAGCTGCACAAATATATGAAGAAATCAAAAAAATTATTTTTCTAGCAGATAAAGAGCAAGTTTGGGTACCCAAATTGTTAATTGGTGGCACAGATAAAAAAAGAGTGGTAGGTAAAATGAAGGAACAACCGCATATTGTGGTTGGAACACCAGGAAGATTACTTTCCATGATAAAAGAAGGCTCACTAGATATATTTAAATCAAAATCTTTTGTTATAGATGAAGCTGATTTAATGTTAGATCTGGGACTTATTCAAGAAGTAGACGAGATGCTTGTTAGAACAAATCCTAATCTTCAATTATTAGTATTCTCAGCTACAATCCCAGAAAAACTGCAACCATTTTTGAAAAAATATCTATCAAATCCTACATTTTTTCAAATGAATGACCAGTTAGCACCTGAAAAAATGGAGCACCGTTTAATTCCATTAAAGCATCGAGATAAAGCAAGTGTTATTAAGAAGATTTCAACTGTTATTCAACCATATCTTGCGATTATATTTACTAATGGGAAAGAACAGGCAGATACACTAGCTAGAGAATTAACTGAAAAAGGAATGGATGTTGGTTTAATTCATGGAGGGTTGGATCAAAGAGAAAGAAAACGTGTATTAAAGGATATTCAGCAGCTTAAATATCAGTATATTGTAGCTACTGATTTAGCGGCGAGAGGTATAGATATTAAAGGTGTAAGTCACGTCATTAATGCAGAGCTACCTAGGGAAGACGATTTCTATGTGCATCGCGTTGGTAGAACTGCCCGTGCTGGAATGGAAGGTATGGCAATTAATTTGTATACTGAAGAAGATCTACCTCTTGTAAAACAATTAGAAAAAAAAGGTTTAAACTTTGAATTCTACGATATTGTAAAAGGCGAATGGCAGGAAGTTAAAGCATGGAATGAAAGAACAAAGCGAAAAAGAGCAGAAACAGATATCGAAAAAGATGCTTGGAAAAAAGTGAAAAGACCTAAAAAAGTAAAGCCTGGATATAAAAGAAAAATGAAATATGAACAAGCAAAAGCAAAGAAAAAAATCATTAAAAAAAGCTTTAATAAGAGATAAAGAAAGTAGGGGAAAGTATGTTGAAAATAGGATCTCACGTTTCGATGAGTGGTAAAAAAATGTTGTTAGGTTCTAGTGAGGAAGCAGTTTCCTATGGTTCTACTGCTCTCATGATTTACACTGGAGCACCGCAAAATACGCGTAGAAAACCAATCGAAGAGCTTAATATAGAAGAAGCACAAAAGCACATGAAAGAGCATAACATACAAGATGTGGTGGTACATGCCCCCTACATCATTAATATTGGCAATACCACAAAACCTGAAACATTTGAATTAGGTGTGAGTTTTTTAAAAAGTGAAATTGATCGAACAGAAGCAATAGGTTCGAAGCAAATTGTATTACATCCTGGTGCTCATGTAGGAGCTGGGGTAGAGGAAGGAACTAAAAAGATCATATCTGGGTTGAATGAAGTTTTAGATCCTAAACAAGATGTACAAATTGCATTAGAAACAATGGCAGGTAAGGGTTCAGAAATTGGAAGAACGTTCGATGAATTGGCGAAAATCATTGATGGAGTGACACATAATCAAAAATTATCAATTTGCTTGGATACATGCCACATACATGATGCTGGCTACTCTGTAGTAGATGATTTTGATGGGGTATTAAATGAATTTGATAAGATTATTGGCCTTGATCGCTTGAAAGTAATTCATGTGAATGATAGTAAAAATCCACAAGGTGCTCATAAAGATCGACATGAAAATATTGGATTTGGTCATATCGGTTTTGAAGCTTTGCATCATATTGTTCATCATCCACAACTTGAAAATTTACCGAAGATTTTAGAAACACCTTATGTGGGTGAGGATAAGAAAAATAAAAAGCCTCCATATAAGTTTGAGATAAACATGTTAAAAGAATCAAAATTTCTCCCTGAGTTAAAAGAGATTATTTTGAACCAATAAATAAAAAGGTAAGCACCAAGAAAAAAGGTGCTTACCTTTTTAATTTTAATCTATAAATCCTCAATTTAATATAATTTATTTTTTAAAAAGGAATTAATACTATTTGAAAAAGCTTTCCAAGTGATATGATTTTATTAAATTGTCAAAAATCTTTTGACACTGCTTGGCTGTTTCTTTATTAGTAATGGTAGCTAGTTCCTTCCACATATTTTCTATTGTTTCTTTATCAATTGTTTCAATATTTTGACTTTGAAGATACGCTATAATTTGTTGTGCTTGGCTTTTATTTAGTTTAATTTTATATTGATCAGCATGATAAAGTAAGTCATTAACTTTTAGATTTTCAATCTTATTTATTACTTGCTTTTGAATAAAATACATGTATTCTCTCCTTTGCTTTTTTATTAATTTATGAAAAAAAGGTTTAAATGTGTGTGTTTTCGGTTAAATAACAGAGGTGGATTATTTGCAATTATATTTCTAATCCTTTAATATTAATCGCTGTAGGTCGAAAACACCTATAAAAAGGAGTGTAATTAACTTGAAAAGTAAAGCAATAGTCATATTAACTATTGCGCTTGTAGCAATTATCGGTTGGAGTTATACAACTATAAATCAATATGAAGGAAAGTTAGAAGTGCTTAATGACGAAAAAGTTGAACTAGAATCGGAAAAAAGCTACTTAGAAGCGCAAACAAATTATATGGTAAGTCAATCAACCGTTGGAAGTGAAGAAGTTTCATTAACTGAATTTAATCGATGGCCGGATTACTTTGATGCAGCAGAACAGCTTGTAAAAGACAGTGATGGAAATTTCCAGCGATCCTGGGCTTTATATTTAGTAAAAGAAGCTGAAAAATATGAAATAGATCCATTTTTAGTTTATGAATTGTTAAAAGTTGAAACAGGGCACACATTTGATCCGAATTTAGTCGGACCTGAAACAAAGTATGGCCATGCATATGGGATGGCACAGTTTATGAAAAATACGGCACCTTGGATCGCAGATATGGCTGACCTACCGTATGAAGAACAACTACTTTATGATCCATATTATTCGATGAAATTATCTTTAGTTTATTTAGATTTCTTGCACCATGAATATGAAAATTGGGATGAAGCATTAACTGCATATCATCGTGGTATGGCAGGTTTAGAGCAATACAAATTAAAAAATGGTCATGCGAACAGTGTTTATGCAGAAACCATCCAAGAAAATGCTGAAAAACATCAATCTGTAGCATTCGCAAATTAAAAAATTCCCTTATCACGCTTAAATGTGATAAGGGAATTTTTTGTGGATAATTTTAATACTAATATTGTGTGTCAGTATTATAAAACAATAAATCATTTATATAAAATTCTATAATTACTAATAATTTCTTGGTAATTTAATCGAGATAATTCCCATAATAAGAATGCGCTACTATAAAATTAGGAGGTTTTGAATATGACTGAAAATAATGATAAAAATAAAAATACAGCCTTCCGTGCTCCACAATATAACAACAATTCAGGAACTGTTAAAATTCAACCCGATTATGATAACCGTATAGAAAAAGAAAAAGATGAAGCTGAATTTGCAGAGGAAATGGCCCCAGTCGGTATGGGTAACGCCTATAATAAGAATGAGGATAGCACTGAAGATGTTATATCCATGTATGGATGGATTGGAATAGTCTTATCAATTGTATCATTTTTTATTTGGCCTCTTGTTATGGCTATAGGCGGAATTGTACTAGGAGTGATTTCAAGAACTAAGGGTGCCACAATGATAGGGAATATTGCCATTGGAATAAGTATTGTTTCACTTGTTTTTTGGATTTTTCTTGATCCGGTCTTTTAACCAATAACGATACTGTACAAGGAACTAGATCCTCGGGTCTTTAAGCAAGCTTAAAACTTGTGCGGGATAACGAAACGTAAGGGTTCATTATCTGAAATGAAGTATTTCATATTTATTAAAACGGCATAAAAAAGAAGCGAGTCCGATAAGGACATCGCTTCTTTTTTATACTTTTTGTTCTTCTTCTTCCTGCTTTTTAAGATATTCTTCTGCAATTTTATCTACTTCTTTTTTCAATTCATCTACCATAATTTCTTCTGGTACTTTCCTTATAATCTCACCATGTCGGAATAATAAGCCTTCACCTCTAGCACCAGCAATTCCTATATCTGCTTCACGTGCTTCGCCAGGACCATTTACCGCACATCCTAATACGGCTACTTTAATCGGAGCTTTTATAGTAGATATATATTCTTCTACTTCATTTGCAATTTTTATTAGGTCAATCTCGATTCTACCGCATGTTGGGCATGATATAAGAGTAGCAGCATTTGAAGCTAAACCAAATGTTTTTAATAATTCTCTGGCAACTTTAACTTCTTCCACTGGATCAGCACTAAGCGAAATTCTCATTGTACTTCCAATACCTTTACTCAAAATTGCTCCCATACCAGCAGCACTTTTAATGCTTCCAGCAAAAAGTGTTCCTGACTCTGTAATTCCTAAGTGTAGTGGATAAGAGATTACTTCAGCAGCTTTTTCATATGCTTCAATGGCAAGAGTTACATCTGAAGCTTTTAATGAAACCACGATGTCATGAAAATCTAAATCCTCAAGTATTTTAATATGGTGTAAAGCACTTTCTACCATGCCATCAGCAGTAGGATAACCATACTTCTCAAGGATATGTCTTTCAAGCGAACCAGCATTTACACCAATTCGAATAGGTATCCCTTTTTCTTTTGCTGCGTTTACAACTGCTTCGACTTTATCTCTTTTACCAATATTCCCTGGGTTAATTCTAATCTTATCTGCGCCACCTTCTATAGCTTTTAAAGCTAGACGGTAATTAAAATGTATATCAACAACTAGAGGAATATTAATTCGCTTTTTAATTTCAGGGATTGCTTCAGCTGCACGATCATCTGGACAAGCTACTCGTACAATTTGACAACCAGCTTCTTCTAATCGATTTATTTCATTAACTGTAGCTTCAATGTCATGCGTTTTTGTAGTAGTCATTGACTGAATTACTACCTCATTTTTACCTCCAACCATAACATTTCCTACTTTGACAGGCCTTGTGTTTTTTCTATGCGTTAAAGCCATAAACAAAATCGCTCCTTTAGATCTATTCTGAATGTAATATTTTTCAGTTCTACCATCATTAGTATAATTTGTTTTTGATAAATAGAGAAGTAATTAAATTGTAGCTTCATATAAGCATAATTACTTCATATGTAGTTTAACATTAAGTACACTAAAAATGAAACCTAATGATTCCTATAATCGTATGATAAACTATAGGGAATAATGAATAGAGAAAAGAGGGGTCACTATGTGGGAATTAACAGCAGATTGGATGAGCTTTTTTATTGTCGGTTTAGGAACGATGTTTCTAATTGGTGAAGTTTTAGTTAATGCTAAAGGCATTTTTAGTATATTAGGTTTAAGTTTTATTACGGTATATTTTGCTTCCTATTTAGATCCGAGTATGTTTTTCATAATGATGATGATTTATATTATTGGTCTTATGCTTATCATTATCGACGGGAAAATTTTAAATGATGGAACACTTGCTGTAATTGGTGCTATAGCAATGATAATTTCTGTTGGTTTTAGTTCACCGAACTGGGTTGCAGGGTTATATGCTGTTTTAGGTGTTGCTATTGGTGGCTTTTCAGCACTATTGTTTCTTAAGGTTTTTAAAAAGAGACAGATGTGGACAAAAATTGCACTTTTTGATCAACTGACAGAAGATCGAGGATATTCATCTATGAATCAAGGTTACAAGAATTTAATTGGAAAAGAAGGCAAGACCATAACTCCTATGCGTCCAATAGGTACAATAGAAATAGACGGTAAAGGGTATAGTGCCATTTCAGAAGGTAGATGGATGGAAAAAGACAAACCTGTTGTGGTTACTCAAGTAGATGGAACTCGTATACTCGTTGAAGAATTAGTAAACAATACTAAGGATTAATAAATCAGATATTACAAATATTAACTAAAAAACTTGCCAAATGGCGAGTTTTTTTAGTGTAGACATCATGAATTTATTTAAGGTTTAAACACCTTCTAATTTTCTTTCCTGTTATAATAATGGTGGTTTGTAAATTCTGTGTAAATTTTTGCAGAAAAATCTTTACAAATGGTTATAAAATCTTTAATAATGGATAGGTATGTGTTTACTTTATTTTATAAAAAAATATTACAGGGGCGAAAAGTAGACATGTAGAGAAATTTTGCAGCAACTATGACACATTGAAGGGATGAGTAATCTTGGAACTGAATGTACAAGCAATGATATTTGAGTTCATTGGAGGCCTAGGTATCTTTTTATTAGGTATCAAGTATATGGGTGAGGGTCTTCAAAAATCTGCAGGCGATCGTCTGAGAGAGATTTTAGACAGGTTTACTAGTAACCCATTTATGGGAGTTTTAGCTGGGCTTGTCGTAACTGTGTTGTTACAAACTAGTACGGGAACGACTGTATTAACTGTCGGTTTAGTTAATGCTGGATTTATGACATTAAGACAATCTATTGGTGTAATAATGGGTGCAAATATCGGAACAACCGTGACTGCTTTTATCATTGGTATTGATATTAAAGCATATGCACTTCCAATTCTAGCAATAGGTGCCTTAATGCTTTTCTTCTTTAAGCAGAAAAAGGTTTCAAATATTGGTCAGTCCATATTTGGTTTCGGTGCGTTATTCTATGGGCTTGATTTAATGGGTGGTGGATTAAAGCCACTAAGAGATGTAGCATTATTTCAGGATTTAACAGTTTCTATGTCAGAAACACCAATTTTAGGCGTAGTGGTGGGGACAGTTTTTACTGTTATCGTACAAAGTTCAAGTGCAACAATTGGTATTTTACAAAGCCTCTATGCAGAAGGCGCGATTGGTCTTCAAGCAGCACTGCCTGTACTATTTGGTGATAATATCGGAACAACAATCACAGCCATTATTGCCGCAATTGGCGCAACAGTTGCCGCAAGAAGAGCAGCCCTAACTCATGTAATATTTAATGTAGTTGGTACGATTATAGTCGTCATATTCCTAGGCTTATATACCAGATTAATTGCCAATATACAAGCATGGTTAGATCTGAATGAAGAGATGACACTTGCTTTTGCGCATGGTATTTTTAACGTATCCAATACGATCATACAATTCCCTTTGATTGGTTTATTAGCATTGATCGTGACAAAATTAATACCTGGTGAAGATGATGTGGTTGAATATAAACCAAAACATCTAGACCCAATATTTATACAACAATCTCCATCAGTTGCTTTAGATCAAGCAAAGAGTGAAGTAATTCGAATGGGTGAATATTCTTTTAAAGGATTAGAAGAAACGAGTTCATATTTAAACACTTTAAACACGAAGCATTCTGATAAAGCATTACAAATAGAAGGTGCACTAAATAATTTAGATCGTGAAATTACGTCTTATTTAGTACAATTATCTGCTTCGTCATTTTCAGAACATGAAAGTGCAGAACATTCAGCATTAATCAATGCAGTTCGTGATATAGAGAGAATTGGAGATCACTTTGAAAATATTGTAGAGTTGATCAACTTCAAAATTTCTAATAAAGTCGATATAACTGAACAAGCAATGATTGATTTAAATGACATGTTTGATTTGACAATCGTTACGGTGAAGGAAGCCGTTTATGCACTTGAAAATATGGAGCGTGAAGCTGCTCTTGCTGTTGTTCAAAAAGAAAATGAAATAGATAAAATGGAACGATTATATAGAAAAAAACACATCATTCGTTTAAATGAAGGTGCTTGTAGTGGAACAGCAGGTATAGTTTTTGCTGATATTATTAGTAATCTAGAACGTATTGGTGACCATGCAGTTAACATTGCTGATGAAGTTTTAGGCGAAAAACATTAAAAAAAGATGCAGGCTTGCCTTTGCAAGCCTGCAAACTATATTTATATTATTTAATTTAAAGAAATCTATTGACTAAAAAAAAAGTATATGTTAAATTATTAAATGTCGCTTCATTAGTGATTTAATTATTCCACAGTAGCTCAGTGGTAGAGCTATCGGCTGTTAACCGATCGGTCGTAGGTTCGAATCCTACCTGTGGAGCCACATGGCGGTGTAGCTCAGCTGGCGAGAGCGTACGGTTCATACCCGTAAGGTCGGGGGTTCGATCCCCTCCGCCGCTACCATTACTCTTTTTACATATTTATGGCGATCATGGCGAAGTGGTTAACGCACCGGATTGTGGTTCCGGCACGCGTGGGTTCGATCCCCACTGGTCGCCCCATACTTTTTATATCTGGACCCTTAGCTCAGTTGGTTAGAGCTATCGGCTCATAACCGATCGGTCGCAGGTTCGAATCCTGCAGGGTCCACCATATATTATTTCACGCGGAGGAGTACCCAAGTCCGGCTGAAGGGAGCGGTCTTGAAAACCGCCAGGGGCTTCACGGCCCGCGGGGGTTCGAATCCCTCCTCCTCCGCCATTATTACATAAAATCCCTTTTGGCTCGGTAGCTCAGTCGGTAGAGCAACGGACTGAAAATCCGTGTGTCGGCGGTTCGATTCCGTCCCGAGCCACCATTTTTAACAAGCATTGATGCTTGTTTTTTTGTTTGTTTAAAAATCGCTAAAAATAGAAATCTTATCCTTATTATTTGCTAAATAGTTTGAACATTTGATACTCTTTAAATGGAGAAAAAGCATAAAAGCTTTTTCAATCACTTTTTAGGAGGAATAGATATGTCAAAATTTTCATTACCAGATTTACCGTATGAGTATGATGCACTTGAGCCACATATTGATAAAGAAACAATGAACATTCACCACACAAAGCATCATAATACGTACGTAACAAAGTTGAACGACGCGCTTAGTGGTCATGAAGAGTTAGCTAGTAAATCTATTGAAGAAATTTTAGCAGATCTGAATCAGGTTCCAGAGTCGATCCGTACTGCTGTTCGAAATAACGGTGGCGGTCACGCAAATCATAAACTTTTCTGGACTCTCCTATCTCCTAATGGTGGAGGTAAACCATCGGGTGCTTTAGCTGAAGACATAAATGCTACATTCGGGAGCTTTGAAAAGTTCCAAGAAGAATTTGCTGCAGCTGGAGCTGGTCGTTTCGGATCAGGTTGGGCCTGGTTAGTTGTTAATAATGAAAAACTAGAAATTACAAGCACACCAAATCAAGATACTCCCATTTCGGATGGAAAAGCTCCTGTATTGGGATTAGATGTTTGGGAGCACGCTTATTACTTAAAATATCAAAACAAGCGTCCTGACTATATTGCTGCATTTTGGAATGTAGTGAACTGGGATAAGGTAAACGATCTTTATCAACAAGCTAAATAGTAGATGTTAAAATACTCGAATAAATTTTTATTCGAGTATTTTTCTTTCTATAAATTCCAAATTCTTTCCTTGATCTATATGTATAGCTCTGTTTATTTTACTCATAATAAATATAGCTATTAAATATGATCGGAGTTTATTTGGATGCTGTTAATTTTAAAGAAAAATCAAACCGAACGAGACTTATATTTACTGTTGTTGGTCGGTTGTTTTTATTTTGTGGGAACTTTTTTGTCTAATACCTTCGTAAATGTCCTCCTATGGAAACAATCTGAAAGTTTCTTAACGATAGCTTATTACAACCTGTCTATTTATTTCATGCAACTTCTTTCTTTTTATTATGCTGGAATATTGGCAAAAAAAATTGATCGCACAATACTTTTAAGGTTAGGTGTTATATTCTTAGCTGTATTTTATTTATCGGTTCTTTTATTAGCAGAGCAATCCTCTCAGTACTCAATAGTTTTAGGGATGTTATTGGGAGTAGGTGCAGGTTTTTACTGGCTATCCTATAACGTATTGACATTTGAAATAACAGAGCCTGAAACTAGAGATTTTTTTAATGGGGTACTAGGATCAATGCAATCTTTTGCAGGTATGATCGGTCCTTTTTTAGCAGGTTATATCATATCTAAATTAAATAACAGTACAGGTTATTTTGTTATATTTTCTATATCATTTATTATGTTTCTATTAGCGATTTTTTTAACTTGGTACATACAGAAGCGAAGGGTATCTGGAAAATTCAAGATTCGGGAAATATTTATTGAAAAAAAACAAAATCAAAATTGGAATATTGTTTTAGTTTCGCATTTTCTCCAAGGATTTAGAGAGGGTGTTTTTTTATTTGCTATATCCATCTGGGTTTTTCGAATAAGCGATAGTGAACTTTCTTTAGGTTTGTTTCATTTTATCTTATCGGGAACTTCTTTTGTTATTTACATTCTTGTAACGAAAAAAATTAAATATCATAACCGGAAAAAAATGATACTAATTGGTGGTATTCTCATTTACCTTTCTACTACGATTTTAATCTTTGCTGATAATTTTCTTTTATTACTTTTCTATGCAGGTATTATTGGACTTTCATATCCATTATTCACTGTTCCGTATATATCTATGACCTACGATGTTATTGGTAAGGCAAGGAGTGCTAAAGCATTTCGAATAGAATATTTAGTTGTGCGTGAAATGTTCTTAAATAGTGGAAGAATAATTTCTATCTTAATATTTATTGGAATGGTTTATTTAACGGATGCTATCAAAACCATGCCAGTCTTATTTTTAATATTAGGTCTGGGCCATACAATTGTTGCATTTTTGATGCAAAAAATTAGGTTAGATTAAAGATATCGAAGTATTCCTATATTCAAATCTTTTATAGAAAATGTTATAATGATAATGTAAATTTTTGCTAGGGGGTTTCAAATGCTTGATCAAAAGAAAAAGAAGAAGAAAAAGAAACGATTGCAACTACCATTGCGTTTAAATATATTGTTTATATTTGTATTTGGTTTATTTTCGTTACTTGTTATCCAATTAGGTGTTGTGCAAATAATTAATGGTGAAGAAGCACAACAGAAAATTAATCAGACCGAAAATACACCATCAGAAAAACCAGTACCACGTGGTAAAATCTATGACCGTAATTTAGACGTGGTCTTAGATAATGAAGCGGTGAAATCAATTACATATACACCACCGAAAAATGGAGATTCTGCTGCTAATCGATTGAAGCTAGCTGAAAAGTTAGCCGAATTTGTGATGATTATTAAGGATGAAGAAGAACTTAAGGATGAAATTAATGAAAGGGATAAGAAAGAGTATTGGTACTTGAAAAATACAAAAGATGCCTTAGATAAATTAACAGAAGAAGATAGAAAAGAATTAACGACAGGAGAACAATATCAAACAGTGCTTGATCGTATAACAGAGCAAGAGCTGACGACTATTTCTTGGAACGTAGAATTATTAAACGTATTAGCTATAAAAAAAGAGCTAGACCAAGCCTTTGAGTTATCACCACATGTTATTGTCAACGAGGGAATCACGGATGAAGAATATGCCCAAGTGTCAGAGCACCTTCTTGAATTATCAGGTATTGATGCTGTTATTGATTGGGAACGAAAAAAAATGTTTGGAACTACTTTTAATTCTTATATTGGTGGAATATCTGATTCAGAAGAAGGAATTCCACGAGAGAATAGTGATTACTATCTAGCAAATGGCTACACGTGGAATGATCGTGTGGGAAAAAGTGGATTAGAAAAACAATATGAGAACATATTGAGAGGAAGAAAAGAAAAAATTCAATTCACAACTGATACAAAAGGAAATGTGATCGGTTCAGAAGTAGTTGTAGAAGGTCAGCGCGGCAAAGATTTAATATTAACTCTCGACATGCAACTGCAACAAGCAGTAGATGAAATTGTAGAAGAGGAATTGAAAAAGGCGATGAACTCTGTAAACAATAATGGGTATTTACAGGACGCCTTAGTAGCTATGATGGATCCACAAACAGGGGATGTTTTAGCTCTATCAGCTGTACGGTATGATCGAGAAGATAAAACCTATTCTGACAATTCCTATCGTGTTATATATGATGCGCATGAACCAGGATCGACTGTAAAAGGTGCAACCGTCTTAACTGGTTATGAAACAGGTGCTATTGACATTGGAACACGATTTAGTGATAAAGCGATTCAAATTGCTAATGATCCGCCTAAAAAATCATATAGATTTTTAGGCTATAGTCTTTCAGAGGTTGACGCACTTGAAATGTCATCAAACGTATATATGTTCCGTACAGCTCTTAAAATAAGTGGTGCTACTTATATAGAAGGGGAGAATTTAAGAAACTTTAACAATGATGCATTTGGTATTATGCGCAAACACTTTAGTGAGTTTGGGTTAGGTGTCGAAACTGGGATTGATCTTCCATTTGAAGCGACAGGGGTTAGAGGAGGAGATCCGGTAGCTGGTAACTTACTAGACTTAGCTATTGGTCAATATGATACGTATACAACTTTGCAACTAGCACAATATGTGTCAACGATTGCGAATGATGGTTACCGCGTTAAGCCTCATTTGGTAAAAGAAATACGAGAGCCTGGAAATGAAGAGAATAAATTAGGACCAGTTTTAAAGCAAAATACTCCTGAAGTATTAAATAGAGTGTCCATGGATGATCGTTATATTGATAGGGTTCAATTAGGATTTGAACGTGTTTTTACCGGTGGTACTGCTCGAAGTAATTGGAGTGGCTTTGAATATGATGTTGCTGGTAAGACAGGTACAGCTGAGAAGCCGAAATTTGATGAAAGTGGAAATCAAATCGCAAAAACTGAAAACCTATCATTAATTGGATATTCACCAGTAGAAAATCCAGAAGTAGCATTTGCTATTATCGTACCGGAAAATGGTACTGGTGATCAATACGCTGTTCATCATGAAATTGGCAAGAGAATTATAAGTAAATATTATGAACTTAAAAAGAATAGAATAGAAGATTAATAATGGTGCATGTATCTATTAAAAATGATACATGCATTTTTTTATGGGATTTCTGCTTAGAAGCTTGCTTATACAAATTTATAAGTAAATGTGCTAATTTTCGTGCTGAATTTACAAAACCTTTACACTAGCTTAATCGTAAGTTCAAATTTAGACGTTATGATGTAAGAGAAGTGAAAGGAAAGAAACATTACATTATTAGGGGGAAATACAAATGAGTAAATGGAAATTAGGGTTGTTAGCTTTACTAATGCTTTTAACAGTCGGCTTATTAGCTGCATGTGGTTCAGAAAATGAAGACGAAAATGAAGAAACAGAAGGTTCAACTAACGAAGCGAGTGCAAGTGAAAACGAAGAGGAAGACGATGCTTCTAGTGAATCTGTTTCTGGACAAGTAGCAATCGACGGCTCTTCAACTGTTTTACCAATTAGTGAGTACTTAACTTATGAATATAGTCAAGCTAGACCAGAAGTGGAGACAGCATTAAATTCTTCTGGTTCTGGTGGAGGATTTAAAAAATCAACAGTTGGTGAAATTGATTTTAGTAATGCTTCTAGACCTATTAAAGAAGAAGAAAAAGCGCAAGCAGAAGAAAATGGTATTGAGCTACATGAAATTGAATTAGCATACGACGGATTATCTGTTGTTGTAAGTCAACAAAATGACTTTATAGAAAATATCACGCTAGATCAATTAAAAGAAATCTTTCTAGCAGATGGTGGAGCAACAAAATGGTCAGATTTAGATCCGAGTTACCCAGATGAAGACATCGTAATTTATAGTCCTGGTCATGACTCCGGTACATTTGATTACTTTAATGAAGTAGTTTTAGAAGAAAATCCAATGCGTGAAGGTGAAAATGTAACCTTATCAGAAGATGATAATACATTAGTAACTGGTATTCAAACTGATCCATATGCTATTGGTTACTTTGGTTATGCTTACTTTGTAGAAAACCAAGATACATTAAAAGTATTAGGCGTAGATAATGGTGATGGAAATCCAGTTCAGCCAGATGGTGACACAATTCAGGACGGTTCGTATTCACCTTTATCTCGACCATTATTCACATATGTAAATGTTGAATCATTAAAAGAAAAACCACAAGTCTATGATTTCGCGATTTTCTCTCTAGAAAATGCGGGAGCAGCTGCTGAAGAAGTGGGCTATGTTGCACTTCCTGATGAAAAATATCAAGAGCAAATGGATAAAATAAACGAACTAGCTGGTAAGTAAGTGAAGAAATAGGTGGGACAGACCACTGTTATAAGATGGTCTGTCCTATTTATGCTAAAAAGGATTAATTAACTATCACCCTTTAACAAAAATGAAAGAGAGAGAAATGGGGTTTTCATTGTGAGCGAACAAATAAATCAATCTTATTCAGTAAAAGAGATGATTAAAAAAAATAAAGGTAAGAAAAATATTGGTAATTTAATTGAAAAATTAGTACCAATATTCCTTTTTATATGTGCTTTCATTTCTGTGGGCACAACAGCAGGTATTTTATTTTCTTTATTAAGAGAGTCGATTACTTTTTTTTCAAATGTATCTATATTTGATTTTTATCTAGGTACAGAATGGTCACCTTGGTCGGACCGATTTGGTGTAGCCCCATTAATTACAGGCACACTTTTAATAACATTTATTGCAATTTGTGTAGCTTTACCAATAGGGATAGCTGCAGCAATTTATTTAAGTGAATATGCAACACCTAAGGCTAGGAAAGTAATTAAACCAATTTTAGAAATATTAGCAGGAATTCCGACGGTGGTTTATGGTTTTTTTGCTCTTACTTTTGTATCCCCACTTTTAGGGAACATATTTACAGATATGCGAATATTTAATGCACTGAGTGCAGGTGTCGTTGTTGGAATTATGATTATACCAATGATTGCATCCTTATCAGAAGACGCTATGAGTGCAGTGCCTAATAATCTTAGGGAAGGTGCACTTGGCTTAGGCGCAACTAAATTTGAAGTTACTTTACGCGTTATTTTACCTGCTGCATTTTCAGGGATAGTGGCTTCTGTTGTATTAGCGGTTTCGCGTGCTATTGGAGAAACAATGATTGTGACGATAGCAGCTGGTGCCACTCCGAATATGACATTTGATATGACACAGTCTATTCAGACCTTAACGGCATTTATCGTTCAAGGAGCAACAGGAGATACGTCTTATCATTCTGATATTTACTTTAGTATTTATGCAGTAGGAATTACATTATTTGTTTTCACTTTACTAATGAATATACTCGCACAGTATATATCCCGAAGATTTAGGGAGGACTACTAATGCATATAGAAATCAATCAATCACAAATAAAATCTCGCGTAATTAAAAATAAATTAATTAAAATCTTGTTTATGGCAGCTACATCAGTAGCTTTAATATTTTTAGCATTATTGTTATACCGTGTGTTAAGTCAGGGATTGGGCTATTTATCAATGGACTTTCTTACAAGTTTTCCTGCTCCCTATATAGATAAAGCAGGAATTTATGCTGGTCTGATGGGCTCTCTATTTATGATGGCAATAACAGCACCTGTTTCTATTATTTTAGGTGTCTCTACTGCTTTATATTTAGAAGAGTATGCCAAACAGAATAAATTTACTAGATTTATTCAGGTGAATGTTCAAAATCTCGCTGGTGTGCCATCTATTGTTTTTGGTCTATTAGGACTGACCTTCTTTGTCTACCTTTTTCAATTTGGTTATACCTTAATTGCAGGAGCTCTAACAATGAGTTTATTAGTATTACCAGTTATTGTTGTTGCTTCACAAGAAGCCATTCGTTCGGTTCCTCAGGAATTAAGAGAAGCTTCTGTAGGAATGGGTGCAACTAAATGGCAAACGATATGGAGAATAGTTTTACCAGCATCTGTACCAGGAATACTCACTGGTTCCATTCTTGCACTTTCTCGAGCGATTGGAGAAACAGCACCACTAATTATTGTTGGTGCGGCAGCTGCTATTTATACCATTCCAGATTCACTTTTATCAAAATATACCGTTATGCCGATTCAAATATATAGCTGGACTGCAAGACCACAAGCAGAATGGCAATTTGTTGCCGCTGCAGGCATTATCGTTCTTCTTGTCATTTTATTATTAATGAACGCTATTGCAGTTTGGATAAGAAATAAGTTTCAAAATAGATATTAATAGTGAGGGGTTATTATAATGAATGGTACACAAACAGAGAATGTATTTAAAATATCTGATTTTAATTTATGGTATGGAAATGATCAAGCATTACATCAAGTTAGTTTTGATGTTCCCAAAAATAAAATTACCGCTGTAATTGGACCTTCAGGATGTGGAAAGTCAACATTACTTAAAACTTTAAATAGAATGACAGAAATGATTCCATCTGTGCATACTTCTGGAGTTATTCAATATAATGGTAAAGATATCTTTGCTAAAAAACAAATGGTTGAAGAATTAAGAACTCATGTAGGTATGGTTTTTCAGAAACCCAATCCATTTCCTAAATCAATTTATGAAAATGTAGCATATGGTCCGAAAATCCATGGTATTCGAAAGAAAAAAGTTTTGGATGAAATTGTTGAAAAAAGTCTTCGTGGTGCTGCTATTTGGGAGGAAGTAAAGGATCGCTTAAATCAAAATGCATATGGTTTATCAGGTGGACAGCAGCAACGTATCTGTATTGCTCGTTGCTTAGCTATTGAACCAGATGTAATCTTAATGGATGAACCTACTTCAGCACTTGATCCAATATCAACTTTAAAAATAGAAGAGTTAATTAAAGAATTAAAAGATAAATATACAATCATTATTGTAACTCACAATATGCAACAAGCTGCCAGAATTTCAGACAAAACAGCCTTTATGTTAAATGGGGAATTAGTAGAGTTTACCGATACGGATACTTTATTTTCTAATCCAAAAGATAAAAGAACAGAAGATTATATTACCGGTAGATTCGGATAAAGAGAAAGGAAGAGGAGCATGGTAGGTAGAGAAATGTTTCAAATTGAAATTTCTAAACTGAAAAGTATGATTATAGATTTAGCAAATGGAGCGGGGGAGCAATTAGAAAATGCTGTAACAGCATTATATTCTAGTGATGTAAATACAGCTAAACAATTGATTGAAGATGATAAAAAACTCGATAAAATTGATTTCAATATCAACGAAGCGGCTATACTGCTTATTGCAAGGCAGCAACCAGTTGCTTCTGATTTAAGAAGATTAATTGTAGCAATTCGTATATCTTCTGATCTAGAAAGAATGGCTGATAATGCGAAAAATATTGCTAAATCTACGATCCATTTAGGTGAAGAACACGGAATCGAAATTCATCAATCAATTAAAGATATGAAAGATATCGCCCTAAAAATGATTGATATTGCTGTAAAAGCGTATGATAATGAGGATATTACATTAGCTAGAAAACTAGCAGAATTAGATGATGTTTTAGATGGTATGTATGCCACGATGTTAAGAGAGTTATTAGAAGAAACAGCGACAAATCCTCAAAAGATCCAGCACATTATGCAAATGGCGTTTAGTGGACGTTATGTAGAGCGTTTTGGGGATCATGCGACTAATATCGGTGAGGATATAATGTATCTTGTAAAAGGCGAATCTACAGATTTAAATCGATAATTTTCTCTATTTAAAAAATGAATCATAATTGTTGATAGAATAAGAAAAACTCGGCATTCATAATGAAGTGAATGCCAAGTTTTTTAATGTTTTATGGAGAATTGGTAATCGTTCTCGCGATTTGTTCTTGATCCATGCCGGTATGAAGTTCAAATTCTCCAATTTGTATTTTTGTACCATATTCATTTTCAGCTAAAAAACTAATAAAATCATCTTGATTTGAGATTAGTCCTTCATCAAATAATGTATCTGCGACAGCATTTACACTTGTACCTGCTTCAATTGTTATTGTAATGGTTTCCACAGTGTTTTCATTCGAATCTTCAATAGTTTCAGTTTCATCTTGCTCTTCATCTTCTAGTGGCTCCTGTGTATCAATTTCACTTTCTAACACTCTTTCTTCAGTGTATATATAATATCCATCATTTTCGAGCATTGTTATCATTTCAGACTGTGTATAGCTTTCTTGTTCAACAATCTCTGTTGGTTCTTCTTCTATAAAATAAACCGTAGCTAAAATAGCAGTAGCTACTAATATTCCTAATGAAAATAATCGAATTGAGTGTTTCATAGTTCCCCCTAGGTAAATATAAAATTAAAATTGATGAATAACTGCTTTTACGTCATATTCATTTAAGCCCATTTCTTTAGCTATATATGTAGTGTCATAACCCTGTTCATGCAATTCATTTATTTTTCTGATCACAGGAGTTTGTTGATTGCTTTTTGCAATCATACTTTCTTGTTCAATGTCACTTGTTAATAATTCTTCTTCCAAAATTTTTAACTTTTTTTTCATTTGATAACTTTCTTGAAGTGATGAAATGGAGAACTGTTCAAGTTGATCCTCTATTTGCTTAAATCGATCTTGCATAAAAAAGGATACAATGAATAATATAATCGCGATAATAATAAGTGTAGAGATTGTTAATATCATGGTTCGCCTCCTAAATAGTTTACATGTATAGTTATACCATAAGTTCAGATCTTAGAAAACATTTACTTGTAAAAGACGCTATTTTTTGCTAATATATTAAAGTGCGAATTGATTAGTTGAAATTGAATTGAATGATGAAGTTTGGAGGGATAACCATGCGTGTAAATATTACACTTGCTTGCACAGAAACAGGCGACCGTAATTATATTACGACTAAAAATAAACGTAAACATCCTGAACGTTTGGAGCTTAAAAAATACAGCCCACGTTTGAAAAAACATACGTTGCACCGCGAAACAAAATAATGTATTAAAAGAAAACTCTTGCTATTTTAAAAAGCAGGAGTTTTCTTATATTATGAAATGGGTGTTATTCTATGGAAGATAGTAAAAGTAAGCTGAGACTTGAGATGATAAATTATTTACGTCACAACCAAGCTGCGCTAAAGAAGAGAGAGCAAGATATCTATCAGCATTTATTTCAATCTACCATATGGAAGAATGCAAGAACAATTGGTGTTACACTATCCATGCCTCACGAAATTAATACATACCCGATAATTGAGCAAGCTTGGCAAGAGGGAAAATATATCGCAGTTCCAAAGACATTTCCAGAAACACATCAGCTTAAGTTTTATCGATTACAAAATTTTAATGATTTGCGACGAGGTTTCAAAAATATTTATGAGCCAATTTGTACAGATTCAAAGATTATTTCAAGTAATATAATGGATATGATTATAGTTCCCGGATTGGTTTATGATTATAGTGGCTACCGAATAGGATATGGTGGTGGCTTCTTTGATCGATATTTAGCTGATTATACGAATATAAAGGTTGCGATTTTATATCAAGCCCAACTTAAACCAGCCATACCTCGAGATAGCTTTGATATTCCAGTAGATATTCTTATAACCGAAAAAAAATATTGTTGTGTAAAAAAAGTTAACGACGACTAAAAATGTATGACTGATTAAGGAGTGGATCGCTCGTGCATCTGGCAAATATATATTTGAAAAATAGATTAATCTATACCCTATTGGATGGAGAAGGCTATGAATTAATTTATGTAAGTGATTCTACAGACGAAATTTGGATTAAAAAGTCAACAGGTACAGAAACACATATGATTAGATGCACCATTGAGCAATTTGACTGGAAGCAAGAATGGATAAGAAATATTCAGCATGTTGAGGAAGAATTTTTAAAAAAGCAAACTTTCTTCACAAGGAAAAATGTTATATTTCATCATGTATTAATCAATGATTACAAACCAATTGGTATAGAAGATAACCCTCAAGTTCTTCACACAGAAAATATTTCAAAAAAGACATATACTTACTTTTTAGATTCTACAAATATATCCGATACTTTACCGCAACTTGAAAAAAATATTAATGCTAATGCGTCAATTCAAATAGAGTTTCCTGCGCAACTCTTAGAACTAGAGGCGTTAAGTAGATATTTTCATTCAAAAATAATATCACACGCACAGCTTCAGCAAAAACAGGCCATGGCTTTATTCCAGCAAGCGAAACCATGGATTAGTTATGTGTTATTGATTCCAAATTTAATTTTATTTATTCTCATGGAAATAGAAGATAGCAGCATGTCGCCAGAAACATTAATCGATTATGGAGCAAAGTATAATCCTGCGATATTAGATGGTGAGTGGTGGCGTCTTTTTACTTCAATGTTCCTTCATATTGGTGTATTTCATTTAATCATGAATATGTTAGCATTAATATTTGTAGGTTCATTGGTAGAAAGGATATATGGTAACTCACGCTATCTTTTTATTTATTTTTGTGCAGGAATAATAGGAAGTTTAGCTAGCTTCGCTTTTAATGCAAGTATTGCAGCAGGAGCATCGGGGGCGATATTTGGATTATTTGGTGCATTACTTTATTTTGGTTTAAAAAATAAAGAAGTGTTTTTCAAGACAATCGGTTGGAATGTGATTTTCATAGTCATTTTAAATGTGTTATTTGGATTGTCTGTCCCTCAAATTGATAATGGTGCACATCTAGGTGGGATGCTTGCAGGTTTTATCAGCGCAGGAGTAGTATCTTTTCCAAAAAAGAAAGAATTTCTACGACAAACTATTATGCTTGTTTTTTTAGTAACGCTTGGCATAGGTCTTCTTGTATTTGGTGTAAATAATGACCAGGTTCAATATCAAGAACATATCCAATTACAATGGACACAGGACAATATAAACAAAGGAAATAATCAAAAAGCCATCGATGCTGTCACTAAAACTCTACCATACGCAGATGAGTTTGAAGCGGAATTGTTATTTTACAGGTCCTATGCTTATTTACAGATAGAAGAATATGAATTGGCAAGGGGAGACCTTTTAGAAGTAATCTCCATAAAAAATAATTTTCCAGAAGCCCATTATAATTTAGCTCTAATTTATAAGGAGCGTGGGGATCGAAAAGAAGCCATTCAGCAAATTGAAATGGCGATTGAGCAAAATGGTGAAGAAGATATGTATCAAAATTTATATGATCAATTATTAGTGGAATAGACTTGATATAGGTGCTCTACTTTTTTCTTTTCATTTTCGAATAAAACAATTAAATGATTATTTTCTTTATCGAATAAAATAATTGGAACTTTAATTTCATTAGATATTTTCTTCTCAGAGAACGGAATAATAAATGATTTATAAAGGCCTTCCCATAATTGTGAAATAATAATGCTTGTCTCCTCTTGTGATAAACCTGGAAGTGCTTTTTTCTCAAATACGTATAAATCAGTGAGTGGTACTAGTAGATATTCATCAAGATTGATTTCTTTTTCAGTTAGCCATTTTCTCCATTCAAACTGAAGTTGTTGGTGAACTGTATTATTTATCGTTTCTTCCCATTCCTTTTCTTTTTTTGTTTTAGAATCTTTAAAATCCAATATTTTCACATGAGGAGAATCTACGACATATAGCTTGTCTGTTGACATTTTTTGAATACTTCTTATTTGATCTTTAGGATAGTGTGTTTCAGCATGATGAAGACTGATTGCTTGGAAAACACTGGTACCTGCCTGCTGTAATTCAACATCTAATGCTATCTTTTTCTCATTTTCCTTCCAGCTTCCAGTGATTCCTTTTAAATTACCATCCACAAATAATAAGGATACATCCTGTCTTAAGTATGCTTGTTTATTTAAATTACTATTTACTTCCCATTTTAATTTATAATCATCTTTCATCATTTTATCTGATAAATAGAGATTTGTGGAATGTGACAGAAATGATGCTGCATCATCTGTTGGAAAGTATTTTATTACTGGCTTCTCGTTCATAAATATCATGGACCAACAAGCCAAAACTATAAATATTATGGAGAATAATATTTTTGATTTCATGTTTTAATTCCTTTCCTTGTTTAAGATTATAGGCTTATTTTAATGATGAACTAGTAGTCCATGTATATGTCTAAAGCATTTATTTATGCGAAGATGAGATTCATGCATTGTTTTTTTGTTTTGGCATAAACTACAGATTATACATTTCATTATCAAGGATGTGTCTTTTTGACGACAAAAAATTATGATGAAAAAATAGCCTTTATACGAGAGTATTTAAATGTTGAAGATAATTTTGATATGATTCACCTTGACCTCGAATACGGACAAAAAAGAATGTCATTATTTTTAATTGATGGCTTAGTTAAAGATGAAATTTTACAAAGATTAATGGAATTTCTTGCAAGGTTAGAACCGGAAACAATAGAAAACCATACAGTAGCAAAGCTTTTAAAGCGTTATATTCCCTACGTTGAACTAGATGTAGAGAATGATACAAGAAAGGCTTGTGAACAGATATTAGCTGGACCAACCGCTTTAGTAATAGAAGGTTACGAGGAAATTATTTTAATCGATGCAAGGACTTATCCAGTAAGATCCATCGAAGAACCTGATTTGGAAAGAGTAGTGAGAGGTTCGAGAGAGGGTTACGTTGAAACGATAATATTTAATACTGCACTCACCAGAAGAAAAATAAGAGATAGATCCTTAAAAATGGAGTATTTATCACTTGGAAGACGCTCAAAGACCGATTTATGTATTTGTTATATAGAAGATATAGCTGACCAAAGAAAGGTCACTGAATTAAAAAGCCACTTGAAAGAAATCGATACAGATGGATTGCCTATGGCAGAAAAAACAATTGAAGAATTCTTAGGAGGACAATATTGGAATCCATATCCGACAGTAAGATATACAGAAAGACCAGACACGGCAGCTGCACATCTTTATGAGGGTCATATTATTGTAATCATTGATGGCTCTCCTAGTGTCATGATTACGCCTACGACTTATTGGCATCATTTACAACACGCAGAAGAATATAGACAAAAACCAGTCGTAGGAAGTTATTTAAGATTCGTTAGATTTGTGTCGGTATTTTTATCACTATTTATTTTGCCACTTTATTTTTTACTTTCCATCTCTCCTAGTAATATACCTGAGGCATTAAATTTTATTGGACCAAGTGAAGTAGGTACTATTCCATTATTTATACAATTTCTTATTGCTGAGCTTGGGGTAGATATGCTGCGAATGGCAGCTATTCATACACCCTCTTCTTTAACAACTGCCCTAGGGTTAGTTTCAGCAATTTTAATAGGACAGATAGCAGTTGAAGTGGGTTTATTTTCTAATGAAGTAATTTTATATATATCGGTTGCAGTAATTGGTACTTTTGCTACGCCAAGTTATGAATTAGGATTAGCCAACCGATTGTTTCGAATACTTCTACTTATTATTACAGGGATTTTTGGTGTCAAAGGTTTTATTATCTTAATCACAGTTTGGATTATTTACTTAGCTAGTTTAAATTCGTTTCGAATTCCTTATCTATGGCCAATTCTTCCATTTTCTTTTCCGAGTAGCTTAGAGGTTATATTTAGGACACCCGTACCATTAAAAGAAAGACGTCCAGCCTTTTTAAATACAAAGGATTCAAGGAAATAGTTTCACTCGTGAAATGTTTCTCATTTCTTTTTAGTAGCGGGTTTGTTATAATATCAAAGGTGATATAGATGAAAACAATGTATGATGTTCAACAATTAATCAAACGGTTTGGAACGATTATCTATATAGGTAATCGTTTAGCTGAATGTGAATTGATGGAAGATGAGATCAGGGAATTGTTTCAACAAGGTTTTATATTAAATGAACAATACTATCAGGCAATGCTAATTATAAAAAGAGAGAAAGAATTGATAAATAATAGAGGTGGAGAAACGAAATGAAGAAAGATATTTTAATCGGAATCGACATAGGTGGAACAACAGTAAAACATGCGATTATCGACACAGAAGCTAATCTTGTTGATAAGTGGGAAATTCCAACAAGGTTAGAGAATGACGGTGAAGAAATTCCAGTTGACATTTACCAGAGTATAGAAGAAAAATTAGCGGCAAATAATATTGATAAAAAGCGTTGTGTGGGAATTGGAATCGGAGCCCCAGGTTTTATTGATCCAGAAACGGGAATAGTTACGATAGCAGTAAATATCGGTTGGAGAAATTTTGACCTGAAAAGTAAATTAGAGAATTTATCAAATTTACCCGTGATAGTAGAGAATGATGCCAATATAGCGGCCTTAGGTGAAAATTGGAAGGGTGCAGGCAATCAGGTTGCAAATATGCTGGCTGTCACATTGGGAACAGGTGTAGGTGGTGGAATCATCAGTAACGGCCAAATTGTCGGTGGTGCAAATGGGACTGGTGGAGAAATTGGCCATATAACTGTTGAACCAAATGGAGCACCCTGTAATTGTGGTAGATCAGGTTGTTTAGAAACTGTTGCCTCTGCAACGGGGATAGTTCGATTAGCGATGGAGCAAATTAATCAAGGAAAGGCCTTAAAGTTAAAGAAAATATTTGATAACAATGGTGCCATTACAACAAAGGATATTTTTAAACAGGCTGAAAATGGCGATGTGGATGCAAAAAGAATTTTAGCCTATGTAATTAATGTTTTAGGTCTCGCTTTAGCTAATATTGCTATTACTACTAATCCTTCAAAGGTTGTTATTGGTGGAGGTGTGTCTAAAGCTGGAGATCAATTACTTCAACCATTAAAGGAATCTTTTAATAAGTTTGTTTTAGCACGCACACAAGAAGCTTGTGAATTTGAAATTGCTGAATTAGGTAATGATGCAGGGGTATTTGGTGCAGCATTTATAGTTTTGCAGGAATACAAGAATACTAGTTTAAATTAGAATTTATTAATAGATTGTAACCAAATTGAAAAAAAAATTAATATTTCTTTCGATTTTTTGAAACTTTCCTGTGATGTTGATCGTCTATAATAGTTGTAAAGAAAATTTAATGTATATAAGAAAAGTAAATATAGGGGTTTAGGGGATCATTTTGAGGAGGAATACCGTAATGTTTAACAGAGAAATTAACATGAGATTATATATTATAGCAAGTTTGTTATTTGGATTGAAAATATATGTTGTTTACCGATTTCTATTTAATATAACGATAGAAAACCCGTTACAAGAAATCATACTATTCATTAATCCATTTGTATCAGCATTTTTTGTGTTTGCTTTAAGTATTTGGATGAACGAGAGAAGACAATTAAAATTTATTAAATATATAGCTTTAATAGGAACAATTGTCATTTACTTTAATTTAGTGTTCTACAGAAACTTTACAGATTTTATAACGATTCCAGTACTATTTCAAGGGAGTAATGCTGCTGATTTAGGCGGAAGTATACTTGGATTAGTAGAAATTGGAGACATTTTACTATTTGCTGACGTATTTATTATTTGGATATTAGCTAATAAATTCGGAAATCACATAACAGTAGCTTATGGAAAGAAGACAAAGCTATTTGCACTAACATTATCAATCGGTTTTCTTTTAGGTAACTATGTTTTAGCGGAAATTGAACGTCCGCAGCTATTACAAAGAACTTTTGATCGTGAATATTTAGTGAAAAATATTGGTATATTTAACTATCATATTTATGATGCTGTGCTTCATTCTAAATCAAAGGCACAAAGAGTATTTGCTGACGGGAATGAATTGGCTGAAATAACTGAGTATATGGAAGAAGAAACTACAATTGAAGGAGAATCTGATTTATTCGGAATTGCAGAGGATAAAAATGTTATCTTCTTGTCCTTGGAATCAATCCAAAGTTTCGTCATAAATAATACCGTAAATGGAGAAGAAGTCACGCCGTTTCTAAATGATTTGATTGATAACAGTTACTATTTTGATAATTTTTATCATCAAACAGAACAAGGGAAAACTTCAGACTCAGAGTTTTTAGTTGAGAATTCTCTCTATCCATTATCAAGAGGTGCTGTTTACTTTACGCATGCATCTAATGATTATAATTCTTTACCAGAAATTTTGGGAGAGAACGGATATACATCTTCGGTTCTACATGCAAATAATAAAAGTTTTTGGAATCGTGATGTGATGTATGACAATATTGGTTATGACGAATTTTATGATATTGCATCTTATGAGGTAAATGATGAGAATTCTGTTGGTTGGGGACTTAAAGATAAAGATTTCTTTAAACAATCAATGAAGTATTTACAGGGAATGGAACAACCATTCTATAGCAAGTTTATTACTCTAACAAATCACTACCCATTTGACTTAGGTGAAGAAGATGCAAGTATTGAACCATATAATTCAAACTCTAAAACTTTAAATCAATTTTTCCCTACAGTTCGATATACGGATGAAGCTGTACGTGATTTCTTTGAGGATTTAAAAGAAAGTGGATTATATGAAGATTCAATTATTGTTTTAATGGGAGACCATTATGGAATAAGTGATTTTCACAATAAAGCGATGAGTCAGTATTTAGATAAAGATGAAATCACTGATTTTGATCAAATTCAGTTACAACGTGTTCCTTTCTTTGTCCATATTCCAGGACATGAGGGTGAAACCATTTCAAAAATATCAGGTCAAATTGATGTGAAACCAACTTTACTTCATTTAATGGGGATAGAGAGTGAGAATGATTTAACGTTTGGTACGAATCTTTTCCTAGAAGAAAGAAAAGACTTTATAGCTTTACGTAATGGTAGTTTCATTACAAATGATTACGTATATACAAAAAATCAATGCTTTGATCGTGAGTCTGGTGAATTAATTGATAGCACGAACGAATTAGTTGGTGAGGGAGAGAGCTCTGTCTGTCAACCAATGAAGGAAAAAGTTGAAAAAGAATTAGACTATTCCGATCAAATCGTATACGGGGATCTCTTTAGATTCTATGATTTTGAATAATTATTTAACAAAGCCTACGCTTTCGCGTAGGCTTTTTGTTTAAATAATAATAAAAACGAACAATGAGAAAGTAATCATTGTTCGTTTTTATGGTTTTTTGATTAAATTTAGTGTTAGAGCAAAGGATCAATAATTTCAAAATACAAGGTTCCAATTGAGAAAAAACCAAAAGTTAGTGTTGATAATCCTGCAAATCCTGCACCAAACATATTTTGCTTTTTAAATTCTCTTACTACAGCTAAGGCGCTTAGTACTGTAACTATTAATAATAAAAATCCTAGAACCATTATAAAGTCCTCCTTCAAGAATCGTAACTTTGCATAATATAATTTAAATTATATAATATGTATATGATAGTTAATACTAATATATTTTAAAACAAATTATATGGTTTGTCTATTGATATCACAAATAATTTATAAAGGAGCATAATATTGAATATTATTACCTTATCATTAGGACCACTAGGAACCAATTGTTATATTGTTTTTAACCATCAAGATTGCCTTATTTTTGATCCGAGTGGAGATGCGGATAAAATTATTGAAGCTGTAAATACAAATGAGCTGAATCCAATTGCTATATGTCTTACACATGCTCACTTTGATCATATTGGCGCTCTTGAGTCTATTCGTAATAAATATAATATTCCGGTCTACTTACATGAAGCAGAAAGTACATGGTTATCTGATCCAAAATTAAATGGATCTAGTCTCTTTGGGTTACCAGAAATAAAATGTAACGATGCAGATCAATTTTTGAATGAAGGTGATCTGCACCTTGCAGACTTCAAATTAAAAGCTCTTCACGTTCCAGGGCACTCGCCAGGAGGTGTTTCTTTTCTATTTGAAGAAGGTGGGTTCATCATAGGAGGTGACAGTCTATTTCAGGGTGGAATAGGACGAACGGACTTATATGGTGGAGATATGGAAGCCTTACTAAAAAATATAGAGAATAAACTATTCACCTTACATGGAGATTTTAAAGTTTTTCCTGGACATGGGTCACCTACAACAATAAATGAAGAGAAAAATCATAACCCATTCTTTAATTAAGTACTTCCTTTCAACAAAAAAATTAAAGAAAAATAAATGGATTCAATATATTCATTTCCGACAAAAATAAAAAAAGCGATGAGCAATATTTTGCTCTTCGCTTTTTTAATGTCCAAATCCAGGTACAAGTATGAAATTGGAGTAAAATGTAAACCCAATGAAAAATACGGTACAATACGCTGCGAAAAGGTACATATACATTCTTTCAGATAGTTTAAGAAAACCTACACCTAAGAAAAAGATTGTTTGTGCTAGAAATAAAAATGCCATTGCGTTCATATCGCCTATATAAAAGAATACCGAAAAGATACCAGTCCAAAAAGCTAGCATACGAAAAACACGATCCATTTCTTACCCCTCCTTTGTCAAGATAGCTATGTATTATCACTTATTATACTTTAGAGTATTAAAAATGTAAATTATCTTGATAAAAAATAATTATAATCAATTTCCTTATAATACAATCATATTAATGCAAATATGTTTAATGATTATCAATTTTTATTAAGTAATTTCTGCTACTACCCTGAGAGGTTTCTGTTTTAACATCATAAACAGATTGGTTATTTCTTCTTTCTTTTTCAATGATGGTAATTTTACCATTCGGGTAAATAAGTGTTTCTTCAGATAAAAAGTCGTCTTTATTCGCTTGGATATAATTGTACGCAAAGTAATGTAATGATTCTAATTGATACTGCTCTAGTTCTAATTTAAAGGAAAGAGCTTGATTTTGATGATTTGCAAGCTGGTGGAAGGTAATGAGTATAATGATGCTGATTATGAACAATAGATAGGGAAATATGAAGCCTTGCTGCTTATTCATTAATATGAAATAATTTTTCATAGGTTTTTGATCCTTTTACACGAATTTTAATTTTTATATGTGTTTCATCTGGGCTAGGACTTAGATAATAATATTCTACATTTCTTAATAATATTTCGTATCCTGATTGATTAACCTGACGGCGAATATTAGTTCCAAATTGACTAATGGAAACTTGCTCTATATCATTAATATTAAACAAAAGAATTTGATTTTGGTATAACAGTTTGGTTGACTTCATTTGTTCTAATTCTAACAAATGAAAAAATTGAAAAATAGTTAAATCAGGATTTGGTTTATTCTGGAGGATAGGGAAAATTTGGCTTATAAAGAATAAAACTTGTGTAAACAGTAAAATAGCTAGCAATAGAGAGATAAAAGTAAAACCTTTCTCACTCTTATTGATTTGGGTAATAAAAGCAAATGTCTTGAATAATTTCTTTAGTGTCAATCCAAGTTGCACATCCTTCTAATATATTATTTTGTTGGTTAAACGTATAAGTTATTTCGTAAGAATCTTTTGTTATAATGTTTTTTCTAATAGTTGTATTATCGCTCGATAACTTTAGTTGGTTAGACAATTCCAACGCAACTTCCCTTTTTATTTCTAAATCTTTATATTCCTTTAATATTTGATAATTCATGGGAATGAATGTAAAGAGTATGGAAAACAATAATGTGATGGAGAATACGGCTTCTAATAAAAGATAACCACTTTCATTTTGATTTTTCAGAGTAACATCGGCCCTTTCCAAATGGAAACGTAATAAAATAATCATTATGAGTTGTTTCAACTTTTATTGCTCCGGGATTTTTAATTGTGCCATCTTTTGAAAATGAAAGTGGCAGTTTAAGTGTGTTTTGTCTAATTGTCCAAGCTTTCGGAAATTCTCTCGATAGAAGTATAGTACCTATACCAGATTTTTTGATCTGATAGCTGTTATTGGAAAGATCAAAGTAGAGAGCATAACTATCATTGCTTGTTACAGATAGTTGCTGTAGATATATGATATCTTTTTCGAATAATTGATAGAAAGTTTGGTACTGATAACTATCAAATGTTTTATAATGAAATGCTCCACCAATAGATAAAAAGATTATTAATACACTTAAGACGAGTAAAGTTTCGATCAGCGTAAAACCCTTTTGTTCTTTTATATCTTCATGGAGTTTGATTCGTGGTGAGTTCATCAGTACTACCTGTTTTATAAGCAAGAGTTTTATTGCCATTATCACAGCTTATGGATTTCATGTAACCTTTATTTATTAATTCTTCTAGATTCGTAGGAGAAACACCGCCATTATCTAATTTATAAGACAATAATTGATTTTCGCCTAATTCAATGAGTGCTTCACATCCCTTCGTTTGAATTTCCTCATTTTTACTAGCGAGATTAGGTATAAATAAAATTAGAAGAATACTAATTACTGCTAATACAACTAACATTTCAATTAAGGTAAAGCCATTTTCATTTTTAATCATTCTAATTTCCCTCGTTTCTTATATTGTCGTAATTAAATCAAACATTGGAAGCATTAATGAAGTATAAATAGCAATTATAAAGATTGCTAAAATACAAAAAAAGGTGGGCTGAATAATCAAAATGATTTTTTTCGTTTTATATTCAGACTCATCTAATAAAAAATTGGCATAAACTGATAGATCCTTCGATAACTGATCATAATTTGCATTTTTTTGGAATATGGATTGTAAATCTTCATAGAGATAATCACATTGAGGTAAAACTGAGTTAATTATTTGTCCTCTTTCTAAATGTTTAATAAAAAATTCCGAATAGAAGGATAAAAATTCATTTTTTGTCTCTTTTGATAGAATCATTAGACTATCCTTTAAGGAAATGCCTGAGTCTAGGAGTGTGCTCATATGCATTGATAATAAGAAAGTTACTCTATTTTTTGTATAATAATTTAAAATAGGAACTTTTTTAAATAGATTTAATTTTAAATCAACCGATAGAGGAAAAGTCTTCTGTTTAAAAATGAATAGTACGCAAATTAATAATATAATGAAACTAATCAATGTGTAATACAAGGTGTCTATAAGAATGGTCGTATAGATCAATATACTTGTACTTTCTTGAACGGTGCTAAATAAGGAATGAAATGAAGGGTAAATAGAGTGTTTTAAGAAAAACAATAGAATAATAAAAATGGTAAATAACAAAAGAGGATACCTAAGGACTCGATTTAATTGTGATAAGAAATCACGTTGCTGCTTGAGCATTAATGTACAATGCCTTAATCCTTGTTGTATATTTCCCTGCTTTAAACAAATTGCCATAAAAGATACGACATTTGTTTCAAACCCAACATTGTCTAATGTAGTAGAAAATGATTTTCCGTTTTGTAAGTTTGATTCAACTAGATTCAATATTTTCTTCCAGGATACTTCCCATTTCATTATTTCTAGTGCATCAAGTAATGGATAATCTCTTTCTAATAAATGTAATAAACGATTTAAAATCTGGTATTGTAGGTCAATAGTTAATTTCTGTTTTTTCTTCATTGAAAATAGTGGAATTCGTAAATCCATATGCAAATGCCTTCTTTCTTAAGTGGGAGAATGTAATCATCTTACCTATTGAGGAAGGATGGGGATTTTCAATTGCATCAATTAAGAGGTTTGTATCTAATAATTCTAGAATAGCTGCTCGTCTTTTTCCATTGGGGGTTTCAATTGGAACTAATTGAATGGACGCAACAGCAATTAGGGTTTGAATTAAATCTATTCGTTGTATCCCCATTTCTAATAAGCGATGAATAGTTCCAAGAGCGTTGTTAGCATGAAGCGTAGAAAGCACTAAATGACCTGTGTAAGAAGCATGAAAGGCAAATTTAGCAGTCTCACGGTCTCTAATTTCCCCAACCATTAATATATCTGGGTCATGTCGCAATGCTGCTTTTAATCCTGCATTATAGGATAATCCGCTTTTTTCATTTACTTGCACCTGTAAAATATTATTTAATGATTTTTCAATAGGATCTTCTAATGTTATAGCTTGAAAGGATTGATCTATTAACAAAGATTGGAGAAGAGCATAAAGGGTGGTGGTTTTACCACTACCAGTTGGGCCAGTAAAAAGTATAATCCCTGATCGATGGGTTATCCAGCTTCTTATGGTGGTCAGCTGCTGAGGAAATAAAAATAAGTGTTTAATGTCCTGTAAATTGTTTTGAGGTAATATTCGAATTGCTAAGCTTTCCATTTCCTTAAGTGGTAGTGTGGATAATCGAAGTGAGTAATTTTCTTCTTTTAGGTTAATTGTTAAACTACCATTTTGTGGTTTTCTAGATTCACCAATATCCATTCCGGCATTGAATTTGAAGTGCGTTAAATATATATCATAATGATTATTTGTTATGGAACAATAAAATGAGCGCTGCCCATTGATGCGGAAATAGATAGAAGTATTCATTATTTCAGGGCACAAATGAATATCGGTAGCATTTCTTTTTATAGCTGCAGTTAATAGTTTTGTAGAAAATACACTAGCGGGGTTCAAAAATGATTCACCTCCTTTATCTAAGATGGTACAATACTAATTATTCGACAACAATGGAGGATTTCCTTTTTTAATTTTAAATAATTTTTGTGAGGTGTGAAGATGGATAGTATTTATTTGGTAGGATTTATGGGTAGTGGTAAAAGTAGTGTGGCAGAAGAAGTAGAAAAACAATTGAATCTACCACTTTTTGATACTGATCAAATTATAGAAGAAAAAACGAACAAAAAGATAACTGAAATATTTGCAGAAGATGGCGAGGCGGTTTTCAGAGACTTAGAAACTGCTGTACTGAAAGATCTACCAAGCACAGATGCGATTATTTCCACAGGTGGGGGAATAGTAGAAAGGCAAGAAAATCAAAAATTTTTAAAAGAACAATTATGCGTTATTTTTTTAGATGCGTCTTGGGAAACAATAACCAAGCGATTATCAAATGACACAAATCGACCGATTTGGTTAAATAAAGATAGAGATAAACAGAAATTATTAGAATCTAGAAAACCCATTTATAAAAGTGTAGCCACTCTAATTTTAAAAACAGATAATAAAGAACCTGATGAGCTAGCTTCAGAGATTATAACACATATAAAAGGATAAAATGGACATACTACTTCATAAAGGAGTGATAATATGTCCGGCGAAGAATACTTGAAGTATGTGACGCAAAAAGTAGTTACTCATCTTAACACCCCAAAGTCAAAAAGAACACGAAAAAAAAATAAGAGTAATGGAATGTCTAATAAATGGTTTGGTATTTTGCCCTTTGCTATTCGTATCTTTTTATCGAAAAGAAAACAATCTTCAAAATAACGCTCGTTTTTAACATAGCATTATAAAAACGAGCGAATGTTAATATATAATTATTTTTGGTCTTTATCTCAACGATAAGACCATTTTTTATGCGTTTGCAAGAATATTTTTATTTGTCGTATTTGTTACATAGAAATAACCACCATTGATAATATCAATTTTTATTTTAGGCTCTAAACGATCCTTTAGTAATTTTTTCTCTTGATCTATTGTCGAGAGGTTAGAAGAAGATGCCTCATTAAAAAAATACTCCAGTAATTCCATTTCTTTTTGTAATCGATCGTTTGATTTTCTTGCCCACTCTAGCTCTTGATTTTTTAGATAGTGATGGATGAATTTATAAACACGGTTTACCGCACTCTCTTGTTTAATTAGTGGAGTGATAGGATAACAATAGTCATGACAATTTTTATCGAATGAGTATTGTTTAATCTTTTCCATGAAATTACTATAGATTGCACCATTAATTAATTGTAAACCAAGAGAGACAATCTCTTCTTTATTATTTTCACCTAAATAATTAATTTTTAAATTAAGAACAAGCCATGGATTTAACGGTGTTTGATTTGAACTTTTTATTTTTTCGAAAAAGCGTACGTATTTTCCTTGTTCTTCAATATGATTAAATATTTGATGGAGCCTAGGACTTCCAAAATGAATCCATTCACCATCTGCCTGAGGATTTTGCTCTGATCCTAAATTAATGGTTAATTTCTTTGGTTCTCCAATTTTATTTAGCTTTTTCATATAATGCCAATAAAAAGGACGATTCATCAATTTTTCGTCTAAATCCTGTGTTAATTTAACTGTAATTTTATTTTTTTCATTTTCTATTATCGTACACTGATTAATGATAAAGTAGTCGATTAAGAATTTTTTCAAATTATTAATTGGCATTAGAATGAGGCATCCTTTCTTGAGTGAATGAATCAAGTATAGTCGAAATATTTTCAATTTTAATTTTTGCTTCACCAGTTGTTTTTGACGTCGAGTAGATATGGTTTAACATATGCTCTAAATCCTTCATATTCAATTGTTCCAAGATCTTATCTAATCCACCTATAACGTTTTCGAATAGGTGGAGCTTTTTGTATAGTAAATGGACAATATCTTCTTCCAAGGTTTCTTTTAGAGCAAAGTTATAAATATATACATCTTTATCTTGACCAAAACGATGAATTCTACCGATTCTTTGTTCTAATTTCATTGGGTTCCAAGGAAGGTCATAGTTGATAAGATGGTTACAAAACTGCAAATTAATTCCTTCACCAGCAGCTTCAGTAGCAACTAATACATCTGCATAATGTTCAAAAAGATGTTTCATGTAATCTTTCTTACTTTTCTTAAAACCACCTCTAAATGGTACTGCTTTAATTCCGTTTTGAATTAATAGTGCTAACAAAGCTTGTTGTGTGGCATGGTATTCTGTAAAAATAATAAATTTTTCTTTTTTATTTGATAATAACTCGGCCAATTTTTTAGCCTTGGTGAATTTGGGTATTTTCGTTATATCTTCGATCAGCTTTGAAATAACTTCTTTTTTGGATAGATCTTCTTCTTTTGCTAATAATTTTTGCAAGGAGACGTAACAGGCTTCAATAGAAGAACAGAATTCTCGTTTATAAATGATATTACCAAATGGAGAATTTGAAGGTAATTTGGATTCTAAAAGTTGATAATATTCTTTTTCTTCATTACTGGGATTAACCCAAATTGTTTCAATATGTCTTTTTGATGGATTCATCTCGGTATCCGTGCGACGGTTTCTGATCATAACATTTTCAATTAGTTGCCTGACGTAGTGCTTAGAAGATTCTCCATCAGCAAAACGCTGTGAGAAAGAGTTATAATCCCCTAGATATCCAGGCTTTAGTAGATTAATTAGATTAAATATATCTTCTATTTGGTTGTGCATAGGTGTTGCAGTTAAGAGCAAGCAATATTTTTTTTGTAGTGCTTGTACAAAATTAAAATTTTTTGTTTTTTTATTTCGAAGCTTATGTGCCTCATCTACTATGACTAAATCATATTTTTGTTCTAATATTATTTTCTGATTTGTTTCTCTTTTTGCCGTTTCAAGTGAGGTTACTACAATCTCTTGCATTTCCCAATCCATTTTCTTTCTGCTAGCTACTGCTGGAATATAAAATTTTTGATTAAGCTCGTTCACCCATTGATTAATTAGGGAGGCAGGTACTAAAATGAGTGCTTTTTTTATATTTCCCCTGAGCATGTATTCTTTTAGTATTAAACCTGCTTCTATGGTTTTACCTAAACCAACTTCATCTGCAAGCAGTGCTCTTCCGTTCATCATTGTGAGAACTTTTTTTGCAGAATGAATCTGATGGGGTAAGAATTTTACGTGGGGAAGGTAGTCGAGTGTCATTAATTCATCAAAATCTCTAATCTGTTTTGATTTAACTGTTTCATAAGCCATATTAAATTCATCCCACGAGGCTAGATTTATATTTTGTTTTAAATTTTGTTCTAAACAAATAAAAAATTCCTCATCCCACTTTATAGATACATCCATGATAATCAATCCTTTAGGCCGATTTTTATATAGTGTTTGGAATATTGTTTCTTTTATACTAAAAAACCACCATTCATAGAAATATGAATGGTGGTCCATTTACAGCAATTATATAAGAAATCATTGTATTTGATGATAATCTTGAATTAATATTCAATTTTTTTAGTTTTTTTAATTTTTCCAGACCATTTCTTAAATCCACCTTGCAGGTGATAGAGTTTTTTATATCCCTTTTTATCTAATAGAAGTGCTGCTCGCATGGAGCGGGATCCATTTTGACAATATAAATATACTGGTTGATCTTGTCTTAGTTCTGTTAATCTTTGACGCATTTGTGATAATGGGATATTTCTTGCGCCAAGGATGTGACCAGCATCAAATTCTTTTGGTTCTCGTACATCGATAAGTTGAGCTTTTCTATATCCATTTTTAAATTCTTCTTGCGTTAACGTTTTTAATATTTTCTTTTGTTTCCAATAACGGAATACAGCATAAAGTATAAATGCAAGCAGTACTCCTAGTAATACATATAATTCTAGCATACGTCGTTCCCCCAATAGTTTATAAAGCTAATTAAAATACCTACACTGAATTATACCATTTTTGTTCAAAGAATAAATAATTTTGATTAAAAAATATTTACGACTAAGCTTTTTTGCTCTATACTAAAGCAGGTAATAAATAAAATGTTTATTATTACTATTGCTTTATAATCTATCTGACAGATAGTAATATAATTTTTATATATTTTCAGTGTTTTTTTTTTTGAAATAAAGCTCAAGACTAATTAATTTATATAGTTAAAAACTTCAGTAAAGAGGACTTTTTTAAATTTGACAAAATTCATGTTTTTCGTCCTCAGAACAAGATATAGTATTATTTTTTGAAAAATAATACTATATCTTGTTTTTTTGTTTTCTAATGTGGTACATTAAGAAGAGAAATTAAATGATAAATTTTCATTTTAGAGGAGAGATGCGAAAGATGAGCACTGCAACTGATGTAATAGGGGAAGTAAATGTCGAAAAGTTAAATGAAGATATCAAACATTTTCCTCAGGTACATGCAATAACTGATGATATGAACACTAGCCATAAAGGGGTATCTCGTCTAGTAATGTTGGATCGTTATGCTTTTAAAGATACAGAAAAATCCACATTGTCAGAAGGCGATTTTGTTGTCTTAACGGTAAAAGCGGATCCTAAATTCCCCGCGCGCGGTTTAGGCTTTATTAGTTCTATCAATTGGCATACTAAAGAAGCGGAAATTGAAGTGGATAAAGAATTTGTTTCGGTATTAGATAACGAAGAAGAGATTGAAACAGGTGTTATCAAAAGATCTTTAGATGTTATAGACAAGCCTCTTGAAATATATTATGAACAAATTGCATTAAGAAATGCCAAAGGATTAGCAGGTGTTGAAGTCAATCCTATTGATAAAGAAAAATGGTTCAACACATTTTATAAAGAATTATCTAATCTTAATTTCATTCCAGCAGGTAGAGTCTTATACGGAGCTGGTGCGGATACTGATGTAACCTATTTTAATTGTTATGTTATGCCTTATATCCAAGATTCCCGAGAAGGAATATCAGATCACCGTAAACAAGTAATGGAAATAATGAGTAGAGGTGGGGGAGTTGGAACAAATGGTTCTACCCTTCGTCCAAGAAATACTTTGGCTAAAGGTGTTAACGGAAAATCCTCTGGTTCAGTTTCATGGTTAGATGATATTGCTAAATTGACACATCTAGTTGAACAGGGTGGTTCTCGTCGCGGTGCTCAAATGATTATGTTGGCGGATTGGCACCCCGACATTGTTGAATTCATCATCTCTAAAATGCAAAATCCTAAAATACTAAGATTTTTGATTGAAAGTACTTCGGACAAGCATATTAAACAGTTAGCAAAAGAAAAACTTAATTTCACACCTCTAACCGAAACAGAGATTGATTTATATCAAGGAATAATTAATTATAAAAATATTCCAGGCCAAGGCGGATTCACGAATCAAGCAATTTTAGAGGCGGAAGAGAAATTAAGAACTGGTGGTACTTATACCGTTCATAATTCTGAATTTTTAACTGGTGCAAACATTTCAGTTTGTATTACAAAAGAATTTATGGAAGCTGTAGAAAATAATACAAGTTATGCTTTACGTTTTCCAGATGTTGAAAATTACACAAAAGAAGAAATGAAGGTTTATAATGAAAAATGGCACGAATATGGTGACGTTCGTGCGTGGGAAGATAAAGGGTTCGATGTAAGAACTTATCGCGAGATTGAAGCCAATGAGTTATGGAACTTAATTAATATTTGTGCCACTTACTCTGCTGAACCAGGAATTTTCTTTATCGATAATGCTAATGATATGACAAATGCAAAGGCCTACGGTCAGCAGGTAGTAGCAACTAACCCATGTGGGGAACAACCGTTAGCTCCATATTCAGTTTGTAATCTTGCTGCAGTAAATCTTGCTTCTTTCGCTATAAAAGATACAAAAGAAGTGGACTTTGAAAAATTAAAAGAAACCGTAACAAATGGGGTTCGTATGCAAGATAACGTGATTGATGCTACTCCATACTTTTTGGAAGCTAACAAAAAACAAGCACTAGGGGAACGAAGAGTTGGCCTAGGTGTAATGGGATTACATGATTTACTTATCTATTGTGAAACTGTATATGGTTCAAAAGAAGGTAATATACTAGTTGACAAAATTTTTGAAACCATTGCTACAACAGCATATCGTGCGTCTGTTGAATTAGCTAAAGAAAAAGGAAGCTTTCCATTTTTGATTGGTGATACTGAAGAAGAAACCATGAACTTACGAAGAAGTTTTGTGGAAACTGGCTACATGAAGAAGATGCCTGAAGATATTCGAGAAGGCGTACTGAAATATGGTATACGTAATTCACATCTTCTAACAGTAGCTCCTACTGGAAGTACGGGTACAATGGTTGGTGTTTCTACAGGATTAGAGCCATACTTCTCATTCTCTTATTACAGAAGTGGACGTTTAGGGAAGTTTATTGAAGTAAAAGCTGATATCGTTCAGGAATATCTAGATGCTAATCCAGATCAAGATGCTAATAATTTACCAAAATGGTTCATTGCAGCTATGGAACTTTCTCCAGAAGCTCATGCTGATACACAGTGCGTTATTCAGAAATGGGTAGATAGCTCTATTTCAAAAACAGTTAATGCTCCGAAAGGTTATTCTGTAGAGCAAGTAGAAAATGTTTATCGCAGATTGTATAAAGGTGGAGCAAAAGGTGGTACCGTCTACGTAGATGGTAGTAGAGATAGCCAGGTATTAACCTTAAAAGCAGAAGAAAATAGCTTTGATGAAGAAGACTCAAATGAGGGCAATAAACCGCATGTTGTGCTTATGGATACCGTACAAGAATTAGGTAAAACAAGTGTAATGATAGGTTCAGAAGTAGGGAATACATGCCCAGTATGCCGAAAAGGAACAGTAGAAGATATTGGTGGTTGTAATACTTGTACAAATTGTAATGCACAGTTAAAATGTGGATTATAAGTATAAAAATGATTGACGGCTGTAAAATACAGTCGTCTTTCTTTTATGTGATAAAAACAAAAAAATTGTAATTATAAATTAATGAAAGATGCACGATTATGTTAAAGTATAGAGAGAATAAGATGAAAGGGAGCATTCTTATGCCAACACCTACTATGGAAGATTACATTGAACAAATATATATATTAATGGAAACAAAAGGGTATGCCAGAGTATCTGCAATAGCAGAAGCTCTTCAAGTACAACCTTCCTCTGTAACAAAAATGGTACAGAAATTGGACAAAGATAATTATTTGAATTACGAAAAATATCAAGGACTTATTTTAACTGCTAAAGGTAAAAAAATTGGACAAAGGTTAGTATATAGACATGAACTACTGGAACAATTTTTGAAAATTATAGGTGTTGATGACGAAAATATATACACAGATGTAGAAGGAATCGAACACCATTTAAGCTGGAACTCTATTGACCGAATAGGGGATGTAGTACAATATTTTGAAGAAAATCCAAAACGAGTGGAACAACTTTCTATTCTCCGTGAAAAATCCGAATAAATTTTTGTCATCCTATTTAAATAATCGCCGTACATTTTAGTAAGAGCTATTTCAATCTAAAAGATAGGGTGAATAGTATGAAAATAGATGGTGTGTTCTCTGGTGGTGGTGTAAAAGCATTTACTTATATTGGTGCTTTGTCTGCTTTAGAAGAAAAAAATCACGAATTAATTAGAGTTGCGGGTACCTCTGCAGGGGCAATTGTAGCCGCCCTGATTGCAAGTGGGTACAATTCTCAAGAAATGAAAAATCTAATCCTAGAACAAAATATTAGTGAATTTACAGATCAGGCTAAAATAACGACGTTTATTCCTTCCTTAAAATGGCTATCATTATATTACAAATTAGGGATTTTCAAAGGGGATATGCTAGAAAAATGGTTATTTCGTATATTACTCGAAAAAGGAGTCTGTACATTTTCTGATTTACCCGAACACAGTTTGAAAATTATTGCTGCAGATCTAACGAATAAACGTTTGGTTGTTTTCCCTGATGATTTAGATGAATTCTATAACATTGATTCTTCAACTTTTTCTGTTGCAAGAGCAATACGAATGAGTGTAACCATTCCATTCTTCTTTCAACCGGCCACATTATTTGGCAAAAAAAAATCTACAATACCTATCATTGTAGATGGAGCAATATTAAGCAATTTTCCTTACTGGGTCTTTCAAAATCGCAAAGGCATGTATCAGAGACCAACTATAGGCCTGCAGCTAAAAGAAAAGGATAAGCATCGTCCAGAAAAAATACAAAATGCTATAGAGATGGCAAGCGCTATATTCAATACTATGAAACAAGCGCATGATCAGAGATTTATAACAGAAGATACAGATAAAAATATTCTTGTTCTTCCAGTTAAAAATATTGAGTCACGAGATTTTAAAATTACAGATCAAGAAAAAAATTCACTGATTCAAAGTGGCTATAAAAACACTAAATCTTTTTTAAATAACTGGCCATAAAGGAATTAACTCTCCGTATACATAAGTAATTCTACTATCTATTGATTCAAACGATTGAAGAATCAAAACCCTCAAAAACTTGCTCTATTTCTATTTTTTTCTTTATTTCCTTCGATAACCTTTAAATGGGTAGGTCTCTTTTTCTTTTTGTTATTTGACGATATCATGATTGGCTTTTTGGAGACGGTCTTTTTGTTAATAGAATTCTTATTTTTTTGTTTAGATTGCTTTACTGCTTTTCGGTATTTTTTCAAATCATTTGAGGATTTTGGCTTTATAAAGAAAAAGTAAATAGCACCAAAAATCAATCCACCAATTGCAACACTGATTAGTATGTTTATTAGCAATCCGACTGTATCATTTACCAAAGATACAACCAACCCTAGAAAAGCCAAGCCAAATAATAAATATACCCACCATGTTTGATTTCGCATAATGCAATCTCCTTTCATACTTCCTTTTATTTAAAGACTATTATTTAGTTATACCCTTCTTCTATAACATAATATACGAGAAAAAGTTGTTTTTTTTGACAAAATTAATAATTTCTCTTTAAAAATAGATTTTAGAACTTACTATCTATTCATAGCCTCTTTATTGTAACGTATTAATAGCTATCTCACTAGGCTTTAATCATTTCTGTAAATTAGCTTTCGAATAAACGATTTAAAATAGGAAAAGCTAATGAAAGAGGTGATTTAAAAATGAGCAATAAAAAAAATAAATCGAATTATAATCCAGCACTTCGTTCCCTAGTAACAGGTTTTTTTGGTGGTCTTTTTTGGTCTTCAATAAGTTATTTTGGACATTTATTTCATTTCACTTCTGTATCTCCCTCCACATTTATTTTGAGACTTTGGTATGACTATGCGTGGATTGAAAAATGGAAGGGGGAAATTCTCTCTATATTAATTATTTCTCTTCTATCCTCGTTAGTTGGTTTGTTTTATTTTTTTCTATTAAAAAAATTCATAGGTGTGTTGGTACCATTGGTATTTGGTTGCATCCTTTGGGCTGTTATCTTTTCGTCTTTTTCTTACTTATTTCCAACCCTTATTCATTGGAGTAGTTTATCGAGTGATACGATCGTAAGTACAATTTGTTTATTTCTTCTATATGGACTTTTTATAGGCTATTCGATTAATTATGATTACGCCATACATCAAGAACAATCAAATTAGATTTTACTATCGTTTAATACTCATATATGGTGTTGGGAAAGTTAAATTATGTTACACTTAAAAATGGAAAAAGCGAAATTACTGCTGTGTAATATAAGAGGTATTTAATTTAATTGCTACTGGAGTGGTCATCTTGAACTCAATTTTGTTATTAAATGGTCCAAATTTAAATCGTTTGGGAAAGCGAGAGCCTGGGATATATGGAAGTGAAACCTTAGAAAATGTAGAGGCTAAATTACAAAATATACTTAAAGCATACAATGTCAATATTGATTCATTTCAATCCAATCATGAAGGAGAATTAATAGACAAAATTCATCAAGCAGATGACAATTATATGGGTATTATCTTTAATCCTGGCGCCTATACTCATACAAGTATTGCTCTAAGAGATGCAATAAGTTCTATTGATGTTCCAGTGGTCGAAGTGCATATCTCTAATGTCCATGCACGCGAATCTTTTAGACATCACTCATTACTTGCCGCGGTTTGCGAAGGACAAATAGTTGGTTTAGGAACAAAAGGATATGAACTGGCTGCAGAGTATTTTGCAAGTAAAATTCAAGAAAGGTAGTTGAGAATGGAAACTATTCTAGAAAAGCTAAGAAAACTATTGAAAAAAGATGGAATAGATGGATTACTTATTACCAACGAGATTAACAGAAGGTATGTTACAAACTTTACAGGCACAGCTGGTGTTGTTTTAGTGACACAAAAAGATGCTGTATTTATAACAGACTTTAGATATATGGAACAAGCAAATGAACAAGTTAGAAATTTTGATATCGTTGAGCATAGAGGCCCTATTCATGAAAAAGTAAGAGAAGTCGTAGAAGAATTAAAAATAATGAAACTTGCATTTGAGAAAAATGATCTTACATATAGTGAATTTGAAAAATATGAAAGTGAACTATCTTGTTCATTTATTCCCAAAGAGGGATACACAGAAAAAATTCGCTTGCTAAAAACAGCAGAGGAGATTACTATATTACAAGAGGCTGCTACTATAGCAGACGAAGCATTCTCGTATATTTTAACGAAAATTCGTCCTGGTGTTAGAGAAATAGAAATTGCAAACGAATTAGAGTTTTTTATGCGCTCAAAAGGAGCGGACTCTTCTAGTTTCGATATTATCGTGGCATCTGGGTATAGATCTGCTCTTCCCCACGGTGTTGCTTCTGAAAAGGAAATCCAAAACGGTGAATTAGTTACTTTAGATTTTGGAGCTTTATATAAAGGATACTGTTCCGATATCACACGTACGGTTGCAGTAGGTAAAATTAATGATGAATTAAAAGAAATTTATCAAACCGTATTAGATGCTCAATTAAAAGGGGTAACAGATATTAAAGCCGGCATAACTGCAAAAGAAGCAGATGCCCTGACAAGAGACCATATTAAATCAAAAGGGTATGGAGATTATTTTGGACACTCAACGGGCCATGGTCTTGGTTTAGAAGTTCATGAGATGCCTGGATTATCCTATCGTTCAGAAACTATTTTGGAACCAGGAATGGTGGTTACGGTCGAGCCGGGTATTTACGTGCCGGGAGTTGGAGGCTGTCGCATAGAGGATGATATCGTTATTACTGAAAATGGGTGTAATATACTTACAAAATCATCAAAAGAACTAATTGAATTACCAATTTAATATAGAATTGTATTAGGAGGAATAACATGATTTCAGTAAACGATTTTAAAACTGGATTAACAATTGAAGTAGATAACGATATTTGGCAGGTTATAGAATTTCAGCATGTCAAACCAGGAAAAGGGGCTGCATTTGTCCGCTCCAAATTAAGAAATTTGAGAAATGGCAATATTCAAGAGAAAACCTTCCGTGGTGGAGAAAAAGTAAATCGTGCTCATATTGAAAATCGTAAAATGCAATATCTTTTTTCTACTGGAGATGCACATACTTTTATGGACACCGCAACTTATGACCAAACAGAAATACAAGGAAATCAAATTCAGTACGAATTGAAATTCCTTAAAGAAAATATGGAAGTTCATATTATGACCTATCAGAGTGAAACGATTGGTGTAGAATTACCTAAAAACGTGGAATTAGAAGTAACTGAAACAGAGCCGGGTATTAAGGGTGACACTGCTAGTGGTGGAACAAAACCAGCAACGTTAGAAACAGGTTTAACAGTTCAAGTGCCTTTCTTTGTTAATGTTGGAGATGTATTGATCATTAATACAACTGACGGTAAGTATGTCTCAAGAGCATAATAATAATGAAGTGAAAAGCTAAGTAGAATCTATCATTCTACTTAGCTTTTTTTTTATTATAATAATATTTTTCGCATTAAATCCTCTACCTTCCTCTCATATTTATGAATAACTTTTCTTTAATAGCATAAGTATAAAATAATAGACAGTCTTGCAAGAAAAGAGGTCATATTGTGGACAAACTTCTCTATATGTTTCCAGAAAGAATACAAAAAAAATTAATGGACCTTCCTTTAGAATTGCGAAAAAATATTCAAGAAATTAGATTAAGAGTTAATTTTCCAATTGAAATAAATATAGGATACAAATACAAATGGCTGGATGGATTAAACTTCAATAAGTATGATGCGGAATACTTACTAAATCAAATTAGCCAGCATTCGCTTTATCGTTTGGAAAATGAGTTGAAACAAGGCTTTATTACAATAAGTGGTGGGCATCGTATTGGAATAACTGGTACCACAGTTTTAGAAGAAAATAAAATTAAAACGATTAAACACATTTCTTCCTTCAACATAAGAATAGCAAGAGCAAAACTAGGAATAGCAAAACCATTTTTATCTTATGTATATAATGAGAGTTTTTTAAATACGATGATAGTAGGAGTTCCTCAAACAGGTAAAACAACATTATTAAGAGATTTTGCTAGAGAAATTGGTTCCGATAACAGTATTACTAGAGCAAGTAAAGTAGGCATCGTAGACGAGAGATCTGAAATTTGTGGTAGTCATAATGGAATTGCTCAGCACTCTCTTGGAGATAGATTTGATTTTATAGATGCTTGTCCAAAAGCGGAAGGAATGATGATTCTAATAAGATCGATGTCTCCAGAAGTCATATTTGTAGACGAAATTGGAAGTGAAAAAGACGCTATAGCGATAGAAGAAGCTACACATGCAGGTGTCAAAATATTTTGCACAGTCCACGGAAAAGATTTGTCAGATATAAGGAAACGACCAAATGTTAAAAGCTTAATTGATCATAAGGTTTTTGAACGATATATCATCATGAATAATCGAACCGAATCCTCAGGAATATCAGATATCTTACAAGAAGACGGGAAATCTATCATGCCTTCAAAAATATCAATCATCAATCAACGTAATTAAATATATTTGTACCAAGATAGTACAGAGGTTGGGGTGCTATTACAATGAAATTTATCGGCGCTATTATTTTAATAACAGCTACTTCTTATATGGGAATAGAATATTCTAGAAAGATGGAAGAACGACCTAGACAAATCAGAATATTAAAGAATGCTTTACAAATAATGCATGCTGAAATTATATATAGTCATTCATCTATCCCTTTAACTTGTTTTGCTATATCGAAGCAAATTTCTCAGCCGCTTTCTTTATTTTTTTATAATGTAGGACAAGATCTAGAACATCCAACAGAGAGTTTATACAAAGTGTGGAAAGATAACCTAGAAAAATTATGGGATTCTTTCTCTCTTATTAATAATGACAAAGAAATATTACTTCAATTTGGAAGAAGTCTCGGAAAGCATGATGTTATGCAACAAGAAAAACATATAAAATTGTGTCTCAGTCATTTGGAAAGACAATTAGAAGAAGCGTTAGATCAGAGAAACCGCTACGCAAAAATGTTTAAAAGCTTAGGTTTTTTATTCGGTGTCTTTCTGTTATTGCTCTTGTTATAGAGAGGAGAGTTAAGATGTTTATCGATACTTCTATATTATTTCAAATAGCAGGTATTGGCATTATCGTAGCAATGTTACACACGATTCTAAAGCAGATGGGAAAAGAAGAATATGCCCAGTTTGCGACATTAATTGGATTTATTATTGTCTTGGTCTTTGTTGTTAACAGTATAGCTGAGCTATTTCAACAGATAAAATCAGTTTTTTTATTTCGAGGATGACGGATGAATATGTTAGAAATAGTAGGCTTAGCGATAATAGCAAGTATTTTAGTATTACTATTAAAGGATCAACAACCAACGATAGCCTTTTTATTGGTTATCGTTACCGTCATTTATTTGTTATCTATATTTATGAGCTATATAAAAGAAATTATTCTTCTGATTCAATATCTAGGAGAGAAAGCAGGGGTTAATGATAGTTATTTAACAGTCATTATTAAAGTTATCGGTATAGCATATATTGCTGAAATTGGTGCAACTATTGTTAGGGATGCTGGTCTTGAGTCTATAGCAGCAAAAGTAGAAATACTAGGAAAGATTCTAATTTTATTGCTTGCAATACCTATTTTTAAAACGTTAATTGAAACAATCATAAATTTTTTTTCAATATAAAAAAGAGAGGCTCAATGAAATGAGAATACCATCTCTAAAAGTAATCTTATTCTTAATTTTAATATTCTTTGGTCAACTGTTAATGAACCCACTATTAGCATCAGAGAAACAAGAGATTTCCAATCAAATTTATGATTCCACCTTACAAAGCAGTGAAGTAGAAAAATTTTGGGAGAAGATCAATCAGCAATACGAAACAATGCTACCAGATCTAAGAAATAAAAATTTCAGTGAAATCGTAAAAGGAAACAATTCATGGTCAATTGAAGAGTTTTTCTTTAGCATAGTTAAATATTTCTTTTATGAGCTTATCAATAACAGTAAGATTCTTGGCATCCTTATATTACTAACACTCTTTTCACAACTTTTACAGATTGTTCAAGGAGCATTTGAACAACAAACAGTGAGTAAAGTTGCCTATTTCATTATCTATATCTTTCTTTTTGGTTTTGCTTTAAATAGCTTTCAATTAACTGCAAATTATGTGGATGACACAATGCAGCTTATTCAAAATTTCATGATAGCATTACTACCTTTATTACTTGGCATGCTAGCAAGCTTAGGGAATGTAGTTAGTCAATCATTCTTTCATCCACTTGTTATATTTTTAATCAATATGAGTATTTTTCTTGTAAGTAAAGTTGTGATTCCATTATTTTTTTTATCTGCAATATTAAACCTGGTGAGCACATTACATCCACAATATAATGCTTCTAAATTAGCAGATTTGTTAAAAAATATAAGCTTCACTCTTATAGGAATATTTTTCTCTGTCTTTATCGGAATCATGTCCGTTCAAGGAACGGCTAGTGCCATCCAAGATGGTGTTGCAATGAAAACGGCTAAATTTGTGACAGGTAATTTTGTCCCTGTAATTGGAAAAATGTTTACTGAAGCAACAGAGACTGTAATTAGCGCTTCTATTTTAATCAAAAATGGATTAGGGATTGCTGGTTTAGTAATGCTTTTAATTATTGTATTATTTCCTGCCCTAAAGATATTGGCTATAGGGCTTATTTATAAATTGGCAGCAGTTTTACTCCAACCAATCGGTGATGGTCCCGTAATAGCAAGTTTGGACATTATCGGAAAACATATTCTTTATTTATTCGTTGCACTGCTATTAATATCGTTTATGTTTTTCATAACGATTACTATTATTGTGCTAACTAGCAATATTACTCTAATGATTCGCTAAGGAGTAGATATGGATGCAATATCTTTCAAATTGGATATTAGACATTGTTATGTTTATCATCTTAGCTATTTTAATTGATTTACTTTTACCTAATTCCAAAATGAAAAAGTATGTACAATTTGTTCTGGGTATTATATTAATTGTGATATTTTTAACCCCGCTATTTAAAGTATTTGATATTGATGTATCAACAGCTGTAACTTCCTCTATTGATGAAATAATGTTTGAAATTAATAAAGAATCTTCATTAATTCAGATTGAGAACAAGAAAAGTGAAATAGAAAAGGCACACCATGCATATGTTTTAAAAGAGATGGTTGTCCATATGAATGAAAGTGTAGAGGAGGGGTTGAAAGATGAATATATGCTGCAGATTGAGGATATGAACATAGAAACAAAAAAGGATGCTCCACTATCAGAAGAGAGCATAGAAAAAATTACGATTATATTGATAAGTTACCAAAATGAAACGATAAATGATATTCCAGAAGTAGATATCAATATAAATAATAGCAATTTAGATAAGAGAGAAAAAGAGCCAAAACATGCTGAGGAAATTAAAGAATATCTAGCTTCGCAGTGGGAAATTGAGAAAGAGATTTTGGAACTTAGGTGGAAGGAGGATGAAAGTGTATCAAATTTTTAAAGATATGTGGCGGTCATTTTCCAACCTATTTTCGAAAAATGAAAAAAATTCTAAGCTAATGAAAATAAGTTTTATTGCTATCCTTGGAATAGCTATTTTAGGACTAAGTAATATGTTCTCTACTCAGGAAGAATCTAGCAAAATCATGCCAAGTCTACCCAACCAAGGAGATGAAATCTCAAGTGATTTGGCATGGAATCAAGAGTCTAGCAAATCGCAAACAGATGAAATGCAGAGGCTTGAGTCTAGCTATGAAGAGGAACTGGGTAGTTTGTTAAATAAAATCGACGGTGTTTCTGAAGTAGAAGTAATGTTAAATTTCGATGCAACAAATAAACACATATTCGAGAAAAATTTAGTGATAGGAAAACAAGTTACGGAGGAGACAGATCAAAATGGTGGAAAACGAAAAATTGAAGATGAGACGAAGGATCAATCTGTCGTAATCATTAGACAAGGCGATCAAGAAGTTCCTATTTCGATTCAAACTCAGAAACCAACATTAAGAGGAGCATTGATTATTGCAAAAGGTGTAGATCACTTAGAAGTAAAAAAATGGGTAATCGATGCAGTTTCTAAAGTGCTAGATGTTCCCTCTCACCGTGTTTCAGTATTGCAAAAAAAGTAATTAGGAGGAATAAAATTGTTAAAAAAACAAACAGTTTGGTTATTAACCATGTTAAGTCTAATGGTAGTTTTAAGTGTCTATTATATGTATGCACCTAAAGAAGGGGATTTTACGTACTTAGAAGATGATAATATGACCCAGCCACTGACAAATACTAATGAAACTACCGCTGAGGGGATAACAGAAACAGACGCTGAAAACGAGCTAATTTCAGCTACAAATACGGATCAATATTTCACAGCTGTAAGATTAGAAGTTACCAATCAAAGAAGTATGGAAAAAGAAAGATTAGAAGAAATTGTTGCTTCCTCAGATACTACTTCAGAAGAAAAATCAAGTGCATATGAGGCAATGAAAGAAATAGAGGCAGTGGAAGCTAAAGAAGTTATCTTAGAAGAAGCTATTAGAGCATCACAAGGATTTGATGAAGTTCTTGTTAGAAATGTTGAGGATGAAACTATTGTTGTTACTGTAAAGGCGGATTCACTTTCTAAAACAGACGCAAATAAGATCATTCAGGAAACTAAAAGTGAATTTGGACCAATAAATGTAGAGGTCACATACCAACCAAGTTAATCATATATTTTGGATAACGAATACGCTAATTACTACAGCGTATTCGTTTTTAATATTTTAAATGGAATTTAATAATATTTTTAAATGTTCTAACAATATGCTATTGTTTAAGAAAGAACTATAATTATTTTAGAGTATCTTTTTTTGAATATGAAGATAAATCTTTACATTTGCTAATCAATAGTTGCAGTTTTGGGTAGCATTTCGTAAAATGTTAGAAGATACTATTAGTACCTGTTATTAATTGTACTTATAAAAGGAGTGGTAAATTTGTTAAGTATTAAAGAAATTAATGAATTAATAGAAAAGATAGATCAATCGTCTATTGATGAATTTAGCTATGAATCCAATGGAGATAAGGTAACATTAAAAAAGAATACCGAAGTACACTATACACCTAAAGAGAGTGCACCTGCTCATCCAAATCAGGAAATAGTCAAAACCAACAGCAATCAAACGGCAGAAATAAACAACGAAGAAGCGCAAGAGCAGGTTGATACAACCACCAATAGTCCTACATATGATTATGAGATCGTATCGCCAATGGTCGGAACTTTTTACAGCTCTCCTTCACCAGATAAACCTGCTTATGTAAATCAAGGGGATAAAGTTTCTGAATCCACTATCGTTTGTATTGTGGAAGCAATGAAACTATTTAATGAGATAGAAGCAGAAATAAATGGAGAGATCACAGAAGTATTAGCTGAAAATGGCGAATTAGTTGAATATGGTCAACCATTATTTCGAGTAAAGAAAGTATAAGGGGATGAAACTGTGATTAAGAAACTCTTAATTGCAAACCGTGGAGAAATAGCTGTCAGAATAATTCGAGCTTGTAAGGAAATGGGTATTGAAACAGTCGCCGTTTATTCTGAAGCAGATCACGATGCATTGCATGTACAACTAGCAGACGAAGCCTATTGCATAGGACCAAAACTAAGTAAGGATAGTTATTTAAACATTACTAATATTATGAGTTTAGCTACATTAACTGAATCAGATGCTATTCACCCAGGCTATGGATTTTTAGCAGAAAATGCAGATTTTGCAGAAATCTGTGATGCTTGCAATGTGATTTTTGTTGGACCAAGTGCTTATGCTATTCAGAAAATGGGTACAAAAGATGTTGCAAGAAAAACCATGGAGGCTGCCGGTGTCCCTATTGTTCCAGGTTCAAATGGAATAATTGAAAATGAAGAAGATGGTATTTCTATTGCAAATGATATCGGTTATCCAGTCATTATAAAAGCTACAGCAGGTGGCGGAGGTAAAGGAATTCGTGTTGCAAGGGACGAAGAAGAGCTGCGTAAAGGCGTACGAATGACACAACAAGAAGCGGCGCAAGCTTTTGGAAACCCAGGTGTATACATTGAAAAGTACATTGAAGATTTTAGACATGTTGAAATACAAGTATTAGCAGATAAACATGGTCATACAATACATTTAGGTGAACGAGACTGCACAGTTCAGCGAAGATTACAAAAGCTAATCGAAGAAACACCTTCTCCTGCAATTTCAGAGAAAACCAGAACTGAAATGGGAGATGCTGCTGTTAAAGCTGCAGAAGCAGTGAATTATTCAGGAGCGGGTACCATTGAATTCATTTATGATAATCAGTCAAAAAACTTTTATTTTATGGAAATGAACACTAGAATTCAAGTTGAACACCCAGTTACTGAGATGGTAACAGGTGTTGATTTAATAAAAGAGCAAATTAGAGTAGCAAGTGGTGAGACTTTAAATATTAGCCAAGAAGATGTTAAGTTTGAAGGATGGGCAATAGAGTGTAGGATTAATGCAGAAAATCCGCAAAAAGATTTCATGCCTTCTGCTGGAGAGATAACCATGTATTTAGCTCCTGGAGGACTGGGTGTTCGTATAGATTCTGCTGCGTATCCTGGGTATAAGATACCACCTTATTATGATTCCATGATAGCTAAATTAATTACTTATGGTGCTAATCGTGAAGAAGCAATTGGACGAATGAAACGTGCATTAGATGAGTTTGTCATTGAAGGCGTTTATACAACAATTGGGTTCCATCGTGCAATTATGAAGCATGACGTGTTTGTATCTGGTGATTTTAATACAAGATTCCTGGAGAAACATGAGATTATACAAGAATAAGGGCAAACGATTGTTTTTCAAATCATTTAAATATGAAAAATAATAGGTAATTATTTTGCAATTTACTGTTTTCAATTTAAATAAGGAGGTAGTAAAATGAGTGATCTTTCTCTGTTAAATGTAGGAAACGATTCTTCTTTAGGAAAAGTAGAAATAGCACCAGAAGTTCTAGAAGTTATTGCTGGAATTGCAACCACAGAAGTATCAGGTGTCTCGAGTATGAGAGGGAACTTTGCCACAGGAGTAGCAGAGCGACTTGGTAAAAAGACACACGGAAAAGGAATTAAAGTGGAACTTGTGGAAGATGCCGTTATTATTGACGTGTTTATTGTAGTGGATTATGGTAGTACGATTCCTACTGTTGCAAAAAAAATACAATCCAATATAAGACAGGCCATTATAAACATGACAGCCATTAGTATTAAAGAAATAAATGTCCATGTAGTCGGGATGCATCTTGAACCGAAAATAGACACAGAAAACTCTAGTTCTTAACATAAAAATAAGCCCATATAAACGTAATTAATATGGGCTTATTTTCTTTTTTGAACATTAGAATATTCAAAAGGTATTGTTTTTTAAATGAAATAATAATTGATAGCAAAGATAAATGGTTCATGTTATGATTTTATGTAGAAAACTGTCTATAAAGAAAGATAAATGGTATAGTATCTATTTAAGAAAGAAATGATACGGGTTGTACCGCCATTTAGAATAAGGAGATAAATTAAATGAAACGACATGATGCAAGAGAAAAAGCTTTTCAATTATTATTTCAATTGGATATTCATGAGGTGGATATTGAAGAAGGACTAAACCAACTTTTAGAAGATATTAAACCTGATGAATTCTTATTAACATTAGTAAATGGTGTTATTGACAACAAAGAGGCAATTGATGAAAGAATTTCAACTCATTTAGAGAATTGGTCTCTAAATAGAATTGCTTCTGTTGAAAGAACACTTCTAAGAATCTCTACATACGAACTATTTTACTATAAAGACGCTCCTGAAAGTGTAATTATTAATGAAGCAATAGAACTTTCACACGTATTTGGTGATGAGAAATCAGGGAAATTTATCAATGGTGTGTTATCAAAAATGATTAAGTAAGGGAGAATTAAAATGTCTGCTGAAATTATCTATGGAAGTGAATTAGCTCAAAAAATGCGAGATGAAATGAAAGAAGAAGTAACTGCGTTAAAGGAAAAAAATATTGTGCCAGGACTTGTTGTTATTTTAATTGGAGAAGATCCTGCTTCTATGTCCTATGTTAAAGGAAAACAAAAGGCTTCAGATTATGTTGGAGTTGATTCAGAACTCATTACTTTACCAGAAAAAACTACACAAGAAGAGTTACTAGAATTAATTGATCAATTAAATAATAAATCTTCTGTTAATGGTATCCTTGTTCAATTACCACTTCCAGATCATATTTATGAACAAGCAATAATTGAAGCCATAAGTCCAGAAAAAGACGTAGATGGTTTTCATCCTGTAAATATTGGAAGAATGATGACAGGTAAAGATACTTTTTACCCTTGTACTCCTTATGGAATTATTAAAATTTTACAATCTAAATCTATTGAAATTGAAGGAAAACACGCTGTAATAATCGGTCGCAGTAATATTGTTGGAAAGCCTGTAGGCCAGTTATTATTGAATGAGAATGCAACAGTTACCTATTGTCATTCTAGAACGAAAGACATGAGAAGCTATATAAAAAACGCGGATATTCTTATTGTCGCAGTTGGTAGAGAACATTTTATAACAGGGGAAGATATAAAAGAAGGTGCAATTGTAATTGACGTAGGTGTTAATCGTACTAGTGAAGGAACTTTAACAGGAGACGTAGAATTTGACTCTGCAAAAGAAATAGCATCTTATATAACTCCAGTTCCAAAAGGTGTAGGTCCTATGACGATTACCATGCTTTTACACAATACAATAAAATCCGCAAAAAAAGCTAATAATCTATTATAGGAAATAAAATAGTTACATGTATTTTCGTACATAAGCCATTCTCATGAAATAAAGGGAATGGCTACTATTTTATTATTTCGATTAAACTACAAAAGAGTGTGATTTCTATGAATGATAGATATTTGACTGTCTCTGCATTAACTAAGTACATGAAAAGAAAGATAGAAGCAGATAAACATTTAACAGATGTATGGCTTAAAGGTGAAATTTCTAATTTTAAACATCATAGTAGAGGCCATATGTATTTTACTTTAAAAGATGAATCTGCTCGTATTCAAGCTGTCATGTTTGCAAATAAAAACAAAGACTTAGTGTTTTTACCTGAAAACGGGATGCAGGTACTTGTTCATGGTGATGTGGGGCTTTTCGAATCCCAAGGGCAATATCAGTTATATATAAATGATATGGAACCTGATGGTGTAGGGGCACTTTATCTTGCTTACGAGCAACTAAAAGGTAAATTAGAAAATGAAGGTTTATTTGACCAGAAGACAAAGCGCTTGTTACCAAAGTATCCAAAGCATATAGGTATCATTACTTCACCTACTGGTGCTGCTGTAAGAGATATATTGTCAACATTGGAAAGGCGATATCCAATAGCTCAAGCTACAGTATTGCCTGTCTATGTTCAAGGGGAAAACTCAAAAAAATCTATAATTGAAGCATTACGTTTTGCAAATGATAGGAGAATTTTTGATGTTCTTATCCTTGCAAGAGGTGGTGGTTCTATAGAAGAGCTTTGGTCTTTTAATGAAGAAGCAGTAGCTCGAGCTATTTTTGAAAGTGAAGTTCCAATAATTTCAGCAGTCGGTCATGAGACTGATTTCACCATTTCAGATTTTGTAGCAGATTTTAGAGCAGCAACACCAACTGGTGCTGCTGAAATTGTAGCTCCCTCCATATTAGATTTACAAACGACAGTTAAACAATATGATCGTCTGTTACATTCTATAATGAAAACTAAAATTACAAATCTCTCTATTAATTTAAATACACTTGAAAAATCAAATTTTTTTAGAAAACCAAGATATTTAATTGAACAAAAAAATCAAGAACTTGATCGTTTAATGGAGAATCTAACTCGTTCTATTTCGCAGAACTATCAATATAAAAATGATAATTATACGTTTGTTCAAAAACGTTTTAAACAATTATCACCCAATAAGTTTATCCAGCAATTAAACCAGAAAGTCATTATGGCAAGAAAACAATTAGATAAAAATCAACAACAAATAATGGTCAGAAAGCGTAATGATTTCCAAAATTCGTTATCAAAACTTAACCTTCTTAATCCTACAGTTATAATGGAAAGGGGTTATTCGATCGCTTATACGAATAACGATCAAATAGTAAGATCTGTTAAGCAATTGAAACCTAAAGAAAATTTGACACTAAAGGTTTTGGACGGCGAAATTAATTGTGTTGTTAATAAAATAGAGGAGGGAAGCTCTGGTGACAAAAGAAAATAAAGAATTATCCTTTGAAGAAGCTTTAGAAAGACTAGAGGAGATTGTGGAAAAAATGGAGGAAGGCGATATTCCATTAGAAGCTGCACTAGACTATTATTCTGAAGGGGCTAACCTTTCTAAAATTTGTCATAATAAATTAACGAAAGCAGAAAAGAAAATGCAGCAAATTGTTGATGAAAATGGCGAATTAGTTGCTTTCGATCTTCAGGAGGAAAAGTGAAGTGAAAGATAATCTCACTATCTTTATAAAAGATACACAAAAAACCATCAATGAAAAGTTAATGTTATATTTAGATACTCTCAGTATGCCGTTTCGATTAAAAGAGTCATTATACTATTCGATTGAGGCTGGAGGTAAACGCTTAAGACCAATTCTAATGTTAGCTACTTCAAATGCATTTAAAGGAAATGATAATAAAATATACCCAGCAGCGATGGCTTTAGAAATGATTCATACTTATTCGCTTATTCACGATGACTTGCCAGCTATGGATGACGATGACTATAGAAGAGGAAAATTAACTAATCATAAAAAATTTGATGACGCAACTGCTATATTAGCAGGAGATGGATTACTGACTGAAAGTTTCCGCCTTATCGCTAATTCGAATGAATATACAGACGAACAAAAAGTATATATTATTTCTAAACTGTCAGAAGCGGCAGGAGTATCAGGAATGGTTGCAGGACAGATTTTAGACATAGAAGCTGAAGCGAAGAATATTTCTATTGATGAATTGGAAAAAATACATTTACTTAAAACTGGAAAATTATTCATATTCGCTATGGAAATAGGAGCTTATTTAACGGATCTCAACCCTTCTGATAGAGATTTAATTAAAGAATTTGCAACTAAATTAGGATTAATCTTTCAAATTCAAGATGATATTTTAGATGTAATTGGTGATGAAGCTAAAATTGGCAAGCCTGTAGGAAGTGATCAAGAGAAAGCAAAGAACACTTTTCCAAAAATACTGGGTATAGATGAGACAGTGGCTCAAAAAAAGAGATATCAAAGGGAAGCTATTTCTATTTTAGAAAAACTGAATGTTGAAAAATCCATACTAATCGAGTTCGTTCATTTATTTAGTGATCGAGATAATTGATAATTGAGATTTATAGTTAATCATGATATAATAATGATATTCTAGGGATGGTGCAGTATTCTAGTCAATCCTCCGATTCTGAAGGCGGGCCTAAAAATCCGCCAAAGGGCACATCGATGAAGTTCCTTGTGTCGGCTTGAGGCGCCCAGCCTTGGGTCGGTGCTGGGAGTTAAGGTTGTAGGGCGATCCACAAAGGCATGTGGGCGAAGACCCTACTTCCGCGGAGGCCTATCTCTGCTATGATTTCTTAGCCAAGAAATCGTGGTGGAATGGGGTATGAACCTACGGAATAGGAGTTAGGGAATTCCTATTCGTAGCGTAGCCTGCCTTGAGTGGAATAAAGGGGATTACGCTTAGAGAATGTGGTAATTAGTAGGCCACTAATTACTATCATGTGTTATTCGTATGAAATTTATTCTGCAAAAGAGGCTAGGAGTCGCCAAAGGGTTGTTGAGGAAATCTCCTAGACTGTTCCGGTGGACATTTAATTGGGATTATAGTGCGGACTAAGTGGTAATCCAGTCTAGTTGTCGGTGACGGCACTAAAATAGATTTAAAGGGGAACCGCCAGAATGGCAACATTCGGTATCTATTTGGGAAAACCTACTGGACCTAAGCCGCAGTCTTTACCTTTTAAATGACCATCCCAAACTTACATAAACTATTTTTAAAAGTAAAAAGAGGTTAACAATGAATAAACAACAATTTAAAAAATCAATTAGATTTAGTATAAGTATTGCCGTTATCACTTTTGTGTTAGCGGCTATTTTTTCCGTCATCTCATCTTCTGTTTTAAATGGAGTAATATGGCTAGTAGGACTATTTATCGTACTTATTATTGTACTGATGGGTGTTTTTTTTGATATGCTTGGAATAGCAGCAGCTGCTGCGGATGAAAAGCCTTTTCATGCGATGGCAGCAGAGAAGGTAAACGGTTCCAAGCAAGCGATTATTATCGTAAGAAATGCTGATCGTTTTGCGAGTTTTTGTAATGACGTAATCGGTGATATTTCTGGTATAGTTAGTGGTACAGCTACTGCAATCGTTGTCTTACAAATAGCTAATAACTTGGGTCATGGAGAAGGATCATCATTTCAAATTATTATTGCAGTAATCATGACAAGCATCGTCGCTGCTCTAACAGTAGGCGGGAAAGCCATTGGAAAATTTTTAGCAATAAATGCCTCTACACAAATTATTTTTTCTGTAGGTAAAATTATTGCATTTATAGAGAATAAATTTAAAATAAAAGTACTTACAAAATAAACTATCTTATTAACTATATAAAGATAGGGAGGACTCCCAACATGGATCTAACGAAAATTAAAAATCCGAAATTTCTAAAAAAATTATCAAATGAAGAATTAGAATATCTTGCACAAAATATCCGCACTTTCTTAATTGAACAATTATCTGTAACTGGCGGTCATTTAGGTGCGAATTTAGGTGTTGTTGAATTAACTTTAGCTTTGCATAAAGAATACAGTAGCCCTAATGATAAATTGATATTTGACGTGGGTCACCAATCGTATATTCATAAAATTTTAACAGGACGAACAGATCAATTTGACACTTTAAGAAAATATAAGGGTCTATGTGGATTTCCTAAAATGAATGAGAGTGAGCATGATGTATGGGAAACTGGTCATAGCTCAACCTCCTTATCTGCTGCAATGGGAATGGTTGCTGCACGCGATTTAAGTGGACAAAACCATTCGGTATTACCAATTATTGGTGATGGCGCCTTAACCGGTGGTATGGCCCTTGAAGCTTTAAATCATATAGGGCATGAAAAGAAGGATATTACCGTTATTTTGAATGATAATGAAATGTCAATCGCTGGGAACGTAGGAGCGATTCATAAAGCACTTGGTCGAATGAGAAGTGCAGGAAAATATAATCGAGTTAAAGATGAATTAGAATGGTTAATGAAAAAAATTCCTGCTGTTGGTGGAAAAATAGCACAGACTGCGGAACGTGCTAAGGATAGTATGAAGTATTTCATGGTACCAGGTATGTTATTTGAAGAGTTTGGATTTACCTATTTCGGTCCGGTAGATGGTCACAATTTTCAGGCTTTAGAAGAAAATCTTAAGTATGCTAGAAAAACAAAAGGTCCAGTTATTGTTCACGTTATCACTCAAAAAGGAAAAGGATACTATCCTGCTGAATCTGATAAAAAGGATAAATGGCATGGTGTAGGTCCATATAAAATTGATTCAGGTGAAAAAATAAAACCAGTTGAAGTTGCTCCAGCTTGGAGTGAGGTAATAAGCAATACGTTACAAAAACTTGCGAGAACGAATGATCGTCTTGCTGTTATTACACCGGCTATGGTGCTAGGGTCTAAATTAGAGAAATTTCAAAACGAGTTTCCTGATCGTTTGTTTGATGTGGGTATTGCTGAACAACATGCGACAACGATGGCTGGTGGTATGGCAGCTTCAGGAATGAAACCATTCCTAGCTATATACTCTACTTTTTTACAAAGAGCTTACGATCAATTAGTACATGACGTTTGCCGTCAAAATTTAAATGTTGCTTTTGGAATCGATAGAGCAGGCTTAGTTGGTGCAGATGGTGAAACACATCAAGGTGTATTTGATATAGCATTCCTACGGCATTTGCCTAATATGGTAGTAATGATGCCTAAAGATGAGAATGAAGGACAACACATGGTGAATACTTGTCTGAATTATAATGATGGTCCAATAGCATTAAGGTACCCGAGAGGTAATGGTCTTGGAGTCGAAATGGATGATGCATTAAAAGAAATACCAATAGGATCATGGGAAGTTCTTAAAGATGGAAAGGATGCCGTTATATTAACATTCGGGACAAGCATTCCAATGTCTTTGGAGGCACGTGAAATACTTAAAAAACAAGGAATCAATGTTAAAGTTGTTAACGCTCGATTTATTAAACCACTAGACGAAAAGATGTTACACGATTTAATGAAAAGTGAAGTACCTATTTTAACAGTTGAAGAAGCTATTCTTAAAGGCGGATTTGGCAGTTCGATACTCGAATTTGCTGAAGAGAATGATTATCAAATTAAACTGAAGAGAATGGGTATTCCTGATAAATATATTGAACATGGTGATGTAGGTAAATTACTCGAGGAAATTGGTTTAACCAAAGAAAATATTATAGATAATATTAAAACGATGATAAATAAACCTCTTTCTAATAAAAAAAGGGCTTGAAAAAACATGAGTAAAAAAATACGTTTAGATCAATTACTAGTAGATCGAGGTCTGATGGAATCTAGAGAAAAAGCGAAACGAACAATTATGGCTGGCTCTGTTTTTTCTAATCAACAATGTCTCGATAAACCAGGAGTAAAAGTGGATGACTCAATAGACATAGAAATAAAAGGGAAAGTTATGCCTTATGTTGGTCGTGGAGGATTTAAATTAGAAAAAGCTATTGAGGAATTTCAATTAAATTTAAAAGATAGGATTATGTTGGATGTAGGTTCATCAACTGGAGGATTTTCTGACTGTGCCCTTCAAAATGGTGTGAAGCTAAGTTATGCGTTAGACGTGGGGTATAATCAATTAGCATGGAAGTTAAGAAGCGATGAGCGAGTAATAGTAATGGAAAGAACGAATTTTCGTCATGCAACGCTTGATATGTTTCAACATGGAAGACCCAATTTTGCTACAGTTGATGTTTCTTTTATCTCTTTAAAGCTTATATTACCACCGCTAAGTAAAATTGTAGGAGACAATAGTGAAGTTGTAATTTTAATTAAACCACAGTTTGAAGCAGGAAAAGATCAAGTTGGAAAAAAAGGAATTGTAAGGGATCCCTCCATACATCATGAGGTTTTACAAAAAACCTTACAATTTGCTACAGGATTAGGTTTTTCAGTTGAAGATCTTACTTTTTCGCCAATTACAGGTGGAGATGGAAATATTGAATTTCTGGCCAAATTATATTGGGGTACTGAAAAAACTCCTAAGGATAACTTAAGTCAGTTGATAGATACGACAATAGAGGTTGCACATCAGACCTTCTCATCGAAGACGTAAGCTTGGACTACAACTGTTATGTAGTCCATTTTAGTATGGAATAAGGTATGTACGTTTAAAATGCAAATAACTTGATCTACACCATCTGGGAGGTAAAGAAATGAGTAAAGTACAAAGGCATATTAAAATTAGAGAACTAGTAACTGATAATGATATTGAAACCCAAGATGATTTAGTTTCACATTTACAGGGTTTAGGCTATAACATTACGCAAGCCACCGTCTCTCGCGACATAAAGGAATTGCATTTAGTAAAAGTACCAATGATGGACGGTAGATATAAGTATAGCCTGCCAGCTGATCAACGCTTCAATCCTTTAGAAAAATTGCGACGATTAATTATGGATGCTTTTATTAGTATCGATACTGCTACACATTTTATCGTGATGAAAACATTACCTGGGAATGCAAATGCTATTGGGGCTCTTATCGATAATTTAGTATGGGATGAAATTATGGGAACAATCTGTGGGGATGATACAATTTTAATTATATGTAAATCAGATAAAGATGCCATAAAGATAAAAGACCAGTTCTTAGAAATGCTTTAAGTTGATAAGAAAGGGAGAGTTAATATGCTAACAGAGTTATCCATTAAAAATTTTGCCATTATTGATCAAACTTCCATCTCTTTTGAAGAAGGTTTAACAGTGCTTACTGGGGAAACAGGTGCAGGAAAGTCCATAATAATTGATGCGTTGGGGTTATTAGTTGGAGGAAGAGGTTCTGTTGAATATATAAGACATGGTGAAAAAAAAGCAGAATTAGAGGGCTTATTTATTTTGGATAATAAAAGTCATCCTGTGTTTAATAAAACAAAAGAGTACGGTATAGAGATTAGTAAGGATAATATGGTTGTTTTAGAAAGAATTATCTCTTTAAATGGAAAAAATATATGTAGAATCAATGGTAAGTTAGTTACTTTAGCAATACTAAAAGAAATAGGACAGACATTATTAGATATACATAGCCAACACGAAACACAAGCGCTAATGGAAGTTGACCACCATTTAGAATTAGTTGATCTTTTTTTAGAGCAGAAAGAACCAAAATGTAAAGATGAATATACATATTTATATAAGAAATGGTTAAAATTAAAAAAGAGATATGATAATTGGAACAAAAATGAGCAGGAACTTGCCCAACGCGTTGATTTATTATCTTTTCAATTAGAAGAGCTACAGGCGGCTGAGTTAAAGCCTGGTGAAGAAAAGGATTTAACAGAAGAAAGAAATCAATTAGCAAATTTCGAAAAAATATATCAAGGTCTTTATGATGCATATCACGCACTACACGGAGAACACAAAGGGCTAGATTGGTTAAGCTTAGCAGCAAATGGAATTGAGACAGTCTCGGAATTTGATCAAACATTTGAAGAAATAAAAAAGGACTATTTGAATCATTACTATCTTATTGAAGAACTTTCTTATGAGCTTAGAAATAAGTTAGATTCAACAGAGTTTGATGAAACACGTCTAAATGAAATTGAGAGTCGCTTAAGTGAGCTAGCACGTTTAAAGAAAAAGTATGGCCCAACAGAAGAAGAAATGATTGAATATCAAGCAAAAATAGAAGAAGAATTAGAAAAAATTAGAGATAGGGATACTGCAATAATAGAATTAGAACAAGAATTAAAGGATGTACAAAATGACTTAATTCTTGAAGCAAAAGATATCCACGATAAAAGAGTTAAAATTGCAAAAAAAATAGAACAAGCTATAACCAGTGAATTAGCTGATTTATATTTAGAAAAAGCAAAATTTGAAATATCTATTTCTTGGAAAAAAGGAACTGATCAAGATCCTTTTTTAGAAGATAAACATGTTCATTTAACGAGTAGTGGTGCAGATAACGTTCGTTTTATGATTGCAACAAATCCCGGTGAACCTGTAAAGGAGCTTAATAAAATAGCTTCTGGCGGTGAGCTTTCGCGTATTATGTTAGCTTTAAAAAACATCTTTTCTAATCATCAAGGAATTACAAGTGTCATTTTTGATGAGGTTGATACTGGGGTTAGTGGAAGAGTCGCTCAAGCAATTGCAGAAAAGATTCAGAAAGTATCGATCGGATCTCAAGTGCTTTGTATCACACACTTACCACAGGTTGCATCCATGGCGGATACGCATTTATTAATTTCCAAGACTATAGATCAAAATAGAACATATACAAATGTAGATGAGCTTTCCTTAACAGATCGAATTTCTGAAATAGGAAGAATGATTACAGGAACAGATCTTACTAAAACCTCTATGGAACATGCAAAAGAGTTAATCAATACGGCTAACAAGTGGAAAAAAGCTTAAAATATAATTTCATTATGCCATTATTTCTTTTTATTATGCTTGGAAATCATCTCCCTAATTTCTGTACTTTGTCGGGTTTAAAATAGCTGACTAAAGGCCAAATTAAACGTACAGAAATAAATACAGTAAGAGGAGAGTGATGTAATGAAAAGAAAATGGTATTTAAAATTAATTGGTATAATACTGTTAGCTTTTATGGTTTTCTTACCTTGGTCTAAGCCAGTACAACAGTATTTATCGATTCCTAATGAAATACAGACATTTATGTCTGATGATTCCATAAATGTACCAAGTATAAATAAGAATATTAAAATTAAAAGTGAAGAAACGACTGTATTAAAACAAATTGATGGAGACAAATTTAAACAAAGCGTTGTGGGAAAAGAAAATATTACCTATACTGCTTCAGATATACCGATTAAAAAAGTAAATGTTTCTGTACTAGACGATTTTAGAGTAGTACCAGGTGGCCAATCCATCGGAATAAATTTAGAAACTATGGGTGTATTAGTAGTTGGCCATCATCAAGTTGAAACCGATGAAAAAACATTTTCGCCAGGAGAAGAGGCAGAAATTAAAGTTGGTGACATCATACTTGAAGTAGATAATAAAAAGGTTAAAAAAATGGATGAAATTTTACCACTTGTAGAAAAAGCAGGTAAAGCTGATAAAGCATTATCTATACTTCTAAAAAGAGGAAAAAAAGAATTTTCAACTACACTTCAACCCGCATTAGATTCAAATGAGTCAGTATACCGAATTGGATTGTTTATTAGAGATTCAGCTGCAGGTATAGGAACCATGACTTTTTACGATCCAATTAGCAAAAAATATGGTGCTCTGGGACATATTATATCTGATATGGATACAAGAAAACCTGTAGAAATAAATAAGGGTTCCATCGTAGAAACAAATATAATATCAATTCAAAAAGGTAAAAATGGATTACCTGGAGAAAAACAAGCAGAATTTACTCGTGAAGAATCAAGATTAGGTGACATCAATAAAAATTCCCCGTTTGGAATCTTTGGTAAATTAGACAAGGAGTTAGATAAAAGCTCCTTACAAAAACCAATGCCCATTACACTGCCTTCACAAGTAAAAAAAGGTCCCGCTAAAATATTGACTGTAGTAGATGGAGATCAAGTAAAAGCCTTTGATGTAGAAGTTGTCAATAGTGTAACACAAGATTCACCTGCAACTAAGGGTATGATCATAAAAATTACAGATCCAGAATTACTTGATAAAACTGGTGGTATTGTTCAAGGAATGAGTGGAAGTCCAATTATTCAAGACGATAAATTAATTGGTGCTGTTACCCATGTATTTGTAAACGATCCAACATCTGGATATGGCGTTCATATTGAATGGATGTTAAAAGAAGCTGGTATTGATATATATCAAAATAAAGCAAGTTAAGAGCAGAGAAAGATTCCTGCTCTTTTTTTTGTGCTTTATTACGAATTTTTTTGGTATTTTTTGTTTATATATTTCAAATATCTGCTATAATGTAATAAAGATTATTCGACACAGATTCCTTTTTGAACCGAAATTCATCGATATTTATCGATAATTTAAGAATTATGAAGAATATCATTAATTTTACAATATAAATGAACTTTTTTAACGGAAAAAGAGGGTTTTTAATCGTTATGTCGAAAATATAAGAGATGAAAAATATAGATATCAATTATTCAAGGAGGAATCGGGAATGGAGAAAATTAAAGTAATGCTGGTGGATGACAACAGAGAATTATTAGATTTAATGGAGGAATACTTTGAAGATCAGAGTGATTTGGAAGTAGTAGGTAAAGCATATAATGGAAATGAGTGTATAGACTTTTTGAATGAGACTATACCAGATGTATTAGTATTAGACATTATTATGCCTCACATGGATGGTCTTGCTGTACTTTCAAAAATTAAAGAAAATTCAAAAACAAAATCTGTTCAAGTAATTATGTTAACTGCTTTTGGTCAAGAAGATGTTACAAAGAAAGCTGTAGATCTAGGAGCTTCCTATTTTATTTTGAAAGTAAGCGTCAAATAGCCCACACCTATCATTCAGGTCTGGGCTCATGCTATGATTGGATTACTTCTTACTTGGTATGCGACAACTTTCTGGTATAC
>NZ_QPJJ01000012.1 GCF_003337485.1 Saliterribacillus persicus
TTATCTGACATAAAAAGCCTCCTTTGAGAATTAATCTATGAAGATTATCTCATCTGGAGGCTGAGTTGCATACGTGTGAAGTATTTGACGCTTACTTTTGAAACCTTTTGACCTTGAACATCTTGCTGATCAAATTCGTCAAGTTCATGGTTCAAAGCCAGTAAATGGTTCACATTCGCTTAAGAGTTCTAGAGAATCAAATAAAAAGTTTGATTTGGAAGGAAGTATAACGAATATAATACATGAAATTGGTGTACCTGCTCATATCAAAGGTTATATGTATTTAAGAGAAGCAATTACAATGGTGTATAATGATATTGAATTATTAGGCTCTATAACGAAAGTTCTTTATCCAGAAATAGCAAATAGATACAATACAACAGCCTCAAGAGTGGAAAGAGCAATTCGTCATGCAATAGAAGTTGCTTGGAGTAGGGGTAATATTGATTCCATATCTTCCTTATTCGGTTACACAGTAAATGTTTCAAAAGCAAAACCAACAAATTCAGAATTTATTGCAATGGTTGCTGACCGCTTACGATTAGAACACCGAGCATCGTAAAACTTTTTATCCTTAACATAATTTAATAATCACTAATTACTGCATAATCTTTGGATTTATGCAGTTTTTCTTTGCTTATTTTTAGTAGAATAAATTAATGCTTTATGAATAGTATGAATTTTTTGGGAAAGATTAAAAACTACTATCAATAATTGGAGGTATTAGGATGAAAAAAATATCGCTTTTGGTGTTGATTGGAATTTTTATTATGGGTGCAAATGTAGTTGCTGCAGAAGAATATGAAGTCATAAAGCATGACACATTGTGGAAAATTTCTAAGAAGTATCGAATCGGTTTATCAGAAATTATTGAGGCTAATCCACAAATAGAAAATCCAGATTTAATTTATCCAGAGCAAATCATTACCATTCCAGATAAAAATCAATTAAAGAATGTTGAATTACAAACGATTGAACTCACGAATGAAGAGAGAATTAAGTATGGACTGAACCCATTAAAAGTGGATTGGCAATTGGCAAGAGTGGCGAAATATAAGTCCAGAGATATGAAAGATAATGGATACTTTAGTCATCAAAGTCCAACATATGGATCTCCATTTGACATGATGAGAAGTTTTAATGTTTCTTATAGTGCTGCTGCTGAAAATATTGCAAAAGGACAACGGACAGCAGAAGAAGTAGTAAGAGCATGGATGAATTCTGAAGGACATCGGAAAAATATACTTAGTGAAAAATATACACATATTGGTGTAGGGCTTGTAAAAGAAGGAAATTATTGGACGCAAATGTTCATTGCAAAATAACTTTTTATAAAATGTTTCCACATACGCTATTATTTTAGGATTCATCCTTGAATTTTAACTTGTGGAGGATGTGAGGTAAAGATAACGCAAAATCTCTTCCATATGTTCGATATTAAACATAGCTTAGACATGACACCAAATTAGAAAATATGATAATATTTTTATGGTATATAAAAATATAATTGGAGAGATTAAACAATGAAGGTAGCTAAATTTGGTGGAAGCTCTGTTGCAAATGCAGAGCAATTAAAAAAAGTAGCAAAAATTATTCAAGCAGATGCAGATCGAAGAGTTATTGTAGTATCTGCACCGGGAAAAAGACACGGAGATGACACAAAAGTAACAGATTTATTAATATCTGTTGCAGAGGCATATTTCGATAATGATCCATATGAAGACAGACTTGAATCTGTTTTGAATCGTTTTCGTGAAATTACAGAACAGTTGTCACTCTCAAGTGACATTGTAGAAGAAATCCGTAATGATATTCAAAATACATTCGATTCAACTGCTTCAGATGTATTAAAATTAGACTCAATTAAAGCAACAGGTGAAGACTCTTTAGCTAAAGTATTGAGCTTGTATTTACAATCACTAGGGATGGACGCCATTTATTTAAATCCGAAAGATGCAGGTTTATTTGTAAGTGAGCAACCTGGGGGAGCGCAAGTGTTAGATGAGAGTTATGAGTTGTTGTATAAATTAAATGACAGAAAGCAAATTGTAGTTATTCCGGGCTTCTTTGGTTACACCAAAGAAGAAAAGCTAGTTACTTTTTCACGTGGTGGTTCTGATATCACAGGTTCAATAGTAGCTGCGGGTATTAAAGCAGAGCTATATGAAAATTTTACTGATGTTGATTCAGTATATTGTGTTAACCCTACAATTGTAGATAATCCAAAGGAAATAACCTCACTAACTTATAAGGAAATGCGTGAATTATCTTATGCAGGCTTTTCAGTTTTTCATGATGAGGCATTGATCCCTGCATTTAAAGCAAGTATTCCTGTATGTATTAAAAATACTAATAACCCTACAGGACTAGGAACTATCATTGTCTCTAAGAAAGAACCACAAGAAAATCCTGTAGTAGGTATTGCGAGTGATACAGGTTTTATTAGTATATATGTCAGCAAATATTTAATGAATAGAGAATTAGGTTTTGGACGAAAATTATTGAGTATTTTAGAGGATGAGGGTATTTCTTTTGAACATACACCTTCTGGTATTGATGATATTTCTATCATTGTCAGAGAATCTGGAATGCCAAAAGATGTGGAAGAAAGAGTAATTGCTAGAATTAAAGAAGAATTAGATCCAGATACTGTAACTGTAGATCGTGATTTAGCACTGATCATGGTTGTTGGTGAAGGAATGGATAGTACAATTGGTTTAGCAGATATGGCGACACATGCTTTTGCGAAAGCAAATGTTAATTTAGAAATGATAAACCAAGGCTCTTCTGAAGTTTCTATGATGTTTGGGATTAAAGCATCTAAAGTAGAATCTGCTGTTCGATCCTTATATGACACATTCTTCAAATAATAAAAGATACTTGGATGGATATTCATCCAAGTATCTTTTTCTCTTTTAACAAATCTTTATTTTTTTCGAATAATCTTTCATTATGCGAAGAGACCATTGCTTTCTCTTTTGCATTTGGATCGATAAATTTCTTTGCCTGATTTACTGCTAGTGCAGCATCTTGAAAAGCACCAGCAATTAAGTGTAACTTACCTGAATGTGTGATGATATCACCTGCAGCATAGATTCCTGGTACTGAGGTTTCAGATAAATTAGAACCATTTACAGCTCCATATTCGTCCAGGTCAAAATTCAGCTTATTTTGATCAAATAAGGATCGATCCCTTATATAGCCATGGTTTACTATTAAAGCATCCACATTAAGTTTAGTTAATGACTCTTTAGCAGAATTTTTTAATAAAACTTCTTTTATATAATTATTTTCTACATGCAAATTTTCTATTTGGCTTTCAAAAATACATTCGACAGAGCTAGAAAGTAATTTTTCAACTTGTGCTTCGTGTCCCTTTAAATCTTTATTTCGATAAACAAGATAAATTTTTTCAGCGATGGGTTCTAATTCATTTGCCCAGTCAATTGCTGCATTGCCACCACCTGAGATGAGAATCGTTTTATTCATAAATTGTTCCAATGACGGTACAGTGTAAAACAAATTGTGAATGTTTTCTGTTTCCAATCCTTTGATTTCTAATTCATGTGGTTGAAGTATGCCACTACCAACAGCAATTATTATTGTTTTACTATAATGCGTTTCACCACTAGAACCAACTACCTCAAATAGATCACCATTCTTATCAATTTTTTCAGCTTTCTCATTACATATAACGGTAGGATTAAAAGTTAAAGCTTGAAAGATCATGTTGTCCATCACTTCTTTACCAGTTGCTGGTTTTAATCCCCCTATATCCCAAATCATTTTCTGTGGATAGACGTGAATTTTACCTCCTAGAGTTCGTTGATATTCAAGTATCTTGGTTTTCATATTTCTTAAACCACTATAAAATGCTGAAAATAAACCAGCTGGTCCCCCGCCAATTATAGTGACGTCATAGATTTCTTTATTCATGAAACAAAGCCACCCCTCTAATAATGAGAATCATTATCAATAATAATACAGGAAGACTTAAAATTGAGCAAGTTGTTATTTTTTCACAAAAAAAGCAATTCTTCATATAAGATGAAAAATTGCAGATGTTACATTTATTCAAATCTTCCTTTTGTTTTTCTTCTTTTACGATCTCTATGTAAGATGAATCCTCCAATGAAAATTAATCCACCTACAAATAATAGTAACCCTACTATAAATTGTATGATCAAATGATAAAATAGGGGAGTTAGTAGACCAAAGAAAGCATCACGCATAAGCTTTATCCCAAAAGTTGATATTATACCAGGTATTAACAATAATAAAAAAGCAATAACGCGCATATTCTCACCTCAGTTAGATAGTTTTAAATCTAAAGAAATACTGTAAAATAATATTTTATATGAAAAAGGATATGGACGCAATGTATATGTTAGTTGCTAAATTTGATAGGACACGATATCATAAAACCATAATAAAAATTACGATTTAGTGAATGTTCTATAAAAACCTACTATCAATCTAAAATAAAGAGTATGCTATAAATAGAAGGATAAAATTGAACACAGTTCTAAATAAATAAATGTTGAATAATAAAAAGAGAAGGTGTTTTTATGACCAAAAATTATGACCTAGTAATATTAGGAGGTGGAACTGGTGGATATGTTGCTGCTATTAAGGCTGCAGAATTAAATTTATCAGTTGCCATAGTTGAGAAAGATAAATTAGGAGGAACATGCTTACACAGAGGTTGTATTCCTTCTAAGGCTTTATTAAAAAGTGCTGAAGTATATAGAAAAGCAAAAGAAGCTTCTCTTTTTGGGGTGCAGATTAATGAAATTGGGTTTGAATTATCTAAAGCAATGGATAGAAAAAACGAGATCGTGAATTCATTGCATCAAGGTGTAAAACAGCTTGTTAATAAAGAAAAAATAACTATATTTAAGGGTATGGGAAGAATATTAGGACCCTCTATTTTTTCACCTACTTCAGGAACCATCTCAGTAGAATATGATGATGAACGAGAAAATGATATGCTCATTCCTAAAAACGTTCTTATTTCTACAGGAGCATCACCTGTTGCGCCATCAAAATTAGGAGTTGATGGAGATAAAATTGTGACTTCTGACCATTTATTAGAATTAAAAGAACTGCCTGAAAGTATCACCATTTTAGGTGGAGGAGTTATTGGTGTTGAGTGGGCTTCGTTTTTTTGCGATCTAGGTGTAAAGGTAACAATTGTAGAAGCGGCAAAGACAATTCTTCCACAAATGGATCAAGATTTAGCTAAGCAAATGAAAAGTGCTTTAGAAAATAGAGGTGCAACTATTTACGAAAATTCAAAATTGCAGGAAGATTCAATAGAACAAAGTGATAATTCTTTAACGATCAAGGTTACACGAGATGGTGAAGAGTATTCCTTAGAGACTGAGAAGTTATTAGTATCCATTGGGCGAGCCCCAAACACAAAAAATATCGGTATCGAAAACACAGATATAAAAACTAATAAAAATGGATTCATTGAAATCAACGAATTTTATCAAACAAAAGAAGATCATATATATGCTATAGGGGATGTTATAGAAGGGAAACAATTGGCGCACGTTGCAATGCAAGAAGCAGAACTTGCTGTAGAACATATGTCAGGTGAAAAAATAGAAAAATTGAAAAATGAACATATACCTTCATGTGTTTACAGTTATCCAGAAATAGCCTCAATTGGTTTAACTGAAAATGAAGTGAAGAGTAAAGGCTTTGAATTTGAAATTGCAAAGATTCCATTTAAAATGATTGGTAAGGCAAAGATAAATGGGCAAGACGATGGCTTTGCTAAAATAATCATAAACAAAGAAAATGATGATCTGCTTGGAGCACATTTGATTGGTGATCAAGCAACAGAAATGATTACACAGCTTAGTTTAGCAAAATATTTAGACGCATCCGCATCAGAAATGGATGAGATGGTATATCCACATCCGTCTCTATCAGAAATAATTGGGGAAGCAGTTCATGCAATAAAAGGGAGGAATGTACAATGATATCGTTAAAAAGTAAAGCTGCTCATACGGAACTCGGTCTTACAAATGAAACGATGATAGAAATGTATAAACAAATCCTTTTATCAAGAAGACTTGATGAACGTATGTGGTTGTTAAATCGTGCAGGGAAAATACCATTTGTAGTATCTTGTCAGGGACAAGAAGTACAACAGGTTGCCGCTTCTATGGCCTTAAATAGAAAAGAAGACTTTGTCCTTCCTTACTATAGAGATGTAGGGGTAGTACTTAGTTTCGGAATGACTATCAAGGATTTAATGTTACAAGCATATGCAAAGGGTGAAGATCCAAACTCTGGCGGAAGACAAATGCCTGGTCATTTTGGACAGAAAAAAAACAGAATAGTTTCTGGTTCATCTCCAGTTACTACGCAAGTTCCTCATGCTGTAGGAATTGCCTTAGCAGCCAAAATGGAACAAAAAGAAATTGTTTCTTTTGTTACCTTAGGAGAAGGGTCCAGTAATCAGGGAGATTTTCATGAAGGTTGTAACTTCGCAGCTGTTCACAAATTACCAGTAATTTTCTTTGTGGAAAATAATCAATATGCCATTTCTGTACCTTTACGAAAGCAAGTAGCATGTGTGAACATTTCAGACAGAGCAATCGGATATGGAATGAAGGGTATTACAGTTGATGGTAACGATCCATTTCAAGTGTATCAGGCTGTTAAAGAAGCAAGAGCTAACGCTTTAAGTGGTGAAGGTCCTACATTGATTGAAGCTGTTTCCTATCGACTAACGCCACACTCCAGTGATGATGACGATAGTTCTTATCGAGAAAAAACTGAAGTAGAAGAAGCGAAGAAAAAAGATGGTATTAGCCATTATCGAAACTATTTAATAGAAAATTCTATATGGACCGAAGAAGAAGATGCAATATTAAATGAAAAGATAAAAAATGAAATAAATGAAGCAACTGAATATGCAGAAAATGCTGCATACGCAGACGCATCTACAATGTGGAAATATGTCTATAGTAGTAAGGAGGAAATCTAATGCCAGTCATGTCATATATCCAAGCAGTTACAAAAGCTATAGATGAAGAAATGGATCGTGATCAGAAGGTCTTCATTCTTGGAGAAGATGTAGGCGTACGTGGTGGAGTATTTAGAGCTACTGATGGTCTATATCAAAAATATGGAGAGAGCCGTGTGATTGACACTCCTCTTGCTGAGTCTGCAATAGCAGGTGTTGGAATTGGTGCTGCCATGTATGGAATGCGCCCAATTGCTGAGATGCAATTTGCTGACTTTATTTTACCTGCGGTCAATCAAATAATATCTGAAGCAGCTAAACTAAGATATCGGTCCAACAATGATTGGGAATGTCCAATTACAATAAGAGCGCCATACGGTGGCGGGGTCCACGGAGCCTTGTATCATTCTCAATCAATTGAAGCTATTTTTGCGAATCAGCCTGGCTTAAAAGTTGTGATGCCTTCCACTCCTTATGATGTAAAAGGCTTATTAAAAGCAGCGATTAGAGATGATGATCCAGTATTATTTTTAGAACACAAAAGAGCATATCGCTTAATTAAAGGTGAAGTTCCTGATGAAGATTATACATTACCAATAGGAAAGGCTGACATTAAACGAGAGGGCACAGATGTTACTGTTATAACCTACGGATTATGTGTACATTTTGCATTACAAGCTGCTGAAAAGCTTGCAGAAGAGAATATTTCAATAGAAGTATTAGATCTTAGAACGGTATATCCATTAGATCAAGAAGCAATCATTAAAGCTGCTTCTAAAACAGGTAAAGTTTTACTCATTACAGAAGATAATAAAGAAGGCAGTATAATTGGAGAAGTTGCAGCAATTATAAGTGAAAATTGTCTATTTGATTTAGACGCACCCATTAAACGTTTAGCTGGACCTGATGTTCCTTCCATGCCCTATGCTCCAACTTTAGAAAAAGAGTTTATGTTAAATGCAGATAAAGTGGAACAATCGATAAGAGAATTAGCAGAATTTTAATAGGATGAGGAGGGGTTACGTTGACGAAGGAAAGAATCAATATGCCTCAGCTAGGCGAAAGTGTAACAGAAGGAACAATAAGTAATTGGTTAGTTAAAACAGGAGATCATGTAGAAAAATACGATCCGATAGCTGAAGTAATGACAGATAAAGTAAATGCAGAAGTACCATCCTCTTTTACAGGGGAAATTAGTGAAATCATTGCTGGTGAAGGAGAAACAATTGAAGTCGGAGAATTAATGTGTTTTATAGAAACAAAAGAAAAGAAAAATGCTTTAAATGATGAAAAACCAGACAATGAAAAAGAAGACTCGTCTACTCAAACTAAGGATAATACTTCAATGAAGAAAAGATATTCACCTGTAGTTATGCGTATGGCTCAAGAAAACAACGTCGATTTAAATGAAGTAGTTGGAACAGGAAATAGTGGAAGAATAACTAAAAAAGATCTTGAAAGCTATTTAAATAATCCAAACAAGGAAAAAACAATTGAAAAAGAAGAAGTAAGTTCAGAGGATGAGGAAATAGAGTTTCATCCGCCAATAATTCGAAGAAAACCAATTGTTGCTAACCCTGGTGATAGAGAAATACCAGTAACAGGATTAAGAAAAACAATTGCTCAAAATATGGTTAGATCTAAAACTGAAATTCCTCATGCATGGATGATGATCGAAGTCGATGTTACAAATTTAGTTCGATATAGAAATGCAGAAAAAAATTCCTTTAAAGAAAATGAAGGTTACAATCTATCATATTTTGCTTTCTTTCTTAATGCAGTTGCCAAATCATTAAAACAATTTCCGCAGCTGAACAGCTGCTGGGCTGGTGATAAGATTATTCATCGCAGTGACATTAATTTATCAATTGCAGTCGCACATCATCATGAATTATACGTTCCAGTTATAAAAAATGTTGATGAAAAAAGCATAAAAGGTATAGCGAAAGAAATACATCAGCTTTCACAAAAGGCTCGTACAAATTCTTTAAAACCAGAAGACATGGAAGGCGGAACATTTACAGTTAATAACACAGGCTCTTTTGGATCTGTTGAATCGATGGGAGTAATAAATTATCCGCAATCAGCGATCCTTCAAGTTGAATCGATTGTTAAACGGCCAGTTATTATAGATGATATGTTCGCGGCTAGAGATATGGTGAATTTATGTTTATCACTTGATCACAGAGTATTAGATGGGGTTATATGTGGGGCTTTCATGTCACATGTAAAAGGAATACTAGAGAATATTTCTAGCGAAACCACTCCAATTTATTAAAAACAAATAATATTTTTTTCATATGATAAAAGTGCGTAGGCTAATTTAGCTTAGCGTACTTTTTTTATGAATATCGATAAATTAATTAAACTTGTAAAAGTGTAGGAATTATATGTTTTCCTTGCTATAATGAGTGAATATTATTTCTAAAATTGCAAGAGATGAGTGTGGTTTTATGCAACAGATGCTTAAAATAACATATGATGTGTTCATGTTAATATTAGTAATTCTAACAGTTCTGACATTATGGATGGAGAACTCATTTAATTCCATTATTGGGTGGATCGTATGGTTTATTTTCTTTGTAGATTTTGTAGTGAGATTCTTTAAAGAAAAAAAGAAATGGGTTTTCATTAAAAAGAACCCATTTCTTGTCATTGCAATTGTTCCATTTGATCAATTCTTTCAAGTTGCAAGAATTGTTCGTCTAATTTATTTGTTTAGAATAAAAACGATTACAAAATATTATATTAATCCATATTTAAATAGAATGTCCAAGTTTAAAAAGACTCTAATTTCACCTGTACTATTAGTCTTACTACTAGTTCTATCATTAAGTGTGTTTCTAATCGAAAACAAATTTGATAACCTTTATGAGAGTGTGTATATCATTCTACAACACCTTTTCCTTTTTGCGAGTAGTTTTCAAGATGTTGATCACTTTACTACTATTATTTTACTAACCTTCACATCAATGATTGGAGTCATTATTCAAGGTTTAGCTTTACAATGGCTTTTTGTTCGTATAGAAAAAATATGGAATAAGGTTACATCTACAAAAATGAAACTAGACAACAAATGACTAAAAGCGTATAATTCTCATCAGAAAGAATGAATCGTTTGTGTTTTATCAGATTTTTAAAATGAAAATTGTCTTTTTCTATTGATTATAATGAAAAAACCAAATCTAATGTTTTTCAAAAGGAGTGAGATAGATGACTTTAATCGAAACTTTTGTTTATTTTGGAACTATTGCCTTTGCAATTTCTGGCGCGTTAGTAGCTATTGATAAAAAATTAGATGTTTTTGGTGTATTACTTTTAGCTTTAACAACAGCATTAGCTGGTGGAGTTATTCGTGATATTATGATAGGTCAAATCCCACCAGTTAACTTGGTAGACCCACAATATTTTTTGATCAGCTTATTATCTGCACTAATCACGATTCTTTTTTATGAAATAATTATTAAGTTAAATCATAGTGTTATTATTTTTGACGCAATTGGACTCGGTGTATTTACTGCAGTTGGTGCTAATGCTGCAATTATGTTGGGATATTCACAACCTTTTTTAATTGTTGCAATGGGTCTTGTTACAGGTATTGGGGGCGGAGTTTTACGTGATGTATTTACACAACAAATTCCGTTAGTGTTCAGAAAAGAGATCTATGGAATTGCATCTATTGCAGGATCTGTATCGCTATATTTTGTCTATGAATATGCCCCAAATCTATCTTTATATTTATGTTTATTTGTTACTTTTTCAATCCGGATGTTGGCTGTGAAAATGAATTGGAATGTACCTATAGTTAGGAAAGCAGCAGTTGATAGTAAGCGCAACTTAACCTGATTTTATTCAATCAGTAGTTTCTTTAAGATTTTGCTTTGTCCTATTTTCAATATAGCCTGTAGCTAAAATAGCTATGGTTAAGATAATTTGAATCAACACAATTAGAAAAAAAGAGTCTAATAATAATAATCTTTTCATCTGTTGGTCCTCTGTTATCATACTAGCACCAGTATAAGCTAATATAGCTGCACCTATATAAATTAGGACTCTGTATTTCATCAACAATTTTACAATTAACTTAGAACCATAAATCATTATAGGAATACTTATAACAACTCCAATAGCTATTAACAATAGTTGTCCTTTTGCAACACCTGCTAAAGCAACCACATTATCCAAACTCATTATTGCATCAGCTAGAATAATGGTTAAGATTGCTTGTCTTAAATTTTTCGATTGTGATTTAACCTTTGTTTCAGACTCCTCATTTATTAATAATTTATAAGACACCCACAAAAGTAATATCCCTGCAATGAAGTAAATATATGGGAAATGCAGTAAGTAAACAACCCCACTTGCGAATAAAATCCTCAGCATAATTGCTCCTACAATGCCAATCGCTATAGCTTTATTTCTTTGCTTTTGAGGTAGATGCTTCGTTGCCATTGCAATTATTAGTGCATTATCACCGGAAAGTACAATATCTATTGCAATAACTTCAAGCATCATGATTAAATTAATATCCTCTAACCCAAACCATTGCATGTCCTAACCCCCATCATAAATAACTTGAAACGCTTATAAGATATAGATATGAGACAGCTTGAGTAAATATCCCATAGTATTTACAAATAAAAATGTCGAAAATAGTAGAAGAATGTAATTTTTTATGGGCAACTGGATAAATTTTATGTATAATTAAAATTATAGTTATAATATTTGTAAGAGGAGTTTGTCAGTGCTATGGAAAATAAGAAGCAAGTTAAATGGATATTATGGACTACCATAGGAGTTACAATTCTAATTATTGGAATTATTTTATTTAAATCTACGCAGATATTAAATAATATGAATGCAAAAGAAATCGTTCCACTTGAAATTTCAATCTTAACTACTGATGTGGTGACAGATCAAAGTTGGGGAAGTCTGGCATATAAAGGGCAAATTCTAATCGAAGAAAATTATCAAGCAAATGCTACGTTGCATAGTGAATTAGATGAATCTGAAATAGAAACGAAGCTTCACGATATATTAAAAAATCCAAAAGACCTTATCATTGGTCATGGAAGAGAATTTTCAGAAGCTTTTAATAAAGTAGCAGATAGCTATCCGGATGTTCAATTTGTAACGATTCATGGTGACAATTTAGCAGATAATTTAGCAGTATATACATATGATCATCAAGAAATTGAATATCTCGCTGGAATTGCGGCTGCAATAAAAACAACAAAGAAAAAAGTTGGATTGATTGATGCTATTGATAATATTGACAAGGATTGGGGATTTAGAACAGGTCTTGAAGAAATTGATCCTGATATTGAGCTTTTATATGGTGTAGCTGAGGGACGTGAGAATAAGGTTAAAGCAGTGGAGATTGCTAAAAATATGATTGATGCTGGTGTTGACATATTGTATGCTAAGGGTAATAGCTATAATAAAGCAGTATTTAATTATGCTAAGGATAAAGATGTATATCTTTTAGGATACTTAGAAGATCAATCATATATGGCTAAAGATAAAATGTTAACGAGTGTCCTAAATGATGTACCTCAAGCTTATGTCGCTATAATGGATGACTTTATAAGTGAAGAGGGAATTGCTAGTAAAAAAGTTATGTTAAATACATCACACGGGGTATATGGTTTAGCTCCTTTAGGTCCGATGTATACGCATCAAGAAAAGGAAATTGTATATGAGCATCAGGATGAAATTCTAAAGAAGCATTAATAAACAATAGGGTCAACCTTTATATAATACCGGGGGTTTAAAAATGAAAAGATGGCTACGCCTTGTAACACTTAGAAATAAAATACTTTTCATTTTACTTGGTATTATTTTTATTTTTAGCTGTTTCACTATTGTATTGACTAATTCTATATCAGAGGTTAATGAAGTAACCTATACCATTAAAGAAGATAATATCCCAGAACTTTTATGGTATAGCTACTGGGAAAAAGAATTAGATATTAAGGAATATATGGTTATTCATTATTTGCAAAATGATTTTGAGGGAAATTTTGTAGAGCAATATGAAGAAAATGAAATGGAAATGCAAAAAGAAAATAATCTGATTGAATTACCGTCCACCTTAGAAAATTATAATAGTAGAATTAATTTGTTAGATTTTATTATTGTTAACGAAGTAAGTGGTTTATTAGAGTATAATAATGTCGAAGCAGCAAAGGAAGTAATCAATAATGATTATCTTCCTGAGTTAGAAGAAATAAGATCAAGTTTAATAGAAGATATGGAGCTTGAATATAACTCATTTACCGAAAACACAAACACCTTCCCTGAAATCATCGAAAAAGCAGTTTGGTTACTAATCATAGTAATGGTTGGCACCATCATTTTATCTGTGTACGGTGCCTATCGATTAAGTAAAAACTTAACACAGCCACTAGATATTATGGTAGAAAAGGTTGATGACATTGCAACAGGAAATTATGGGGAAATTTTACCTGCTACTGATCAGAAGGAGTTAAAAACATTAACGAGTAGTATTAATCAGATGTCTGTTCGTTTACAACAATCATTTCAAACAATTCTCTCAGATAAAATAAAAAGAGAGCAAATTCTTAATTCTTTGCCTGTAGGAATTATTACATATGACCACATTCAGAAACACTTTAATCAAAATTTATTTTCAAAACAATTTTTTAATTTAACGGATGAAGAATTAGATAAAAAAGAGACTAATAATAATATTAAGAATTTTGATATTTTTAAGCTCTTATATTCAGGGGAAAATTTCCATAATCGTAAAGTTAAATTAAATTGGAATAACAAAAAATATGTATTTTTAGTATCACAAACAAATCTATATGATCATGATCACTCCATTACAGGTAGGATTTTTTATTTTGTTGATATTACGGAGCCTGAGGAACTTGAGAATAGAATGGTTCAATCGGAAAAATTGGCACTAGTTGGTGAAATGGCAGCTTCAAGCGCTCATGAAATCAGGAACCCATTAACAGTGATATATGGATTTATATCATTACTTGAAGAATCCTTATCGGAAGAGGAAAAAAACAAATTTCAAATCCCGCTTATTATGAAAGAGATTGATCGTCTTTATTCTATTGTAGAACAAATGTTGCTAATGTCACATCAAAGAGAACCTAAATTATTACCTGTTAATATAAATGACATTTTTGATGATCTATTACCATTACTAAATAGTTCTTTAGACGCGAAACAAATCCAGATTAAAATTAATGTAGCAGATTTATTAGTTTTAGCTGATTCTAAACAACTGAAACAAGTATTTTTAAATCTAATTCGAAATAGTATTGAAGCTATTAATTTTGATGGAAAAATAGAAATCTACTCCATGATTAAAAATAATAAATATTATGTATACTTTCATGATAATGGACCAGGAATTCCTACTGAAATACAGGAAAAACTTTTTGAACCTTTTGCAACCTCTAAAGAAAATGGTACGGGCCTTGGTTTGAATGTTGTATATAGAATTTTAGAAAATCATGAAGGAGAGATTGAGTTATTAAATAGTGATGGCAAAGGAACACTGTTTGTGATTGAATTATCAGTTGCTACTAAGGAAACTGAAACGTAATAATTTGATATTGTATGATACAATTGATAGGATTAAATTAGCTAGCAAAGGAATGGAGTTGATATTAATGGATTTTAACTTATTCATGAATGATGTGGTAGATAGTGCCAGAAAAGAAATAAAACAAGCGGGATATGAAGAATTAACAACACCAGAAGAAGTTGATGAGACATTTGGCAAAAAAGGGACAACCTTAGTGCTGGTAAATTCTACATGTGGATGTGCAGGTGGGGTAGCGAGACCAGCAGCTGCAAATGCAATTCATTATGATAAAAGACCAGATCAATTAGTAACTGTTTTTGCCGGGCAAGATAGAGAAGCTACAGAACGTGCAAGACAGTACTTTGAAGGGTATGCACCTTCCTCTCCATCTTTCGCAATCTTAAAAGATGGAGAAATTAAGAAAATGGTAGAACGACATGAAATTGAAGGACATTCAGCAGTAGAAGTTGTGACGAAATTACAATCATTATTTGATACGTATTGTGAGGAAATATAAAAGAAAGCTGTTCATGCAGAAAAAAGGCATCCATTTGAAATAAAATGGATGCCTTAACTTCTATTAAAACAAAATTACTTAGATTAAATAGGCTAATCCTGCGGTGAAAGTGGATAGAACCATCGCTATAATCATAATATATATAATAACTTTTGTTCTTTTTTCGCGTTTAGATAATTTTCTTGGAGCATTCGATGCCATGATAAAGCCTCCTTTATTGCCTAGTTACATATTATTTTACATCGAATAGTGATTTTGAACAAGTATATTATTTGTTTTTTCTAAAGGAAAGAATGAAGTATAAATTTTGATTTATATTACATGATGATCCAATACATTTTAAGAATGAAAGGAAATAATTGATGACAAATTCTAGACTAATTAAACAATTTATAGATCTTGTGAAAATAGATTCTGAAACCAAACATGAAAGAGAAATAGCAGATTATTTAACAGGTATTTTTGAACAACTGGGGTTAACTGTAAAGGAAGATCAAGCTAATAAAGGCACTGATCACGTGGCTGGAAACCTTATTTGTGAACTAGAGGGGAAGAATGAAGAAAAGGATGCAATTTTTTTCACTTCTCACATGGATACGGTTGTTCCTGGTAAGGGAATTAATCCTATATTGGAAGACGGGTACATAAAAACAGATGGAACCACAATCCTAGGAGCAGACGATAAAGCAGGTCTCGCAAGTATGATTGAAACAATTCATCTCATAAAAGAAAAGGAAATAAAACATGGGAAAATAACTTTTCTTATCACCTTTGGAGAAGAATCAGGGTTAGTAGGATCCTCAAAATTTAATATAACTAAATTAGATGCTAAATACGGTTACGCATTAGATAGTGATGGGGATGTTGGGAAAATTACAGTTGCAGCTCCAGCCCAAGCAAAACTATTTATAACCGTTTTTGGTAAGTCTGCTCATGCTGGCTTACATCCAGAAAAAGGTATCTCTGCAATTTTTATAGCAGCTAAAGCGATAGCAAAAATGAAACTTGGTCGTATTGATGAAGATACTACAGCAAACATCGGTCGATTTGAAGGAGGAAGGCAAACTAATATTGTCTGTGATGAGGTGCAAGTTGTTGCCGAAGCACGTTCTTTATCTAGTACAAAATTAGAAAAACAGGTTGAGCATATGTGTGAAACCTTTAAGCAAGTAGCAAAAGAAATGGGCTCATCATCAAAAATAGCTGTAAAACATATGTATCCAGGCTACCATTTTTCAGAAAAAGATCCTGTGATAGAGAAAGCAGTAATTGCTATAAATAAAATTGGTTTAAAACCTTCATTAGTTAGAAGTGGAGGAGGAAGCGATGCTAATCACTTGTCTGGAAAAGGTGTGCCGACAATTAATTTGGCTGTAGGATATGAAGATATACACACTGTTAATGAAAAAATAAAAATAAAAGAGTTAGAAAAAATTCCTTTTATGCTTCTATCTATTATCGAAGAAGCATAGGGCTGCCTTATGAAAGGACGAGATTATCATGTCAAAATGGAATCCAAAGAATGGTAGAGTGATTCTTCATGTCGATATGAATAGCTTTTATGCTTCTGTTGAAGCGGCATACGATCCTTCCTTAAAAGGGAAACCAATTGCAATAGCAGGTAATCCTGAGGAAAGGAAAGGGATAATCGTCACAAGTAGTTATGAGGCAAGGAAAAAAGGTGTAAAAACAACCATGCCCTTATGGCAAGCAAAGAAATTATGCTCAAATTTAATTGTGATGCGACCAAACTTTGAAAGATACCGTAAAGCTTCAAAAGAAATGTTTAATATTCTGTTTCGTTTTACGCCATTTGTTGAGCCAGTTTCTATAGATGAAGGCTATATGGATATAACGGAATGTGAAGAATATGGATCTCCAATCGATATTGCAAATCAAATTCAAAAAATTATATATCAAGAGCTAGATCTACCATGTAGTATAGGTATTGCACCAAATAAGTTTTTAGCTAAGATGGCTTCTGATATGAAAAAACCAAACGGAATTACAATATTGAGAAAGAGAAATGTTCAAGAAAAACTATGGCCGCTTAGCATTGATCATATGTACGGGGTAGGAGAGAAAACAGCATTAAAATTACAAGAGATAAATATTAATACGATTGGCGACTTAGCTAGTGCAAATAGAGCACAGTTAAAGCAACTCTTAGGTATAAATGGAGAAAAATTACAAGATAGAGCTAACGGATTAGATAAAAGAGCAGTGGATCCAGAATCTATTCATCGGTTTAAAAGTATTGGAAGTTCTCAGACACTTCCTTATGATACGGTGGAAGTTCAAGATATAGATCGATTACTTCATACCTTGTCTCGAAATGTAGCAAATAGATTAAGTAGAAAAGACGCTGCTGGTCAAACATTACAATTAATGATCCGTTTTCATAATCGCAAAACAATTACAAGATCAAAGAAAATAAATAAACATATAGATAAGGAAGAAGAGATTTTTGTTCATGCAAAAATTCTTTTTGAAGAAAATTGGGATGGTACAGCTATAAGATTACTAGGTGTTACCGTACAGGACATCATTACAAAAGAACAAATGGTGACTCAATTAGATTTATTTTCGTATCAGGAACATCAAGAAGATGAAAAGTTATATGAAGTTATGACCCACTTAAAAGATAAGTATGGGGATAATATTATCCGAAAAGCATCGTTTAATGAAAAAAGAAAGTTCGATTTAAAAACTAGCTTTCAAAAAGATTTTTTAGATGACTAGACTAAATTGACAAAAGTTAATAAAAAACTAAAACAAGCGAACTATACTAGAAATTTTCATTCTACTATAGTTCGCTTATTTAGTTTAAGTCGCAATAGTAGTCTAGCTTCTGAAATACTAATGAACGCTTGTTGTAATAGTGTAAGATAAGAACACACTAGCTATATGCTATTTGGTCTACTTAGTTAGCATAATCTGTGTCAGTGATAAGTACTTATTTTTAAAAAGATGATAATTCATCCCTTATATTGTAAAAAGTAAATTTTATTTATTCTAGGATAATGTATTAATTAATTGGTTTCATTCGGTGGATTTTATATGAAAAATAATCCATAGCAAGACTAGTTGCAGGAAATATAGATTTTGCTTCTTCTAATATCCTTGCGTAATCAGACTTTTGATACCTTGCTGAAATATGGGTTAGTATTAGCTGGTTTACTTGACTGGCTTTTGCAAGAGTTGCTGCTTGTCTAGTTGTAGAGTGAAAGTAATTATGTGCAAGTGTTTTTTCATCTTCCGAAAACGTCGCTTCGTGTACACAAACGTCAACACAATCCAAAAATGATACTAAATCTGGTTTATATCTTGTGTCTCCTAATATAGCGACAGATCTTCCTTTTTTATCAGGCCCTAGAAAGTCACGCTGTTTCAACACTCTTCCGTTTTCCATTTCTACAACATTTTCTTCTTTAATTCGTTGATACAGGGGTCCAGGTGGTATGTTAAGCTCGCGAAGTTTGTCTACAAGTAATTCTCCAGGACTATCTTTTTCTATAATTTTGAATCCATAACTAGCAACACCATGATCAAGTTTTGTTGAGATAACAGAAAATTTATCCGTTTCAAAAACAAATTCATTATCAAGTTCAACAATCTTAAGTTCATAGGCTAGATGTGTATTGCTAATTTCTAGACTCATCTTTATAAAGTCTTTTATACCTTTTGGTCCATAGACTGTAACGGTAGTCCTCCCATCGAGAAATGATCGACTACTTAAAAAGCCGGGTAAACCAAAGATATGATCTCCATGTAAATGTGTTATAAAAATCTTTGTGATTTTTCTAGGGCGAATTGGGACATGCAGTAACTGATGCTGGGTGGCTTCACCACAATCAAACATCCAAATTTCATCGATTTCTTCGACTAAATTAAGTAAAACAGATGAGGTATTACGTTGTTTACTAGGCATGCCTGAACCAGTTCCTAAAAATAATAATTCCATGATGCTCTCCTTTATTAAATGCTGCTTATAATTTAAGTGTTTATCACTTTTTTAGCAATATCTGGGACATCTGTTATAATCACGCGACAACCTAAACGCATCATTCTTTTTATTAAAATTGGATGATTAACGGTATAGGTACCTATATAAAGATCATGCTTTTCTGCATTTTTAATGAAATTTTTCGTTAGTAAATGATATTTCATATGAATACCTCTGACACTAAGCTCAGTTGCATGTGTATATAAATCACGAATTTTTGACGAAATTAAAAATGCTGTTTCAATAGTAGGATGATTATTACAAATTGTCCTTAAGCTTTTTTCATTAAAAGTTGAAATAGTTGTTTTTTGTGTAAGTTTATATTTATCTATCAAATAAATGACCTTTGATTCTATTTCATTATATTCAAGCACATTGTTTTTAAGTTCAATATTTAATTGAATTTCCTTGTCCTTACTCCACTTCAAAAATGCTTCAAGCGAAGGAATTTTCTCATTTTGATAGCTTTTGGAATGCCAACTACCTGCATCAAGTTTTTGTAATTCATTAAACGTATAGTCTTGAACAAAGCCTGTCCCATTTGTAGTGCGTCTAAGTGTTTCATCATGTATCAACACAGGAATTTGATCTTTTGTTAGTTGAACGTCTGTCTCTATACCATCTGCACCCATTTGATATGCTAATTCAAAAGCCGCCATGGTATTTTCAGGTGCTTTTTTACTCGCACCTCGGTGTGCGAATATTAGTTGGTTCAAGTTTCTCACCTCGTTTATGATCCCCAATTTAACTCTTAGAATAATTAACAACTTATAAGTTAATTAGAAAAAGTTGAGTTTAAGCTTTTTTAAAAATACAGCTAGTAACTAACTCTTATATAATTATGTTTAATTTATTGGAAATATCAATCATTATATCAGCTTTTATTAAAAGCGTATATGCATACTCTGTGTGATGTCACCTATTATATGCTAATATATGAAGTAACAACAATGAATAGGTGATATAATGTCAAATTTATTAAATAAAAGAATTTTAATAACTGGAGCTTCGTCTGGAATAGGAGAGAGTCTAGCATATTCGCTTGCAAAGGCTGGTAGTATAGTGATTTTAGTTGCAAGATCAGAGCAAAAGCTACTCAAGATTAAACAGGAAATAGAAGAGGAATCCTCCGCAAGTGTTTATACGTATGCAGTTGATATTACTGATACATATAAATGGATGGAATGTCTACAGAGAATTATTGATGACATCGGAACGCTTGATGCGATAATAAATAACGCCGGTATGGGATTATTTGAAGAATTATCAAATATGGATTGGAATTCAGCTCAAAAAATGATTGATTTGAATCTAACAGCATTAATAAAAACCACTCATTTCTTAATTCCTCATCTTGATGATAAAGAACCAGCGCATATTGTAAATATTTCTTCACAAGCGGGAAAAATAGCTACACCAAAATCAAGTGTTTATAGCGCAACAAAGTTTGCAGTCATAGGTTTTTCAAACGCATTACGATTAGAGCTCGCGGCGAAAAACATCTATGTAACTACTGTAAATATTGGGCCAGTACGCACGAATTTCTTTAATGTAGCAGATCCATCTGGTAAATACAAAGCTTCAGTAGATCGATTTATGCTAGAACCAGAGGAAGTTTCCAAGAAGATTCAGGAAAGCTTATTTACAAAAAAACGAGAAATCAATTTACCTATGTGGATGAATATGGCTAGTACAGTTTATCAACTTTTTCCAAAATTAGTAGAATTGCTTTTTAAAAAGCAATTCAATCAGAAATAAAGGAGTGGAAAGATGCAATTATTAATAACTCATGATGCGCTTGAAAAAATCAATACCATTTCACCAACTTCATCACCAGAATTATGGCTATATTATGATACAGAAGGCTGTGGATGTGGGGTGAACGGGGTGCCAACAGTTAAATTCTTTGATCAAAAGAAACGTGATTATGAATTAGTATATAATAAAGACTTGAACGTATTTGTGCATGCTCAACAAGCGGTATTCTTCGGTGAAGAAATAATACTCGACTTTAGAAATAATTTTTTTCAGCTTAAAAACAAAGAAGAAATGTTGAACCCTCGTATATCAGAAACCCAGTTATTACAAGCAGTAAATTAAAATGAGGAGGCAATATCGTTTGCCTCCTCATTTTTTAGTTAAGATGCTTGGTATAATTAATTGGTTTTGTTAATTGCTTTAAAGTTTCATATACGTTTCTATTAAAAGCAGTATCCATTCCATTTATATTTGTCTTTAGTTGTTTTTGACTACTGGCACCAAATACTGCTGAAGCGACAGCATCATGTTCTAACACGTATTTCAGAGCTAAGCCATTAATAGAAATATTTTTGCTTTTCACTCTATCTAATACTTGGGCCGTTTTCGCTAATTCTTCATAGCTATATTCTAAATAACCATCTTTTCCCTTTTCTTCTACCTTTTTAACTGCCTCATCTGAGAGCATTCCTTTCGCTAAAGGACCTCTTGCTACCACACTTATATTATTTTCATTTAATAAATCTAACATTTCAATCTCAGGTCTTCTGTCCAATAAACTGTATTGCATCATTACGCTAATCATATTTGATTTTTCAACAAATTTTCGAATCACATTTGGTCTTATAGAGGAAATACCATAATAACGGATATAACCTTCCTTTACTAAATCCTCAAATGCCTCAATCGTTTCTTCAGTTGGATCTTCTATCGTTCCACCGTGAAGCTGATATAAATCAATGTAATCTGTTTGAAGTCTTTTTAAGCTTTCTTTTACTTGATTTTTAATATGTGTTTTTGAAGGATCCCAATACCAAGATCCATCTTCTTTTAAATGATTTCCTACTTTAGTTGCTACTATTAAATCCTTACGTTTATGCTTGATCGCCTGACCGATTAATTCTTCATTAAGTCCTTGATCATATAGATCAGCCGTATCAAGGTAATTAATTCCATTTTCTACTGCACTATCAATTATTTTTGAAGCTTCTTTTTGATCAGTACCAAGGGACATACAACCTAACGAAAGTTCAGAAACGTACAATTCGGAATTGCCCAGTCTATTTTTTTTCATGGAATCTTCCTTTCTTTAAGTATGTTACTATTTATTTTAACCATAATAGATTTTGAATACAAAAATTATAAACACCAAGGATGACATTTTTTATGGAATAATGAATTCTGTTATAATGAGAAATATTAATTTTTCATACTTTGAAAGAGAAAGAGGGAATAGATCTTGAATAGTTTAGAAGAAAAGACTATAACAATTAAAAATATATACAAAGGAAGAATTATTGAATTAAATATTGAGGAAGTATTATTACCAAACGGTAAAAATTCACAAAGAGAAATCATTAAACACCCTGGAGCAGTGGCTATAATTGCCCTAACAGACCAAAATAAAATCGTATTAGTTAAGCAGTACCGGAAAGCTTTAGAAAAAAATATAGTGGAAATTCCAGCTGGTAAATTAGAAAAAGGAGAAAAACCAGTTATTACGGCAATAAGAGAGCTAGAAGAAGAAACAGGCTATACAACAGATCATCTAAAATATCTTACTTCATTCTATACCTCCCCAGGCTTTGCTAATGAACTCGTATATTTATATTATACAGATCAACTCTATTCACTTGAAAATAAAAAGGAACTTGATGAAGATGAGTTTGTTGAATTATTGGAGTTGTCATTAGAAGATACGGAAAAGCTAATTAATGATCAGGTGATTCATGATGCTAAAACGATGTATGCATTACTTTACTTAAAATTGAAGAGGTTAGAAAAAAATGAAAACCAATAAATATTTTGTTGATTTACATATTCATATTGGCAGAGATAAGTATGGTAAGCCTGTAAAAATTACTGCTTCTAATAATCTTTCGTTGGAAAATATAATCGAAGAAGCAAAGATAAAAAAAGGAATTGATATGATTGGTGTAATTGATGCACACACGCCTGCGTTTATAGAAGAAATGCATTCCTATATAAATAATAAGAAAGCACTAGAGTTAGCTGAAGGCGGCATAGAGATTGATAATGTGTGTTTAATCCTTGGGAGTGAAGTGGAAATTTATGACCATAATTGTAAAGGACCAATACATGTGCTTTGCTATTTTCCTACACTAAAAAGCATGGATCAATTTTCACGTTGGTTAAGTGAAAGAGTGACAAATATAAATCTAAGTTCACAGCGTTACTATGGTAGTGCTATCGATTTGCAGCATAAAGTGAAAGATTTAAAAGGATTATTTATTCCAGCTCATATTTTCACACCATTTAAAAGCCTCTATGGAAAAGGAGTAAAGAAATCTCTAATTGAAGTGTTAGACCCAGGTAAAATTGATGCCGTTGAACTTGGACTAAGCTCTGATACAACAATGGCTGAACAAATTGAAGAATTAGAAACTTATTCATTTCTTACAAATTCAGATGCTCATTCTTTAGGTAAAATTGCTAGAGAATATCAGCAAATTTCAATGATGAATTGTAATTTCAAAGAATTAGCAATGGCACTTAAACAAACATCGGGAAGAAAAGTTGAAGTTAATTATGGTTTAAATCCTCTACTTGGTAAATACTATAATTCTGTATGTAAAAATTGCCTTTCAGATAATATCACGGATTCAAGTTGTAATGATTGTGGGAGAAGTGGGATTATAAAAGGAGTGGCAAAGCGCATACAAGAAATCTCTAATTCCAGTGTTACTCCTGTTAAAAGACCACCATATATTCATCAGGTTCCATTGGACTTTTTACCTGGATTGGGACCCAAAACGTTGCAGAAATTGTTAAAACATTTTGGTACAGAGATGCATGTGCTTCATTATGTATCCTATAGTGATTTAAAGTCTATCATAGGAGAAAGATTAGCTAGTGCTATCATAATGATGCGGGAAGGAAAGCTAGAAATCAAAAGTGGTGGCGGTGGAAGATACGGAAAAATCAATAAATAAAAATTGTTGTTTCTCTCATTTGTTCTATTTATTTTTAACTTTCATATATTAAGAGGGAATCAAATCTTCGAGTTAATAGGAGAGGAAGCCCTCATGTATATGCAAAGAAAACAACGCTTTATTAATCATATTTACCACAATCAAAATACTTACGTATTCATGATCAGCTTATTTATTACTGGGATCATTTTTGGTGCTATCGTAGTAAATAGTATGAGCTTTATTCAAAAGCAAGATTTGTATTTCTATCTAGAAAACTTCTTTCATCAGTTTTCAACTGATATGAACTTATCTAAAGCAATACTATGGAAGGATTCGTATTTCTATCACCTTCAGTATATTGGCTTGATTTTCTTATTAGGTCTATCAGTAATTGGGTTACCATTAATTTGGGTGTTGATATTTATAAAAGGAACAGTTATTGGTTTTAGTGTAGGTTTTTTTATCAATCAATTAGGCTGGAAGGGGTTTATTTTATCATCGGTTGCTATTGCTCCTCAAAATCTATTGTTAATACCTATATACTTAGTAGCTGGAACAGTAGCGATGTCTTTCTCCATTCAATTACTTCAAAATCTTTTTATGCGAAAAAATCGATTAAATATTCCAATAGCTTTTTCTAAATATTTTATCACTTCACTAATACTAATTTTATTTATAGGGTTGGCTACATTTATTGAAGTGTATTTATCGTATAGCACAATGAGAATGACTATTAATAATTTATTATATTAAAATAATTATTAATAAGTATTTAATATAAATGAAGGAAGAACTTACTGAATTGAACGATTAAAGGGCTAATATAAAGCTTTTATATTGATATTCTCAATTTGTTTCTTATTTTTGTTTATAATTATTTTAATTGACACACCTTTGTAAGCTCTTTATAATTGAGCTTGTGAGGGAGGTCTCAATAATGGAACATCGATTAGACCGGATAAAAAAACAATTACATGCACAGAGCTATAAATTAACACCTCAACGAGAGGCCACTGTGAGAGTTCTTTTAGAACGAGAAGAAGATCACTTAAGTGCGGAAGACGTCTATTTATTAGTAAAAGAAAAAGCTCCAGAAATTGGATTAGCAACAGTTTACAGAACGCTTGAACTACTTTCAGAATTAAAAGTAGTTGATAAAATTAATTTCGGTGATGGAGTTTCGAGGTATGATTTACGTAAAGAAGGTGCCAAGCACTTTCACCATCATTTAGTTTGTACAGAATGTGGTTCAGTAGAAGAAATCATGGATGACCTTTTAGAAGAAGTTGAGGAAATTGTACAAAATGATTGGGGATTTTTAGTTCAGGATCATCGTTTAACGTTTCATGGTATTTGTAGAAAATGTCAAAGTGAAGGAAAAGAATAATAGTTAGGTATAATTAGAAAGCTTTTTGGCATAAATTCTAATAGAAGGAATTCTATTAGGAGTGATGACTTTGAAGGCCAAATTACTAATATTAAAAGACATAATTAAATTAATGATATTATTTGTATTGTGTACTTTCTTATTTTATTATGCTATCAAAATGATGCACCATGAATATCAAAACCTTGATAATCCTGCCCCAAGTGGAAATGCAGTTAAAGTAGTTCAACAAGAAGACAATGCTATCATCGAAAGATTGTCTATTTTTTTTCGATTAGGAGAATAGAAATGAAAGAAATGGAATATCCAATGGATGAATTCTTTCACTATTTGCAGATAGAACGGGGTTTAGCTGTTAATACGTTAAAATCCTATAAAAGAGATTTACGTATATATTATTTATATTTAAATAAACAGCGCCAAATAAGTAAATGGGAAAAAGTTGATAGAAATGATGTATTACAATTTTTGTATCATTTAAATGATACAGGGAAATCTACTGCATCTATTGCGAGAATGTTATCTACTTTACGATTATATCATCAATTTTTAATCAGAGAATTTCAATACAAGGAAGATCCAACATTACATATTGAAACACCAAAGAAAAAACGATCCTTACCTAAAGTTTTGTCTATGACAGAAGTTGAGAAACTATTAGAACTTGCACAAACTGATCCCCTATCGCTAAGAAATAAAGCGATGCTAGAAATGATGTATGCAACAGGTTTACGTGTGTCTGAATTAGTGGATCTAAAAATGAACGATTTACATCTAAGCATGGGATTTGTTCGATGTTTAGGAAAAGGTGATAAAGAAAGAATTGTACCATTAGGCGAACATGCTACGAGTGCTTTAAGCACGTATTTGAATGATAGCAGAGCGCAATTAGTTAAACGAAAGACTAGTGAGTATTTATTTGTTAATCATCATGGAAATCACTTATCCAGGCAAGGATTCTGGAAAATATTAAGACAAATTACGAAAGAAAAAAATATCCAAAAAGAAATTACACCACATACGTTAAGACACTCATTTGCAACCCATTTACTCGAGAATGGAGCAGATTTAAGAGCTGTTCAAGAAATGTTAGGACATGCAGATATATCCACTACACAAATTTACACACATGTGTCTAAATCAAGGTTAAAAGACGTCTATAAAAGCTATCATCCAAGAGCTTAATATTTTAACACGGTCTTTACTAAAATTAGATCGTGTTTTTTATTTAATTTTATTAATATTTTTTTGCATAATCACGCATAATGAAGGGTAATGAGAATAGAGGAGGGATTATTACATGAATAATTTTAATCGTGTTTTTTTAATTGTAATGGATTCTGTTGGAATCGGAGAAGCGCCTGATGCTGAACAATTTAATGATAAAGGTGCAGATACCTTAGGTCACATAGCTGCAGAAGTAAATGGCTTAAATATGCCTACTATCGGTAAACTAGGGTTGAGTAATATAAGGGAAATTAAAGGAATAGACAAAGCAGATACGCCTAAAGCTCATTATACTAAGATGCAGGAAGCCTCTTTAGGAAAAGATACAATGACAGGACACTGGGAACTAATGGGGTTATATATTGATACTCCTTTTCGAACTTTTGAGACTTTTCCGGATGAATTAATTCAAATGATCGAAGAAAAAAGTGGAAGAAAAGTGATAGGAAATAAACCAGCCTCTGGAACAGAAATTATTAAAGAATTAGGACAAGAACACATGGATACTGGTGCACTAATTGTCTATACTTCGGCAGATTCTGTGTTACAAATTGCAGCACATGAAGATATTGTTCCTATAGAAGAGCAATATGAAATCTGTGAATATGTAAGAGAAATTACATTAGATGAAAAGTATATGATTGGACGTATTATAGCTAGACCGTTTATCGGAAATCCTGGAGCTTTTGAACGAACGTCAAATCGACATGATTATGCGCTGAAACCTTTTGGTAGAACGGTTATGAATGAATTAAAAGATAGCAATTTTGATTGTTTAGCTATTGGGAAAATTAATGATATATATGATGGAGAAGGCGTTACGAAAGCCATTCGTACTACTGACAATGATGATGGCATGGATAAGCTGATTAAATCAATGGATGAAGATTTTACAGGGTTAAACTTTTTAAATTTAGTAGATTTTGATGCTAAGTTTGGACATCGCAGAGATCCGGTGGGGTATGCGAAAGCATTAGAAGATTTCGATAAACAATTACCGGATGTATTGAAAAAATTAAAAGATGACGACCTTTTAATTATAACTGCAGATCATGGTAATGATCCAGTTCATCATGGGACAGATCATACAAGAGAATACGTTCCCTTATTAGTACATTATAAAGGAATCGAAAAAGGTATGGAGCTCCCTATTAGAACTACATTTTCTGACGTCGGTGCAACCGTTGCGGATAATTTTAAAGTTACAATGCCAAAGTATGGGACAAGCTTTTTAGATAAGTTATAAAGAAGAAAGGATGATAAATATGGATAAAAATAAAGTAGCAGAAGCAGCCAGCTATTTAACAGAAAATATGAAATCTTCACCCGAAATTGGACTTATATTAGGTTCAGGCTTAGGTGTTTTAGCTGATGAAATAGAAAATGCTATCGTGATCGAATATAATGATATCCCTTATTTTCCAATGTCTACTGTTGAAGGACATAAAGGGCAGCTAGTTATTGGAACCATTGAAGGAAAAGATGTTATTGCCATGCAAGGGAGGTTTCACTTTTATGAGGGATATTCCCTTCAGGAAGTCACCTTTCCGATACGGGTCATGAAACAAATTGGTGTGGAAAATCTGATTGTAACTAATGCTGCAGGAGGAATTAACGAAAAACTTAATCCTGGTGATCTTATGCTTATCGAGGACCATATTAATAATTTAGGCACAAATCCTTTAATTGGTAAAAATGATAATGAGGCAGGAGATAGATTTCCGGATATGTCTCAGGCTTATGACCGCGAGCTAATCGATTTTGCAGAAAAGATAGCTGGAGACATTGGTTTAAATACTAAAAAGGGAGTCTACGTGGCTAACACTGGACCATCATATGAAACCCCAGCGGAAGTAAAAATGCTACGAACGTTAGGCGGTGATGCAGTTGGTATGTCAACTGTTCCTGAAGTTATTGTAGCAAAACACATGAAAATGGGTGTAATTGGCATTTCTTGCATATCCAATATGGCTGCTGGAATTCTTGATCAGCCTCTTAGTCATGAGGAAGTAATAGAGACAACAACAAATGTGAGAAGTGATTTCCTTCGTTATGTGAAAGAACTCATAAAATCTTTTCCAGATTCTAAATAATGAAAGGAGAGATAAATATGCGAATGGTTGATATTATAGCAAAAAAAAGAAATAATGAAGAATTAACAAAAGAAGAAATAGAATTTTTTATTAAGGATTATATGAGTGAGAAAATCCCTGATTATCAGGTTTCCGCTTTAATGATGGCTATTTATTATCAAGGAATGACATCATCAGAAACTGCGATCTTGACGCAGGCAATGGTTGAGTCTGGAGATCAAATAGATCTTTCCTCAATAAAAGGACATAAAGTAGATAAACACTCAACAGGTGGAGTGGGCGACAAAACCACTTTTATTGTAGCTCCTTTAGTAGCAGCAGCTGGAATACCTGTTGCAAAGATGTCTGGTAGAGGATTGGGTCATACCGGTGGAACTATCGATAAATTAGAAGCTATTCCTGGCTTTCGTGTTGAATTAACAAATGATGAATTTTTATCTACTGTTAATGAACATAAATTAGCCGTGGTTGGACAAACCGGAAATTTAGCTCCAGCTGACAAAAAGCTTTATGCATTGAGAGATGTAACTGCAACAGTAGATTCTATTCCTTTAATTGCAAGCTCTATTATGAGTAAAAAGATAGCATCAGGTGCTGATAGCATTGTGCTTGACGTTAAAACTGGTTCTGGAGCTTTTATGAAGACGCTCGAAGATTCAAAAGCTCTAGCACACGAAATGGTAAGTATTGGTAACAATCTTGGCCGAAATACTGTAGCTGTAATCAGTGATATGAATCAGCCCTTAGGCTATGAGATTGGGAATGCGAACGAAATAAAAGAAGCGGTAGAAGTTTTACAAGGCAAGAAAGTAAATGACTTACGCACATTAGGACTAGAGTTATCTGCACATATGACAATTCTTGCAGGAATTTACTCCACGTATGAAGAAGCAATAAAAGCATTAGAAGAACTGATAGATAATGGAAGTGCACTTGAAGCTTTTAAAGGTTTTATAAAAGCTCAAGGTGGAGATATTTCTGTTATAGATGATCTTTCTAAATTACCACAAGCAAACTTTGAAATTGAAGTAAAAGCTAAGTCAACTGGGTTTGTTCATGAAATAGATGCAGAGTCTGTTGGAGTTGCTGCCATGTATTTAGGTGCGGGCAGGGCGACTAAAGATGATCAAATTAATCATTCCGTAGGTATAACTTTAACGAAGAAAATTGGCGATAAAGTTGAAGATGGTGAAGTAATTGCTATTCTTCATGCAGATAAGGAAGATGTTACAGATGTAGTTGATAAAATGTTACAGGCTTATACGATTGAGGATAAGCAAGCAGTGCCAAATAAAATGATTTATGAGGTAATACGAGATTAGTTTAATACATCTAAAAAAACAAACGCAAAGAGCGACTTCATTTAATTATGAAGTCGTTTTTTTTGTGTTTAATGAAAGATATACGGATAAAATGGGAATTAATTTTAACTCTTTTGTTATAGAAGCTGTTAAATTTGGAGAAACTATTAAACATCAATCATGGAGGTGGATCATGTTTAATATTAAAGGGGTTAGCAAATTTTTTGTATTACTTTTCATCATTGCATTTTTACACCTAATTACACAACAAGATGTAAATGCCCAAGTGACTTCTACAAATACAAAACAACCTGAATTAGCGAAGGATGCAAAGTCGGCTATATTAATTGAACAAAGGACTGGAGCGATATTATATGATAAAAAAGCCCATCAAGTGCTTCCTCCAGCGAGTATGACTAAGTTAATGACACTTTTGTTGATAATGGAAGAATTGGATAAAGAAACAATAACATTAGATGAAAATATACGCGTAAGCGAACATGCCGCTTCAATGGGTGGTTCACAAATATTCCTTGAAGCTGGAGAAGAAATGAAAGTAGAAGACTTACTTAAAGGTATTGCAATAGCCTCTGCAAATGATGCTAGTGTTGCATTAGCTGAAAGAATAGCAGGAACTGAAGATGCTTTTGTAAAAAAAATGAATCTTAAAGCAAGAGAGTTGGGATTAGAAAATACGAATTTTAAAAATCCAACAGGACTACCTGCTGCTGAGCATAAAAGTACAGCCTATGACATGGCAATCATCGCTAAGGAATTACTTAATTATAAAGAAATAACTTCCTACACGGGCAAGTATGAAGACTACTTACGAAAAGGACAAGAAAATGAATTTTGGCTTGTTAATACGAATAAATTAGTGAAGTTTTACGATGGAGTTGATGGTTTAAAAACTGGATATACAAACGAAGCGAAGTACTGTTTGACTGCTACAGCCAATAAGAATAATATGCGAACCATTGCGGTTGTTATGGGAGCTGAAACATCCAAAGAAAGAAATCAAAGTGTATCAACTTTACTGGATTTTGCCTACCAAAATTATGAAGCCATAAAGCTCTATGAAAAAGGAGATAAAGTAACTGATTTAAAAATATTAAAAGCAAAGAAAAACAATTACGATGTAGTTTTAAAAGAAGACATATTTTTAATTCGCAAGAAAGAGGAGAAAAACAACTCATACGAAACGAAATGGGAGCTCAGTAAGAATATCGTTCCCCCATTACAGAAAGAAGAAAAAATAGGTATGTTAGGTATATTCCAAGATGGAAAAAAGATAGGAGAAGGGGAATTAATAGTAGAACAAAAAATAGAAAAAGCAAATTTAATTCAATTATTCAGAACAAGCATGCATGAGTTAATGTTGCGATAATTGTAATTAAGTGGGTTGTTTTTTCTAGTTTTGTCGACTTGCAGGATTTATCGAGCAAAAAAAAGAAACCTAATTTATAAAGCGAGGAGGGAATATGTATGAATTTATCTATGCAGTTTGTAAGAATGGAGAATGTCTTAGTCCTTAGATTGGAAGGGGAGCTAGATCATCATGCAGCTATTGAATTAAGAGCAGCTTGGCAAGAACAAATTAGGGTTCATAAGATTCAGCATACGATTTTAAATTTAGAAAATTTGCATTTTATGGATAGCTCAGGATTAGGTGTTATTTTAGGGCGTTATAAGGAATTAAAGCAGTTAAATGGAGAGATGGTAATTTGCTCAATAAATCCTGCTGTAAGAAGATTATTTGATATGTCCGGCCTGTTCAAAATTGTCAGATACGAATCTAATGAACACTTTGCTTTATTAAGTTTGGGGGTTGCATCATGAATAATGAAATGAATATTACATTCAAAAGTATTAGTGCAAATGAAGCTTTTGCTCGCATTTCTGTTGCTGCTTTTGTATCCTCTTTAGATCCTACTTTAGAAGAAATTAATGAGATAAAAACCGTTGTTTCAGAGGCTGTAACGAATGCAATTATCCACGGTTATGAAGAAAATCCGCATCAAACTATAGCTATCACTTGTACACTGTCTGAGGATAATTTAACTGTTATTATAGAAGATTTTGGTTTAGGAATAAATAATATAGATTTAGCTAAACAACCATTATATACATCCAAACCAGAATTAGAAAGATCTGGAATGGGATTCACCATTATGGAAAATTTTATGGATAAGGTAGAAATTCACTCTGTACCTGATGAAGGAACAAAAGTAACGATGGTAAAAGAATTTAAAAAAAGTAAAACGTTGTGCAATTAGGTGAGTATATGAAAATAGATACATCAATCACCTATAAATCAATGAATGATTATGACGTAAAAAGGCTAATAAAGCAAAGTCAATCAGGAGACCAGGAATCAAGAAATTTTTTAGTTGAACAAAACGTAAAGCTTGTATGGTCAGTAGTTCAGCGCTTTTTAAATCGAGGATATGATAGTGAAGATCTTTTCCAAATTGGATGTATAGGTTTGTTAAAATCCATAGATAAATTTGATTTAAGCTATGATGTAAAATTTTCAACCTATGCTGTTCCGATGATTATTGGTGAAATTCAGCGATTTATTCGAGATGATGGAACGATCAAAGTTAGTCGTTCTTTAAAGGAAATCGGAAACAAAGTAAGAAGGAAAAAAGAAGAGTTAACAAAGATATATGGGCGTAATCCAACTATTCATGAAATTGCAGATCAGCTCCAATTAAGTGTGGAAGATATTTTGCAAGCAGAAGAAGCGATGCGCTCACCCCAGTCCATTCACGAGACTATATTTGAAAATGATGGTGATCCAATAACTTTATTGGACCAGATTGCAGATACTGACAAACCTTGGTTTGATAAATTCATCATGGAAGAAGTAATAAAAAAATTAAATGATAGAGAAAGACTAATTGTTTATCTTAGATATTATAAGGATAAAACGCAGACTGAAGTAGCTACTCGGTTGGGAATCTCACAAGTACAGGTTTCAAGATTAGAGAAAAAAATATTAGAGGACATTAAGCAGGAATTGTTAGAGTAGAGTTATAAAATTTCAGATTAATAAATATATACATTAATCACTTTATTTAGATTCAAAGATTAAAAAGCATTTTTTATCAAATATGATAAAAGATGCTTTTTTATATTTCTTTTTTAAATGCTTAAACCACCTATGTATGAATTTATTTTTATTTCACATACTAAAGCTTAACATTTCAAAAGCTTAGATGGATGAGGTGGATTCTCTTGAACCAGAAAATTTATATAAGGCTAAAAAAGAAAATTAGAATGAAAAAAAAAGGAATGCTCTATTTAAAAGACGTCTCTTTCATAACTGGTGATAGTGATTTAATGAAAAATATAGCGCTTCTTCCAATTTATCAAGTAGAGGATAAGGATAAAAATGTAGTTGTATTAGATCATTACCAGCTATTAAAACATATACTTTCTGTTCACAAAAATATAACAATAGAATTTCTTGGGCCTACACAAGTTATTATCGAAATTATAAAAGACAACAAAAAAATGCCTGTGTTAAACATTATAATTATTTGGATTTTATTATTTATTGGTTCAGCGATGGCTATTATGAATTTTCATTATGATGTGAGCATGCAGCCGGTGCATCAACAGTTATTTTTTTTACTTACAAATAAGGAAGTAGCTCAACCATTATGGATACAAGTTCCGTATTCTATTGGATTAGGCGTAGGTATGATTCTATTCTTTAATCATATTTTCAGAAAAAGAATAAATGAAGAGCCCAGTCCACTTGAAATTGAGATGTTCAAATATCAACAAGATTTAGATGATTACTATGTCATACATGAAAACAAGATAAATAATCCTCATGATTGAAATGATATTTGTATATGCGACATTAATTTTGATTGGACTAGGTTCTGGATTAATTGTAGGTTCAGGATATGTGGCTGTTATTACTGTACTAGGTATTATTCCACGTTTAACACAAATAAGTAAAACAAATAGAGCGTTACGTTATTATCAATGGTCAGTTATTTTTGGGGCGCTATTGGGGGTGTATTTTTCCATAACAACTATAGGTTTATCTTTACCTATATTTATTAGTATTGTTTGGGGATTTACACATGGTATTTTTATTGGAATGCTCGCTGCAGCATTGACAGAAGTTTTAAATGTTTTTCCAATATTAATGAAAAGAATAAGAATGCGGGGTAATTTATTAATCCTCTTAATGGCAATCGTACTTGGAAAAATACTGGGTTCACTATTTCACTGGGTTATTTTTGTGAATTGGATGGAGTAATAACGATAAAATTATGATTTATGAGGTGTTATCATTGAAGTCAAAGTTAAATAAAGAAAATATACATAAAAATATCAATCGAAATGAAACTTTTATTAATCAGAAGTTAGGTTTAGATGTTTCATTTGATGTAGGATTTAGAAAACAAATTATTCGTGATAAAGAAATTCAATTATATTATGTTACAGGATTAACAGATACAGCTTATATTATTGAAATTATAAAAGCACTGAATCTTATTAATGAAGAAGAAAATCAGGAGCGAGATTTGTATGATCTTGTATACAATCAATTAGTACATCAACAAGTAGAAGTCATCCATACAATGGACGAAGTGGTAGATCAATTACTTTCCGGATTAGTTATCTTATTTGTAGACGGAAGTGATACAGCATTTTGCATTGATGTTAGGCAATATCCTGGCCGAGCACCTCAAGAACCTGATACCGAAAAAGTAATTCGAGGTTCTAGAGACGGTTATACAGAAAATATAATAGAGAACACTGCACTTACTAGAAGAAGAATAAGGGATGAACGACTCAGAAATGAACTTATACAAGTAGGGGAACGTTCTAAAACTGACATATGTATCTCCTATTTAGAGGATATTGCTGATCCAGTATTAATTGAAAAAGTAAAAAAAGAATTAGATGAAATTAGCATAGATGGACTTTCGATGGCAGATAAAACAATTGAAGAATATATTGTGAAACAGGGAATGAATCCTTATCCATTAGTTCGTTATACAGAAAGACCGGATGTAGCGGCAGCACATTTGTTTGAGGGACATGTTTTGATTATGGTAGATACTTCTCCTAGTATGATCATTTTACCAACTACTTTTTTCCATCACGTTCAACATGCTGAGGAATATAGAGAAGCTCCGAGCGTAGGAACCTTTGTAAGATGGATTAGATTTTTAGGAATTATAGCTTCCATTTTTCTCCTTCCTTTTTGGCTTGTACTAGTGCAAGAACCAGAATTATTACCATCTAATCTAAAATTCATCGGACCTAATGAAGTAGGGAATATTCCTATTATAGTTCAGATTTTATTAGCCGATATTGGAATTGAATTTTTAAGGATGGCCGCAATACATACCCCAACTCCATTATCCACTGCAATGGGGTTAATAGCTGCAATATTAATTGGTGAAATTGCAATAGAAGTTGGTTTATTCAGCTCAGAAGTAATTCTTTATGTCGCAGTTAGTGCTATTGGAACTTTTGCTACTCCAAGCTATGAACTTAGTGTTGCAAATAAAATGATCAGAATCCTTCTAATATTGGTGACGTTCTTTTTTGGCTTGGAGGGATTTCTCATTGGATCAACGCTTTTTATCATCTTAATAAGTGGATTGAAATCATTAGATACCCCTTATTTATGGCCTTGGATTCCATTTAATGCAAACGCCTTAACGCAAATTTTATTAAGGATTTCCGTGCCATTATCAAAAACACGACCAAGTATTGTGAAGCCTAAGAACAATAGACGACAATCAGAGTAGAATATGATATGATTTAACTTGAATTGAGAAGAGGCTTATGATAAATTTATTTTATTAATTGTCAAAAAAATTAGTACGTAATCTTCATATTCCCCTTGTCAGATCGTAATCAACGCTATCGATCGATTACGATGATAAGGGATTTTTAATGTTAAAATGGAGGGATAATTATGCTTCACCCTTTTAAAATAAGTGAAAAGGGCCACTTAATGGTCGGTGGTGTAGATACAATCGATTTAGCAAAAAAGTACGGTACACCTTTATTTGTTTATGATGTTAGTATTATCAGAAAACATGCAAGAGCATATGTTGATACATTTAAAGAATTAGGAGTAAAAGCTCAAGTAGCCTATGCGAGTAAAGCTTTTTCATCGATAGCAATGCTACAAGTAGCAAAACAAGAAAATTTAAGCTTAGATGTTGTTTCTCAAGGAGAACTGTATACTGCACTTCAAGCGGATTTTCCCACCGAGAAGATTCATTTGCATGGCAATAATAAAAGCTATCAAGAGATCGAAATGGCAGTTGAAAATAAAATTGGATGTATAGTTGTCGATAACTTTTATGAAATTGAACTCCTAACAGAAATTTTAGAAAAACATGAGACTAAAATGGATGTTCTCATTCGTGTTACACCTGGAATTGAAGCACATACACATGATTACATTCTCACTGGTAACGAAGATTCTAAATTCGGATTTGATTTAGCAAATGGTCAAGCTGACAAAGCATTTTTAAAATTGAGTGAGCACAAATGGATTAATGTGAAAGGGTTGCATTGTCATATTGGATCACAAATTTTTGAAACAGATGGTTTTGTAATGGCGATACACCGTTTATTTGATACATTAAAATCATGGAAAAAAGTATATGATTTTCAAGCACAGGTGCTTAATTTGGGTGGTGGTTTTGGCATACGGTATACAGATCATGATGAACCATTGCCACTCGAAAATTACGCAACTGTTTTAATTGAAGAAATAAGTAAGGAAGTTAAAAAACACGACATGACTTTCCCTGAAATATGGATCGAGCCTGGACGCTCTATCGTAGGAGATGCTTGTGTTACATTATATTCTGTAGGTTCAACTAAAGAGATACCTGGCATTAGAAAGTATGTATCGGTAGATGGTGGAATGACAGATAATTTAAGACCTGCGTTGTATCAAGCAAAATATGATGCGATTATAGCTAATAAAGCAAATAATCAGAATGAAGATGAAGTTTCTATCGCTGGTAAATGTTGTGAGTCCGGTGATATGCTGATTTGGGATATTCCTTTACCAAATGTGGAAGCAAATGATATTATTGCTGTGTTTAGTACAGGAGCATACGGCTATGCGATGTCCAATCATTATAATCGTTTCCCAAAAGCTGCTGTAGTATTTTGTGAAGAGGGCATCGATAAATTGGTGATTAAGCGTGAAGATTATCAAGATGTAGCAAAAAATGATTTAACATATGTATAAATTTTAGGAGGAAAAGAAAATGAAAACAGCTATTATTGAGTTTGAAAATGGAGAAAAAATCGAAATTGAAATGTTTGAAGATGCTGCGCCGAACACCGTGGGTAATTTTGAAAAATTAGCAAATAGTGAATTTTATGATGGAGTTGTATTTCACCGTGTTATCCCTGGATTTGTTGCTCAAGGTGGAGATCCAACTGGAACAGGTGCTGGTGGACCAGGCTATAGTATAGATTGTGAAACAGAAGGAAATCCTCATAAACATGTTGCTGGTTCATTATCAATGGCGCATGCAGGAAAGAACACAGGAGGAAGTCAGTTTTTCCTAGTACATGAGCCACAGCCTCATTTAGATGGTGTACACACTGTTTTTGGACAAGTTACAGAAGGTTTGGACACTGTCTTAAGAATTCAGCAAGGTGATATTATGAAGAAAGTACGTGTAAATGAAAAGTAATTCTTAGTAAAGAAAAGTGAGTCTATTGGACTCACTTTTCGCATTTATTTTCATAGTATATTTTTATATAAGTGGGTGTTAATTTTTGAAGCAAAAGAAAAAGAATTGGATTTTATTCTTTATATTACTCCTCATAGGATTTATTTGGGGATTTATCTATTGGTTTGTCCTTGTGTTATAATTTTAACAATTAGTGTTGACAAATTAATAAATATTCGATAATTAATAGTATAGGCACATTATTGATTCGATTTAGGATTACCGTCTATAACTAAGGTTTATTTTGACGAAGCATTGAACTTTTCCTAATAGCTTGTCAAAAAATATATATAAAGAGGGATTAGTATGTTAATACGTTTCAAAAAATCGTTTGAAAAAATCGCGATGGGATTACTATCCTTTATGCCCGATCAAAAAGAAGTTAAAAAACTACAACAGACCATAAAAGAATATGAGACAAATGAAAAATGGCATTTGTTTTTATGGAAAGAAGAGGAAGATATTCTGGGTGCGGTAGGCATTATACAAGAGGATAATGATATTATCTTACAACATATTACAGTTAATCCATCCCATCGAGGCGTAGGTATTGGTCAAAATATGGTAAAATCTCTCAAAGAAATGTATAAAGAACCATATAGGATTTTACCTAACAAACAAACGGAGAGATTTCTCTCTAAGTGTGATGTAAGTAATAGTGATTCAGAAAATGAGTAATGTTAGTGTGTTTTCCCTGTCTTTTTTGAATACGTTTTAGATTCTTTGTACCTTTGCTGTTTTAAAGCAAAGGTTTGTTTTTAATAGGGGGTGTCAAAAGGTGTTACAAGCTTATGAAGTTAAATTAGATGCTTTTGAAGGTCCACTTGATTTACTTTTGCACTTAGTTAATCAGTTTGAAGTGGATATTTATGATATACCTGTTGCGGAAATTACCTCACAATATTTAAGTTATATACATACAATGCAGACACTTGAACTAAATATTGCTAGTGAATATTTAGTAATGGCTGCTACATTGCTTGAGATAAAAAGCAAATTGTTATTGCCTAATCAAACCATTGATGATGATGAAATGGAAAATTATGAAGAAGATCCTAGAGATGAATTAATGAGGCGATTAATAGAATATAGAAAGTATAAAGAAGCAGCTAGTCATTTAAAGGAAAAAGAGCTAGAAGCAACTCAAATTTATACGAGACCACCTATGCAGCTTACTTCTGAGAAAAAATCACCACCTATGGAAAAAGGGGAAGTGAATCTATATGATATGCTTCAAGCAATGGGTAAGATAATGGAAAGAAAAAAATGGAATCAACCAATGGAAACAACAATAAAAAGAACGGAAATACAAATTAAAGATCGTATGCAGGAAATTAGGGCATATTTATATGAACAAACAAACGGAATCATGTTCACTCAATTATTTCCCTATCCAACCAAATCTCATATTGTTGTTACCTTTATGGCCATTCTAGAACTAATGAAGTTAGATCAGATTTATTGTAGACAAAAGCAACACTTCGAAGAAATAATGCTCTATCCAAAATTAGATGTAGTATAAAATATTGTAAATGATAGGATAGATTAGGCTTGGAGGGTAAGAAATGGAAATGAAGCAATTTAAAGCTATTATTGAAGGTATAATTTTTGCTTCTGGTGATGAGGGTGTAACTTTAAAAGAAATTCAAAAAATTTTAGAATTAGATAATGATATACTTACTCATTTAATCGATGAATTAAAATATGATTATGAAGAAGCTTCAAGAGGTATTATGCTCATTGAATCAAAGCATGCATTGCATTTAACAACCAAACCTGAACACAGTGAATATTATCAACGCTTGTTAGATCAAACAAAAACATCAAGATTATCACAAGCAGCACTTGAGACACTAGCAATTATTGCATATATCCAACCTATTACGAGAACAGAAATAGAAGAAATCCGAGGTGTAAAAAGCGATCGATCGGTTCATACACTTTTAACACGAGGATTAATTGAAGAACAAGGAAGGAAAGAGGGAATAGGTCGTCCAGTATTATTTGGGACAAGTATCGATTTTCTTACTTACTTTGGTCTAAAGTCTATTGAAGAATTACCACCATTACCAGAAAATATACAAGATATGGATATTGAAAATGAAGCTGACTTGTTTTTTGAAAGGTTTCAAGACTTAGAAAACGAAAATTAATTTCCAACACCTTTGATAAGGTGTTTTTTTAATTTCTATAAAATCATATTGATGATTTTTTCGCATATAATGAGACGAGCCTGTAATCTAAGAATGAGGTGTTATAATGCGATTTAATAAAATTATCTTGTGTATTTTATGTTCTTTTTTTATGGTTAACCTTATACCACTGAAAACTTATGCTACTATCAATGTTTCTGCTGAAAAAGCAATCCTAATCGATCAATCCAGTGGTAGAATTTTATATAAAAAGAATCATGAAGATCAAACACTGATTGCTAGTATAACAAAAATAATGACAGCTATTATTGCTATAGAATCTGGTAAATTACATGAGAAAACTACAATTAGTTCTAACGCAATAAAAACAGAAGGCTCCTCGATCTATTTAAAAGAAAACGATCGACTTTCTATTCAAGACCTTACTTATGGTTTAATGTTACGTTCCGGAAACGATGCAGCAATTGCCATTGCAGAACATATAGGAGGTAGTGAAGAAGGTTTTGTGTTACTTATGAATGAAAAGGCTGAGTGGCTAGGTATGGAAGATACTAGTTTTGCTAATCCACATGGATTAGATGAAGAAAATCATTTCTCTTCCGCCTATGACATGGCACTTTTAACCCAATATGCTATGAAAAATGATATATTTAAAAAGATATTTTCTACTAAAACATATAAGTCACAAAGCATTGAATATCCATGGATTAATAAAAACAAATTGTTAACAAGGTTATATGAGTCATCTACCGGGGGAAAGACTGGTTATACAAAAGCAGCAGGGAGAACGTTAATTTCAACTGCAGAAAAAAATGGACAATCCCTTATTGCTGTTACTATTAATGCTCCAGATGATTGGAATGATCATATTTATTTATTTGAATGGGGATTTACAAATTATAAAAAACAAAAAATTCCAGAAAAAAATAAATTTCGCATACATATTCGTGAGAGTAATGAAGTTATAGAAGGTGAAATTAAAGATTCATTACTTGTTCCGCTTACTGAAAATGAAAGTGAAAATATCTCTACTAAAATAATCCTCTCTCCACACTACAAAGATAAACAAATAATCGGAACGAAAAAATTCTATATTGATGAAGAATTTATTGCAAAATTACCTATCTATAAAATATCAGAAAAAAAAGAAAGAAAATCTTTTTTTGAGTTATTTAACACAACTATTGATTTATTCTTAGGAGATCAAAATGGTTAATATTATCTGGATGATTATGATTATTATTGGGATAATTTTTGCGATGCTTAATGGGAAAATGGGAGAAGTAAACGAAGCTATATTAACAAGTGCAGATGAGGCTATTTCGATTGTAATTGGTTTAACGAGTATCCTCATTTTTTGGTTAGGAATGATGAAAATAGCAGAAGGAGCAGGACTACTAAATAAGTTGTCTGCCTTATTATCTCCAGCAGTTAAGAAACTTTTCCCAGAGATTCCTGCAAATCATCCAGCAATGGGTTATATTTTAGCGAATTTCAGTGCGAATTTATTTGGTTTGGGAAACGCTGCAACGCCACTGGGGATAAAAGCAATGAAAGAAATGAAAAAGCTATCTCAATCAGACAAAGCTAGTAATTCTATGATCACCTTCCTTGTAATTAATACCTCCAGTATTACGCTTATACCAACTACAGTTATAGGTATAAGACTTCAGTATGGTTCCACTAATCCAACTGAAATTGTAGGTGTTACCCTTATAGCTACTGTTATTACAACAATATCTGCTCTAATAGTTGACTGGATCTTTCGTCAAAAAAGGAGACGTTGGGAATGAATTTAATTTCAAGTATCAGTCTGTGGATTATTCCTCTCATCATTTTATTTATCCTTGTTATCGCCTTAATTAAAAAAGTTCCAGCATATGAATTATTTGTAGAAGGTGGTAAGGAAGGTATGCAGTTAGCTATTTCTTTATTACCTTTTTTCTTAGGAATGTTTGTTGCTATTTCCATATTACAAAGCTCAGGCGCACTAAAAGCAGCAACATCGCTGTTGGAACCCATACTGTCATTTCTGCATATTCCAAAAGAAATTATTCCACTTGCACTAATCAGACCAATTTCTGGAACGGCTGCACTTGGTATGACTTCTGAGATAATTCAGTCATATGGACCAGATTCTTTTTTAGGCAGATTAGCTTCTACCATGCAGGGTAGTACGGATACAACATTTTATATTTTGACTGTATATTTCGGAGCAGTAGGTATTAAAAGAATGGGTGACGCTTTAAAAGTTGGACTACTTGCTGATATTATTGGTATAATAGCATCAATTATTATTGTTACGATTGTTTTCGCAAATTAAGCGTTAACGCTAAAGTTAACGCTATTATTATGTTTAAAAAGATTAACTTTTTTTGAATCGGTTGGATGGTAATAAAACATATTAATTAGGAAGTAGAATATAGGATCAAAAATTGAACTAAAGGAAATGGTGATAAAATGGAGCAGAAACTTGAACGTCTACAAAAGGTAATCGCACAGAGTGGAGTTACCTCTAGACGAAAAGCAGAAAAATTAATCGAAGATGGTAAAGTGAAGGTAAACGGTAAAACAATTAGAGAATTAGGTACAAAGGTTTCAAAAACTGACGAAGTGGCCGTTAATGGAATCCCACTAGAAAAAGAACATACGGTTGCTTTTTTATTTTACAAACCTCGCGGAGTAATCTCCTCTGTGAAAGATGACAAAGACAGAAAAATAGTATTAGATTTCTTCCCCGAGGTCCAAGAGAGAATTTTCCCTGTCGGTCGCTTAGATTATGACTCATCTGGGCTACTTCTTATGACTAATGATGGAGAACTAGCAAATTTATTGATGCACCCAAAACATGCTATATCTAAAACATATGTCATAAAGACAAAAGGTATTCCATCACCTCAAACTTTAAACCGTTGTAAAAAAGGTGTAAAAGTAGGCAAGGATATTTTAAAAGCAGATCAACTGAAAATACTGTCAACAGACAGACAAAAGGATGCTGCTATTATTGAAATTGTTTTACATCAGGGTAAAAACAGACACATAAGAAGAATGTTTGAGGCGCTTGAGTTTCCAGTCCAAAAACTAAAAAGAGAAAAATATGGACCATTAACACTTGAAAATCTTAAACCTGGTGACCATAGAGAGCTCTTACTAAAAGAAATAAACCAATTAAAGTCCTTTGCCACAAAATTGTAGAATAATATTCACAATTTAGACGAATATTGATGATACAATTAGCAAGGGGTGAGTGGAGCATGTCTAACACAACAGAGAGAAGTAAAAATAAAACAGATAAAAAAAAGAAAAGGTTAATTTTTCGATTTGTCATATTAATACTATTGTTTAGTGCCTTATTATTTGCAGTGATATCAAATGTAACAGAAGACGAAGTAAAGGTAGATATTGGAGACGTACCTCCTAACTTTGAACTGACTCATGTAAATGGAGACGGAGAAGATGATAAGATTACACTTTCTGAGTTGGAAGGTAAAGGTGTAATGCTTAATTTTTGGGCCACATATTGTAAGCCCTGTGAAGAAGAAATGCCTTATATGGAGAGTTTATATCCAGAATACAAGGAAAAAGGTGTAGAGATTGTAGCTGTAAGTGTTGATTTAACAAGATTTGTTGTAGATAACTTTATTGAAAAATACCAACTAACATTTCCAGTAGTTCATGATAATAAAAATCAAGTAATGGATGCATACGGAATTGGTCCCTTACCAACCACTTTTTTTATAAATCCAGATGGGACGATTGAAGAACGTGTAATCGGACCTCTAACACTAGATAGATTAGAAGGCTATTTGAAACAAATACAACCGATAGAATGAGAAGGTTTTAATAAGGGGTTAAATTGTTTATGAAGACGATAACTTGCAATGCTTGTGGACATATAAATAAAGAAGGTACAATGATTTGCGGCAGCTGCGGTAAACCGCTTGATAGCATTAGTGGTGAAGATAAAAATACTTTATTAAATATGCGTTATGATGGAACAGCTGTGCGCTCTAAAACGAGGAATCGATCTATTATTGATAAAATTTGGAACTTTTTTTCATCGATAAAAATTGGAGTAACATTAATCGTTCTAGCGTTGATATCTTCTGCAGTAGGTACAATTTTGCCACAAGAGATGTATATCCCACAAAACGTTGATGCTTTTACACATTACCGAGATGAATATGGTTTATTCGGTCAAATTTACTATCAATTAGGCTTTCATAATTTATATAGCTCATGGTGGTATATGATTTTAATTGCATTAATCGGTATTTCGATCTTTATTGTGAGCATTGATAGAGGGGTACCATTATACAAAGCATTAACAAATCAAAATCCAAAACGTCATACAGGTTTTTTAAAAAGGCAAAAATTATATAGTGAATCAGAAACATATGATGAAGATGAGAAAGAACAGCTTCTTTTCAACTTAAAAAAGCATCGGTATAACATTTTTGAAAAAGATGGTCACTTATTAGCAGAAAAAGGACGATTTGCTAGATGGGGCCCTTATGTGAACCATCTGGGTTTAATTATTTTTTTATTAGGTACATTATTTAGATTTGTACCTTTTATGTATGTAGATGATTTTGTATGGGTTAGAGAAGGGGAAACAGTAGTAATTCCAAGTACTTCACAAGAATATTACGTTGAAAACAAAAAATTTATTATTGAAAATTATGGAGAAGATGAAGCAGAAGTGTTTGCTGAAGCAATACAAAATCAAGAAGGCCCAATTGCCAAACATTTTGAAACACAAGCTGTTATTTATAAGGATCAGTCAACTAATATTGTAGGTGAGGAACCAGATTTAAATCAGATAAAAGAAGGTTCTATTATTGTTAACAAACCATTAAAATTTGATGGGTTTTCACTTTATCAATCTAGTTATCAAACAAATGAATTTAAAAGTATGTCTTTTAAATTGCATGAAACCTCCGATGAGAATGAGGATGCGATTGCAGAATTTAAAATTGATTTAGATAACCCAGAAAATAATTTCACTTTTGACAATGGTTATAGGATTGAATTAGATCAATTTTATCCTGATTATTATTTAGATGAAGGTCAACCAAAGTCCCAATCAAATTATCCGCGAAATCCAGGTTTTGTATTCTTTGTATATCCACCAAATGAAGAAGAACCTGAAGTCAGTTTTGCAGCAATTGGTAAAAATATAGATCCTACAAATGACAATGATTATAAAATTGGACTGACTGATTTTGAAGTGAGAAATGCATCCGGTCTAAGTCTCAAAAAAGATTATACATTACCGATTCTAGGTTTAGGTGCATTTATATTTATGATCGGTGTTATTCAAGGTATGTACTGGCAACATAGAAGAATTTGGTTCCATCCTACAAGTAAAGGAATTATAGTTGCAGGTCATACAAATAAAAATTGGTTCGGTTTCAAAAATGAAGTAGATAAAATATTTACCGGAACTTCACTTCAAGCAATAAAAGACTTAGAAGAGGATAGCAAAGAGGATAGATCACAATCATAATTTTAGTTAAACATGGAAGAAAAGGTGAAATACCGCTTTTCTTCCATTCCATATTTATTCCAAGGAGGAAATCAAATGGGGGATTTAGTTTCATTGAGTAGTACGTTTTTATATGTAGCCTTTTTCATTTACTTAATTGCTACTGTTTTATTCGCTGCAACAATTCGTGATAAGAAAAGTAAAAAAAATAATGATTTTGCTAGTAAATTAGCTGTTGGTACAACAATAGTGGGATTTGTTTCCCAGCTTCTGTATTTTATAACAAGATGGATTGCGGCAGGTCATGCGCCGGTTAGTAATCTATTTGAATTTGTCACATTCTTTGGAATGATGCTAGTATTCGCATTCCTGTTATTATACTTTATTTATCGCGTGAATTTATTAGGATTATTTACGTTACCTATTGCTTTGTTACTGATCGCATATGCAAGTGTATTTCCTAGAGAGGTTACACCGTTAGTACCTTCTCTAAAAAGTCACTGGTTGTATATTCATGTGACGACTGTTTCATTAGGAGAAGCAATACTTGCTATTAGTTTTATAGCAGGTTTAATTTATCTAATCCGTCAAGTTGATCAAACAACCAGTTCGAAAAGCACGAAGTGGTTAGAAATTGTTATATACACGTTATTCGCTACTATTGGATTTGTGTTAGTTTCGTCCGTTTATGCAGGAATGGGATATAGTTCTACTTTTGAATTTCCTTTTAAAGGTGATACGAGATCTGTGGAATATGAGATTCCTCCTCTTATAGGGCCCAATGAAGGTGTAATGCTTGATCAAGAAAGAATGAGCCCTTTAGTTGAAGCACCAAGTTTCCTACAAGGTGTGGATGCTGCTAAAAAATTGAATACATTAATCTGGTCTATGCTTCTAGGTTTTGTGTTATACCTTATTGTCAGATTAATTCTAAGAAAAAGAATTGCTGCATCTATTCAACCATTTCTTAAACGTGCAAATCCTGAATTAATAGATGAAATCTGTTATAGAGCTGTTGCTATTGGATTTCCTGTATTCACTCTCGGTGGATTAATTTTCGCAGCTATTTGGGCGCAAGAAGCTTGGGATAGATACTGGGGATGGGATCCTAAAGAGGTATGGGCTCTCATTACATTTTTCTTTTATGCTGTATTTTTACACTTAAGATTGTCAAGAGGATGGCATGGAGAGAAGTCAGCATGGTTAGCTGTAATAGGCTTTGCTATCATTATGTTTAATTTAATCGTAGTAAATCTTGTTATAGCAGGACTACATTCTTACGCTTAATAATTTTTCAAACTTTAACTACCTATAAATATACTTTATAACTTATATTTTTTCATGTTAAACTAGGAATAACTTTTAAGATTAATTGTAATAGATATTTTTTAATCATGATGAAGGGATTGTTATAAGTGGACAATACTGGACAGAAAATTTTAATAGTAGATGATGAAGACAGAATTAGAAGATTATTAAAAATGTATTTAGAACGCGAAGAATATGAGGTGGACGAAGCTGAGGATGGAGAAAGCGGTCTGCAAAAAGCTGTTTCTGAAGATTATGATGTCATCCTTTTAGACGTCATGATGCCTGGCAAAGACGGACTAGAGGTTTGTAAAGAATTACGCGTCCATAAAGCAACTCCAGTAATCATGCTCACTGCAAAAGGTGAAGAAGTAAATCGTATTCATGGATTTGAAGCTGGTTCTGACGACTACATCGTAAAACCCTTTAGTCCAAGAGAAGTTGTACTTCGAGTTAAAGCTTTACTTAGAAGATCTGGAAATACTAGTTTTGATAAAGAAGCTAATAAAACAAAAGATATTATTGAATTTCCACATTTGTTAATTGATAACGATGCACATCGCGTATTAGCTGATTCTAAGCAAGTAAATCTAACACCAAAAGAATATGAACTATTATTATTTTTAGCAAAAGCGCCAGATAAGGTCTTCGATCGTGAAGAACTATTAAAAGAAGTGTGGAAATATGAGTTTTTTGGCGATCTAAGAACAGTAGACACTCATGTGAAAAGACTCCGCGAAAAGTTAAGCAAAGTATCAAAGGAAGCAGCAACAATGATCGTTACAGTTTGGGGTGTAGGCTACAAATTTCAAGTAGCTGATGAGTGATGTTTTGGAGAAGTGTGGTAGGAAAACTATGGATAACCTTTTTACTATTGGTTTCTGTAGTTTTAGCAATATTATCATTTCTACTACTTGAATTTTTTGAAAACTTTAATATTTCAGAAGCAGAAAATAATTTAATGCAAACTGCAACAAAAATCAGTGTCATGATTGAACAGGATCATGATCAAGAATTAATTATTGAAACCGCCGAAAGAATAATTGATGATAATAGTAAATTATTTATCGTATTTAACGAACAAGATGTATGGCTCTCCGAAACAACCGATAATTCACTTGAGGATATTTCCCTTGATGTCCTATATAATGATGCTGATTTGGCAAAAGTACTCGATAATCAAGTCGAAGTTAAAAAAGAAATGGAACCGCTAAATAATCAAGCAGAATATCTTATCGTTGGGAAACCTGTAGAAGGAACAACAAGTGCTGTGTTTGTATATCAATCGTTACAGGTTGTCAATGAAACGACACAGCAAACTACTCAAATCATTTTTCTTAGTGCAGGTATTGCAATCATATTAACAACTATTTTTGCTTTTTTCTTATCTACAAGAATAACTTCACCTTTAATTAAAATGCGAGAAGGTGCAATTGAGCTTGCAAACGGTGAGTTCCATACAAAGGTACCAATTTTAACCCATGACGAAATTGGCGAACTCGCAATGGCATTCAACCGAATGGGTAGACAATTAAAGTACCATATAAATGCCCTGCAACAAGAAAAAGAACAGTTATATAGTATTTTAAGGTCAATGGCTGATGGAGTAATGACTTTAAATAGAAATGCAGAAGTAATTATATCTAACCCTCCGGCTGAAAAGTTCTTAGAAGATAGTAGCTTTGAGTTGGAAGGGAAAGAAAATAATTTAAAGCAATTACCAGAGGGTATTAAAGAACAATTTAATCAAGTAATTCAAACAGAGAAAGAAACAAGTAGTGAATTTTTCATCCAAGGAAGAAATTGGGTCGTAATCATGTCACCTTTATACGATCAGTCCTATGTCCGTGGAGTTGTTGCAATAATCAGGGATATGACAGAAGAGCGCAAAATGGATCAATTAAGGGAAGATTTCATCGCAAATGTATCACATGAACTACGGACACCAATTTCGATGCTGCAAGGATATAGTGAAGCAATAATGGATGATATAGCTGAAACGAAAGAAGATAAGAATGATTTAGCGAAAATTATAAATGAAGAATCCTTGAGAATTGGTAGACTTGTAAATGAGTTACTGGACCTTGCTAGAATGAAAGCAGGTCACAATAATTTAACGATTGAAGAAATTAATTTAGATCAGTTTATGCGGAGAATAATTCGAAAATTTCAAGGCTTAGCCAATGATAAAAATATATCACTTCAGGTAGATGACCATAGTGATATAAAAAGCTTTCACGGAGATTCAGATCGATTGGAACAGGTTTTAACTAATTTAATAGATAATGCAATTAAACATACACAAGATAACGGTGTTGTTTTAGTAACAATTGATAAAGTATCAAGTTCTATACAATTTTCTGTTAAGGATAATGGAGAAGGTATTAAAACAGAGGATTTACCGTTTGTATTTGAAAGGTTTTATAAAGCAGATAAATCAAGGAAAAGACAAAAGGGTAAAAAAGGTACAGGATTAGGCTTATCAATTGCCAAAAATATCGTTGAAGCTCATGATGGTAATATATCTGTGCGAAGTAAATTACAAGAAGGAACCACTTTTATTTTTCATATCCCTGTTGAGAATATTAACTTTGACAAGGAAGAGAACACACGTTAAATTATTTTGCAGTATCTAAAAAATTGTGATATGTTATGATAGCTAAGTTAATAATAATGAAAAATTATGATGTATAGATTACTTAATAAGGGAATCTGGTGAAAGTCCAGAGCTGTCCTCGCAACTGTAAGTGTGACGAAAAGAGAAAAACCACTGTATATGATTTATATGGGAAGGATCTCTAAGTAGGATGATACACAAGTCAGTAGACCTGTCATAATTTTTGTAATTCCATGCTTCGAGGGTTGAGCGGTTGGGATGATTGGTACATATTTGATGTGATACTTAATCAACCTAACCACTTTTGGGTAGGTTTTTTTGATTTTAATATAAGATATCGATATGTAGTAATATATTCCTCCCCTCAAAATTATAATTTTATTTGGAGGGAACAAAAATGAAAAAAAATCTTTATACAATAATTAGTGTAATTTTGATGTCTTTATTTTTAGTTGCATGTGGCGGTGGAGATGACGGAGCAACAAATTCAGATGAAGGACAAGAATCTGTTACCATTACTATTTCATCAAGTGTTTCAGGTGAAACAGAAGAATTAACTTCAGAAGAATTAGAAGTAAGTGAAACAGCATCCCTTTTAGAAGTGATGGAAGAAAACTTTGACGTGGAAACTACTGAAGATGGTTTCATTACATCAATTGAAGGAGAGTCACAGGATGTGGATAATGGTCACTACTGGCTCTATGAAGTAAATGAAGAAGAAGTAAATGTCGGAGCAAATGACTATGACCTAGAAGATGGAGACGCAGTAGAATTCGAACTTCAACCAACGGAATGATAACAATGAATGTACACCGTATAAGTTTAATAGCAGTGTTAGCTGCTCTAGCAGTGGTTGGTAGATTTGCATTTCAATTTATACCAAATTTCCAACCAGTTTCAGCTATTATTATAATTACAGGATTTATGCTAGGGCCAGTATCAGCCATTTTTATAGCTATTGTTTCCACGTATTTATCTAATTTAATACTTGGAATGGGCTTATGGACCATTTGGCAAATTATAGCATGGTCTATTATTGGATTAATCAGTGGTTTACTAGGAAAAGTATCCTTACCTAAACCAATTATCTGGTTAACCATATACAGTGTATTTGCAGGGTATTTATATGGTTTCTTAATATCGGTTGGAACCTTCAGTTACGCAGGAGAATTTTTACCTTATTACTTAGCAGGATTAATTTTTGATACAAACCATGCTGTTGGAAATGGAATATTCACTGTTCTATTGTTTCCAATTCTGCAGCGACTTTTTAAGCAATACTTATCTAATTCATCAATAAAGCACACCAACATTTAAATTTTTGTTGGTGTGTTTTCTATTATATGCGATTGTATTGCAGTATAATAAAATTTATAAATATACGTAACTTTATTCGATACATAACGACTAATTATAAGGAAGAGGGGGTCTCAAGGTGAAGACCACTTTTGAAGAACTTTATGATAAATACCATACGGATCTTTATCAATTCATTTTCTATATGGTGAAAAATAAAGAAAATACAGAAGATATCGTTCAAGAAGTGTATGTAAAGGTTTTAGAATCTTATCAAACTTTTAAAGGAGATAGTTCGGAGAAGACATGGCTATTTTCCATTGCACGTCATGTAACCATTGATTTTTTCAGAAAACAGCAGCGAAAGAAGAAACGCATACTAGATTTCTTTAATTGGTCTGAAAAAGGTGAAAGTATTCCCGCAAGTCAAGCACTACCAGAAGAGATAGCTATCCAAAATGAAGAATTAAAACAAGTGTTTCTAGCGCTGGATGATTGTACCGAAGATCAACGTTCTGTTATTATACTTCGCTATATTCAATCCTTCTCCATAAAAGAGACTGCTAGTGTATTAGGGTGGACGGAAAGTAAAGTAAAAACCACTCAACATCGTGCAATAAGTCAGCTTAAAGAACATATAGACACTTCTACTCGAAAGGAGAATAGTGTAGATGAGTGATAAAAATAATGACTTTAAAGATATAGAGAATAAAATAAAAAAGTTACCAAAAATAGAAGATAACACGCCAAAAGAAGTACTTTTTCAAAAAATCCAAAATAAGATGGATCAATCTGAAAAACCTAAAAGAAGTTCAAAAAGATGGATAATTCCTACCATGGCAACTGTTGCAAGTTTATTTATTATATTATTAATAGCGCAAAGTATTCCTTGGAATCATGTAGCCGATCAACAAGAATCTTCCATGGATCGAAATGAAGCGACTACTGAGGAAAGTACAGAGGACAGTGAAATAAGTGATTCTGCTATAGTTCCAAATGAACAGAAAGAACAAGAAACGCAAATAATGGAGGACGAAAGCAAGGATGAAGAGAATAACGATCTATCAGAATCGCAATCGTTTGAAAATGAAATAACAAATGAAGAGGAATTTGTGTATCATGTGGGATATGAAAAAAATGAAAACTTATTTGACGTGCATACGGCAGTAACTACCAATGAGGCGCAGTATGCTATTCCAATCACACTAATCGATACTAGTGGAGGAACTGATGTGAATTATTATTATAATGCATTAGAAAACTTTATAGACCCAGAAGAATACGGTATAGAGCTTTCACTATTAGAAGGTTTAGAATTTAATATTGATGCTCTATCTACAACTGGTTTTATCGATGTTTCTTCAAACTTTTCATCAGCTAGTAGTGGAACAATGGGAAATATGCTAGAGCAAATACTTGGTCATATGCTTGTACCATACGGATTTGAGAGCATTCCTTTTGAAGGTTCTACAAATAATTTAGGGCAATTGGCAGGTCAAAACCCTTTACCATTATCTGTAGAAGAGGAAGTACCATATAAGTATTATCAAGCAGGTGAAGAATATTCAAGCTTGTTAGTACCTATAACAAATGCCAATATCGCTAATATAGAAGAAACATTGGAATATATGAAGGAAGATGAGGAGCCCTTTAACGTTTTTAAATCAATTCCAAATGATGCTTCGATAACCACAAATGAAATTAGTAATACAACAATAGAAATAGCAGTAGAATCAGAACATATAGCAGAAAATCAAACTACTTTAAAAATGGTAGAAGCAATTCTAATGACTGCCAAAAGCTTTGGGTACCAAGAGGTGATATTTGATATTGGTATAAATGAGGTTGGAACGTATGATCTTACAACCGAAATAAAAGTGCCGCTTCAAATAAATCCCAAATTACTTCATTAATAAAAGAGACATTAAGGAAATAAAGACTTACTTTTCCTTATGTCTCTTTTTGTTCTTTTATAATTACCGATTCGGTAGGGCAACCATCAGACGAATCAAACATATCCTCATGATCCTGTTCATCCACCTTTAGATTTCCTTTATTATTATCGCGATGAGCGTAAGCAATACCTTCATCATCATAATCATAAAGCTGTGGTGCAGTTGCCCCACAAACGCCACAGGCTATACAGGTCTCACGATCAATCCATGTATAATAAGCCAAACATACCTCTCCTTTTATCCATTTCCTTATATTTTAACACATGAAGCTATCAATTCCCGTCATTGCTTGCTAAAATAATATAGAGAGAAGAATGAGAAGGGATGAAACGATTTGTTTCAGTTAATATTATTATCTTGTTTCGCTAAGATTAAGCAGGATCGCTCGATTTCGAGTGTGTATCATATTTTAAAAGGAAAGAAATCTGCTCAAACGATTCAAGATATGCGTCTATATGATTTAGGGAGTTATTTCGGAATCTATAAATCATTGAATAGAGCTGAGTTTGATGAAGAAGTGAGATATTTAAATAAGGTAGGGGCTATTTCAAACCCCACTGATAACTTTGTATATCTAACTAATAAAGGAAAAGATATCCTTAATTCAAAGAACCAGCTAGATATAGATATCTTAAATGGCCAAGCATTTGAGCATATTGCACCGTTATTTGAGAAAAGATTCATGCTAGCAATTCAAGTAGCAAGTCATTTGAGACTTAATAAATTAAGCTTCATTCCAATTGTTGAAGATGAGACAGCGCAGAAATGGATCAAAGAAATGATGATTTCAAAGGGGTTTTCAGCTAATCTCTTTCTATCTCATTTATACGATGAACTGCTTGAAATAGGAGAAAGTTTGTCTAATTATTGGATGGAGATTTTTGTTGATCGGATAACCTCTGATAAACAAGTAGGACAAAGCATTCAACAACTAAGCATTAATTACAATAAATCTAACCATGATATCCATCTCATTTTAACAGCAGTTTTCCATTATATTTTTACTAAAATTGAAAAAGACAAGTACCAATACAAATTATTAGCTTATATATCTGATGGATTATGGATAGATAATTCTTTAACAATTTCAGCAAGAAAAACGTATGAGTATGTGCAGCAAGGTTATACCATTGAAACGATTGCTAAACAAAGAAATTTGAAAGCCAACACTATTTATGACCATTTAATAGAAATCGCATATGTAGATAAAACAATTAAGTGGCAGACATTGCTGCCAGATGCGAACTACTTTAAAATTTTAGAAGCAATTAAAAAAAGTAATACTGGAAAATTAAAAGATATAAAGCAATTATTACCTGAATCTATATCTTATTTTCAGATTAGATTAGTGATTGCTTTAAATAATGAAAAAATGATGGGGTAAAGTATGAAACAGACGATAGAATACCAACTAGAAAACATTTTTGGCCATACTTCTTTTAAATTAGGACAAAAAGAAATAATTGAAGATGTGATAAACGGTAAAGATGTGCTGGGAATATTACCCACAGGCTCAGGAAAGTCAGTATGTTTTCAGCTTCCTGGACTTATATTTGGAGGTACCACGATTATCGTCTCTCCATTACTATCATTAATGGTAGATCAAGTGAAACAATTAAAGGCAAGTGGTATCAAGGACGTAGTAGCGATAAACAGTATGTTAGATCCTGTAAAAAGGGCTCAGGTATTAGAGAATTTATATAAATATCGATTAATCTATATTTCACCTGAGATGCTTCAAAATGAGTTTATTTTAAAAAGATTAATAAAACTTAATATTAAATTGTTTGTTATAGATGAGGCTCATTGTATATCTCAATGGGGACATGAATTCAGACCTGATTATTTAAAAATTAAAGATATCATCAATCAGCTTGATCAACCACCTGTTCTAGCTTTAAGTGCTACTGCAACAGAAGAAGTCCAGAATGATATCCTAGCTATTTTAGATCGCCCAAATATGAAAAAACATATCTATCCAATTGATCGTAAGAATATCAGTCTAGTAGTCGAAGATTTACCTGATAGAAAAGCTAAAATAGATTATTTAATTGCTCTCTTAAAGCAGAGAAAAATTCCCACAATGATTTATTTTTCTAGTAGAAAAGAAGCCGAACAAATAACACTAATTCTTCGTGAACAATTAGATAATTTTTCGATCGCTTATTACCACGGTGGGCTCGAACAAGACGAACGATTACTCATTCAACAACAATTCATGAAGAATCAGTTAGATATCATTTGTTGTACAAGCGCATTTGGAATGGGAATAAATAAATCAGATATAAGACTAATCATTCATTATCATTTGCCGACACAACTAGAATCTTTTATTCAAGAGATTGGTAGGGCAGGTAGAGATGGAGAACAATGCATAAGTATTGTTCTTTATTCAAAAAACGACGTGCAGATTCCAAGGAATTTATTTCATTCAGAGTTACCGTCTACAGATATTACGTCAGGCTTTATCAATTCATTGGAGAATTTACAGTTCAATACAACAAATGAGATTGAAAAGTATGTATATGATTTTCAAATATTCAATGAAACACAATGGAGATTTATAAGGTATCATTTAGAAGATTTTCTAATTATACAAAAAGATAAACTAGATATTTCATCAGAAAAATTAGTTCAATTCGACCGGTTTATAAAGGTGAAAATAGAGGAAAGACTAAAATATAAGCACCATAAACTAAACGATTTAATAGAATGGGTAGATCACAGCAGGTGTCGCCGAGAAAAATTGTATCAACATTTTCAATCCAATTATAGCCAGGTAGAAGAATTCTGTTGTGATAACTGTGGTTTAGCACTAGAAGAATGGCATCCTAAAGAAAATAATAAATTTGATGGTACTTCATTAGGCTGGAAAGAAAGACTTAGATGGGTATTGTTACAGGAGAAAAATAATGAGAGCAACGCAGAAAGAAATCATTAGAAGGTTATCAAGTAAGCAATTAAAAATCCAAGTGATTCTATCACAATTTATTTTGTTAATCCTAGCAAGTATTGGTTCTTTTTTGGTTTTCTCGAGTTGGAAGGACTTCTTGAGCTTATTTTTCATAAAGAATCTAAGTTTTATCTCTTTGGCAATTATTTCAGCAGTTATATTTTTTCTTATCGATTTACTTATGATGAAGTATGTCCCGAAAAAATATTGGGATGATGAGGGAATCAATAAGAAAATATTTTCTAGTGGAAATTTTTTCAGCATATTCTTTTTATGTTTTATCATTGCGTTTGTTGAGGAATGGCTTTTTAGAGGTGTCATACAGACACAATTCGGTTTCATAATAGCAAGTATCCTGTTTGCAATCGTTCATTTCAGATATTTATTTAAACCATTATTATTTATTTCTATTATTGTTCTTAGTTTTTGGATAGGGCTCGTTTATGAATGGTCAGAGAGTCTTACAATTACTTTTACTTTGCATTTTATAATGGATTTTAGTCTTGCGTTATATATCCGATATAGTATAAGAGGGGATAAACATGACAGAAAATAAACAGCACGATCAAGCAGACAATTTACGTCAAAAAGTAAGTCAGCAAGGTAATGAAAAAGAGTACGAGCAAGATAATAAATTACCACCAAGAAGAGAAGTACATCAGGATAATAAAAAACCTGTAAAAGTGAAAATTTCATTTCCGATGTTACGGCTATTATTTGTATTATTCTTAATTTTAGTTGGCTTATTAGTCAGTTATAAATATTGGGGAGATGACTTTTTACTATCTGCAGAATTGTTTGGCAATAATACCGATGCCGATAAAAATGCAGCTGAGATAGTTTTTATTCAACCGAATGTGAATAATAATCCAGGTGTTGATATTACCGAAGAAAAAGAGTATCAGGTGCATACGGTGGAAGAAAAAGATACTTTAGAATCGATTGCCGAAAAATATTACCAGGATACTGATGTAGTGGATTATCTGATTGAGGTTAACCAATTAGAGGGGCGAGATATTTTAGAAGGACAAGAATTAATCATACCTTACACAATACCTTCAAGTTAAAAAATCTAGTAACGCAGTTTGACCTGTCGTTACTAGATTTTTATTTGCATATGAAAAAAAACATTCACATATTTCAGGTTTATGCTTTTTTGAATGCATCTATTGCATCTTTAAATAAAGAAGTAGGATTTTAGAAGACTTTCTTTCTGTCTCTCTCTTCTTTTAATATTTCTGCAGCTTCTCTGAAACGCTGAGAATGAACAATTTCTCTTTCACGTAAAAATTTTAAAGAATCATTTAACATCGGATCGTCCGATACATCAATAATCCACTGGTAAGTCGCTCTTGCTTTTTCTTCAGCAGCAATGTCTTCGTAAATATCTGCAATAGGATCTCCTTTTGCTTGAATATAGTTAGCAGTCCAACTATTTCCGGCAGCATTTTGATAAAATAAGGCATGATCATGATTTACAAAATGTGCTCCTAAACCTGCTTCAACTAATTCCTCTGGTTTTGCATCCTTTGTTAACTTATAAATCATGGTGGCTATCATTTCTAGGTGTGCAAATTCCTCTGTACCTATATCATTTAATAGACCAACTACTTTGTTTGGAATAGTATATCGTTGGTTTAAGTAACGTAGAGCTGCAGAAAGTTCACCATCGGCCCCACCATATTGTTCGATTAAATATTTTGCTAGGGTGGGATTACAAGTACTGACCTTCACAGGGTATTGCAATTTTTTTTCATAATACCACATTACTTATCCCCCTTTAAATTTGCCATGGCCACGGAGCATCGTCCCAGTTCCATGGATAATACGAAAAACTTTTACCATATTGCATGAGAGGACCATACTTAGCTTCATATTGATCTTTTAATTTTTTACTTTTTAATGCTTCATTATTAAATTGTTTTATTGCATCGAGATCATTTGGATGTGTATCAAGATAGAGGGTCAGTTCAACTAAAACAAAATCAACTGCTTGGATTTGTTCCAATAATTCATAAAATTCTTTTGGTAACTCTTTTTGCTGATTCATTCTCTTTCTCCTTTCGGTGGATAAGTACTTGCTAATGATGGCCATAGCGTTCCATGGAAGAGTGCCTCTCTTGCTGTTTTAAACTGTGGAGAATGAGGAGGTTGAAATCCCAGATATAAGTTTGGTGGTGTAGAATAAGATTTAACTCTTATTGGTTTACACGGATCAAATGGACTTATATATGGATAATAATATTTGGTTTGTGTAAAATTCATATATTTTCTCCTTTCCAAATTTATTGTTATAATTCACTAATATGGAAATAGAACTTGGCCTATGCTTCATAGCTTTGTATTTTTAAATTCTCAAAAAACAGAATTAAGTCGTTATTGAAAAAAGTGAGAGGATTATCTTATATGATATATGCTGTAGTTTTCTTTATTTTGTGTGGAATCCTGATTGGTTTTATGTACGTTAATGCACATGTTGATCATTTGGTCTACATGAATGTGGGTGTAAATAAATATCTCCCAAAAGAGCAAGTAAATATTTTTTTCATTAGTGATGTGCATAATCGATTAATTAAGGAGAAAACAATAGCAAAAATACAAGAAAAACTGGATGTTATTGTTATCGGTGGAGACTTAATTGAACGTAATGTATCGATGCAAAAATTAATTAAAAATCTACAATTATTAAAAAAATTGAATGCTCCAATGATTTTTGTGTATGGTAATAATGATAAAGAGATTCTTGAGCCATCATTCACCAAAATATTAGATGAAGAAGGTGTCATTACACTTTGTAATACGCAACACACTCTCTCGGATAAGATAGTGATAGCAGGTTATGATTATATTAGGAATCATCATACGTTTATTCCATTTTCTTTTGTAGGATCAAAGGATGAATTATCAATTTTAGTTGCACATGACCCTAAAATGTTCTCGCGTCTTTCTAATGAGCAGCTCTTACGATTTGATTTTGGACTTGCAGGACATACACATGGAGGGCAAATTAGAATAGGGCCATTTGGTTTTTACACGCGCGGCGGTTGGTTCAATATAAATCGTTTTAAATATTTCGTTACTGAGGGATATGGTTATACGTTGCTACCATTAAGATTATTTACAAGGTCAGAATGCCATGTATTAAGGATAAAATCCACCTTACACGTTGATTTATAAGAATGAACAGGTATACTAATAAATATTGAAAACAAACATAAGAGATCCTTTAAAAGGGGGGAGACAATTAATGAAGAACTTATATACTTCTGTTACAGATATGATTGAAACCTCATTACTTAAATTAGGCTATAAAAATGATGTTTACCACCTATTAAAAGAACCAAATCGTATACTAAAGGTGAGAATACCTGTTAAAATGGACGATGGTTCAACGAAATACTTTCAAGGTTTTCGTGTACAGCATAACGATGTATTTGGTATTACCCATGGAAATGTGCACTTTAACCAACATATTACAGAAGAAGATATCTACGCTTATTCCATCATACGTAGTATAAAGTCGAGTATTTTAAATTTACCAGTAGGCGGTTCAAGTGGCGGAATTATTTGTGACTTAAGGCAATTATCTTTTAGAGAATTAGAAAATTTGAGTAGGGGATACATACGGGCGATTCATCACTTAATCGGGCCTCAAGTTGACGTTCCAACATCTGATGCAAAAGTTGATCAACAGATAATGGCTTGGATGTTAGATGAATATAGCAGGATAAATACTGGAGTTAATCCAGGATTTATGACAGGTAAACCACTTGTTTTAGGAGGACTTCCTGGTAAAGAAATTGCCCAAATAAAAAGCGTTCAATATGTTATGGAAAAAAGCTTGGAATACTACGAGAAAAAGCTTAAAGAAACTAAGATAGTAATTCAAGGTTTTGGAGAGATGGGAAGTCAATTAGCAGATAGTTTATATTCATCAGGTGCGACTATAATAGGAATTACAGATGCTTATGGATGCATTTATGACGAAGAGGGCATAAATATACCTGAAATATTAAACAGAAAAGATAGCTTTGGTTCTGTAACGCGTACCTTTCCAAAGGTCTTACCAGTTGAGGAATGTTATGAGCTAGAATGTGATGTCTTCTTTTTAACTGCATCAAATGAAGCTTTAACAGCAGAAAACGCAAAAAAGATGAAGGCACAAATAGTAATGGAAACCATACCATTTACAATAGAAAAAGAAGCAAACAATTATTTAAAAGAGAATAACGTAGTCGTTTTACCAGAAATTATAACTACCTTAGGTGGTGTCATTCATTCTTATTTAGAATGGAGACAGTATCAACAAGCGACACACTATACCATAAAAGAAATTGAAGACAATTTCCATAAAATGATCGATAAAAGCTTGCAGGATGCATTCAGCATGAAAGATAAAAAACAAACTGATATGGTAAATGCATCGTACATGACAGGTTTAAACAAATTAGCTGAAGCAGCTAGGTTCAGAGGTTGGATTTAATAAATGAATGAAGGAGATTGACACATGAAAGAAGATATTATAATTATTGGTGCAGGACCTTGTGGTATGTCTTGTGCTATTGAACTTCAAAAGGTTGGATTTAATCCACTCATAATTGAAAAAGGAAATATTGTGGATTCTATTTATCATTATCCGACCCATCAAACATTTTTTAGTTCCAGCGATCGCTTAGAAATTGGGGATGTTGCTTTTGTTACCGAAAAACAAAAGCCTGTAAGAAATCAAGCATTAGCTTACTACAGAGCTGTAGCAGAAAGAAAGAACTTAAGAATAAACAGTTTTGAAAAAGTAAATAAAATAAGAAAAGAAAACGATATATTTTATTTGGAATCGATATGTAATGACGGTGCAAAGAATTCATACCAAGCAAAACATGTTGTGATTGCTACTGGCTATTATGGACAACCTAACACAATGGGGATTAAGGGTGAAGATCTAGAAAAAGTTTCGCATTATTTTAAAGAAGCCCATCCATATTATAAAAAGGATGTCGTAATTATTGGAGGTAAAAATTCTGCTGTTGATGCAGCAATCGAATTGCATAAAGCTCGAGCTAATGTAACAGTATTATATCGAGGAAGTAGATATTCTCCAAGTGTTAAACCGTGGATTTTACCTGAATTTGAATCACTAGTAAGAAATGAAAAGGTGATATGTGAATTTAATGCAGAAATGGTAGAAATTAAAGAAAAAGAGGTTGTCTATCGTAAAAAAAATGAACTCATTTCGATTGATAATGACTTTGTTTTTGCTATGACGGGTTATCGACCTGATCAGAGTTTTCTTGAAAATGCAGGAGTTACTATTGATCCTGAGTCAGGAAAACCAACCTTTAATGAGAATACAATGGAAACAAACGTAAAAGGCATTTTTATTGCGGGTGTTATTGCAGCTGGTTATGACAATAATGAAATTTTTATTGAAAATGGAAGATTTCATGGTGGTCTAATAGCTAATTCAATAAAACCATCATAAGAGCAAGTCATTTAATTCGAGCCCTAAAAGTGAGTGTAAATACTCATTTTTAGGGCTCAGTACATTTAATGAATTGACTTGCTCTTTTTTTATTTTAGTTGAAAGATAAAATATTGATTACTAAATTTCATGTGAAAACGTTTCGCTAATTTCGCTTAAATTCATCCCATTTTCTAAAGCTAATAATAGCTTTATACGTGCTTTGGGGCCATTTAAGTGGTTTGAAAAAATAACTCCATCTCGCTTTAATTGTTTACCTCCACCAGTGTAATCATAATTTGGCTCTACCACTCCCTTAAAACACCTCGAAACAAAAACGATAGGAATATTGTGTTTGAGGAACCGGTTTAAAGAAAGAACCATATTGGGAGGTATATTTCCTTGTCCAAATGCTTCAAAAATAATTCCATCAATTTTCTCAATAGGTAGTTGATCTAATAAAAAGCCTTGCATTCCAGTATAAGCTTTTAATAATAAAACTTCTTTCTTTAATTTCTCTATCTCAAATCTGAATTGTCTTGGAGTAAACTGATAGAAATAAATATCTTCTTTTGTAATGATACCAATTGGTCCAAATGGTGGACTTTGAAAAGTAGCAACATTACTTGTAGAAGTTTTTGTAACGAATTTAGCTGTATGAATTTCATCATTCATTACGATAAGCGTACCTCGATTTTGTGCATCTTTAGAAGATGCCACACGAAGTGCCGCAATATAATTAAGAAACCCATCATAGCCAATCTCATTACTTGAGCGCATTGCCCCTGTAATTACTACAGGTATATTATGTTTAACGGTTAAGTCAAGAAAATATGCCGTTTCTTCCAATGTATCTGTACCGTGCGTGACAACCACGCCCTTGTAACTTGATTGATCTAAAACCTTATTTATATGTTTCGATATTTGAAGCATATGGTTTGTAGTAATATGCGGCGATGGTAAATTAAACATAATAGTTTCATCTAAATCATATTCTTTTGATGCTTCTAATAGTGGATGGTGTTCGGAAGTTGTAATACCTTTATCTATATCCTCTTGCATAGATATCGTTCCACCAGTATGGATAACCAAAATTTTTTCCATTAAATTCACCTGCTTTTCATTCTATTTTTATCCATTTAATGATACGATGAAATTATGTAAATGAAAAGAGAGGGTTCCCATGATTGCATTATTTTCCGCTGGTTTAGCTCCAGCAATTGCGTTATTATCTTTCTTTTATCTAACAGATAAATTTGAATTAGAGCCACTTCATGCAATACTGAGAGCTTTCTTATACGGGGCCTTATTAGTATTTCCAATTATGTTTATTCAGTTTGCATTTTTAGAAGAAGGATTCGCTGAAACACCTTTTATAAAGTCGTATTTATTGTATGGGTTCTTAGAAGAGTTTTTTAAATGGTTTATTTTTATGTTTGGTGTTTATACCTACACTAAATTTGATACAGTATACGATGGAATTGTCTATGCCGTAGCAATTAGTTTAGGTTTTGCCTCTGTAGAAAATATTTTGTATCTAATTGCACACGGGATTGAAGTCGCCTTCACACGAGCTATTTTTCCAGTTTCATCACATGCATTGTTTGGTGTGATCATGGGCTATTATTTAGGAAAGTCTAAGTTTAATAAAAAGAAAAGGTTATATTTTTTAGTTGTTGCTTTATTTCTTCCCATAGTATTACATGGTACGTATGATTTTATTCTCGAAGCTATACCAAAGGGTTATGCATACGCCCTAGTACCGTTTATGATAGGTTTATGGGGATATGGATTAATAAAGACTAAAAATGCGAATCAACTATACCATAAACAAATAGAAGCAAAGCTATAAAAGCCACTAGACATTCTAGTGGTTTTTTTATGCTTAAAATCCTCAACAAATTATTGGGGTGTTAACGTTTAAAGATAAAATTGAAGTCCTTAAAATAAGAGTATGAATTTTTATTTTTTTATGATTTTCAACATCTTAATCATCTTTGCCTGATTAAAATCATGTATAAAATTATCATCTAATTACAAAATATAATTAATATCAATATTTGTAATTAGGAGGGATTAAATGAGAAATAAAATCTTACTAATGATTTGCTTATTAATGATCATAAGCTTAACGCCAGATATAACGCCAAAGTATTATGGTTTTAGTGATCAAGTAATCCAACAAGGGGCTACAGGAGAGGATGTTATTGAACTTCAGGCTCGGCTACAATATCTAGGGTTTTACAATGGAAAAATTGATGGGGTATTTGGATGGGGAACATATTGGGCCCTCAGAAATTTTCAGTATGAATTTGGTTTAGAGATTGATGGTTTAGGTGGGCAAACAACAAAACAAAAGCTCGTAGCTGCCAGTAATTATGATAAAGGATTTGTACATGAACAGATCGAAAAAGGTAATAAATTCACGCATTATGGTGGAAAAGATTTAAATCAACAAAAGAAAGAGAGTCCTCCTCCAACTCAAGATAAAGATACACAAAACAATGAAACAAACAATCAACAAACAGCACCTGAAAAGAAACAATCAGAAGAACAAAATACGGAAGATAAAAAGAATCAAGATCCAAACCAAACAGCAGTAAACATGCCAGAGGGATTTTCTCAGAACGATTTAACGTTAATGGCAAATGCAGTTCACGGTGAAGCACGTGGGGAATCTTATGAAGGGAAAGTGGCAGTTGCCGCTGTCATTTTAAATAGAGTTGAGAGTGCAACTTTTCCAAACACAGTATCTGGGGTAATCTTTGAGCCACGTGCCTTTACAGCAGTGGCAGATGGTCAAATATGGTTAACACCCGATGAATCAGCCAAAAGAGCCGTTCTCGATGCAGTTAATGGTTGGGATCCGACCGGAGAAGCAATTTACTATTTTAATCCCAATACAGCAACATCAGGATGGATATGGTCAAGGCCACAAATCAAACAAATTGGTAAACATGTTTTTTGCATGTAAAAGGAGGTAGGCACATGTTTAGGTGGATTTCAATCATCTTATTATCAGTTGGAATATTAGCCGTTGCTTTTTGGGGCTATGAAGAACATCAAGAAAAAAATGCAATACTTATCCAAGCAGAAAATAATTATCAGCGTTCATTTCATGGTTTAACCTATCATGTTGATTTATTACACGATAAAATCGGAGCAACCCTTGCGATGAATTCACAACAACAACTCTCACCACAATTAGCTGAAATTTGGAGATTAACTTCTGAAGCAATGAATGAAGTTGGGCAATTACCTCTCGCTTTGTTACCATTTAATAAAACAGAAGAGTTTTTAGCCGATATGGGTGATTTTAGTTATCAAACTGCAATTAGAGACTTAGATAGTGAACCGCTATCAGAAAAAGAAACAAAGAAATTAGAAAAGCTTTATCAATCTGCTGGTGAAATTGAAAGTGAACTGAGAAAGGTACAACACCTTGTATTAAAGGATAACTTGAGATGGATGGATGTTCAGCTTGCCATTGCAAATGAAGATGAGCAAATGGATAATACGATTATAGATGGATTTAAAACTGTAGAAAAAACAGTAGAAAGCTTCTCAGAAGGTAGTCCACATAATAGTTTAACTTCAATTAGTAATAATGAAGATAGATATAGCTTTCACAATGAACCTATAATTAAAAAAGAAGAGGCAGAAGCTATTTCAAGAAATCATTTTGATATAAATGATTCGGATGAAATAACTTTAGTAACATCTGGAAAAGGCGCTCAGTTCCCGTTCTACAGTGCTTCTTATCACGATGAAGAAAAAGAAGGTTATCTTGATATTTCTGCAAATGGAGGCCATTTACTTACTTTAATGATCAATCGCGAAATTAAAGAACCTAAAATTGGACTCAACGAGGCAATGAATAAAGCATCAAAATACCTCGAAAATAAAAAATTCCCGAATATGAGTGTAATGGAAAGTAACCAATATGATCGCATTGGAGTCTTTCATTTTGTAACACAAGAAGACGATAAATATATCTATCCTGAGGCCATACAGGTTAAAGTAGCATTAGATAACGGAGAAATTATTGGTGTATCCGCAAAGGATTATTATCAAAATAAAAAAAGTAGAAAAGAAATAAAGCCGGCAATTTCATTAGAGGAAGCTCAGAAGAAAGTAAATAAGAATTTAGATATTAAAACAAATCATCTAGCGATTATTGATAATCAATTAGGAGAAGAAGTATTTGTTTACGGATTTATTGGTACGCTAGGGGATGATACCTACAAAATTTTTATTAATGCCGAGAATGGACAAGAAGAAAATGTGGTAAAATTAAAACAATCCGAGACGAAATATTAATAAAAAAGATGAGGAAATAGTATTAGGACTTTTCCTCATCCTTTTTTTTTGCGATAATATAAATATGGCTAGCTGAAATGAGAATGGGAGAGAATAAAACATTGATTAAAATAGGCACATCTATTCAGTTGGAGCGTCAACATGAAGAAACAGGGGAAAAAGAACACTACCGAAGTAGAATAATTGAGATTGAAGAAGATAAGCTTTATATTGATTATCCCATAAATATAAAAACAGATAGAACAAATATCTTTCCAAAAGGAACACCTTTCTTCATAAGCTTGATTGGCAAAGATGAATCTGTATACACATTTATGACCGAGATTATGGGTAAAAAACATAACAAAGTTCCGATGCTCATTCTTGATTTTAAGGATAAAGAATTAACAAGGATACAAAGAAGGGCATATGTTCGAGTTCCGGCATCTCTAGATATAGCGATTCACTCTGAAAATCAAGCATTTTTACCTTTTACTAGTCTTACCCAAGATATAAGTGGTGGTGGCTTATCTGTATTAGTGGATAAAAAATTTGAAAGTGACCAGAAAGAACCATTGCAGTTAATGGTAGTTTTACCGATGGATAATACTTTTCACTATTTAAAAATCAAAGGCGAAGTAGTCAGAGTTCATTTGAAGGAAAACTCTGTTAAAAATACACTTTCGGTCAAATTTCTAGATATTCAAGATCGAGATAGACAACTAATTGTTAGATACTGCTATTTATTGCAATTAAAAGAGAGACGAAAAGGCATTCGATAATAATTGTGGTACAGTATCTATTATGATAACCATATGTTATTATTTCCACGTGGTTTAAATCGAAAGAAGGGAAGATTAATAATGATAGAAAAAGATATTGCTATTGCCATTGATGGTCCGGCTGCAGCTGGAAAGAGTACTGTGGCAAAAAATGTTGCTGATGACTTGCATTACATTTATATAGATACTGGAGCGATGTATCGTTCCCTAACATATGAAGTAATAAAGCAAGGTGTATCTACTTCTAAAGAAGAAGAAGTTTTACAAGTATTACTAAATACAGAAATAATGCTACATAATGAAAATAACCAACAAGTTGTAACAGTGAATAACGAAAATATAACCGAAGAAATTCGAAAGGAAGAGGTTACTAATGCTGTTTCTGAGATTGCCTCCTTTCCATCAGTTCGAATAGAAATGGTAAAGCGCCAGCAAAAACTTGCTCTAATGCGCGGAGTTGTGATGGACGGACGTGATATAGGTACACATGTTATTCCTGATGCAGAAGTAAAAGTCTTTTTAATCGCTTCTGTTGAAGAAAGAGCACAAAGAAGACATAAAGAAAATAAGGAGAAAGGCTTTCCATCCGACTTAGAGGCTATAAAGCGAGATATCGCTCTTCGAGACAAAATGGATAGTGAGAGACAAACATCTCCTTTAAAAAAAGCGGAAGATGCGATTGAAATTGATACTACTTCGATGACGATTAATGATGTCACGAAACAAATTTTAAATTTAGTTCAAGCGTATAAGGAGGCATGAAAGTAACATGAATATATATAAATTTGCAAGATTTGTTGTTGCTGTAATTTTCAAGCCTTTATATCGCGTTAAAGTAGAAGGAGCGGATAATATACCAAGTAAAGGTCCTGTAATTATCTGTTCCAATCATATATCTAATTTAGATCCACCAATTGTTGGTATTACCAACCCTAGAAATATTTATTTTATGGCCAAAGAAGAATTGTTCGAGAAGAAATTTCTTAAAATTTTACTAAACAGTATTCAAGCTTTTCCAATTAAAAGAGGAATGCGTGATCGCAATGCATTAAGAAAGGGTTTAAAAGTTCTCAATGATGGTCACGCCCTTGGACTTTTTCCTGAAGGAACTAGAAGTAAAACTGGAGAAATAGGAAGAGGTCTTGCTGGTGCTGGCTTTTTTGCTTTGAGATCGGATGCCGTAGTCATTCCTTGCGCTATTGTAGGTGATTACACGAGAAAAACTAAACTTAGAGTAGTTTATGGTAAAGCCATACCAATGGATAATTTAAGAAGAGAAAAAAAGTCACCTCAAGAGGTAACAGATGTAATAATGGAAGAGATTAAAAAAATTAAAGAAAATGCGCTCATATAAAGTTTATAACTTGACAAATTGTCTCAAATGTTAGAAGTTAGAAAAAAGCACATAATTTTATATTTTTTTGTGTTGGAATCTGAAGGAGGTCTTTGTCATGGATGAAATGAACAATGAAATTTCAGAATTTAAGGAGCTTTCTGTTGGTGATATAGTTACCGGGAAAGTAGTAAAAGTGGAAGAAAAGCAAGCGTTAGTAGATATTGGGTACAAGGTTGAGGGTATTGTTCCAATTAGTGAATTATCCGCGCTTCGCATCGAACTCGTTACCGATGTATTAAATGAAGGTGACGAAGTAGAATTAAAAGTAAAAAAAATTGAAGATGAAGAAATTATTCTATCAAAAAAGGCAATAGAAGCTGATAAAGCATGGGATGATTTAAAACAAAAATATGAAGATCAAGAAACATTTGAGGCTGAAGTGAAAGATGTAGTTAAAGGTGGATTAGTTGTCGATTTAGGATTACGCGGCTTTATTCCAGCATCTCTTGTGGAAGCACATTATGTTGAGGATTTTTCTGAGTACAAAGGTTCAAAATTAACTCTGAAAATAGTGGAGTTAGATCAGGAACAAAATAGAGTAATATTATCTCATAAAGCAGTCATAGAAGAAGAACAATCTTCGAAAAAGCAATCTTTATTCGAAACTTTAGAGGTTGGCGAATTAATACATGGTAAAGTACAACGTATAACAGACTTTGGCGCATTTGTGGATATTGGAGGAGTTGATGGGCTTGTCCATATCTCTCAGCTATCCCATACACATGTGGAGAAAGCATCTGACGTTGTAGCAGAAGGTGATGAAATTCCGGTAAAAGTTTTAGGAATAGATGTAGAAAATGAGAGAGTTTCACTTTCTTATAAACAAACTCAACCTGGTCCTTGGGATGGTATTCTAGATAAAATTAATCAAGGTGACGTTGTAGAAGGAACAGTAAAAAGATTGGTTAATTTCGGAGCATTTGTGGAAGTATTACCTGGAGTAGAAGGGCTTGTGCATATTTCACAGATTTCTACTGAACATATCGGAACACCTCAAGAAGTGCTAGAAGTCGGTCAAAAAGTAACAGTGAAAGTTCTTGATGTCAGTGAAAAAGAGCAGCGAATTTCACTTAGCATTCGAGAGATTGAAGCGGAAAAAAACAAAGCTGAAATGAAACAATACGAAGCAGATGAAGATCATTCTGGCTTTCAACTCGGAGACATGATTGGGAACAAATTAGATAAATATAAATAAACCTTTTAGAAGCATAACTTAATGTTATGCTTCTTTTTTTACGTTAAAAATATATATACGAATTACGATTAAGATGCTGCACAAATAAATTTAGTAAATATAAAAAGAACCGAATCTTTAAAATAAATGTATTTTGCTATTTTCCACAATATATAATTTTTCCATAAAAACATCTACGTTTAATTAACCGAAAAATTGCCATACTAGATAATGGGTGATGACTATGATCGCAGAAATGGGCCATATATGGATAGCTTGGATCCTATGGATTGTGCTATCTTTTTTACTGCCTAAAAAGAGAGAATATCAATTTTTTTCTTGGCATTTATTATGGATACTAAATTTAATAAGTTTTGATTTCTCATTTTATGGGATACAAGTTAATGCAACACTTTTTTATATGATTCTTATAAGTATGATTTATTTAGCTAGTCAACCTATAAGATACACTCAATTTTTTTATATTTTATTTTGTGTTATAGGATTAACTGCCATACAAATCTGGCTTTTAATAAGTCCTATTTGGATATGGTTAATTCCAGCATTCAGTCTCTCCTTCTGTTATTGTGTTTTTATTTGTTTAATCGTTAAAAGTCTTCAAGAAAGAGTCTATTTATTTTTATTTGTAGCTTCCATTAGTGAACTATTTTTCCATTTTATATTAATTTCGTATCAAATTAGTGGAAAGATGGCTGATACTTCTTTTCTAAACTATGTTTTTCTTACAATAGGCTATTTCTTCATCTTACATAGTTGGAAATATATATCCAATCAAATTTCTGTTCTTACAACCAGATTATTAAATACTTAAAAGGGGTGAGGTAATGAATGAATATTCTTTTCCAATTTTATTTGGCGTAGTAGTTGGAACTATTGCGAGAATAATAATGCTAAGAACCGATTACAGGCAATATCCCACATACCTCCATGGAAAAATCATTCATGTAGCTCTTGGCTTTATAGCTGCAAGTTTAGGAGCAGTTGCAGTTCCTGCGATTATGGAAAAAGAATTTACCGCAGTTACCTTTCTAACGATTGCTGCATCACAATTTAGAGAGGTTCGGAATATGGAAAGAAATACATTAACTGAACTAGATCGCTACGAATTAGTCCCAAGAGGTAATACATACATTGAAGGGATAGCTATCGCATTTGAAAGCAGGAATTATTTAGTGATTTTCACATCTTTCTTAGCTACTTTTGCTTACTTAGTGTTAAATATTTATTTTGCTGTCTTTATAACTTTAGGATGCTTTATAATCATTAATCGGCTAATGAGTGGATCAACTTTAAAGGAATTAGTAACAATAGAATATAGTCAGATCCATTTTGAAAAGGCTGGGCTTTATGTAGATAATATTTACATAATGAATATCGGTTTACCAGAAAGGCAAAAAGAAATAATGGAATACGGAATGGGATTTGTATTAACTCCTATTAATTTTGATGTAAGGTCTACTATCGCAAACCTTGGCCAGCGTCAGGCTATATTACATGATACTTCTGTTTCTTTAGGTGTATTTCGTGATTCAGGCACACCTGCTTTAGTTCCCTTAATCAAAAGAGATTTAAATGATGGCCGGATTGGTGTTTTTTTACTCCCACAAAACCAAGATGTTAATCGAGCTATCGAAGTGATTGGATCAGTTCCCGTATTAGAAAATGCCATTAGAATGCCTTCAGAATCAAAAAATAAAAATAAAAACGAATAACTTAAGGAGTTTTGAGTTATGGAAATCTCAAAAATGATTTTAGCAATCATTACTACTAATTCGAATAAAACTATTGGCGGAGCCCCAACCTTTATATGTGAAAACACGGAAGAAATGGAAAGAACAGCGGCTAATCTAGAAGCAATTCTAGATGGAATTGCTCATGGCTTAAGTAAAGAAATGTATATAATTGTGAAACATTAAAACAATCAATATTGTATCCGTGGATTAGTTTTGCTAAAATAAGAAAGTTAAGGAGACTTAAATAAAAAACCAATCACTTTTATTTTATGATGATCGTACCATTGGTAAAAAGAAAGGAAGTGCCTTCATGAGAAAATCAATAGTTGCTATAGTTGGAAGGCCTAACGTTGGAAAATCAACAATTTTTAATCGGTTAGTTGGAGAAAGAATTTCTATTGTGGAAGATATTCCAGGAGTTACAAGAGATCGAATTTATGCAGAGGCTGAGTGGCTAAATACTCCATTTAATATTATTGATACTGGAGGAATTGAGCTTGGCGATGAGCCTTTGTTAGTCCAAATGCGTGAACAGGCAGAAGTTGCTATTCATGAATCGGACGTTATAATCTTTATGGTTAACGGAAGAGAAGGGATCACAGCTGCTGATGAGGAAGTTGCAAAGTTACTATATAAATCAAATAAACCAATTGTTTTAGCAGTTAATAAGATTGATAATCCGAACATGAAAGAACAAATATATGAATTTTATTCACTTGGATTTGGAGAACCCTTCCCTATTTCAGGTACTCATAGTTTAGGTTTAGGAGATCTTCTAGATGATGTGGTCAAACACTTTCCTAATCGTGAACAAGAGGATAAAGATGAAGATACTATCTATTTTAGTTTAATAGGCAGACCTAATGTTGGAAAATCCTCCTTAGTTAATGCGCTTCTTAATGAAGAACGTGTTATCGTGAGTAATATTGCAGGAACTACTCGTGACGCAATTGATACGCCTTTTAAAAGCGGTGATCAAGATTTTGTTATTATTGATACTGCTGGTATGCGTAAACGGGGTAAGATTTATGAGAAAACAGAAAAATATAGTATTTTACGTGCTTTAAAAGCGATAGAGCGATCAGACGTCGTGCTTACTTTAATCGATGCAGAAGAAGGTATTATAGAACAAGATAAAAAAATTGCTGGTTATGCTCATGAGGCTGGAAAAGCAGTTATTATCGTTGTAAACAAATGGGATACCATTAACCAGCATGATAAAGCTATTAAAGAATTCGAAGAACAAATTCGAGCACATTTCTTATTTTTAGATTACGCTCCCATTGTTTTTCTTTCAGCACAAACAAGAAAAAGAATTCATACCTTAATTCCACAGGTTATTACGGCGAGTGAAAATCATGTCAAACGAATTGAAACTAATATTTTAAATGACGTTATTATGGATGCACTAGCTGTTAATCCTGCACCAAGTAAGCATGGTAAAAAGCTGAAAGTATTATATGCTACACAAGTTTCTGTAAAACCACCAACTTTTGTTGTTTTTGTTAATGACCCAGAACTTATGCATTTTTCTTATGTTCGTTTCTTAGAAAATAAAATTAGAGAAGCATTTGGTTTTGAAGGGACTCCAATAAAAATATTTCCTAGAAAACGAAATTAAAGGAGTAGAGATAATGACAAAAATTGCAGTATTAGGAGCGGGAAGCTGGGGAACAGCGCTTGCTATGGTTTTAGCAGATAATGGACATGAAGTACGACTATGGACACATAACAAAGAGCAAGCAGCTGATATTAATGCTACGAATCAAAATCGAAGATATTTACCCGAAGTTACCTTGCCTAAGGATTTAATAGCCTATGATGATATGAAAAAGGCGGTTGAAGATGTTACGGCAATTGTATTAGTTGTACCTTCAAAAGCAACTCGGGAAATTTGCGAAAAATTAAATAAGGTAGTAAGTAAACCGGTTATTTTCATTCATGGAGCAAAAGGAATTGAACCCGATACCTTTTATCGTGTATCAGTAATTATGGAAAAAACCTTAGATAAACATATTTCAAATGGAATTGTAGCACTGTCAGGACCTAGTCATGCTGAAGAAGTAAGTAAAAGACATCCTACAACTGTGACTGTATCCTCTAATGTAATCGAACATGCAGAGCATGCACAAGATTTATTTATCAATAAAAATTTTAGAGTTTACACTAGTCCTGATCTTATTGGTGTCGAGTTAGGTGGAGCCTTAAAGAACATTATTGCGCTTGGAGCGGGTATTTCTGATGGCTTAGGTTATGGTGATAATGCAAAGGCTGCTTTAATAACACGTGGCCTTGCAGAAATAACTAGATTAGGTGCTCGCATGGGAGCAAATCCTCTTACATTTATTGGACTTACAGGTGTAGGTGATTTAATTGTAACGTGTACAAGTGTTCATAGTAGAAATTGGAAAGCTGGTCACATGCTCGGTCAAGGTGCTAAATTAGATGATGTATTAGAAAGCATGGGAATGGTTGTTGAGGGCGTAAGAACAACAAAAGCAGCTTTTCAATTAGCTATTTTACAAAAGGTCGAAATGCCTATTACCGCTGGATTATATGATGTTTTATTCGAAAATAAAGATCCCAAAGAAGTTGTTGACCAACTAATGAGCCGTGTTCGAAGACATGAAATGGAAGATTTGTCTTCCATTATGGAAGATATCTATAAAGGTTAACCGTTTTATGCCTCTTTGCATAATATGAAAGGAATTCATATGGCAAGGAGGTTGAACATTGGTAGATTCTAAAAACAAGCTTTTTGATCAAATTGAAAAGAACTCTAACGTTTCTTCTGCGGAAATTGTTAAAATTGCACAGTCTTTGCAACATGCAAATTTCAAGGATGAACGTGTCGTTCGAAATTTAGTCCGTAATTTGGCAAATCTAGCGGGGAAACCAGTTTCACAAGCAAAAGAAGATAAAATTGTAGAAACAATCGTAAATAACAAAATGCCAACTGATTTACAAACTTTGCAAAAATTAATGAAAGGCTAACCGTATTTTAGGCATATGATTAGCCAAAACTACTTGCTTTTGCATACACTAAATCGCACAATGAATCCATTTAGGGCCCCGACGGGTACTATTTAGTCAAAATGAGGTAGAATGCCCCTTCTACCTCTTTATTATTTTCATGTTTAAAGAAAAATGCCTAAAAAGATATTTGCTACACCTTCCTATGACCTTAGTTAAAATAAATGGGCAAGGTTTATTTCGTATGATATAATACTGTAGCACTATTTAAATCAATAGAAAGGGTGTCATATCATGTCACCAGCTTTACTTAAAATGTATATATCTTTTGCGGGAATAATAGCACTTTTCTTAGCTGTGGGTTTAATTATGTTAAGTCGATATAAATTAAATGGATTCATCTCTAAAATAGTAGCATTTCTTGCTTATCTATTTTTGCTTGTAGGTGGTTTAATAATTACATACGTAGTCCTAAGTGGACCAACGCCAGAGTAATGTAAGGGGGAAAACAAAATTAATGAAGATGAAAATACTTATTTTTAGTATCATGTTAGTTTTTCTAACTGGATGTATGTATCCTAACCAAAATAGAGTAGAAAATCAGACATCAAATGACGTTGAACTTGAAATGGTGCAGCAAGCAATAGATCAATACGTAGAAGATAAAAGTGGACTTGTTCCTATCGTTACTAAAGATAATGATACACCAATATACCAAAAATATATCATTGATTTTAGTAAATTAAAACAAGAAAATTATATTCAAAATACACCCTCGTCTGCCTTTGAAAATGGCGGCGTTTATCAATATGTTTTGATTACTCCAGAAGAAGATCCAACAGTCAGAGTATTGGATCTTAGAGTCACCGAAGAATTAAGAAGCACTCAACATCGTGTTAACATATATCGTGAAGAAAATACGTATCCCCCTTTTGGTGAAAAAGTTACTAGTAAATTATATACCCTAGACTACTCTAAAATAAATTTAGATCACGAAGTTTATGTGAAAAGTCCATATTCTACTAATAATTTGCCTATTCTGGTTGACGTAGAAGGGAATCTAGTTATTGATTATCGATTGGACCTTTACGAAGCACTTCAGTCTTTTGACCATAATTATCAAGAAGGAGATAATATATTACCAATATTAACTGATAATTATCCATTTGTACCAGCATACACAGTTACTTATACTGTAGAGGATGGGGAACCCGTTTTTAGCTCAGAATTTCAATAAGCATATACAAAAAGAAGTCCATTAATTTCAACAATGGACTTCTTTTCTTGTTTTATAAGAATATACATCCATTAGTAAGTATTTATTGTCTTACTTGAAAATCTTGTTTTATGGTGAAGTATTTATTATTTTAAAAATTTTTATCTTTATTAGCATAATCCAATAGGACAACATCATAGAATGAAATGGAAAAGTAAATGGTGTTTATTTATGGGTATGATCGGGAGGGGATTATTTTTGGAAAAGGTAGATATCTTTAAGGATATTTCTAAAAGGACAAACGGTGATATTTATTTAGGAGTAGTTGGTGCAGTCAGAACCGGTAAATCAACTTTTATAAAGAAGTTCATGGAAAGAATTGTTTTACCAAATATTAAAGAAGAAGTTGATCGAACAAGGGCACAGGATGAACTTCCTCAAAGTGCTGCAGGGAAAACCATTATGACAACAGAGCCAAAATTTGTACCGAATCATGCTGTTGCACTACAAGTAGAGGATGGATTAGAAGTCAATGTCCGTTTAGTAGATTGTGTAGGGTATACGGTAAGTAGCGCGCAAGGTTTTGAAGATGAAAATGGGCCGAGAATGATTCATACACCATGGTATGAAGACCCAATCCCATTCCATGATGCTGCAGAGATCGGTACAAGAAAAGTAATTCAAGAGCACTCAACAATGGGCATTGTTGTCACTACTGATGGCAGTATCGGAGAAATACCAAGAGAAGATTATGTAGATGCTGAAAAAAGAGTAATAGAAGAGTTAAAAGAAGTAGGTAAACCCTTTATCATGGTACTAAATACCGTTCAGCCATATCATCCAGATACAGAGTTGCTAAGACAAGAATTAAATGAAGCTTATGATATCCCGGTATTAGCAATGAGTGTAGAAAGCATGTCTGAAATTGATGTTCACAATGTATTAAGAGAAGTTCTTTATGAATTTCCTGTTGTAGAGGTTAATGTTAACCTTCCAAGCTGGGTAATGGTTTTAGATAAGGAACATTGGTTAAGAGAAGAATTCCAACATGCTATTGAACAAACAATGAAAGATATTAAAAGACTACGAGATGTCGATGCCGTTATTACAAACTTCAACGAGTATGATTATATTGAGCAAGCAAAATTATCTGGATTAAAAACCGGAGAAGGCATTGTATCTATTGATCTCGAGGCACCTAATGAATTATATGATCATGTACTAAAAGAAATTGTTGGAGAAGAAATAAGAGGAAAAGATCATTTATTAGAAATAATGCAGAGCTTCTCCATCGCGAAAAAAGAATATGATCAATATAGTGAAGCTTTAAATATGGTGAAACAAACAGGCTATGGGATAGCTTCTCCGCGTCTTGAAGATTTAAGATTAGAGGAGCCACAAATTATAAGACAAGGTTCGCGATTTGGAGTTAAATTAAAAGCCGTCGCTCCTTCTGTACACATGATAAGAGTAGAAGTGGAATCAGAATTCTCTCCAATTATTGGTACAGAAAAACAAAGCGAAGAGTTAGTACGTTACTTAATGCAAGATTTTGAAGAGGATCCATTATCGATTTGGAAGTCTGATATATTTGGAAGATCATTAAGTTCGATCGTGCGCGAAGGAATTCAAGGGAAATTATCACTAATGCCAGAAAATGCTAGATATAAATTAAAAGATACATTAGAAAAAATAATAAATGAGGGCTCCGGAGGATTGATTACCATTATTCTCTGACCTTTAAATTACTAGAAGCGTAGCTAACTGTTGCGCTTTTTTTATTTTTGCGATAAGCTATACAAATCAAATATTTTCCGTCTAACAACCTTGATATATCAAGGTTGTAAACCCTTGCACTTCATTTATTCTTATGATAGTATGCTTATAAATTCAAGATTTACCAATTGTTAGTTAAACTTTTTTAATAAAATAAGAGGATAATTGTTGAAATTAGACGAAAACTCAGTTATTATAAGCCTTGTCATCAAACATTTGGTGACATTTAGGTATAAAAAATAAGATTTATGTGAACAAATGGTTTAAAACCATTTATGTTCGTAATTGCAAATGATCTTATTGGGAGGAGGTGAATAGCATGAACAAGACAGATTTAATTAATAGTGTTGCTGAAAAAAGTGAACTATCTAAGAAAGATGCAACAAAAGCTGTAGACGCAGTTTTTGAATCTATCATGGATTCACTTAAAGATGGTAACAAAGTTCAATTAATCGGCTTTGGTAACTTTGAGGTACGTGAGCGTGCTGCTCGTAAAGGTCGTAACCCACAAACTGGAGAAGAAATTGAAATTCCAGCAAGTAAAGTTCCTGCTTTTAAACCAGGTAAAGCCCTTAAGGATATCGTAAAATAATTTTTGTACATAAGGGCTAAAAGGGGTGCACATTGTGCACCCCTTTTTTATACGATAAATCTATTGCAGTACAATAAAAATATATGATAATAATGATTATCAAAGACTTTTCGTGAGATATCTTGTGGTATACTATGTTAATATAGTGATGGTGTAAAGAAAGGATATGGTGATTGTAATGAGTGCTACTAATATTATTCAACAGTATATTTCTCAAGTGAAAACAGACATCCGTCATCCGTATCTTGATAAATATATTACCCATCCTGTTATAGAACCTCAAAAAGTAAAGGCCTTAAACATCATATTAACTGATACCATAAGTGAACCAACAAAGACTACATATATTAAAGCTACATTATTTGTTCAATTAGCATTACATACGCATGACTTTATTGATTTAAATAACGCCGAAAATGAAACGATGGAAACCACAAAAAAAAGACAATTACGTGTACTTGCTGGTGATTACTATTCTGGTCTATATTATCAACTCCTTTCTAAAAATAATGAAATAGAGTTTATACGGATATTAGCAAATGCAATAAAAGATACCACCGATACGAAAATGACAGTCTACTATAAAAAGCATTCAAGTATTTTGCAATTTATAGATGAATTTGCAAATGTGGATTCAAAATTAATTTTAGCTGTACTAAAAAAAGTAAACACCGCACTGGATGCTACGTTTATTCAAAATTGGCTAACCTACCATTTACTACGCAGAGAACAAAAGTTATTAGATAAAGGTGAAACGTCAGTCTTCATAGAACTTTTACAAAAAAATTTCGCGAAGAAATTTACGAATAAGGTCCTTTCTAGTAAACTTATCGATGCAATGACTCATTATAAAAAGAAACTTGAAAAAAGCGACCATCAACTCTCAAATGCATATGATGACTTTTCCTTAGATACTGAGGAAATGATGATAGAATCGCTTGATCCTGTGAAAGAAGGGTAACATATGGATAAGAACACAAAAGAGGCAAAAGTTCATCATGTTTTTGAATCTATAAGTGAAAAATACGATAGTATGAATTCCATTATCTCTTTTCAAAAACATAAAAAGTGGAGAAAAGATGTAATGAAAAAAATGGAGGTTGCAGAAAATTCCAAAGCATTAGACGTGTGCTGCGGTACAGGAGACTGGTCGTTTGCATTAGCTCAGGCTGTTGGTGAAGGTGGAGAAGTAATTGGCCTTGATTTTAGCCAAAACATGCTCGCAGTTGCAAAAGATAGACATAAAAAAAGCACGAATCAGCATTTGACATTTATTCATGGCAATGCGATGCAGTTACCATTTGAGGATAATTCATTTGATTACGTTACGATTGGCTTTGGACTAAGGAACGTACCTGATTATTTAACAGTGTTAAAAGAAATGCACCGTGTGGTGAAACCTGGTGGGAAAGTTGTTTGTTTGGAGACTTCACAACCTACATTACCTGTTTTTAGACAAATGTATTATTTTTACTTCCGTTTTATTATGCCTTTGATAGGCAAGCTATTCGCTAAAAGCTATCAGGAATATGCATGGCTTCATGAATCAGCTAAGGATTTCCCTGGAAAAGAAGCATTGCGTAAACTTTTTAAAGAAGCAGGATTCAATCATGTGAAAGTGAAAAGTTATACTGGGGGAGTTGCGGCTATGCATATGGGAATAAAAAATAAAGAAAATTAAAAAGCAAAGGTGAAAGAAATGAAACTAGTTCGCTCGTATGCTTACTTAAAAAAAGATTTAAATACAATTGAATCAGCTCTAGAAAGTACTGTAATAGCAGAGCACAAAATATTACATGAAGCCTCCCTACAATTATTAAAGGCAGGAGGCAAACGTTTGCGACCAGTTTTTGCATTACTTGCTTCTAAATTCGGAAATGCAAGTAATGAAAGAGTAACAAATGTAGCAAGTACATTAGAGCTAATTCATATGGCTTCATTGGTACATGATGATGTCATTGATAATTCTAATTTGAGAAGAGGAAAACCAACAGTAAAAGCTAAATGGGATAACCGAATAGCAATGTTTTCTGGAGATTTTATCTTTGCTCGCGCTTTAGAAAGATTTACTACTGTTGAAGATAAAAAGGCACATGAAGTTCTTTCACATACTATGATCGAATTAACCCTAGGTGAAATTGAACAAATAAAAGACAAACATAATTTTGATCAAAATCTACGTACATACCTACGAAGAATAAAAAGGAAGACGGCATTATTAATTTCATCCAGCTGTCAATTAGGCGCCATTGCTGGTCGATGTTCCCCTCAAATAGAAAAAGCACTTTTTCGCTATGGATATTTTATAGGAATGTCTTATCAAATTATTGATGATATTCTAGATTTTACTGCAACAGAGGCGCAGCTCGGAAAGCCTGCTGGAAGTGACCTTCTGCAAGGGAATATTACATTACCAGTTTTTTACGCGATAGAAAATAGTGAATTAAAGCAAGATTTAATTCACTACTTCCATAAAAATAATAATGATGAAATTAGTTTTTCTGAATTATTGAATCGAATTAAAGAATCAAACGCAATTGAACGATCTAGGGAATTAAGTAATCAATATTTACAAAAAGCTTATGATTCATTAGCCTATGTACCTGAATGTAAAGCAAAAGACACCTTGTTAGACATTGCTAATTACATTGGTGCGAGACAAATATAATTTATTAGAGGTGACTATGATGGAGAAAACATTTTTAATGGTAAAGCCAGATGGAGTTCAAAGAGGAATAATCGGTGAAATTATTACCAGATTTGAAAAAAAAGGATTTAAAATTGTTGCAGCAAAGTTCATGACAATATCAGAAGAATTAGCAAATAAACATTACAACGAACATGTTGGAAAACCTTTCTTTAATGATTTGGTAAGCTTTATTACATCAGGACCAGTATTAGCTATGGTTTTAGAAGGAGAAGATGTTATTGCTTCTTCAAGACAAATGATGGGGAAAACAAATCCTCATGATGCTGAGATAGGAACTATTCGTGGTGACTATGCTGTTGTTATGAATCGAAATCTCATACATGGCTCAGATTCAAAAGAAAATGCACAACGTGAGATATCATTATTCTTTGATGAAAAAGAAATTCAAGATTATGATAAAGCGATAGACAATTGGATTCATTAATTGGGGGAGAAAAATTAGTGAGTAATGAAGTAGAAGATTATCAGCAATTTGTAAAAAAAATATATTCAAAAACTGGAATTGATTTATCTCTTTATAAAGAAGTGCAGATGAAAAGAAGGTTAACTTCACTTCGAAATAAAAGAGAGTACGCAAGTTTTGCATTATATTATAATGCATTAATTAAAGATCAAGAGCTACTAAGAGAGTTTTTAGATAAAGTAACGATAAATGTTTCGGAATTTTATCGCAATGGATCAAGATGGAAGATACTTCAAGAAAAAATTATACCAAATTTAATTGCAAACAAAAAAAAGATAAAAATTTGGAGTGCTGCTTGTTCGACTGGTGAAGAGCCATACACTCTCGCTATGGTTGCTAATCAATTTTTTGATCTCAATCAAATCGAAATTATAGCAACAGATATCGATTCAAATGTACTTGCTAGAGCTAAACAAGGTTTATATAATGAACGTGCTCTTCAAGAAGTTCCGGCTGACATTAAAAAGAAATATTTCACACAAGAAGGAACTTCATTTAAAGTTGATGAAAAATTAAAAGAATGTATTAAATTCAAAAAGCACAACCTACTAGCAGATACATACCCAAAAGATTTCGATTTAATTGTATGTAGAAATGTCTTAATTTATTTTACTGAAGATGCAAAAAGTAAAATATATCATAATTTTAATCAGGCTCTTGTCTCTGATGGAGTATTTTTTGTTGGTAGTACAGAGCAAATATTTAATCCTGAAAAATATGGTTTCAAAGTCTTAGATACCTTTTTTTATCAAAAAAGTAATTTTTAGTATAAAAATTATTATATTTTTCCGAAAATTAAAAATAAACAAACTTTTTCACTATATTCTAGCCAAAATATTTAAGAGGTGTGATATAGTAATTAAAAATATTTAAACAGGGGGAATCTTCATTGCGCTATTTAACTGCTGGAGAATCACATGGAAAACAATTAACTACAATTGTAGAAGGGCTTCCGGCTAATTTGCCCATAAGCTCTGAGGATATAAATGAATCATTATTACGCCGCCAAAAAGGACATGGTCGAGGTAAAAGGATGCAAATAGAGAAGGACCTAGTTGACATTGTTGGTGGTATTAGACATGGATATACATTAGGCTCACCAATTGCTCTAGTGGTGCATAATGATGACTTCAAACATTGGATAGACGTAATGGGAGAAGATCCAGTTGCAGAAGACCAAAACATTAGAAGAGTGGTTACTCGACCAAGGCCAGGTCATGCTGACTTAAACGGCGCGATTAAATACGGTCATCGTGATATGAGAAACATTTTGGAGCGTTCTTCTGCTAGAGAAACTGGAGCAAGAGTTGCAGCTGGAGCAGTTGCTAAAACTTTATTAAAAAATCTGGATATAGAAATCATAGGCTATGTAAAAGAAATCGCTGGAATAAAGGCGAAGGAATACGAAGATATGCCAATGAATGAAAGAAAAGATATTTCTGAAGAATCAGCAGTTCGTTGTCTAGATCCAGAGGCAAGTCAAAAAATGATGGATGCCATTGATCAAGCCAAAAAAGACGGGGATTCCATTGGTGGAGTATGTGAAGTTTACATCGAAGGTTTGCCCGCTGGTTTAGGGTCATATGTGCATTATGATAGAAAATTAGATGGTCGAATTGCTGGAGCTGTATGCAGTATCAACGCCTTTAAAGGTGTTGAATTTGGAATAGGCTTTGAAGCTGCTAGAAAAAACGGTAGTCAAGTTCATGATGAAATTGCTTGGAATAAAGAAGATGGATATTACAGAAAATCAAATCGTTTAGGTGGCTTTGAAGGTGGGATGACAACAGGAATGCCTGTTGTTGTAAAAGGAGTAATGAAGCCAATTCCTACTTTATATAAACCACTTCAAAGCGTTGATATTGAAACAAAAGAAGTTTTTAATGCAAGTATTGAACGATCTGATTCCTGTGCTGTACCAGCCGCTGCAGTTGTTATGGAACACGTGGTTGCATTCGAAGTTGCAAAAGCAATTACTGAGCAGTTTCCTAACGATCAATTCCCTAAATTAAAAGAAGCGATAGATCAATATCGTGAGGAAATAAGGAATTTCTAATGCATACAGAAAAGATTCAAACTAATTTAGGTAGCTATCGTGTCCATGTAGCATCTGGTCTCAGATTTAATATTAATCAATTAATAGAAAAAGAATATAAACGAATTTTACTCATCACTGATTCCACAGTTGATAAGCTTTATGCTGATGATATTTCTAAGGGATTTGATGAAGCTGTGGATATTTTAAAATATGTCGTACCCTCAGGTGAAGCTTCTAAAAATATAGAAGAGTACTATCGCCTTTTAACATATTCTATTGAAAATAACATGGATCGTCATTCCCTAATTATTGCACTAGGTGGAGGAATGATTGGTGATTTGTCTGGTTTTGTAGCTTCTACTTTTATGAGAGGGATAGATTTTATTCAAGTCCCAACTACCATCTTAGCTCACGATAGTAGTGTTGGTGGAAAAGTAGCAATCAATCATCCTGAAGGAAAAAATTTAATTGGTAGTTTCTATCCTCCAGTTGCAGTAGTTTATGATGTTGATACATTACATTCTTTACCTTCTCATGAAATAAGGTCAGGTTATGCTGAAGTTATAAAGCATGGTTTTATTGCTAACGGCGACTTATTAAAAGACGTACTTCATTTAGATATAAAAAATGAGATTGAAAACACGCAATTGATAAGGCATCTATGTGACGGTATTAAAGTAAAAGCAAATATTGTTGAGAAAGATGAAAAAGAAAGTAGCATTAGAAAATTTCTGAATTTTGGCCATACCTTAGGGCACGCGATAGAGTCTGAAATGGGTTATGGTAATTTAACCCACGGGGAAGCTGTAGCGATTGGAATGCTGTTCGCTTTGGAAATAAGTGAAGAAAAATTCAATGTGGATTTATTTTCTTCAGATTATCAAGCTTGGATGGATTTTAATCATTATCCTATTAAAATCGGAAAGCTTAATTTATCCCATTTAATAAAACGGATGAAAAAGGACAAAAAAGCTAAACATGCGATTGTGCAAATGGTATTGCTTGAAAATATTGGAAAACCAATTCTTGTAGACTTCACAGATGAAGAGCTATCAGCTTATTTGGATAAATTTCTAAGAAAGTTGGGGTCAAATTGATCAGAGGAATTAGGGGTGCGACAACTGTTCGTTTCAATGAAGAAGATGAAATTATAAAAGAAACGAAACGTCTTATGGAGGAAATGGCAAAAAGTAACCAGGTGAATCCTGAACTTATTAGCTCTGTTTTTATTTCTGTGACTTCAGATATAACAGCGACCTTTCCAGCGAAGGCCTTACGACTAATAGATGGCTGGAAATATGTACCGGTGATGTGTATGCCTGAAATTGATGTTCCAGGTAGTTTAGAGAAATGCATTCGAGTAATGATGTCAGTTGAAACGAAATTGCCACAAGATAAAGTTAACCATACTTATTTGAATGAGGCGATTCAATTACGTCCCGATTTAACGAAAGAATAATTTGGCAATAGAACAGGAGCGATCAATTATGAAAGCAAAAGAAGTCTTTAACACGATGACTCCTTATACCCCTGGTAAGCAAATTGAAGATGTTAAAAAAGCTTATGGTTTAACGAATATAGTGAAATTAGCGTCGAATGAAAATCCTTTTGGGTATTCGGAAAAAGTCCAAACTGCTATTCCTAAAATGTTAGAACACCTTGAAATTTATCCAGATGGATACGCTACAAAAATTAGAGAAGAGCTAGCTAATAGACTGAATGTAGAAAAAAACCAATTAATTTTCGGTTGTGGTTCTGATGAAGTAGTCGATATTATATGCAGAACCTATTTAGATCAATCATCTGAAACTATTATGGCAGTACCTACTTTTCCACAATATAAGCATAACTCATTAATTCAAGGAGCAAGTATTAAGGAAGTTCCATTGATCAATGGATACCATGATATAAAAGGAATGCTAGAAGCTATTTCAAGTAAAACCAAAATAGCTTGGTTGTGTTCACCGAATAATCCCACTGGAGCATTAATTCCAAAACAAGAATTACTAATGTTTTTAAAAGAATGTCCAAAAGATATTTTAGTAGTATTAGATGAAGCATACTATGAGTATATTTCTGATGAAAATAATCCTCAAAGTATATCTTTACTACAAAAATATCCTAATTTAATCGTATTACGCACCTTTTCTAAAGCCTATGGTCTAGCGAACTTACGAATTGGTTATGGTGTAGCTTCAATAGAAATAGCTAATACATTAAATATTGCACGAGGTCCTTTTAATACAACATCCATAGCACAAGAAGCAGCTACGATTGTTCTACAGGATGAGGATTTCCTGGCAAATACTCTTGATGAAAACAGTAAAAATAAAAAAGCTTTTTGTGATTTTCTCGAGGAGGTTGGCTTAACTGCCTACGATTCAGAAGCAAATTTTATCTTCGTGAAATTACCTACAACAGGCGATCAATTATGTGAATATCTTTTAGAGCGCGGTTTTATAATTCGATCAGGAGAAGCCTTAGGTCATCCAAATGGTGTTCGTATTACAATTGGCGCAAAGGAACATATGGAAGAACTTTCACAATTAATAAAAGGTTTTTTAGAAGAAGTAAAAGAGGAGAATAAGTAGTGGAACAAAAAGTTCTGGTAGCGGGCCTCGGTTTAATCGGAGGCTCGTTAGCTTTAAATATTAAAAAAAATACAAATGCATTTGTTTATGGCTATGATACTAACCCGTCCACGTTAGAATACAGTAGGATGAACGGGATAACAGACGCAGTCTCTACTGATTTTGAAGAAGTTATTCAAAAGGTGGATATTTGTATCTTAGCAGCACCGGTTTCCGTAACGGTTGATTTAATTCATCAAATCTCTCATATTGCATTTGAAAATAAGATTATCATTACTGATGTTTCTTCTGTTAAAGGTCCCGTTATGGAAGCGGCGTTAAGTATAACAAACCCTAATATTTCCTTTATTGGTGGCCATCCTATGGCAGGTTCTCATAAAAAAGGTATCCAAGCCTCTAAAGGTCATTTATTTGAGAATGCTATCTATGTGCTTACACCTACCGAATCTTCTACTAGTAATGATATAAATGACTTGAAAACATTACTATTTCACACTAAAAGTAAATTTCTTATTTTAGATGCTGATGAACATGATGAAATGACTGGTGTAATCTCACATTTCCCTCACCTCATTGCCTCTTCACTTGTTCACCAAGCTAAAAGCTGGCAGAAAAAGCATCCTTATATCCCTAAGTTAGCCGCAGGTGGGTTTAGAGATATTACTAGGATAGCTTCAAGTAATCCTAGTATGTGGAAGGATATATTCTTTCTGAATAAGGATAAAATGAGCACGCTATTAGCCGATTGGATAAAAGAAATGACAGAAATAAAAGAACTTATTGACTCAGGAGAAAATGAGAAAATCCAGAAATATCTAGAAGAGGCAAAAGATTTTAGAGATGGTCTAGACAGTAAGAAAAAAGGCGTTATACCTTCGTTCTATGATCTTTATGTCGATATTTTTGACCAGCCTGGTGCCTTGCTAAAAGTTATTGAAATTTTAGCAAACCAAGCAATTAGTATAAACAACATTGAAATTTTGGAAATTCGCGAAGGAATTACAGGTGTTTTAAGACTTAGCTTTCAAGATAAAAATGACCAAGTTGTTAGTAATGCTATATTAAAAAGAAATGGTTATGAAACCATGATAGAAGAATAGGAGGGATGTATTTGTCAACGAAGTTATTGAACTATACGAATCAGTCGATAAAAGGGGCTATTCAAGTTCCTGGAGATAAATCTATTTCTCATCGTGCAGTGATGTTTGCCTCAATGGCTAATGGAACCTCATTAATTACAAATTTTCTAGCAGGTGAGGATTGTATCTCTACTATAAACGCATTTCGTTCAATGGGTGTAAACATTACCCAGGAAAATGATAATGTTACGGTTAACGGAAGAAGTATAGCAGGACTTAAAGAACCATTAGTACCTATTAATTTAGGGAATTCGGGTACTACTTCTAGATTATTATTAGGGATTCTGGCTGGTCTTCCGCATCATTTTACTTTATTCGGAGACGCTTCCTTAACTGTTCGCCCTATGGACCGAATTGTTGTCCCACTCTCTTTAATGGGTGCCCAAATTGATGGTAGAGAACAAGGTAAATATCTTCCACTTGCCGTTAGGGGTAAAGAATTAAACGCGATTACCTATCATACACCAGTTAAAAGTGCGCAAGTAAAGTCTGGGGTTTTGCTCGCGGGTTTATTAGCAAATGGAACCACTGTAGTGGAAGAAGATGCTAAAACAAGAGATCATACCGAAAACATGCTTCAAGCATTTGGTGTAAAGCTTGAAATTGATAAAAATACAGTAAGTATCGAGGGTAAACAGCAGCTTACAGCCTGTGATATACAAGTACCAGGAGATATTTCATCTGCAGCATTCTTTCTTGTTGCTACGGCACTTGCTAAAAATAGCAAATTAACCATTGATGAAGTTGGCCTCAATCCAACAAGAACTGGAATATTAGATGTTTTAAAAATGATGGATGTAGATATCGATGTCGTAGAAGAGAAAACAATTGGTGGCGAATTAATCGGATCCATTAAAGTTCAAAGCTCCGATATAAAAGCTACTACAATTGAAGGAGATATCATTCCTAGGATTATTGACGAAATTCCTATTATTGCTTTACTGGCAACGCAAGCATCAGGAAAAACCATTATTAAAGATGCCGAAGAATTACGATTTAAAGAAACCGATCGAATCGCTTCTGTAGTCGAAAATTTAAAAGCACTTGGTGCAAATATTGAACCTACTAATGATGGTATGATTATTAATGGTCCTACTAAATTAAAAGCAAATAAAACCAATTCTTATGGTGATCATCGTATAGGTATGATGGTTGCAATTGCCTCTTTGATAGCGGAAGGCACAATTGAATTATCTGACGCAGCGTGTATTTCAGTATCATATCCTAGGTTTTTTGAAGATTTGGACAAACTAATAAACTAATATTTAAAACTTTGACTTCTTTCATGTTATCATCGATTTACGATCGATAAATGTTAGGAGTTTTTTATTGATGCTTCTAACTTGCTCAGATATGATAAAAGAAGATGAAATTACAGACATGTATAGAAGGGTTGTTTATATGAATATTTTTGAACAGGGTATAGAGTGGATTCAAGAAGGTAAAACAGAAGAAGCTATTGTACTATTAGAAGACAATGTAATGGAAGTCGATCTAGATCAAAGGTTAGATATTGCAGCATTATTTATTCAGCTAGGCTTACATGACAAAGCAGAGCAAATATTGTTACAAATAAAAGATAATAGTGAAGCGAAAATATTATTATCAGACATTTATATTGATCTTGATAATGACGATGAAGCTATCGCTATTTTAAATGAATTTGAGCCAGAAGAAGAAGGTTATCTTGCTGCATTAGTGCAGTTAGCAGATCTTTATCAATCTCAAGGATTGTATGAGGTGGCAGAAAATAAATTATTAGAAGCAAAAAATACCAATCCCACTGAAATTGTGATTGATTTTGCTTTAGGCGAATTGGCGTTTTCGTTAGCCGAATATGTGAAAGCTAGTAATTATTATGAAAAAGTATTACGAAAAGAAAGCCAAGTAGCAGATATAGATATTAAGCTTCGTCTAGCAGAAGCTTATGCTGGCTCTGGTGAATTTGAAAAAGCATTTGAATTTTATGAAAATAGTGATACAAATGATCCAGAAGCCTTGTTTAGATATGCGTATTTAGCTTTTCGAGCAGAAAGATTTGATATTGCTATAGATTCCTTTAAAGCACTATTAGAAAAAGATGAAGACTATCCTGCTGTCTATCTATACCTAGCAGAAGCTCTCTATGAAGAAGGGCAAAAAGATGAAGCTTATAAGATTGCCAAAAAGGGTGTAGAGATAGATCCTTTCAGCAAAGAATTACAACTAGAACTAGGAAGGTTAGCTCATCAATTTAGAGAAGATGAGCTAGCAGAAGCTTCTATAAAAAAAGCGTTAGAATTAGATCCTGACTATAAAGAAGCTATATTATTTTTAATTGAAGTATTTAAACAGAAAAATGACTATACTGCCATTATCGACCATTTAACCTTGTCTACTGAGCTTGATGACCAGGATGGACTTCTTAAGTGGGAATTAGCAAAAGCATATAGTGAAGAAGAGTATTATGAAAAAGCATTAAAATCTTACGAGGAAGCATATAATAATTTAAAAGAAGATGCAGATTATTTAAAGGATTATGGGTACTTTTTAATGGAAGAAGGAAAAGTAAAAGAAGCAATCGTGATACTAGACAGCTATTTAAAAATAGATCCTTCTGATGTTGAAATGGAAGAGTACTTGAATCGCGTTAAAGAACAATAAGTCTTTAAATATTGGAGGGGAAAACAGCGTGGAATCTTCCATAACATTAAAAGATAAGAAAGACTTTATAAAGTATTTCTTAAGTCATTATCAGCCAAAGAAAAGAGAAAGTGTTTGGATTCTTAATTATTTGTTAAATCATGATGAAATTTTGAATTACACTCATTTTGTTCGTGAAGCTAAGTTTTGTCCACGCGCCATGATTATATCAACACATTGTACGGATCAAGTTGCTTTTCGGTTTTACAAAAAGCATATTGTGACAACAGATGCGGATAAATCTTTTCATGATATAAGATTAAACCGTAAGGACCCAATTTATATTCAACTTAATTTTAAAAATTCGAAATACTCTATCCCATATGCAGTAGTGTTAGAGGATAATCCATATTTACCTGAAGATTATTTTCTTACAAGTGGGGATAAAGAGAATATTAGCGAATTACTAAGTTTTTCTGTCTACAAATTTCAAAAGGATAAAATTGAAGCAGCAATAAATAATGCTTTAGACTCTAAAAATGAAACTGATTTTATTTTTTATACCAACGCCTTAAAGGATTTAGAAGAAAGTAATAAAAAGCTTAAATAAACTTGGGATAATTGACAAAGGATGAAAATAAACCATGGAATGGAAACAAAAGGATAGAGAACGATATCAAGAAGCAAAAGAGTACGTCGATACAATATTCATACCACTTCTAGGAATTGATGATATTGCATCAAATCAGGCTCAAGATTGGTTAGAACAAGCAGATGCAATACAAGTAATATCCAAAGAAATCGAAAGACATTATACTGGTCGTGTTTTCTTATACCCAACTTATACCTACCATGTAAAATGTGATTATCAATTAGAAGTAAACCGCTTAAACAATTGGATAGAAAACCTTAAAAATGAACATTTCAAACATGTGTTTTTCTTAAGTTTTGATCCACAATGGAAATTAAATGAGAAGGATCTTAATGGACAATTATTATGGATTACTGCACCTTCGATAAATGAAAGAGAAAAAGAGGATGCCTTAAAGGTGTTACATCATCAAGCAAAGCTATTATCTGATTTGATTCGAACTTATTGGAAAAATAGTTAAATTGGTGCTTATTTTTTCAAATATGCTATTGACTTTTAAAAAACATACTAAATAGTATTTTTAGTAATTATATTTTATTGACCGGGTCCTTAGTTTGCGCTATCATGGTAATGTCCTAGTATTATAAGAGATAAAAATCCATGATTCGGAATATAGACAGAGGGGGGTAAAATTATGAGTGGGAAAAAACAACCAGTATCGCGTCGTCAGTTTTTAAATTATACACTTACTGGGGTAGGTGGATTTATGGCAGCTGGTATGTTAGCACCAATGGTTCGCTTTGCCATTGATCCAGTATTACAAGCTTCTAGCGGTGGAGATTTAAAGGCTGTTGCGCAAGTGGACGAACTAACAACTGAACCACAAAGATTTGATTGGACGATTGATCAAGTTGATGCATGGTATGAATCCGAAGTTACAAAAAGTGCGTGGGTATATAAAACAGATAATGATGAAATAATGGCTTTATCTCCTGTGTGTAAGCACTTAGGCTGTGTAGTTAATTGGCAAGGGGATCCTGATCATCCTGAGCAATTCTTTTGTCCATGTCATGATGGAAGATATTATAAGGATGGGGTAAACGTACCAAATACACCTCCTAATGCTGCTCTTGATGTGTTTGAGCATGAAGTAAGAGAGGGTACACTGTATTTAGGTAATGCGAAACCAAGAGGGGAGTTTTAATGATGCTACAGAAAGTATACGATTGGATTGATGATCGTGTAGATATCACCCCATTATGGCGAGATATTGCCGATCACGAAGTACCAGAGCATGTAAACCCTGCGCATCACTTTTCTGCGTTTGTTTATTGTTTTGGTGGATTAACTTTTTTTGTTACTGTTATTCAAATTTTATCCGGTATGTTTTTAACAATGTATTACGTACCAGATATTGAAAACGCTTGGCGAAGCGTATATTATTTACAAACAGAAGTTGCTCATGGACAAATTGTTCGTGGAATGCACCATTGGGGAGCTAGTGTGGTAATTGTCATGTTATTTTTACATACTTTACGCGTGTTTTTCCAGGGTGCATATAAAAAACCTCGTGAGCTTAACTGGATGGTAGGTGTCATGATCTTTTTCATCATGCTAGCACTTGGTCTAACTGGTTACTTACTTCCATGGGATAATAAAGCATACTTTGCAACACAGGTAACGTTAGAAATTGCTGAAGGTGTGCCATTTATTGGTGAAGCAACTAAATCTTTACTTGGTGGAGACCCTGAAATTGTTGGGGCACAAACACTTACAAGATTCTTTGCTATTCATGTATTCTTCTTACCAGCCGCATTATTTTTACTAATGGGTATTCACTTTATTATGATTCGTAAACAAGGGATCTCAGGCCCACTATAAAATTCATGGATGAAAAGGAGGGATAGCTGTGAAAAGAGGAAAAGGAATGCGTTTTGTCGGTGATTCACGTGTTACTGCCGACAAACAAAAATTTATTCCAAAAGATTATTCAGAATATCCAGGCAGAACGGAAGCATTCTGGCCAAACTTTCTATTAAAAGAATGGCTAGTTGGGGCAGTTTTTCTAGTAGGCTTTTTATGCTTAACAATTGCTCACCCAGCACCATTAGAAAAAATGGCTGATCCAACTGATGCTGCATATTTACCTTTACCTGACTGGTATTTCTTGTTTTTATATCAATTACTGAAATATCAATTTGCAAGTGGCCCATACGTTGTTTTGGGTGTTATCGTTATACCTGGATTAGCTTTTGGCGGTCTGTTACTAGCTCCGTTTTTAGATAAGGGTCCAGAAAGAAGACCACATCGCAGGCCAATTACAACTTCTTTAATGCTACTCGGAATTATTTCTGTATTTTGGTTAACCTATGAAGCGGCAGCTGCCGTCGATTATGAGGCAAAAGCAGAAAATAACAAACCCGTATTAGAAGAAGAAGTTGAGATTGATACAGAAGATCCAGGCTATGCAGCTTATGAGAATAGTTGTTTGCAATGTCATGGTGGGTCTTTAGAAGGTGGTGCAGCAGCTCCTAGTTTAATAGGAATCGAATATACTGCTGATGAAATTAAAGAAATCGCTGTTGATGGTATCGGCTCTATGCCTGCTGATCAGTTCCAAGGAACAGATGAAGAATTGGATCAATTAGCAGAATTTATCGTTTCAGTTAACGAAGAAGAATAAAAAAAGCTCTCGCACACTTTTGCGAGAGCTTTTTAAAAGGGAAGAATGAATATGATTAAATTTATGTTGTTTGATCGTAAATTTATTTTTTTATTGTTTATTATAAATCTACTCGGGACAATCTATGGGTACTACTGGTATAAAAGTCAACTTGAAGTGACACCGATTCATTTTTTGCCATTTGTACCAGATAGTCCTACAGCAAGCCTATTTTTCACAATTTTTTTGTTCCTGTTTTTAATTAAGAAGCAAAGTCCAACAATCGAGGCATTGGCATTTGTTTCATTAGTAAAATACGGTATTTGGGCAGTTATGATGAATTTACTTACCCTGATCGTTGACGGCACCTTGTCGTGGACTGGTTACATGCTGATGGCATCTCATTTTGCAATGGCTCTTCAAGCAGTATTATATGCACCTTTAATGCGCATAAAATTAAAACATCTTACCATTGCGAGTATATGGATATTACATAATGAAATAATTGATTACGTTTTTGATATGATGCCCACATATTCCAAATTAGCCCTTTATCAAGATGAAATTGGATATGTCACTTTTTGGCTAAGTATTTTTACCATTCTTCTTGCATACAAAATATTAATTTCCAATCAGCAACTCAGTTTATCTAAAACACGATGAGAAACAGTTTTATTGACACAAACAGTGTTTTTGACTAAAATTGACCATATAGAATTACACGCAAGACATACAACTGGAGGAATGAGAATGATAGGCTATCTCGTTTATTTTGCAATTCTTATGCTCGTACCTTTTTTGGCGCAATCAAAAGTGAAAAAAACCTATAAAAAATATTCAAAAATAATGAATGCATCAATGATGACTGGTGCACAGGTTGCTAGAAAAATACTAGATGATAATGGTCTTTTTAATGTAAGTATTGAGGAAACAAAAGGAATGTTGTCAGACCATTATGATCCACGAAAAAAAGTAGTGCGTCTTTCAAGTGCAAATTATCACGGATATTCTGCTGCAGCTGAAGCAATTGCAGCTCATGAGGTTGGACATGCTATTCAAGATGCAGAAGCCTATGCCTTTTTACGATTAAGGCATAAATTAGTTCCAATTGCGAGCCTTGGAGATAAAATGGCATTTGTATTCATTATTGCTGGTATGATTATGGGTGCGATGAATTTAGTTTTAGCAGGTGTTATTTTCATGTCATTTGCCGTATTATTCCAACTGGTAACACTACCTGTTGAATTTGATGCATCAAATCGAGCAATGACTCAGCTTGTTTCAACTGGAATTATTAATAACAACGAGGAAAGACAAACGAAGAAGGTTCTAAATGCCGCAGCCCTTACGTATGTTGCTGCAGCACTCGTAGCGCTTGCAGAATTAATTCGATTTGCTTCGATGTTTTTCTTACAGGGTGACGAATAGTTTTTACAACTAACAACTCATCGTTTGATGCTTTATGATAGAAGGAATATTCGGTGTGAGCTAACAAAAATTAGCTCACACTTTTTTACTATATAAAATGGGTTCACATTATTAAAGTTAAAATGTTGTCAAAAGTCTTACTTTTAGCTAACATTAAAAATAATAACTTATTTGGAGTGTTTACATGGAACAAAACCAAACCACAGATGATATGCAGAAAAGGGTCGACAATTTTATTTCGCAATTTGAAGAAGGTTACTTTTCTCCTTTAAGCATGCTGGCAAGGTTTACAGAAGAAATAGGAGAGCTTGCCCGGGAAGTTAACCATGTGTACGGAGAAAAACCTAAAAAGAAGGAAGAGAAAGAAAATACAATTGAAAATGAATTAGGAGATTTATTCTTTGTCTTGCTCTGTTTTTGCAACGAGCAAAATATAAATTTATCTGAAGCTTTTGATCAAACCATGAGTAAAATTGAATCTCGTGACAAAAACCGTTGGACAAAGAAAAATAATGAGGAGGATTTTCATGAATAAAATAAAGGTAATTGTAGCTGGAGCTAGAGGAAGAATGGGTAGTGAGGCAGTAAGAATGATTGAAAAAACAGATAATTTGGAATTGGTTGCTTGCTTAGAAAATAAGTATGATGGAAAAAAGATAAATGAATTTGATGCAGAAATTGATACTGAGGCTATTATTTATACGGACATAGATACTTGTTTCAAGAACGTTAAGGCCGATGTATTAGTTGATTTAACTATACCTGAGGTGGGGTATTTACATACAAAAACTGCAATTAATTATGGCATAAGACCAGTAGTAGGAACAACAGGTTTTACAGAGGATCAGCTAACAGAATTAACAGATTTAGCAGAGGAAAAAGGTATTGGTGTTATCATTGCCCCAAACTTTGCAATAGGTGCAGTATTAATGATGCAATTCTCAAAATGGGCAGCTAAATATTTCCCTGATGTTGAAATAATTGAAAAACATCACGATCAAAAATTGGATGCACCATCTGGAACTGCTGTTAAAACGGCATCACTGATTAAGGAAGTAAGAGAACAGAAGACGCAAGGACATCCAGATGAAAAAGAAACAATTCCAGGTGCAAGAGGTTCTGATGTAGATGGTATGCGTATCCATAGTGTTCGACTACCTGGTTTAGTAGCACATCAAGAAGTCATCTTTGGTTCTACCGGTGAAAATTTAACGATCAAGCATGATTCATTTCATCGTCAATCATTTATGACTGGTGTAAAATTAGCCGTTGAGCAAGTAATGAAAATTGATGTATTAGTTTATGGTCTTGAAAATATATTGGAATAGTGGGGGAAGAAAAATGAAAATTGCATTAATAGCACATGATGAGAAAAAAGATGATATGGTTAATTTTACAATTGCATATAGTAATATTTTAAAGCAGCATGAATTATTTGCTACTGGTACTACCGGTACACGTATTTCTGAAGCTACGGGCTTATCAATAGCACGATTTAAGTCAGGTCCGTTAGGTGGCGATCAACAAATCGGTGCTAAAATTGCTGAAAATGAAATGGATTTGATCATTTTCTTTAGAGATCCTCTGACGGCTCAGCCTCACGAACCTGATATTAGTGCATTGATGCGTTTGAGTGACGTTTATCAAATCCCACTTGTCACCAATACTGGCGGTGCAGAAGTAATGATTAGAGCATTAGATGCCGGATTTTTTGACTGGAGAAATATCGTGAAGGAAAAGAAATAGTAAAGGTAATTAAATAATAAAAGTTAGGATATTAATTATGATGAAAATTGGAATCACATGTTATCCATCTGTAGGTGGCTCTGGAATAATTGCTACAGAATTAGGGAAAATGTTAGCTGAAAAGGGACACGAAATCCATTTTATAACTTCAAGTGTTCCTTATCGCTTAGATCAAGTTTATCCGAATATATTTTTCCATGAAGTTGAATTAAATCATTATCCAGTTTTTCAATATCCTCCGTATGATCTAGCTTTAGCTAATAAGATGGCTGAGGTAATTGATACAGAAGAACTGGATATTCTACATGCCCATTATGCTATGCCACACGCAGTGTGTGCCATACTTGCGAAGGAAATGGCACAAAGAGACGTAAAGATCATTACGACGCTCCATGGTACGGATATTACCGTCTTAGGAATAGATTCAAGTCTTAAAAAAATGATCAAATATGGCATTGAAAAATCGGATGCTGTAACTGCCGTTTCACATAACTTAGTTAATCAAACAAAAGATATGCTAGATATAGAAAAACCAATGCACGTATTATATAACTTCATAAATGAAAATGATTATTTCCCACAACCGAATCAGCTATTACGAAATAAGTATCAAATAAAAGAGGATGAAAAAATATTAATACATGTTTCCAACTTCAGAAAAGTAAAACGAGTACAGGATGTAATATATGCTTTTGAAAAAATCAGAAGAAAAATCCCTGCTAAACTTTTCTTAGTAGGAGACGGCCCTGAATACTGTGAAATCCATATGCTAGTTAAAAAGCTGGGATTAATTGATGATGTTTTATTTTTAGGTAAACAAAAGAACATACCTGAATTATTATCGATTTCCGATATGAAATTACTTCTTTCAGAAAAAGAAAGCTTTGGACTCGTATTGTTAGAAGCAATGGCATGTGGGGTTCCTTGTATTGGTACAAATGCTGGTGGAATTCCTGAAGTGATAAAAGATAATGAAAATGGCTATATCGTTCCTGTGGGGGATATAGAGGCTACTGCTGATAAAGCAATTGAGTTATTGACAGATGAAAAAAAATGGAAGCAATTTTCTAAAGAAGCAATAAATCACGTGAAAACACAATTTAATTCTTCTGAAATATTAGCAGGATATGAGAATCTATATAAATCAGCAATAAGGAATGATAAACGTGCATAAGCAAATGTTTCATGATGCTTTTGAAGTGTTAGATATAATTAACGAGGCAGGACATGAAGCATTTATAGTTGGTGGTGCTGTCAGAGATTATTACCTTAACAGACAAATTGGTGATATTGATATAGCATCATCAGCAACACCTTCAGAGATTATCAAATTATTTAAAGATGTTATCCCTGTAGGAATTAAGCACGGTACTGTTATCGTGCGGTACAAAAAGAAGTCTTACGAGGTAACAACCTATCGCACTGAGACAGGCTATAGTGACTACAGGCATCCTGATAAGGTTGAGTTTGTTACAGACATACTAACAGATCTTTCAAGGCGAGATTTTACTATTAATGCCATGGCCATGGATAAGCATTTTAAAATAGAAGATCCATTTGAAGGTAAAAAAGATATAGAAAGAAGACTAATTAGAACTGTAAGAAATCCCTTTGAAAGATTTGAAGAAGATCCGCTTCGAATGATGCGTGGATTGCGATTTAGTAGTCAATTAAACTTTAAAATGGATATCGAATGCACAGAAGCAATACATTCTTTGCATCCGGCTATAGAGTATATTGCGGTGGAAAGAATCGCGGTGGAATGGGAGAAAATGTTTAAAGGGGAGAATGTACAATATTCTCTTCGATTATTGTTTCAAACCAATTTAGTGAATTGCCTGCCGCTCATCAAAGAAAGCAAGCAATTAAAGCGCTCATTATTGAAGCATCAAGCCAGATTGTTTAGCATGGCTGAAATTGTTACTACCTTCTACTTGTATGATTCTTCTATACATATAAACAAGTGGGCGAAAGAATGGAAGCTATCTAGCAAAGCGAAAAGAAACGCCATTATTTTAGCTGATCTAATAAATGATGTAGAAAGAAAAGAAGCTTTAGCTTGGATTATATATCGCCTTCCAAAGGAATTGATCAGTAGCTTCTGTCGAACTGGCGAATTATTTGTCGATCTACCAGCTAAAAATATGTTAAAATATCAAAAGAATAAATTACCAATATCAAACAGAAAAGAACTAGCTTTAAACGGAAATGATATCATCTCGACCTTTCCTGAAAGAAAACAAGGAAAATGGATCGATAGTCTGTTATTAGAAATTGAAAAAAAAGTAGTACTTGGTGAAATAGATAATACTAAGCTAGCTATAAAGGAGTGGTTATTGCATGAAAAAAAATAAAGAAAGACTGATTTCTTTATTAGCTAGCTCTAAAAATGCGTATATTTCTGGTGAAAATTTATCAGAAGAGCTCCAGGTAACAAGAACTTCCATATGGAAATACATAAAGGAACTAAAAGAAGAAGGTTATGAAATTGAAGCGATACGCAAAAAAGGATATATGCTGAAGCAAATCCCACTGCACCTTAGTGAATCTGTTTTAAAATGGGACTTGAAAACCGCCTTTATTGGACAAAATATCATATATAGGCCCGTGCTTTCTTCTACTCAAGACATGGCCCATGAGTTAGCTAGATCAGGTTGCGAAGCTGGAACACTTGTTATCGCTGATAAGCAAACGTCTGGTAGAGGAAGACTTAATAGGGAGTGGGAATCAAATCATAGTGGGGGAATTTGGATGAGTTTAGTACTCCGACCTGAAATAGCCCCTAACAATGCCCCACAGCTAACTTTATTATCAGCTGTTGCCGTTAGTAATGCGATAGAAAAATTATTAGCGATTGATGTACAAATCAAATGGCCAAATGATATTTTTCTTCACAATAAGAAATTAGCAGGCATTCTTACGGAGATGCAAGCGGAAGTTGATAAGATAAATTACTTGGTAATTGGTATAGGTATTAATGTGAATCAACAAATAGAAGTATTTGGTGAAGAGCTTCAATCAAAAGTTATCTCCTTAAAAGAACTTTTAGATCAAGAAATTGATCGTAAAACCTTTATTCACTGTATACTAGAAGAATTTGAATTACTTTATAATGACTACTTAGAGAATGGATTTAAACCGATTCAAAAAAGCTGGGTAGATAAAGCGTACAAAATTGGTGAAGAAATATCACTTAAGACACCGAAAAAGAATTTTAAAGCTATTTTTGAAGGAATAGAGCATGATGGCAGCTTACTTGTAGAAAATTCAAATGGAGATATAGAGAAAATATATAGTGCTGAAATTGATTGGTAAGGAGCTATAGTAATGTTAACAACTGATAAAATTATCCAAATGAAAAATAATAGTGAAAAAATATCTATGGTTACTGCTTATGACTACCCATCAGCAAAACTGGTTGAAGAATCAAATATAGACATGATTTTAGTTGGAGATTCCTTGGGAATGGTGGTTCTAGGGTATAAAAGCACAGTAGAAGTAACACTAGATGACATGATCCACCACTCTAAAGCCGTTACAAGAGGTGCTCCTGAAACTTTTGTTATAGTTGATATGCCATTTATGTCTTATCATATATCAGAGGGAGATGCGATTACGAATGCAAGAGAATTATTTCAAAAAACAGGTGTACAAGCCATTAAAATAGAAGGGGCTTCTCCTTTGACCTTAAATATAATTAGACGTCTTACAGAGGCTGGTATTCCCGTTGTAGGGCATATCGGATTAACACCACAATCTGTAAATGTGTTAGGTGGATACAAAGTGCAAGGTAAAGATGCTGCTTCAGCAAATCGATTAGTAGAAGAAGCAGAGAAGTTAGAAAAAAGTGGAGTCATTTCTATTGTGCTGGAATGTGTTCCTGGACCTCTTGCCGAACATATCACTAAAAAACTAACCATTCCTACAATCGGAATAGGTGCTGGGGAATATTGCGATGGGCAAGTACTCGTTTACCACGATATACTTCAATATGGAATTGATCGAACACCTAAATTTGTAAAATCGTATGCAGATATGAATACCGTAATAAAAGATGCTGTGTCATCTTTTCATAAAGAAGTAAAAGAAAAGACTTTTCCTAAGGAAGAGCACACCTTTAAAATAGATGATGATGTGATTAATCATTTGTATTCGGGGGAATAAAAGTGAAAATTGTTCGTTCGATAAGTGAAATGGAAGCTTTAACAACACATTTAAAAGAGAAAGATAAACGGATTGGATTTGTGCCCACGATGGGATATTTACATGATGGCCACACACAACTTATAGACAAATGTAATGAAAAATCCGATGTAACCATTTTAAGTATTTTTGTGAACCCACTACAATTCGGTCCGAATGAGGACTTTGAAAGATATCCTAGAGATGAAAAAAGAGATATAGAAATTGCAAAACAGCATCAGGTTGATTATATTTTTATGCCATCCAAAGAAGAAATGTATCCAAACGAATCTTCTGTTAAATTGTACGTTAAAGACAGAGTAAATGTCCTTTGCGGGAAGAGTAGACTAGGACACTTTGATGGTGTAGCAACTGTATTAGCCAAATTATTTCACATTACTAAGTGTGACCTTGTCTTTTTCGGTTTAAAGGATGCACAACAAGTCGCAGTTGTTAAAGGTCTTATAGATGACATGAATTTTACAGTTGAATTGATTCCTGTGGAAACTGTCAGAGAAAAAAGCGGTTTAGCAAGAAGCAGTAGAAATGTCTATTTATCTGAACTCGAAAAAAATGAAGCAAGTGCAATTTTTGGATCCTTGAATTATGCAAAAAAATTAATGTTTGACGGTGAAAATAATCCTGTTATTATTAAAAGGAAAGTAACTGAATTTCTTGAGGCAAAAATAAAAGCGGATATTGAATATATTGAAATTTATAACTATCCAGCTCTTAAAGAGATCGAGGTAATAAATGAAAGAATTATTATTGCTATTGCCGTACAATATAAAAATGCCAGGCTAATAGATAATATAATTTTAGATAAAGATGGTAACCTGCCTCATTCTTTTATATAGGGGGAAAATGCAAATGATGCGTACTATGATGAAAGCAAAAATTCATCGCGCACGTGTAACAGAAGCGAATTTAAATTATGTTGGTAGTATAACGATTGATGAAGAAATTCTAGAAAAAATTGGTATCCTTCCACATGAAAAAGTACAAATAGTAAATAATAATAATGGTGCTCGGCTTGAGACCTATGTAATACCTGGTGAAAAAGGAAGCAAGGTTATCTGTTTAAATGGAGCAGCTGCAAGACTTGTACAACCAGATGACATTATTATCGTCGTATCTTATGGTATTTTAACAGAGGATGAGCTAGAGAACTTCCGACCAAAGGTTGCTATTATGAATCATGACAATGATATAGTGGAAATTTTAGATCAGGAACCACCACTAACAACGCACTCGTAAATGGAAACTCTTATCGCTATCATTAGATAAGAGTTTTTCTATGTACTATAGCATTTTTAATAGCACAAGGAAAAAGAGAAAATTTACCTTTTCGCACCTTGGATTATTTTAATATCTTTGTACGTAGCGCGTGGAAAGGAGTGAATAATGAGACGGTTTGTTGTAATCGACTTAGAAACAACTGGGCAATTACCTTCTAAAGGAGACCGAATTATAGAAATTGGAATTGTCGTTATTGAAAATAAAAAAATAATAAAAAAATATGCGCAGCTTATTAATCCGAAAAGAAATATTCCTGTATTTATCAGTCAACTAACAGGAATTGAGATGGAAGATACAATTAATGCTCCAGCATTTGAAGAAGTCGCAGAAGATATTTTAAAATTGATAGATAATAGTTACATTGTGGCACATAATATTCCATTTGATATCGGATTTTTAAATGCAGAGTTAAACCGACTAGGTTATGATTCCTTAAAAAACAAGATGATAGACACCGTGGAATTAGCCAGAATCGCATTACCAAAAGCAAATAGTTATAAATTAAATGAACTTGCTCATTTTTTAAATTTACGTCACGATGATCCACATCGTGCACTTTCTGATGCATGGATAACCGCAGATTTATTACTTTTTATTTTAAGAAAAATAGAGCGTTTACCGACGGAAATAATTAAAAAATTTCTACAAATTGAAAAATACTTTAAATCAGATATATTCGACATATTAGAAGATATAAGCGAGATTCAAAAGGATATAAATACTAATATTCTAATGGAACATCAAGATTTGATTATTCGTAAATTTAATCCATCCAAGCTCTCTAGCTCATTTATAAAAAATGATAATTTTCAAGATTTAGCTGATAACTTTTTTGATATTGAAGGTATGCTACATACAACCATTAACAATTATGAATTAAGAAAAGATCAAAAAGAGATGGCAGAGACAATCTATGACCATTTCCGATCAAAAAACCATGCTATTATAGAAGCGGATACTGGTATTGGGAAATCATTTGCCTATTTATTACCTGCAATTTATGAAAGTGTACAATTAAATGAACCGATTATTATTTCTACTCATACCACTCATCTGCAAACGCAATTATTGGATAATGAATTAGAAACACTGCACCACTTACTACCTAGTGCATTTTCAGCAGTATTAGTAAAAGGTAAAAACCACTACATTAGCTTAGCTAAAGTGGAGAAGTTTATTAAAGATCAAACAATCGTAAATTATCATGATAATCTTTTTAAAGGTATATTACTAATCTGGTTAACAGAAACAGATACTGGTGACTTAGATGAAATCCAAATCCCAAGAAAAGACTTCAAATTACTGCAAAAAGTAGTTACAAAGCACACAACTCATAACGAGTTATGGAGAGATATCGATTTTTATGAACGTAAAAAAGAATCCGCAAAAAAAGCGAATATCATCATCACAAATCACGCACTTTTATGTAAAAGTCTAAAAAATAAAGAGAGTATTTTACCTCAATTTCATAAAGTGATCATTGATGAAGCTCATCAATTTCAGCAAGTTGCCGCAAAGCATTTTGGTTTAGAGCTTGATTACACGGCTTTAATAACAGAATTGCAACAAATAAAATCTGACTTTCTAAAAATTATTTCTTCTCAATTTTTTAAAAATTGGGAGTTAAAATGGGAATTGTTGTTAGAAGAGTTTGATATCTTATTTAGAAATCTATATCGTTTCGTAGCAGAAGACAGCAATGCAAAGAAAAATAAAAGTGATATCGGAAGAATACAAAAAATTTGGGTAGAACAAGATTTAAACAACGAAACGGTGTTAATCAAGGAAATAGTTAATAGGATTATGTTTGAATTACTGGATATGCTTGCTATTAAAACGACTGCAGAGCAATTAAAAGACCAAGCTAAGGAAGAGAAACGAGATAGTAAACAAGCAATCCTTTTTCAACAAATCGAGGCTCTAAAAAATAATTTTCAACAGATGTTATTAAAGGGAGATTCCAATAGTATTACATGGGTTGAAATCGACCCACATGGTGCACAAAACGCAGCTTATTTATATAGCGAGCCTATAGACGTTTCTAAACACTTGTATAAAGAATTGTTTAACACAGATAAAACTGCAGTTTTAACTAGTGCTACTTTATCCATTCGAAATAATTTTGATTATTTAAAACAGCATTTAGGTCTTGCAAAAGAGACCGATACGTATCAATTCTATGCATCGTTTGATTATGAAAAACAAGTACAATTGATGGTGCCTAATGATTTTCCGACAATAAAATATTCAGATATGCAACCTTATACTTATGCAGTAGCAGAAGCAATCGAATCATTAGCTTTAATCTCTGGAGGAAGAATGCTTGTCTTATTTACTTCATATGAGATGTTAAAGCAGTGCTATTATATTTTACGTGAAATAGAAAGTTTAGAGCAATACATCGTGATAGGACAGGGTATTTCAAGTGGTAGTAGAGATCGTTTACGGAAGAACTTTCAATCCTTTGATAAAGCCATCTTACTGGGAACAAATTCTTTTTGGGAAGGCGTGGATATTCCAGGGGATGATCTAAGATGTATCGTAATTGCTAAGCTACCATTTCAGGCGTTTAATCATCCTTTGTATGATGCAAAAGCGACCTATCTAAAAAGTAGAGGGGAGAATCCTTTTACGAGTTTATCATTACCAGATGCTGTCCTTCGCTTTCGACAAGGCTTTGGTCGCCTAATTCGAAAGCAAACAGATAAAGGTATTATCTTTGTCTGTGATGATAGAATAATGAATAAATCTTATGGAAAAGACTTTTTACGATCTATTCCAAAAGTAAAAGTTTTGCATGCTTCTCTTCGCAAACTGATTGATGAAGCAGACGAATGGTTATAATGGATTCGACAAATTTTTAAAAGTTTTTCAGATATCTATGGTTATTAGTTGAAAAATTAGCTCGACTCAATCAAAATATAAAAGTAGACGAATACAAAGAAAATAATGGAGGTGCAGTTTTGAACCCATCACAATTAAAAACATTATCTACTGTAACCGTAAAATATTCAGAGGACTTATATAAGATCGTTGATAGTTTGAATCGCACTTTGAAGGATGATGACCTTATGTTTGGTTTATCATTAAATGAGGATAACAATGAAGAAGCAATCTTCACGATTTACCGTACCTAATAAGCTTTTTTTATTTGTTACTATTTTGAGTGTTATCACTATCAGCATTATAAGTTACAGTGTGCATCTTTATCAAGAAGTTGTCAGTGATAGAGATTTGGATTTGAATGAAGTAGAAGCGTACGTCAAAGAGGAGTCAGCTATCGTCCAGATTTCAGAAATAGACCGATATCACGGTGATATGCTTTTCCATGCTGTGAAGGGAAAAACAGAAGATGGAAAGGAATTGTTAGTTTTCTTCTATGAAGAAGATGATGTTAAAGAGATAATTACGTATGAAATGGATAATTTAATGTCGAAAGAAGAAATAATGAATAATTGGTCTAGTACTTGCGATGGTTGCGAATTATTAGGTTCATCATTTGGAATGGACAATGAAGTTCCTGTGGTAGAAATCAAGTACATCGATCAAGAAGAAAGACTTGTTTATGAATATGTTCAATTAAGTAATGGAGAATCTTATACACTTAGATTAAAACAAGCAATCTACTAAAAGAAAGGTGATCAATAATGGAATTAGCGAAACGAGTAAAAACATTAACACCATCTTCAACATTAGCAATTACTGCAAAAGCAAAAGAATTACGACAAGCAGGTCATGATGTAATTGGATTAGGAGCTGGAGAACCAGATTTTAATACCCCAACTCACATCATAGAAGCAGCAACAAAAGCAATGAATGAGGGGTTCACGAAATATACGCCTTCTGGTGGGACAGTTGAACTTAAAGAAGCAATTAAAAATAAAATGAAAAAAGATCAAAATCTAGATTATTCACATGAAGAAATTATTGTTACAATTGGTGCGAAACATGCTTTGTATACTTTATTTCAAGTATTATTAAATCCCGGAGAAGAAGTAATTGTTCCTGCACCGTATTGGGTAAGTTACCCTGAGCAGGTTAAGCTAGCTGAAGGTACGCCTATTTTTGTAGGAGCTTTAGAAGAAAATGATTTTAAACTTACACCGGCACAATTAGAGGAATCAATTACAGATAAAACAAAAGCAGTTATTATTAATTCACCAAGTAACCCAACAGGTGTAATGTATACAAAGGATGAGTTAGAAGCACTAGGAGAAATTTGTTTAAAACATAATATACTAATCGTATCTGATGAAATTTATGAGAAATTAACGTATTCTGAAACACCACATATCTCTATTGCTGAAATTTCACAAAAATTAAAAGAGCAGACTATTATTATTAATGGTGTCTCAAAATCTCATTCGATGACAGGCTGGAGAATAGGTTATGCTATTGGTAAAAAAGAAATAATCAAAGCAATGACTAACCTTGCATCACATTCTACTTCTAACCCGACTTCTATGGCACAAGTTGCTGCAGAAGTAGCATACAATTCACCACAGGATGAAGTAGTTGTGATGAAAGAAGCATTCAAAGAGAGATTAATGAAGCTATATCAATGGATAACTAATATACCTGGTATCACTTGTGTTAAACCTAAGGGTGCTTTTTATCTATTTCCAAATGTCAGTGAAGCAGTTAAACTAAATGGTTTCGATAACGTTGACGACTGGGTTACGGCGCTATTGGAAGAAGAAAAAGTAGCATTAGTTCCTGGATCAGGCTTTGGCGCACCAGATAATGTTCGTCTATCCTACGCTATATCATTAGACCAATTAGAAGAAGCTGCTGTTCGAATCGAGAGATTTGTTAAAAATCATACTAAGTAAGTGAAGGTTTACGGAGGGAAGTCAAGATGAAAACAACCATTAATCATATAGATAAATATAATGGGAAAGAAGTAACGATTGGAGCTTGGTTAGCAAACAAGCGATCAAGTGGAAAAATAGCATTTTTGCAATTACGTGATGGAACAGGATTTATTCAAGGTGTTGTGGCAAAGGCAGATGTAACAGAAGAAATTTTTCAATTAGCTAAGTCATTAACACAAGAATCTTCTGTTTATATAACTGGAACTGTGGTGGAAGATTCACGTTCACCGTTAGGTTTTGAATTACAGGTCTCAAATATTGAACTTATCCATGAAGCTGTAGATTTTCCAATAACGCCGAAAGAACATGGCACAGAGTTTTTGATGGATCATAGACATTTATGGTTAAGATCAAAAAAACAACATGCTATCATGAAAATAAGAAATCAAATCATTCAAGCAACCTATGAATTCTTTCAAAAAGAAGGATTTTTGAAAATTGATCCACCCATTTTAACTGGATCAGCTGCAGAAGGTACTACTGAGCTCTTTCATACAAAGTATTTTGACGAAGAAGCTTATTTATCACAAAGTGGTCAGCTTTACATGGAAGCTGCTGCTATGGCCTTTGGAAAGGTATTTTCTTTCGGTCCAACTTTTCGCGCTGAAAAATCAAAAACGAGAAGACACCTTATCGAGTTCTGGATGATAGAGCCTGAAATGGCTTTTACAACCCATGAGGAGAGTCTATCTATTCAGGAAAACTATGTAAGTTATCTTGTGGAATCAGTTTTAGAAAATTGTGACTTGGAATTAACTATTTTAGAAAGAGATAAAGATATATTAAGGAAAATTAAAGCTCCTTTTGAAAGAATTAGTTATGATAAAGCAATTGATTTATTAAAAGAAAAAGGCTTTACAGATATTGAATGGGGAGAAGATTTCGGGGCACCGCATGAAACTGCGATAGCAGATCACTTCGATCGACCTGTATTTATTACACACTATCCTAAAGATATCAAAGCTTTTTACATGAAGCCTGATCCAAACCGTCCAGAAGTTGTCGAGTGTGCTGATTTAATCGCACCTGAGGGTTATGGCGAAATAATCGGAGGATCGGCGCGAATTGATGATTTAAATTTAATGCAAAAACGATACGAAGAGCATGCTTTAACTGGTGACGCTTATAAATGGTATCTTGAATTAAGAAAATATGGAAGTGTTCCACATGCAGGTTTTGGCTTAGGGCTAGAACGAACTGTTGCATGGATCAGCGGAGTTGAGCATGTTAGAGAAACAATCCCATTTCCACGTTTATTGAATAGGCTCTATCCTTAATAGCAAGATAATAATCCTTTGCGATATAAGCAAAGGATTATTTAATGTTATACTAAAAAAGAGGTGACTTCTAGATGAAAGAATTAAACATGCAGAAAATTTTTAATGATCAAATAAATGTACCAGCTTCTTTATTAAAAAATTATAAAAAGCTTCATATAACAGAAACGGAAGCAATGCTATTACTACACTTATATCGCATTCATTTAGAAGGCGATTTATTTCCTACGCCTGATAAACTTCAAAGTTTTTTAACCATTTCAAAAGAAGATTGCTCCAAAATACTTAGAAAATTAATACAAATGAGTTTATTAAGTATAGAGGAAGATAAAGAAAAAGATAAGGTGGAAGAATATTATTCTTTTGAACCTTTATGGCGAAAACTATACTTAGAAAAAGAAGAAAGTAAAAAAGAAGAAGTAGATCATTTTGGTGAAATTTTTCTTCGATATGAACAGGAATTTGGTAGACCACTTTCCCCATTTGAAATTGAAATGATAAACCTGTGGATTGATGAAGAAGAAATACCGAAAGAATTAATTTATGCAGCACTTCGTGAAGCGGTATTAATGGCAAAGATTAACATGAAATACATTGATCGAATTTTAAGAGATTGGAAACAAAAAGGAATAAAATCAGTTCATGATGCTCGTTTACAGGGGAAAAACTTCCATAGCCAAACAAATAATAACGAATCAAAAGATGAAGATATAAACACAAAAGAACTTTATTATAACTGGTTAGAAGAATAGAAGGGAATCTAATGAGATGCTAAACAAAACTCAAATTAGACAAGTATTAGATACAATGGAGGAAATGTTTCCAGATGCAGAGTGTGAACTAGTCCATAGAAACCCATTTGAATTATTAATAGCAGTCGTTTTATCTGCTCAATGCACAGATGCTTTGGTAAATAAAGTAACAAAGGATTTGTTCTTAAAGTATAAGGCACCGGAAGATTTTCTAGCCGTTCCTATTGAAGAATTACAAAATGATATTCGATCGATTGGATTGTATCGAAATAAAGCGAAGAATATTCAGAAATTATCAGCTGCATTAATAGAAAAATATGATGGAGAAGTACCACATAGCAAAATAGAGTTAGAAAGTTTAGCGGGTGTCGGTAGGAAGACCGCAAACGTTGTAACTTCAGTAGCATTTTCAGAACCTGCCATAGCAGTTGATACTCATGTGGAGCGAGTTTCCAAAAGATTAGGTATATGTAGATGGAAAGATTCTGTATTAGAAGTGGAAAATACATTGATGCGGAAGGTACCAAAAGAAGAGTGGAGTGAAACACACCATCGGATGATTTTTTTTGGTAGATACCATTGTAAAGCTAAAAATCCTCAATGTGGTATCTGCCCCTTATTAGATCTCTGTAGAGAAGGGAAAAAGCGTATAAAAAAACTTGCATAGAACCGATAGACAAACTATGCACAAATATATTGTATGAAAATTTAAAAATCCAGTACAGCTTTTATAAACTGTACTGGATTTTTTTATGTTTCTTTATTCCTCCGTCGCAGTGTCATCTTCTGTGGAGGTGTCTTCGCCGTCGTCTTGCTGTTGTTCTTCGTCTTGTTGTGGGTCTTGCTGTTCTTCGTCATCATTATTTTCGGTATCGTTATTTTCCTCATTTTGTTGTTCATTATTACCTTCTTCAGTTTCTTCTTCTTCAGCTTCAGCTGTTTCAAAAGAAATCGATGAACCTTCACCTCTAATTTCAGTGTCATTTCTAAAATACGGGGTGACAACTATTGTATAGGATCTTCCATTTTGCAATTGAGAAATATTAACACTTTTTTTATTTGTATTAAATTGGTCAATTTGACTGCCAGCTTCATTAACGGATACTTCAAATTCAACCGGTCCATCACCACCATAGCCCCAACTGATCAACACGCTATTTTCATTCTCGTTATAATCATGGGTTAGACTCTGAATAGCTTCAATTTCTTGCTCATCGTCTGGAATAGATACTTCAACTTGGCTAGCTTCACTTGTAAGAGAATCATTTTCTGTATTTACAACCACAACTTCAATTGTATATGTTTCACCAGCTTCTACATTTTCAATGGTTAACTCTTTATTTTCTGTTGTAGTAAGCTCACTCAAATTACCATTTGTACCCGCTGAAACTTTAAATGCTACATCTTCATCCTCTTCATAATTCCACTGAATTGCAATTAATTCCTCATCTTCAACATAAGAGGCTTCTAAGTTTTGAACAGGTTCAAGTTTATCAAATTTTTCAGAAGTATCATCAGGTTCGTTTCCTTTTACAAATAATTCTGTAACTATTTGAGAGCTAGGCGTATACTCACTAGGTCTTTTTGCAGGATTTGATCCTTTTTCAACTTCAAGTTCTACAACTGAGTCTGGTTGCGTAAAGTCTGCAGTTTCAATACCTTCTGAAATTTTTGTCATTGTTTCTTTAAAAATTCGTTGTGACACTTTTGTATCGGGAATTGCTTTTGTTGGATCATCATAACCAGTCCAAACTGCTATCGTAAAATTACTGGTATAGCCACTAAACCAAGAATCAGGGCTACCTGGTCCACTATCCATACTAGTTGTACCTGTTTTACCAGCCATAGGTAAATTACTTACATTTGCCATCGTTCCTGTACCTTCTTGTACCACACTTTTTAACATGTCTGTAATCATATAAGCTGTATAATCGCTCATTGCAGATACTGCTTCAGAAACAAGTTCCTCTGTGCGATTATCTGGGTATACAATTTCCTTAACAGAATATGGTTCGTGATAAACACCTTCATTTCCAAACGCTGCATAAGCACCAGCAAGCTGTAAGGAAGAAACACCATTTTGCGTTCCGCCAATTGCATCCCGAATTGTCATTTGATCGTCAGTGAAATCAATTCCCAATCCTTCTGCAAATGCTTGTGCATCGCTGTATCCAACTTCTTCCAACGTTTTTACAGCTGGGACGTTTAGCGATTGCTCAAGTGCATATCTTGCCGTTACCCAACCTTGAAAATCTTTATTCCAGTTTTTGATAGGAGTACTACCACCAACTTCATAAGCCTTATCATCATTTAACTGGTGATAAGTGGACCATTTTAGATATTCAATGGCAGGACCATATGCAGTGATTGGTTTGATAGTAGAACCCGGTTGTCTGTTTTCATTATCAATGGCATAGTTCCAACCATTGTTTCCACGATTCCGTCCTCCACCAATAGCTTTTATTGCTCCTGACTGTGTATCTACCACCGAAAGTCCGACTTGTAACTCATCATCTGGATAAGCGATTGGATTTTCTTCTGAATCACTTAATAGTAATTCCACATGTGTTTGTGCATCAGGATCAATTGTTGTATATACTTGAAGACTGTCTTTATAGATATCTGCACCAGTTTTTTCTCTCACTTCATCTTCTACTTGTTGGATAAAGGCTTCATATTTTATACCTTCTGGTTTACGGTTGGTAAGAAGAGAAGTCACATCAACGTTTCGAGCTTCTTCCGCTTCTTCTTCAGTGATTTTATTATGGTGGACCATTAAACTTAAAACAGTATTCATTCTCTCTTGAGCTAAATCAGGATTTTTAAATGGATCATACGCACTTGGACGCTGTGGCAACCCTGCAAGAAGTGCAGCTTCAGCAAGAGTTAAGTCATTTAAATTTGTCTTCCCAAAATAAATTTCAGATGCTTTAGCAACTCCATAAGCTCCAGAACCATAATAGATTTTGTTTAAATACATTTCCATTATTTCTTCTTTTGAATATTCCCGATCAAGTTTTAAAGCTAACCACTGTTCCTGTACTTTTCGCTTGATTTTTTTATCATTCGATAAGAAGGAACCTTTCACAACTTGTTGGGTAATGGTACTAGCTCCTTGAGAACCAAAGCCATCTTGGAAATTGGCGATTACAGCTGCACCAATTCTTCTAACGTCAATACCCATGTGATCGAAAAAGCGAGCATCCTCCGTAGCAATTACTGCATTTAAAAGGACAGGGGAGATTTCATTGTAATCAATTTGTGTCCTTTTCTCTGAGCCTAAATCAGCAAACACTTCGCCATTAATATCATATAGCTTTGTGGATGCTGGATCAGATAATAGGTCAGCATCTATATCTGGTGCCGTAGCAATAAAGTAACTAAAAACAACTCCTACACTTATGATTGAGATTAAAAAAACTAATAATGCTATACGCCATATTTTTTTCCATAAAGGTTTTTTCTGTTTCTTTTGTTCTTTTGCTTGTTTTCTTCTTGCTGTACGTGACTGATTATTATTAGCCATGTGTTGTTCCTCCGTTCTTCATACAAATCTTATCAATAATATCTAAATAATCTACTCTTGCTTGATATTTCATAGGAATAAGGTAGCCACTTTCTTCAAAAGCTTTAAGTGGAATTGATTTACGCCCGCCTTTATCTCTATCATCACAAAATTCAAATAGTTTAATAGACGGGAAGTAAAAGGTTTTTTGATGAGCTGTAAATCTGACTATTAAAAAGGCAATTCCACCATGCTCTGCCACTTGCTTCATATGATTAATTTGATGCTCATGAATATTATTTAGCGGGAAAGAAAGCTTATTTTTCGTTTCCTTAGCCTCAAAATCTATATAACGATTTCGGTATACTCCATTATAATCTGTTGTAGAAGCTTGTTTAAAATATGCTTCTTTGATTACTGCTGCACTTCGTTTAGGATAATCAACTTGAACAATTTGAACCGGTGTTGGTTTTTTATGAATAACTGCTCGATTAGATATTAAATAGAACTCATTTGTATCGTTTATGTCTTGTTCTAGAGTCATACCTCTATTACTGTAATGGGTACTAGAAGGATGACTATTTATACCTTGATTAGCCACTTTTCTCTTTCCATTTGGATACCGCATCTTCTACCTCCAACTTTCATGAATACACCAAATAATATCTATTATTCAAGTTATCGAGCTATGAACATAATAAGCGATGACTTGAAATGAAGCAATAGATATGTAAGCAACCTTAATATTCCAATTTAGCATAATCTCTAACTAAATTCTACTACAGTAATCAGAAAGATATACTTAATATAGTTCGAAGGTATGATTTGCTTTATAAGGGTTAGGCACAATAAACATCAGTTTTACTTCCATGAAAATATATACCTCAATAAAAGAATGTTAAGACGAATTTGGTATGAGCAAGAGGCATAACCGTAGAGGTACCACTAATTTTATAAGTAAAGCTTCTATTCCATTATATCGGAATAGAAGCTAAGTACGTTAAGATTTTAAGTCGAAGGTCTATTGGGACCATCTAATTTTTTATCAATTATAGTTTTTTCTTCTACTTTTTTAGAGTTAGACTTCGACTGCGCTTGTTTGTTTTCTTTATCATTTTTAGACATGTTATCCCTCCTTATGAATAGTGTCATCGAATAAAACATATTCATACATAAAATTTTAGTGAAATATTAGTCGAGATTTCTATTTCATGGTACATTATGTATATAAGGGGGGAGAACATGAGTTTATATGAGGATATTATTAAGTTAAATAGAACATTTAGTTCTCTAAAAGAACTGTATGAAAAAAGTGAAAAACCCCAAGATAAGAAAGACCCAGCTTTATTTTCTTATGTAAAACAACAAACCTTGCCAATCTTTAAAGATATTGATAATTGGAAAGAAAACGCATTAGAGTTTGTAAAACAGCGATCTGTTGCTGTTCACCCGCAACAAATTGAATCAACTGCTGAAAATCTAGAACTACTTTTAATGCACAGTTATTATATTGATGTGAAAAGAAAAAGATACATGGAATTGTACCAATCTATCGTATATGTCTTTGATTTACTATTAAAGGATTTAGAAAGTAATACTAAATAGAAGGGATGAATAGAATGGATAAAAATGAATTACTACAACTTGCAAAAGAGGCACGTGAATATGCTTATACACCATATTCAAAATTTCAAGTAGGAGCTGCCTTAGTAACTAAATCAGGAAAAATATATACGGGTTGTAATATCGAAAATGCTGCATACCCAGTAACACTTTGTGCAGAAAGAGTGGCGATTTTTAAGGCTATTTCTGAAGGTGAAACTGAATTTGAACAATTAGCTGTAGTCGCTGATACTAAACGCCCAGTTCCACCTTGTGGGTCTTGTAGACAAGTTATGAGTGAGTTTTTCAATCATGATATGGAAATATATGCGGGGAATCTGGGAACTGAAAAGAAAACAATTACAATGGAAGAATTACTTCCTTTTTCTTTTGAAGCAAGTGACATGGATTAAAAACCACTTTTCTAAAGATTGGAATTTTATAAATAATTAATGGAGCTTTGACATATGAAGGTAGCAACTCTAACAGGTAATAAACCAAACGAATTACAAATTAGTGGAGATAATGATCCTAAAATTCACTATTTAAAGATAGCGTTGGAAAAGAAAATTTTATCTTTGATTGATGAGGGATTAGAATGGTTAATTATCAGTGGTCAAATGGGAGTAGAATTATGGGCTGCTGAGGTGGTATTAGATTTAAAACAAGCATATGATATAAAACTTGGTATTTTTCCACCTTTCTTAGAATTTGAAAGTAGATGGCCTGAGTCCTATCAACAGAAATTTCTGAAGGTAAAAGAAGAAGCAGATTTTTACAAACCAATATTCGATTCCGCTTATAAGGGAAGCTTTCAATTTGCAAAAAGAGATCAATGGTTAATAGAAAAGAGCGACGGTTGTATAATTTTAGGTGACGAGGAATATCCTGGAAGTATGAAATTTTTTCTTTCTAAAATTAAAACTGCACAACAGAATTCTAATTACCAGCTCGCTTTTATAACACCTTTTGATTTAGAAGAAATAGTAAGGGAGGAACAGGAGAAAAAAGCTTTTGAAGACTAGTATTTGATTGACATTTTGAAACTACTTTGAAAAAATAGAAAAGTATAGTAAATGAAGAGGAGAATAAGAATGTCCAATCAACACAATTTAACAGGTAAGGATATTTTGGAGAAAAATTTTAAAACTGGTATGCGAGGTTACAATCAAGAAGAAGTAGATGAATTTTTAGATATCATTATTCAGGATTATGAATATTTCACACAAGAGCTAGAGCGACTAAGTAATGAGAACGACCGTTTGAAAAAACAGTCTGAAAACACACGCATCCGATCAACTACGTCTAACCATCAAGTTAATTATGATATTTTAAAGCGATTATCTAATTTAGAAAAAGCAGTATTTGGTAAAAAATTCGAGGAATAATTTACTTGTTCATTGGTAATAATGAAAGAGATTACCATTGACTATTTCTTACAGCATGTTAAAATAAATAGGCAAATAGAATGAATGTCGAAGTAATCGCTGCATAGATTATGATCTATTGTAGAGGAAAGTCCATGCTCACACATGTTGAGATGCATGTAGTGTTCGTGCTTAACGAAATCATAAGTTAAGGTAACTGTTTAGCAGTTAACGGCTGGTACCCTGCCTAAGTCTTAGGATATGGTAGGTTCACCTATAAAAGTGCCACAGTGACGAAGTCAAAATGGAAACATTTTGAGTGGAACGAGGTAAACCCCACGAGTGAGCAACCCAAATATTGGTAGGGGCATCTTCGATTAGGGAATTCAACCGAAAGAAGGACAAGTATTACTACTTGTAGACAGATGATTACTCCTTGCGTACAAGGCTGACCACCGCTCGTAGTACTAATAGGACAAAACATGGCTTACTGACATTCATTCGGTCGTCATTTGTATTTATATTTTCAACTAACCCTTACTAATGATGTTAGTAAGGGTTTTTTATAGCTTATTGTATTTGAAATTTTTGAAATGAGGGAAAATAATGGCCAGTTTCACATTAATTGCAACAGCGGCAATGGGCTTAGAGTCTATTGTAGCAAGAGAAGTTAAGGCTTTAGGTTACGAAGATGTCATTGTTGAAAATAGTCGCGTAATCTTTAAAGGCGATGAAAATGCTATCGCTAGATGTAACCTTTGGCTTCGAACAGCGGATAGAGTAAAACTTTTAGTAGGTGAATTTCAAGCAACTACTTTTGATGACCTTTTTGAACAAACCAAAGCTTTACCTTGGCATGAATTTATTGCAGAAGATGGTGCTTTTCCCGTGTCTGGTAAGTCGGTTAAATCCACACTATATAGTGTGCCTGATTGTCAGGCTATCGTGAAAAAGTCTATTGCTGAAAAACTCAAACAAAAACATGGTGTAGCTTCATGGCTAGCAGAAGACGGTGCATTACATAAAGTAGAAGTTGCCATTCTAAAAGATAAAGTCACTTTAACGTTAGATACTTCAGGCGTTGGGTTGCACAAGAGAGGATATCGTTTAGGCCAAGGGGATGCTCCATTAAAAGAGACGTTGGCTGCTGCATTAGTACAACTTACTAATTGGCATCCAGATCGACCGTTCTATGATCTCTTTTGTGGTTCAGGTACAATTCCTATCGAAGCTGCTTTAATTGGGCAAAATATTGCTCCTGGATTTAATCGAGCTTTTTCCTTTGAAGAATGGAATTTTATATCCCAAAAGACAATAGAAACGGCATTAGAAGAAGCAGAGGATCAAGCAAATTACGATCAAGTTCTCGATATACATGGTATGGATATTGATCATCGCATGATCAATATCTCTAAAGAAAATGCTACAGAAGCTGGACTTAGTGATCTCATTCAATGGAAACAAATGCAAGCAACCGACTTTCATCCAGAACAAGAAGGAGGCTATATTGTAAGCAATCCTCCTTATGGGGAACGACTAGGTGATAAAGAACAGGTTGAGCAAATATATAGAGAGTTCGGACAGGTTATGCAGCATCATCCAACTTGGAATGTATATGTATTAACAGCCAACGAACAATTCGAAAAAATATATGGAAAAAAAGCATCTAAAAAACGAAAATTATTTAATGGTTTTATTAAGGCAGATTACTATCAATACTTTGGCAGACGTCCAAATAAATGAATGGAAGATGATTTGATGCAAAATACTAATTTAGAGCAAGATTTTCTCCTTTTCTTAAAGGAAATACAAGGTTATAAAGAAGCATTAGCACTCATGGAATGGGATTCCCGTACGATTAGCCCTGCTAATGCTTTAGAATCAAAAGCAGATGTGATTGGCTTTTTTTCTACGAAAATTCATAAACTATCTACTTCAAAAAAAATGGGAGATTTTCTTAAAGAGTTAAAGGAAAAATCTAATAATGACTTACTCCAAGAAATTATTCGTGTCTGCGAGGAGGACTACTCACGTAGCAGCAAAATACCAGCTGAGGAATACCAAGAATTCGTTACATTGCAATCAAAAGCGGAAATTGCTTGGCAAGAAGCGAGAAATAAGAATGATTTTTCTATCCTTGCTCCATACTTACAAAAATTAGTTGACTTTAATAAGCAGTTTGCAAATTATTGGGGCTATGAAGATCAACCATATGATGCATTGTTGCATGAATTTGAGCCTGGAATGACGACAAAAAAATTAGATGCTATTTTTTCAAAGCTTAAAAAAGATTTAGTCGCTTTAATAACCGAAATCAAACATAGCACAAAGGATAATCACACATTTTCTTTAAACGAATCATTTGAGAAGAATGAACAGAACGACTTTATTGTCTATACTTTAAAGAAAATGGGGTACGACTTTAATAGAGGGCGAATCGATGAAACGATTCATCCTTTTGAAATCACAATCAATCCTGATGACGTGCGGATCACGACAAGATACGATGAATCTGATTTCAGAATGGCGCTATTTAGCACAATACATGAAGCAGGTCATGCTTTATATGAACAAAACATTGATAAGAAATATGCAAATACGCCAGTCTTTGATGGTGCCTCAATGGGAATTCATGAATCTCAATCTTTATTTTGGGAAAATTTCATTGGTAGACACCCGCTATTTTGGAAAAATAATCGTGATGATTTTTTACGAAATGCTCCTAAATCATTCAAAACAGTATCGTTTGACGATTTTTACAAACAAATTAATGAAGTAAAAGCTTCTTTCATTCGTATTGAAGCAGATGAATTAACATACTGTTTACATATTATTCTGCGCTATGAAATTGAAATAGCTCTTATTAACGAAGAACTTAAAGTAGAGGAAATACCAAAGCTATGGAACGATAAGATGGAAGCGTATCTTGGTATTCGTCCAAAGAACGACCTAGAGGGAGTTCTACAAGATATTCACTGGGCTACAGGAGACTTTGGCTATTTCCCAACGTACGCATTAGGTTATATGTATGCTGCGCAGTTATATCAAAAAGCGAGCGAAGAAATTAAGATCGAAGAGTTAATAGAAGAAAATGATTTAATTCAAATAAAAGCTTGGTTAAGTGAGAACGTACATCGGTTTGGTAGAAGTAAAAGGCCATTAGAATTGATTGAAGCAATAAGTGGTGAAGGTTTAAACCCTGACTATTTAACACAATATTTACGTGCTAAATACGGGGAATTGTATGGTCTTTCTTAATTTTCGTTAGCTACTCAAAATGTCATTAAAAAATCTTGGCCATTTCCATTTCGTTTGGAAATAAGCCAAGATTTTTTTATTATCTTATAAGATCTTCAAATCCAGGAGAACCTGGTGGAGAATGATGCAACATATCAATAAATGGTACCGTGTAGGCAAATAAGATAAGAGCTATCGTTATGCCAATCCAAAGCTTCCAGTTTTCTAAAAATTTTGGTGTAGGTTCTGCATTTTCTGAAACTTCCGCCATTGGAAATTCCGTATAGCCCTTTGGAGCTGCAAATACCATATAAAAGAAAATATATACCATTAAAATTATCCCTATAAATAGAATCGATCCACCAATTGCTTGACTTATTTGATATCCAATCCATTCTGTAGCCTGTTCACTACCTCCATATTCTGAATAAGATGATCGTCTAGGAGCACCTAAAAGACCTGCAATGTGCATAGATCCAGACATTATAAACATTCCGATCATCCAAACGAATGTTTGTATCATTCCTAAGGTGTTTACTTTCTTCGTTAATCTCCGTCCTGTTAAAGAAGGAATTAACCAGTATGAAATACCAAAAAAGGTAAGAATTACTGTCGTACCAACTGTCAAATGAAAATGACCAGTTACCCAAATCGTATTATGAATAACTTGATTCATTTGATGGGACGCATTAATAATCCCGCCAGTTCCAGCAGGGATAAAAGTAATCATCCCAGCCATTGGTGCGAAAAAGCGTACATCTTTCCACGGAAGTGCTTTAAACCACCCAAATAAACTTGTATACCCTTTGCTTCTGCCAGCTAATTCGAAAGTTGCAAACATAGAAAAGGCGGTTAACAAGGATGGAATAATTACCATAAAAGTTAAAACAACCTGAATAAATTTCCATAGTGGGTCAATACCTGGTTCAGTTAATTGATGGTGAAAACCAACTGGTATGGAAAACATCAAAAATAAAACAAATGCTAAACGAGCAAGACTATCACTGAAGATTTTTCCACCAATAATTTTTGGAATAATAGCATACCAAGCCATATAAGCAGGTAATAGCCAGAAATACACTAACGGATGACCAAAATACCAGAATAGCGTACGACTTACTAACACATTAATAGTGTCCACCATTCCTAAAGACCAAGGGATGAACTGGATAAGAACCGTAGCTGCTAGACCCAGTGTAGCAATAAACCATAATAGCATATTAATAACAACCATATAAGCTAAAAGGGGTGATTTTTCACCTGGATGATGCTTTTTCCATAGAGCAAGCTGTCTAAAATTAGTAAAACAAGCAATCCAGCTACCAATCACTACTAACGCTAACCCGATATAAAAAGTAGGATAGGCTTTAAGTGGAGCATAAAACGTATATAACACATTCGCTTTCCCAACTAAAATCGTAATAGCGGTTGTAATGGTACCGAATAACATAATCCAATAGCCAAACCACGCACTTTCCCTTTGTTGGTCAGACATTCCAACTGTTTTACTCATTAAAGCAAATTGAAAACCAACAATGAAGAAGGTCGTCAATACTAAAGCAAGAATTACCCCATGAACCGTTAATATTTGATAATACCCAATACCAAATGGCAAAGTAAATGTACCTGAGCGGACCATTGTTTGTAAGACACCCATTAAACCACCAATAAATAAAGAAATAAATGCTACATACATGTGTGCCATTACTAATTTTCCGTCATCTTTATTAATATCCTTCACCTTATCATTCATTATCGATAACCTCCACTTCAAAAGCCATTAGATGGTGGCCAGTACCACAATATTCATTACAAATTAATGTATAAGTTCCGGTTTTTTTAAAAGTTGTTTTTAAAGAGTTGATATAGCCAGGTTCAACCATCATATTAACGTTTGTTCCTGCCAGTTGAAAGCCATGAATAACATCTGTTGTGGTAGCTTGAAAAAGCACATTTGATCCTACAGGGATTTCAATTTTTCGTATCGTATTACCTTCATCATCTTTTCCAAAATTATAGTTAAATGCAGAAGCAATGACGCTTACGATGTAATCATTTTCACCAACTTTACGTAAACCTAAATTTTCTTCCCGAAATGCTTCATGTTCTTCTACTTTTGTAGGATCAACTGTCGCCAAATGACTTGGTGGTTGTGTTCCTTTGTAAAATGCTCCAACACCTAGAACGACTAAAAATAATACAAGTGAGCTAATGCCAAAGATTAGCCAAATTCTTTCATACTTATGCAGGTGCATCATTTTTCCCCCTAATGTTTATCTTGATAAGAAAATTCCAAAAACTATAAACCAACTAACTAAAATAAAAATTCCTAAAATCATAACGGCTATAAATGTTCCTTTTAAATTAGTTGTACTCTCATCTTTATGATGCTGTTTCTTATTCACTATGATTTCACTCCCTTACAATTGTTTCATATTCCTATCGTACTAGAAAACAGAAGAAATTTAACTACTTTTTAAACCTTTTTGTAATATTTATTTAAGTCATAAGTAATGCGGTAAATTAACTTTACAAACAATATTGTTTATAAAGTATGTGAACATTTTGTGAAATTAGAGGAAAAAAATGATAAATATACCAAATATAATCCATTTAATATCGTGGATAGAATGGAAATTATTGTCTAGACGGAATACTAGAATAAAACTATAATAATAATAGGGGAATGAATGTTTGTTTTTTGAATTTAGAATGTATTAAGAATCGAAGAAGGTGCATGAAAAATGAAGACGGATCAAGTTGCGTTATATTTAGAAGATATATGGACCAAAGGATTTAAGCTGTCAGATGAAGAGGTAAGGTTTATATACTTCGGAAGAAAGTTCACCAATGCAAATTACATCCAAGTAAAACTAGCGATCCAATTAACGTTAGCAGTTCAATATACATTTGATCGAAGCTTTTATATAAGTCTATTAGAATTATTTCATTCCAATAACATTATTTATAAAAAAAATGCCTTAGAATTAATGAAAAAGAAAGGCATCATTTAATTTCATAATTTTAATAACGCCTTTCGTGCTAATTGATCTGCAATTTTATTTTGTTTTTCTGGAATCCACTTGATAAAGAAGTAGGGGAAGGTAGGGGTCATAGATTTAATTTCTTCTAATAATTTTAAAAACTCTTTTTTTGTAGCATATTCTTTTTCGATACTATCTACTACGATTCTTGAATCTGAACGGAAAGATAGAATCTCCTCTGGATATTTTTCCTTACATATCTCTAATGCTTTAATTACAGCAATGAATTCCGCTTCATGATTAGAATATTCTCCTATAAGAAACTGATACTCTTCATTTAATTTCCCTTTTTTTATATAAATACCAACAGCGCTAGACCCAGGATTACCTACTGTAGCTGCATCTGTATATACCTCTAACATCTTAATCACCTTCTCTATATATAATAGGAGTAGAAGAAGAGCGGACTCTTTTTCTACTCCTTAAGAAGCTATGCTTGCTTTTGTTTAGCTGTGTGAATTCGTTTTGCTACATATAAAAATGGGGTATCCATTAGGGATACAATGAATTTAATTACATAAGTAGTAATTAAAATATTGAACCAAACGTCCAATTCATAGGCGCCATAAAAGGCAATTGTACAAAAGATTAAGCTATCTATTAGTTGACTTATCATCGTACTGCCATTGTTCCTCAGCCACAAAAATCGATCTGACGTAAATATCTTTTTCAGCTTGTCATATATCCAAACATCTACATATTGACTAACGATGTAGGCAAGTAAACTTCCAATAGCAATATTTGGGATCAGTTCAAAAATTGTTTCAAGGGCAGGTTGTGCAAAGTCTGATTCTGCTGGGATAAAACGAAGTGCAAATTGCATCATAATTGTCATCGACAATAACGTAGCAAAACCCATCCAAACTGCCTTTTTTGCGTATTTCTTTCCATGATTTTCATTGAGAATATCTGTTGCTAAAAAGGCTGTACCATAGATGATATTTCCCAATGTCGCAATCATGCCAAACATTTCAACTGTCTTTAGCACTTGGATATTTGCTATTACTGTAGACATTCCAATCCATACAAATAATCCTGCTTTTCCAAATATTCGATAGATCAACAGCAACAAGGAAAAGTTTACAAGTGCAAAAACAATCCATAATAATTCATTACTCACTTTATTTCCTCCTTAGTTTTGATAACGCGGGAGTTTACGAACCGCGAGCCGTTTAAGACTTAATTATCATTTTATTTATTCACACATTTCCTAAATTTATCACGATCCTTATATCTTGTAAAGAAAAATTAAATGACAGCATATAAAAAGGCGATGATCGAATGATCATCGCCATATATTAGTTTATTTTTTTACAACGTTTGCTGCTTGAGGTCCTCGTTCTCCTTCGATAATCTCGAAAGAAACTTCTTGATTTTCCTCTAACGTTTTAAAACCTTCACCTTCGATAGCGGAATAATGCACAAAAACATCATTTCCTTCTTCTAACTGAATAAAACCATAGCCTTTTTCAGCATTGAACCATTTTACTGTACCGTTTTCCATTCTATCTTCCTCCTAAAATCTTTCACGTCAAACGTGTTAATTAATACAAATTAGATGATGGAAAAATAAAAAGGTAGCATCCCAGAAGTATTGGATCATCTTTCGACCTACTTCATGTGAGAAGCTACCTAAAATTAATCCAAAACATCTTCTTTGCTTGTGTTTACTATAGCTTATTTATTGGATGAATGTCAATAATAGCAAGGGCTTATCTTAATCATCACGATGCTTGCGGCACACTTCTAGCACCTAAGTATCGTTGCTTCCAGTAATTTTGTGACATCTTGCTTATCGATACTCCCTTGGATGCACTTGCATGAATAAAGGAATCATTTCCTAAGTAAATGCCCATATGAGATGGTCCAGGTTTATATGTTTCAAAAAATACCAGATCTCCAACAGAAGGACTATCTATATATTGAGTATGATTCCAGATATCACTCACTGTTCTAGGCAAAGAAATACCAATTTGCTTGAAAACATACTGCATATAACCGCTACAATCAAAACCGCTTGTGCTAGTACCTCCCCAAACATACGGAATACCCAGGTAATTTCTAGCGACAGACGTTAATTGCGTTAATGGCTTACTTTGATTCTTTACTGGTTGCTTGGATTCTTTTTTCTCTGTATTTTTAACTGTTTTAGTTGCCACCTGTTGACTACTATTTGTTTTTTCCTCTTTAACTTCTGGTTGAGGTGTAGGTTCTTTTGGATAATTTACGATATGAAGTGCTGTTTCACCGCGATCTTGTTTCATGATAGTCACTGCTTTATCTGTAATCGGTCCGTAGATACCGTCGACTTTAGCTTGATAATATCCAAAGTATGCCAGTGCCTCCTGTAAAGCAGTAACCGCTTTACCTGTGTCCCCAATTTTAAATGCATCGAGTGAATCATTAATTATTTGTAATTGTTTTCGATACTCCTCATCTGATAGTTGTTCGTAGGTTGATTTATCAGTGTTACCTGTAACAGGTAATTGATTTTCTTTTTGAAACTTTTTAACGGCATACTCTGTTAAAATTCCATATTGACCATCGATTGGAGCATGATAATAGGATAATTTTTTTAATTTATATTGAAGTGCTCTTACTGTTTCATGTTCTGCCCCGTATTTCAGTTCTTCCACATCTTCAAATGCTTCTTCCCACACTGCTGGAGGAACATCCACATAAGTAGAAAAAGGTTGACTAAGTACCAATCCATACGCCATTGAGTGTTTTACTATACTAGTTAATGATTCAGTGGCTAACACTTTTCCACCTCCAAATATTATGCATTCTTCTTTTTAAAATTTATGTTAAACTAGTTAAGATATGAAATAATTGATGATTTGTTACCAAAATGTAATAATCAGAATGTTTCAATCATTATTGCCTGTAATAATCAGGCATTTACATAATGAAGGAGAGAAATACCGATGACATTAAGTGAAAAAACATATTTAGATTTATGTGAATATGTCCTGGATAATGGACACAAAAAAGAAGATCGTACTGGAACAGGGACAATTTCCACTTTTGGTTATCAGATGAGATTTCCTTTAAGTGAAGGATTTCCAGTGCTTACCACAAAAAAAATACCGTTCCATTTAATAGTAAGTGAACTGCTTTGGTTTATTAAAGGAGATACTAACATCCGTTTTCTTCTTGAACATAACAATAACATTTGGAACGAGTGGGCATTTAAAAATTGGGTTGAAAGTTCAGAATATAAAGGGCCTGATATGACTAATTTTGGACATAGAGCTCAAGAGGATGCTTCTTTTAAAGCCTTATACACAAAAGAGATGGAATTTTTTAAGGCGCAAATTTTAAATGATGAGAACTTTGCTGAGCGTTATGGGGACCTTGGCTCTGTTTATGGCTCTCAATGGCGTGCATGGAAAACAAGTAAAGGGGATACAATCGATCAATTAAAAGAAGTAATTGAATCTATTAAGACTCAGCCTGATTCAAGGAGACATATAGTGAGTGCTTGGAATCCAGAGGATGTTCCTCATATGGCTTTACCGCCATGTCACACCATGTATCAGTTTTATGTGCATGATGGAAAGTTATCCTGTCAGCTTTATCAAAGAAGTGGAGATATTTTCTTAGGAGTACCTTTTAATATTGCTAGTTATGCGCTGCTAACACACCTCATTGCGCATGAAACGAATCTTCAAGTGGGAGAATTCGTTCATACCTTGGGAGATGCACACATTTATACAAATCATATGAGCCAGGTTAAAGAACAATTACAGCGATCAACGTTTGCTTTACCAGCTTTATCATTAAATCAACAGAAGAAATCCATTTTTGATTTTGAGATGGAGGATATACAGCTGAAAGACTATCAGTCCCATCCACCAATTAAAGCACCAGTTGCCGTTTAAATATAAGGAGGTTTCAAGATGATTTCATTACTATTTGCAATGGATGAAAACCGCGTTATCGGATATGAAAATGGATTGCCTTGGCAATTACCAAATGATTTAAAGTTCTTCAAGGAACTAACTACTTCTCAGACGGTTATTATGGGGAGAAAAACATTTGAATCGATGAATGGGCCGCTTCCAAATAGAGAAAATATTGTCTTAACACAGAATAATCAGTTTGAAGCAGAAGGTTGCACCGTTATCCATTCTATAGAAGACGTGGTTAAATGGAATAAAGAAAATCCGAGTAAAGAATACTTCGTTATTGGGGGAGAAGAGATTTTCAAGTTAATTCTCCCCGATGCTGATCGTATTTATATGACCCTTATAAAAGCTAGCTTTAAAGGAGATACTTTTTTTCCTCATTTCGATGAAACAAAGTGGCAATTAACCAAAGAAACAAAAGGGGAGAAGAATGAAAGAAATCCCTATGATTATTTCTTTAGACAATATGACCATCTATAATATTTTCTAAACGATCGAACAAGACAAGTAGTAAAAAACATGATAGTATAGAGAAAACGCTATTACTTACGTATATATAAATTAAATGGGGTGAATATATCCATGTTTTCCGCTATAGGTATTCCGGGTTTAATCTTAATTTTAGTTATTGCCTTAATTATTTTTGGACCAAAAAAATTACCTGAGATTGGTAAAGCTACTGGTGAAACATTAAGAGAATTTAAAAATTCTGCCCGTAGTCTTTCTGAGGAAGAAGATCAGCAAAATACAACTGGACAACTTAACACATCTGAGAAAAAATAGGAGTGAGTATAGATGTTCTCAAGCATAGGATTTCCAGGCTTAATTTTAATTCTAATTACTGCACTTATTATCTTTGGTCCGTCAAAATTACCTGAAATAGGTAAAGCAGTAGGGAGTTCTTTAAGAGAGTTTAAAAAAGCTACTGCTGATATCATGAGTGATGAAGATTTAAAAAGTAATAATCAATCGAAAAAAGATGGAGAAAAGATGTAGAGGCTAATCCTGTTACATCTTTTTTTCTGTCCTTGTCTTTTATCGTTTAAAGGGAGAGAGTTTATGTGGTGAAAGTGGAGAGCACCGAAGAAAAAGAAATGGCTTACTTAGATCATTTTGCAGAGTTAAGAAAGCGCCTTTTGTGGACCGCTTTAATTTTTATTATCTTTTTTGCAGTGGGTTTGTATTTTGTACAAGATATTCGTGATTTTTTTCTTAATGACACCGATCTTACGCTACATTTAATTGCACCTGGGGAAATTATTTGGATTATATTTACGATTGCCTTTATCGTAGGGCTTACTGCCACGCTTCCTTTTTTTTGTTTTCAGCTATGGTTATTTATAAGACCTGGTCTAACTTCGACTGAAAGAAAAGCATCACTTGCTTATATCCCAGCAATCTTTATTCTTTTTCTTTCGGGATTAGTTTTTGGTTACTATATATTTGTCCACTTAATCCTACCATTTCTTTTATCATTAAATGATGGTATGTTTGAAACAATTTTTACAGTTGAAAATTATTTTCGATTTGTATTTCGTGTGACGATTCCATTTGCTGTATTATTTGAAATACCAATTATTACGATGTTTTTAACTTCATTAGGAATAGTAACTCCTAAATTTCTAGTAAAAACGAGAAAGTATGCTTATTTTATTTTAATTATTATTGGTACCATGATTTCACCACCAGATTTTTTCTTGCAAATCATTGTAGCAATTCCACTTATTATTTTATATGAAATAAGTATTGTTTTATCTCGAATCATTTACAAAAAGAAAATGGACAAGCATGAAGCATACATGCAAGAGGATTCAAACCAGGAAGAGAGGTAAATGATGAAAACTTTTTATCAATATATGATGCGCTATCGAGGAGCGAAAAATACGGATAAAGCATATAGCTTAGCAGAATGGATGTTCTATGACCATGATTTCCCCAAACAATCAACTGATTATGACGAGCTAAGCCGTTACTTAGAATGGACAGCACCGTTTCCAGAGGCATTACAAACCTTTGATAGGTTGTGGGATGAATATAAAATAAATGCTTAACATGACTAGGACAAAATCATAAAATGGTTTTGTCCTAATCCATTACATGGAGCCTTTTTATTTGTTTAATTAAAAATAACATACTGGAATCGGTATTTTTCTCTTCAAACTGAATGGTGGCATTATGAACAGATAAAGCCGTAACAACACCTACTTTTGTCTGTAAATAATTATTGTGATAGATTGTGATTTGCACTTCTTTATATTGATTAATTGCTTCAAACAGTTGATAATTTAATTCTTCCATAGCATCCTCTGAAAGAATTGGCTCTTGCTCTATTTTTTCCTTATCCAGCAATTCTTTTAGCTGTTCCACATGCTCTGGCAACATTAAAGACGACCATTTTATAGACCCGCGATCGTTTACCATACTATCACCTCGACTACTTCTCTGTATTTTTTAATGAATATGTTATATTATAATAGAACATGTGTTCTTAATCAAATTTAATTGTCTCTTGAAAAATTAAATTTACCTAGTATGCTATAAAAAAGCAAGAAAATTCCTATTGGAGGTTAGTTCATGCGGATATTACACACTGCCGATTGGCACCTTGGTAAAATTGTTAATGGTGTACATATGACAGATGATCAAGCTTTTATTCTAGATGAAATTTTACAAATTATAGACTCCTATCAACCAGATATTATGATAATAGCAGGAGATCTATACGATCGATCCATTCCACCGAAAGAAGCAGTAGAATTGTTAAGTAAGGTAATAACGAACATTACTGTTGAAAAACGCCTGCCTCTGTTTGCAATTTCAGGTAATCATGACAGTCCTGATCGATTGGGATTCGGTACAGCATTGTTTCGTTCTCAAGAATTATATATGGCTACCAAAATAGAAGAAGCTCTCTCACCAATTGCACTAAATGAAGTAGACGGGAAAGTTGAAGTATATCTTATTCCATATTTAGAGCCATCTGAAGTAAGGCAATATTTTGATGACGAAAATATCAAAACACATCAAACAGCGATGGAAAAAATTGTTGAAACCATACATGAAACAAAAGATAAAAATGCACGGCAAATAGTTGTTGCCCATACATTTTTAGCAGGGGGGATGGAAACAGACTCAGAAGATCGATTAACCATGATCGGCGGAACACCTTATGTTAATGCAAGTATTTTTGAAGAGTTTCACTATATTGCCTTGGGGCATCTCCACCAACCTCAAAAAATTACGCAAGATTATATCAGGTATAGTGGCTCTATATTAAAATATTCTTTCTCAGAAGCAAATCATCAAAAATCAGTAGCAATCGTTGATATCGATAAAGCAGGCAAATGCGAAATCGAGAAGGTCCCTTTAAAGCCAATTCGTGATATGCGAAAAATAGAAGGATATTTTCATGATTTTTTAGACGGTACAACATTAAAGCCAACAGAAGATTATTTACATATTGGTTTACTCGATGATGGTCAATTAATTAATCCTATCGGAAAATTAAGAGAGTATTATCCAAATATATTACGCTTAGAAAGAGTCGTGAAAAATAAAGACCAACAAACTCAAGATATCAACATGATACGAAAAAAACAAAAAATGTCTCATCTACAATTATTCCAAGCATTTTATGAAGAAATGAAAGGCGATACTATCCCCCCAAAAAGGAATACCTATATCGAAAAAGTGATAGATAAATTACATCAAGAAGAGAGGAGGAAATAAATTGAAGCCAATTTTATTAGAGCTTAAAGCATTTGGTCCTTATCGTGACAAGCAAGTCATCGATTTCACTCAACTTCAAGATGAATCTATTTTTTTAATTACTGGTCCAACAGGAGCTGGTAAAACAACGATTTTTGATGCAATTTGTTATAGCCTCTATGGTAAAGCAAGTGGGAGTGATCGTGATCAAGACACTTTTAGAAGCCATTTTTCAAAGGATATTGATGCTACGGAAGTGTCCTTTCAATTTAACCTGAAAAATAAGGCGTATAAGATTGATCGAAATCCGAGACAATTAAAATTAAAGGCTCGAGGAGAAGGTTATACAGAAGATCCTGCTGCTGCACAATTGTATTATCAAAATGATGAAGGAAAGTGGCAGCTTCTATCTTCAAAAATTAAGGATGTAAATGATGACATTCAAGAAATCATTGGACTAGACTATGAACAATTTAAAAAAATGATTATGATTCCTCAGGGAGAGTTTCGGAAATTAATTTCGGAAAATAGTCGTGATAGAGAAGAAGTTCTCCAGAAGATATTTCATACATATTTTTACGCAGAAATATCTAATCAGTTAAAAGAAGAAGCAAAAGAGTTAAAAATGGCAATGGAACAATTAGATGTTAAGATAAACCAAGAAATTGGAAGATTTTATCATGATAAAGAACAAGAGACTACTTCAAAAGAAACTTCTATGAAAAGCTTTTTAGAGGACCTTGCATATAAGAAAAGAGAAATGATAGATGAGAAGGCCCTGGGTGAAAAGCAACAAACGGAAAAACAAATACAATTAAAAACCTATCAAAACCATTACTTTGAAGCAAAAAATCTAGAAGAAAAATACCAAAAAAAAATACAATTAGAAACAGAAAAAGACAAACTGCTTTTAGATGAAGAAGAAATGAATAACAAGAAAGAAACCATTTCTAAAGCTATAGAAGCAGATAAAATTTTACCTTATGAAGAGAAAATGAAAGAAAGAGAAATAGAATGGCAGGCACAAAAAAAGAGAGTAGAGGAAAATGAAAAGAAACGACAACATTTAGAGTTAGACTTTAAAAGTATTAGTCAGGAATTTGAAAGAGAGAAAGCGAATGAAAAAAAGCGAGATGAATTAAAGGAGTATATTAATCAATTAACCAAACAGCTAGAAAAAATTAAAGATTATCAAAAGCTTAATGAGGAAGTAGAAGCAACGACTCTGCGTTTAAAGAAGCTTAAAAATGAAAGACTAGAAGAAGAAGAAACTATAAAACAGACAGATAGCCGTATAAAAATTCTCAGAAGTGAAACAGATAAGGTAGCAAATATCTATGAGGATAAACAACAAGCAGAAAAAGAGTTGGATCAACTAAAAGAAAAAATTTCATCGTTAACAGAATTAGATAAAGAATTAAAAGAACTTCAACACTTAAGAAAAAACTATCAGCATACCAAGGCACAATACCAAGAAATGAAACAGCAATGTGAAGGCACTGAGAAAGAGCTAGAGGAGCTAGAAATACAAAACAGAACGCATCATGCCAGCAATTTAGCTGAAAAGCTTATGGAGGGTAGTGCTTGCCCTGTATGTGGATCAACACATCACCCTGATAAAGCAAGTCATAAAGTGCATGCTGTTTCAGATGATGAAGTTTCAACACTCCAAGATAGACTCAAAGTAGAAAAGGAAAAATTAAAAAGCTATGAATCGGAATATATTGAGATAAAGTCAAATGGACAGGCGCAAAAGCAACAAGTGGAAAGATTGTGGAAACCCTTTAAAGAATTGATTGAAGAATTAAATTCTCCTTTCATACTTGAAGTTATTCGAGAATCTGATCGAGAGAAAAAAGAATTAGAACAGCACTTGTCAGATGTAAATAATAAATTAGTTCAGCTAAATCAAAGTAAGCAAGAAATTCTAAAATTAGAAGAAAGCTTACATGCTTTAAAAGTGTCTTCTGAAAAAAATATAGCAGAAGAGAGAAAGATAAGTGAAGATTCCTATCGTTTACAAGCAAAAAAGGATGCCATTCTCTCAAATTTCCATGATAAAATAACCACCGAAAAGGCGCACATAGAAAAGTTAAATAACGCCCAACACCAGTATGATGAAATGGTTGCAAAGTGGGAACAAACGGAAAAGAACTATCACACTATTAAAGAAAAATTACAAACACAACTTGCTATATGTCAAGAATCAGAAAATTTTTTAACAATAGAAAAAAAGAAGTACGAAACACAAAAACATCAATATCTTTCTATTGTACAAGCATCCATTTTTACAGATGAGCAAGGATATTTGGATGCGAAACTTAGTGACAATGAAAGGTCTAATCTCGAAGAAGAATATCAAATTTATCAAGAGAAAATTAAAAGTACCTTGAAGGAATTGGAACAAATAAAAGTGGAGTTGACAAATAAAGAGCGACCAGATTTAGTAAAACTGGCAGAAGAGTTAGAAAAAGCAGAAAAAGCGGAACGCGAATTGGCAAAGCAATTAGAAGGTTTACGTATAAAGTTAGAAGAAATTAGATATATTGAATCAGCATTAGAAAAATTAGCCAATGATAGAATTCAATTAGAGGAACAATACTTTGATGTTGGAGAATTAGCTAACCTCGCTAAAGGGGATAATATCCAACGCTTATCGTTTGAGCGTTACGTTCTATCCACTTTTTTAGATGAAATTTTATTACAAGCTAATATCAGACTAGATAAAATGACTGACAATCGATATCAATTAATTAGAAGTACTAGCTTAGCTAAAAGAGGGGCACAAAGCGGATTAGATTTAGAAGTGTTAGATCAATATACAGGACAACAACGATCTGTTAAAACACTGTCAGGCGGTGAAGGGTTTAAAGCTGCATTGAGCTTGGCTCTTGGAATGTCAGATATTATTCAAGCATATGCAGGAGGAGTGCAGCTCGATACCTTATTTATAGATGAAGGATTTGGTACGTTGGATGAAGTATCATTGGAGCAAGCGATAGAATGTTTAAAAGATTTACAAGCTGATCAAAGACTAATTGGCATTATTTCGCACGTTCCACAGCTAAAAGAAGAGATAAGAGCAAAATTACAAATAAGCGCTTCACCAAATGGCTCAAGCGCTTATTTCCAACTCTAGACCGACGTTTTCACAGCAAACCTATATCGACTAAAGGTGGATGTTCTTGAAATAAAAAGTGCATCCGCTTACTAGGTTTGGTAAAATAGAGATATCTAATAAATAATATAAGCTATTTATATAAGAAGATGGAGGTAATACGATGAGTATGCCAATTGTGATAGAAAACTGTTTAGTTACAAATGGTAAGGAAAAAAGAGTCGATAATGATCACAATAATTTTGTTGTAATCACGAATGGTTATCGTCTATATCCGCTTCATGATTTAATTGAAGTTTTGCGATATGAAGAGGAAGAAGAAATAGGCTATGCTAAAATTAATGAGGTTACATGGAAACAGGAACAAACCATCTGTTATTATCAATTGATCTCTTTAAAAAATGTCAATTAATGAGTAATATACTTTAATATTAGCATTATTTATCTATATTTGCGGTTTCCCTGGAAATAGTATTGTTATTACCATATCAAAAAAGGAGGCGGAAGAATGTTATCAGCAATATTATTTGGTCTTATTATTAGTGGTACAATTGCAATTATTATAACTGTAGATGTAATAGCAGATTAAGCTTGGTGAAACTCACCAAGCTTTTTTAAAACTATTTTAAAGTCTATCCATTTTATAGAACAATTGCCCACGCATATGTTTCCTCTTCTCATATTCTATGGTTAAATGACTATATTATTAAGGGGAGTGTCCTAACAATGCCAATGGAAAGATTTAATTACCCTAGCTTTGGTTATCATCCTACAATACAAAACAATTTTCATCCAGGTGGATGGATGGTGCCTGGAGCAGATAAGTTTGCTACCACTACACAAAAAAGTGGATTACTTGCACAATTACAGAACTTTAATTTCTCATCCATCAGTAAATATTTAAATCATATAGAAAAAGGGTTAGACTTTATGCAAACTATTACTCCTGTATTAAAGCAATACGAACCAATCATAAAAAATGGCCCTGGTTTAATTCAGTTACTACAATTATTAAACGAACAAGACACCACTGATGAGATATCTACTGAACAAAAAGAAAATGTCAGTGAAAATATAGAAGAAGTGTTAGAAGAAAATACAGAGAAAGCAATAGAAGACAATAAACCTACAAAAATTCCTTTGGAAATAAAAGAATCGAAGCCTAAAATATTTATCTAACTTCTATGCAGACCATTTGCATTGAATCACCAAATGGAGGAAAATATAGGTACATCAAGAAATAAGGAGGCAAGACATGGATCAAAACAAAACAAACAAAGCAACCTTTGCAGGCGGATGTTTCTGGTGTATGGTGGAACCCTTTGATCAAAAGCCTGGAATTATTCAAGTAGTATCAGGTTATACAGGTGGAGAAACTCCAAATCCAACGTATGAGGAAGTCTGTACCAATAAAACTGGACACCGAGAAGCTGTAGAAATCACGTATGATCCACAGCAAATTTCTTATGTAACCTTGTTAAATTATTTTTGGCAGCAAATTGATCCAACAGATCCTAATGGTCAATTTCATGATAGAGGAGATTCTTATAAAACGGCAATTTATTATCATAACGAGGAACAAAAGAACCTAGCAGAGGACTCTAAACAAGCTTTAGAAGCTAGCGGGAAGTTTAATAAACCCATTGTGACAGAGATTCTACCAGCTAAAGAATTTTACTTAGCTGAAACAAACCACCAAGATTATTATCAAAAACAACCTTTTCATTATAAACTCTATAAAAAAGGATCAGGGAGAGAAGACTTTATCAAACAGCATTGGAAGAAGAATTATACAAAAGATGAATTAAAAAGTAAGTTGACGGACATCCAATATCACGTTACACAAGAAAATGGAACAGAGCCACCATTTAAAAACGAGTACTGGGATAATAATGAAGAAGGAATATATGTAAACGTAATTAGTGGGGAACCCTTATTTTCATCGTTAGATCAGTACGATGCCGGTTGCGGTTGGCCAAGCTTCACAAAGCCAATTGACAGAAACCATTTAAATGAAAAAATGGATACTTCGCATGGAATGCGTAGAATTGAGATCCGAAGTAATGAAGCAGATGCTCATTTAGGGCATGTTTTTGAAGATGGTCCAGTAGATCAAGGGGGATTGCGTTACTGTATTAATTCAGCAGCGCTTCGATTTATTCCTAAAGATAAATTAAAAGAAGAAGGTTACGAAGAATATTTAGCCTTATTTTAAAAAAGATGAATAAAACTTCTCTTGGTGAGATTCAAGAGGAGTTTTATTCTTTATTGAGGTAGATAATGATGGAAAAAGAAACAAAATCAAATATAATAATTCTCTATATCATAGCTATACTTGGGGCCAGCATCTTTTATTTTTTACACATTCCACTGCCTTGGATTTTGGGACCATTAACCTTGCTTTTAATTTGGAAACATCTAACTCACAAGTGGTTTTCAGTACCTACACTTTTAAAACAAGCTAGTTTTTCCATTACAGGGGTGCAAATAGGTACGACATTTACGACAGCTACGCTTAGTGTTGTATTTCCCTTTTTGCTTCCTTATACTTTTTTCACCCTTCTTTTAATAGCAGCAAGTATGTTAATAGCTATATTAATAAGTAAAAAAAGCAAAGTGGATTCTACTACTAGTTTGCTTGGGAGTATCCCTGGTGGATTATCGGTTATGGTGGCGCTAGTTGATTCATTAAAGGGAAATACTGGATTGGTTGCAATTTTTCATACCATTAGGTTGATGGCAGTTCTATTTCTCTTGCCATTTATCGCAACTCATTTTCTTTTACAACAGAATGATGCAGCTTCTTCTGTTGTAGAGAATAATAGTGGGAATATATGGACATTACTAATATTTATACCGATATTTTTGGTCGCGTTATATCTTGATGATAAATTACCTGCATCCACCGTTATCATACCAATGTTTTTTATGGCTATATTTCGAATTACTGGCGTTCCCATTGCAGATGTGCCCGCACTTTTGTTTATCCTTGCTCAGCTGACAATTGGTATGTATCTTGCACAATCCATTAGTCTAAAGCAGGTAAAAGCAGCTGGAAAACATGCTTTTATCTTTCTTGGATTAGCATTATTCTTAATTTTTATTTCTATCCTTTTTGGTATAATTTTTTCTTATATAGCAAATATCGATATGGCTACTGCAATACTAAGTCTTGCACCAGGAGGATTAATAGAAATGGCATTAACTGCTGAAGCAGTTGGAGGAGACCCATCAATTGTTGGTTCTTTGCAATTAGTTAGAATGCTACTCATTGTATTATTGTTTCCTCCGTTACTCAAACTATATTTTAACAAACAAAAACGTAGTGATTAACCATATTAATATTATGTAAACTAACCTTTTCTTGAAATAATCTATGACAAGACTTATTATAGAAGAAAATAGATAATAGGGGGCATTTTATGATTCATAAACAGTGGGAAACATTTGATACAATTAAAAAGATAAAGTGTGTGCACACCGATGCGAAAAAATTCATGGTGAAAAATGTATTATCAGCCGGGGAAATATATGAAGTGAAAAATGAAACTGAAGAATTTTATTTTATACTAGATAATACGAATCGCATTGGTGGCTTTAGAAAAAACTACTTTGAAGAAATTTAAATGGTTGAAAACCATGTTCTGATGTGAAATTTTTGTTAAGGTGAAAAGAAATTAGCATTTAGGCTTGTAATTAGCTTGTTTATATAGAATAATATAGTATAAACCTTATATTTCAACAAAAATAAACGTTTCCACACCTTCTGCAGGAGCTGATAAAATGAAAAGAATTGTATTAATTCGTCATTGTCATGCAACAGGGCAGCACAAAGACTCGCCATTATCTAAATTAGGAAATAATCAAGCCTATCATTTGGCTATATTTTTGCAGCAATTAAGTTTTCCGATTGATCGAATCTTAAGCAGTCCTTATTTACGTGCAATCGAAACGATTCGCCCTTTTGCACAAGATCATAACATAAAAATAGAGACTGATGAACGTTTACAAGAAAGATTGCTAAGTGAAGAGCCAATAGATGATTGGTTAGAAATACTAGAGGCTTCATTTGACGACTTTGATTTTAAGCTTCCTGGTGGGGAATCCTCACAAGATGCATTTAATCGTGCAGAAGAAATTGTGTCGGAAATCTTTGAAGAGCCGAATCATGAAAATATCGCATTGGTTACACACGGAAATCTCTTAACGTTGTTATTACGATATTTTCAAATAGATTTCGGATTTAAGCAGTGGACCCGTTTAACAAATCCCGATGTATTTATTGTTCAAAAAATAGGCGGAGAATATGTAATTGAGCATAAATGGCAAGAAACAAATTAAATATTTCCTATATATGGATGGTTCTTTTTAAATTTATATACAATTATGTTTTCATTTCTATTCAAAGTAAGCTATAATGGAACTCGGGTTTTAAATACTACATTATTCACTATATTAGTGATGGAATAACTTAAAGGAGGCGATACTCTTGGCATTTGTAATTACATCCCCTTGTGAACAAGAAAAAGCAGGCGAATGCGTAGAGGTTTGTCCTGTAGATTGTATAGAAGAAGGTAAAGACATGTTTTACATCGATCCAGATATCTGTATAGACTGTGGAGCTTGTGAAGCAGTTTGTCCTGTAGAAGCAATTTATATGGAAGATGAAGTACCTGAAAAAGAACATGAGTATATCTCTTTAAATCGTAAATTCTTTGAAGAGAAATAACTTTACATAGGAAAGACCACTATTATAAATAGTGGTCTTTCTTGTATTTTCAGATCCATTAATAAAGAATTCGAAAAGAATCTTCATTTTCTATTGATTCAACTTGATCTATTTTAGTATCTTTCACAGATGCAAATAATCCTGGACCTTTTTTTAGTTTTTTTAGAAAAGCATCTAAATTATTCGATGATGCCTGTGCTTCAATTTCGACGTCTCCGTTAGTTAAATTTTTCACCCATCCAGTTATTTCATGTTCTGTCGCTACTTGTTGGGTGAAAAATCTAAAACCAACTCCTTGTACACGACCTGTGACTATCACATGAATTCTCTTCAAGTAATCACCCCACATTCTTTAAGAATAGTTTATCAAATCTAGCTATCTATTAAAAATATTAAAAAGTTGCTAAATAAAATAACGGGTTCCGTTACCCATCGCAAACATTAAAAATTTAATAAAAAACGACTATAAATTGCACTTCAATTTATAGTCGTTTTTTATTGATATAAAGAGATTACCCCTTATAATTACTTTTGAAATGTAAGAATAATTGCACATCAAATTGTTAGGGGAAACTGGAAAGTGTAGGGTTACACTTTAACCTACACTTTGGTATGTTAATTGATTGTAGAGTTGTTCTTTTAATATGGTAAAGATATCTTTTTTACTTGTTTTTGCAAGTTAATATGGATTTTTATGGTAAGATAAACATAAAGTTTGTGAAGTATTGTTCTAAAACGTAGCAGGTTTGTCCAAGAAGGATTTTGCAATATTATTACAGAGAAAAGTACATTTAGAATAAATAGTACGAGGTGTTTGGGTTGGTAGGAGAATTGGAATTGGTTCTAGACGTCAAAGCGACACTAGGTGAATGTCCGTGGTATGACAGTGTAAAGCAATTATTGTATTGGGTAGATATTTTAGAAAAAAAGGTGTACATTTTTAATCCAGTAACAAATGAAAACCGTGGTATTCAGTTAGAACAATATGTTGGAGCAATTGTTCCTAGAAATAGAAACGAGGCAATACTGGCAATGGAAAACGGTTTTTATTATTTTAATTTTGATACGGAAAAAGTTATCCCTATTGATGAACCAGAGAGCCATTTACCAAATAATAGATTCAATGATGGGAAATGCGATGCATATGGACGTTTTTGGTCAGGAACAATGAATAAATTTTATGCTAAAGAGCAAGGTGCTCTTTATTGTTTACATACGAATATGAAAGTACAAAAGAAAATAGATAAAGTTGGATTATCAAATGGAATAGCCTGGTCACCAGACAATAAGTTTATGTATTACATAGATACATTAACTAAAAATGTTTGTTGTTTTAATTATAATGTTGAGACAGGAGATATTGATAACCCTATTGATGTTATCAAATTCTCAGATGGCGAAGGATTTCCTGATGGGATGACTATTGATGAAGAAGGAATGTTGTGGATTGCCCATTGGGGTGGATCAAAAGTATCTAGATGGAATCCTGTAACAGGTAAACAAATAGACTCAATAGAAGTCCCTGCATTAAATGTAACTTCGTGTACATTTGGAGGGGAAAATTTAAATGAATTGTATATAACTACTGCAAGGACGGGGCTGAATAAAGAACAACTTAATTATTACCCTTTTTCAGGGGGGCTATTTAGGATTAACACAGATGTGAAAGGAAGCAAATCTTATGCATTTAAAGGATAAAATTAGTCGAAAAGAAGGAAGAACTTGTTGAACTAACGGGTGCAATGCTGTGGCTACCACTGTTGAACTAAGCAGCAGGATAGTGGAAGAAGAGATACAGTAATTAAAAATATTTTTAGTCAAAAAGATTGGGGTAACAATGGATATCGATAATGATTTCGAAAAGAATATTGAACGTACTAAAAAACGAGCAAAATGGGGTTGCCTCACTTGGGCAATCATATTATT
>NZ_QPJJ01000013.1 GCF_003337485.1 Saliterribacillus persicus
GAATGAAAGAAACTGAAGAATGGATAAAAACAAGTGCTGAAGAAGTGGCTCAAAATTAAATTGCGAAATGGCTCACTTTTCACTTGCGAAATACAAATTAAAGCGAATATTAAAACACTTAAGTCATCAACATATCCTACACCAACTGCAAAGTCGGGTATAACGTCTAATGGCAAAATAAAGTAACCTAAAGCCCCAGCAATGGTTGCTTTAATTTTTAAGGGTACATCTGGCTTTTGGAGCGTGTAATAGAGTAATAAAACGGCGTAAACTACAGATGTTCCAGCTTTTTTAGAATATTTTTGAACCTTAGTCCAAAGCTTTTCATCTGAGAAATGCTTTTCGTGTTGGTTTATATCTTCAGCACTCAAATTCTCTGCTTCACCTTTTAAATCCGCAACTAGATCTTCTTCAATTTCAATTTCGTTCACTTCATCAATATTAGAAGTGGATAATTCGTCTAGATCTTTTTTCTTCTTAAATAGATTTTTAAACATGTAATCACTCCAAGTATTAGTAACTTATACATACATTTTACATCACGATTATTTATTTATCATTAATTAATATAACGCTAGTATTTCATATAATTAAGTTAATAGTATTTAAATAATTACCTAAGCAAGACATTCTTATCTAATGGAACAGGAGATATATCCTGGTGAGCAATTATACTCCTTTTAAGATCGAAAATAGTAAATTTGAGAACAAACAGAGAAAGAAAAAATTGACTGGCATGACTCCGCTTCAATATCGGATTCACGCCAGCCAATTATCTACTGGATATAATACTTCTAACTTTTAAAGGTCAATTTAAAAACTAATTTACTCTGACCTATCGTTGTAAGTTAGGATTTTCCCTTTTAGCTTCATTTACGTTAGGTTTTCTATATCCACCAGCAATATCTGCTCGTTTAAATTCTTTTGCATAAATGACTTCCTGAGCCGCTGATGGTTCATTCCCTTTTCCTCCTATAGGTTGATACTGTGTTTTTCTAGACATAGTGCTCATCCTTTCTCTTGGAATTGGGTTATATTTGTTTTTACCCTTTACATTCTTTTGATAAACATAGGTTTCTAAGAGATACTTGCGAGCAGGAAATAACTTATTTATTGTTAGCGGAGATACATTCAGTTGAGTCTTCATAGCATCTATTCTATATGATGGGGAACATTTTTTCGCGCTCATCATTTTAGAGCTAATCTCATTTCGAAAACTGTGTACCAAATATAAAACTCCATTATGTACCTGATATAGTTTAATCATTCTTTTTTTCCTTCATCGCAAGTACAACGAAACTACATCCATCCTCAAATTTTCCATATTTAACATCGAGTCTTTATACCCATAAAGTAAAAAGGAGATAAAAATTATATTTCATCCAAAAAACTCCTTCACAACGCTTCTTTGGTATTTTTTCCATAAAAAGTGATTACCTAAAGTCACATAAATACACAAGGTTTATATTTTAAATATGCCTTTTTGTAAAAAATTCTTGCTTTTGTAGTGTAAAAGAATTATATTATTAATAGTTATATTATACTATTATTATATTGCACATAATTAGAAAGAGGAGAAAAAAATGACAATTGGTAAAAAAATAGTTGTAAGTTTTAGTATTATAATCCTATTCATCCTAGGAATTATCACGGTAAGCTGGTATAGTTTAGAAAATGCAAAAGGAGAAACTGCCAACATTGTTGATGATGCTATACCTTTATCTAATGCTGCTAATAATATTCTAACAGCTTTAGTTAATCAAGAAACTGGGGTAAGAGGTTATTTAGTTACTGGAGACGAAAGCTTCCTTGAACCCTTTTATGAAGGTAAGGAAGAAGTGAGTCAAAACTTAGAAATAATAAATACGCATCTCGATGGACACCCTATTATGGCATCATTAATAGATGAAGCTGTACCTAAAATTGAAGATATTCAATCATTTTTTGATTCTGAAGTTGCTTTAGTACAATCAGGAAATATAGAGCAAGCGAGAGAAAACATTGGTGATGGGAAAGAATACTTTGATTCTTATCGGGAAACGCATGCACTTATCGCAGAAGATACTCAGAAGTTAACGAACGATGCATGGGTACGAGTAAATAATGTAACAACACAAAGCCTTATAACTATGCTATCCATTACTACAGTAATCATTTTAATTACTGTTGCTATTACTATTATTTTAATTAGAACAATTTCAAAACCTATAAGATCCGTTTCTACTGCATTAAATAAAATAGCAAATGGTGACCTAACACTAGATAAGTTAAGGATTAAATCAAAAGATGAAGTGGGAATATTAGCATCTTCCTTAAATAAAATGATAGAAGATTTATCAGGAACTATTTCTAAAACGCATGAATCTACCATGCAAGTTGCTGCCTCATCAGAACAACTAACTGCCAGTGCAGAACAAAGTACGGAAGCCAATGAACAATTAGCTTCTCTTGTTCAAAGTAATTATGAAGGGGCAGAAGATCAATTAAAGAAAATTAATAGCGTATCTTCTTCATTACAAGAAATGGTAGAGAGTATGAATAAAATTTCTGATAATAGTAAAGAGATGGAAAGCGCCACTATTAGCACAAATGATCAAGTAGATAATGGGATAAAGTCAATTGAAGAAGTTGTAGGGAAGATCCACGATATTAAATCTTCTTTTGATAAGATGAATATTACTATTCGTTCTTTAAATGATCATTCTAACGAAATTGGTAATATTTTAAACTTAATTACTGACATTTCTGAACAGACTAACTTACTTGCTTTAAATGCTGCAATAGAAGCTGCGAGAGCAGGCGACCATGGAAAAGGCTTTGCCGTAGTGGCAAATGAAGTTAGAATATTAGCCGAAGAATCTAAAAAATCTGCAGATCAAATTGGAAATATGGTTAGAGATATGCAATCAGAAACTCAAAAAGTTGTTATCTCTATTGATGAGGGTAATGTTCAAGTTACTGAAGGCATAGCGTCAACGAATGCCGCAAGTGGTGCTTTTACCAATATCCAAAAAGCAATGAGTAATGTTTCCGACAAAGTAATAGATGTAACAGGATCATTACAAGATATCGAAGAAATTTCTGTATCTATTACAAATGAATTAGAAAACGTTAAAGAAATTGCAGTAAGTAGTGTAGAAGCTAACCAAGAAAGTTCTGCTGCAACGCAAGAGCAACTAGCTACAATGGAGGAAATATCTTCCTCAGCAGAATCGCTTTCACAATTAGCTGAAGATTTACAAGGCGTTATCTCAAAATTTAAAGTTTCCTAAATAAATCAAAAAAGCGATCCCGAATAGAAAATTTTTTGGGATCGCCTTTTTTTAACATCTGAGCGTTTGATTTATATGCTAAAATTAGAAAGATCAAAAAAATACATATTCTTGCAGCTTTAGTTACTTTATTTAGGCGAATTACTTTCATCTTTCTCTTTTTTATTTTTGCCCATCATCGCAAGTGCAATGGAACCACATATATCCGCAATCACTGATAATAATGCAACCAATGAAAACACCTCCAACTTTAAAATTTAAAGTTCAGTGAAAAGTTTCGAGTTATATTATAAGTAAATTTTACCAGAAAATGTAATTATATTAAATACTTTCCACAAACCTACAAATAAAATCTAAAAAAGCCCTAGCAAAATTCCTTCTGCTAAGGCTTCTATTATTTACGTATGCGACACAATAAAGGATGCGTTACCTTCTACTTTATAGCCGGTGATGGTAGCTGGTAGGATAAAGTGATCCCCTTTTTTGATGGAAAAGGCTTTGTTACCCACGTTAATCTCCGCTTCCCCTTCAATCACACTTACTTGTAAAAAGTCTACATCTAATCTCTTTGTAACAGATCCTTCTAACTCCCAGTGATACACGGTAAAGTATTTTTCTTGGACTAATCTTCTACTTGTTAGCCCTTCTTCTACCGTTGTCTCCTGTGAAAGAGTTGGTGTTTCATGTGGAACACTCGTTACTTCTTTAGATGGTTCTAAGTGAAGCTGACGGCCATTTCCGTCTTTATCCTTGCGATCATAATCGTAGACGCGATAGGTGATATCTGAGCTTTGCTGTGTTTCTAGGATTACAATACCTTTTCCAATGGCATGAATCGTACCGCTTGGCACATAGACAAAATCTCCTGCACTCACTGGAACGCGGCGCAGAAATTGATCCCAATTTCCTTCATCAATCATCTTTGTCAGCTCTTCTCGCGTTGTTGCATGATGCCCGAAAATAATCTCAGCACCTGGCTCTGCACTTAAAACATACCAGCATTCTGTTTTTCCGTATGGTTCATCTTCCACTTCACGTGCATATGTATCATCTGGATGCACCTGGACAGATAAATCATCATTCGCATCTAATATTTTCACTAATAACGGAAATGCCTCGGTATTATCCGCTTCTTTATTAAAAAGTTCTCCATTATTTTCCCAAGCATCCTTCAAAGTTTTGCCTTCTAATGGACCATTTGAAATTTTACTTGGACCATTCGGATGTGCTGAAATCACCCATGCTTCTCCGGTCTTTTCATAAGGGATTGTATATTGAAACTCATCGTGTAGCTTTTGTCCACCCCAAATTCTTTCCTGAAAGTAAGGTAATAGAAAAATTGGTTCCGTGTACATATGCTTCTCTCTCCTTTATTCATCACATGTTTATCCATAACTTAAGATACTATTTTTTTAAAAATAAAGCAATAAATCTATGCATGATTTGCATTGCTCCACAATCTTATCCACAGCTTTATACACAGCCCGCTAAACTTAACGCTTATACACAAGTTTTCCACTATCCGTACTAGTTATCCCCAAAGTTATCCACATACTCACAAAACGATTGGCTTATTTCGTATAAGAATTTATGTTCCCTACTATATACAGTGACTTATCCTCAATGTTGTACACAGGGTGTGGATAATAAAGTTAGTTCCTTTCTCTTTTATCTACCCTATTATCCACAAAAAACTCCATTTAATCACAACTGTTGATTAAATGGAGTTTCTCTTCTTTTTTAGTATTCTAAAGAGGATAATTCGATGGATACACTTTTCTTTTCACCATCACGGTAAAACGTTATATCCATGTTGCTTCCTACTTCTTTATTTTGGTATAAATGCTTTCTTAAATCGATAATATCTTGAATCGCTTGCCCATCTAATGCAGTTATTACGTCATATGCTTCTAAACCAGCGCTGTCTGCTGGCGACCTCGGTTCAATACTTCTAATATAGATGCCTGCCTCTACTTCCGCTGGAAGGTTAAGACTTCGTTCCCATTCTGCTTGGGCAATATCATTTAGCGAATAGGCTTCTACACCGAGATACGGACGCTCTACCTGGCCTTCTTGCTCTAGTTGTTCAATAATCGGAATCGCATCATCAATTGGAATAGCAAATCCGATTCCTTCTACAGAGGATTGAGCAATCTTCATGGAGTTTATTCCAATTAACAGACCATTCATGTTAATTAACGCACCACCACTATTACCTGGATTAATTGCCGCGTCTGTCTGAATGACCTCTGCTTGCCAATCTGCTCTTCCATCTAAATCAAAGTCCTGCGGTATCGCTCGTCGCTTTCCACTAATAATACCTTGCGTAACAGAACCAGATAAATGTAAACCTAAAGGATTCCCAATCGCAAGCGCTGGCTCTCCAACATTTACATTTTCCGAGCTCCCAAGCTCAATTACCTTATCAACATAGCTTGCGTCGAGTTCAAGTACAGCAAGATCTGTGAATAAGTCGCTTCCTCTTATCTCTGCATTTACCCTAGATTCATCTGCAAATGTTATTTCTACTTCATCTGCACTTTGAATAACGTGATGATTCGTGACAACAAAGGCCCGATCTCCATCCACCTTATAGATGACACCTGAACCAGTTCCCTGTTCACCAGATTCTGTTTGCTCAAAAAGACTGCTCTGGGATTGTAAATTCACTACACCCACAACTGCAGGTGAGACATCCGCAACAATATCAGTGATGGTAGTAGAAATATCAACCTCGATATTTTGCAGGTTTTCTCCGCTTTTTTCAATTATTGCGGAATCACTAGATATACGGTCCTGTGAGCCTTCTTTCTCTCCCACAATAACCTCATACGGCAGAAGGTCGTACTTAACGAAAGTCGGTAATAAAAAAGCAAATAAGAATGCTCCTAACAAAACTCCAATCAAGACAGGAAGGAATATCTTCCCTTTTTTATTAGACCGCTTCTTTGGATAATTTGCGTCGTAATACCCCATCGCTTCCGCTCCTTTTAGACTCAGTTGAAAAGCCTGTTACACGACTTCATATAGCGGTGTTGGATTTTTTGGATCTGTATCATGAATCGATAGGTCTCGTCCGATATCAAAACCATAATCCTTTAACCCATTCTCTACAGACATGCGTGCCAGTTCTTTCATATTATTATCTTTGCTTAAATGAGCTAAATAAATACGTTTTGTTTTATTTCCAATAATATCTTTTAAGGCAATTGCACAATCATCATTGGATACGTGACCGGAATCGCCCAATATACGACGCTTGACACTCCATGGGTATCTTCCCATTCTAAGCATCTCCACATCATGGTTCGACTCCATAATAAGTGCGTCTGCGTCTTCTACTGTCTTCTTAATTCTATCTGAGACATATCCTGTATCTGTCAGAATTGCTACTTTTTTTCCTTCATGATGAAAGGTATAAAACATCGGTTCAATGGCATCATGGGATACACCAAAAGAAGATACATCAATATCTTCAAAGGTTTTTGTTTCTTCCATTTTAAATTCGAATTTTTGATCCAAGCTAATCTTGCCAATCGAATGCTCCATGGCCTTCCACGTGTTGGCATTGGCATAGATCGGCAGGTTATGTTTCCTAGCGAATATGCCTAAGCCTTTAATATGATCACTGTGCTCATGTGTGACAAGGATTTTAGAAAGTTTTTTGGGATCGATCTCCGCTTCTTCTAACAAACGGTTTAACTCTTTTCCACTTAGTCCTGCATCGACTAAAATATTTTCCTTGTCTGTTCCTATATAAAAAGCATTCCCCGTACTGCCTGATGCTAATACACTAAAGCGTAATGTCATTTTCTTTCACTCCATCTGTTGTCTGCATAATTTCTAACCAATTCTGGATAAATTCAAGGAGCTGCTCGTCCTCAATTTCTTCTGTCTCTTCCTCAGTTTCTTGCACATAATTCATACTTGTAACTGTTTCGGTTAATTCTTCGATAAAGGTACCCATTTCCGTCACAAAAGTATTTAAATCCCGTGAAGAGAAATGGCCTTCCATGGCATTCACAAAGAAATGGTCCGAATCATTTACTTCAATATCCCACGTCGGTGTTAACACTTGTCCACCATTTGGCAGTGGTGCAAGGTTATGGTAACCGATATCTACGTTTGTGATCGTATCACCAGAAACAATTTGTCCGTTTAAATAAAGCGTAGAAACTGCCTCCATTGGTTTGATGACATCTTCTTCTTCTGGCTGGTCCTCTTCTTCTTCTAATACCGTTTGCACATAACCAACCATCTCTCCTTGATCATTCAAGGAAATAATTAACACGCCACTTTGGTTATAAAGAATAGTTTCACCGATCTCTTGGAAAAAAACCAGTGAGTTCGTGTTCTCATCTTTTCCCCAATATACGTACTCATCAAAATTCCAGATATTTAGGTCTAAATCATCCATTGCTTCTTCATCTATTTCGACTGGATTTTGAAGTTGCGATAAAATTAAATGGTTTTCTAGAACTACAATATTCTGATTGGAAAATCCGGATAATTCATTTACATCTGATTCTGTTATTTCTTTTCTAGTAGCATAAAGCATGCCGACACTCATCGTTTCTTCTGGAATATTTTCCAGTCCATTAATATTGTTCCGTAAGCTCTCTTCACTGGAGAACTCAGGAAGATACGTTACATCGGTTTCTAAATTATTAATGAATTGATTTAATAAGAAGATATCAAGGATAAGGAAACACAAAATGAATAATGTTTTAATTTGGCTCCATTGCATTGGATGCGTTCCCTCCTTGATTTTCAGGTTTTGCATTTGGATCAATCTGCTCCCACCCGGTAAATGTTTCTACATTCCAGGTCGGAATTAAATCAAAATATTGCTCACCAACCAATTCTTCGAGTCGATAGCCAACTGAAATATCTAAGATTTGATCAAGCTCATACTTATCACTTTCCTCTAAATAGCCTAACAGATCCTCGGCACTCATAAGATTAGTCGGTCTGCGGTCATAGGAAAACGTTAGTTTCATTAATGGTCTACTGTACTGATAAACGCTTTGCTCTAGCATATTCACAGAAATCTGATCTAACCCAACATCAGAAAATACCGGATAATTTTCATAAGTCATTCGATAATCTGTCTGTTTGGTCGAGACGTTTAATTCCTCTAGTCTGAAGGTAACATCCTGGTCAACCGGCCATCCATTATGGGAGTTCACATAATTGATCGTTTGATTCAGTAATTGATTTCCAAGCTCTCCTTGTCCTTGTGGAGAATTTCTTTGGGTTTGTTGGTCACTAGAACTTGCCACCGTGAAATTTGTGAAGTCCATTTGATAACCCTGCACGACTACTTCACGATTTCCATCTGTATAAATTCGTCCACCGTCAGGGTTTGGCTCACTAATGATTGCAGATGGATTTTGAAAGAGAATCGTCTGTAAGGTTACCGATTCAGGATTCACTGTTGTATATCTAAATATTCTTCCGATTAGATTTGGTTCTTCTGGTATATACACTTCTCTTTCATTATATAAATTAACTTTTCGATACGTAATTAAGTCCTCAAATATTTGTTGTTCATCCATCAAGTCAATCAGCTGTGCAAAATTTTGGACAGTGGCAGTTAGATCGGTGCCATCTGCATCTTGATTTTTGAAAACAACCTGTTGTCTGGCTTTCTCACGATCTAACGAAATATAAATTCGATTAAAATAACTTTCAAAAATAGTGCGATCATCAATTTTAAACATCTCATAAAGGGCGTTTGTTGGGATGGATGTTGGAAAAACGAGCTCAACCGAACGTGTGCCTTCAAAATAACTCGGTTCCGTTTCCTCAACAATCTCAAAATTATACAACGATACATCTAGGATATTTTTATATAATTCTGCTTCTTCTTCCTTTTTTGACAAACCTAAATACTGATCCTCTTCTTTAAAAATAATATGCGCAGGCTTAATAAGGTCACGTTTTGTTTCTTCTTCTCCTGAGAGCTTCGATTCTGTTGTCGTTCCATCCTCAGCGATCTCGTAATTGGGCTGATAGTTCCAAATGGCTAGCGTTAAAAGTAAGCTTAACGCGATGAGAAAAACTAACAGGATGGATTGGAAGACTTCTAGCTTTTTCCTCATTTCTCTCCACCTCTTTTCCGTGTGGTTAACGGTAAAGTAAAGAAAATCGTCGTTCCCTGTCCTTCTTTACTAGAAGCCCAAATATGACCATGATGGGCATCAATAATTTCTTTAGAAATGGCTAATCCCAAACCAGTTCCACCTAGCTCTCTTGACCTTGCTTTATCTACACGGTAAAAACGATCAAATATTTTATCGAGCTTCTCTCTTTCAATTCCTAGCCCTTGGTCAGAAATACTTATTCTAACCCGTTGCTTTTCTTTGATTACCTGAAACGTTATATTCCCGCCTTCTGGCGAGTATTTGATGGCATTAGAAATAATATTATCAACTACCTGGGTAATTTTATCTTTATCTAGCCAGATAAAAATACTCTCTCTCGGTATTTTACGATCAATCCCAATCGTTTCTAGCTTATTCATCTCAAAGCGATCAATAATATGATGGAAAAACGGTACAATATTGACGCGTTCTTTATACATCGCTTTTTCCTTATGATCCATTTTAGATAATTGTAATAAATCATTTACCAGTCGAATCATTCGCTCTGTTTCATTTTGTGTTACCTCAAGGAATTGAGGTGCAATCGATTCATCTTTCCATGCACCTTCTGTTAAAGCCTCTAAATAACTGCGCATGGTTGTAAGTGGTGTCCTAAGCTCATGCGAAACGTTCGAAACAAACTCTCGTCTCTCCTGCTCCACTTTTTCCTGTTCCGTTACATCACTGATAACGGTGATAAGTCCATTAAAGTGTTCAAATTCATCCTGTACGACTGAAAAGTTAGCTTTTATTAAGAAGAATGCTTCATCATCACTAAAATCAATCGTGACAGAGCCTGTTTCCTCTAGTTCTCTAACATCAACTACTTTATCCTCTAATTGCAAGACCTCAATTAAGGTTCTTCCCTTTGCTTGTTCAAAGGTCAATCCGATCAGATTCACTGCTGGCTCATTCATCAAGACAATGTGACCATGTTCATCAGTAGCAATAACGCCATCAGACATATTCGAAAGAACAGAGCTCAGCTTTCTTCTTTCTTCTTCTGTGGTGAGATTTGCTTGTCTTAATTTATCATTCATATCATTAAAAGTTGTCGCTAATTGACCAATTTCATCACTGCCATATACATTAACCTTCTGTGAGAAATCACCTTCAGCCATCACGATTGCTTGTTTTCGCATTTCAGTAATCGGCTTGGTGATTGTCCGAGCAATAAACATTCCCAATATAATCGAAATAATAATAGCGAGAATTGTTCCATTTAAAAAGATTCGGTTAATTTTTTGAACTTGTTCATAGACGCCTTCCATTGATGCCTGAATTGAAACAGCACCAATTGGGGTTTCACCGCTCATGAGAGGTACGGTTCTTACAAGCATTCGATCACGGGTACTTTCATTTAACATAATTTCATCTTCCGGCTCTCCGTACATTAGTGCGACGGTGATCCCGTTTTCCCCACTGACGCGTTTGCCGATCCGTTCTAATTGCCCTTTGGCACCAACTACACGAAACTGTGTATCAATAACCCGAAGATCAGAAAATAGATCACTAGAGTAAAGACTTAAGATATTTTGCACATCTTGTTGCAGGGTCGGACCTTCACCATCTTCTACTCGTTCTTCACTAAATGCTTCCTCGAGATTGGTTGTTAATACCTCCAATCGATCCGACACATTATTATAAAAGTTCTCTTCTAAATTTTCTTCTAATTTCTGCGCAAAATAAGCACCAATCACTTGAATGGCAAGCAATAAGAACAAAGTTAAAATCACTATAATTTTTAGTCGTATCGATTGTATAAAACTAACTCGTTTCATGCAGCATTACTCCTGTTCAGGATTTCGCAAATAATATCCGACACCTCTTCTTGTTACGATCCAAAGTGGATTACTTGGGTTATCTTCAATTTTTTCTCTTAAACGACGTACCGTTACATCCACTGTACGAACGTCACCATAATAATCATAGCCCCATACCGTCTCAAGTAAATGCTCTCTTGTCATAACTTGCCCAATGTGGCGTGCTAAGTAATGTAGTAGTTCAAACTCTCGGTGAGTAAGCTCTACTTGCTTGCCGTCACGTGTTACCGTATAAGCATCTGGATGAATCACTAAAGATCCGATTGAAATGTCCTTTGTCTCTCTCTTTGTATCTGCCGGTTGTTGCTGACGACGAAGGTTCGCCTTCACCCTAGCAATTAATTCGCGATTACTAAAGGGTTTGGTGACATAATCATCTGCACCAAGCTCTAAGCCTAGTACTTTATCAATTTCGGAATCTTTTGCTGTTAGCATTATAATTGGCATGCTATGCGTTTTTCTAATTTCCCTGCATACTTCATTTCCATCCTTATTTGGCAGCATAATATCAAGTAGGATAAGATCTGGGTCTTCCTTTTGAGCGAGATCAATTGCCTCATCCCCGTCGTATGCACAAACAACTGCATACCCTTCTTTTTCTAAATTAAATTTTAATATATCTGCAATTGGCTTTTCATCATCTACGACTAATATTTTGAGACTCATATGGTCACGTCCTTTTCTAAAAATAATGGAATCTATGGTATTGGTTCATTTTAAATGAGCGTATAAATTACACCATTCTAATTACTTATTTTAACGTACTTTTACTAAAAAGTCTTTTTCTGTCTTTTATCTCGATCGCATTATTTCCTTTTATTATCAATTCCTATAGATATAAAAACCCCTGTTACTTTTCGGTAACAAGGGTTTAACTTATAATTTATGCGGGTATTTATACAATAGTTGACTTATCTTACTAAATTAGCTGGGTTTTGAAGGGCACCATTTTTATAGATTTCAAAATGTAAGTGAATGCCTGTAGATCTTCCTGTTGTTCCCATCACACCAATTTTTTGTCCTCTTTCAACGGACTGGCCAGCACTTACAGAAATAGATGCTAGGTGTGAATAAGATGAACGGTAACCATTGTTATGATCAATAACGATTTGATTGCCATAACCACCGTTATGCCATCCAGCAGAACGAACAACACCATGATCTGCAGCTAAAATAGAACGATTGCTTACACCTGCAATGTCGATTCCGTTATGTTGAGATCCCCAACGAGGTCCAACATGACTAGAAATATATCCGCCAACCGCTGGCCACTGGAATTGACCTGAACCTTGAGATGGTACAACCTTCGTACCTTTTTTAACGATTTCTTTTACAGGCTCAGCTGTAATAGTTTCTTCTACTTTCCCTTCTGAAACTACTTTTCCATTTACTTTCTTCACGCTAAACTGTACTTCTGCTTTTCCGTCTTTACCTTCTTGCGTAACTTCTTTATCACCTTTATACATATCTTTATCTTCTACTGTTTCTGTTTCAAATTCGATTGTTTCTTCTTCTAGCTTTTCTTCTAATACAACTACTTCTACAAATGGTTTTTTCTGTACTACGTTAAGTTCTTGTCCAATTTGCAGGTAACTATCTTCTGTTAAATCTTCGTTCAAATTTAACAGCTCTTCTTTTGATAAGTCATATGCCGATGCAATCGAACCTAACACATCGCCTTCTTTTACTTTATATTTCTTATCCTCTAACGTACCATCTTCCAAAAGCTTTAAGCCTTGTTCTAATGATAAAATTTCATCCTCTTTAACTTTTTCAGCTTCATATGTAACTTCTTCAGTTAAAGAAACATCTATAATCACAGAATCGCCAACTTGAAGTTTTTGACCTGTTTCCTCTTCATTTTCAAGCTTGGTTAAAATATCCTTATTAACGAACTTTTCCTTGTATGCTTGTAGCACCTGTTGTGCTGCTTCTTCATTAGCAAAATAACCTAATTTCGCATCACCAATCATAACTGCTTGTGCATCAACAGAAAGCGTAAGCTCATCTTCTAAGTATTCCATTGTTTCTGTGTTTTTCGCATTTGGTTGGAAAACTTTCTCGGATACATATTTAACGTTCTCATTTACTACGTAATTATATCCTTCTTTTTCCGCTTCTTTTTGATTAATTAAATTTTCCACGTGACTCTCCACTAATTGCTGATCATCAACAACTCCGATGTGCTCTCCATCGACATAAACATGAAAAATAGTAGATAAGTTAAGATCGTCTGCATATGCTACTTGCGTGGTTAATGCTAGTCCAAGAATAGAAGCGAGTGTAACTCTCTTCAGATAGCCAACTAAGTTATTTTTCCTACGATTGCTTTGCTTCATTACGTAAGTCCTCCTGCATAATCCCTAATAATTTCTAATTTATATGTTTTTTCCCTGTCTTTTTATCTATGTTGTTTGTAAATTAATTTTTACAATTTTTAATCCTTTACTAATTTACCATAGGTAGCGTCTCGAATTAAAGGCTTTTAATCAAGATGTAATATAATTGTATCATTCGTAACATTATTTCCCAGAACTGTTACATATCAGATACTCTGTTATTCTAGTCTTTTTATAAAGAAATTAAAGGAAAATAACTATATAACTAGGTATTTCTGCAGTGATTATTAAAAAATTATTACGAAGTTTTAACTAGTGCTTTCTTTTATAATAGATGGTAAATTAATGTTAATGCGTTAATCGAAATTTTAAAGTTGATGATTTCTTTCACTAAAAGGAGGAAGAACAGGCTATTAAAACAACGAAAAGGATTATGGGGGAGTGAGCTATTAGATGGAAGCAAAAGAATTTCAAAAATGGATTGCTGAATACTACAAATCAAGAGGTTGGGCTGATTTAGATATATTTATACGTATCGGCTTTTTATCAGAAGAGACTGGAGAAGTGGCTAGAGCTATAAGAGCCCTTGAAATTGGACGAGATCGTCCAGATGAATATGTCACTTCATTCAATGAGGGTAAGAAACATCTAACAGAGGAACTTGGAGATGTATTGGGAAATGTAGCTGTCATTGCTAACAAATATAATATCGAATTAGAAGATATTTTCCTAGAACATAAAAATAAACTATCAAATAGATATCGTTAACTATTTGAAAAAGGATTGAAGGTGATTGCGATGGAAATAAAAAATCTTGCTGTATTTTGTGGATCGAGTACAGGTACTGATAGTATTTATATGCAAAGTGCAGAAAAGCTTGGTGAAGAATTAGCGAATAGAAATAGAACACTGATTTATGGTGGAGCTCAAGTTGGATGTATGGGTGCTTTGGCTGATACATCTCTCTACTATGGAGGAAATGTAGTCGGTGTAATTCCTCAAAAGCTGAAGGATGTGGAAATTGCCCATGAGCAATTAACGGAACTTCATATAGTTGAAACGATGCACGAACGCAAAGCGAAAATGGCAGAATTAGCTGATGGGTTTGTTGCTCTCCCTGGAGGTGCGGGAACATTAGAAGAGTGGTTTGAAGTATTTACTTGGTCACAGCTGGGTTATCATGCAAAACCATGTGGATTATTAAATGTGAATGGCTTTTTCAACCCTTTAATCACATTGATAGACCACACAATTGAGCAGGGTTTTATGAATAAAAGTTACCGAGAAATGATACTTATTGCCTCTGACCCTACAGAGTTATTGCAAAAAATGGATTCTTATAGTCCGAGTTACATATCAAAATGGGCTTAGTCAACAACCATTTATACTTTACTTATAAAAAAAAGTTATAAAAAAGAGCCTAAATATACACGCTCCACATGTAAGCTTGTATATTTTAGGCTCTCTAATTTTATAACAGTGCTATAACTATTGCTTTCCTTCCTCTTAGAAACCACCTGATCCTCCTCCGCCACCACCAACTCCAGCTCCGCCGCCGGGAACACCACCACTACTGCCAGAAGCAGCTGACACTGATGAGCTTGCATTATCAAAATGGTTGTTCAGCGTGCCTGCTATGACCATAAACATGACAAAATCATTTGTCTGCGGATTATTATGAGTTGGTGCGAAGTTGTGACCCATATCTTCGCTTCTTTTCTGCATCGACTTATTGCCTGTACCGATGGCGTAAATAAATGCTTGCATTTGTTTATCTTTCATCCAGTCATTCCACTCAGATTCACTGATATTATCATAATTGGAGCTAAGGGTCTGCCACTGCTGTTTAATTCTAAGTCCTAGAACGGTTTTCGGTTGAAAGATGATCGCAAATAATATCAAGGTTATGCTTAGAAATATTGTGAAAAACATCCACATAAAAAGGGAATGAACTCCTAAAAGAATACTAAATGGAATGAGCAGAGAACCTGCTACTGCTATTGTCCAACGTAAGCCTATTTGTTTATCAACCAAATCGTTTTCTTTTATCTCAGCTTTTACCGCTTGCACCCAATGTTGAAAGTCACTGTTGTAGGTGGAATAATTTTCTTTTTTCTTTGTATAGTCCTCAAGGTTTTCTAAAGAGAAGACACCGTTATCTCCTATTTTATAAAACAGCCAATTAATCAGTAGGCGTTCATGTGGGTAGTCTGTATTGGCATCTACGACAACAAAGGTCGTCTCGCCATCTCGATTGACCTTCCCTTTCCTAACTAGATCCAATAAAGATGCAGCCAGAAGGTTGCTTTTGGGATACATATGGTTCATATACAGCATGGTAGCTGGTAAACTCATTTCTTGATCTGGTAATAATTGTGCTTGCGAAGAGCTACGGTCTACTTCCCATAATCTACTTTTCTTTTTTCTCCAAGCTATATAAAAAAGTACGAGTAAAAATAGTGTAAAGCCACTTACAATATAAGGTGAAATCTGACTTAATAGCTCCTGTCTATTCTCATAAGCTATTACTTCCTCTTCCAATTTAGCTTGATCTGCTAGTATATTCTCACGAATTGTTTTGTTCTCTAACACACTTGCTGAAGGAAATAGAGAAGCTTCATAAGCTACCCGGATATCTCCGTTTGTTCCGCTTTTTACTTCTCCCATGGCAAAATGAACAACACCATCAGACTCTATATTCGATGTATCGTATGCTTCATCATAACCCAAGGCTAGCACCTCTTGTGGTGATTGAGGCGGATACACGTAAATATCCATATTTTGATACGTCGATTCATTACTAGTGTCGAAAAAAGGCCAGTAAAATTGTGCCAAGTCTGTGTAGACCTCTACACCATTCTTGATGGTGTAAGAAAGATCAACCTTGACCTCCTCGTCTGAACCGCTTCGATAGGCTTTGTAAAGATTCTCTTCCTGTTCAATATCTAAAGAAGTGTTATTTTCAGATGCTTGAAAGTCTATTATTTGTGTATTTTCCTTTGGAATAAGGGTGCGAGTGATTCCGTTAAAATCGCCATCAAATTCATAGGTGTGTTGCTCTATCACTTGCACATCACCGTTCTCCTGTAAGTAAGCATTGATTTCTGTATTTTCAATTGAAAAGTCCACAGCAAAGACATGCTGAGGTAGTAAAATAATCGTAAAAACAAAGGCAAGTAATATTACTAGTTTTTTCATCTTGTATAAGCTCCTTTCACTCTATTTACGATTCTTAAGTGAAAAGGTTTCATCTTAGCATTTTCTCTTTGCCCGTATTTAAGCCCATCAAATCTCAATAATAGTTTTAAATTAGCAAAAGAAAAATCCGCTTATTACCTCACCGATTTTCTATTAGCTTCATTTGTATCAATTCCCACTTTTCATCCCTCATATCTTTTTATTAAACACACTGTAAAGTAATAATTTTGCTTCTGCTACGTTATAAATTTTCCGCTTATTCTGCTAACCACTCATTAGCTTTTTCAAAAAAATTCATGATATATCTTCCATGAAAGATTCCAAACGATTTTTTACATTTTTCCAATCATCGTCTATAATGCTATGAAAAACATAATCTTCTCCATGATATTTCTTCTTTAGAATTCCTTCTCTTTTTGCACCAATACGTTCAATAGCTTTTTGAGATCTATTATTGTCAATAGTTGTTATTATCTCAACACGAACAGCTTTCCAGTCCTCAAAAGCATACTGTAACAATAAGTATTTACACTCCGTATTTACTCTTGTTCTCCAAACCTCCGGGCTATACCAAGTCCAACCAATATTTAAGTTCTTATTTTGTTTTGAAATTCTTAAATATCTTGTCATACCAACGATTTTATCCAAAGTCTTATCAAAGACCACGTATGGAAACTCTTCTCCACGTTCTCTACCTTGAATAGCTGCACAAACAAATTCCTCCATATTTGCTTTTGTATTAATTTTTGCAGGTAAAAACTCCCATATTTCTGGTTGTTTAGCATATTGAAATAATTGTTCCATATGTTGCATCTCAAGAGGAATTAAAATTACTCTTTCTCCTTCTAACAGCTTAAAATCCATCAGTTTCCCACCCATTATTTAATTTTTCTTATTTACTAAACTGTAGTCCTGTAAAATTCTATGGACTTCACGTTAAGTCCTTTTTCCAAAATACCCCCAGTTAACCTAAGCAATTTTTTTCGTTATTTTCATAAATTGCTCTTCGTTAGCTTGGAATAGAGCAAATATAATACATAAGCTAATAGGGATCATTAAGCTTAGATATATATAATTGGCGCCATAATTAGTGGCAACAAAACCAAGGATTGGTGCACTTATAACCACGGAACCTTGATTTCCTATCATTCGATAGCTTGCCATTCTTCCGTGATACTCTGAATTAGTAGCTATCTGTTGCACGGCTTGGAGAAGTACTCGAATCCAGGTTGTGCCGAGTCCTATTAAGATCACCCCGACAAATGAAACTGGTAATATAGGTGCAATGCCGACAAATAGTAATCCAACCAAAACAACGAGCAGTGAATAGAGAGCAATTTTATTTTTACCGATTCTCCACCACCATGTTCCTATTAACCCCGCCAAAATCCCTCCAATCGAGATTGATGCGTCTAATAGCCCGTAAACTGTAGCTGATTGAAGTAAATACTCTACTGTATATACAGATAAAAATCCCAGGCTTGTGTGGAAGACAAGCTGTCCATTAAACATAATGATAAATAAACCGAGTAAAAACTTATGACTTCGTATGTATGTAAATCCATCTGTTATGTCTTTAATTATAGAATTTTTATTTGAAACTTTTTGTTTTTCTCTTATTTCACTTTTTATAAGAAATAATGAAATCGAAGCAATTGCAAAGCTCCCTGTCACAATAGACATAGAGCCCGATACAGAGAGGATGCTAATAATAATCCCACCTATTGATGCACCTAATAATCCACCTACAATGGCTGAAGACGATGATTGAGAAAAAATTTTCGGCAGATGGTTTTTATCGAAATTCTCTGCAATGAAAGCTTGTATAGCCGGGCGAAACAGTGATCCCGATACTTGTAAGATCATATGTACAAGGACAATTAACCAAGGTTCAATCTTATCAATTATAAAAAAGAACAATAAGATTGCCATTGAAAATGTAGATATTATATTGGCTAATATGGATATTTTTTTTCGATTAAATCGATCGACAATAACACCAAAAAACAAATTTAAAACCAGTCCTGGAAAAAAGCCAAGTCCAATTAATAACCCTGTATAAAGTGGATCATTAGTTAATTCATATAGAACCCACGTAACCGTAACAAAATACATAGCCCTACCAAATTCAGCTAAAAAGAACGCAATCAATATATTTTTGAATCCACTCATAAGGTTCTTCACCACCAATGGAATAATTTTTCCATATAATGTAACTGGTCGTCTTGGGAACAACGTTGTTAACTTATTGAGATATTACTCCAGTTAGTACACTATGGTTATTTTATCATTTTCTTACATTTATAAGTAGTTGGGTAAACAATATTTATACATTTCTATGGCAAACGAAAAATAGATTTGGAATCAGTCTTCGGTTTTTAAAAGCTTATTTGTTATTCACTCAAAAGGCTTTCAGGGGCAAAGAGAAAGGAGAAAATGAATTAGGATGTGCTTTTATGGCGATGAACTTTAGAAAGCACACCCCTAAACAACAGACGCTTTCCCCATTATCTTCATTTTTATAAGACATTAGTGCTGCTGAATTTTTTATCTAGATTTACGACAATATCTATGTGAACTTCCCACACTTTTATATCATTATTTTTATTTTTTCAATACTAAAATTTCAGTTTTAATTCTTTATTAAATTCTTCCAAAAAACAACCTTCACCGCTTCTTGCATAAAACCGCAACCACTATAAATTGTAATAACCCAGCAAGCAATTTCAAAAAAATCAAAAAAGTTAATATTTATTTATGTATCCATTTGAAACTTAATTAAATTATTAAATAATGGGGGTTTTATTTTTTCCGCTAGTGCTTATGATTTAAATACATATTTGAAATATAATTTGACTTTTATTTACACTCAATGTAATATATAAATTGCATATGGAAGTTATATATTACATCGTGTTAAGTAGGGGAAAAGATGAAAAATAATGTGAAAATTACTCGAATAAAAGCTTCAATGACTCAAGAACAATTAGCAAGAAAAGTAGGTGTAACTAGGCAGACTATCGGACTAATAGAGAAAGGGGAGTATAATCCGACTCTTCAACTTTGTATTGCAATAGCAAAAGAACTTAATAAAACGTTAGACGAATTATATTGGGAGGTTGAATTGTAATGAAATCTTGGATATCATTTTTTTTACCAAATGACGAATATAAAGAAAGAAAGATGTTATATTTTTTCTCTGAGGGATCGATAATACTTTTCCTTTCCCTTATTGCAATGGTTATTTGTAATTATTACTTTAATATAAGCACAGAAACTGCACTGTTGTTATCTATTGCTGTATTTCTTTTTTATGTACTAGGGAGATATATCCTTTCTGGTATTGAATATACAGATATTGCAACTGAAAAATCCTATAATAGAGAGTTGAAAACTATTTTTATAAGAACAGGTAGTTTTGTAGTAATTTTTATGGTGTGCTATTTAATATTTGGAAATACACCTAGCAGTCAAAATGAGTGGATTGAAATTATAGGATTTCTGTTAAGTGTTGGGCTAGTTTGGTTTATCATTAACTTTATATCTTTAAAGCGTTCCTATAAAAGAAATAAAGATCTGATATGAACTCCTTGCTCCATTCTTTATTAACATGGTTAGGGCCATTAGGAAAGATCGATGAGACTTTCTTTTATCTTAAATAAAGAATTGGAGTAAAGTTTTTAACTCTACTTGCGATGCCCATTTCGAAACTTTATCTAAAGAATATTTTCGATTAAATCTATCTACAACAACAAAAAAAATTAATTTAATACTAGCCCAGGAAAAAACTAGACCAATTACTAATCCTGTATAAAGTCGGGCATTAGTTAATTAATATTGCTCATAAGTAACTTTGATAATCTATATAGCCCTACCAAATTCAGCTAAAAAGAATGCAATCAATATATTTTTGAATCCATTCATAAGGTTCTTCTCCACCCCGCCACTGACATAATATATTTACTCTTATGATAGAACGTCATAAGCTTTAAAAACTAGGGTACCAGCTCAACCCAAAAGAGCGTTACCGTATTTATATGTAGTCTGGTAAATGATGTTTATACATTTCTATCGCATCAGAATTTACCTGTAAGGTCTCTATCGTTTTATTATTTGGTGTTGTATAAATAAATGGATAGTCCTTTTCATCAAATTCTGGTTGAACGGTGAATGCTAATTTTTCTATTTCTGTAGAAAATTCTGCTTGAACTCCTGGTTTATTTCCTCGAGCATCTAACCGTATCCATTGATTTAACTGACTAATAAACACTCCGTTAAGCGCGTGAAGCGAATATCCCTTTTCAGGTGTATCAAAAATCATTAGTCGTTGATAACAAAAGCCCACGGGTATCCCTTGTAACCTTAATATCGCAGCTAATAAATTCGATTTAGCATAACATATTCCTTCTTTTACTTTAAGGACATCAGATGCTTTACAGGTAATTCGTGTTCCTTGAATATCCCACGAGTGAGAAATTTCGTCTCGCACAAATAAGAATGCTGTTTTAATCTGTTCAATCTCCGTCTGACCCTCATTAAATAATTCTTTGCTTAGCTCCTTAATGAACGGATGTGAAAAATCTATTATATCTGTTTCTACTAAATAGTCTTTTAGGTTTGAAGATTCAGGTATAAGGTTCATATAATACAGGGCCCCTTTTCCTTTTATTTGCATGAAAATTTTAGGTTGATCTAATTAATACTTTGTTTCTATTATTAAATCAAGAAATAAATTGCAACTGCAATAAGCACTGGTGCTAACGTACTTTTAATTTTATTTTTTCTCCACATAACCACCGTTATTGTAATCCCAGCTATAGTAATTAAGAAAATTCCAAGGAACTTAATGATATTTAGGGTCAGTAGATTTCCAAAAGAAGCGAAAAAATGACCTATTACAAGTAAGCCGATAGTGAAAATAAATTGTGCCGATTTAAAATCTTTCTTTGCAGAGTTCCTATCATCTATATCCATTTTTAAATAACCTCTAACAACCATAAAAGTTGGTATTCCCCACATAATAAGAAAAGAAACCAATGAATCAGTATCTATATTCAAATTAAGCCCTCCTACCTAACTCACTCTTCAACTATTGCATCCTTTCAATAAGAAATGGCAAACCTTTATTAGAAGAAACACATCTTACTTTTAAATTCAATTTGGCCGAGAAAAGCTAATCAAACTGGAAATCAAGCCACCGATAATTGCACCTATAAGAATAGAAAGGCCAATAAACCCCACTCCCATTCCAGCCCATCCACCAACAATAAAACTGATGACAATGGTTACTATACTTAATGAAAGCAGACCAACAAACACTATACCAACATACTTGTCATATTTATTTCTTTTCAATAGCATCGAGGTAATAGCGTATAATACGATAACCCCCAAGGAAATATAAACGAAAAATTCAAAACCCTCCAAATTTTTCATTCTCCTTTCAACTTAAAATTACAATATCTCAACTTTTCTTTGAACATAATGGAAAAGTCTTCTTTTGCACACCTGCTTTGTTAATTTAAGTAGTACGTTTCACACATTTATTTTAACATAAAATTCCAATGATTTTTTAGGCACAAAAATAAGATCGGCGTTATCGACGATCCCTTGTTTAAGTCTTGCTTCCGTTGGTGGAATAACCCATTTCCTATATTTATTCAGTCTTATCTTTTTTTAATAACCCTATAATAGTAATAAAAAAACCAATTACTAAGATAAAGACCTCTTTATCTCCATTTAATATTCCTTCGACTTCAGTTATATATAAGGCTACTATCATTATCGCAATACCAAGCAACATAATTTTTGTAGAACGCATTTTCTTTCCCCATTTCTTTTTCAAGAAATCTTTCCTTTAACAGAATAGGAGCTCTTGCATCGACAACTTCTTATCTAATATTTGCTCTCATTACTTTAACTACAATAGTTCGCAAAGTCAGATGTATTGTACCAATTCACTTATATTTTTTAATTGGACTATATTATCATCTTCGTAACCTGCTCCAACTCCAATACCAAATCCTTTTATTTTCATTCTTATGGCTAATTCAATATCAACCGCTGAATCCCCAATCATAAACGATTCTTTTAATTTTATATTTGGATATTTCTCTATTGCTTGTTGTATCATTCCATTTCGAGGTTTCATACATTGACAACCCTCATTTTTTGCATGAGGGCAATAAAAGACATCAAGCACATCAATGTCATGAATTTTCAGTTCTCTAATTATTTGATCACTAATATTATGGTATTGCTCTAATGTGATGTATCCCTCATTAATAATATATTGATTAGTAACAATAATTACTTTATACCCTTTGCTTATTACTTCTTTTAAAGTGTTAATGGCTCCATCTATAAACACTGGATGCATTATTGAAGTCCACTCATGGTCTGGATAATCCTCTATAATGGTGCCATCTCTATCAAAAAATGCAACCTTCATAATACCCGCCCCATTTAGGTCTGATTTTTTCTAATTACCTATTAGACAAACTTATTTAACAAACGCTATCCTTTAAATAAGACTCTTACCGAATCCGGTACTTTTAGCTGTATATCCCATACTTGTATAGAAATGATGTGCAACCTCTCTCTCTTTACGATTTCCACTGTTTAAAGCTATTGCAATAGCACCTTGTTTTTTTGCCCAACTTTCCACTTCTTGTATTAGTTTTTCACCTATCCCTTTTCTTCGATAGTTTGTGTTTACAACAAAAGCAACAATTTGAACATATGAACCATCATATTCATAAAACAAACCCGTACATAAACCTGCCATGCCAACAATTTTTCCATCCATCTCCGTCACTAGTGTATGATAGCTTGGATTTGCAGTAATAGTATTAAACCTCATTTTAAACTTATCGATTGAAGTTGGATAACCAAGTTGTTCCATTAATGAAACCAAGTCAGGGACATCATTTATTGTAGCTTCTCTAATATCCATCATTATCCTCCAATGTCATAATGACTCATTATTCCTCTATGTGAATTAAAATTGCTTCTTTCAAGAAATCTGCTGCGCTAGAACTTATTTAAGATAAGCACCCATTTGTTAAAATAGATTAAAATTACTTGGTATTTTCATTATTTATTTTTATATTCCTTATAATACTATGAATGACCAGTCCTATTAGAAAGATAAATAGGAATGTAAATACTATTCCATAGCCTATTTTCTGATTAGTATAGTTTCGGTAAGCATATAGTGCCATCGAAATAGAACTTATTATTAAAGCCAATATTATTAACGGATGGGTTTTAACTTTCCCCAAGAAAAAGCTCCCCCTTTCATCTTTCACTATCATGTTGTTCAATAGTAAAATCTACTTTTTACTGTTTTCTTTACCCGCATCCCCTAACATTCCATACCTTCAAAAATGTGACTTATAGTGTTTTTTCCATTTTTATATTAGTTTCTCTATATCCTAACTTTTCATATAAGTATCGTGCTACTTTGTTGTGACCAAATACATGAAGACCTATACTATTCATTCCATTTTCTTTGGCAAAGATTTCAATTTCCTGCATAGCCTTTTTACCGTATCCTTTGCATTGGCTTTCTTCCCAAATATTAATATCATAAATAAATCCTTTTGCATCTGTTCTTTCTGCTATCCAAATAACACCAACTTCTTTATCTCCATAACGAATCGTAAACAGGTTATGATTTTCTGTATTTTGTCCTTCAGGCAACAATTTTTCATATTCTTTTTTTGCATTACTTATTGCCTCATGCGGCTCCCAATTTCCAGACTTAATTTGCTCGTCTGCAAAGTTCTTAATTGCAAAACTTAGATATTGTTGAAATTCATTCGCACTCATTTCCTCTAACCTCACAGTCATTTTTCTATCTCTCCCCCATTAATTTCTATTTTTTGTTACACTAACCTGCTCGTTAACACAATAGGAGCTGGAGCATCTTAAACTCCATATTTAATATTTGCTTCCGTTAGCGTTCAATTTTTTTTATTTAGCTTGTTAAAGTTTAATGTTGCTATTAGTAATAAAACGGACCCCCATAATAAGAATGTTCCGTTTTATAATATTGTCCTATTTAATAATTGAATTTTTGAAAAAGATATACGATTAGAGCTAATGTTAACAAGGAACCTGCAGATGTTAAAGTAATTATTTTTCGGTTACTCTGATTTTTTTCAGGTTTAAAAAACTCTTGAATTGCAACAAACCATATTGCAGAAGTTATTAAAGCAATAATTCCGATATACATATTAGCATCTCCTTTCTTATAGTTAGTAAATTTTAAAACAACTCTAAACAAATAAATGCACTTTCACGTATTAAAATTAACAACCTCTGATTAGAATAGGAGATTTTCAAGAAAAAAACGCCATATATCAAAGCACCCCAACGTACAATAAATAACTCCATCATTACAAATCCATAGCAAAAACTTTTACCTATAGAAAATAAATCTGAGAACTTCAACAAAATAAGCATACCGCTTCCTACCATAATTTTACTACTAACTTTTTTCATTTCATAGTCAAATAAAAAAGTGCCTCATTATCAAGGCACCCATTCAAACAAATGGATCATTAGAATCCATTATTATATTGCTTCTTATCATACATTTTTTTGAGCAACAATACTGACAGCTCCTAGATATTTGCTGTATTTTCTAAATATACTTTTCATATCTAATACTCTGGCTCTTGCCTTTGGCGTAGATAGAATATTGTATCCTAGTTTTAGTGTGCCCTTTACACCTTCATCTTCTATTAATCTTTGAATATTCAATAAATGCATTGGTGCAGTTTCTACTTTTAGGATACTGAAATCATTCTGTTCAAGAATTTCTTTCCATTCACTAATAGTTAAAGGCCGTGCGTTTACACGAATAACTGAAGATAAATCTTTCTGAATTTCCTTTTTCATATCCTCTGATATATTATCAGGAATTAAACACATTTCATGAATGCCATATTTCCCACCAGGTTCTAGTATTCTATGGGACTCACCAATTATTTTATTCTTAAGTTTATTTGATTGCATGGTTAACATTGCTTCACCATAAACAATCGTAGTTGATTGATTTTCCAACCCGGTTTCTTCAGAATTTGCAACGGAACACTTTTGATTAACTCCATTTAAATACAAACCGACCCTTCTAGCAGCTTCTGGATCTTGTTCAATTCCAGTATAGGCAAAAGGATTATTTTCTAAGGCTAATCGTGCTGTTATGCCTAATCCAGGTGCAAATTCAGCAACTTTATCTCTATCTGTAATATGAAGATTTGTTATCATTTTTTTTGAAAGTTCAATCCCACCTGGTCTAAGTACAGTTTTTCCCATTCTTGCTAATACCCAATGACCTGGCATCTTCTCATAATCGTTATCCTTTAATTGCAACATTTGAGATTCCTCCTCAATTTATGTCCCTTATAAAGAAGATATCGATAATGATAATCATTGTCAATTGGTTTCGGGAAAGTTAATGGTTATTATTATTAATATTTGATTTTTTGCCATATTTATTGATAATTTAATTCAAAAATATTTACGCCGCTTCCTACCATAATATTTCTACTATTTTTTTCATTTCATACTCAAAATAAAAAAAGTAGTCCAATGAAGGATGCAAAGAATAATTTCTTTACTCCAACATTGAACTACTTATTATTGTAGTCTAATGTCTTTTAGCTGTATACACTTCTTACAACATTTGTTTGCGTACGATCAGGTCCTACAGAAAAAATAGAAAGTGGGATACCCGTTAATTGTGAAATACGCTCTAAATAATGTCTTGCATTCTCAGGAAGTTCATGTAGACTTTCTACACCTGTAATGTCTTCCTTCCAGCCTGGTAGCTCTTCATAAATCGGCTCACAGTCTGCAAGTACTTTTAGGCTTGCTGGGAATTCTTCCATGATTTCACCTTTGTACCTGTATGCTGTACAAATTCTTAAGTTTTCTATTCCCGTTAGAACATCGATGGAATTAAGGGATAGATCCGTAATACCACTTACTCTACGTGCATGGCGCACAACTACACTGTCAAACCAACCTACACGGCGTGGTCTTCCTGTTGTTGTACCATATTCATTTCCTACTTCACGAATTTTATCGCCTACCTCGTCATGAAGTTCAGTAGGGAACGGCCCGTCACCAACACGTGTTGTATAGGCTTTAGAAACCCCGACAACATGGTCAATTTTAGAAGGTCCAACACCAGAACCAATTGTAACTCCACCAGCAATTGGATTCGAAGATGTAACAAATGGATAAGTCCCTTGATCGATATCAAGCATAACCCCTTGTGCACCTTCAAAAAGAATACGTCTACCATCATCTAATGCGTCATTTAATACCACAGATGTATCTGCAACATATTTCTTTAATTGCTGACCATACTCATAATACTCTTCTAAAATATCTTCTACTTGAACAAGCTCTGTTTCATAAACTTTTTTAAATAGACGATTTTTTTCTTTCAAATTACTTTCTAATTTTTCTTGAAATGCTTCTTTATCTAGTAAATCTGCAATACGGATACCAACACGAGCTGCTTTATCCATATAAGCAGGGCCGATTCCTTTTTTCGTTGTACCGATTTTGTTAATGCCTTTTTCTTCTTCTTGTAAAATATCTAGTTTTAAGTGATAAGGAAGGATAACATGCGCACGATTACTAATGCGTAAATTATCTGTGCTTACTCCTTTATCATGTAAGTATTTAATTTCTTCCATCAATGCTTTAGGATCAATTACCATTCCATTTCCTAACACACATACTTTATCATCAAAAAAGATCCCTGATGGAATCAAGTGTAATTTATATGTAATACCATCAAATTTTATCGTGTGTCCTGCATTGTTACCACCTTGATAACGTGCAACTACTTCTGCGTTCTGGGACAAGAAATCTGTAATTTTACCTTTACCTTCGTCTCCCCACTGGGTTCCTACTACTACTACTGAAGACATTCACGGCACCTCCGCCAATTGAATTTTAATCACAACAAACTAATTTTACCAAGTCAAAGAGCGATTGTCAAACTAAATTACGAACGATAAAATAGCTTAATGTTTAATCGTTCGTGTTTATTCTTATCAGTTGGAAAGGTGACAATAATCTGTTCCTTTAATAAAGCCTCCAGTAGCAGAGACAAATTTTTGGGACTGAATAGATTTGTAGATCATTATTTCGTACAGTGTAAATAACTTAATTTTCCCTCTTATTTACTGAAATTAACATCCAGAAATCATTATCCATACTGCTGCATAAGTCATCTCTAGTTTTACTTCATATGCTTGCCCTCTAGAAATCAGAATGAATGTACCTTTCCACCATTGTTCTTATCTGTTGCTAAGATCGGTGGCAAACCACCCGATGAAGGTTAAACAGAGTATCCTCACCTAAACTCCGCTAAGTGTTCAAGGTTAGGATCTTTTTATTTTAGGAATTTAACTTAGAATATATAACGGTAATATGGCATGTCAAATAAGAGAGCATTTAACATGATGTTTAGAGAGTTTGACCATTATCGATGGTAAAAACTTGGCCAGTGACAGATTCTTGAGTCAGTTGAAAAAGAATAGCTTCTGCAATATCATTAGGTGTTGATATTCTCTTAAGTGGTAAATTGCCTGCAAGTTGATACATCTTTTGTTTATTATCAGACCACCACCTAGTATCAACTGCGCCGGGAGATATACAATTCACTCTAACATAGGGTGCTAATGCGAGAGCTAACGACTTTGTCATTGTGTGAATTGCTGATTTAGTTGCTGCATATGGGATAGAAGAGCCTAGTCCAGTCATGCCTGCTACGCTACCTATATTAACAATTACACCCGCTTGTTGCTTTTTCATATAAGGAACAACAGCTTTTACGCAATGAAACATCCCTTTCACATTTACACTAAAAAGGGAATCCCACACATCCTCTGTTACTGCATCTAAGTCATCCATAGCTATTTGAGCTGTAATACTCGCATTATTTACTAAACCATCGATCTTCCCAAATGTTGTAACAGTCTTGGATACCATATTAATAACATCGTTTTCCTTCGCTACATCTGCTTTATAAATAAATGCCGTTCCTCCTTGCTGACTAATTTTTTCGACAACATCGATAGCTTCTTTTTCCGATCGGCTATAATTAATAACAACTTTTGCACCTGTATCGGCTAATTTCAATGCTGTTTCCCTTCCAACGCCCGTACCACCGCCAGTTATTATAACTACTTTATCTCTTAATTCCACTCTAAATCATCCTCACTCTGTTTGATTTAATATGTTCTATTATACTTTTATAAATAAAGCCAGTATAATACTGAATAATGAAGGTGGTATCATTTAAAATGATACCAAAGAGAGGATTGTTATTCTTGGAAAGTCATGATTTGTGGATTTTTAAACATGTTGCAGAACTGAAATCAGTATCTAAAGCCGCTGAAAAATTGGGCTATGTACAACCTAATGTAAGTCAGCGAATTAAGAGTTTGGAAGATGAACTAGGAGTCAGATTATTTATACGTAATAATAGAGGAGTAACATTGACTGATGAAGGGCTCGTTCTATTAGAATATACAAATCAAATTATTCAATTAATGGATGAAGCCAAGTCAGTAGTTAAGCCAAAAAAATGGAGAGAATCTTTGACACTTGGTGCATCCCAAACAATTTCTGCTGTTAGAATTCCTCAACTATTTTCTTCTTTTTTTAAGGAGCACAAAAATATTGATGTAAAAGTTAGAACACATGATACGCAAAAGTTACAAGAAATGCTTTCCTATGGAGAACTTGATGGTATATTTGCATATGGCACATTTAATTCTTCACAATTCGAATCTGTTTATAGTTATTTCGAAAAAATAGTACTCATCTCACCTAAAAAAATTAAATTTGAAAAGCAATATGAACAAACGTTGATTGTTAATAGTAATCCAAATTGTATATATAGAAATAAAACATTAGGTTTGTCCAAAGAGAATAAATTTCTTGATTCGACTATCATGGAGTTTGATTCACTAGAATCTATCTTGCAAGCAGTTCATGATGGACTTGGTATCAGTATAATTCCAGCAGACGTTGCAAAAAGTAGAAAAGAAACACAATCAATACAATATAAAGAACTATCAGAAACAATCAAGATAGATTTTATAATCAAACGAAAAAAACAGCATCCGAAAAGTCTAACAAAATTTATTCGTTTTTTAGCCCTTCAGTAGTACTTGAAGAGATTTAAAGGTTCACTATTGGCACTTAAACAACAGTTAAAGAAGTTGGTTGTTAAAAACACTCCAACAAAAAATGACTCCTGTACAAAACAGGAATCATTTTTTAGATGTAGTGTAGTTTTTTTAAAACGTCCTTTTCAAAGGATACTATACTTTTTATTTTCCAATAACCTTAACCTGGTGGAATGTCTGAATCTTGATAGCGATGATCCAAATCCACGAATTTATTATATTCTTTTACAAAGGCTAATTCGACCGTCCCGACTGGACCGTTACGTTGCTTAGCTAGAATAATTTCAATAATATTTTGTTTCTCTGACTCCTGATCATAGTAATCATCACGGTATAAGAACCCAACTATATCCGCATCTTGCTCAATACTTCCTGATTCACGTAAGTCAGACATCATCGGGCGTTTATCCTGTCTCGATTCTACCCCACGCGATAGCTGAGATAACGCAATCAGAGGTACATTAAGCTCTCTTGCCAACCCTTTTAATGAACGGGAAATTTCAGATACTTCCTGTTGTCTATTCTCTTTCGAATTGACACTACCTTGGATAAGCTGTAAGTAATCAATCAAAATCATACCTAGCCCGTGCTCTTGCTTTAACCTTCTACATTTGGAACGAATCTCACTAACTCTAATTCCTGGAGTATCATCAATATATATTCCCGCATTTGATAAGCTACCCATCGCTAGCGATAATTTATTCCAATCATCTTCTTCTAAAGAACCGGTTCTTAGTCTTTGTGCATCGATATTTCCTTCCGCACAAAGCATACGTGAAACCAATTGCTCTGCACCCATCTCTAAGCTGAAGATAGCGACATTTTCCGTTGTTTTAATCGCAACATTTTGCGCAATATTCAAGGCAAAAGCTGTCTTACCAACAGACGGTCTTGCGGCAACAATGATTAGATCATTTCGTTGGAAGCCAGAAGTAATTCGGTCTAAATCGCGAAATCCTGAAGCAATACCAGTAATATCAGCATTACTCGTATGTAGTGTTTCAATGCTATCATAAACTTCCATTAAAACATCTTTAATATTTTTAAAAGCAGATGCGTTTTTACGATTCGAAACCTCTAAAATCCGCTTCTCCGCTTCATTTAATACTTCTTCTACTTCATCTTCCTTTGAAAAACTATCCGTTACAATTTCTGTCGCTGATCGGATTAAACGGCGTAACAAGGCTTTCTCTTCTACTATTTTGCAATAATAAACGATGTTAGCTGCGGTTGGAACCGCATTTGCTAGATCACTAAGATAGCTAACGCCACCGATTTCATCCAAAATTTTAGCATTCGATAGATTAGTTGTCACCGTAATTAAATCAATTGGTTCGCCTTTATCAGCGAGCTGCATCATCACACGAAAAATACGTTGATGACTACCACGATAAAAATCTTCTGGTATAAGTACCTCAGAAGCACTCGATAATGCGTCAGGCTCTAAAAAGATAGCCCCAAGCACCGCTTGTTCTGCTTCTATATTATGTGGTGGGGTACGATCATTAAATGCCTCACTCATCGAATCTTCTCCTCTCACGCTTACAGCAACCTGCTTATACTTCTACGACGTGTACTTTTATTGTTCCTGTAACTTCCGGATGGATCTTAACAGGGACATTGGTATACCCAAGACTGCGAATTGGCTGATCTAGCTCTATCTTACGTTTGTCCATTTTAATATCATGGCTTTTTTTCAATTCTTCCGCAATTTGCTTACTGGTAATAGAACCAAATAAACGTCCATTATCCCCAGATTTTGCAGTTAATTTCACTTCTATTTTATCTAACGTTTCTTTTAATTTTTTGGCTTCATTTACTTCTTCTTCTTCTAATTTTTGCTCTTTATTTTGCTTTGCTTTTAATGCTTTTAAGTTACCTGGAGTAGCTTCAATACCTTTATTGTGTTTGAATAAGAAGTTTCTTGCATACCCGTCTGGTACATTTTTCACTTCACCTTTTTTACCTTTTCCTTTTACATCTTCCGTTAGAATTACCTTCATTCTGGATCTCCTCCTTCAAAATATTCTTCTAATATCTCTTTTAACCAATCATGTGCTTCTTCTACAGATACATCTTCTAGTTGCGTAGCGGCATTGGTTAAGTGTCCGCCTCCACTCATTTTTTCCATAATGATCTGTACATTTACTTCTCCTAAGGATCTAGCACTTATCCCAATTCTTCCATCAGCTCGATTGGAAATAACAAACGAAGCTTCTATTCCACTCATTGTTAATAAGGTATCAGCAGCCTGTGCAATAACCACTGGGCCATAGGTTTGACCGTTTTCACCAAGCGAAATGGCCACATGACCTCTATAAATATTCGTATTTTCAATTAGACGACTGCGTTTTACATAGATGTCTAAATCCTCTTTTAAAAACTTTTGAACCATGACAGTATCGGCACCCTTTGACCTTAGATAAGAGGCTGCGTCAAAGGTTCGTGATCCCGTTCGCAGGGTAAAGCTTTTGGTATCAACAATAATACCCGCTAAGAGTGCGGTCGACTCTAGCATGCTTAGTGATAAATTCGATGGCTGATACTCCAATAACTCTGTTACTAGTTCAGCAGTAGACGAAGCATACGGCTCCATATAAACCAAGGTAGCGTGCTCAATAAATTCTTCCCCACGGCGGTGATGGTCAATGACTACGACATGATCCGTTTTTTGAATAAGCTTCTCTTCTTGGACCAGTGCAGGCTTATGCGTATCAACAATCACTAATAAGGTATTCTTTGTCGCAATATCAAGCGCACCTTCAGGGTCTATAAAGTGAGACCATAACTGATCGATATCCTTAATTTCTTCTACTAGTCGTTGTACACCCGTATCAATATCATTCTCATCAATAACAAGATAGCTCTCTACATCATTTGCCTGCGCGATTTTCAGGACACCGATAGCAGAACCGATCGAATCCATGTCTGGTGCTTTATGTCCCATAATGATAACTTGGTCACTTGCTTTCACTAGTTCTTTTAATGCGTGGGAAATAACACGCGCTCTTACTCGTGTTCGTTTCTCCATTGGGTTCGTTTTTCCGCCATAAAAGCGAACCTTTCCTTCTTGGTCTTTGATAACAACCTGGTCCCCACCTCGACCTAGCGCTAAATCTAAACTCGATTGCGTTAATTCACCTAGTTCAGGTAAAGATTCACTTCCAACACCAATCCCGATACTTAAGGTTAATGGTACATTTTTGTCAGATATTAATTCCCTTACTTCATCTAAAATTTCAAATTTTGATTTTTCTAATTCCTCGAGAATTTGTTTATTCATCACAGCTAAAAATCGTTCCTGTGACGTTCGCTTTAAGTAAATACCTAGCAAAGTAGACCATTCATTTAAAATGGAGGTCACTCTTGAGTTGATTTGACTTTTTGCAGTATCATCCATGTTTTGAGTGATTTCATCATAATTATCAAGAAAAATCGTACCAAGAACCGTTTGCTCATTTTTATAACGATTTTGAATTTGCACTTGTTTCGTTCGGTCAAAGAGATAGAGCAGTCTTTCATCCTTTTTGTTTAATACCTGGAAATCGTACTGTTCGATTTTAAGGGTAAAAGAGTCCTGCTTATCCTTCATATTTGAAATCAGATTAGGAGATAAAAAAGCTAGCTGTTCCCCTACAATTGTTTCATCCTCTGTAAATTGACTCATATATGGATTTGCCCATTCAATGGTGAAATCCTCGCTGTATAGAACAATCCCAATAGGCATTTCTAGTAATGCTTCTGATCCTACCTTTTTGACGCGATAGGACAACGTAGAAATATATTCTTCTGTTCTGTCGACTAATTGCTTTTCCTTATGGATACTATAATATAAAGAAATCGCAAAAAGTACACTCATGATTATTCCTGTTATCCAATGATAATAGAAAATAAAAATAAGTAATAAAAAACTCAACAGATAGATTCCTATTAAATGACTGCCCATTTTCGGCTTTGTTATAAATTGCGGCATTGCTCTCAGCTCCTAATTTAAATCCGCACGAGTTACTTCTGTACAATCTTTTTCAGTGCAAATCCTAAATCAATTATACCTAAGATTCGCATGAAATATATACCCCCTATAGGAAAAAGAACAAGAAATACAATACTAATAATTGGTAAGGCAAGCGACTTTTCCTTTACATGCACGTAGTGGAAAATAAAAGAAAGTCCCTGAAGGATCAGTAATACGCCCGCTAAATGTGAAATGTTTATCGTTGCTAAATATAAATAAGAGGAGGTGTCCTCTGCGTTTATCCAAGAAATAATAATGGTGAAAAAATAGATCCACAAAATTATTTTCGGTAAATTGTATGTGCGAAACGGCGGAAAAGTTAATTTTTCCTCACGCTGTTTGTTCAAAATTTTATACGTTATCCATTGGCTAAGGAATGCAATTGTCATTGCAAAGACAACGATGATTACTGGTAGTATATTCAATATACCCATCATTTGATCTTGTAATAATTCAAAATCCTCTGCACCTAACTGATTAAGACCAAATGATTCAAACATATCTCGTGTCATGGTTAATGACTCATTAACGGTGCGTTCGTAGGCATCACGAATCGAAACACCTAATACACCTTCGACAAATAAATAAATTGCTACAATACCAACTACCGCGCCTACTGTTCCCTGCGCCCATGTCTCATATGCGCGGTAATCATTACGAATAGCTAAGCCTAGCATCAATCCTGTTACTACCGCAAATATAGTAAGTGGCATTGTTACAGCTGTTGCCAACCACAAGGTAATAAATATTAAAATCATGCTGGCAACACTCACTACCTTCCAATCATGCTTTACCACATATAAAATAAATGGAATCGGCATAATAAAAAAGGTGACTATTTCTGCCCCCGGAATGAAAATGGTAAGCAGTAAAAGGAAAATATAGCTACCAGTATAAAGAAATGAATCTTTTACAACGCTTTGTTTCTTCAAAGTTGTTAACCCCCATTAGTACATCTTTTCTCTATCACTTACATCTGTATGAAAAAGCACAGCTCTATAGTCTGCTGTGCTTTTTACGCAAAACATGTATTTTTTTAAGCTGATCCACGCTCGTGTATTCGAAAATCATGATTCACCGCTACTTTTCAATAGAAAAATGCTTCATTTTCGTCTAACTTTTTTTCATCCGCTCAGTCTGCTCCTCAATTATTCTCTTATTATAAACGATTGCCCCAAGCATTGACAAATAGTTCTGCTTTTAGCCGGTAGCTAATGTCTTCACTTGATTGCTTTATTGCCTGAGGTGTTCATCCCATCCTTTTTAATTTATAATAAGGAAAGAAAAATATATTTAGGGGGCAAATCAATGATACATACGCTGTTTTTTGATTTAGACGACACAATACTATGGGATAAAAAAAGTGTAAAAGAGGCATTTAGGAAAACCTGTGCCTTAGCACAAGAAAAATATGACGTTGATCCTGAAATTTTAGAAACGGAAGTACGTAAGGCGGCTCAAGAATTATATGCAAGCTATGAAACCTATGCATTCACGAAAATGATCGGTATTAACCCTTTTGAAGGATTATGGGGGAACTTTTTAGACGATCAGGATGATTTTAGAAAAATGGCGAGCATTGTTCCTACCTACCGAAAGGATTCGTGGGTCGCTGGTTTAAGGGCTTTAAAAATCCAGGATGAAGCATTTGGAGCATATTTAGCCGAAGAATTTCCCCGGTTACGTAAAGAAAGTCCTTTTGTTTATGAAGGAACCTTTCCTATTCTTGAAAAATTACAAAAGCACTATAAGCTTTTATTGTTAACAAACGGTTCACCTGATTTGCAGCAAACCAAATTAACCATCACACCTGAAATCACAGACTATTTTGATCATGTTATCATTTCCGGCGCTTTTGGAAAAGGAAAGCCTGCCCCTGAAATTTTTGAGCATGCCCTAGAGACAGCTGGTGTAAATAAGGATGAGGTTCTGATGATTGGCGATAATTTGATGACAGATATTCTTGGAGCAAATCGAACTGGAATTAAAAATGTATGGATCAATCGCGAGGACAATACAGCAACAGATGTACAACCTACCTATGAAATAACACACTTAGATGAATTATTTCCTTTATTAGAAAAATTGAATAAAGCTTAAAAGAAAGAAAGGGTGCAACTCATTTTAGTGAGTTGCACCCTTTTTCTCTTATAATTCGATTACTGTTACCCCGTGAATTTCTTCTAGGTCACGTAATAGGTTTAAATCTTCATCTTCTACATGTTTATCAACTGTAAGTATCATGATAGCTTCTCCACCTACGTCAGAACGTCCTACCTGCATTGCTGCAATATTGATATTCTTTTCAGCTAAAGAGCTACCTACTTTACCAATAACTCCTGGTTGGTCCGTATGATTAACAAAAATCATGTGTCCATCAGGAATAACATCCACGCTATAATTATCAACTTGTACAATACGCGGTCCAAGTCCATTTAATAAAGTACCTGCTACTGTTCTAGTAGAAGATTTCGTTTTAACTTCAACTTTTAGTAAATTAGTGAAGCCTTTTGTTTGAGAAGACTTATGTTCATTTACTTCAATTCCACGTTTTTCAGCTAAGTAAGATGCGTTGACGTCATTTACGTGATCACCTAAGTGACGTTTTAATAAACCTTTAACTGTATTTCTTGTTAATGGTCCAACTTCAAATTCTGTTAACTCACCAGAATAAGATACATTGATTTCTTCAATAACTCCTTCACACACATGCGTTAAGAAGGTACCAAGTTTTTCAGAAAGATTAAAATATGGTTCAATTTTATTTAATATTTCTTTTGGTACAGAAGGTAAGTTTACAGGGTTTCTTGCTACACCCTCTGTTAAGTAACGAACCACATCATGACTTACATCAATTGCTACATTTTCCTGTGCTTCTACCGTGCTAGCACCTAAGTGCGGAGTTGCAATCACTTCAGGAAGATCTAACAAGCAATGGTCTGTAGCTGGTTCTTCTTCAAACACATCTAAAGCTGCCCCTGCTACCTTACCATCTTTAATTGCATCATATAATGCATCCTCATCGATAATTCCACCACGAGCACAGTTTATGATTTGTACGCCATCCTTCATTTTATCGAATGCCGCTTTATTAATCATATGCTTCGTTTCTTTTAATAATGGCGTATGAACTGTAATAAAGTCTGCTACTTTGATTACATCTTCAACCGTACCATAATCAATACCTAGCTTTTCAGCACGATCCTTCGTTAGGAATGGATCATAACCGATTACTTTCATTCGTTGTCCTTTAGCACGCATAGCCACTTCTACACCAATACGTCCCATTCCAATAACACCAAGTGTCTTTCCTTTTAACTCTACCCCTACGTGCGTTTTACGATCCCATTTCTTATTCTTAAGGGATAGGAATGCTTGTGGGATGTTTCTTGCTAAAGACATTAGCATTGCAACAGTATGCTCAGCTGCAGAATTCGTATTACCGTCAGGTGCGTTTACTACTATTACCCCATACTCGGTAGCGGCGCTTAAATCTATATTATCTACACCTACACCCGCACGTCCGATAATTTTTAAATTTTTAGCTTGGCTAATAATATCACGTGTCACCTTTGTTTGACTTCTCACAAGTAAAGCGTCGTAGCTACCAATTTTTTCAGCTAACTCATCTGCTGAAAGATCTGTTTGTACATCAACTTCAATACCCTCTGCTGCACGTAATGGTTGAATACCGTCTTCACTAAGTGGATCACTAATTAGTACTTTATAAGTCATTTTTGTACCTCCTAATGGAATATATTTTGTATGCATAATACGGTGAAGCCTTTTTCATTTCTTCATGGTAAACGAAAGCTTGAGATAATTTACCAAAATAAAAAAACTTCCCACCCCCTACTTGTAGAATTGGTAAGGGGCGAAAAGTTGAACTTACGCGGTACCACCCTTTTTTGTTGCAGGACGCAACCTTCATTGGCATCTTTTATAACGACTTTTCGCCGAACAGACCTACTCTTTTTTCAATCTGCCTACTCCGAAGGGCTACTCTAACTTATGCATACTGGTTTACACCAACCACCAGCTCTCTACAATGCGCTAACGCTAGAATCTGTCTTCATCCTCGTATTTATTTTTTTAAGAATTTTGAATTTTCATTTATCATAGCAGAATTAGAGATATTGTCAATATATATTACAAAAGATTTTCTTTTGTAAGCGTTTTTTATTTAAAATTGAAGAGAAAATATGATATTTTTGTGATTTTTTAGCTCGAAACACGAACATTATTCTTATTTTTATACATAATAGTCGGTTATTTTAGAAATCCTACTAGCTTATTATAGAATGATCACATGAAAAAAGAAGGAATGAAGCTTTTTGTGCCGAAAGTTATAGTATATAAAGATATACCTTCTGGTAGCTGAGGAGTGATTCTAATGCGCATATATTTAGTTGTATTGTTTTTGGGATTTATTATTATTTCATATCAACAGTTTACCATGGCTAACCCAGTTACTTCTATATTAGGTCTAATTGGTGCAGGTATGATATTACTTTCGTTGTGGGGTATTTTAAAGAGAAAAACATTATTCTTACAAATTGGCATACTCTTCTTTGGCATTTATACGCTATATGCCTTAAGTGTAATGACGTGGATGATATACTCCAAAGAAGCAGTAGTCTCTATTGTTTTTATCCTTGTGCTCTGTGGTTTAAATATTGTGGCAATACTAAAAATGTTTCGTTTTAAAAATGAAATAAATTAACTAGAATTGAATTTTTGCTGAGAATATCTATAGGCGAGTTAGTCTTTTTAATACGGGTAGATAGCAACCTAATCTAGCATGTGTTGTTGGTTATAATATGTTTCTTTATATTCGGATAATCGTTGGTGATGCTTTTACTTATCTGTTTTAGAGTTTTCATCTAATACCTTTTCTTGTTGCCAATCTTTTTTTCTTCTTCCTCTTCTTCTAGCCTCTCCTCTTCTTTCTCTGCAATTACTTTTTGAAAATCATTATAAACAGTAAATCCAAAAATGAATAATATAATAGCTAGAGCTGTTAATAAAACGCCTACTGTCCAATAATAATATTTAATATGCAAATAAACACCTCTCTTAACGCATCTTCATAGCAATAATTAATTTACAAAATATTCCACACATTTATCCTATGAAATAATTTGAAACATCATTCCTACTAGTTAAGCAGAGGTGAATTTCTTTTTTGCCTATTAAAACCTTATTATATCTGCTTTTCTATTACTTTTATTTAAATCGAAAGTTTTTCATAATGTATCCAAGTATTCATAATTATTTATACAATGAAAAAAGGCATGATAGGTGTTATCCTATCATGCCCTTCTTATTTATAATGCTTATTCAGACACGTACGGCAATAAAGCCATTTGACGTGCACGTTTGATTGCTCTAGTTAATTTACGTTGGTATTTTGCAGAAGTTCCTGTTACACGACGAGGAAGAATCTTCCCACGTTCTGAAACGAAACGTCTAAGCAAATCTACATCTTTATAATCGATGTGTGTGATACCATTCGCAGTAAAATAACACACCTTACGACGCTTTGCGCGTCCACGACGAGCTGCCATTTAAATACCCTCCTTTACTATATATTTTAAATTATCATTAAAACGGCAAGTCATCATCCGAGATGTCAATTGGTTCGCCGCTATCTTTAAATGGATCTTGGTTATTGTTGTTATTTGAATTGTTTTGATTTTGATTCTGTGATGGATTTTGTTGGTTCTGATTAGGATTATTATATCCTTGAGATCCTTGTCCACCTGATTGACCTCCAGAAGTCGCACCTTTTGTCTCTAAGAACTGCACAGAGTCAGCCACGATTTCTGTTATAAAAACTCGATTTCCTTCTTGGTTATCAAAGCTTCTTGTTTGTACACGGCCATCCACACCAACCATACTACCTTTTTTCATGTAGTTAGCCAGGTTTTCAGCAGGGCGACGCCAAACAACACAATTGATGAAATCTGCTTCTCTTTCTCCTTGTTGATTAGAAAAAGGTCGGTTTACAGCTAGAGTAAAATTAGCAACTGCTACGCCACTTGGTGTATAGCGTAAATCTGGATCTTTCGTTAACCTGCCGACTAACACGACACGATTCAACATCAGAACCACTCCTTATTGGTCATCTTCACGTATAGCAATGTGACGAATAATATCGTCAGAGAACTTTGCTTGACGATCAAATTCATTAATAGCTTTTTCGTCACCTTTGAAATTGATTAATACATAGTATCCATCACGGTAGTCATTGATTTCATAAGCAAGACGTTTCTTACCTTTTTCATCAACTTTCACGATTTCCGCACCATTATCAGATAGGTAAGCATTAAAACGCTCTACTAAAGCAGTTTGTGCATCCTCTTCAATGTCTGGGCGGATGATGTACATAATTTCGTAGTTTCTCATCCGGTTACACCTCCTTTTGGACTTAACGGCTCTATTTTTTTAATAGAGCAAGGAGTAATAGTTTTATTACTCACAATGTGTTATTATATCAAATTTAAAATTATAATGCAAATATACTTTTACTTCGAATGATCCTTTTACACATTAAAGCGGAAATGCATTACATCGCCGTCTTTCACCAAGTATTCTTTACCTTCTAGCCTTACTCTTCCTTTTTCCTTAGCCGCTACCATAGTACCAGCTTCAGCTAAGTCATCATAAGATACCGTCTCTGCACGGATGAAGCCTTTTTCAAAATCTGTATGAATAATTCCTGCTGCTTGTGGTGCTTTGATTCCTTTTTTAAAGGTCCAAGCTCTTACTTCTTGTTCTCCTGCTGTAAAGTAAGTAGCAAGTCCAAGTAAGTGATACGTAGCTTTTATTAATTGGTCTAATCCTGATTCAGGAATACCCAACTCTTCTAGGAACATTTCCTTCTCTTCCCCATCTAACTCTGCAATCTCAGATTCCACTTTAGCACTTATAACAATTACTTCTGCTTCATCTGTCGCTGCAAATTCTCTTACTTTCTGAACATTAGGGTTTTCTTCCGCATCTAATAATTCATCTTCCCCTACATTTGCTACATATAAAACTGCCTTATTCGTTAGCAAGTGAAGGCCTTTCACTAGCTTTTGTTGATCATCAGTAAATTCTATTGCTCTAGCTGGTATTTCTTCTTCAAAGGATTCCTGCAATTTCACTAATACATCATATTCAGCTACTGCGTCCTTATCTCTTTGTCTCGCCAGCTTCTCTACTCGTGCCAATCGTTTTGTTACCGTTTCTAAGTCAGCTAAAATTAATTCTAAGTTAATTGTTTCAATATCAGATATGGGATCTACTTGTCCAGAAACATGTGTGATGTTTTCATCAACAAAGCAACGAACCACATGACAAATAGCATCTACTTGACGAATATGAGATAAAAACTGATTTCCTAGTCCTTCTCCCTTACTTGCCCCTTTTACAATACCTGCTATATCTGTAAATTCAAAGGCTGTCGGTATTGTTTTCTTCGGTTTCACCAATTCTGTTAATTTATCTAACCTAGCATCTGGTACTTCTACAATTCCCACGTTGGGATCAATTGTACAAAATGGATAATTAGCAGATTCTGCACCTGCTTGTGTAATTGCGTTAAATAAGGTTGACTTACCCACGTTAGGTAACCCAACAATTCCTGCTGTTAATGCCATAAAAACTTTCACTCCTTAAGGATACCGTCCATATGAACGTTTCGTTATTATTATAGTTATACGTAACATACTTTACAAGTCGAGATAAATCTATAATAGAAGGGGGTTTGATGTAATGATTGAATTTTCCTCTATAAGAAACCTTGTTACCCCACATTTTTTTAAGCAAAAAAATAAATTTGTTCCACGTGAAACAAATTTATAATCATTTTAACATGACTATTATCTATCCATTCCAATTATGCACCAGCCTTAACTAATACACGTTTCATCTTTTGCTCAAATCGTTTCCTCGGTAACATAACACTATGGCCACAACCCTCGCATTTAATTCGTATATCCATTCCCATGCGGATGATCTTCCATCTGTTTTCTCCACAGGGATGTTGTTTTTTCATCTCAACTACATCGTTTAATTCAAATTCTTTATCAGCCATGTCATCACCTCCACCACTTCTATTCATAAATAATAAATTGATTCGCTTTACTATTAATAGTATATGAAAAGTTAACAGAAAGCACAATGAATTCCTCTATACTTTTTTTTCAATTTTAGTAATGAATGGATTTAATATTAGAGCTGATAGCAAATATAAATTAAGCATACCATAAAGAGGATAGATGTATTTAATAAGCGTAGAAAAACCTATAGATACTAATGGAAGCATAAGGCAGGATAAAATGATAGTTATTTTCCATAAGGGTAAATGAATAAATTGTTTCAATCTCGAAACTAGTCCTAAGGTGCTTGCAATCGCCGTAGTAAAGATGGCACACCATAACAATATCGAAATAACGATATAAAGACTGAATGGGTAATCTTTTAAGATTGCAAATAGCGGAATCTCATATACCAGGATCTCTTCTTTAATTTGAATTAAGCTATTGTTATAAATAAAGGAAATCGCACCTAGTATAACGCTACTGCCTACTGCAGCGATCCATATCTCTTGTTTTGTCTTAATATTATTACCAACCGCACCTATTACAGCAATTATTGATAACATATTTAATGCAGTAAATGTGAATGCAGCCTTCCAATTACTCTGATAGGCTAAATCCGTTACAAAAGATAAATCGTTTCTTAAGGTGAAATCAATTAGAACAATGAGTAATCCAGTAAGCAATAAAGGTAAGATAAAACTATTTATTACCAATACACCTTCAATATCATAAGTAAATACTAGAATTAAGGCAGTAATGATAATCATAATCCCAAGCCAATATGGAAGGTAAAATGCCTCAAAGGTAGCTCCACTGCCTGCAAACATAATAGAAGTTGTTGAAAATAAATAAAAAATGATCATGGCATCATATATTTTTGCAATTTTTCTTCCAACTAATGTTTCTAATAATGGAAAGTAATGTTCTGTATGTAGGTTTCTGCTTATCGACATTGCTACATAGATTGCGATCATTAACAATAGCGTGAATATAAAGATTGCTAGTCCACTTTCCGGTCCGAAAAATTGCCAAAGTTCTCTACCCGACGCATATCCTGCTCCTATCATGGTACCTACGATCAAAAATATCCATTTCAGTCCATTCCTCCACATTGCTTCTCCCCCAATATCTATCGATAACATGTAATACAAGCCTATTGATTAATAGATGTTTATGACTTTAGATGGACTTGTATGCTAATTTGGGGATTTTGAGGAGAAAAATAAGCTGCTTATCTTTTAGCTATATCTATATAAAAGAGCTATTCAAGTATTAATATAAACTTGAATAACTCTTGTAATGTTTATGCTCTATGAAAATTTAATAATCGTATTAGTAGAATAAATATAACTTTCAATTATATTAGAGTAATTTCTCATTATTGTCTCTTTCAACTAAGATTATACTTTTGTTAAATTAATTTAAAAGTTACCAATCAATATACCTAACTTCATCCATTCCAAACAGTTTATCTGCAATTAGATTGCCATCCTTATCTAAAGCCCTTATTGTCCATGTTTCCTCAGAGTACTCATTGAGAACAAAAAAGGCATGATTAATAGTCACCTCTTCAATATGATAACTATCGGAGTATTTTTTAACTGTTTCCAAATTAAAGTGGTATTTGTCTGTTGGCGTTAAATTTCTTAGATGATTACCAACTACAATGTATTTTATATCTGAATTAGTAATTCTTACGCCAATCATAAACCCATCTTCTTCATTACTTCCATAACCAGCAACTTGAAAGGGTTTGTTTCTTTCAACAGCATACTTAGAAGTACCGCCCGAGTAATGATATAAAAATCCAAGGTTGCGTTTTACTTTTGCTAATCCAAATGTATTATCGTTTACATTTTCGTATAATATTGCTTTACCGTAATTTGTATTTATATCTTCTATGACACTAGAACCGATAGGTAATGCACTGGATGCAGTAAAGCGAAAGCCGGTTAGAAATAAAATTCCTATGATTATTATTAAAATTACAACAAGGAATTTCCAGGGCTTCCTTCTTTTAATAGTTACATATAGAACAATTCCAATCAAAGCTATTGCTAAGAAAACCAATAAAATATTCATAAAACTTGCTTTAAATCCCCCTTTAAAAGTGGTTATATTATTTTTTTGAATACCTCACTATTAGCTTAATAGGAACAATTTTTATATTGTTACAATTAAAACATGACAGTATTATCCTTAATAACAAACTTTTTAAAAGCCAAGATGAGATTAAAATATAAAGGTATAGATGCTCCAAAATAAAAATAAGGTCAAAATACTAGGTAGTAGGTTTGCAATTCTAATTTTAGTTATTTGCAAAATATTAAGCCCAATGGCGATAATAAGTAAACCACCTGTTGCTGTTAATTCCGTTATAAAAAGTTCCATTGCGCTTTGTGGAATCCATTGGTTAATATAGGCTGCTCCTAATGCTATGGAGCCTTGATATAACACCACTGGAATCACGGAGAATATTACCCCAAATCCTAACGTACTCGTTAAAATAAGAGCCATAAAACCATCTAGAAAAGCTTTTGTTATTAAAACCTCATGGTCATTTCTTAGTCCACTATCGAGAGCGCCAATCACTGCCATAGCTCCAATTACGAAGATCAATGTAGCTGTGATAAATCCTTGTGCGATATTTCCTTGGTTTTTAATACTAACCTTGCTTTCAATCCAATGTCCTATAGCATTTAATTTTTCCTCTAGTTGCATGCTTTCACCAATCACTGCTCCTGATAATACACTTAGGAGGATTAATACAATATTGGATCCTTCTAGAGCCATCTGTATACCTAATAGCAATACGACTAAGCCTATTCCAAATAAAACTGTTTCTTTCATTCGCTCCGGGATATTTCTAAACAATAATCCGATGGCTACACCTACAATAATTAACGCTCCATTAACGAGCGTTCCTAATAATGCCATATACTCACTCCAATAGCTTTCATCCATAGAAAAGGTCTGATCATATACAAACACGTATGTATGATCAGACCTATCATTTATTCAAGGATTTCAAGGATGCGATTTAGATCTTCATCTGAGAGAAATTCGATCTCTATTTTTCCTTTACGCTTTCCTTTATGAATCTTAACGCTTGTTCCAAAATAATCGCGTAATTCATTTTCTTTTTCTACGATGAACACATCTTTTTTTACTGCTTTTTTCTTTTCTTCTTGTTTTTTATCATTGATTTGCTGGATAAGCTGCTCTACTTGTCTAACATTTAAACTTTCATCTCTAATTCGCTTGATAACTGCAGTAAGCTTTGTCTTATCTTTTAAGCCTAATAATGCTCTCCCCTGCCCCATAGATAATTCTCCATTATTTATATAGGCAATTACTTCTTTAGGTAAACTTAGTAATCGGACAATATTGGCGATATGCGATCTACTTTTACCTAATCTTGCAGATAATTGTTCTTGTGTGATGGAGAGTTCCTTCATTAATCTTTCATAAGCATAGGCTTCTTCAATAGGAGTTAAATCTTCACGTTGAAGGTTTTCTAATAGAGCAACTTCCATCATTTTTTCATCGGTTAAGTCTTTAATTATAGCTGGAACTTTTTTAAGACCTGCTTCTTTTGCTGCTCTAAATCTTCTCTCACCTATAACAATCTCATAGCCTTTAATACTTTTCCTTACAATTAAAGGTTGAAGAATGCCATATTCAAGGATAGAGTCCTTTAGTTCTTCAATCGCATCCGCATCAAATACTTTTCTAGGCTGATAGGGATTTGGTCTACACTCTTTTACTTCAACTTCTTGGATTTTTTGCTCATCATTTTCATCTAATTCTGGAAAGAAGGCGTTAATTCCTTTCCCCAACCCTTTCGCCATTGGCAATCACTTCCTTTGCTAAGTCAAGATATACTTCTGCACCTCTTGATTTTGGATCATACGTGATAATAGGTTGTCCATGACTCGGAGCTTCACTAAGCCTCACATTCCTTGGTATAACCGATTTATATACTTTATCTCTAAAATATTTTTTCACTTCTTCAATTACTTGAATTCCTAAATTAGTACGTGCATCAAGCATGGTTAAAAGAACTCCTTCAATCATAAGCTCTGTGTTTAAATGCTTTTGTACTAATCGTATTGTGTTTAATAGTTGACTCAAACCTTCTAATGCATAATATTCACACTGCACAGGGATTAATACCGTATCAGCTGCTGTTAGAGCATTTATCGTTAGTAACCCAAGTGAAGGAGGACAATCAATTAGAATGTAGTCATAGTTGTTTTTTACACTGCTTATCGCTTTACTTAATCTGACTTCTCTTGAAATAGTAGAAACTAATTCAATTTCAGCACCTGCTAATTGAATTGTGGCAGGTATAATGTCCAGATTATTCACATCCGTATGTACGATAACATCAGTTGCGTCAGCATCATCAACTAATACATTGTAGATACACTGATCCATATCTGCTTTATTAATTCCTAACCCACTCGTCGCATTTCCTTGAGGATCAATATCGATCATTAATACTTTTTTATCTAAATATGCTAAACAAGCACTCAAGTTAACCGATGATGTGGTTTTGCCGACGCCTCCCTTTTGGTTTGCAACGGCTATTATTTTTCCCATGATGTCACCTACCTCTAAGTCTCTTTGTCTATCATTTTATCATGTTATTTTCTATTAGAACGAAATATTTTTCTATTGATCTTAAAATGATTAAATAGTTCGATAATGTCTATGCTATATTGACTGTTTCTTCTATATATCTATTAATATTATTGAATTTCATCATAAAACGCTCATACTTTTATAAAAGTATAAGCGTTCTCCAACCTATACTGAAGTTGTGAAGCAAGAAAAAATACCCATCCATTTCTGTTTAGATGGGAGCTATGCTACTTTTTCTTTGGAATCTTAATGGTTATTTGATAATAGTCATCATGATCTTCTTCGTCGGTTACTAGATTCATACCTGTATCTGAAACCATATTAATAGATTGACGAATTGTATTCATAGCAATTCGCATATCTTTATTAACACCTTTTAGCCTTGGTTTCTTCTGCGGTTTTTTATCGGACAGCATTCTTTCTATGCGAGCTTCCGTTTGTTTTACATTTAACTCTTTTTCAATTATCTCTACTAATAGCTTCTCTTGCTTTTCCGAGTCTTTTAATGCAATTAATGCTCTAGCATGACGTTCGGTAATTTGTTTATTTAAAATTGCTACTTGAACTTCTTCTGGTAGTTTTAATAACCTCATTTTATTCGCAATTGTTGATTGGTTTTTACCTAACCTTTGTGCTAGTGCTTCTTGCGTTAGCTGATGTAATTCTAGTAAACTCTCGTACGCTTTTGCCTCTTCAATAACGGTTAATTCTTCTCGCTGTAAATTCTCTATTAAAGCAACCGAAGCTGTTTCTTTGTCACTCATGTTGCGAATAATTGCCGGGATAGTCTTCCATTCTAAATGGTTAGCAGCACGCCATCTTCTTTCACCAGCAATAAGCTCGTACTTTTCTGTATCGGCATCTTCAACTTTTCTAAGTACAATCGGTTGAATCAATCCATGGGTATGTATGGTTTGAGCCAATTCTTCTATCTTTTCCTGACTAAAAATAGTACGAGGTTGAAACCGGTTTGCTTCTATTAGTTCAAGAGGAATCTCCATAACCTCATCAGGATGATAAGCTTCCTGGTCATCTTCTACCTCGTGCTCTTCCTTATCTCCTAAGCCAAATAATCGACTAAATGGGTGTAACATACTTCAAACACCACCTTAAATTAACTTTACCTATTTCAAATGTTTCACGTGAAACATTGATCCGATGATCATAACCTCTTTTATTTTATCACATATCAATTAAAAAATCGTAACTATATGGAATAAAACACAAAAAAATAATAATTATCAACATTAAATTTCACTCTTTTTTAAAATTGCGACTTGCTCAACTCAAGTCTAAATAATTTGGTGAGCACATAAAAAAAGAGAAGCACCAATATTTTGGTACCTCCCTTTTTTATATGAAACACCCTCTATTAAAGTGAACTTTAAGTTAATGGATTTTTATTTGGTGTCCCTGGTTTTCTCGGGTATTGCTTTGGTGTTTTTCTTTTTTTATCAATGAAAACAATATTTCTTTCTCCATTGTTATTTGGAAGTTCAAAAGAAGTAACATGGTTAATTTCCCCACCAAGTAATTCTATTGCATTTTTTGCCTCCATTAATTCCTCTTCTACTTTTGGACCCTTCATTGCAATAAAAGTTCCTTTCGTTTCACATAAAGGTAAGCACAATTCACTTAGAACGGCCATTTTAGCAACCGCTCTACCTAATACAACCTGAAACTTGTGTCTGAATTTATCATTTTTAGCAAACAGCTCTGCCCGATCATGATAAAAAGAAACACCTGTAAGCTCTAGTGAAGCTGCTAAATGATTGAGGAATGTAATCCTTTTTTGCAAGGAATCTACAATAGTAACCTGTATTTCAGGAAAACAAATCTTTAAAGGGATGCTAGGAAAGCCAGCGCCTGCCCCTACATCACACAAATGAATAGGCTGATTAAAGTCGAAATAAAAAGCTGCTGAAATAGAATCATAAAAATGCTTTAAAAATACTTCTTCTTTGTCAGTGATTGCTGTTAAATTCATTTTTTGATTCCATTCCACTAAAAGCTCGTAATAGGTTTCAAATTGTTGTACTTGCTTATCCGATAAAACGATACCTTCTTTTTCTAAGCTTTTCTTAAAGGTTTCAAGATTCATTGACTGTTTCCTTTCTTAAAACATTATCTATTAGCTGCTTTTGCAACCTTGCCTTGTTCAATATACACCAAAAGAATAGAAATATCAGCAGGATTCACACCAGAAATCCGAGATGCCTGTGCTACAGATAATGGCCTTACTTTTTTAAACTTTTCTTTTGCTTCTGTAGCTATACCACCTATATCATCATAATCTATTCCTTCTGGTATAACTTTATTTTCCATTTTTTTCAAGCGTTCTACTTGTTGATTTGACTTGGAAATATAACCCTCATATTTCACTTGGATTTCCACTTGTTCTTTTACCTCAAATGGTAATTCTTGGTCAGAAGGTGTCACTTTTTCTATAAATGCATAACTGACTTCAGGTCGCTTTAAAAGATCGTATGCTTTAATACCATCTTTTAATCTTGTTCCCCCTACTTCCTCAACCATCGCTTGTAATTTATCATTCGGTTTTAACTGACATTTTTTCAAGCGGTCTTTTTCTTGGTCGATCCACTCTTTCTTTTGTAAGAATCGTTGGTATCTTTCTTCAGATATTAGACCTAAGTTATAGCCAATATCGGTTAATCTTAGATCAGCATTATCATGTCTTAATAGTAAACGATATTCAGCTCTAGAAGTTAATAAGCGATATGGCTCACTAGTCCCCTTTGTCACTAAATCATCGATAAGGACACCAATATAGGCTTGAGAACGGTCTAAAATAACACTTTCCTTATTTAATGCCCTCGATGCAGCGTTAATCCCTGCCATAATCCCTTGTCCTGCTGCTTCTTCATATCCAGAAGTACCATTAATCTGTCCTGCAGTAAATAGACCAGCTGTCTTTTTCACTTCTAGTGTTGGCCATAATTGCGTTGGTACCACTGCATCATACTCAATGGCATATCCTGCACGCATAATTTCTGCCTCTTCTAAACCAGGTATACTTCTAATTATTTTGTGCTGCACGTATTCAGGTAATGAGGTAGATAAGCCTTGTACATATACCTCTTCTGTATTACGTCCTTCTGGCTCCAAGAATATTTGGTGACGTGGCTTATCATGGAACCGTACAATCTTATCCTCAATAGATGGACAATATCTTGGTCCAGTTCCCTTGATCATACCAGAATACATCGCTGAGAGACCTAAGTTTTCATTAATGATTTCATGCGTTCCTTCATTCGTATACGTTAACCAGCAAGGAATTTGATCCAAAATAGCTTCTGTCGTTTCATACGAAAAATGCTGTGGATTATCATCACCAGGCTGTATTTCAGTTTTTGAATAATCAATCGTATGATTATTAACACGAGGAGGTGTACCTGTTTTAAAGCGTACAAGGTCAAAGCCGATTTTTTCTAGGTTTTCAGCTAATTTGACACTCGCACGTTGGTTATTCGGTCCACTCTCATAAGATATATCTCCTATTATCACACGGCCTCTCATGAAGGTACCTGTGGTTATGATTACGGATGACGCTCGATAAATCGCATTGGTTTCCGTTATAACCCCTTTAATTTCATCGTTCTCTACAATAAGTTCTTCCACCATTGCTTGACGCAATGTTAAATTTTCTTCATTCTCTAATAACCGCTTCATTTCCTGTATATACAATGGCTTATCTGCTTGTGCGCGTAGTGCTCTTACCGCAGGACCTTTTCCTGTATTCAACATTCTCATTTGAATATACGTTTTATCTATTACTTTCCCCATTAAACCACCTAAAGCATCAATTTCACGAACCACGATACCTTTAGCTGGTCCTCCTATGGAAGGATTACAGGGCATAAACGCGATCATATCTAAGTTCATCGTCAACATCAATGTGCTTGCTCCGCGCTTGGCAGCTGCATACGCAGCCTCTACTCCAGCATGACCCGCACCAATGACAATTACATCATAATTTCCCGCTTCATAAGTTGTCATATGAAAGCTCCTTCCTTTTTTTATTGTATAAACAATGTTTATACACTATTTTCCTAAACAAAATTGTGAAAATAATTGATCGATTAAGCTATCTTGAACTGTATCACCAACGATTTCACCAAGTAATTCCCAAGCTCTTGTAACATCTATTTGAACGAGATCAATCGGCATATTTGCTTCCATTGCTTCTTTCGCATCTTCCAATGCTTGTAATGTTTGCTTTAACAGCTGAATGTGTCTAACATTCGATACATAGGACAAGTCTCCAGCATCTAATTCTCCAGCAAAAAAAGTATCTGCAATTGCTTCTTCTAATTCATTCATTCCTTTATCCTTAATTAGGCTTGTAGAGATAATTTTTTTGTCACCTGCATACTTTTTTACTTCATCTATATTTAAGTTCTGCTTGAGATCTGTTTTGTTTATAATCACAATACACTCTAAACCTTCTACTGCTTCAAAAAGCTTTTTATCCTCTTCTGATAATGCTTCTCCATAGTTTAGAACAAATAAAATTAAATCAGCTTCTTTTAAAGCCTTTCTGGATCTTTCTACACCAATACGTTCGACGATATCTTCCGTTTCGCGTATACCAGCAGTATCCACTAATCGAAGTGGCACTCCTCTGATATTTACATACTCTTCAATCACATCTCTTGTCGTACCTGGAATATCCGTCACGATTGCTTTTGTTTCCTGAACAAAGGCATTGAGTAATGAGGATTTTCCTACATTAGGCCTTCCAATGATAGCAGTTGCTAAACCTTCTCTCAAGATTTTCCCCTGCTTAGCCATTTTAAGAAGTTTCTCAACCTCTTCATAAACAGCATCTGTTCGTTCAATTAACATATGATTCGACATTTCTTCCACATCATCATACTCTGGATAATCAATATTTACCTCAACATGTGCCACCGTTTCGATAAGCTGTTGACGTAAGGACCCTACAAGTTGAGATAATTTCCCGTCTAATTGTTTTAATGCGACATTCATTGCTTTGTCTGTCTTAGCACGAATTAAGTCCATTACCGCTTCTGCTTGAGATAAATCAATACGACCATTCAAGAAAGCTCGTTTTGTAAACTCACCAGGCTCTGCAAGTCTTGCTCCTTGTAAAAGTGCTAATTCCAATAATCGATTAACAGAAGCTAATCCACCATGACAATTTATCTCCACAACATCCTCTGTGGTAAATGTTTTTGGCGCACGCATGACACTTACCATAACCTCTTCTACTTGTTCTTTTGTTGAAGGATCGACAATTTTACCATAATGAATCGTATGGGATTTTACCTCCCTAAGATCTTGTCCTTTAAATAACTCATTTGCAATTTTTATTGCTTCCTCACCACTTAATCGAACAATTGCAATGGCACCTTCTCCGATTGGAGTTGATATTGCTGCGATTGTATCCTGGTCCATATCCTTACACCTCCTTACATTATAATTAATATCTATTTTTAAATCTGTAATTTTTAGTGTCACTAACTTATTAGATTACCACAAACTACAGTCAATTGGAAAGATATCCACATGACTTTTTCAAAAAAAACTACAAGTAGTTTTATCCACATGTGGATAATCTATATTATTTTTCCTTTTACATCCTATAAATCAACCGAATAAAGACCTGTGGATAAATAAAAGATATTAAATCTTTTTACCTTTTAATAGTTTCCATAAAAAAAGCACTACACCGAAGTGTAATGCTTGTCTATTTATACAGATCGTATTACGACGTAACGATTTGGTTCGACACCATCTGAAAAAGTTTTCACTGCTCTATTATTCTGTAATGCGGTGTGAATAATTTTTCTTTCAAAAGATGGCATGGGTTCTAGCTTTACATCTCTTTTTCTCTCGACGACTTGGCTTGCTTTTCGATTAGCGAGCTGCACCAAGGTATCCTCACGGCGTTTACGATAACCTTCAGCATCTACAATAACTGTATAGTACTTGTTAGATTCTCTATTAATCACTAATTGTACCAAATATTGAAGTGCATTTAAGGTTTGCGCTCTTTTACCAATAAGAATAGCTATTTTTTCCCCTGATAAATGATAAGTAACTACATTATCTTTTATGGAAGATTCAATCGAAATATCAATATCAAATTGATTCACAATTCCTGCTAAATACTTTTCAGCTTTTTTGACAGGATCTTCATTCATCGAAACCTTTACAATCGCTCTCTTTGAACCAAATAATCCTAAGAAACCTTTTTTACCTTCTTCAATTACATCAATAGTCGCCTGGTTCTCTGTGATGTTTAACTGCTTTAATGCTGATTGAACCGCTTCTTCAACTGATAGTCCGGTAGCAGTCACTTGTCTCACTATTTATTTCCTCCTGTAGTCACTTCATTTTTCTTCATCATTGGATTTTTTATAAGCAATGTTTGTAGAACCATGAATATATTACCTACTACCCAATAAAGCGCCAATGCGGAAGGGAAGAAAATTGCAAAAATACCAATCATCACTGGCATTAAGTACAACATCATTGTCATTTGTGGCAACATGGAATTTTGTTGCATCGTTGTTCCAGCCATCATCAATTTTTGTTGTAAGTACGTAAATCCGGCGGTTAATACCGGTAAAATATAATAAGGATCTGGTGAGTCTAGTTGGAACCATAAGAAATCGTGATTATCTAATGCACCTGTACGCATAATTGCATGATAGAACGCAATTAGAATTGGCATTTGCACAAGTATAGGTAAGCAACCTGCTAATGGATTTACCCCGTTCTTTTGGAAAAGCTCCATTGTTTCTTTTTGCAATTTTTGCTGTGTTTCCTGATCTTTAGAGCTATACTTTTCTCTAACCTTTTGTAATTCGGGTTGAATTTCTTGCATCGCTTTTGAACTTTTTAATTGTTTAATGTTTAAAGGTAATAACAAGAATCGAATTAAAATTGTAACAATTACAATCGATAAACCGTATCCATATTCTGCTTGGAAAAACTCAGCAACTTTAACAATTAACCAAGATAGTGGATAAACAAAATATTGATTCCATATCCCTTCACTATCAGGAGTAATATCTTGATCAATCTCTGTACATCCAGAAAGTAATGCCAATATTCCTACCAAGGCCATCAATAATAAGACCTTTTTTCGCATCGTGATCCTCCTTCATACTTCGTCCATTATGTAAGCTATTCATAATTTTTTATTTTATCACTAATAGCCTTATGATTACTAGCTATGTTCTATATTTTTATTAAAATTCAATCTTTGTACATATTAATAGATATATTTTATCTAATTAGTTATAAAAATCTATAGTTATAAAAGAAGCCCAGTTTTATATAAAAGGTGCTTCAAGCTCTTTTTAATTTGATGAAAATCCATATCTTTCGTTGGCTGCCTGGCTATGATAATTAAATCATATTCTTGATGCATTTCATTATCTAATTCGTGAAAAGCCTGTCTTAAGTAACGTTTGATTTGGTTCCGCATCACAGCATTACCAATCTTTTTACTTACAGACAAGCCTACACGAAAATGTTTTTGGTCATTTTTTTTTATATAATAGAGAACTAATTGACGATTGGCAAAGGAAGATCCTTGCTTGAATACATATTGAAACTCTCTATCTTTCTTTATTCTATATGCTTTTTTCATCGCATATTCGCCTCCAATTACCGATCGACACTTTCCTCATCCACTATTTAATCAATAAAATAATGGAAAAAGACCACTGACATTTCAGTGGCCTAAGCTGATAATACTTTTCTTCCTTTTTTACGGCGACGAGCTAATACGTTACGGCCGTTTTTCGTACTCATACGTGCACGGAATCCATGAACCTTTTTACGTTTACGATTATTTGGTTGAAATGTGCGTTTCATTCTATATACACCTCCCTGAGGAATTTGAGTCTCAAAAATCAATTAGACAGTCTTATTTATTATACGGAACAACATTGTCATCTGTCAATGTCATCTCAGAAATAATATTATTTTACCTATTAATTTTTAATAACCTGTAATAGTACAGATTTCGATTAACAAAGCCTGTGGATAATTTCATGCTACTAATTTCGACTTTCCCACCCAGTTATCGACAATTTAATCACAAAATATAGTAGTGTGGATAGAAATTAAGCACAACCTGTAGAAGTTGTGGATAACTGTCGAAAACCCATTGCAATATCTGCATTTCTTTGGTATCATATTTGTGCTTTGACTTGTAAATAATTTATCATCCACTTCTTCTTATCCACAGCCTGTGGATAAAGTGTGGACAATCGTCAACAAGGTGTGTTTAAACTTATACACAATCATGTGGAAAACTTAATTAACTAGTTTTCCTCTTTTTTATCGGGTTATAATTATCCACAGGAGATAAAAAGAGAATCGAACAGAAAGGGGTGAATTGTGTTTGGAAAATTTAGAAGAACTTTGGAGTAATACATTAGAGGCTATCAAAGAAAAAGTAAGTAAACCAAGCTATGACACCTGGTTGAAAAATACATCGGTGGATCAATTACAAGATGATACCTTAATCATATCTGCTCCAAATGAATTTACGAGAGATTGGTTAGAATCCCGTTACACTGACCTTATATCGGAAGCACTTTATGATCTTACCGGAGCAACACTTAAAACAAAATTTGTTATTCCTGAATCGTCGAAAGAATTGGATGAAGAAATACCTGTAAAAAAACAAAAACCTGTACATCCATCGAATGATTCTCAGGATTCACCAAAATCAATGCTAAATAATAAATATACATTTGATACATTTGTTATTGGTTCTGGTAACCGTTTTGCGCATGCTGCTTCACTTGCGGTTGCAGAAGCACCAGCAAAAGCTTATAATCCTTTATTTATATATGGTGGTGTTGGATTAGGAAAAACGCACTTAATGCACGCCATAGGCCATTATGTATTAGATCATAATCCATCTGCAAAAGTAGTTTATTTATCATCTGAAAAATTCACCAATGAATTTATTAATTCTATTAGAGATAACAAAGCAGTGAATTTCAGAAATAAATATCGAAATGTAGATGTGTTATTAATAGATGATATTCAATTTCTAGCTGGAAAAGAACAAACACAGGAAGAATTTTTTCATACGTTTAATACATTACATGAAGAAAATAAACAAATTATTATTTCTAGTGATCGTCCTCCAAAAGAAATACCAACACTCGAAGACCGTTTACGATCACGTTTTGAATGGGGCTTAATTACAGATATTACTCCTCCTGATTTAGAAACAAGAATTGCCATTTTAAGAAAAAAGGCAAAAGCAGAAGGACTTGATATTACCAATGAAGTCATGCTATACATTGCCAACCAAATTGATACGAATATTAGAGAATTAGAAGGTGCACTTATTCGAGTAGTCGCTTATTCCTCTCTTATAAATAAAGATATTGATGCTTCTCTAGCAGCAGAAGCTTTAAAGGATATTATTCCTACTTCTAGACCTAAAACCATTACGATCCATGCGATCCAAGAAGTTGTCGGGAATAAATTTCAAATTAAATTAGAAGAATTTGTAGCAAAAAAAAGAACGAAGTCCATCGCTTTTCCTAGACAAATTGCGATGTACCTATCCAGAGAACTAACCGATTATTCCTTGCCTAAAATTGGAGAGGAATTTGGTGGAAGAGACCATACGACCGTCATTCATGCGCATGAGAAGATATCTAAGTTAATCGCAACTGATACTCAATTAAATAGAGAAATAGAAGATATTAAAGAACAATTAAAACACTAATTTTAAAGATCAAAACTTATTTATCCTTTCATAAATGTTGATTAGTTTTTTTAATGTTGTATCGTATACTCTTTCTTTATTAATGCACTTTTTTTAAAATTAAATTCTATTAACAAAAAAGCTCTGTGGATACGGTGGATAACTTGTTCACACTTAGCAACAACTTATTAACAGGTGGATAACTTGATTTCCCATTATAATTATCCACTTATCCACATATTCACAGGCCCTATTACTATTACTACTATATTTTATTAATAATAATAATAAATATACTTCCCTCAGGAGGAATTAAAGAATGAAAATTATTATGAATCGTGATCGCTTAATTGAAAGTGTCCAACACGTAATGAAAGCAATCTCTCAAAAAACAACCATCCCTATCTTAACGGGGATAAAAATTGAAGCTACAGAAACGCAAGTAAAATTAACAGGAAGCGATTCTGATATTACGATCGAAGCAGTTATTCCTAAGGAAGAAGAAGGAATTATTCTAATTGATGAAATCGTTCCTGGAAGTATCGTATTACATGCAAAATATTTCCCAGAGATTATTCGAAAATTACCAAATGAAATGGTAGAAATAGAAAGTGATGATAAATTACAACTAAGTATTCGCTCAGGACATGCTGAATTCCATTTAAATGGTCAAGATGCAGAGGAGTATCCACATTTACCATTACTTCAATCTGATTCCAGTTTTTCATTACCGAATGATTTATTGAAAAATATGATTAGACAAACCGTATTTGCGGTGTCTACTTCAGAGACAAGACCAATTTTAACTGGGGTAAATATTAAAGTAGAAGATGATCACTTACATTTTATTGCTACAGATAGCCACCGCTTAGCTGCAAGAAAGATCCCTTTAGAGGTTGATCAAGCAAATTTGAGCTTTAGTCAAGTGGTTATTCCAGGAAAAAGCTTGAATGAATTAAACAAAATATTAGAAGATACAGATGAAAAGATAGAGATCCAAGTAGGAGAAAATCAAATTGCATTTCAAGCAGAGCATTTATATTTTGTCACGAGATTACTAGAAGGTAAGTATCCTGAGACATCCCGTTTGATTCCAGATCAAAGTAAAACGATTATTCATGCAGACACTAAAACATTATTACAATCAGTCGACAGGGCTTCACTATTAGCTCGTGAAAGTCAAAATAATGTTGTTCGCTTAGAAACAAAAGGGAATGAAGTGGTAGAAATCACAAGTAATTCTCCTGAAATTGGTAAGGTAGAGGAAGAAATTACGATAAAAGGAATGGAAGGAGAAGATTTAAAAATCTCTTTTAGTTCCAAATATATGATTGATGCGCTTAAAATTATGGAAAGTGATCAAGTAAAAATAGAATTCACAGGAGCAATGCGACCATTTATTATAAAACCTGTGGATAATGATCAAATTTTGCAACTAATCTTACCAGTACGAACGTATTAAAAGAAATATGTTAAGTAGCAAGAAATCCTTGTCCTAATTATAAAGGCAAGGATTTCTTGTTATTTAATCGATAACCTTTTCTAAATGCAAAATGTTTAGTAAAATAGGAAGAAGGGTCAAAATAGATACGAATATACTATTTTTAAAATTGAGTAGGTGAAAAAATGGAAGAAGTTAAAATAAATACCGAATATATCCAACTTGGTCAATTTCTAAAATTAGCTGGAATCATCGATACAGGCGGGATGGTTAAAATGTATCTAGCTGAAGAGGAAGTATTTGTAAATGATGAAGCTGAAAATAGAAGAGGTAGAAAATTATATCCAAATGATCAAATTAAGCTCTCCACTGGAGAAACATTTGTGATTACAAAATAATTTTTACCCCTTTTCAAAAAATCAATGGAAGTCTTTGGCTACCTCTAAAAATGACTTGCTAACGTATGCAAGTTCGTTTCGTATGTCCAAGGGCAGCGAGCAGGCTAGAAAGGGTAATCCCATGTTTATTAAAGAATTGAAATTAAAAAATTACCGTAATTATGATGTGATGACGATTCCATTTGATGATAAAATTAATGTGATTATTGGTGAAAATGCCCAAGGGAAAACAAATTTGATGGAAGCAATCTATGTATTAGCTTTCACAAAGTCCCACAGGACAAGTAAAGACAAAGAGTTAATCCAATGGGATCAAGAGTATGCTACAATAGAGGGGATTATAGAAAAAAGAAAACAAACATTTCCACTACATATCCAGCTTTCAACAAAAGGAAAAAAGGCAAAATTAAACCATTTAGAACAAAGGCGTTTAAGCGATTATATTGGAGCTTTAAACGTTGTAATGTTCGCACCAGAGGATTTGACGCTTGTAAAAGGGAGTCCTCAGGTAAGAAGAAGGTTTATCGATATGGAAATAGGTCAAATTCAACCGATATATATTTATCATTTAGGGCAATACTTGAAGATATTAAAGCAAAGAAATCATTTGTTAAAGCAATTACAACGAAATAAAACGAATGATCAAGCATTACTTGAAGTAATGACAGAACAATTAATCGAGCATGCTGCTATTATCGTGGAAAAAAGATTTCGATTCCTCAAATTACTTAGAACATTAGCAATTCCTATTCATAAAGGAATTAGCAGAGGATTAGAAACATTATATATTCGTTATCAAGCAACGATTGACGTAGAAGAAGAGGACGACCGTACAAAAATTGCGCAAGTTTATCAGGAAGCTTTTAAAAAGCACCTCCAAAAAGAAATAGAAAGAGGTACAACTTTACTTGGACCACATCGGGATGATCTCGTTTTTTTTGTGAATGAAAAGGATGTTCAAACCTATGGTTCACAAGGCCAACAACGAACGACAGCCTTGTCGATAAAGCTTGCTGAGATTGATTTAATTTATAACGAGGTGGGAGATTATCCTGTCTTACTTTTAGATGATGTATTAAGTGAACTCGATGATTATCGTCAGTCTCATTTATTGGATACGATTGAAGGCAAGGTTCAAACCTTTGTATCAACTACAAGCGTAGATGGAATTCACCATCATACCTTGAATAAAGCAGAAATATTTACGGTTGATAAAGGAAAAATCAAGCATGCAAAGCGGGGTTAAAAATGTTTATTCATATTGGAGATGATCATGTAATCAGATCTGAGGAGGTAGTTGGTATTATTGACTATGCTATCGTTAATTCCTCGACAATTAATGATCAGATGTTAACGAATCTTCATGGCACAGAAAAATTAATAAATGAAAAAACAGAAGGGGTTAAATCCATCGTGATTACAACGAATCATATGTATTATAGTCCACTCTCTGTGTTAACACTGAAAAAACGTGCAAGTATGATCTCAACCATAAGTAAATTAGAAGATTACTCGGAAATTTCAGAAGAAATGTAGGTGAATCAAATGGCGATGGAAAATAATAATGTTCAAAATCAAGCATATGATGCTGATCAGATTCAAGTATTAGAAGGGCTAGAAGCTGTTAGAAAAAGACCTGGAATGTATATTGGTTCTACAAATGAAAGAGGTCTGCATCATCTTGTATGGGAAATAGTAGATAACAGTATTGATGAAGCTTTAGCTGGTCACTGTGATCACATTGAAGTATTTATCGAAGAAGATAATAGTATCGTTGTTGTGGATAATGGAAGAGGTATACCAACAGGAACCCATGAAAAATCAGGGAGACCAGCAGTTGAAGTTATTATGACTGTTTTACACGCCGGGGGTAAATTTGGCGGTGGCGGTTATAAAGTATCCGGTGGTCTGCATGGTGTAGGGGCATCTGTTGTTAATGCGTTATCTTCTGAATTAGAAGTATATGTGCATAGAGATGGACTTTTACATTACTTAGGCTTTAGCCGTGGTATACCACAGGAAGATTTAAAGGTAATCGGTGAAACGGATATTACTGGAACGAAAACAAGATTTAAGCCAGACCATGAAATTTTCACTGAAACATTAGAATTTAATTATGATACGTTGGCTTATCGTTTGCGTGAGCTTGCCTTTTTAAATAAGGGTCTTGCTATCTCCATTCAAGATAAGCGTACAGATAAAGAAGCGGAAACCTTTTTATATGAAGGTGGTATTCGTTCTTACGTTGAACATATTAACCGTTCAAAAGAAGTGCTACATGAGCCGTTTTATGCTGAAAAGGAAGATCAAGGAATCACGGTTGAAGTTGCCATTCAATATAATGACGGCTTTGCAAGTAATATTTATTCCTTTGCAAATAACATTAATACCCATGAAGGTGGAACGCACGAATCTGGTTTTAAAACAGGTTTAACACGTGTAATTAATGATTATGCGAGAAAGAATAATTTATTTAGGGAGAACGATCCAAACCTTACGGGTGATGATGTCCGGGAAGGTTTAACTGCTATTATTTCGATTAAACACCCAGATCCTCAATTTGAGGGTCAAACGAAAACCAAATTAGGAAATAGTGAAGCACGAACCATTACTGACTCGTCCTTTAGCGAAATGTTTTCTAAATTTTTATTTGAAAATCCGGATACTGGAAAAATTATTGTGGAAAAAGGTTTAATGGCTTCTCGTGCGCGACTTGCTGCGAAAAAAGCACGTGAACTTACCCGTAGAAAAGGTGCACTTGAAATTTCGAACCTTCCAGGTAAATTAGCGGATTGTTCTTCCCGTAATGCTGCGATTAGCGAGCTTTACGTTGTTGAGGGTGACTCTGCTGGTGGATCTGCTAAACAAGGAAGAGACAGGCATTTCCAAGCTATTTTACCTTTACGAGGAAAAATTATTAACGTTGAGAAGGCACGTTTAGATAAAATTTTATCCAATAATGAAATCCGAATGATTATAACAGCGCTTGGAACTGGTATTGGTGAAGATTTTGATATCGAAAAAGCAAGGTATCACAAAGTCATTATCATGACGGATGCGGACGTCGATGGTGCTCACATTCGAACGTTGTTACTTACCTTCTTGTATCGTTATATGCGTCCATTAATCGATTATGGCTATATTTACATTGCTCAACCACCTCTTTATCAGGTAAAACAAGGAAAAGCTATCCATTATACCTACAATGATAAAGAATTAGATATATTATTAAATGAATTACCTAAACAACCTAAGCCTGCTCTTCAGCGTTATAAGGGTCTTGGGGAAATGAATGCCACCCAGCTTTGGGAAACAACGATGGATCCAGATTCTCGTACATTGCTTCAAGTAACCCTTGAGGATGCCATGGAAGCAGATCAAGTTTTTGATATGCTAATGGGAGATAAAGTGGAGCCAAGACGTAATTTTATTCAAGATAATGCAGTGTATGTGAAAAATTTAGATATTTAAGAATAGATGAAACAGGTAATTGTCTTTGACGGTTGCAACCATATAGGGTATTGATGCGCTTTTCAATGCTCTTTATGAATAGGAGGTTATGAATTATGGTGGATAATCAACGTCCACAGGTACAAGAAATAAATATCGGTCAAGAAATGCGTACATCTTTTCTTGATTATGCGATGAGTGTAATCGTAGCAAGGGCTTTACCAGATGTTAGAGATGGTTTAAAGCCTGTGCATCGTCGTATATTATATGCAATGAATGACCAAGGCATGCATTCAGATAAAGCCTATAAAAAATCTGCACGTATTGTTGGGGATGTTATTGGTAAGTATCACCCACACGGTGATTCTGCAGTTTATGAAGCAATGGTAAGAATGGCACAAGATTTCAGTTTCCGTTATATGCTCGTTGACGGTCACGGTAACTTTGGTTCTGTGGATGGTGACCCACCTGCAGCGATGCGTTATACCGAAGCTAGAATGGCTAAAATTGCGATGGAAATGCTTCGAGATATTAATAAAGATACGATTGATTACCAGGATAACTATGATGGTTCGGAAAGAGAACCGGTCGTATTACCTTCTCGTTTTCCAAATTTATTAGTAAATGGTGCGTCAGGGATTGCGGTTGGTATGGCTACAAATGTACCACCCCATCATTTAGGTGAAACCATTGATGCCATTTTAGCAGTTAGTAAGAATGAAGATATCACGATTGATGAATTAATGGAAAATCATATTAGTGGTCCAGATTTTCCAACAGCTGGTCAAATTTTAGGTAGAAGCGGAATTCGTAAAGCTTTTGAAACAGGTAAAGGAACCATTACAATTCGTGCTAAATCTAGAATTGAAGAGCATGCAAATGGAAAATCAACCATTATCGTAAATGAATTACCATACCAGGTGAATAAGGCAAAATTAATTGAAAAAATAGCTGATTTAGCTAGAGACAAGAAATTAGAAGGTATTACGGATTTAAGAGATGAATCAGATCGTAATGGAATGCGTATTGTTATTGAGTTAAGAAGAGATGCAAATCCAAATGTGGTGCTCAATAATCTTTACAAACAAACCTCCTTACAAACTTCTTTCGGGATAAATATGCTAGCTCTTGTTGATGGACAACCTAAAGTTCTCAACTTAAAGCAATGCCTAGAATATTACTTAGAACACCAAAAAGTAGTCATTAAAAGAAGAACAGCTTTTGAACTTCGTAAAGCTGAAGCCCGTGCACATATATTAGAAGGTCTACGCATTGCACTCGATCATATCGATGCTATCATTAGCTTAATTCGTGGATCCAATACAGCAGAAATTGCTCGTAATGGTTTAATCGAGCAATTCAATTTATCTGAAAAACAAGCGCAGGCGATATTAGATATGCGTTTGCAGCGTTTAACAGGACTTGAACGGGAAAAAATTGAAGAAGAATATAATGAACTGTTAAAGCAAATCAACGAATTAAAAGAAATTCTAGCAAATGAAGAAAGAGTACTCGAAATTATCCGTGAGGAATTACTAGAAATTAAAGAACGCTTTAATGACCAAAGAAGAACAGAAATTGTAAGTGGAGGCATTGGATTTTTTGAGGATGAGGATCTAATACCTGAGGAAAACATCGTTATCACACTTACACATCAAGGCTATATTAAACGCCTACCAGCTTCTACTTATCGCGCACAACGTAGAGGTGGACGTGGTATACAGGGCATGGGTACAAACGAAGATGATTTCATCGAACATCTTGTTTCATGCTCCACACACGATACCGTTTTATTTTTCTCAAATAAAGGTAAAGTGTATAAATCAAAAGGATATGAAGTACCTGAATTCAGTAGAACAGCAAAGGGTATCCCAATTATTAATATGTTAGAAGTGGAAAAAGATGAATGGATCAATGCTGTGATTACCGTTTCAGAGTTTAAAGAAGATGCTTATCTTTTCTTTACAACCAAAAAAGGTATCTCAAAGCGCACCACCCTTTCACAGTTTGCTAATATTAGAAAAGGTGGACTGATTGCAGTAGGTTTACGTGAGGATGATGAGTTAATTGCCGTACGTCTAACTGATGGTACCCAACACATCATGATCGGAACGGAAAATGGCTATGTCACCCGCTTTGAAGAAACACAAATTCGTTCGATGGGTCGAACGGCTGCAGGGGTAAAAGGTATTTCTCTAAGAGGCGACGATGAAGTTGTTTCGATGGAAATTGTCGACGATGATCTTTACGTCTTAAATGTAACAGAAAATGGTTACGGAAAACGTACGCCAGCAACGGAATATAGAATCACTAAACGTGGTGGTAAAGGTATCTTTACATGTAACCGAACGGATAAAACAGGAAAAGTGGTTGCTGTTAAAACCGTCACCGGTGAAGAAGATATCATGATTATGACTATCACTGGTGTATTAATTCGTATGCAGGTAGATGGAATATCGATCACTGGTAGAAATACGCAAGGGGTACGCTTAATTCGTCTACAAGAAGAAGAAAAAGTGGCCACTGTTGCCAAAATTGAACCAGAGGATATAGAAATGGAAGAAGAAATAGAAGAAGGTGCCGAAGTTTCAGAAAATCAAGAAACTGACGAAGCACAAGAATCATCAGATATATCAGCAACAGAAGAAGAACCTGAAGCACCAGAAAATGACGAAGAAAAGTAAATAGTTGTTTCCGATTGATGAATGGATTGTATGATAAAATGGCCTAGATTGATTAACGGAATAATTCTTTGGGATTGTTTCGATCAATCTAGGTCGTCTTAAAATAGTAGGAATTTTAATTTCATCCATGGAGGTGGAATGAATATGCTTGTTCATCCAGAACAGCTTATATCAGGCTGTAGATTAATAAAAGAAGTTCAGGGGAAAACCCAGTATCCACTTGTTCCATCTAACACCATTGTGGATGAAACTCAAATTGAAGTGCTAAAGTTTTTTTTAGTAGAAAAAGTGGAGGTTTCCGATTTTCTAGTAGATGGAAGAAAGTTTAAACCTAAGGCTTATGTAGAAAAAGAAGTAGAAAAGAAAAAAGAAGAGCCTATTGCTCTCCTCTCTTTTGAAGAAAGCTATCAGAAGGCAGTCGAGGATTATAAACTATTATTTGCAAGCTGGCAAAATGGTTCAACGATTAAAATGAACGATGTAAGGAAAGTAATCGTTCCATTAATCGAAATGTTAGAAGAAAAGCCGTTGGATTTATTTTTGTTACAAAAACTATCTACCAAAGAAGATTATTTTTATCATCACGGAGTAGCAGTAGGGTTAATATCCGCTGCACTAGCTAAAAAATTAAACTTTAAAAAAGAGTGGATTCAAATTGGATTAGCAGGGTTGTTAGCTGATTGTGGCATGTCTAAAATGAGTCCTGCTATATTTTATAAAAAAGAAAGATTAACCAGTAAAGAGTTAGAAGAAGTAAAACAGCATCCAACCATTTCCTACCGAATGATTGAAAAGGTGCCATCGTTAGCAAAAGAAATTAAGTTAGCTGTTTTACAGCACCATGAGCGTTTAGACGGTACAGGTTATCCATTAGGGGTAGACCAAGAAAAAATTCATCTTTTTTCAAAAATTTTAGCGATAAGTGATACGTATCATGCGATGACATCAGAAAGAGCGTATCAGCATAAAAAAGCACCTTTTAAAGTAATGGAAGAAATGATGCATTTAAAGTATTCCAAATATGATCATCATTTGTTACAGATGTTTATTGAAACGCTAGCAAATTATACGACAGGTACAAAGGTGAAATTATCTACTGGCGAAGAAGCGGAGATTGTTTTTTTAGAAATAGATCAGCCTACGCGTCCAATTGTAAAGCTTTTAAGAAACGATGAGATTATCGCTTTGAAAACGAAGCAAAATATTTATATTGAATCTGTTATTTAATAGTATAACTTTCTATTCTAAGGCTGCTGTGTTTTAGTTTAGAAAGTTTTTTTATTGGAAAGCTATAAGGGTAGGAAAGTAATAGGAAGCAAATTGAAAAAATTATAAATAGAAATCTTTTATAACATGTAAACTCTTTCATTATTGATATGCTTGTCTTTTATCTTTCGATTCCTTTGAAAGCTTGAAAAAAAGGTTGAAAATAGGGGAAACATATCGTATTGTAAATAACAATAGTTAGAAAAATCCCCATTTCCATGTAGCTTTCAATACGTTAAAAAATGGAAAACAAAAAACTTACTCCATATGTAAAATTCTTATAAATTCCGAAAATAATATTTTGTTTTTGAATCAAAAAATTGGAATAAAGGTAATGGAACGAGAAAGGGAATGAAGTGGATTTTATAGCGCAAAGAAAATTAAATTACGAGGAGGTTCGACCATGCGAGAAGACAAATTTGCAAAAGAAGGTTTAACGTTTGATGATGTATTATTAGTACCAGCGGAATCAGAAGTCTTGCCACGTGATGTATCTGTAAAAACCAAGCTATCTGAAAATATTTCTTTAAATATTCCACTTATCAGTTCTGGAATGGATACGGTAACAGAGGCAGCAATGGCGATTTCAATGGCGAGACAAGGTGGAATAGGAGTAATTCACAAAAACATGTCGATAGAAGAACAAGCGGAGCATGTCGATCGTGTAAAGCGTTCTGAGAGCGGCGTTATTACCAACCCTTTTTATTTACTTCCAGATCATCAAGTATTTGATGCGGAGCATTTAATGGGTAAATTTCGAATTTCTGGCGTGCCTATCGTAAACAGTGAAGAGGAGCAACAATTAGTTGGGATTTTAACCAATAGAGATCTTCGTTTTATTGAGGATTATTCGATTAAAATTTCTGATGTGATGACAAGTAAAAATTTAGTAACAGCTCCAGTTGGTACGACATTAGCAGAAGCAAGTAAAATTTTACAAAAATATAAAATTGAAAAGCTTCCACTTGTTGATGACAATAATGTTTTAAAGGGACTTATTACCATTAAAGATATAGAAAAGGTAATTGAGTTTCCTCATTCTGCGAAAGATAAGCAGGGTAGATTGTTAGTTGGTGCAGCTGTAGGTGTCTCTGGTGATTCCTTAACTCGAATTGAAAAACTAGTAGAAGCTGGTGTTGATATGCTCGTTATAGATACAGCACATGGCCATTCTAAAGGGGTTATCGATCAAGTTAAAATCATTCGTCAGGCTTATCCTACGATTGATGTGGTAGCTGGTAATGTGGCTACTGCTGAAGCGACTCGAGCATTAATTGAAGCGGGTGCAAATATTATCAAGGTTGGAATTGGTCCAGGATCTATTTGTACAACAAGAGTAGTAGCAGGAGTGGGTGTTCCACAAATTACTGCGGTTTATGATTGTGCAGAGGAAGCGCAAAAATCAGGCATTCCAGTTATAGCCGATGGTGGTATTAAATATTCCGGAGATATTGCCAAAGCAATGGCAGCAGGAGCAAGTGCCGTTATGTTAGGTAGTCTTTTTGCTGGGGTAACAGAAAGCCCTGGTGAAACAGAAATCTTCCAGGGTAGACGATATAAAGTATACCGTGGTATGGGCTCTGTTGCATCGATGAAGCAAGGGTCAAAAGATCGTTATTTCCAAGAGGAAGAAGAATCGAAAAAATTAGTACCAGAGGGAATTGAGGGACGCGTTGCTTATAAGGGTCCTTTAGCTGACACCATTCATCAATTATTAGGTGGTTTAAAGTCAGGTATGGGCTACTGTGGTGCAAAGGATTTAGTAGCTATGCGCGAAGATGCACGCTTTATTCGTATGACAGGTGCTGGACTTCGTGAAAGTCATCCACATGACGTACAGATCACAAAAGAATCTCCCAATTACTCAGTATCTTAAGTGAAAAGTAAACAATAGAAAGTGATGTATCAGTGAGACAATTCTTGCTGGTACATACTTTTTTTATAGCAAGTTTATATATGCAATTATCTCAGATTTACCACATAGTTGAAGCTAGAAATAGATAATATGACTCAACTTGATATACGTAGAAAGTACGTTTCGCTTTTATGGTTGTTATGATAAAATAGCTGAGGTGTAGATTAAATTGTTGGAGGTATAAGTAGTGAAGGTTAGAACACAAAAAATAGGTTTATTCGTATTAATAACGATGGTGATGCTCTCGATTTTTAATGTATCGACTACTTCTGTACAAGCAGCAGAAAATTTCGATGTGGAAGCGGAGTCAGCTATTATCGTCGATGCAAAAACAGGGAAAATTTTATTTGAGAAACAATCAGACTTAAAATTACCTCCAGCTAGTATGACCAAAATGATGACAGAATACTTGGTATTAGAAGCAATTGATGAAGGTCAAATCAGCTGGGATGAGACAACAACCATTGGAGATTATCCATATAGTATATCTGCTAATGTTACTTTTTCTGGTATAGGTTTAACACAAAATAAAGAATATACGGTACGTGAATTATATGAAGGAATGGCGATTATATCAGATAATGCTACCACCATTGCGTTAGCTGAAATGGTAGCTGGAACAGAAGCTGAATTTGTAAAAATGATGAATGAGAAAGCCGAAGAAATGGAATTGCCAGAATATCAATTTGTTAATTCTACAGGGTTAACAAATACTGATTTAGGTGAAAACTATCCAGAGGGAACGGATCCAGATGCAGATAATTTACTTTCTGCTAGATCTGCAGCTCTACTTGCTTATCACTTAATAAATGATTATCCAGAAGCTTTAGAGTATTCAAGCTCACTAACTTCTTCATTAGATGGCTATCCACTTGAGAACTTAAACTGGATGTTACCTTGGGATGGTAATAATTTTGAACAGTTTGGTTATGAGGGAATAGATGGATTAAAAACTGGTTACACAAAAGAAGCAGGCTATTGTTTTACGGGAACAGCACAACAAAATGATCGTCGTTTAATCACAGTAGTTATGAAGACCTCAGGAAAAGAAGTTCGTTTTGAAGAAACCAAAAAGTTAATGGAGTATGGATTTGATCAATTTAATCAACAAGAGCTTTATCCAAATGAATATCAAATTGAAGGACAAGAAGCTTTACCGGTAGCAAAGGGTAAAGAGGAAGAAGTGGAAATTAAATCAAATGCTGCAATAAGTGCAATGATAAGAAACGGCGAAGAAGAAATGTATGATGTTAGTTATGAAATTAACGAAGAGAAATTAAATGAAGATGGTGAACTCGTAGCTCCAATTGAAGAAGGAGAAGTCATCGGAAAAATGGTATTATATTATAGTGGTGACATTGACTACGGTTATATCATGCAGAATGAACAATCACAAAGTGTCGATCTAGTTAGTGCAAATGCGGTTGAAAAGTCAAACTGGTTCATGCTAACACTTGGTGCGATTGGTGATTTCTTTGGAAATGTGTTTACAACCGTTGTCGATACCGTTAAAGGCTGGTTCTAAAGTTTTAGGAAATCCAAGCTAAGTACTTGGCATTTATTGGAGATTATTATACAATAAAGGGTAGTCTAAAATAGCACTTATATTTAAAAAGATTAGGGCAATTATAGGAGGAAAAGAGATATGTCTAAAACAGGTACAGATCGTGTAAAACGTGGAATGGCTGAAATGCAAAAAGGTGGCGTCATTATGGACGTTATTAATGCAGAACAAGCAAAGATTGCTGAAGAAGCTGGTGCAGTAGCTGTCATGGCTTTAGAACGTGTACCATCTGATATTCGTGCAGCTGGTGGAGTAGCTCGTATGGCTGATCCAACAATTGTCGAAGAAGTAATGGGTGCTGTTTCTATTCCGGTAATGGCTAAAGCGCGTATTGGTCATATTGTAGAAGCTCGTCTATTAGAATCAATGGGTGTAGATTATATTGATGAAAGTGAAGTACTTACTCCAGCGGATGAAGTATATCATTTAGATAAAAAAGATTACACCGTACCATTTGTATGTGGTTGTCGTAATATAGGAGAAGCTACTCGCCGTATTGGTGAAGGTGCTTCGATGCTTCGTACAAAAGGTGAACCTGGAACTGGAAACATCGTAGAAGCGGTTCGTCATATGAGAGAAGTCCAAGGTCAGGTTCGTCAATTAGTAAACATGAATCATGATGAGATTATGACTTTTGCAAAAGATCATGGTGCACCATATGAAGTTTTATTAGAAATCAAAGAGAACGGTCGTTTACCAGTTGTTAACTTTGCTGCTGGTGGTATCGCAACTCCTGCTGATGCAGCTTTAATGATGCAGCTTGGTGCTGATGGTGTATTCGTTGGATCTGGTATTTTCAAATCAGATAATCCTGCAAAATTCGCACGTGCGATTGTAGAAGCTACTACCCACTACGAAGATTATGCGTTGATCGCAAAAGTATCCAAGGATCTTGGAACAGCGATGAAAGGAATTGAAATTAGTACGATTGCTCCTGAAGAACGTATGCAAGATCGCGGTTGGTAATAAAGGAGATAATAACATGGTGAAAATTGGAGTACTTGGTTTACAAGGTGCTGTCAGAGAACATATAAAATCCATTGAACACAGTGGTGCAGAAGGACTTGTAATCAAGAAAAAAGAACAATTAGAAGAAATAGATGGCTTAATTTTACCCGGTGGGGAAAGTACCACCATGCGCCGTTTAATTGATAAATATGATTTTTTTGAAGCGTTAAAAAGTTTCGGAAGCCAGGGAAAACCAATCTTTGGGACATGTGCAGGCTTAATTTTATTAGCAAATGAAATTATTGGGCAAGATCACGCACACCTTGGCTTAATAGATATGAAAGTAGAACGAAATGCCTTTGGGCGTCAGAAAGAATCGTTTGAAGCTCTTCTGCCAATTAAAGAAGTAGCAGAGGATTTCGAGGCAGTATTTATACGAGCACCCCATATTATTTCGGTTGGTGACAACGTAGAAGTGCTTTCCACTTATAAAGGTAGCATCGTTGCTGCCAAGCAAGATCATTATTTATGCTGTGCTTTTCATCCAGAGTTAACGGATGATCACCGTTTAACTAATTATTTTGTGAAAATGACCGAAGAAAGTGCCCTAACAGCTAAATAAGAAAAAGTGATGATAGGAAATAGTAACTTATCTCGTATTGATAGAGAGCTGATGGTTGGTGAAAATCAGTAATACGAATAAATGAATCCATCCTTGAATGATGTATCGAATAAAGTAAATACATCCGGCAGCCATGTCGTTATTAAAAATGAAGCTGGGAGACCGAATACGTGTCTTCAAACTGGGTGGTAACGCGGGTTAACTCTCGTCCCTAATATGATACAATATTAGGGACGAGAGTTTTTTTTATACAATATAATGCAGAAAAATTTTAATTGATGATGAGAATAAATGGAAGTACATGATAAATAAGAGGAGGAAGAAGATATGTTAGATATGAAGGATTTACGTAAAAATTTTCAAGAAATTAAAGACAAATTAAAGTTTCGTGGAGAAGACCTTGGAGATCTGGATCGTTTTGGTGACTTGGATATTAAGCGCAGGGAACTAATTAGTGAAACAGAGGAATTAAAGGCGAAGCGAAATGAAGTATCTAAAGAAATTTCTGTTTTGAAAAAAGAAAAGAAGGATGCCGATGATAGAATTAAAGAAATGCGAGATGTGGGCGATCGTATTAAAGAAATTGACGGCGAATTACGTCAGGCGGAAGAGGAATTAGAAACACTTTTACTTTCTATTCCAAATATTCCGCACGAAACGACACCTATTGGTGATTCTGAAGATGACAATGTGGAAGCTAAAAATTGGGGCAAGGTACCAAGCTTTGACTTTGAATTAAAAGCACATTGGGAGCTTGGAACAACGCTAGATATACTAGACTTTGAAAGAGCATCTAAAGTAGCAGGAAGTCGCTTTGTTTTCTATAAAGGATTAGGTGCTCGTTTAGAAAGAGCTTTAATTAATTTTATGATGGATTTACATGCAGATGAACATGGATATAAGGAAATGCTCCCACCATATATGGTGAATCGCACAAGTATGACAGGAACAGGTCAGCTTCCAAAATTTGAAGAAGATGCTTTTAAGATTGAAGGTTGGGAATACTTTTTAGTACCAACTGCAGAGGTGCCTGTCACCAATTATCATCGGGATGACATTTTAAAAGTAGAGGATCTGCCAACGAAATTTGTAGCATTTAGTGGAAGCTTTCGTTCTGAAGCAGGTTCTGCTGGTAGGGATACAAGAGGATTAATTCGTCAGCATCAGTTTAATAAGGTCGAAATGGTGCAATTTGTGAAACCAGAAGATTCTTATCAAGCTTTAGAAGAACTTACAGGTCATGCTGAGAAAGTATTGCAGCTTTTAGAATTACCATATCGTGTGATGTCTATGTGTACGGCTGATTTAGGTTTCACTGCGGCTAAAAAGTATGACATTGAAGTTTGGATGCCAAGCAATGATACGTACCGTGAGATTTCTTCTTGTTCTAATTTTGAAGCATTCCAAGCTCGACGTGCAGGAATTCGCTTTAGAAGAGAAGATAAAAGCAAACCAGAATTTGTTCACACATTAAATGGTTCTGGATTAGCCCTAGGAAGAACAGTAGCTGCCATTATGGAGAATTATCAGCAAGCAGATGGTACGATTGAAATCCCTAAAGTATTACAACCTTATATGGGTGGGAAGACGGTTATTAAATAAATTACTAGTTAAAGAATAAGATAATATTCGCAGGGTGCAGCACTCTTTTTAACCAGTAATTTTAATCTCTAAAATGAAATTCCAATCATCATTTGTGGTGGTTGGGATTTCTTAAAAATTAAGCAACCATTTAAAAAAATTAAGCATATAAGGTTGACTCTCTTTTTTAAAAATGTTATATTTATTTTTGTCGTCAGCACGGAGGAGTACCCAAGTCCGGCTGAAGGGAGCGGTCTTGAAAACCGCCAGGGGCTTCACGGCCCGCGGGGGTTCGAATCCCTCCTCCTCCGCCATATTTATGCACATAATTGGAGAATATATAGAACATTTAAAAAACTGTTATCTACTAGGTAACAGTTTTTTTCTTTATTAAATAAGAAAAGATCATTTCATGTGCGAAGTGTAAGATTGATCATTTATAATGATAATATTACTTTTAAAAGGATGTGCCCAAATTGAATAAGAAAATTGCATTTATCGGAGCAGGATCAATGGCAGAAGCTATTATTTCTGGCATGGTTGCAAAAAAAATAGTCCCTACTAACCAAATCATTGCTACCAACCATTCGAATAAGGAACGTTTAAGCTATTTAGAAGAGAAATATGACGTCCAGACAAGCCAAGATAGAAAAAGCACAGCAAGTGGTGCAGATGTCGTTATTTTAGCTATGAAACCAAAGGATATAAAGGTAGTTTTAGAGGAATTAGATGAAGCCTTTCATAAAGATACAATTGTGGTTTCTTTATTAGCAGGAATCTCTACTACTTTTATCGAAAAGAATCTTTCCCTCCCATTATCCGTTATTCGTGTGATGCCAAATACCTCAGCAATGATTGGGGAATCTGCCACAACGATTGCGAAGGGAAGTAAAGCGTCAAAAGAAGATGTAGTTACAGTAGTAACCTTAATGCAATCAGTGGGTACGACAAATTTGATTGAAGAAGAAAAGATGGATGCTTATACAGCCTTAGCTGGAAGTGCCCCTGCTTTTTATTATTATATGGTGGAGGCAATGGATCAATTTGCAAAAGACCAAAAACTAGATGAGGCTGTTTCGAAGCAACTAATGACCCAAACGATAAAAGGTGTCGCTGCTATGCTAGAAAATAGTGAGGATACGCCAGCTAATTTACGAAAAAAAATTACAAGCCCAGGTGGAACAACAGAAGCAGGCTTAAAGGTATTAGGAGAGAAAGACTTTCAAGAGGCGGTTGTTGCATGCTTAACACGAACACAGGAGAGATCCAAAGAATTACGTGAAGACTTTGAAAAATAAAGAACAAGGAGATATAGACTTAAAGACTCTATATCTCTTTTTCCTTTTCTAGAGCAAAAAAGTTTTGTATAATGAATCTTGTTGATAAATTTGGCCCTATAGCTCAGGGGATAGAGCGTTAGTTTCCTAAACTATGCGTCGCAGGTTCGAATCCTGCTAGGGCCGTTATTTTTGATTGATTTAACTCTTTGTCTAATACAAAATAATAACAATGATAGGCAATATGATTAAAAAGGGAATCAACATGATAACGCCAATTCCACCTAATTTATTTTCCTCTAGTATGGCATTCCTTGCAATCTTCACACAGTATCCAGTGATAAAAAGCATAAGCAAAATAAGGATTATCGAATACAAATTAATCCCTCACTTCTTCTAAACTTGTATCGTTTAACATTTTCCCAAATTCTAAATTTTGTAAATTATAACGCACCTTAATTTTGGCATTTGGATAAATTACTTTGTTCCAATCCGCCTTTTCGTATGCTTTAACATCCAAAAAATGTTTGCGAACAAAAAGAGACCAATAAAATGGATCTGTACCGTATTCTTTTTGTGATTTTTCAATAAGTTTATTTGTTTGCTCCTCTAATTCAGATATAATTTGGTTGATTAATCTTTTTTGATAATCTGGATTTTGAGAATAGTCAACTAAGCTTGGTATGGCAATTACTTCTGCTTTAAAATCAACGGTTACCTCTATTAGACTCGGTTTATCTTTATTATACGTGATAGAGATATTTGGATCCTTATCCTGAGAGTAACCAATAGACACTCTAAATTTTGGTTCAATAGGATCTTTAAAAGTTGTGATAAAATTTTCGATATCCATAGTAGGGTCTAATATATTCACCAACCTTGTTTCATGACCATTGAGGGTATCAATCATAATGCCTTCCTTAAATACGGCAGCTCCCATAAATTGAGTCGGTGAGCCCCCTAATTTTGGAATTTGTCCTGCTAAATATTCATCCTCATTGCCTTCTCCTTCTTCTGATGGAATAGCGCTGGCATAGGTGGAAAGAAATAGATCCGCATCTCCTTCAGTTATTTGAAAGAAACGATGTAACTCAGAATTAGGAGAAAGCCCAGATCTTGTAACTCGATTTAATATCGATAGGAAATATTTATGTGGTCTTGTTTCTGTAACTGGTTTGTTTAATTGAATAAACTCTCTTGCCTTTTCTTTTGAGACAATTAACTCAACACCACGACGAATTTGAGGTGTTCTTGCCGCTGCTTGTAACACACGCAAAAAGTTCTCATCACGTGCTAATTCCTCTGAAACAATAATCACCTTTGTGTGATCTAATGTAATTTTTTTTGACACAAATGCATTTGCTGTATAGGTTGCTGTTAGTACATCATTACCTGTAATGGTTACAATTTCAGATGGTGGTTCATTTGTGCCTCCTTGTGATGATGAAGAACCAACTTCAGGATTAGCAATCTGGTAGGTGAAATCGTATTTATCTTCTTCTTCAGCTTTATCTACACCAATTGCTACAACATAAGATTGCTGTTCGAGCTCTTGTCGGTCATTACAACCCGAGGGAAATACCATTATAAAAATACATATTAAAAATATGTTTTTTTTTCTCATGAGCGTAGTTCTCCTTTACTTAGAGCGACAATCCAAAGTAAAACAGGCAGTAGAATTAAGAAGGGTGACATAATCATAAATAGAGTTTCACGTAAAAATAATTCATTTGAGATAGAATTTAGCGGTAAGAGCCCAATCATGATACTCAAAAAGGAGAAGGGTAATAATAGTGGTTCAAATTTTTTTATTTCAAAAATTGCGCCAAAAATCATTGTAATTAAGTATAAAAAAATGATAAACCGCAAATAGGCGGCAAATAACCAAAAGACCATAAAGATTGTTTCAATATTGGTAAAAAACTCTCCAAATTGAATATATTGCGTGATGTCATGAAAAGGAAATGCTACTTTTTGAATCGAATTATAATCAAAGACAGTAGTATAGATGAAATAAAACAAAATAATTTCTAAAAAAGCAAAGATGGAACCTAAATACACACCATGGCGGAATTTTTTAGTTTCTTTTGTAGCGGTGTATGCAATTAGGATAATAAATATCTCTGAAAAGATGGAAGCTTTTTGAAGTCCTTCAAGCATTAATATATCTATTCCGGATCCAAAGATAGGGAATATTCTTTGGATAATAATTTTTCCGAATATTAACAAAAAAACTAAAGTAACAGAAAATTTAATTAAAGGAAATGCGATCCATGAAGTGTAACCAATCACTTCAATTCCCTTTTTAGCACCAAAAAAAGCTATACCTATAAAAATGAAAAAAATAACCTTTGTTGGAGATTCAGGGAAATATAAAATTTTTATTTGCTCAACATAATTTCTGCTATCAAGTGATAGGGATAAGAATACAAAAGTAAAAAAAAGCAGTCCTAGAGCCTTACCGAACCATTTTCCAAGTATTGCTTCCATTAACTCAATGAGATTTTTATCTTTATATTTTTTCAACAAATACATGATTAACAAAAAGGAAGGAAGCAAAATAAAAAATGAAAGGATAGGAACTAACCAAAAGCCATTTTGAGATTTTTGGGCTAATAAAGATGGTGTGCTATCTGCTAATTTCATCCCTAAAAATAATGAAAGAATTGCAACGATTTCTCTAGTTTTTAGTGAGCCATTATTAAGCATAATATCAACCACCTTTATTTTTTAATTTGAATCCTTCGGTCTTTTTGTCATATCCTGAGGTTTTATTTGGCCAGGTCTAAAAATTTGTTTTTTAATTGCTTTACGGAAAAAGGTATCGTTTGCTGATTTGAAATGTGGAGAAAGCGGGGCGAAAAAGGAGACCCCGAATGATTTGATAGAAGCCAAGTACATAAACCACAACAAAAATACACCAATTAAGGCAAGCATGCCAAACAATCCTGCAGCCAAAATGAATATAAACTTTGTTAATCGAACGGTGAAATTAATATTTATATCTGAAATAGCAAAGGAAGATAATCCAGATAGAGCAGCAATAATAACGATAATCGGACTAATAATATTTGCTTCAACCGCAGCCTGTCCTAAAATCAATGCCCCTACTATACCGATTGTTGGACCTAAGGGATTAGGTATTCGAATGCCCGCTTCACGAATTATCTCAAAGGCAATTTCCATGATTAACACCTCAAAAATTAATGGAAAGGGCACATATTCCCTTGAAGCAGTTATAGCCAGTAGTAAATCAGGTGGTATCATCTCACTATGGAAGTTAGATATCGCTACATATGTAGCAGAAATCATCGTCGTTAAATAAAAACACAATAACCGAATCATGCGACTGAAGTTTCCGTAAAGATAACGTAAATAATTATCTTCAGGGGAATGAAAAAAGGACCAAAACGTAACAGGTACTATTAGGCAAGCAGAAGAAGTATCCATTAAAATTACGATAAAACCATCCTCTAAATACGCGGTTGCTTTATCGGGTCGTTCCGTATAAAGGATAGTAGGTACAATGGAATATGGCCTCTCCTCTAAATATTGTTCTAATAATTCTACGTTTCGAATACTATCAACCGAAATATCCTCAATTCTCTTTTTCACATTATTTAAAATTTCTTCGTTTACTAAATCTTTTACATATAATAAATTGATTTCCGATTTTGACCGTACCCCTACTTGCATCCCCTCTGAAATTAACTGGCGGTCATGCATTTGTTTTCGGATCAAAGACAAATTGACATTCAAGGATTCCGTGAAAGCGTCTTGTGGCCCTTTAATCACACTTTCATTTTCAGCTTTTGTTATCACACGATGCTGAAAATCCGCAACGTCTAAGGAATAAACAGAACTGTCTCCATCAACAAATAGAACCGCTTTTCCACTGTTAATGTGTTTGATGATTTGTTTATAATCGTTTAATACTAATAAATTTTCAATGGTTATAATATTGCTTAAATCTCTTCCGTCTTCTTCAAGTAATGGTTTTAAAATAGTCTCGTTTATCTTATCGCCATTTACAATCGACGAATAATAGAAAATGGTAGCTTGTTTTTTATTAAAATGAATGACAAAAGATCGATAAGAAAAGTCTTTGTTCACTTTAAAGGAAAACAATTCCTTCATTTGCTCTATATTAATTTCTAATCGATTGGAAATAGAAGTAGGAATTGGCATATCGGTTTCTGAAGTTGATTTTTCCGCCTGGAAAAAGGGAGACATGTTATCACCTTCCTGCATTATACTTAACTGGTAGTATGAAGCGAAAAGCTCAATATTATGTTAAAAAGCGTAAAAATATTTTAAAAGTAAATTTTTGATAGCGGGTTGTAGGGAAAAGAATATAGAGAAAAAACTAACTGTTTTTTACAATTAAATGCTTTGATTTATTTTTTTAATTCGATACAATATAGCATAAGGGGTTAGTTCAAATTAAATGCAAGCGGTTACAAATATAAGATGAGGTGATAGGGATGGATATGAAACCAGTACCGGTAAGAGAAGGTAATTATAATGTGCAGGATGCTGAGGGGTTACGTCAGGGTTTTGATTGGGAAGATGTAAAAAAAGAGTTTAGCTGGTATAAAACCGGGAAAGTAAACATGGCTTATGAAGCGATTGATCGACATGCAGAAGATCCAGATAAAAAGGATAAAACAGCATTATTATACTCGGCACCAGATCGAGAAGAATCAGTTACGTTTGATCAATTACGAAAAAGAAGTAATCAATTTGCTAATATATTAAAAAAACAGGATATGAAAAAAGGAGATCGTATCTTTTTATTCATGCCTAGAAGCCCGGAATTCTATGCTAGTTTCTTTGGTATTTTAAAAATCGGCGCTATTGCTGGTCCTTTATTTGAAGCATTTATGGAGCAAGCGGTGCGTGACAGATTAGAGGATAGTGAGGCACGTATGCTTATCACTACACCGGAGCTTTTAGAAAGAGTACCAGTGGATCAACTACCTGACTTAGAAAAGATTGTTCTCGTCGGGGCAGAAAATGTAGATGTAGAAAATTATATTGATTTTGATAAAGAGATGGAAAAAGTTTCTGAGGATTTTGATATTGAATGGGTAGATTTAGAGGACGGTATGCTATTGCATTACACTTCTGGTTCTACTGGTAAACCAAAAGGTGTCTATCATGTTCACCATGCGATGATTCAGCATTATGCAACAGGGGAATGGGTCATTGATCTAAAAGAAGATGATATTTATTGGTGTACAGCCGATCCTGGATGGGTCACTGGCACAAGTTACGGTATATTCGCACCTTGGTTGCACGGAGTAACAAATGTGATCAGAGGTGGGCGTTTTACACCAGATGCGTGGTACGGAACTTTAGAAAAGTATAAGGTTACCATTTGGTATACGGCTCCAACGGCGTTACGTAAATTAGTAAGTGCCGGAAAAGATGTCGTAGATCAATACGATTTATCGAACCTAAGGCATGTGATGAGTGTGGGAGAGCCTTTGAATCCAGAGGTTATCACATGGGCGTTAGAAGTAATGGATTTAAGGATTCATGACACATGGTGGATGACAGAAACTGGTGCCATGTTAATCGTTAATCTTCCGTGTATGGATATTCGACCAGGTTCAATGGGTAAACCAATTCCAGGAGTAGTAGCTGCGATTGTAGATAACGAAGGAAATGAGCTAACACCGAACCAAATGGGTAATTTAGCTATTAAAGAAGGTTGGCCATCAATGATGCGCGCGATCTGGAACAATCCAGGTAAATTTGAAAGCTATTTTATTAACGGTTGGTATGTTTCAGGAGATAGCGCCTATATGGATGAAGATGGTTATTTCTGGTTCCAGGGCCGTTTGGATGATGTCATTAATACATCAGGCGAACGCGTTGGTCCGTTTGAAGTAGAAAGTAAATTAATTGAGCATCCAGCAGTAGCAGAAGCGGGTGTTATCGGTAAGCCTGATCCTGAAAGAGGAGAAATCATTAAAGCATTCATTACTCTAAATGATGGGCATGAAGCAAGTGAGGAATTACTAGAAGACATTCGTAAATTTGTAAAAAATGGACTCAGTGCACATGCTGCACCGCGTGAAATTGAGATAAAGGATACCATTCCTAAAACTAGAAGCGGTAAAATAATGCGTCGCTTGCTTAAATCTTGGGAGTTAGGATTACCAACAGGTGACACCTCAACCTTAGAAGAATAAACACACAAAAACCGGACCATGTGATTTGATGGCCCGGTTTTTTGATGCATTTTTGTGAAATACGAATAAAATTCTGTTTTTGCGAATATCCTTCAATTTTTTACGAATATATCAAATAATTGGCGAATATATCAAAAATTTGACGAATATAACGCATCAATAGACAGTCTTTCATTTAAATATTGGTTTAAGCTTATGCTTCTAAGTCACCTTGTGGTCCAAAGAATTCATAGTGGATGTTCTCAGGCTTTACATCCCAGTCTTTTAAAGCCTTATTTATGGCACGCATGAAGCCTTCAGGTCCACAGAAATAAAAGGATGCTTCATTTGATGGTAATACAGACTGAAGAAAGGCTAGATCAATAAATCCTTCTTTATCAAAGGCATTATTCTCTTGATCATCTGCATTTGGTTTTTCATACACGGTATAAGCAGCTACTTGAGAATGATTTTGCACAATATCGCTCACTGCTTTCTTAAGACCGTGTAATGTTCCGTCTTGTGCGGCATGAATATAATATACTTCTCTTTCTGGCTGTGCTTCTACAACTGTTTCAAGCATACTTGTTAACGGGGTTAAACCTACTCCACCACTAATTAACACGAGTGGATCTGTGGATTGATTTAAAACAAAATCACCAGCTGGTGCTGTAATCTGTATGCTATCGCCTTCATCTAAAGCAGTATGCAAGTAGGTAGAAACGTCACCTGCAGGTTGATCGTTTATCGGATCTTCTCTTTTAACACTAATACGATAGAAATCCTGATTTGGCTTTGTTGACAGGCTATATTGTCGTTGTGAAGTATACGTTTGGCCAGGGATATTAACTTTTACGGTGATGTACTGGCCCGCTTCAAAACTAGCTAGCTCACCGCCGTCTTTAGGCTTAAGATAAAAAGAAGTAATGACATCGCTCTCTTTTTCTTTTTTCACAATAGTGAAATCTCTGAATCCGTTCCATCCACCATTTTTATTAGCCGTTTCACGGTACATTTCTTCCTCGACCTGAATGAAAACATCAGCAATTACGCCATATGCTTTTCCCCAAGCCTCGATAATATCATCTGTTGCTGCATCTCCTAAAACATCCTTCATAGCAGTTAATAAGTTCTCGCCAACTATCGGATAATGCTCTGGCTTGATTTGAAGGCTACGGTGCTTATGTGCAACCTGTTTTACAACTGGTAAAATGTTTTCGAGCTGATCGATATTGGCAGCAGCTGCGTAAACGGCATTTGCTAGCGCTTGGGGTTGTTTGCCTTTACGTTGATTCGTTTGGTTGAAAATATTTTTAAGCTCAGGATGATTGATGAATAGTAATTGATAAAAGCGTGATGTAATAGCTGCACCGTGCTCCTCTAATACCGGTACAGTTGACTTAATAATGGAAATCGTTTCTTTATCAAGTAGTGATGAAGTTGTCAAAAAAATCCGCTCCTTTTGGATAACTAATTTTAAACATGTATTTTTTATACATGTTTAATTGTATAAAAAGTTTAGAAAGTAATTCAAGGTGATAAAGACGAAAGTTATGACAATTCCGTTAACATGGGAGATAATCTATCCTAATCATCGCTCTTTCTTACAATTTTCGATAGAATAGATATTAGCGAGAAGCTCTAGGGGGAATATCATGCGTCTAAAAAAATATACAGACTTTGCTTTGCGTGTTCTTATTTATGCAGGTTCAAAGGAAAATGGAGAAAAAACAAGTATTAAAGAAATTTCAGAAACGTTCTTTATCTCAACTGAACATATTCGAAAAGTAGTGCATCAACTAAGTAAGCATAATTATATAGAAACGGTAAGAGGAAGAAATGGTGGAATTGTACTTTCAAAGGCACCAGAATCTATTAATATAGGTGAAGTAGTTCGTGTGATGGAGAACGATTTTGTCATGGTAGAGTGCTTTGACGGTGATACGAACCTTTGTGTTATCACTCCATCTTGTAGCTTGAAGCACGTTTTAAATCGTGCACTCCATTCTTTTTTTAAAGTACTAGACGAATATACATTAGCTGATCTATTAACAAATCAACAAGAGCTTCAGTTTTTATTAAGTGGATCCCAAGAATGAAGAATGATCGATAAAAAAGCTTTCGCTAAGAAACAGGGCGAAAGCTTTTTAACTATTACCTTTTTGTTATATTAAATTGATCGCTAAGTAATAACCAATTTTGCGGAAAGGCTAACCCAAGCTTCCAGTAGCTGATGCCTCGTAAATGTAGTTCCTTTATTAAATCAAATTTTGCCTGGATCGACCTGGCATCCTCAAACCAAACCTCATGTCTATTTCCTTCGTTATCACTATAATAAAAGAATGGGGCTTGTTCCTCGTAGTCATATTGAATTTCTACTCTCTGTTCACGTGCTAAATTAACTGCTTGATTTGGACTTAGTGCTTTTGCAAATTCTCCACCTTCAACATAAGGGAGTGTCCAATCGTATCCGTATAAATTTTGGCCGAGGAAGATTTTTTCTGCAGGCATTTCACTTAGTGCATAGGTGACAACATCTCTTACTGGACCAATCGGTGAGACAGCCCTTGCAGGACCTCCACTATAGCCCCATTCATAGGTCATTAATACGACAAAATCAACAATCTCTCCATGTGCGCGGTAATCGTGGGCCTCATACCACGCTCCTTCTTGCTCTCTACTTGTCTTCGGGGCGAGGGCTGTAGAGATTAATAGTCCTTCTGCTTGTAGTCTTTCCTTTGCTTTTCTTAAAAATTGATTATAATTTTCGCGTGTTTCTGGTGGCAGAAATTCAAAATCGAAATGAATATCTTTAAATCCTATATTATTGGCTACTTCGATGATATTGGAAAGTAAGGTATCCTGCACAGCTTCATCAGTTACAATCTTCCGTCCTAATTCTTGATCAAATGCACCTTCTCTTAAATTGGTGACAACGAGCATGAGCTGGGCTTGGTTGTTAGCTGCGATGGTTTTAAAATCATCTAAAGGGGGTGCGATGAGTTCACCTTGATCTGTTACACGATAGGAAAAGGGGGCTAAGAAGGTTAAGTTTTTTGCATGTTTTTCGGCTGCATTTTGTAGTGTAGGGGAGACGGTATCTCCAATCGGCTCTACATAGGCATTTACTTCTATATTTCTTTTTGGTGGTGCAGGTAGATATAAACGCATACCAATAGTTAAGGGTTGATTAACGGAAATTTGATTAATAGAAGCAAGCTCATTAGCAGTTATTCCAAACCTTTGACCAATGCTATATAAGCTATCACCAGCTTTAACTGTGTAAAAATTACCGTCTATAGGAATGACAAGTGACTGACCTACCACCAATTGTTCAGGAAAATCCAATTCATTTGCAGCTGCAATCAATTCATACGTCGTACCATAGCTATTTGCAATGGCATATAGATTATCACCAGGCCTTACAACATGTATTTGCAAAACATGCACTCCTTTCAGATCATAGCTTTCCTTTATTAATCTATGAGTAGGAAAAGAGAAATATGTCTTGTTTAGATTGGATCTGTACTTGCTGTAAAGACATGCTTCATCAAATGTAAGGCATGATCATTGTAGTTTTGCTGATTAGAAGCTACACAATTTTCGGGTACATGTAAGGTGTATCCTCGCATATGAGCATCATTTGCGGTAAAAAGGACACAGATATTACCGGCAACACCAGCAATGATTAAATGCTTAACTTCTAACTGTTCTAATAATGATGGTAAAGGTGAGCGGAAAAAGCCTGAAAGCTGTGGCTTAATTAAGAAATAATCCTCTTTCTCAGGTCGCATCTGCTCTATAATTTCCTTATTACCATCATTCTCACAGACGTTAATAATATGCTTATAATCTGTTTCCCACGTATCATAGTGATCATTGATATAGATAAATGGTATATCATTTTTTCTAGCGTAATTTTTTAGATTCTTTAAATTTGGTAAGATTTCTTTTGTGTATTTTAGTAAATCAGGGCCTTCATCAAATTGAAAATCATTAATGATATCGACCATAACGACAGCTGTTTGCTTCATATTTAAACGCTCCTTTTTCAACAAGCTTACTAAAACACTTTACCCTTTTTCGATAAAAATCATGCATCCATGTTAAGATAAGCTTATATACCATTTAAATAATAGTTGGGTGATAGGAAATGACAGATGAAGAATTTATGTTATTAGCAATGCAGGAAGCAAAAAAAGCAGAAACCTTAGGCGAAGTTCCGATTGGAGCCATTGTCACTTTAGAGGATGAAGTGATCGCTGCTGCTTTTAATTTAAGAGAGTCTCTGCAAACTACTGCTTCACATGCAGAGATGTTAGCGATTGATAAAGCAAATGAAAAAGTAGGGAGCTGGCGTTTAGAAGATTGTACGCTCTATGTAACATTAGAGCCCTGCCCGATGTGTGCGGGAACGATTTTGCAATCAAGAATAAAAAGGGTTGTATATGGAGCGAAGGATCCAAAGGCAGGCTGTGCAGGCTCGTTGTTAAATTTATTAGATGATAACAGATTCAATCATGTGGTCGATGTAACGTCTGGTGTTTTAGAGGAGCCTTGCGGTGAATTGTTGCGTAACTTTTTTAGAAACCTTAGAAAAAGCAAAGAATCGTAATTAGCAAAAATTAACTCGAGATTTGCATTGCTTTTTTAAATAAAACTCGTTATACTAAATAGTGCGCTCTAATTAGCGCAATTGAATATATTAGCAAATTTGCCGTGCTAGGCGGGGAGGTAGCGGTGCCCTGTACTCGCAATCCGCTATAGCGAGGCTGAATTCCCTGTCGAGGTGTTAAGACTTTAAGGTCTGCCTTAAGGGAGTAGTGTTGACACTTGGGTCCTGCGCAATGGGAACTCGTGAATCATGTCAGGTCCGGAAGGAAGCAGCATTAAGCGAACATTCTCGTGTGCCGCGGGGAAGCCTGAGTCGAGCTATGAACTTAAGTAACGCTTAGGGTCTTGACATCGACACAGGGTGCACGGCGTTAAATATACTAATTAGAAAATCTCTTGTTATCATGCAAGAGATTTTTTTATACTATAGAAAAATATAAATTTTATCGGACTGTAGTATAAGTAAAACTATGGCTTTCTTCATAAAAACTTGACGATAAGCCAAGTTTTCCTAATACACTCAGAAAGTGAGATATTTCTACAATATAGAATATGAATAATTTTAGTTTCCTTATGACAACGTAGTCATCTTTCGGTTATAATAAAGCTATGACTTTGGAGGTAGAAGGAATGCTTTTAAAAGAAGGCATCCTTTTGCATGCAGAAGAATGGAACTGGGAAACAAAGGGGTTTTTATAAAATGGCTTATCAAGCTCTATATCGTGTTTGGCGACCGAAAAACTTTGAAGATGTGGTTGGGCAAACACATATCACGCGTACACTACAAAATGCGATTATGCAGGATAAATTTTCACATGCTTACTTATTTTCTGGCCCTCGCGGTACAGGGAAAACAAGTGCAGCAAAAATATTTGCCAAAGCCATTAATTGTGAAAAGGCACCGGCGCTAGAGCCATGTAATGCTTGTTCAGCTTGTCTAGGTATACAAGACGGATCAATTTCTGATGTAATGGAGATTGATGCAGCCTCTAATAATGGTGTAGAGCAAATTCGTGATATTCGCGATAAAGTTAAATATGCCCCTAGTTCTGTAAAGTATAAGGTATATATTATTGATGAAGTACATATGCTTTCGATTGGAGCGTTTAATGCGTTACTAAAGACATTAGAAGAGCCGCCGAAGCATGTGGTCTTTATTTTAGCAACGACAGAACCGCATAAAATCCCTTTAACCATCATCTCTAGATGCCAACGCTTTGATTTTAAACGAATCTCGCAGCTTTCGATGGTAAATAGGATGCAAACAATTCTTAACCAGGAAGAGATTGAGGTGTCACCAGAAGCACTTGGTGTTGTGGCGCTCGCTGCTGAAGGTGGTATGCGTGACGCGCTTAGTCTTCTAGATCAAGCGATCTCCTACAGTGAAGAACGTGTGGAAGTCGAAGATGTATTAGCTGTTACTGGCTCTGTTTCCCAAAAGGAATTAGCAGAAATTATCGATGTAATGTACCAACAGAATGTCCAACAGGGCTTGCTTCAAGTAGATCAGCTCATTCAAGATGGTAAAGACCCATCTCGTTTTGTTTATGATCTTATCTATTACCTACGTGATTGTTTGCTCTATCAAGCGTCACCCGAGCTCGAAGATATTTTAGAGCGGGCAATTGTTGATGATCATTTCTTAGAATTAACAAAGAAGGTAGACGCAGCATGGATCCAACGTGCTATTCAAGAGTTGAATTTATGTCTGCAAGAAATTAAATGGACAACAAGCCCGAAGGTATTTATTGAAGTAGCTATTTTGAAAATTTCAGATAGTGCACCTAAAGTAGTCGCAGATCATGCACAAAGCGATGATAAAAAGCTGCTACAGCTAGAAGAAAAGCTTCATCAACTAGAGTCAAAGCTAGAAAATATAAAAGCAGCACCAGCACAAGATGCCCGACCAAGTTCAAGCCCTGCTCCTAAAAGGCAAAATACTGGTGGGAAAAATACGTATAAAGTTCCGTATGAAAGAATACGGCAAGTGCTAGCGGATGCGTCTAAAGAGCATTTAAAAGAAGTGCAGGGTCAGTGGGCTAACTTTAAAGATGCGTTAAAGATGAAAAACAGACCAGCACATGCTACGATTCAAAATAGTCAACCTAGTGCGGCATCAAGTCAGGCAGTTATCCTTTCCTTTAAATATGAGATACACTGTTCACTTGCACTAGAGCATCAACAAACGATAGAATTATTATTAGCGGAAATGCTAAATAAAGAAATTCGCTTCATTCCCATACCAGAGGAAAATTGGTTAAAGCTAAGGGAAGAGTATATCAAGAAACAACGTCAGGAGGATCCTGACGGTGAAGCGGACGAGGAAGAAGAGGAAGATCCTCTTGTTAGTGAAGCACGAAAGTTAGTTGGAGAAGAATTGTTAGAAATTCAAGATTAAATTTATTTAGGAGGAATGACCATGCGTGGTGGAGGAAATATGAATAAAATGATGAAACAAATGCAAAAAATGCAAAAGGATATGATGGAAGCTCAAGAAGAATTACAGGATATGTCGTTTGAAGCAACCGCTGGTGGTGGTATGGTAAAAGTAACGGCAAATGGTAAAAAGGAAATTACCGATATTGAAATCAATGAAGAAGTAGTAGACCCAGATGATGTAGAAATGCTACAAGATCTAATTTTAGCAGCAACAAATGAAGTACTAAAAGAAGTAGAAGAAAAAACGAACGATAAGATGGGGCAATTCACAAAAGGATTAAACTTACCTGGAGGAATGTTCTAGGAGGAATGCTAGATGTATTATCCAGAACCAATATCAAAGTTGATTGACAGCTTTACAAAATTGCCAGGAATTGGACCAAAGACAGCAGTCCGCCTGGCTTTCTTTGTTTTAAATATGAAAGAAGACGATGTATTAGATTTTGCCAAAGCTTTGGTAAGTGCCAAACGAGAGCTAACACATTGTACCAATTGTGGTCACATTACGGATCAAGATCCTTGTTCTATTTGCCAGGATACCCAGCGTGATGAAGCATTGGTATGTGTTGTGCAAGATCCTAAAGATGTAATTGCAATGGAAAAAATGAAAGAATTCAATGGAAGGTATCATGTCTTGCATGGAGCTATTTCTCCTATGGACGGGATTGGACCAGAAGATATTAATGTGCCAAGTCTAATCAATCGATTAAAAGATGAATCCATTAAAGAATTGATATTAGCAACAAATCCTAATATCGAAGGAGAAGCAACAGCCATGTATATTTCTAGACTCGTGAAGCCCTCTGGACTTAAAATCACAAGAATTGCTCATGGCTTACCAATGGGTGGAGATCTAGAATATGCGGATGAAGTAACGCTTTCTAAAGCTCTAGAAGGACGACGAGAACTTTAATAGTAGGTGATGAAGGTGTTCGACTCTAAAAAAATTAAAAAAGACATGCTAGACCAAGAAATACTAGATACAATTTTTTCGTTGAAGAAGGAGTGGCACGAACTGCAGTTTATTATGGATCGTAGTGTAGAGCCAACTGAAGAAGGGTTACACGAATTAGCTGTTGTAAAGGCTAAATACTTCTTTCTTTTAAGAGAGGCAAGAAATAGAAACTTATCAGCAATGAGGAAATAATATAACTATTACAAAGATACGTTCTAACTGATTAGCTATAATCATATGTTTATAGAAAGGTTATAGTGAAAGGGGACAAGTTAAAATGAGTGTCTGGGTTATTAGTGGTTTCATTGTAGCTATTGTTTTGCTTTTAACCGTGGGTGTTTCTAAAAAAGGTTTAAGCATCATCGGAAGCGGCTTTAGTAAACTTGCTATAGGTGTTTTAATGTTATTCTTTTTGAATTTATTTGGAGCTTATTTTGGAATTCATATTCCTATTAACGCTTTTACGGCAATTATCGTAGGATTCTTAGGACTTGCGGGAATCGTTTCACTCTCAGCTTTACATTTGTTTATTCTTAGCTAGACTAAACAAATGATCATATAAAGACAGACTACCTTCCATGTTATTGGGGATGAGGTAGTCTGTTTTATTTTTATCTATGAAAATTATGATTTATGGTTGTATTGGTAGTTTGTATGTGTTATATTATTCTAGTCGCCAAAAAAACAAACAACTTTATTAAAAAATGATTTTAAAATAGTTGTTGACTTTTTCAGGTGATTAATGGTATGATATATAAGCTGTCGTTTTGAGATAGCAATATTGATCTTTGAAAACTGAACAGAACAACCAGTATGTCAAGTAAGAAATTAAGCTAGTTAAGTTTAGAGCAATCGAGCTCACATATTATGGAGAG
>NZ_QPJJ01000014.1 GCF_003337485.1 Saliterribacillus persicus
AATCTAAAAAAGATGACTCCTGTACAATACAGGAATCACCTTTCCAGTGTAGCATAGTCTTTTTTTAAAAAGTCCTTTACAAAGGGTACACTTTAATTGGATACAGGCTTTTTAATATTTTAAAAATTATCATCTTTGTTTGATAGTTTCGCTTTAAAAAAATCTCCACCTTTAAATTTATTGTTGTCTGTGCCCCATCGTATTTCTTTGTCTTCTTTTTTGAGCTTAGGAATATGTTTGGAGCAATGGATATAAGCTTCCTCAACGCGAATTGCTACCCATTGCAATGCTCTATCTCCTTCTACTTCATTTAACTCTTTTATTTTTTCTGCTGACAAAGCTAGAGAAGAAAGCTGATCCCTTTCCAAAATAGAGGCTTCTCCATTTACATGTAAGCCGATAGAATGATCAAAGAAGTCAATAAACATTAATCCGATATGAGGATTTTCACTAATATTTCCTAAACTCGCCATCACACCATTTCCTTGGTATTCCGGATATAGTAGCGTTTTATTATCGACCACTCTTACAAAACCTGCAGTCCCTGCTCGGAATGAAGCATCACAGTTTCCTGATCGATCAGAAGTAGAGATAAATACCATCTCTTGTTCTGCAATAAAGGAACTCATATGTTGATTTAGATAAGAAAGAAATTGATTATCGTAAAAGGCTGTTGCTTTTTTCTCTGTACCGTACTTCTTTTGTAAGAGTCGTTCTCCATTAGACATCATTGATCCGCCCTCTTTAAAATCTATGTGTAAAAATTGCTTTTCTTTTGATCATAAATGAAAAATGACAGATTATCTAACTATTTGTCAGATAATCTGTCATGCTTTTGGGGGCTTAATTGAAAACCGTGATAACGACTGACATTCTTAAAGCCATTCAATAACTTGAACAAGTATAAAAACATTTATGGAGAAAGTATTTAATTAATGCACTAACACCATCGATCTGAGCAGAAAAATTTCATCAAATAAACTATAAGCTTTAGAACAAGAGCAGGTAACCCTCGATGCAATAACTACTCATCTAATTTCTCTGGTGAAGATTAAAAAAACAACCACTCCACAAGGGATGGCTGTTTTGTGTTCAAGACTATCAAGTATATTTCCTCAGGTAGGTACGAATTAAATTTGTTACAGTTGTATCGTATAAACATTTTGCTGTTTCTATGCTTTGGATGTGGCCACCAAGGTAGAGATGAATCACTCCATGTAAGGATGCCCATATAACACGAACCACTTGCAGTGGATCATCTTCCATGATCAGTCCTTCTTCAATAGCTTCAGTAATAATCTCGATAAACTGTTGTAACGCAGTATTTGTAGCATGTATACTTTCGTCCCCGGGTTTAAAATCATGAAAAGCTCCACCGAACATCAACTGATAGTAACCTCTATTGTTACGACTGAAATCCCAATAGGTTTCACATAAATCTCGAAGGTAGTTTTCCATGTTTTCCTGTTTGCTTACTGATTTGAAGGATGTTGCCAATACATTACAGCCTTCTATATATAATAGTTTAATCAATCCATCCTTATTGTTGAATAAATTATAGATGATTTTGGTCGAACATTCCATTTTGTCCGCGACTCTACGTATCGTAACTGCCTCAGGTCCTTCTTCCTGTAAGATCATTGCAGCAGCTTCCACAATGGATTGTTTTAAATTATCAGCATGCTGTTGTTTTGATTCTGCATAGGTTTTAATCTTCATCAGATGTCTCTCCCTCAAATCATTCGGATTAAATAGATACGCTGTTTCTGCCCCTGTACTATACTCCATAAAATAATAACTAGTCAAATTAAGCTAGACAATAATCTCCTTTACGGTTACAATGATTCTAAATAGAAACGATGTTTCTGTTAAGGATTAAATAACTGAAAGGGTTGATGGTATGAAAGAATTAAATGGACAATGGGCTCTAATTACAGGTGCTTCATCAGGCATAGGTGAAGTATTTGCTCGCGAATTGGCAGCTAAAGGAAGTAACTTGATCTTAACAGCTAGATCAGAAACCAAGCTTACTGCAATCGCAAGTGAACTTAAGAAAAAATATGGGATCCAAACGGAGGTTATTGTCTCTGATCTCTCCCATTCTGGTGCTTCTTCAGCACTTTATAGAGAATGTCAAGATCGTGGGCACAGTGTTGCTCTATTAGTGAATAATGCTGGGTTTGCTACACATGGCTTTTTTGAAGACCAGCCCTTAGATAGAAACCATGATCAAATTATGCTTAACGTAATGGCTCTCGTAGAACTTACACATTTATTTTTACCGGAAATGTTGAAAAAGCGAAAAGGCGCAGTCATTAATGTTGCATCTACAGCGGCATTTCAACCAAGTCCTTATATGGCAGTATACGGTGCAACCAAAGCCTTTGTGCTTTCGTTTACACAAGCGTTATGGAAAGAAAATCGTAATCGTGGTGTTCAATTCCTTACTTTGTGCCCCGGTTCAACAGAGACAGGATTCTTTGATGCTGTAGGTACGAATGATGCAGTTGTCGGAAAAAAAGCTAGTCCCAAACATGTTGTAGATGTTGCACTAAAGTCGCTTGGAACAAGTCGGTCTTATGTGGTTTCAGGGCGTATGAATTATCTGGCCTCACAAGTTAATCGCTTTGTTCCAAAAAAAGTAATGCTAAAAGCAGTCAGCGATATAATACGTCCAACACATAAATAAATCGATCAATACAGTTTTCACTCTGAGGTGCATGAGAAGTAATTATATTAAAAATTGTGGATAACTACTGGTAAAAAAATGATTTTATCTACAAAAAAAGTGATTGAGCTTTTGTAATTCTTGCAAAGGTCGCTATAAGATTCACAGATTTAATACCGTTTTTCTAACATAAGATATACATACAGTGACTATTAAATTGGTTTTCAAATTAGTAGTCTCTTTTTTTGTGAAAATTTACTTGGTGTAATAATTATCTTTAAATGTGGATTGCATTTGAAATTGTTAGGTTAAAAGCGAGTGTGTATGGTTACATATTTTTCTACACGGTTGCATGGTAATTCATGTGTAGAAATATTATGTGAGTATCACAAAAATTCTTTTCTCAAGGATATATGGATAATTATGTTAAAATGTGTATATGGATATTTTGAGGAAATGAGACTAAATTTTCGAAGCAGTTCTAAACAACATGAAATAATGTTGATGTGATGAGTAGGGGTGTATTAAATGATGCTTTTAGTACCTTTTCTGACAGCTCTTATACCAGGGATTATTATTTTGACGCTTACTTATTGGTTTAGCAAAAAAGGTTTTTCATTATTTGTAAGAATGCTGCCTGGAATGATATCGCTTATAGTCGCTGTCATTTTCTTTTATATTGGTTTCGTTAACATTAGAGGATTCGAAGGTGGTAGTTACGGGTTTCTTGGCTTCTTTATAATCATCTTTTCTATTATATCTTTTGTAGTAGGGCAAAGTGATAGAAATGTAGTACGGTAAGAGATTTGTGTAATAGATGCTGTTTTATAATGAATGATTGCTAATTTATCAATAAGAATTAAATAAAACTCTGAAGGGGAAATGTTCATAGGGAGTTTAATTATCGTTGTTCCATATACAACTAGTCAGTCATTTTTGAAATAGGGGTGAGGAAAAGTTGGAAATGTTAAGCAGAATTCAAGAAAGATATAGAAAAAGTAATAAGGTCTTTTTAGCATTGAGATTTATTCTAACTGTATTTGTAATATATTTTGCTGTTCGGGTTTTAGTGATATCTATCTCAGGTCTAACAAATTCTATATATTCAACTAATTATCCGGGTTATTTGACTTTTGGGATGATCTTTTCTTTAGCATTATCTTATGTTGTGCAGCTTATAGAAATGTTGGTGAGCAACAAGAAAGAACATTTCACATTATTACTTATAACTACAATCATCATGCTAGGCGTATCCGCTTGTCTGTTGTGGTTTGCCGTTAATTCTTAAGCTAGGAATATAACCTGATCTGAAATGAATTAGAAGATTCATGGAATAATCAATCACCTTTTAACTATATGAAAGTTAAATTTCGTATCATCTTAACAAGCTTAATCTATTACCAGTGATTACATTTAACAAGACCTAATCAGTCTTAACCAATTAAGTCTCGTATTTATTAAAATATTATCTATTAGCTTTCCCACATGTCTCGCGCTCGACTAAAGTAGGAGCAAGCTTTTTAACGGTAGCTTCTTTTTCAGGTGCTTCAATTCTATGGAGTACAGATTCTACAATTTCCTGTGCTAAAACATCTACCGGAACGCCAATACAAGTCATTGGAATTTCCATGTTTGCCATCTGTGGGATATTATCATAGCTGATTAGAGAAATATCTTTAGGTACCTCAACGTTTTGTTCTTGAAGTGCTCGTAAAATACCACCGCTTATATCATAACTACCTCCAATAATGGCGGTAGGTCGTTCCTGTTCTTCTAACAAGGTTTTCACCGCACTGTACCCGTCAAACCAATCTAATCCCTCTGTTTCTACTTCTTTTATAAATGGTTCAAGACTATGCTCTTTCATCGCTTTTTTATAACCTTGATACTTTTCAAGCTGCAATTGATCCTTGGTTTGAAGCAATCCAGCGTATGCAATATGTTTGTGACCCAGCTTCACCAAGTGTTCAACAGCTTTCATCATCGAGGCTTCATGGTTAGCATCAATCACCGGATGATTGGCATGCTTTTTTCCTGAAACACCATAGGATACAAATGGCATTGTAATTTCCTCATTAACTTTAGAATGATCATCCTCAAAAATAATCATGCCGTCAACTTGAAACTTTCTGAAGGTTTCCATAGCAGTATCCATTGGGTCAATGGAAAGAATCATGGAATAGCGTGTATCTTTAAACGCTTGCGTAATATTGGTTACAAGAGTTGCGAGAACAATTCGTTCAATGGTTGGCCAAATTAAACCAACCACCTCTGTTTTTTTACGAACTAATTGTTTTGCAGCTAAATTAGGCTCATAGCCCATTTCTTTTGCGACTTCTAATATTTTTCGCTTCGTAACTTCCTTTACAAGCGGACTATCATTTAATGCTTTGGAAACTGTAGAATAGCTCACACCGGTCACCGAAGCAATATCTTTAATTGTAACTGTCATCGTTATCACCCATAATTATATATTTTTAAACTGTAGCCCCTAATTTCTTTATCATATAAGAAATTCACACGATCTAACAGAAAAAAGTAAAGTTTTTATTCCAAGATAAAAAATATTTTAACGTACTATGATATAAGTAAAACTAATACTTTCACCATAAAGACTTGGTGATAAGGCAAGTTTTTCTAAAATTCACTGGAAAATAGTTGAGATCGTATTAAAAATAGTATATCATAAAAATAACAACGTTGTTATTAATGCGTGAAATTTATTTTTAATAAATCGTTGTCACATATGTAGAAATAGGAACAGTTTAAGTCTTTTCTGGTTGAAACCGCTATCATAAGGCGGATAATTTATAAAGGAGTGAGTGATCACGTGAGTAAATTTCAAAATGTAGTAGAAGCATTACAACAAGGAACAGCACCACAGTCAACAAGCGAAGTGCAGGTATATGAAGCTTCCTTTGAACAAAAGGATGGAACGAATATTGTTATGGTGAAAGAGGGAACGGTTAAATATTTAGTAGCGGCAGGAAATGGTGCTCTATTAGGTGCACTTCAAGGTGAGCAAAACGGTGAGGCAAAAGTTTGTCCCTTAACTCACGAGAATCGTCTTGTGCTCAATGAATATTTTGACTATACAGCGCCAAAAGCCTTTGGTACCGAAATTACAACAATGGGACTTGGTGACCGTTTAGGTGTCGCTTCTCCAGGACATATTGAAACAGTTAAAAAGCATCGTGTAAAACCAATTCTAGCACAGCAGAGTATCCGTGAATTAACACTATTAAATCGTACGATGAAAGATATTTTAGATGCGGCAGCATTTGCAGTATTCCAAGAGGGATATAAGGATGGATATGGGGCAGACGCCGACCATATTAAGCTGGAAGAAGATATCGCGCATGCATTAAAACTAGGATTCTCTTTCCTTACGTTAGATTGCTCCGAGCAGATTCGTAACGATGTAGAAGGTATGGATGATGATCAACGTCAAAAAGAATATGCGGATTTTCCAGTAGACCAAAAAGAACATTACAATCAACATTACTTAAACAAAACATTTGATGTGAACGGAATCGAAGTAGGCTATGATGATGCAAGTTTAGCTAAAAATGTATTGGTTTATGGCGAAGCGATTGATTTTATGGAGCATGTATTTAAAACATATATTGAGACTTCAGATAAAGCAATCGATTTTGAAATTTCGATTGACGAAACAGAAACCATTACAAAGCCAGAAGAACATTTCTTTGTAGCAGAAGAGTTAAGAAGACGTGGTGTAACCGTGCAAAGTCTAGCACCAAGATTTTGTGGTGAATTCCAAAAAGGAATCGATTATATTGGGGATATTAATCAATTTGAAAAGGAACTTAAGGAGCACGCTGAAATTGCAAAATACTTTAGCTATAAGCTAAGCATTCACTCTGGTAGTGATAAATTCAGTGTATTCCCTATCATTGGTAAATACACAGATGGACTCCTTCATATTAAAACAGCAGGAACAAACTGGTTAGAGGCTGTTCGTGTAATCGCACAAGTAAATCCAGAGCTTTATCGCCGCATGCATGTGTATGCTGAGGATCATTTTGAGGAAACGTTGAAGTATTACCATGTAACACCAGACCTTGACAGTGTAGCAAAGCTTGAGGATACAAGTGATGCAGATCTTCCGAAGTACATGGACCATGATGCATCCCGTCAATTATTCCACGTTACTTATGGAATCTTATTAACTGCTAAGGACGAAGCAGGAGCAGACCTGTTCCGTAATGAATTTTTTGAAACATTGCTAACTAATGAAGATGCTTATCGTCAGTCACTTGTTAAGCATATCGGTCGTCATTTAGAGTTATTGGGACTTTAAAAAGAAAATGGCTTAGCCTGCTAGTTGTGGGACTAAGCCTACTTTTCTATAAGCAATTTTTAAACAGTTCCGCAATGAGCGAAGTGAAAAATAGCTTTATAGACTAAAAGATTCAATAGTCAGAAGGAAATAAACAATTGATAAAATGAAGGAAAGTAGGGATAGTATGAAAGCTTTTATGGATGAAAATTTTGTGTTGAACAATAAAGTTGGCGAAAAATTATATCATGACTATGCAAAAGATTTACCTATCATTGATTACCATTGCCATTTAAGTCCACAAGAAATCTATGAAAATAAGCAATTTGAAAATATCACAAAAGTTTGGTTATATGGAGATCACTATAAATGGCGTGCAATGCGTGCAAACGGTGTGGAAGAAAAATATGTTACAGGTGACGCAAGTGATTACGATAAATTCCTGGCTTGGGCAAAAACAGTGCCGATGTTAATCGGTAACCCACTTTATCACTGGACGCATCTAGAATTGAAGCGGTACTTTGGAGTGGAAGAAACACTAAATGAACATACTGCACCTGCTATTTGGGATAAAATCAATGGCCTCTTAACAAGTGGTGAATGGAATGTTCGCGACTTTATTGTGAAATCAGGTGTCGAGGTAGTTTGTACAACAGATGACCCAATTGATAGCTTGGAATATCATAAAAAAATAAAAGCTGATTCTGATTTTAATGTGAAGGTTTTACCTAGTTATCGACCAGATAAAGGGCTTGAGATTAATAGAGAAGGTTTTAATGGATGGGTAGATAAGCTTTCTGAAGCTGCATCCGTATCAATTAATTCCTATCAGGACTTTTTAGATGCACTTAAAAATCGAATTGATTATTTCCATGAAATTGGCGGCCGCGTTTCTGACCATGCGCTTGATGTGATGATGTATGAGGAGGCTACTGCTGAAGATGTGCAGGCCATTTTCTCAAAAGCAAGAAAAGGTGAAAAAGTATCCTTACAAGAAGAGAAACAATTTAAATCATACACTCTTACCTTTTTAGGGCAACAGTATCACGAAAAGGGTTGGGCGATGCAGTACCATATTAATGCTCACAGAAACAATAATACACGTATGTTTAATAAGCTAGGTCCTGATACAGGATACGATTCTATGAATGACGAATTAATTGCAAAACCTCTAGTTAAATTGCTTGATTCTTTAGACCAAAAGGACGCACTACCTAAAACAATTCTTTATTCGTTAAACCCACGTGATAATGTGACGATTGCAACAATTGTCGGAAGCTTCCAAGGTGGTGGCGTACCAGGTAAAATTCAATTTGGTACATCTTGGTGGTTTAACGATACAAAGCTTGGCATGATTAATCAAATGGAAACACTTGCTGACATCGGTGTATTCAGTCGCTTTATTGGTATGCTAACAGACTCAAGAAGCTTTTTATCGTATACACGTCATGAGTATTTCCGCCGTACTATGTGTAATTTAATCGGTGAATGGGTAGAAAATGGAGAATATCCAAATGACGAGGAAACTTTAGCAGAGATTGTTAAAAATATATCTTACTTCAATGCGAATGAATACTTTGATTTTTAAGGAGAAAAATGAGCACAGGCTAAATAAATAGTCTGTGCTTTCTTTATATTCTAATCAACTGAAAAAGCAAATTCATTTTTTGTGTTGTTCTATGCCTGCTATAATGTATAAGTTTCTCCGTCTGATGGTACGAGTACATCTTTTGTAAGCTCATTTTCTAAAAGGAATTGCTGTAATTCACTTCGACTTAATAAACAATGGTTAAGGGATTCCATGTGTACAACTATGATTTTAGCTGCAGGAGCTGCTTTATTTGTCGCATAGATATCTTCTTTTGTCATCGTGATAGGTCCACCCTCTAAAAATTGAGCAGCGCCAGAATTTACTACTATAACTTCAGGTTCATGTGTAGTTATTGCTTCCTCCACATCACTAGACCAAATGGTATCGCCAGCAATATATAATTTTTGTTCGGAGGGGTGATCAAATATAACACCACATACTTCCCCGGTAAACTTTAAAATTTCCCCACGGCCGTGCTTACCATTTGTTTTTGATAAGGTAATTCCTTTAAAATTTGTATTCTTACTTAAAGCTTCTATTACCTGAAATCCATATTTTTTAATTTCTGAAACGTCTTTCTCATTTTGTGCGTAAATCGGGATTTCTTTTGGAATATTTTTAATTGCCACTTCGTCAAAATGATCTGGATGTAGATGAGTAACAACTACGGCATCTGCCTTCACAATTTCTTCAATCGACGTTGGCAAACTAACCATTGGATTCGACTTATCTTGATTTGGTGTTTTCGGAAAAGGTGGTATCGTTTCTTTTTCAGCTAAAAATGGATCAATTAAAAAAGTTTTACCTCCATAGTTTAGTTTTAAGGTTGCATTTCTAATTAACGTAAGATTCATGTAAAATTCCTCCTTTTTGAATAACTAGAAATAGTATAAAATATAGAAAGTAGCGGGTACATAGAATAAATCAAGTCTTTGATGATATACACTTGATTTCTGAAAGGATGTAGAAATAATGCTTGATGAAACAGATAGACAGATCATCGAAGAGCTCACCAAGAATAGTCGAATACCAATGAAAGAGTTAGGGGAAAAAGTTCATTTAACTGGTCAAGCAACTGCATCAAGAGTAATTAAACTAGAGGAAAAAGGAGTAATTGAAGGCTATACTTTAAAAACAAATGATAAAAAGATGGGTTACCATGTTCATGCCTTCCTAGAAATTTTCACCAAAAACCTTCATCATAAGCCGTACTTATCCTTCGTTGCCTCTCACCATGCTTATGTCATTCGCAATTATAAAGTTAGTGGACAAGGCTGTTATCTACTAGAATGCAAATTTCCAACAAATGAAGAATTAGATCAGTTTTTACTTGAACTAAATCTATATGTGAATTATAAGCTAACCATTGTCATTAGATAGTGCTTATATGGAACATAATAAATTTTATGATGATGTTTGAAAAAATCTTGCACAAAGGTATTGTCTATGGGTAAGGGGATGTTTTCTTGAAGAAAAAATTAATAATTCTTACATCACTTATTATTTTTGGGATAGTTATTTTCTTAGTCTATAATCAATTACGCGTTACAACATATGATAAGGTAATGTTAGAAATGATTGATGAATCGGAGGAAGTTGAAGAAATTACCATTGAAAATAAAATAGATAATACAAAGGTAACTATAAAGGATAAAGAGTTAATTGAAAGGATTACACATAAGCCAAAAGAGATGGAATTAAAAGAACAAAATGTTACACCATCTATCGATTACTTTATCATAATTCATACTAATAAAAAGAATTATGATATAGGGTTAGGAGAAACAGGTATTCATTTTGGTTATGCAGGTAGCTATTCAATTGTTGGTGATAATATACTCTATCAAAATTTACATCACACAAAGTTTGAATGAGATATTTCAAATCTAAATCATTAATGGATAGCTTATCAGGAAAAAGCATACGCGTTTTCACTATTAGATCAGAATTCTTTAATAAGGTTTTTAATAAAGAGGGAGGAAAATAACATGTCAGAAGAAAAAGCAAACAGTAAAAAAGAACTGTCACAAGAACAACAGGTAGAATTACTCAGTTTGTTGAAGGATCGATTTGAAAGCAATCAACATCGTCATAAAGATATTGAATGGAAAAACGTTCAAAAAAAATTGGAGGCTAATCCCGAAAAACTTTGGTCACTCCATGAGATGGAAAGAACTGGTGGTGAACCGGATATTGTTGCTTATGATGCAAAGAGCGACGAATACATTTTTTATGATTGTTCAAAAGAAAGTCCAAAAGGTCGAAGAAGCGTTTGTTATGACCGCAAAGCACTGGACTCAAGGAAAAAACACAAACCAGAAAATAGCGCTATTGATATGGCTACTGATATGGGTATTGAGCTTTTATCAGAAGAAGAATATCGCCTGCTGCAAAGACAAGAAAATATCGATATGAAAACTTCTAGTTGGATATTGACTCCATCTAAAATAAGAGATCTAGGCGGTGCTCTTTTTTGCGATCGTCGCTATGACACTGTCTTTGTTTATCACAATGGAGCAGAATCCTACTATGGTGCAAGAGGTTTCCGTGGCTCCTTAAGAGTCTAATTGTGGTTTGAATAAGATAATTTAGCAAGGATGAATGAATGCAACGAATGAAGATGGCAATAATAGCATCTATCTTTTCTAAGTTAAAAGTGCCCATCGTTTGAATTAATGTTACAGTAAAAAGAGATTATTGAAAATAAAGTAGGTGAAAAATATGATAGAGATAAAAACCTCTTCGATAAGTGATGGTGATTTTAATAGAGGTGTATTTGCTACTTGCGATATTAAAAAGGGTCAACTTTTTCATGAAGCGCCAGTGATTGCATATCCAAATGATCAACATCCACACATTGAAAAAACGATTCTTGCTGACTATGCTTTTGAATACGGATCAAACCATTCTGCTATTCTTCTCGGGTATGGTATGCTTTTTAACCATTCCTATGAGCCGAATGCAAGGTATGAGATTAATTTCGATAATCATACATTTGATTTTTATGCTTATACAGATGTTAAAGCGGGAGAAGAAATGCTGATTAACTATAATGGTGAAGTCGATAACAACGATCCACTATGGTTTAATGAGGATGAAAAAGAATAGAGCAAGAAAGAATAATTTTTCAATACAACTAAAATTATAGGTAATACTAAGATGCGTCTTTGAAATTATGGAGCGCATCTTATTTTTTTGGTATACTATATTAATTAAGATAATTAACTAACTATTGGAGGATGACAAATGGCGATATACTTTAATGAGCAAGCAAAAGAGTTTCATCTTCAAACAGAAAATACGAGCTATATACTGAATATTTTACGAAATGAACAATTAGGACACCTATATTACGGGAAAAAAGTAAAGCATCGGGAATCGTTTGATCATTTACTAGCACTTGGTTACAGGGCAACTGTATCGAATGTGATCGAGGATGATACGGCTTATTCTCTTGAATTAATTAAACAGGAATTTCCTTCCTATGGAACGACGGATTTCAGAGAGCCAGCATTTCAAATCCTGCAAGAAAATGGAAGTAGAATAACCGATTTTAAATATAAAGATCATAAAATTTTTCAAGGTAAAAAGAAATTAGACGGTTTGCCTGCTACTTATGTTGAAGCGGATTCTGAAGCTGAGACATTAGAAATCTCTTTAGTTGATAAGGAAATTGATGCAGAAATCATTCTTTCTTATACCGTATTTGAAAAAATGAATGCAATTACAAGGTCTGTTAAATTCATCAATCACGGTGAAGCTTCTTTATCACTTACACGCGCCTTAAGTATGAATGTAGATTTCCCAGACGCTGATTACGACATGCTTCATTTAGCAGGTGCATGGGGACGAGAGCGTCATGTGAAAAATAGAAAGTTAGAAACTGGATTGCAAAGCATCACCAGTACACGCAGTTCTAGTAGTAGTCAGCAAAATCCTTTCCTAGCAATGAAACGACCGGATACAACTGAATTCAATGGGGAAGTATTTGGTTTCAGCTTTGTTTATAGTGGTAACTTTTTAGCGCAAATAGAAGTAGATCATTATAGTACTGCACGTGTATCGATGGGGATTAATCCGTTTGATTTTAACTGGTTATTGGAAAAAGGGGAAGCATTCCAAGCCCCGGAAGTTGTGATGGTATATTCTGATGAAGGATTAAATGGAATGAGCCAAACCTATCATCAGCTTTATCAAAAACGTTTGGCAAGAGGAAAATGGAGAGATCTTGCGCGTCCAATTCTAGTGAATAACTGGGAAGGAACGTATTTTGATTTTGATGAAGAAAAAATTGTTTCTATGGCAAAAGAGGCGCATGAGCTTGGTGTAGAATTATTTGTTTTAGATGATGGTTGGTTTGGAAAACGAGATGATGATACAACTTCGTTAGGAGACTGGTTCGTTTACGAGGAAAAATTACCAAATGGCATTTCTGGATTAGCAAAAAAAGTAACGGACTTAGGCATGGACTTTGGACTTTGGTTTGAGCCAGAGATGGTTTCTAAAATTAGTGAGCTGTATAAAGCGCATCCGGATTGGCTTATTCAGGTGGAAAATAGAACACAATCTCCTGGCAGAAGTCAGCATGTACTCGATTTTTCAAGGCAAGATGTAGTAGATTACATTTACGATAAAATGGCTGAAATTTTGTCAGCAGCTGATATTTCCTATGTGAAATGGGATATGAATCGCTATATGACTGAAATAGGATCGGCACACCTTCCCGCATCACGTCAGCAGGAAGTATCACACCGTTATATATTAGGTGTATATGAATTATATGAGCGCTTGACTTCTGCATTCCCTGAGGTGCTTTTTGAGTCTTGTGCAAGTGGCGGAGCAAGATTTGATCCAGGTATTCTTTATTATGCGCCACAAGGCTGGGCAAGTGACGATACAGATGCAATGGAACGCTTAAAAATTCAATACGGGACATCTATGGTGTATCCGATTAGTTCGATTGGAGCCCATGTCTCTGCTGTACCGAATCACCAAGTGGGAAGAATGACATCCATTGACACACGTGCACATGTTGCATATTTTGGTGCATTTGGATATGAGCTCGATGTCACGGTTATGTCTGAAGAAGAAAAACAGAAAATGAAAGAACAGATTTCCTATTATAAACAAACGAGAGAGCTATTCCAATTTGGGATTTTCCACCGTATTTCTAGTCCGTTTGAAGATAACATTACGAGCTGGACGGTAGTATCAAGTGATCAAAAAGAAGCAATTCTCGCTCGCTATCAGTGGTCGGAACAACCAAACACAGGCTTTCCTCGCACCTATTTTACAGGCTTGAATGAGGAATTTGAGTATAAGATTGAAGGGGTAGACGGGACTTTCTTTGGAGATGAACTGATGCATATCGGGATTTCACTTCTCCATCCACGTATTCTAGGCACAAAGGATGTTCACCCACATGATTACAAGTCTGAATTATTCTATATAAAAGCTGTAAATTAATATAAGCAAAAAGGGTTGATCAATTTTTTATCGATCAACCCTTTTGCTATTTCTAAAATAATTATCCTTCTATCACCTTTAGATGCACTTTTCTGCTTCTTGGGCCATCAAACTCACAGAAGTAAACACCTTGCCATGTGCCAAGCACAAGACTGCCGTTTGAGACCACAAGTGTTTGATTATGACCAACCGTACTTACCTTTAAGTGTGATGCAGTATTTCCTTCCATATGACGATCCTTTGGATGATCCCATGGATAGACTTCATCTAGACGACGAAGGAAATCAGTTTTGACGTCCGGATCCGCATTTTCATTTACGGTAATTCCGGCGGTGGTGTGCAAAGAGGACACAATAACGATACCATTTTTTACATTTTGATCATGAAGATAAGCTTCAATTTTAGATGTAATGTCAATCATTTCATCGTGCTTATTTGTTCTTACAGACAGCGTCGTTTCCATCTTTAACCTCTCCTTTTTAAAAAGCTTCATCACCTAATAGTCTACTAAAGAATCATTCTATGTTAAAATTTTATGTAATGAAGAATAGAAAGGAAGCGATAAATTTGGTTAAAAAGATACATACTGATCAGGCTCCACAAGCTATTGGACCATATTCACAGGCAATTGATGTTGGGGATTTAATCTTTGTTTCTGGTCAAATACCGTTAGATCCAGAAACAATGGAGGTAGTAGCAGGAGATATTACAGTTCAAACCGAGCAAGTAATGAAAAATTTGCAGGCTATCTTAACAGAAGCAGGCCTCACTTTTAAAAACGTGGCGAAGTTCACGATTTATATTACGAATATGGATGATTTTCAAGCAATCAACGAAACCTATGCAAAATTTTTAGAAGAGCCATATCCAGCACGTGCAACAGTAGAAGTAAGCAAACTTCCAAAAGGTGTAGGCGTAGAAATGGATGTTATCGCGAAGAAATAAGGAAAAGCTAAGTCTCTGCCGAAATTAGGTGGAGGCTTTTTTGATACGTAAAAAGGACCGGGGGGGCTTCCCTCGTTTTTTAAATGAATTTAAAAAATCATTCGTATGATGAGAGGTTTGATTGCTCATTTTTTGGTATGCTTAACAAAAATGATAAAAGGGATTGGTGGAAATGGATAGAGTCAAGCTACAGAACACAGAACTGCATGTATCTTCCTTTTGCCTTGGCACAGCGCAATATGGCACATCCATATCAGAAGCGGAAGCAGTGGAACAACTCAATACGTTTTATGATCAAAATGGTAATTTCATTGATTCAGCGCGAGTATACGGCTCTTGGGAACCTGGCATCGAATCTAAAAGCGAATACATCATCGGAAAGTGGTTAAAGGAAACTGGAGAAAGAGATAAGAAAATTATTGCGACAAAAGGGGCTCATCCTTTCTTAGATAGAAAAGAGGTAGCTCGAGTAAATCCTGCGGAAATTGAAAAAGATTTAGATCATAGTTTAAAAATGCTTCAGACAGATTATATTGATCTCTATATGCTGCATCGCGATGACGAGCGTATTCCGGTAGAGGTCATTATTGATTTTTTAGAAGAGCAAGTGCAGAAGGGGAAGGTCAGATACTACGGTGTTTCAAATTGGCGGTTAGAAAGAATAATAGAGGCACAGAAATATGCAGTAGAACGAAGGTTTAGTGGCATCCAAATAAATCAATTATTGTGGAGCTTAGCAAAGATTAATAAGGAATCACTCGAGGATGATCAGCTGGTGGTAATGGACGAGTCCATGTATCGCTATACAAAAGATACGAAGCTTACAACAATGGCCTATATGCCTTTAGCATCTGGTTTTTTTGAAAAAAAGCTTGCAGGAACATTAACCGAAGCACTCAAGCGTAAATATGAAAATAAGGTGACGGAAGAACTTTTTTCACTCATAAAAGAATATCAATATTCGCCCATCACCTTTAATTTAAAATATATTCAAAGTCATGACTTTTGCTCGATTCCCGTAGCTGGATTTCGCACGACAGAGCAATTAACAGATGCATTAAAAGCTGTTGGGACAAAGATAGACCCAGTCACACTAGAGACGTTATCAGAGGTCAGAGGGTTATAATATTTAAAAAGAAAAAGTCATTAAATAAATTCTGAAACGAAAAGTATATAAACGTATTTTTCTTTTCATATTTGCAAATTAGTTGCATAATAGAAGAGTAAGACATGCTTATAAAAAGGAGATATAATGAATGAAAAAAATTCTATCAATCTTTACCCTATTTCTTATGGGGATGCTCATCTTTACCTCTACTACATTTGCAAGTGTTGGTGATGAAGGCATTGACGAACGCTTTGGCAAGCCTAAGGTAGTACTCGGAGAAGCGTTATCAGAGGATCAAAAAAATGCAGTAAGACAGCTCTTAGATGCAGAAGATCCAGAAACGGTTGAAGAATATATTGTAACAGCAGAAGATTTAGTAAATTATATTGGTGGCGACCCAAGCTCAAATATGTATTCCTCTGCAAAAATAACGCGTAAAGGGGAAGGGCATGGACTCGTTGTAAATATTGTGAATTCAGAAAATATAACCGAAGTGACAAACGAAATGTATGCCAATGCACTCCTTACTGCAGGAGTGGAGAATGCTGACGTTGAAGTTGCTTCTCCATTAAAGGTAAGTGGACATTCTGCATTAACAGGTATCTACAAAGCTTTTAATGTCGATGGAGAGGCACTTGATCAAGATCGAATGGAAGTTGCCAATGAAGAGTTAAATATTGCAACTGACCTTGCTGAGGAGGCAGGTTTAGATCAAGAAAAAGTTAGTGAACTATTAAGTGAGATCAAAAAAGAAATTTCAGAACAAAACCCTGCAACTAAAGAGGATGTAGAGCGAATTGTCAGTGAGCAATTAGACAAGCTCAATATTGAATTAAGCCCAGAAGATCGCGAAATGTTAACCAATTTATTCGATAAAATGCGAAACTTAGATATTGATTTTGGGAAGGTTGCTAATCAATTAGAGGATTTACTTGGAGATATTCAAGGGAAAATTGATGGCGTCAGTGAAGAAGATATTGATGGATTTTGGCAAACTGTCAAAAGCTTTTTCCAAAACATTGCAGATTCAATTCGTGCGATTTTTAATTAATAGATAAACGTCATGGATTCGTTCATGGCGTTTTTATTATAAGGTAGCTCGAGAGTAATAAGGAAGGCCTGACACCGAATTTTAAAATGTTCATGCAGAAAACAGGAGTGATAATATGACGCAAATTTGCTTAGTAAGACATGGAGAAACTGACTGGAATGCTTTAGGAAAGATTCAAGGTACAACCGATATTCCGTTAAACGAAACAGGGAAAAAACAGGCGGAAGCATGTGGTGCATTTTTGAAAGGAACAGATTGGGATGTCTTAATTACAAGCCCGTTAAAAAGAGCAAAAGAAACAGCAGAAATAATTAATACATACATGGATATGCCACTTGAAGAGATGGCGGAATTTAAAGAGCGTTCATTTGGAGATGCAGAAGGAATGACTCCAGAGGAAAGGACAGAGAGGTTTCCAGGTAGAATATATCCGAACCAAGAGGAAGTGGAAACCCTCCATAAGCGTTTAGAAATGGGCTTAGAAAAAATAAATGATCGCTACAAAAATAAAAGAGTCCTGTTAGTTGCTCATGGCGCAGTAATTAATGCTATTTTGTCTGTGTTTTCTGAAGGAGAAATTGGCTCTGGAAAAACGCAGTTAATGAATGCGTGCCTCAGTAATATTTCCTACAAAGAAAATAAATGGGAAATTGCGAATTACAATCAAGTCACACATCTAGATATGACAGACAAAAAAATGCAGAATCAAATCTTTTAAATCAGGTTAAAGTATTTAGATTCTGATTTTCCTATTTTCAAAGTTGTATTTTTATCGGCTCAAATTCGAACAGCTTGCCTTCATAGATAAGTTCAAGACTTGGGTGCTTCTGAAAATCTTCAGGAGTAACAAGTGCTGGAATCTTATCCCAAAGCTTAATTCCGGAACGACTTAGAATCTCTGCAACAAATTGCGAACAAAAATAAGAGTTGCTAAATTCAATCGGCTCATTAACAGATAAGCCTACTACACCAAGAATATTATAAAGAAATCTATTATTATTCTTTATGAAGAATTCTAGTATTCTATGCATCTTTACCAAATCTCTTTCGGTGACTGCTAGCTGATAAATCACACAGGAGGTATCTTTATATTTACTATACGTTCCGGTCATTATATCCTCTTTTACAAATCCACCATGTAAGGGGTTATTCGGTTTCTTTCGACCAAAGCTATACATTTCCTTCAATTCTGGATCAAAAGATAGTGAAGCATGGTTATAAGGTGCTTTTGTATATCTTTTAATGATGGTTGTAAAAAGTGTTCCCGTATCAGACAACATAATATAAACATAATGTTGTTTTTCCATTCGAAATCCCCCACAAAAAATAATTATCTATGTTCTCTTTTCATTATACAGTAATTTCCTTATAATGAATGCAGTTCTTAAAAGAATTGGGTGAAGAATTTGAAGGAAACATTGTGGACATTATTTATTATTTTTCTATTGTTATTAGGTGCAACGATTCTATTTTATATTTTCAAAAAACAACAACCGAAAAGGGATTTTTCAGGCATTCAAGTTCGAGTGAAAACATGGTGGGGCATGTTTGCTATTTTTTGTTTTGCAACGTTATTTAACCCACTTGTTTCTCTTCTTTCGCTATTGATTCTATCTTTTTTTGCGTTAAAAGAATATTACTCTATGCTCGAGACAAAGAAATCTGATCGAAGGATATTCTTATGGTCTTATCTAGCTATACCGCTTCAGTTCTATTGGATCTATATTGGATGGTATGGCATGTTTATTATTTTTATACCGATTTACGTTTTTTTGTTTTTACCACTTCCCCGTATTATTGGAAAGGGAACGGTTGGTTTTTTAAGGTCGGTAAGCTTCACGCAATGGGGCTTGATGCTAATGGTCTTTGGGCTTAGTCATTTGGCATACTTTCAGTTTGCCACGCCTACCTATGGAGCCAATCTCGTATTATTTCTAATTGTCCTTACACAATTAAACGATGTCTTGCATTATCTTTTTTCTGTCTATATCGGCAAGCATAAGATCGTTCCATCTGCGAATGCATTCCTGAGCTGGGAGGGCTTCGTTGCTGCGTTAGTCTTAACAACACTTATCTCTTACTTTATCTATCCATACTTAACGCCATTTGGACTTACGTTTGGAATTTTGTCTGGAGTTATTATAGCTACCGCTGGTTTTGTTGGAAGTTTAACAGTATCGGTTTTAAAGCGGGATCTATTAATCGGGGATAAAAAGAAGTTTGAAACCCTAAAGGGACGATATCTAAGTAGAATTGATAGTTTAACCTACACGTCTCCAGTCTTTTTTCACATCATTCGTTACTTTTTTGATTTTATGTGAGTAAGCATAGAAAGCACAAAAGGGACCAATACTGGTCCCTTTAAACATGACCTATCAAGTTTTCGATTAGTTTGACTAATGCATTCTTTAATAGTCGATGTTTAGCTATTGCCCTTTTGCTGCTCATCACACCAATCGTTTTCGAATGGCGCCTGAAATTTGGTCAATAATCGTGACGGTCACAATAATTACGAGTAAAATCATCCCAACTTCTTCCCAATTTCGATTTAGGTATGCAAAAGTAATTAGTGTGCCAATACCTCCAGCACCAACAATTCCTAATACAGAAGAGGCACGCACATCAATTTCAAATCGATAGATGGCATAGGACATAAATTCAGGTAGAACCTGAGGCATGATTCCATAGAATAAAATTTGAAGTTTGTTAGCCCCACTTGCTTCAAATGCTTCAATTACATGCATATCAATGGATTCAATAACTTCCGCGTATAATTTTCCAAGCATTCCAGTTGATCCAATGGCAATTGCAAGAACCCCGGCAAAGGGATTCGGTCCCACTGCTGCGACAAATAAAATCGCCAGAATAATCTCTGGGAATGCTCTTACTGCCCCTAAGATCCACATGCCAATCGTATTTAGATAACGGTTTTTAACCATGTTCGACGCACATAAAAAGGCAAGAGGAATCGCAAGGATTGCTGCTGCTAATGAACCTGTATAGGCAATAAATATCGTCTCTAGCATCATTTCTAAAATATTACCTGTTTCTTCTATTGCAGGTGTGAAAAATTTAGGAATAATACGATCGAAATTATCAAGGGTTCGTGTGCTAAAAATCGTATCCCATTTGATTGAAATGCTTGTAAAAGTCCATGTGTAAATAGCGAGCAAAATCACAATAGCAGCAATTCTTTTAACTAGGGTCATTGTTTGTTTTGGTTTAGGAGGAATAGTGTGTCTCTTTGTCATACAAGCCCCTCCCTTAATTTACCGCTAATGTAATCAATAACAACAACTACTGCAAATATAATTAGAACAATGGTACTAACAGCAGGGTAATTCATAAAATTGATCTCTTTATTTATTAATTGGCCAATCCCACCTGCTCCTACAAGGCCGAGCACAACGGATGCACGAATATTTATTTCGAATACATACAAGCTAAATGAGATAAATTGTGGAAGAACCTGTGGCACAACCGCATACCAAATCGTCTGAAGCGTATTTCCACCCGAGGCGCGGATTGCTTCAGATGGATTCATATCGATTGCTTCTATTACTTCGCTCATGAGCTTTACTAAAATTCCTACTGCAAAAATAATCAGAGCTATGATTCCAGGGAAAACACCAATGCCAAATAGTCCAACAAAAACAACAGCAAGGATAATATCAGGAATTGTTCGAATAATGTTTAACAAAAAACGCATAATCTGATAAAGAAAATGATTCGTTGTGACATTATTTGCAGTTAATAAGGAAAAAGGAATGCTAATAATAACAGCAATCGTTGTTGCAATAATCGCCATATGTAGTGTTTCAAATAACTTCGGCCAAATATTTGATACATAACTCCACTGTGGTGGGAAAAAGTCTGTTATTAAACCAAATATGTTCGGTAATTTTATAAAAAAATTGAGGATAAAAGACTCTGTAATTATCGAGCTAACTAGGTACAGACTGATCACGAGAATAAAGGAGATGGTGATAATCAGTTTTGTTTTCTTTGGATAGAGGCTAGAAGGAACGTGCTTATTCATGCTCTTCTCCTCCGATAATGTCGTCTTCACGGATCGATCTCCCATATATTTCTTCAAAGGTTTTTTCTGACACACTTGAAGCGGGACCATCATATACAATTTCGCCATCACGCATCCCAATTATCCGGTCTGCATATTCCATCGCCATATCAATGAAGTGTAAATTAACGATGGTGGTGATATTATCCTCTTTGTTTATTTGCTTTAAATATTTCATTACCTGGTGTGAAGTTGGTGGATCTAGACTAGCAACAGGCTCGTCCGCTAATAATAAGGTTGGTTGTTGAGTTAGCACCCTCGCAATACTTACCCGTTGTTGTTGCCCTCCACTAAGCTCATCAGCACGACTATATAATTTGCTTTCGATGTTAACGCGTTTTAAGTTTTCATAGGCAAGCTGCCGATCTTTCTCAGAAAATAAATGGAATATACTTTTCCATGTATCTGTATAGCCAAGTCTTCCAGCGATAACATTCTTCATTACAGTAGATCTTTTAACGAGATTATAGCTCTGAAAGATCATGCCAATTTTTTTTCGTAAATGACGAAGCTCTTTTCCTTTAAAGGATAAAATGTTGTCTCCATTCACCATTAACTTTCCACTCGTAGGAGTTACCAAACGATTAATACTGCGAATAAAGGTTGATTTTCCAGCACCAGATAAGCCTACAATGACAACAAATTCTCCTTCGTTAATTTGAATATTTATATCTTTAAGTCCTTGGGTTCCATTCGGATAAACCAATGACACGTTTTCGAATGTAATCATACATTTTACCTCCAGTTAAGTATCTAACGATGTAAAAAAGGAGAGAAAAATAGCTTCTCTCCTCGTTTTTTTACTATGAAGCTATGAAGCTCTTATTCGTCTAAGCTGATAGAATCACCGAATTTTTCATAGGTACTGCGAACAACATCATATTCACTGTCGTCAGCTTCGATAATGCGATCCCAATTATAAACATCGTTCATGATTTTTATCATCTCATCATTGTCATTGAAGCTTAAGAAGGTTTGTTTAATCTCTTCTTTTAATTCATCATCTACATCGCTTGAAACAGAGATCGTATCATTTGGAATTTCAGCTGTGTAATCTAGAACAACCAACTTTTCCATAATATCGGGATATTCTTCTTCTAACTCACCACGGACATCATCAAAGGTAGTCGCAACATCCGCTTCCCCGTTATAAACGGTAATCGCTGAGTTATCATGTCCACCTGTTTGTATTGATTCTGCGAAAAATTCTGTTTCAGGATCTGCAACATCGAATTCATCCATTATCTGAGCTGCTGGAAATAAGTACCCACTAGTAGAAGTTGGATCGCCATATGCCCAAGTTTTTCCTTCTAAATCTTCCAAGCTCTCTATACCTGAATCTGCTTGCACTAAGTATTGAGCTTTGTACGTACCGCTTCCGTATCGTTCTGATTTAAGTATGACTTCCACGTCATGCTTTTCATTGGCTAAAACATATCCAAAAGCAGGAATAAACCCGATTTGCACTTCATTTGTACCCATTGCTTCGACTAATGCGGTATAATTTGTCATTACTTTTCCTTCCACTTCCACTCCTAATTCTTCTGAGAGTTGTTCAGCTAAAGGTTCGACAGTATCTGCGATTGTATCGGATTCCTGTGAAGGAACAAATCCCATTACTAATGCGTCATCTTCACTACAACCGGCCATGATTACCATCATTAAAAGGCTTGCTAAAACAATTGTTAATTTTCTCATATTTAATCCCCCAAATACTTTTTTGTGTGTTTCTATCGCAATTATGCACTGCTTATAGGCATTTCGCCATACTATTTACCAATACTTAACAAATTTATCTTAGGCTTCATAATTTTTACGTGTGCTTCATCTTTTTCGTTAAAATGAACTAATAAAATGGAGCAAACGTTTTTCTTTCTGTATAATGGTAAGAAGCGAAACTTACAAGTGAGCTTATTGGTTTGAAAATTCGGAGGTTCATCATGAGAAAAATGTGGAAATACATACATTTATATAGAAAATCGATGATTATTGCGCTTAGCTTAATGATCGTAGAGTTGATTGTAGAGTTAGTTCAACCTCTTATTATGGCGAGGATCATTGATGATGGGATTGTTGCTGAAGATCTTGGTGTAGTGTATCGATATGGCGCATTGTTATTAGTACTTACTGTAATTGCGTTTATTGGTGGTGTGAGTAGTTCATTTTTTGCTGCGGATGTGAGTCAAGGGGTAGGTCATGACCTTCGCCGCGACATGTATCGTAACATTCAAATGTTCTCCGCGATGAAGGTGCAACAATTTGCAACATCTACCTTATTAACAAGGATGACGAATGATGTAACGCAGATTCAAGGCCTCTTATTTGCGTTCATGCGTATTATGCTTAGGGCGCCTTTATTTATTATTCTTGGTATAGTGATGTCCTTTATTATTCATCCGCCTTTGGCATGGATTTTGTTATTAACTATTCCAGTGCTGTTTTTTATTATGTTTTGGCTCATGTTAAAAGGCATGAAATATTTTAAATTAGTACAAGAAAAAATTGATCAGGTGAATGGAATTATCAGAGAAAATTTGTTAGCGATTCGCCTTGTGAAAGCTTTTCATCGAATGAAATTTGAAAATAAACGATTTAAAAAAGTAAATACATCGTTAAAGGACAAGAATAAAAAGGCATTATGGGTTATGGAAATCGTGCTTCCAATTACAATGCTTATTATGAACATAGCGATGATCGCATTATTGTGGTTTGGAAATATACAATTAAATGCGGGAGAGGCCCAGGCTGGTGAAGTCGTTGCCATTATTAATTATGCAACACGCATGCTCGCTTCATTCGGTGTATTCTCCTTTTTATTAATGAATGTTTCAAGAGGTAGAGCATCAGCAAAACGAGTCAATGATGTACTTGACGAAGAACCGGATGATGTAACTACTAATTCAGGTGGAACTGCAGAAATCGTTGGCAAGGTTAGTTTTGAAAAGGTAGATTTTGTATATCCAACTACAGAGCAGCTTGTTTTAAAAGACTTAACATTTTCCGTGAATGCTTCAGAAAAAATTGGGATTCTTGGTGAAACGGGGTCGGGTAAATCCACCTTACTTCATCTTATTCCATATTTATATACCGCTTCAGATGGCAGTATATATATCGACGATAAACCAATAACAGATTGGGGCAATCAGGTACGCCATGGTATAACCCTTGTGCCGCAAGAAGGCTTTCTTTTTTCTGGTACGATAAAAGAAAATATTGCATGGGGAAACGAACATTTAACGGATGAGGAAATCACACTAGCAGCAAAAGATGCGATGTTACATGACTTTGTTATGAGTTTACCAGACGGGTACGATACCTTAGTTGGTCAGAGGGGTGTAAATTTATCTGGTGGGCAAAAGCAACGATTATCAATCGCTAGAGCGCTCGCGGATAATCCGAAAATATTATTATTGGATGATAGTACGAGCGCGTTAGATGCAGCAACAGAGGAAACTGTACTCGAAGCAATTAGAAAACGCGCCTGTACAACTTTTCTTGTCTCACAAAAAATAAGTTCTGTTATCGATGCAGATAAAATACTAGTATTGGAAAAGGGTGCTATTGTTGGTCTTGGTAAGCATGAAGAATTGCTAAGAAATAATCAGCTATATCAATTGATCTGGGATTCACAAACGAAAGAGGAGGTGCGTATTGATGAAGTCTAAACAACCAGTAACTGCCAGAGCGCAGTCTCCTCATCATCCACCTTTAAAGAAGAAACCAAAAATAAAAAATCTTAGAGGAACGGTTAGCCGTATATGGAGTTATATGGCGACAGATAAGGTATTATTCTGGGTCGTTATTCTACTTGTGTTTATAAGCTCTGCTCTTTCGTTGCTCGGCCCTTATCTTATTGGCTTGTCTGTAGATACGTTAATAGGAGAAAGCAATTCTTTTTCGTTAACAACGCTTCTTATTATATTATCGCTTGTATTTGTATTTCATTCGATTTCGTTAGCGTTACAGAATTATTGGATGATAGATATCTCCCAACAAACTGTATTTTCTATGCGTAAGGATTTATTTGAGCATGTTATTACCTTACCAATGTTATATTTCCAACGAAAGCAAAGCGGTGATTTAATGAGTCGCTTAACCAATGATATTGAAAATGTAAGTAGAACATTAAATACAGCCGTCATTCAGGTTTCAACAAGTATCTTAACACTGATAGGGACAATTATTGTAATGCTCTTGTTAAGTCCATTATTAACATTACTTACACTTACTATTGTCCCTGTGATGTATTATGGAATGAAGTGGATTACAAAACGTACAGGAACATATTTTAAAGCCCAGCAAAAAGAGCTTGGTGAAATGAATGGCTATTTAGAGGAAACACTTTCTGGTCATACAATGGTAAAATTGTTTCATCAGGAAGAGCGTGTGATTGATAAATTTGCCAAAAATAATGAAAAGCTTAGAGAGGTGAGTTACTGGGCTCAGGTATACTCGGGATTTATTCCCAAACTGATGAACTCTCTAAACAATTTCAGTTTTGCAGTCATTGTTGGCGTTGGTGGCTTACTTGCAATATCAGCTAATAATGTTGTGTCAATTGGTATAATTGTAACCTTTACCACATATGCGAGACAATTCACACGACCATTAAATGATTTAGCCAATCAGTTTAATGTTATTCTCTCAGCAGTAGCTGGTGCGGAACGCGTTTTTGAAGTATTAGATGAAGAAAAAGAAGACGATAACCTGTTAAAGGATCAAAAAGATCATTTTACTATTAGAGGAAATATTAGGTTCGATTCGGTTTCTTTTTATTATAATGAAGAAGAGCAGGTACTAAACAACGTGTCATTTGAGGCACAACAAGGGCAAACAGTTGCGTTAGTAGGTCCTACTGGAGCTGGAAAGACGACAATTATTTCACTGCTTGCTCGTTTTTATGAGCCAAAATCGGGTAAGATATGGATAGATGGAAAAGAAATTGCAAATATAAAACGTGGTGACTTACGAAGTCAATTAGGTATAGTTCTACAGGATGCGTACTTATTTGATACCACTATCCGGGAAAATATTCGATATGGACATTTAAATGCCACGGATCAACAAGTGGAAGAGGCAGCAAAGCTTGCGAATGCACATGCGTTTATTAAGCAACTACCTGATCAATATGATACAGTGTTAGAAGGGAATGGAAGTGGTATTAGTCAAGGGCAACGCCAACTAATATCTATAGCCAGAGCAATGCTATCAGATCCGTCCATATTAATACTAGATGAAGCTACAAGTAGTGTTGATACGATTACAGAAATCCGAATAAATGAGGCATTAAAACGCCTGATGAGAGATAGAACAAGTTTTGTGATTGCACATCGATTAAATACGATTGAACATGCAGATCTGATTCTTGTGTTAGATGAAGGAGAAATAATTGAACAGGGAACACACACGTCTCTATTATTAGATGACGGTTTCTATGCCAACCTTGTTCACACACAACAAAAATCCAGAGCTCAATAGTGTATGGAAATAATCGTCATGGAGGTGTAAATAATGACGAATGGACAACAAGATAATGAAAAAAAACAAGAGCAAATCCGTGTTGATCACGTCGTTAAAGAGATCACAAGGAAGATAAATTATTTAAGTGAAAACGTTAAAGACTTAAAAGAAAGTGTCATTGATATAAGAAGAGAATTCTGGGAAGACGTTACCGTTAACTTGGAAGAGTTAGATGACTTTTACGAAACGGAAGCGAGTATCAAGCAACAAGCAGAATTTTTGAGTGAACGGGAAAGAAGTCACGGTCAGTTTAGTGAACGGATTGATACACTAAAACGATTAAAGGATTCTCCATATTTTGGGCGTATTGATTTTAAGGAAGATGATGAAAAAGAAGAGATGCCAATCTACATTGGTTTAGCATCTGTAATGGATGAGAATGATGAAGAGTTTCTTGTTTATGATTGGCGCGCTCCGATTTCTAGTATGTACTACGATTTCCCACCTGGTCCTGCAAATTACGACACCATGGAAGGAAATATTTCCGGGGAAATATTGTTAAAACGTCAGTATATGATACGAAATGGTGAATTAAAGGGAATGTTTGATACAGGACTTACAATTGGAGATAGTTTATTACAAGCGGTGTTGGGCAATCAGGCGAGTACCAAAATGAAAAGTATTGTAGCGACTATTCAGCGTGAACAGAATCAAATAATTCGGAATGAGAAAAGCAAATTATTAGTGGTTCAAGGTGTAGCTGGTAGCGGAAAGACATCAGCAGCGCTGCAGCGTGTAGCTTATTTGTTGTATCGTTACCGTGAGACATTAACATCAGAACAAATCGTATTATTCTCACCTAATCCATTGTTTAATAGCTATGTAGCTACCGTTCTGCCTGAATTAGGCGAAGATAATATGCAGCAAATGACATTTTATCAATATTTAAATCGTCAATTACCAAAAAGCATTGCATTAGAGTCACCATTTGAACAAATGGAATATTATTTAAATGGTGAAGGTGAAAATTTTAAAACCCGTAAAGAAGCCATGCATATTAAAGCAAGTTTAGCTTTTAAAGCTTTTATTGATGATTACCTCGATCAGCTCGGTGAAGCTGGTATTATTTTCCGAAACGTGACATTCCGCGGGAAGGCAATTGTGAAAAAAGAGGATATAGCTAAATACTTTTATAGCCTAGATGATCATATTTCACTTTCAGACCGAGTGGAAGAAACGATGGAATGGATCACAAAAGAAGTTCGAAGCTTTGAAAAGAAAGAAGTAGGAGCAGACTGGCTTCGTGATGAAATTGAATTACTCGATAAAGAAGATTTTCTTGACGTTCACCAACGCCTTGAAGATCGCCAGCCATTTGAAGAAGATTCGTTTAATGACTATACCAAAGAAGAAGAATTATTGCGTAAGAAAGTATTAACAAGAAAACTGCGCCCGTTAAAAACGAAAATTAAGCGAAAAGCATTTGTGGATCGCTTAAAAACCTATCGTCAGTTATTTGAACAAACAGCTTATCAACGAAAAACGGAAGGTTTAGGAAATGCATGGGAAGCTATAAGTGATTTAACCGCTCAATCCTTGAAGGATAAGCAATTGACATGGGAGGATGCTACGGCCTATGTCTATTTTGAGAAAGAACTAATCGGATTTAATGATGTTCGAACGATTAAGCATGTCTTTATTGATGAAGCGCAGGATTACTCGCCATTCCAATTTGCTTTTATTAAAAAACTTTTCCCTGTTAGTCGCATGACTTTGTTGGGTGATATTAACCAGGCAATCTATGCGCATGCCCTACATGAAGAAAGCTTATTATCAGAAAAGTTGGAAGAGAAGCATGAGCGAGTAGAGCTGACCCGTAGCTACAGATCAACAGAACCAATCGTTTCCTTTACTAAATCCTTTATGCCGAATGGCCATTTAATCGAACCGTTCGAAAGAGATGGAAGCTTGCCTGTTGTTATGGAAGTGGAAAACTTAAAAATGGTCGAGGAAAAAACATTAGACTTTATCGAAATGTATCAAGAAGCGGGGCACCAGACTATTGCTGTGATTGCTAAAACTCTAGCAGAGAGCAAAGAGCTTTATGAATTATTAAAGGATAGAGTAGATGCAGAGCTGATGACACAAGAAACACAAAACTTTGGCAAAGGAGTCGCTATTATTCCAGCATACCTAGCCAAGGGAATCGAATTTGATGCAGTCATTATTCCAAATGCATCAAATGAAAATTATCAGAATGCGCTCGAACGTAATTTATTTTATACCGCTTGTACAAGAGCACAGCATGAATTAGTATTACTTTCCATTGGAGAACCAAGTGCATTTATCCAAGATGTCCCAACGAAACATTACAAGCATTATAAAGTACATGCTATTTTTAAAAACAGTAGGTAAAACTGCTGTTTTTTTTCTTGAAATCATAAGTGAAAATAAAGAGGATTCCACTACAGTTTCAGGCGGTCGCTTTCTGCGGGGCACGAACCCAGCTAACTAGTTAAAGAATAAACTTTTACCAAGTGGCTCTTTGGAGACGTGCTGATCCCGTAGGAGTCGCCTTTCACTTTCGTTTTTCTGTATTTTAAATCCTATAAATAAATTAGAGACAATTAATAAAGCTTCGAAAGATTATAATGCTTCAGAGGAAAAGGAAGCAATTTTTCGAAGTCTTATTTAAAGACGAACCGCCTATTAATAAAATTAATAGTAAAATTACGTCTAGATCCGCTCCATTATTTATAGATAATAGGAAGTGTTAAAAGTTTATACTTACCTTTAAAGAGATATGAAAGCGTTTCAAGCAGAAATGTTTAAAATATACGAAATTTGTGTAAATATAATAGGGAGCGTTAAATTTGAAGGAGGCAATCGTATGGTTACAAATTTACAATCTACAACAAAGCTTCATAACGGAGTGGAAATGCCTTGGTTTGGCTTAGGTGTATTCCAAGTAGAAGATGGACAAGAAGTAATAAACTCTGTTAAATGGGCAATCAAACATGGTTATAAAAGCATTGATACAGCTGCAATCTATAAAAATGAAGCAGGAGTAGGACAAGGCATCAAAGAATCAGGTGTAAATCGTGAGGATTTATTCATTACCTCCAAACTATGGAATGGTGATCAAGGCTATGAAGAAACACTTAAGGCTTTTGAAACCACTTTAGATAAATTAGGCACAGAATATTTAGATTTATATCTTATACACTGGCCAGTGCCAGAGTTAAATAAATATAAAGAGTCATGGAAAGCAATGGAGAAGCTATATAAAGATGGCAAAATCAAAGCGATTGGTGTAAGTAACTTTAAAGAGCATCACTTAGATGACTTAATTAAAGATTCTGAAATTGTGCCAATGGTTAACCAAGTGGAATTTCATCCACACTTAACCCAAAAATCATTATTAGCATATTGTAAAGAGCACAATATACAAATGGAAGCTTGGTCTCCATTAAAGCAGGGTGAGGTACTAGCTGATCCTACTTTAACAGACATTGCAAAACGCCATGAGAAGACTACAGCGCAAGTGATTCTTCGCTGGGATCTCCAGCACGGCGTTGTTACGATTCCAAAATCAGTGAAAGAGCATCGTATTATTGAAAATGCGGACGTATTTGATTTTGAACTAACAGATGAAGAAATGTCACTTATTGATCAATTAAATCAAGATGAGCGCAGTGGCCCAGATCCAGATGAATTTAACCGCAGATAATAAATACAAGCACTTAGCTATTTTCACAGCTAAGTGCTTTTTTCTGTGCGACTGGCGGAATAAAGCGATAGTGTGGCGGAATTAAGCAATAGAGCGGCGGAATAAAGCGATATCGTGGCGGAATAAAGGGATAACGCGGCGGAATACCAAACAACGCTGGCGGAATTCACCACCCATCTCGAATAAAACAAGTCATTATAGAAAAAAGATTAATATATGTTAAGATTAATAGTGTAAACACTAGCTAGGAGGGAAATAATAGCATGGCCTTTGTAATTACAGCACCCTGCGAGACAGAAAAAGCAGGAGAATGCACAACAGTTTGCCCAGTAGATTGTATTGTAGAAGGAACAGACCAATTTTATATAGATCCAGATATTTGTATCGATTGTGGAGCATGTAAGGCAGTGTGTCCAGTAGATGCGATCGAGGAAGAATACGATTTATTACCCGATCAGGAAGTATACTTAGAAAAAGCTGAAGCCTTTTTCGCGAAATAAAAAGAAAGCACGTACGAAGTTAATCAATCACTTCGTACGTGCTTATTTTATTTGGAAAAAGCATGTCTCTTGATGAAATTTGATTCTTTTACTCTAGATAACACGAATAAACCAATGATGGCACCTGAAATACTACTGATAAGAAAACCTGGAACAAATGCTAAAGCGCCGACAGATTGCCCCATTAATACATTTGCAAAAGGAACAGAAAGTAACGAAGCGATGATACCAGTTCCAATTATTTCTCCAACACCTGCTGACCATGTTTTCTTCGTTAATTTGTATAAATATCCGGCAAAAAATGCGCCGATCAATCCACCAGGAAAAGCGAGTAATGTACCTAGGCCTAATAAATTACGTAATAATCCAATCATAAGTGCAATTACAACAGCTGGTCCCGGGCCTAAGATAACTGCAGCCATAACATTTACAGCATGCTGCACAGGATATGCTTTTGCTATACCTGTTGGAAACCATAAAAATTGTGCCGCGAGCGTTCCGATAGCAACAAATAATGCCATCGTTGTTAATAAGGTTGTTCGATTCATCTGAAAAACTCCTTCTAAAATGGATTGATGACAAGCTACTTAGTGTGCCTAAAAGGAGTGTGAAAGTAAAAAACCAGATCCCTAAAAAAGGACCTGGTTAATGAACGTAAGAAGTTGCTACTTCCCTCCGCTGGAATAAACCAGATCAGGTCAATAAGAGTTAAAAAGCTTAACGGCGCTTTTCTCTCAGCCTATGCTTATAGGCACCCCTAGTAGTGCTATCACCTATTTGTTTTTTTAAGAATAGCATATCTCACGAAAAAAATAAAGGAAATCATTTATCTTGAATTCGAGATAAATTAAACTTATACTAAGAATAGGAATTGTCGATAATAGAGATAAAGCAAAACAAGGAGGAAAATAAAATGGAATTAAAAGGACTTCATCATGTATCAGCAATAACTGCTGTGGCAAAGGATAACGTTCGTTTTTATACAGAAATTTTAGGAATGCGCTTGGTGAAAAAAACGGTTAACCAAGATGACACAAGTATGTATCACTTATTTTATGCGGATGAAGCAGGGAATCCTGGTACTGATCTTACTTTTTTTGAAATAAAACAAGCAGCTCGTTTTTATCAAGGGAATAATAGTATCTCATTCAGTGGTTTACGGGTTAAAAATGATAAGGCGCTTAACTATTGGCTTGATAGATTTAAGGAATACGGGGTCGCACATGAACCCATCAAAGACTTAATGGGACGTAAAGTAATCTTTTTTAAGGATGATGAGGGCCAGCGCCTCATGCTTATTTCAGATGAATTTAATAATGGGGTAGAAAGCGGAACACCTTGGGAACACAGCCCGGTACCTGCTGATGTTGGGATTACTGGCTTAGGCCCAGTTCGTTTAACTGTCCCAAATCCCGGACCTACTAGTGAGATATTAACAGAAGTACTAGGCTTTCGCTTTGCAGGCACATACCCTGCATATGAAGATGGCCAGCCAGACATACAAGTGTATGAAACTGGTGAGGGTGGTACAGGTGCAGAAGTCCATGTCGAGCATCGAACCGATTTAGAAAAAGAGAGACCTGGAAGAGGTAGTGTGCATCACGTTGCTTTTCGTGTGAAGGATGAAGCAGAATTAGAGGCTTGGCGAGATAAAGTTCGCAAACGAAGACTCCCTAATTCAGGATTAGTAGATCGTTATTATTTCAAATCTCTTTATTTTAGAGAGCCAAATGGTATTTTATTTGAGCTTGCAACCGACGGACCTGGTTTTGCTACCGATGAAAACTTAGATCAACTAGGTGAGAGCTTAGCCCTACCACCATTTCTAGAGGAAAATAGAGAGGAAATTGAAGCTAACTTAACACCAATTAAATAGAGGGAATCCCGCTACTTTCTGTGCTATACTATTATTGGCAAAAAGTTAGGGGGATAACAATGACATTTCAACCAAAAGCAATTTGTTTAGATATGGATGGAACCTTACTCAATCACTACAATGAATTATCAGCTAGAACAATTGATGTGATTCAAGAGATTAGAAAAAGAGGAATCAAGGTATTTATCGTGACAGGTAGATCTTATAATGAAATATTTGACTCTGCTCCAAAGGAGATCATACTTGATGGCTTTGTTACAGCAAATGGTATGGTTACCTATAGAGATGGTGGGAAAATAAAAGAAGAATACCTACCGCTCCCGCTAATCCATGATATTATAACGTCTGCTAGAGAAAATAATATATATTATGAAGTGCATCCGAACGATTCTTTACGTATTGCATTAGAAGAAGATTCTCCTTTTATGAAGGAAATGGTAACAGGAGAGAAACCAGAAGATGTAGGTATGCACGAGTGGCTTGAACGTCAAATGGCTATGAAGACCGATATCAATTGGCAAAAGGCATTACCAGAAGATAAATATTCTAAAATGTATTGCTTTTCAAATGATAGTGAAAAAATGGCGAACTGGATAAAAGAATTAAATGAACTAAAAAAGAAGACAGATTTCACAACATCATCCTCTTCTCCACATAATGTGGAAGTGATGCTGACAGGTATAAATAAAGCTTCTGGTATTAAGGCTTTGCTTGATCATTTTAATATCCATCGTGAAGATACCATGGCAATCGGAGATAGTAACAATGACATACCTATGATGGAATATGTAGGTTATGGTGTGGCGATGAAAAATGCCACAGATGAAATCAAAGAAATAACAAAGGATGAAACGGCATTTTCCAACCATGAAGATGGAGTTTATCAGTATTTAAAGAAATATTTTGATTTAGCAGACATCGAGAGTGAATAGCTCTCGATTTTTGTTTGTATTTGAAATTACGCTTAATCAAAAGAGATTTGTATGGTAGAATAAATAAACAGACATAAATAAAGATTTCGCATCATTGTAAGTGCTTACAAAAATAGGAGGCGAGCGTATGGCAAGGTATTTATTTCTTATGGAATGTGAAAAAGGTAAAGAAGAAGAATATATCGAGAGACATAAAGCTGTTCATCCAGAGTTATTGGAAGCATTAAAAGAAGTGGGAATAACAACTTATAGTATTTTTATGGATGGCAATCAATTATACGCCTATATGGAAGTTGATGATTATCATCGTGCCATGAAGAAATTAGAAAATAATCCAGCAAACCGTAAATGGCAAGCCTTTATGAGTGATATACTAAGTATGGATGAAAAAGGCGATCCAAAAATGTATTTAATAGATCAAGAAGTATTCCGATTAAATTAGAAATAGCTAGTTTAGAAAGCGGGGCAATCTAATGCTTGTGGCCGAACGTCACCAAAAAATAATAGAAATCGTTAATGATAGAAAAAGTGTACGTGTAACAGAACTATCTAAAGCTTTTTCAGTAACAGATGAAACAATTAGACGAGACTTAGAAAAGCTAGAGCGCGACAAGAAGTTGGCGCGAAGTCATGGTGGGGCTGTTAGTATAGAATCGCAACAAGATACACCAGAAATGACTTATGAGGAACGAGAAATAATGCATGTGGAAGAGAAAAAAGAAATTGCTAAAAAAGCAGTAAAACATATTGTAGAAGAAGATAAAATTATTTTAGATGCCAGTACCACAGCTTGGTACGTAGCTAAAAATCTTCCAAATATGAATTTAACCGTGTTAACAAACTCAGTAAAAGTCACCTTAGAGCTTAGTAAAAAAAATAAAATTACCGTTATCTCAACCGGTGGAACACTGCTCAATCGCTCATTGTCTTATGTAGGTCCACTTGCAGAGAATGCATTTGATTTTTACCATGTTAATAAAGCTTTTCTTTCCTGCAAAGGTATTCATCCTGTTCGAGGGATTAGTGAATCAAACGAACAACAGGCAAGAGTCAAACAAAAGATGATTGAAATTACTGACACTACTTATGTGTTAGCCGATCATCATAAATATGAGGTACAGGGCTTTGCGCATGTCAGTGCCCTATCCAAAATTGACCGTGTGATTACAGATAGTGCTGCACCTAAGGAAATGATTTTAGAACTAGAAGAAAAAGGAATTCATGTTATACAAAACGATTACGACCATGGCCTATCATGAAGAGGCTGTGGTTTTTTGTTTCTATTAAAAGATGGTGGTATAATTATAATAATTAGTTTAGATAATAGATAAACAAAGTTATAAATCAATTAATATTAAGCTTTAGTTGGAGGTGTGAGTCATGCGCAACATTTTTTCTAAATGGAATACGTTAAGAAACCAGTTACTAGTCGTATATTTAGTTGTGATGATTATCGTGTTACTGGTTGTAAGCGCAATCACCTTCAACCGTGTTTCCTACTTACTTCAAAACAATGCAGAAATGCAAATGCGTCAAACGGCAATTGCTTCAAGTGGTAGATATGATTCCTTATTAGAACAATTAAATGTAATTACGAAACAAGTGGTAACAAATGAAGATATACAGTCTATCATGCAAAAAGAGCATAACGGGACACCAGCAACGTTCAACGAAAAACAGACACTTATGAAAGTAACGAATATTATCCAGGCAAATGCAGATGGTATTTATTCGATGGAGATTTATACCCAGGATTATCAACGATTAATTCCAATTGACTCTACGGATTTAAGTAATCGCTTAGATGCAAAAGCAATTATTGAAATGAATAATGCAAAAGGGGGATTAATTTGGATTGGACAAGATCCATTAGAGGACCCTTATTACCTAGTTGGAAGAAGAATTAATTTAATGGAAGAAAACTTTAATAATAGTGGCTATTTAATTTTAAGATTAAATAAAAATCACTTTGATGTAAAACCAGAGCAACAACTAGAAGATAGTGATGAGTATATGATTCTAGTAGATAAAAATGAGCAGCCCATTTCAACAAATTATGAAAAGGATAATATTGCAGAAGTTTTAGAGAGCACGGAAGAAATGATAAATGTAGACGGTGAAGATTATATGTTAGTTAAAGAAACCTCTCCTGAAACAGGTTGGACACTTGCGATATTAACTCCAGTACAAACACTTACAAGCGGGATACCTATTTTGCGCTCGGGAATAATTGTGGCAGGGGTAATCGGATTAATTATCTTTTTAATCACCTCCTTTTTCTTGTCTACCTTTATCACAAAACCGATCGTGAAGTTAACCACAACGATGCGCCAGGCCAGTAAAGGTACACTTGCACCGAATCCAATTATGAATTCAACCAATGAAATTAATGAGTTGAACCAGACCTATAACCAGCTTGCTGAGGAGACAAATTATTTAATCCAGATGGTTTATGAAAAAGAGATTATGAAAAATAGGACAGAATTAAAAGCGCTACAAGCACAAATTCATCCACACTTTTTATTCAATACGTTAGATGCCTTGTACTGGTCATTAGATGAAAAAGAAGAAGAGGACCTAGCAGAAATCGTACTAGCTATGTCTGATTTGTTTCGCTATACCATAAGTGGAAAGGATCAGGATGAATGGGTGAGTATTCAGGATGAATTAGAACACGTGGAACGCTATATGAAAATCATGCGGATGCGTTTTGGGGAACGATTACTTTTTTCTAAAGAAATAGATTCCAACCTACTAGGAGTATCCATTCCAAAGCTTCTCATTCAGCCACTAGTAGAAAATGCTATTTTACACGGCGCAGGTAATGTAGTAGGAAATTGTATGGTCTCTGTGGTAGTGCGAGAGATTAGTGAGAGTAAACGGATAAGAATTAGTGTGCATGATAATGGCCCTGGTATGACAAAAGAAAAAGTACAAGAAATACTTGAGCGAATAAAAGCGGATGTTTCTAGCAAAACCGGAAAAGGCATTGCGCTGAATAACGTAGAGCAACGACTCAGGTTATATTATGGTAGTGAATTTGTTAAAGGACTAGAAATAAAAAGTGAAGTAGGAAAAGGAACGATGGTAGAGATTGAAATTCCGATGCAACAAGGAGGGGATCTGTAATGCTAAGAAAAACTATTTTAGTAGTTGATGATGAGCCACGCAGTAGAGAAGGGGTAAAGAAAACTATTGAAAAGTCAGCAATTGGAGCCTTCGATGTGTTGACAGCAAACGATGCAAAAGAAGCAATCCAACTGATTGAAAAGCATAAGATTAATCTCCTTATTACAGATATTAGAATGCCTGAAATGACAGGCTTAGAATTACTAAAAGTGTTGAAAGAAAATCAAGATGATCCTGTGGTTATTATTATGTCAGCATATTCAGAATTTGAATATGCCCATCAAGCACTGCAGCTTGGAGTAGTGAATTATTTATTAAAACCAATCTCTAAAGAAAAGCTAATGGAAGCAATTGAGAAAGCCATAAATGTCGATAATCAAAAACTCCAGACAGATCTATTACAAGAAATTGCGGATGATAAATTAATAGAAATTAATGAGGTTGGCAGATTTTCAGGTGTGATTAAAGAAGTTATTACGTATATTGAAGCACACTTTTATGAAGAGATTAGTTTAAAGGATGTCGCAAATTATGTTCACTTAAATGCCAGTTATTTAAGTGCATTATTTAAGGAACAGTTGGATCTAACCTTTAGTGACTATGTAACGAGAAGAAGGGTGCAGGAAGCAAAAAAGCTATTATTAACTACAGACTTTACGATCACAGAAATTGCTGAAAAGGTAGGCTATAATACCCCGAAATATTTCATTAAAATCTTTAAACAAGCGGAAGAAATAACCCCCCATGTTTATCGAAAAAAATATGAAAGCGATTTCTAAAATAAGTGGCATTTTACCCAATCAGCGTTACCTTACAGGATGACTAGTGCGATGCTAGAATTAAAAATGTAAGCGATATTAAAAATATTAGGGGGTAAAATTGTGAAAAGTAAATGGTATAAAGTATTCATGGCATTCGCACTTATTGCACTTTTAGCACTGGCTGCTTGTGGTAACGATGAAGAAGAAGCTGGTTCAGACTCAAATTCAGGTGGAGAAACTGAAGAAAATGAAAGCGGTTCAAGTGAAGGTGAAGAAAAAACAATTGAGTTCATGCATTTATGGCCAGAAGGAAGTTCAAAGCAACACTATGAAATCGTAGAAAGCATTATTGATCAGTATGAAACAGATAATCCTAATGTAACCGTTGAGGTTGAAATCTTAGGGAATGAACAATATAAGGAAAAATTAAAAGTTCTTTCTACTTCAAATGAATTACCAGACGTAGGAATGACTTGGGCTGCTGGATTTTTGGAGCCTTATGTAAGCGGTAATATGTTTGCTTCGTTAGATGATTTATTAGAGGGACCATTAAATGATCAATTTGTTCCAGGAACCGCAGAAGCATATGCACTAGAAGGAACTACGTATGGTTTACCACTAGAGCTTAATATTACGCCTTTATATTACAATAAAGCAATTTTCGATGAGCATGGATTAGAAGCTCCAGAAACGTTAGACGAATTTAAAGAAGTAGTAAAAACGTTAGTAGACAATGGTGTTACACCAATCGCACTAGGAAATAAAGACCGCTGGACTGGTTCAATGTGGTACATGTATCTAGCTGACCGTTTTGGCGGACCAGAAGTATTAACAAATGCTATTAATCGCTCAGGAACATTTGAAGATCCTGCATTAGTAGAAGCAGCAGAAGAAATTAAAAATTTAGTTGAAATGGATGCATTCTTAAAAGGATTTAATGGACTTGGAAATGATGAGGCTAAAGGTTACTTCATCAATGAACAAGCGGCAATGTATCTAATGGGTACATGGGATTTACCAGAATGGACAACAAATGAAGATAATCCACAAGAATTCAGAGATTCAATCGAATACATGAAGTTCCCTACTGTAGAAGGTGGACAAGGGGATATTGATAGCTTTGTAGGTGGTCCTGGTGTCGGACTATTTGTTGCAGAAGATTCTGACGTTCAAGCAGAAGCAAAAGAATTTGTTTCATTCTTTGTAGAACAATGGGGTCAACAGGCTGTAACAAAAGCCGGTGTTATTCCAGCAACAAAAGTTGATACAGAAGGCACAGACTTACCACAAATGTACATTGATATCTTAAATGATTTAAACGATGCATCTAATATTACATTATTTGCTGATGTGCAAATGAGCCCAAGTGTGGCAGAGGTTCACCTAGATATGATTCAAGCACTATTTGGTGATGCTGCAACCCCAGAGGAATTTGCAAGCGAACAAGAACAAGCATTAGCAGATGAAGAATAATTAAAGAATGTGAATGAAAAGGACATATTTTCTTCAGATATGTCCTTTTCTTACACTTTATTTCGATTAGAGCAGAAAAAATCATAGGCTTATACCACATTGAAAAGTGCTAAGCCACTCATTCTTAATCTTACCACCACGGGGAAGGAGCTTTACCATGAACAAAGTAATGTCAAATAAACTAGTCATTGCTTTATATGTGTTACCAGCATTAATACTAATTGTAGCACTTATCTATGTTCCAATTATTTTAACAGGCTATTACGGGCTAATGGACTGGAATGGTATTGGTGCAATGACCTTTATTGGATTAGAAAATTATACAGAGCTACTGCAAGACGCTAAATTTTGGCAGAGTGCTAAACATTCCTTTTTACTAGCTTTGTTTTCATCCTTAAGCTTAATTATTTATCTATTAATATCATTAGTATTAGCAGGAAAAATTAAAGGAGCAAATTTGCTTCGTAAGATTTATTTAATTCCGATGCTTTTATCCTCTGTTGCTATTGCGCAACTATGGTTAAAAATATACGACCCGAATAACGGGATATTAAACAGCTTACTTGAGGTTTTAGGTGTAGAGAATACACCGACATGGCTTGCTGATCCTGATTTAGTTTTATATGCAATTTTTGTAGCTATATTGTGGCAGTATGCGGGGTTTTACATCATTATTTACTATGCAGCGCTGAAAGGAATCCCAGAATCATTGGTAGAAGCGGCAAAAATCGATGGTGCAAATCCTATACAAATTGCTTATAAAATTAAAGTTCCCTTAATTGCAGGGGTAATTAAAGTAACAATTGTTCTAGCAATCGTGGGTTCCTTAAAGTACTTCGATTTAATCTATGTAATGACAGGTGGAGGACCGAATGGAGCTAGTGAGGTAATTGCTTCTTATATGTATCGTCAAGCATTTGGTAGCTATAACTTTGGTTACGGAAGCGCTGTAGCCTTCTTCTTATTGATCATTACGCTTATTGTTACTTGGCTGATACGTAAATTAACTGCTTCAGAAGATGAAGTCCAATACTAAATAGAAAGGATCGGTCACGATGGCAAAAAAAATTCAAGAGACAGACCAATCTATCGCAAAAAAGCTTGGTATGGGTCTTTTATATCTCGTTTTAACTATTGTTGCGATTTTTCAAATCTATCCACTTGTGTGGTTACTCATGTTCTCGTTAAAAAGTAATTCAGAAGTATTTGGGTTATCCCCTTTTGCTCTTCCAGAAGATCCAAAATGGGAAAACTACGCAAGGGTGTGGACAGACGGAAATATTAATCTTTACTTCTTTAATAGTGTTTGGATAACGCTTGCGTCCGTATTATTAACAGTGTTACTAGCAAGCTTTGTAACGTTTGCAATCACTAGGATGCATTGGAAATTTAACAAGCTTGTGTTAGGACTTTTTATGGTAGGGTTAATGATTCCGATTCACTCAGCGTTAATTCCACTATTTGATTTCTTCTTGAAATTAGGCTTAGTGGATCACCCGTTATCCATTATTTTATCGTATACGGCATTTAACCTGCCGCTTACCATCATGATTCTATTAGGCTTTTATTACACACTTCCAAGAGAAATTGAAGAAGCAGCGGTTGTCGATGGATGTTCGGTACACCGGATTTTCTTTCAAATTACATTGCCAATGACATCTCCTGTTATTGCAACAACTGCGATTATTAATATGATTTATAACTGGAATGAATTTGTTTTTGTTAATACATTTATTAGTTCCGATAAGTATAAAACGTTGACAGTGGGCATTCAAAATTTCATTGGTCAATACTTAACGGATTGGGGTGCAATAGGTGCCACTTTAATGATCAGTATTATCCCGATTTTGATTGCATTCTTAATTTTAAGTAACCGTATCGTTGAAGGAATTGCAGCAGGATCTGTAAAAGGATAAAGTGAATAGGAACAACAGGTGAAAGCGTTCTAACATGACGCTTTCGCTTTTGTGTATATTAAAATAAAGAAAGGAAGAATAATATGCCGAAAAATAATTTTTTTAATGCACATCACTCCCCAATAGGTGCATTTTCAAGTTTTACGTTGGGTTTTCCTGGAGCAGGAGGAGGATTTGACCTTGAATTAGGTCGATCTCCTAAGAAAAGCGTTTATATTGGTGTGGAGACAAAAGAGGAAGAAGGAATATATCAAGCCTTACCCTTTTTTGATGCGGGAGAAGATGAAAGCTCCAGGTATGATGTTGAAAATATTGATCCAAATCCGGAAACAGAAAAAATCATCCATCCATTTTCAAAAGAAGAGGTGGAACGTGATTTTAAAGTAGGAACAGACACCTGGCGTGCAGGGGATATTACCTTCACCATTTATTCGCAGGTCCAAAGTGTACAAGAGCCGGGTACAGCGGATGATAAAGAAATGATGCTTACCCTTGTGCCTTCTGTGATCGCTGAATTAACGATTGATAACACAACAGGCAAACGCAAAAGACGTGCTTTTTTTGGTTATGAAGGCAGTGATGTGTACAGTTCAATGCGAAGAATGGACGACACGATGGAAACTGCGAGTGGGATTGGGCAAGGTCGTATTACAGCACTAACGACAAAAGATCCTAGTATAGAATCTGCTATGAATTTTAGCATGGAAAAAATTCTAGCAAATAAATTTAAGGAAAACTGGACGTTTGGTCTCGGGCCACTTGGTGCTTTAATTATGGATGTTCCTGCAGGTGAGAAGAAAACGTACCAATTTGCCATGAGCTTTTTCCGTGATGGAATGGTTACTGCAGGATTAGATACAAGTTATTACTATACGAAATATTTTAAAGATATAGAGGATGTCGGGAAATTCACGCTGGATAATTTTGAAGCAATAAAGACAAGAGCACTTGTTTCGAATGAAATGCTTGAGGCAGATCATTTATCTGAGGATCAACGATTCATGCTTGCACACGCGATAAGAAGTTATTATGGTTCTACACAACTAATGCAAACAACAGACGGAGAACCATTCTGGATTGTGAATGAAGGGGAATACCGAATGATGAATACCTTTGATCTGACCGTAGATCAGCTATTCTTTGAAATGAAAATGAATCCGTGGACCGTAAAAAATGAGCTGGAGTATTTTATTAAACGGTTTAGCTACACAGATAAGGTACGATTTCCAAATGATACGACAGAGTATCCTGGTGGAATAAGCTTCACGCATGATATGGGTGTGGCAAATACAATTTCACGACCGCATTATTCCTCCTATGAAATGTATGGTTTAGATGATTGCTTTTCCCATATGACGCATGAACAGCTTGTGAATTTTATCCTAACAGCAAGTGTTTACGTGGAGCAATCAGGTGATAAAACCTGGCTTGGGGAAAATTTAGCTATCTTTGAAGCAACATTAGAAAGTATGGTCAATAGAGATCATCCTGAGCCGGACAAAAGAAATGGCGTAATGGGCCTAGACTCCACGCGGGTAATGGGTGGGGCAGAAATTACGACATATGATAGCTTAGATGTATCCTTAGGACAAGCAAGGAATAATATATATTTAGCCGGTAAAAGTTGGGCAGCTTATCTTGCACTTGAGAAAATTCTGAAGGAAGCTGGAAAAGAAGAGCTTTCAAAACAAGCAGGAGGTCAAGCGGAGAAATGTGCGGAAACCATTGTCGCAAATGTAACGGAAGATGGCTATGTGCCGGCAGTGATAGGCGAAGGCAATGATTCTAAAATTATCCCAGCAATCGAAGGGCTAGTCTATCCTTACTATACCAATACAAAAGAAGCGTTAGACCCAAATGGTCGCTTTAAAGCTTATCTAGATGTCTTAAAGACCCACTATCAAGCAGTGCTTAAAAAAGGTGTTTGTATTTTTGATGATGGGGGCTGGAAGCTTTCATCCACAAGTAATAATTCATGGTTAAGTAAGATTTACCTCAATCAATTTATTGCTAGGGAGATCCTTGGTTTTAAATGGGACCAAGCAGGCTTAGAGGCAGATCACGCTCACGTAGAGTGGTTAACCCATCCTGAGTTATCGATCTGGAGCTGGAGTGATCAAATTTTAGCTGGTGAAATTATTGGAAGTAAATATTATCCAAGGGGTGTAACTAGTATTTTATGGTTAGATGAGAAAGAGGAGAATTTTAAATAAAATATCGTAGAGAAAACGCACTATGAATTCAGTAATTAAAAAATACTAGAGTAGCAAGAGGTTGAGTAGAGATAGTCATGCCGCTATCATCAACGAACAAACTGTAATAGTTACAAAATATATAAATCTATTTTTCTAAATTATCTGTACCATTTTCTTCACGCTGGGCTTTTTGTTTTTTCTCTACTTTTTGAAATGCCTGTAAGCAAGTTCCCATGATAACAAAGGCAATCATGCTTCCACCAAAGAAAAAGAAAGTTCCTGGAATGATATATTGTATGTATAGGATAACAAAAGCACCTAAAACCATCCCAATATTATGAAACGGGTGAATGAGCATCACCAAGAAAGAATTTTTCCAAATGCCCCAAATAGACAAATTAAAATGCACGTAGGTTGGGATGACATAAAAAGCTGTTAATGTAATTGCTAGCATAAATAAGTAAATGGGGATTTGAATAATATCGAACACCCCACCCTGGTTCATTTGAATAAACTGAAGATCCACGTAGAATAATAGGGCTATTAGCACGAGTGTGAGTCCTAATAAATTCCCTTTAATAAATTCTTGTTTATAAGTCGTCCAAAAAAATTTAAAGACAGGCTCATCTGTGTTTCCAAGCAGCCATTGTCGAATCATTGCATTCATAGCGATTGTAGCTGGGAAAAAACCAAATAATACAAGTCCTAAAAGTGTAAATGCTAACCAGAGTATATTCACATAAGCAAACCTGGTAACCCATTCTGTCATTCCAAATAAAGATTGTCGCATGTCTATTTCTCCTAATTATAAGATACTTCTATCGTACCATAGATTGATGAAAAATAGAGGCTTAACACACTGTTATTGCTAGTTTTTTCGAACATCTAAAAGGCAAAACCATTGACTACAGGAAAAATAAAAGAGAAACTTATTATATTGGCTAACGGAGTAAAAACGTAAATTTAAAATAGGAGAGATGTCACATGCATCAACCATTATATAAAGTAAGTAAGGAACTACGAAAAGTAGCTTTAGGTGAAACAAAAGCAGATATGATTATTCAAAACGGCACACTTGTTAATGTAATGACAAAAGAGCTACAGCCGAATATTGATGTAGCTATTAAGAAAGGGAGAATTGCTTACGTTGGAGAAGCATCTCACCTAATAGGTGAAGAGACAAAAGTGATCGATGCAAAAGGTAAATATATTTCACCAGGGTTAATGGAAGGTCATATGCACGTAGAGAGCACCATGCTTTCTGTGACGGAATTAGCAAAGGCGGCACTTGTAAAAGGTACGACATCAATTTTTATGGATCCGCATGAAATTGCAAATGTACTCGGTTCAGAAGGTGTGCGTCTCATGCATGAAGAAGGGAAGAATCTCCCATTAAAAGTTTTCACTACTTATCCATCATGTGTTCCAGCAACAGAAGAACTTGAAGACGCAGGAGCAGCGCTGGGTGTGAAGGATATTGAAGAAGGCTTAAATTGGGATGGTGTTGTTGGTTTAGGAGAAGTAATGAACTTTCCAGGTGTTGTTTATGATGATCCGAAAATGATTGGTGAAATAGAAGCAACACTGCGTCACAAAAAAGCTGTGACAGGTCATTTCCCTGATGGAACAGATAAAGAGTTGCAAGCATACATTGCTTCAGGCGTTGATTCGTGCCATGAAACAGTAACAAGGGAACAAGGCTTAGAAAAAGCAAGATTAGGCATGCACATTATGATTCGTGAAGGTTCCGCTTGGCATGATGTAAAAGAAGTCATCAAAATTATCACAGAGGATCATGTTGATCCAACGAATATAACACTAGTAACGGATGACGTTTATCCTCAAACGCTTGTGGAAAAAGGGCATTTAAATCATGTAGTAAGAAGAGCGATAGAAGAAGGTGTCGATCCAGTTGTAGCAATTAGCTTAGCAACCATTAATGTGGCCAGATACTATCATATGGATAAAGATGTTGGAAGTATTGCTCCAGGTAAAGTAGCAGATATTTTATTAATGGAAGACCTTGAGGAAATGACACCTGAAGTGGTCGTAGTAGATGGGGAGCTTATAGCTGAAAAAGGAAAAATAGTAACCGATATTCCGACGTTTACGTATCCGGATCATGCGAAAAATACAGTGAAGTTAAAACAAAAACTTCAAGCAGAAGACTTTCTACTAAAAGTGGATAAAAATAAAGAGGAAGTAAATATTAATGGCATTCATGTTATTGAAAATAATGCGCGCACGGCAAAAATGAAGGCGAAGCTAGCGGTAAATGATGGAGTTGTCCAGCCAGATGTGGAAAACGATATTCTTTTACTTGCGTGTATTGATCGCCATCATCAGTCGGGTCAAATATCATTGGCGTTCGCTAAAGGCTTTGATATAAAAGGTGGAGCTGTTGCTTCTACTGTCGCACACGATAGTCATAATTTATTGGTGATGGGAACAAATCCAGAAGACATGGCGCTTGCAGGCAATACATTAGCCGAATCTAATGGAGGAATGGTTGTTGTAAAGGATGGACAAATACTAGCTCATGTACCTATGCCAATTGCAGGATTAATGTCTGATGCGAAGTTAGATGTCGTAGTAGATCAAGTAACAGAGCTTGAAGTGGCATGGAAAAAGCTCGGCTGCAAAATCCACGCACCATTTATGACATTCTCTCTCATTGCTTTACCAGTGATACCAGAAATTCGAATTTCAAATCGAGGTTTAGTAGATGTAACCAAATTCCAACTCATTGATGTAATAGAAAAATAAGCAAAATTATGAAAAATGCTCATGCTGAAAATCTTATTCTACCAGTTGTTTACAGCATGAGCGGATTGTTTTTCTTAAAGCTTAACAAGGAGTATAATGTTTGTGAAAGCGTAATCAATAAAAGGATGGTGCACAACATGACAAAAGTTGTTATTACTGGAGGAAGCGGCTTATTAGGCCCTTCTGTTGTACAAGAATTCGTAGAACACGGTTATGAAGTTGTAAACGTAGATCAAAAGCACCCTAAAAACCCAATCTGTAAAACAGTTATTGCTGACTTAACAGATTTAGGACAAGTCTATGGTGTGTTAGAAGGGGCAGATGCAGTCGTTCATTTGGCAGCTATTCCTGTTGCTTATTCACATCCCAACGAAGTTACATTTAGAAATAATGCGATGTCCACGTATAATATTTTAGAAGCAGCTGGAAGTTTAGGGATCAAAAAAGCAGTTATTACTTCTAGTGAGTCTTCGTATGGATTAGTATTTACAAAACAAAATTTACAGCCACTTTATGTGCCTGTTGATGAAGAACATCCACAAATGCCTGAGGACAGCTACGGACTGAGTAAAATTGTAAATGAAGAAACAGCTAATATGATTCATAGACGCACAGGAATGCAAGTAGTCTCGATGCGTGTAGGTAATGTAATTGCACCACACATGTATGAAAACTTCCCAGACTTTATCCATAAACCAGAATTGCGCAAACCTATTTTATGGAGCTATATTGATGCGAGGGATGCTGGAGCTGCCTATCGTTTAGCAGTTGAAAAAGACGGATTAGGTTCGGTTGCATTAAACTTAGCAGCAGATAATTCAAGTATGGATATTAAAAGTAAAGATTTAATGGAAGAAGTATTTCCAGAAGTAGCAGATTTCCGCGAGCCATTAGAAGGCTTTGAAACCTTACTAAGCAATAAAAAAGCAAAAGAAGTATTAGGCTGGCAACCAGTTCATAACTGGCGCGATTACGTAAAACAATAAGATAGTTAGAAATGCGAAAGGAGAATCCTTTCGCTTTCTTTCAACATAATTTGATTAATAAAAAAGGAGAATGATTATGCAATATCGTCAATTTGGAAAAACAGATATGAAAATTAGTGAGTTGAGCTTTGGTACTTGGGCAATCGGTGGTGCGTGGGGGCAAACTAACGATAAAGAATCCTTAAATGCTCTAGCACGTGCAATGGATGAAGGGGTAAACTTCTTTGATACTGCTGACGTTTATGGCGATGGTCATAGTGAGGAGCTCCTTGCAAAAGCAACGAAAGGAAAAGAATCTGAAATCTACATAGCATCTAAATTTTGCCGTGCTGGAGATATAAATGATCCAGAAACATATTCTGAAAAATCGGTGACAAATTATGTAGAGAATAGTTTAAAAAGATTAGAGCGTGAGCAATTAGATTTAATTCAAATTCACTGCCCACCAATTGAAATTATTCGTGATGGAGCTGTCTTTGAAGTACTAGATAAACTAAAGCAACAAGGGAAAATTCGTCATTATGGAGTTAGTGTGGAAACGGTGGAAGAAGGATTACTATCCATGGAGAATCCAAATGTAGCTGCTCTTCAAGTTATTTTTAATATGTTCCGTCAAAAGCCAATCACAGAATTATTCCCAACGGCTATAGAAAAGAATGTTGGTATATTAGCACGTGTTCCGCTAGCAAGTGGTCTTTTAACTGGAAAATTCTCAACGAATCACACATTTGAAAAGGATGATCATCGTAAATTTAATCGAGATGGGCAAGCCTTTAATGTCGGTGAAACTTTTGCTGGACTCCCGTTTGAAAAAGGGGTAGAGCTCAGCAAGGAATTAGAATGGATAGCAGAGGGTCGTGGAAATATGACAAGGGCCGCTCTTAAATGGATACTAAATCATGATGCAATTTCTGCGGTTATCCCAGGCTTTAAAAATGTGAAGCAAGTAGAAGATAATTTAGCTGCGGTTAAGGTTCCTGAATATAGTGAAGAAGAACTGGCGCGCTTACGTGATTTTTATCAAGAAAAAGTTCATGATAATATCCGTGGACCTTATTAAAAAGCCTGTGTAACTAGCTAGAAAATGATATAATGGTTGCAGAATGAAAAGGAAGTTGAGGAGAACAGGATGCAACGAGGTAGCTTTCAGTGGATGAAATCACTTAATAAATCGATTATTATAAATAAAATAAGAACAGAAGGACCTATTTCTAGGGCCCAAATTGCAAAAGATACAGAATTGACGCCTCCTACAGTAGGTTCAATTGTAAAGGAATTGTTGGAGCAAGACCTGGTGAAAGAAAGTCAGTTAGGAACCTCGCAAGGTGGACGAAAACCAACGATGTTAATTCTAAATACAAAAGCATTTTATATTTTAGGTATAGATGTAGGTCCTGAGGATATTTTATTTATTTTATCAGATTTATCAGGTGAAGTAATCGATGAGGATACCCAAACGATTACGGAAGCATTGAAGAGAAAAAGCTTCTTAGCTTTATTGACGAATGGAATCGATGGATTGATAGCGAAGCACCCCTCAAAGGAATTAATGGGAATTGGTGTAGCTATGCACGGGATTGTTGATGCTAGTGAAGGAGTGGCGGTTTTTGCTCCAAATCTACAGCTACGTAATATCCCAATTAAGCAATATTTAGAAGAGAAATATAATCAAAATGTTAAGGTAGAAAATGATGCAAAGGCTTTAGCATTAGGCGAAGCTTGGCTAAAAAATGAGACCCCAGATAAGAATATGATTGCTGTCAATATTGGTAGAGGAATTGGTGCGGGAATTGTTATTGATGGTAAGCTGTATCATGGTGAGCATGGAATTGCTGGGGAGATTGGTCATATGACAATTGATCCAAACGGAAAAAGATGTTCCTGTGGAAATGATGGCTGCTTACAAACTATAGCTGCTGGCCCTTCTATCGCAGAACGTGCCAACGAATTAATTCGTCAAGGGCAATCGAGTCTTCTTGCAGAATGGAGTCTAGAGGATTTAACAGGTGAAATGGTTCACCGTGCCGCTAAAAAAGGGGATGTACTAGCTACCCAAGTTTTATATGAAGCTGGGCAATATATAGGAATTGCGTTAACAAACCTTATTCACATCTGCAATCCAAGTAAGATTATAATTGGTGGCGGTGTGTCAAAAGCAGGAGATTATATCCTAGAGCCAATTCGAGAGATGATTCAAACAAAGGTAATATCACAAGAAGCGCAACAAACCTCGGTCCAAATTTCAGAATTAGGGGAATATGGATCTGCAATGGGTGCTGTTGCACTCATTCTAAGTGAAATGTTTGAGCCTAATCTCAACAACTAATGATAGAATAATAGTGCACAAACACACACAAGAAGCTGCTAATGAAATAATAGGCAGCTTTTTGTGTGCAATTATTATTTCTTTTAAGAATTAATGGTAATCGTACTTATGTATTCACTGCCAATTACAAGATATACTAAAATGCGAATTGGTGAAAATTCTCAGTATGCAATCGCGAGGTGGAGTTTTGTTAAAAAAAGGCGTATTAGTTACCCTTATTTTTCTTATCCTTAGTGCTTGTTCCTCTAATAGTTCAGCGCTTGAAACTGATAATCTAATAGTAGAAAAAGATGATATTAATATTAATTATGAAGCTGTTGAAAAAGATATTGCAGCAGAAGCTGTTCCCTTTAAAATAAAGTACCCTACCTATATACCTTTTGATAGTGAAGAAGCAAAAGTGGTTATAACGGCTTGGGAAAAGGATAAGGAAAAGGTTGTAGCTTCTCTTACTTATGCTTCCACAGAAGAAGATGCTAAATGGAAAAAAGATTCTTTCGTTCAACCAGTAATTCCCCATGTGCGTTATACAATCGCAAATTTTGATAGATATTTTAGTAGATATGCCAATAAAAGTGAATATAGAGAAATTGAAATTTCGAATAACACAAAAGGATTAATTCAGTATATTTTAGAATCGAATGGCGCAGCATTACATTGGTTTCATGAAGGGAAGGAATATAATATTGTTTTAAGGAATTTTAACAATGATAAAGAAAAATTAAAAAAAGAATTGATTAAAATTGCTGATTCCATATAAATCTCCCCATCAAAAAAAGGACTTCCAATTCGGAAGTCCTTCTTTATATCCTATCACTCAACTAAAAATGTGAGCTTAAAAAGTTCCAAAAGTAAAAGTTGTTTTAGTAAAATACTTTTCATCTTTTTCTAACCAAACGGAAGGGAATCCGTCATGATGAATAGAAGCAGGTGAAGCTTGTGTCTCTAAACATAGCCCTAAATACTTGGCTGATTCACGTTCTCGCAAGTTTAAGTCCTCTGGTAGATTATTAGACGTGTACATCACAACACCAGGCTGATCTGTCGTAACTTTTAATTCACGCCCACTTTTTTCTTCGCGAACCTGTGCGCTTACTGGTTTATTATGGTTGAAAATAAAATAGTGATCGTAGCCATGATTTGCGACTAGATTTTGTTTATCATCTGAATCAATTCCATCTTTCATTAGACGGCCATTTCTGAAGTCATACGTGCTATTTGCTACATCTAGCTTTTGACCAGTAGGAATTAATTCCTCATCAAGCTCAACGAATTGATCACTATCAAGTGTGATTTCATGATTTTGAATATCTTCTTTTAAATTCCCACTTAAATTAAAGTAGGAATGATTTGTGGTCGTTAAGACTGTTTTTTGATCCGCAAGACCTTCATAAGTAATGGTAAACGCATTGTTGTTATTTAATGTATACGTTACAGTCATTTGAAGATTTCCTGGATAGCCATTATCACCATCTGCACTATTAAGTGACAAGGTAAGTCCTACTTCATGTGCATTTTCAAACGGTACAACCTTCCAAATGGAATTATGAAAAGCTGGATTACCACCATGTAAATGGTGCTCTCCTTCATTTTTTGGAACGGTATAGCTTTTCCCGTCAATTTCAAACTGAGCTTTTTCGATTCTCCCTGCTACGCGACCAATCAGAGCTCCGAAAAAACCAGGATTAACTAAATAGTCCGCATAATCCTTAAAACCAACGACAACATTTTCAAGCTTGCCTTCACGATCTGGTGTTAATATTTTCGTAATGATACCACCAAAATCAAGAATGGATACGGCCATTCCATTATCGTTTACAAGTGTGAATTCTTTCCATTGTTGCTCTTTAACTGTCAGTGCTTCTGTGTTAATCTGCATTGAATTGTTACCTCCTATTTTGCTTCGTTTCCATAAGCAAGAAAACGCTTAAAGGCTGCTCGGCCTTTGTCATCCGTTTTATAGACACCGGCGTCTTCTAATACACGGGTGAATTTTTTGCCGAGCTCATCTTCTAATAACTGGTCGACATTTTCATTCGTTACGTTAGCGTTTCTTTCTACTATTGATTGTACCCAATCTTGGTGATATTCTGCAACGTTAACCGATTCCCCAAGTAGATACTTTTTAATCGTTTCTATTTCATCTTTTAAGCGAGGAGGTAATACTGCAAGACCCATAACTTCAATTAGACCAATATTTTCTTTTTTAATATGGTGAACATCTGCATGTGGGTGAAAGATCCCAAGTGGATGTTCATCTGACGTACGATTGTTTCGTAAGACAAGGTCTAATTCAAACTTTTCATCGCGCTTTCTAGCAATTGGTGTAATCGTGTTATGCGGTGTATCGTCCGTATAGGCAAAAATACCAGCATCCGCGTCACTGTAAGACTGCCATTTATTTAAAATAGATTCACCGGCATTAACTAGCTCCTCACGGTTCTCACTACGAAGCCTGATAACCGAAAGTGGCCACTTCACTATATGTGCTTCCACGCTAGCAAATTGATCAAGTGTAAAAGAGAACTCTTCATCTGCTTCTGTCATTGCAAAGGTATATCTTCCACCTTGATAATGGTCATGGGATAAAATACTGCCACCAACTATAGGTAAATCAGCATTAGAGCCAATAAAATAATGTGGGAATTTTTCTACAAAAGCAGTTAATCTAGCAAATGAACCTCGGTCTATTTTCATTGGTCGATGCTCACGTGCAAAAATGATGCTGTGCTCATTATAATAAACGTATGGAGAGTATTGGAAAAACCAAGGCTCACCTTCTAATGGAACTTCTATAATGCGGTGATTAGAGCGAGCAGGATGGCCAATACGACCAACATATCCCTCATTTTCAGCGCAAAGCAAACACTTTGGATAGCTGACATTTTGCTTCATCGCACGTTCACGTTTTATTTGTTCAGGGTCCTTCTCAGGCTTCGATAGATTTATTGTAATATCAAGAGCGCCATATGGTGAAGGTGTTTTATAGTGAATGTTTTTTGCAATTCGTTTTGTTTGAATGTAATTAATATCCTGGCTTAAGCGATAGAAATAATCAGTTGCAGCTTCCGGTGCTGTTTGATATTTTTCATAAAACAAAGCATTCACCCTAGATGGTAAGGGTAGGCATACATCCATTATTTTTGATGACAGTATTTCTTTTTCGTCTAAGATATCCTCTACAACATTTGTTTCCACCGCAGCAGAAAGTAAAGCATCCAAAATATCTGGTAGATCTAACTCTTTAAACTCCGGAAAATCCTCCACAGCATTTACATCAAAGCTTGCTTGTTGAAGTAGCCCTAGAACTTGATTTCGGACATAAATGTGATCACTAGTTTCAATTAAATTTAATTCGATTGTCTTTTGAACAAATGCTTCCACTAATGCGGAAATTTTTTCTTCCATGTTTATGCATCCTTTCCGTAGCCATCTGGATGTGCTTGATGCCAATTCCAGGCATCTTCGATAATTCGAGTAATATCCGTTCTTTTTGGTTTCCAGCCTAACGTTTTTTGTGCTTTATCAGATGATGCGATCAATGTACTTGGATCACCTGCGCGTCTTGGTGCTACTTTAGCCGGAATTTCATGATCTGTTACCTTACGTGCTGTATCAATAATTTCTTTAACAGAGAATCCTTGCGAGCTTCCTAGATTAAAAATGTTACTTTCTCCACCGTTTTGGAGGTAGTTAAGTGCTAATACATGGGCGTCAATCAAATCTTCCACATGTACGTAATCACGGATACAGGTTCCGTCTGGCGTATCATAATCTTCGCCGAAAATTGAAATATGCTCACGTTGGTTTAAAGCGACCTGAAGAACAATTGGAATCAAATGTGATTCTGGACGATGATCCTCACCAATTTCTCCCGTCTGGCGTGCACCAGCAACATTAAAATAACGAAGAGAAACATAACGGATTCCATGGGCAATCTCACACCATTTCATCATTTTTTCCATCGTAAGCTTGGTTTCACCATACGTGCTTGTAGGTAATGTTGGCATTGCTTCAGTGATTGGTACTTGTTCTGGCTCCCCGTAAGTAGCGGCAGTAGAAGAAAAGACAATATTTTTCACATCGAATTCTGTCATTGCTTGCAGTAATACTTGTGTTCCGTATACATTGTTATCAAAATATTTTAATGGAACCTCCATCGATTCTCCAACAAGGGAGTTAGCCGCAAAATGCACAACACCTTCAATATTTTCATGACTAAACACTTCTCTTAAAAATTCAATATCACGAATATCACCACGGTAGAAGCTGGCTTTTTCGTGGACAGCATCTTCGTGTCCAGTTTCTAAGCTATCAATTACCACGACATCTTTTCCTTGGTCAATCAGTTGATATACGGCGTGCGAACCAATGTAACCGGCACCGCCTAATACTAAAATACTCATTCTTATTCCTCCTCTGTTAATAATTTTGCCCCGTCACCAATCGCTGCTTCGTAAAAGGTAGGTGCATACCCAATTTTAGTTTCATATACAGACTTAATTTCTTCTTTAAAAAGATCTGCTTTTTGTTTCTCTACAATGGCAATCGCACATCCGCCAAATCCTGCTCCGGTCATGCGGGCTCCTAATACTCCAGGAAGCTCCCAAGCGGTTTCGGCGATCGTATCTAATTCGGTGCCTGTCACCTCGTAATCATCTCTTAACGAAATATGTGATTGATTGACAAGTTCGCCAAAAGCTTCAAGCTCTCCTGCTTTTAATTTTTTCAAGGCTTCGATTGTGCGTGCATTCTCATAAACGGCGTGTTTTGCGCGCTTTTGGTCTGTGCTATTTTTAATTTTATCTTTGTGCTGCTCGAATTGTTCAGGTGTGAGTTCTCCTAGGGAACGAATCGATAATGTTTCTTGCAAGTTTGCTAACGCACGTTCACATTCTGAGCGTCGTTCATTGTATTTAGAGTCTGCTAACTCGCGTCTTTTATTAGTATTTATAATAACAATCGAATGATCATCAAGCTCAATTGGTGCATATTCATATTTTAATGTGTCACAATCAAGCAGCATGGCGTGATCTTTTTTTCCTTTACCAATTGCGAATTGATCCATAATTCCAGAGTTAACACCGATAAATTTATTTTCAACCAATTGACCGATTTGAACCATGCGAATACGATCAATATCTAAACCAAATAAATGCTCAAGCATCACTCCAGTTACAAGCTCGATTGAAGCAGATGAAGATAAACCTGCGCCGTTTGGAATATTACCATAGAATAGAACGTCAAAACCTTGCTTGATTTCAAAGCCTTCTTCAAGGAAGTAATGTAGCATTCCTTTCGGGTAATTCGTCCAATCATCTTCTTTTTTATAGCTTAAATCATCTAACGACACTTCTATTATACCTTTTTCGGGAAAGTTATCAGAGTAAAAACGCAAGGTGCGATCATCTCTTTTTGCTGCTATTGCATATGTTCCAAATGAAATGGCAGCAGGGAAAACGTGACCTCCATTATAATCTGTATGCTCACCGATTAAATTTATCCTGCCAGGTGCAAAAAAGGATTGTGTAGTAGCTGTACTTTTAAAAACTTGATCAAATTTCTGTTTTAGTTGAGTTGTATGCATGATTAATAACCTCCTAGAATTATAGACTTAATTAAATTAATTTATTAACTTTATTTTAAGCGATACAAATAGAAATTACAAGTCTAACAAGAGGTGAGTTTCCCATTAAAGATAAAAAACAGCCTAACCCGTTTAAGGGATAGGCTGTTTTAAGGAGTTGGAGATACTATTTTTGTTCGGTAAGGGCTAACTTACGTACTTCTTTTGCGGCAGTTATCATATTCTCTAATGCTGCGATCGTTTCAGGCTCTTGTCTTGTTTTTAATCCGCAATCTGGATTAATCCAAAACTTTTCAATCGAGATTGTTTCAAGTGCACGTGAAATGTTTTTCTTTAATTCTTCCACACTTGGCACACGTGGGCTGTGAATATCATAAACACCTAATCCAATTTCTTTTTCATAATTATTTTCCTCGAAGGTGCTGATAAGCTCACCGTGGCTACGTGATGTTTCAATAGAGATTACATCTGCATCCAATTCATCAATCGCTTCATATATTTCTCCGAATTCCGAATAACACATATGGGTATGAATTTGTGTCTCAGGTTTAACAGTAGCGGTAGCTAAACGGAATGCTTCGACTGCTGCATCTAGATAGGTTTTCCACTTTTGTTTATCTAAAGGCAACCCTTCGCGAAGTGCTGGTTCATCAACCTGGATAATATTAATACCAGCTTCTTCTAGCGCTAATACTTCCTTCTCTAATGCAAGAGCAATTTGATTTAATACAGTAAAGCGAGGTAGTCCGTCATGTACAAATGACCAGTTTAAAATGGTAATCGGTCCGGTTAACATTCCTTTTACAGGCTTATCAGTTAACGACTGTGCATAGGTGATATCCTCAACTGTGATTGCTTTTTCAAAAGCTACATCACCAACAATTAATGGTGGTTTTACACAACGAGAACCATAGGACTGAACCCAGCCATATTCCGTCACATTAAACCCTGCAAGCTTTTCACCAAAGTATTCCACCATGTCTGTGCGTTCAAATTCCCCATGCACAAGTACATCAAGGTCTAAATCTTCTTGAATTTGAATCCATTTTTTTGTTTCATTTTGAACAAATGTAGTATATTCTTCGTTTGAAATGTCACCCTGACGCCATGCTCTTCTTGTTTGCTTAACTTCCTGTGTTTGTGGCAAGCTTCCGATTGTTGTTGTCGGTAATAGTGGTAATTGTAAAAGCTCACGTTGTTTTTTGATTCGTTCACTAAAGCTTAAAGAACGATAAGTATTTTCAAGATCAAGTGTTTCAAGCTCTTGTTTTACATTTTCATTATTACGATAAGTTGATGTATTTAGAGCATGAAGACTTTCCTTGTTTTTATTGAATATTGCTTGCACCTGTTCGATGCCATTTTCACTTGCGTGCGTGATAGCATATATTTCTTTTATCTTTTCATCTGCAAACGCTAATCCATCTAAAATAACTTTATCAATATTAGCTTCCGATTTAGTTGTCACCGGTACGTGTAAAAGGGAGCAGGATGGCTGAATAATAATTGTTTCACTTTCCACTGATGCTTCAATTTTCTTTACAAGCTCTAAGCTCTTTTCCAAATCGGCACGCCATACGTTTCTACCATTGATAACACCTGCTGCTAAAGCTTTATCTTTTGGAAAACCATATTTTTTAATTTGCTCAAGGTTATCTCCGTGGATAAAGTCAAGGCCTATAGCATCTACTGGTAACTGGATAACCTCTTTATAATTTTGAACTGTTTCAAAATAGGTTTGTAAAATGATTTTGCTTTTTGGTACGGCTTCTTTTAGCTTTTTGTACGTATCTTTTACTAATTCTAATTCCTTCTCAGATAAGTTTGTTCCTAGAATCGGCTCATCAATTTGGATCCATGCGGCACCCGCTGCACTTAATTCTTGTAAAACTTGAATATAAAGTGGGGTAAAGGCATCGATTAAATCGTTTAATTGTGCTTCACTATAACCCTTTGATAGTTTAATAAAGGTTACAGGTCCTAGTAAAACAGGCTTGGCTTCAATCCCTAACTCCTCTTTTGCTTCGTTGTAATAATGGAGCACACGGTTTTGGACAAGGGTTGGTTTGACGTTATTTAATTCTGGTACGATGTAGTGATAATTGGTATTAAACCATTTGGTCATTTCAGCGGCAACAGCATTTTTCTCACCACGCGCAATTGCGAAATAGGTATCTAAGTCTGTCGCATTATGATTCGTTTGGAATCTTTCCGGAATGGCACCAAACATTACTGCTGTATCTAATACGTGATCATAAAAGGAAAAATCACCTACTGGAATAAGATCTATTCCTAATTCTTGTTGCTTTTTTAAATTTTCTAAACGCAATGCAGTAGTTCTTTCTAATAGCGTTTCTTCTGTAATTGATTTGCTCCAGTATGCTTCTAATGCATTTTTCCATTCTCTTTTTTCTCCGATTCTTGGGTAACCTAAATTTGAACTAATAAATTTTGTCATGTTTTTCCGCTCCTTTAATTTTTAATTTATAGCTTTCCATTAATAATGGAGAGTAGCTTAACTATTAAGTGTTTGCGTTTGTTTCTTTAAGGTTTGTTCATGAATATAATCTGTTAGTTCTACCGTTAACTCATAGTACATAAACGGTGTAACTAAGTAGACACCATTAAAATATTCAATTGCTGTATCAATGAGCTCCTTAGCAATTGCGATACCCTGTCTGAAGCCTGTAGCCCGGTTGTGGCTCGCTTGTTGCATTCTATCCCTAACATCGTCAGAAAGCCTCATACCTGGTACTTCATGGTGCAAAAATTCTGCGTTTTTATAGGAAATTAATGGCATAATTCCAATAAAGATAGGTGTTTCAATGTGTTTCGTTGCGTGATAAAGCTCTATTATTGTTTCCTTATTAAAAATCGGTTGTGTTAAAAAGTAATCAGCACCTTGTGCTATTTTCTTTTCCATTCGTTTGACAGCTTTATTGATGTGAGCAACATTCGGATTAAATGCAGCTGCAACTTGAAAATTAGTTTTTGTTTGAAGGGAGGTTCCAGCAAAGGAGATTCCCTCATTACACTGTTTAATCAAGCGTGTTAAATCAAAGGATGTAACATCAAAAACAGAAGACGCCCCGGGGAAACCACCAATACGAGTAGGGTCACCGGTAATCGCTAATATTTCATCAAATCCCAACGTATGCATTCCCATGAGATGTGACTGTAACCCAATTAAATTTCGATCACGACAGGTTAGATGAATTAATGTTTTTATATCGATCCCTTTTTGTTTAATCATCGTTGCCATTGCTGTGTTACTGACTCTTGGCGTTGCTAGAGAATTATCTGCTAGCGTAATGGCATCAACCCCCGCATCCTTTAGCGCTTGAACACCATCTAAAAAGGAATCTACCTGTAAGTGCTTTGGTGAATCGAGCTCGACGATTACGGTATGTCTTTTTTTCGCAATCGAGGCAATGGTATCCTGACTATCCTTTTTCTGCTTATCGATGATATGGATAGCTTGCTCGATAGGTTTTATTTTTTTTTCAGTTAACGGCGATAAGCCTTCGACACCTTTTCGTAATGCCTGCACATGCTCTGGGGTGGTACCACAACAACCCCCAATTAAGCGCACGCCCTGCTTTTGAAAATTAGTAGCGCACGACTTAAAATAAGCAGCATCACTGCTGTAGACAAGCTTGCCATCCTCATAAGCTGGTAAACTAGCATTCGGATAAGCAGCAAGGTGGGCTTGCTTTGGCAGTGGTACATACTCAAGGGATTCAAGCATGTGATGCGGTCCAAGTCTACAATTGACACCGACGACATCTGCACCCAGATCTTCTAATTGTTTAAAAGCGTCTGGTAATGTTATTCCGTTTTCAAGGATGCCTGGTTCATGCATGGAAACATTTGTGATGATTGGTAGATCTGTTTCCTCTCTAGCAATCTGTAAACAATCCTTCAATTCATTCAAATCGTAATAGGTTTCTAGCAATAAACCATTTACACCTTCAAGTAAAAAGGTGTAAAGCTGCTCTTTGAAGCTTCGGATAATTTCTTTTCTTGAGCTTGTTATTTTTTGGACGCCACTAATGCCACCAATCGTTCCTAAAACATATGCTTTACTGTTGGCAGCTGTCTTTGCTAATTGAATCGCTTTACTGTTAATTTTTTGTACTTCATCTTCTAAGCCATAACGGGATAATTTTAAGTAATTTGCTCCATAAGTATTCGTTTGAATAACGTCCGCTCCAGCCTGAATATAGGACTCATGTACATGCAATACTTCATCTGGATTTGTTAAATTAAAAGCTTCGAAGCATTGATCGACACCATGCGCATAAAGAAGTGTACCCATGGCCCCATCAGCAATGAGGATCTTGTTATTTAAATCCTCTCTTAAATCTTTCACATTTTTTCCTCCTCTCTCATTTCTACTTGAGGATGAAAGAAAAAAAAGAGCCTTCATCCATATTGATGAAGACCCTTTTATCTTTAACAGGATTCCTCATCTCTCAAGTATTGATCAAATAGACCAATATGCTGGAATTAGCACCTTGTCTTTTACAGACGGTTGCTGAGGCTTCGAAGGGCCAGTCCCTCCACCTCTCTTGATAAGAAAAAACTTATTTAGTTTTATGATTAGTTATATTACATCATTTGGAAAACAATATCAAGGGGATTTTGGAATTAAATAAATCTTTTTCAAATAAATGGGTATATTAAGCCAGTTAAGTTGACAGAGAAAGGGTTTGTGGTAATCTAGAATAAATGATAATAATTCTCATTTGAAGAGGTCGTATAAAGGGGAATTTAATTGGAAAGGGGAAAAGAGAATGGAGTTAAAACGAATTATTGAGGAAAGACGGTCTGTCCAATTATTTCAGGACAAAGAAGTCCCAGAGAAATTAATGAAGGAATTACTAGAGACAGCAATTTGGGTTCCAAACCATAAAATGACACAGCCGTGGCGCTTTGTATTTGTTAAAGGAGAAGCTAAAAAACGTTTAGCTTCGATAAATCAAAAGCTAACAGAAGAGAAGTGTGAAGATGGCGAGCGAGAAAAGCTTGGTCAGCTAGCATTTGAAAAAATAAACAATCTTCCATTTATTATCATGGTGCTAAACGAGCTGAATGAGAAAGAAAAGCTACAGGAAGAGGATTATGCTTCCACCAGCTGTGTGATTCATAACCTCAGTTTACTTGCATGGGAACAAGGAATAGGCATGATTTGGAAGACAGGAAAGCTAAGCTTTTGCGATGAAACGACTGCTTTGATTGGAATGAAAGACAATGAACGTGTGGTAGGAATGCTTCAAATAGGCTATCCGGCCAAAGTTCCAAAAGCGCTACCTCGTAAAGATGTGAACGACCGCATTACAATATTAGAAGATTAATATATAGCTGATTCTCTTTTTACGAAGAGGATCAGCTTTTTTAATGGCTAAAACTAAGAAATACGAATAAACGAGTCAGGTTGACGAATATAGGTGAAAATTTACGAATATATTAAAAAATTACCGAATAAAGCGAAGAAATAGACGAAAATATGTCAGAAAATACGAATATCCATCAATCTATCTTTAGAATAAATAGTCTACAAAAAAAGATACCGATATTGGGTGTAATATCGGTATTAAAAAGGGGCTATCATTTTGTGAGAAAGCAAGCTTGTTAGCGTTGCTCTACTTGGAACACTTAAAGTATAGCAAACGAATGAAAAGGTAGTGTAAATTTCCAGTGAAGATACTGTAAAGTTTTTCCTCTCTCTCAAAAATTACTCTATAATGGAGAGAGATTTAAGTAGAAGGAGTGATTAGATGGGGCGAAAAAGTTTCTCTATTTGCGTAACAAGTGATGTGCATGGATATGTTACTAGTGGAAACTATCGAGATAGTAAGGAAGAAAATCATGGATTGGCCAAGGTTGCCTCCATTATTAAAACCCTAAGGCAGACAAACGAAATGATTCTATTAGATAATGGTGATTTTATTCAAGGAAGTCCACTTACCTATCACCATGCAACATTTAATAAGACAAAAGCCAATCCTCTGATAAAAGCTGCCAATGCTTTAAATTACCACGCTTTAACATTAGGAAATCATGAATTTAATTATGGATTAGACTATCTCAAAAATTTAAAGAGCCAATCAGACTTCCCATGGCTTGCTGCTAACATAATAGATAAAAAAACAGGCAAACCATACTTTGGTAAACCATATATCATCAAAGAGATGAACGGTGTGCGTGTTGGAATCATTGGAGTAACAACGAAGTATATCCCTAACTGGGAGCACCCTACAAATATAGAAGGATTAGAATTTCGGGATGCAGTTATTGCTACACGAGAATGGGTAGAAAAAATAAAGAAAGAAGAGGATCCAGATTTTTTAGTAGTCATGTATCATGGTGGTGTTGAATGTGATCTTGAAACCTCGAAGCCTTCCGAACCTTTAACTGGAGAAAACCAAGCATATCAGATATGCCAGGAAGTAGAAGGGATTGACGTGCTTGTTACTGGTCACCAGCATCGCTTTTTCACAACCACGATTAATGAAATCCCAGTTATCCAAACTGGTAAACAGGGACAAGCTTTAGGAGAAATAAAGATTACGATCGATCAGAATAAAGCGAAAAAAATAGCACTAAAACTACATAGCGTGACAGAAGATACGAAGGAAGATCCCGACATACTCTCACTTGTAGAAGTAGATGAAAAGGAAACACAGCGGTGGTTGGATCAGGCGATTGGGGAGGTTGAAGGAGACATGTTAATTACTGATGCCTTTGAAGCAAGACTGAAAGAACATCCCTTTATTGAATTTATTAACCGCGTTCAAATGGAGACAGCAGGAGTGGATATTTCGAATACAGCATTATTTGATAATCATGCTCCAGGGTTTAAAAATAAAATAACCATGCGCGATATTGTTACGAACTATATTTATCCGAATACACTTAGGGTAATTCGAATATCAGGTCAAGATATGATGGACGCTTTAGAACAAAATGCAAGCTATTTTGATCTCAATGATAAAGGGGAAGTTATTATTCATCCGTCATTCTGTGATCCTAAGCCACAACATTATAATTACGATATGTGGGAAGGGATAGAGTACACCTTTGATTTAACAAAACCAATTGGAGAACGATTGGTGCATCTCAATTACCACAGTCAACCTGTAAAAGCAGAAAATCAATATGATGTGGTGATGAATCATTACCGAGCAGGTGGTGGAGGAAATTATTCGATGTATCAAGGGAAAGAAATTATACAAGACATTCCAATAGATATGACAGAAGTTCTTGCAAATTATATTTTGGAGAATAAAAAGATAATAGCTACTTGCAATGATAATTTTAAGGTTTTGTACTAGAAATATAGCTAGATTAAAAGACAGAAATATGGAATGATTGTGTCTTTTTTTTCAAAAAAATTACGAAAACAGGTATAAAATCCGAAATGTTGCCCCACAATGACAAATGTGACAGGCCCTTGTAATATAGTAATCTTTGTTACAGACTCTTAAACTCACTGTAACCACAGAAGACTTTTAGTATGATACGATATGGCTTGTCAACATGAAAGGAGGCAGCACGGATGAAAAAATTATTAGGATCCGCTGTAGTAGGAATAGTAGGTTTGGGATTGTTTGCAACATCAGTAACTGCCACGGAATATGAAGTACAAAAAGGGGATAACCTTTGGACAATAGCAAAGGAAAATAACACATCTGTAGAAGAATTAATGGAAATAAATGAATTAGATACAGAGGTGCTTCAACCAGAACAATTAATACAGATAGATACAGAAACAACATATATAGTAGAAAGAGGCGATACGCTAAGTCATATCGCAATGAAACATGGAGTAACTGTTGAGGATATACAAGAGTGGAACGAATTAGAAACCACTTTAATCCTAATCGGTGAAGAACTTACATTGAAGGAAGTAAATAAAGTCGAGGCAAATGCTTCAACTAAAAATAATGCTTCAAGTCAAGAACAAGAAGAAACACCAGTAGCTTCTGAGCCGGCAGCGGCTAAAGAAGAACCAAAACAAGAAGCTGCTCCTAAAGAGCAAAAAGCAGAACCAAAAAAGGAAGCACAATCAAGTGAAACAGTTGCAGTATCTGCAACAGCTTATACAGCAAAATGTGACGGTTGTTCTGGTATTACAGCAACAGGTGTAAATCTATTAGAAAACCCAAACATGAAAGTAATTGCAGTTGATCCAAATGTTATCCCACTTGGAACTAGAGTCCACGTGGAAGGTTATGGTGAAGCAATTGCTGCTGACACTGGCGGCGCAATCAAAGGAAATAAGATTGATGTACACGTTCCAACAAAAGATGAAGCTTTTGCATGGGGTGTACGCCAGGTTAATGTAACCATTTTAGATTAATAGTTATGATAGATCCCCTTCTTTCATTAGGAGGGGATTTTATTTTTGGATTTTATCTACTATTTTTAGCTCCTAATTATTTTTACCCCCTCATTAAGCACCTAAACCTCTAAATTAATCTTCTTTGAAACAGCAAAAAATAAAATCGACCAATAAAAAACACTATTCTAATCTATTAAGAAATGACTTTAGTTTTACCCATTGCTAAATCAAAATGCTACCACTAGCTACAAGGAAAGTTAGAAATAAAAATGTTTTTTTATTTCTTGTTTTTTCGATAATCTGCAGGCGTAGTACCGACTAATTTTTTGAAAGTTCGATAAAAATGTGGTGTGCTATCAAAGTCGCTTAATTCAGCGATATGAGAAACAGGATAGTCAGTTTCCCGCAAAAGTTCTTTTGCTTTATAAGTTCTTTTTTTGTTTATATACACAGTAAGTCCCATTCCAGTTGTTTCCTTGAAGACTCTGCTGAAATGAGCTGGACTAACATGAGCTTTTTTAGCCAATAAGTTTAAGGAGATATTACCCCGAAGAGAATGATCAATATATGAAAAAATTTCATTCATCCAAAAACGGTTAAGATTTTCATCCCTAAATGTCTTATCTATTTGTTCAATACTTAAACGTGATAAAAAAAGTAATATTTGATGAGTAATTAAAATAGCAGCATGAATAAAACCAAGTTTCTTTCCATTTAATTCTTCTTCAATATTATGGAGAAATTGTTCAAAGATACTTTGATTCTTTACTGAAAGGGATATTTTATAATGCTTGTGTTTTTTTATTTTTTCTACAATAAGTAAATAGGAAAAGTTATCTTCTACAGCTATCGTTTGAATGAGAGCAGGGCTAAAAAAAATCACCGAAGAGGTAACTAAATCATTTTGATTCGGCACAGCATGATGGATAGTATCGTTGGGTACGATAAATACATCCCCTTTATTCATATCATATAAAATATTATTAATAAATATTGTTCCGGTACCTTTGTGAACGTAAATAATTTCATGAAAATCATGAATATGAGTTGGTAGCTCGTTTTTTGGATCCTTACTTCCTTTATATACAAACGAAAAGGGAAATAAGGAATTAGCATTCTTTTTAATTGGTTTCATCATCATCACCTAGTTATACTTTATATCAAAAAAGAGTATATATAAAGCAAAAATCGCAATTTTTATTTCAATATATTTTTGTTAGTCTAAATTAACAGAATATTTTTTAAATCTGAAAGTTTATAAGGGGAGTATAATAGTGAAGGCTATTGTTTGTGAAGAACCAAGAGTGTTTAAGTGGCAAAATAAAAAGAAACCTCAAAATGAGAGTGGTTATGCTATCGTTAACATAAAGCGAATCGGGATATGTGGAACAGATTTACATGCATTTAATGGAAATCAACCTTTTTTTGACTATCCAAGAGTATTAGGGCATGAACTTTCAGGGGTTATAGAATCAGTAGGAGAAAATTCATATGGGTTAAAGGAAAATGATCAAGTGTCAGTCATTCCTTATATGGAATGTGGTAAGTGTTTAGCGTGTAAAAAAGGCTTAACAAATTGCTGTATAGATATGAAAGTTATGGGTGTTCATTTTGATGGAGGAATGGCTGAACAAATAAGTGTACCCTATGATCATCTAATTAAAACGAATGATTTAAGCTTAGATCAAAGTGCTATCTTAGAACCCTTAAGTATCGGAGCACATGCGGTGAGACGATCTGATTTACAAAAAGGTGACTTTGTTCTAGTGATTGGCGCTGGTCCCATTGGGCTTGGTGTTATGCAAGCTGCTAAACGGATGGGTGCCAAGGTAATTGCGATGGACATTAACGAGGAAAGATTAATGTTCTCTGAAAATTGGGCTAAGGTAGACTATTCTATTAATTTACTAAATGGATCCTTAGAACAATTAAAAAACATTACAAATGGTGATATGCCAAGTATTGTCTTTGATGCCACTGGAAATAGTAAATCTATGATGGATGCTTTCCAATACCCAGCTCATGGTGGAAAATTAATATATGTAGGATTAGTTAAATCAGATATTACGTTTTCCGATCCTTTATTTCATTCGAAAGAACTTACGCTAATGGCGAGCAGAAACGCGACACAAGAAGATTTTGATTTTGTTATACAATCTATTGAAAAGGGTTACATTGATGCTGATCGTTTTATTACCCATCGTGCCACTTTTGATCAACTACTAGATGAGTTCGAAAATTGGTTGAATCCAGAAACCGGAGTAGTAAAAGCGATGGTTGAGTTATAAAATCAAAAGTGCCTGTGATTTAAAAGTATAGCAATAGTATTGCTGGAATGATTTGAAAAATTATATTTTTCAAGCATATGAAAGGATGACGAAAATATGCGGATTGATGCACATCAGCATTATTGGAAGATAAGTAGAGATGATTATGGATGGATTACCCCAGATATTCCTACACTATTTCGAGATTTTCTAGAAGAGGATTTAGTTCCTCATCTAAAGAATTGTAATATAGACAAAACAATTATTGTTCAAGCTGCGCCGACTATTGAAGAAACTGAATTCATTCTCTCTTTAAGTGACAATTCAGAATCAATAATTGGTGTAGTAGGTTGGATTGATATTGAAAACCCATCATATAAAGAGCAACTTGAGACATTTAGAAAGCATCCAAAATTTGTAGGGATTCGCATTATGATTCAAGATATGCCGGATGAAAATATTATTTTAAGTAATCAGTATTTGGATGCATTTTCTTATTTGGAGCAGATTGATCTTCCGGTTGATCTTTTAGTTACATCCAATCAACTTCAAGCTGTCTGTGAGTTACTCAAACAGGTAAAGCTACGAGGAGTCATCGATCACATTGCAAAACCGGAAATTGAAAAAGGGAAATTAGAACCATGGAAATCAAACATGGCTGAAATAGCAAGTTACGATAATATCTATTGTAAATTATCTGGGATGGTGACAGAAGCAAATCATGATAAGTGGACAACGAAAGACTTTCAACCTTATGTTGATCATCTTGTAGATGTATTTGGATATCATCGTATGATGTATGGGAGTGATTGGCCTGTTTGTTTATTAGCTGGTAGCTATGAGCAGGTCTACCATTTATTGAACGAATCTTTACTGAAGGATGTTTCGGCGATAAATAAAGAATTAATTTTTGGGCAAAACGCAGTAGACTTTTACAAATTAAATAGAAAAGAGGAGGAATAATTTTGAAATATAGGAAATTGGGTCAAACAGGATTAGATGTTTCAATCCTTAGCTATGGAGCTTCATCACTTGGTTCTGTTTTTAGGGAAATAAATGAAACAGAAGGAGTTAAGACAGTACATACCGCCATTGATCAAGGTATAAATTTAATTGATGTATCTCCTTATTATGGTTTGACAAAAGCCGAGAATGTACTGGGGAAGGCGCTAGTCGATATTCCTCGTGATAAATATATCTTATCTACCAAAGCCGGCAGATTTGGTGAAAATGATTTTGATTTTTCTAAGAAAACAATCATTAAAAGTTTAGAAGAGAGTTTGCAAAGATTAGGTACAGATTATGTAGATATCTTATATTTGCATGATATAGAATTTGGTTCATATGAAGAAGTGATGGAGGAAGGAATTCCAGCATTGGAAGAATTAAAAAAACAAGGAAAAATTCGCTTTTTAGGTGTCACAGGATTACCGCTGACTATATTCGATAAAGTACTTAGCAAAGTAGATCTTGATGTTATTCTTTCCTATTGTCATTACTCTTTAAATGATACATCTCTATTAAACTTACTACCTTTATTAGAAGAAAAACAAGTAGGATTAGTGAATGCTTCACCATTATCTATGGGGTTGTTAAATTCACGTGATGTTGCCAAATGGCACCCAGCTGATGAAGAGATGCAACAATTGTGCCTTAATGCAGCCGAATATTGTGCAAAACATGGTTATGATCTTGCTAAATTAGCTATTCAGTATTCAACTCATAATAAATCGATACCAACTACCTTAGTGAGTACTGCAAGTGTAGAAAACATTACAAAAAACATAAAATGGACGGAAGAACCAATAGACGAGGGAATTTTAGATGGAGTTCTTGATATTCTGGAACCTATTCATAATCGGACTTGGCAAAGTGGGACTGCAGAGTGGAACAAGAGATACAAGTAATAAAACAAGTCTTTCTCAGTATCATCAGCCGATGGGGAGAAATGCTATTAAAAAATTTAGTGGACTGGATGATTCATTTTGGTGTTGCACAGCATCAGGGTTAGAGGCAATGAGTAAAATACAAAAGAACATATGGTTTAAAAGCGAAGGTGTTATAATGCTGAATGCTTTAATCTCATCAAAAGTTGTTTGAAAGGAAAAGAATACTAAGATCACGCAAATTGCGGAATATCCTAATAGTTTGTTTTCTACGCTCTTCTTGATCTCGCTGAACCAACAAAATTTACACTGATGTTGAAGAGAGATGCAGTGAAAACTATAAAAATTAATTTCCCACCTGCTGACTTCATCAAAGAAAGCGATTACATTAAAATTAAACGAATTTTTAATGATAAGGATAAAATTGAAATTAAAGTAGATACTTCTTTGCATTTAGTACCACTAAAAGGTCGAGAAGATTTGGTAGCTGTAATCTTCGGGAACCTGTTATTAGCTTAAATTGGCACACCAGGTACTTGAAAGGGAATTTCCAACCATAATATTAATCAAGTTTTCGTTCATTCAAAAAAATACAGTTAGAATTTACCGCGGAGGGCGCAGAAGGCAACGAAATGAAATTTATTCCTTTATATAGAGTGGAAGGAGAAGAGTATACCGTATTTTTGAATTGGTCAGGGAGTTTAATAGATGGAAGCACGTTTTCTTTCGCTAAGGACGGTAGTACAGCATACACATGACATGATAGAAACTTTGAAATTATTTTTATGTGTGTAATCTGCTTAATTTTTTTATATAAGGTAAAAAGGGAGTTGTATTATGAAAAATATAAATAAACACCTCTGGTATAAACAACCAGCAAAAGAATGGGATGAAGCATTGCCTATTGGAAATGGTAGATTAGGTGGTATGGTTTTTGGTCGAGTGCATAAAGAACGGGTGCAATTAAATGAAGATTCTGTCTGGTATGGCGGTCCAAGAGATCGAAATAATCCAGATGCGCGAAAGCACTTATCAAAAATTAGAAAATTATTATCTGATGGAAGATTAAAAGAAGCGGAGGATTTGGCCGCACTGACCTTTACAGGAACACCGGAAACACAACGCCATTACGAGCCTTTAGGTGATTTATTCATAAATATGGATCACAGCGAAACGGAGGCTACTAATTATTCTAGAGTGCTAGATTTAGATAGTGCTGTTACGACCGTGGAATATACCATAGAAGATGTCACCTTTAAAAGAGAGTTATTTACTAGTTATCCTGATCAAGTGATGGTAATTCGTTTAACAGCATCAAAAGCAAAATCTATATCGTTTCAAACTTTGCTAGATCGTGGGAATGCAAGAAATTTTGATGAACTCGTTGCAATATCAAACCAGTCAATTGTTATGCGAGGAGTAACAGGTGGAAAAGATGGAATTGCATTTCGATGTGCTTTAAAAGCAATTCCGGAGAATGGATCAGTCAAGACCCTTGGGAACCATTTAATTGTAGAAAACGCAGATGCGGTAACATTGATCCTTTCAGCTGCAACATCTTACCGTTATGATGATCCGGAGCATCAAAGCTTGAAAATAATTGAACGAGTAACAGGAAAATCATTTCAAGAATTGAGACAAAAACATGTGGAAGATTATCAGAAATTATTTCATAGAGTAAATTTAAACTTAGAACAACCCAACGAGCAGCGTTCACAGCTGGCAACTGATCAACGATTAGATTTACTGAAAGAAGGTAATTCGGATCTATCATTAATTAGCACGTACTTTCATTTTGGACGTTATTTGCTAATTTCTTCTAGTAGACCGAATTCGTTACCAGCAACATTGCAGGGAATTTGGAATGAGAAAATGTTGCCACCTTGGGACAGTAAATTTACGATTAATATTAATGCTCAGATGAATTATTGGCCAGCAGAGATCTGTAATTTATCAGAATGTCACGCTCCGTTATTTGAGCATATTGAAAAAATAAAAGAAAATGGCAAAAAAACTGCAGAAAACATGTACGGATGTAGAGGATTTACTGCACATCATAATACTGATATTTGGGGGGACACAGCACCTCAAGATATCTATATGCCAGCAACAATTTGGCCTATGGGTGGTGCCTGGTTATGTTTACACTTGTGGGAGCACTTTGAGTTCACACGAAATGTGAGTTTCTTAGAAAAGTCATACGATACATTAAAAGAAGCTTCTTTATTTTTTGTTGATTTTCTAGTAGAGAATGAAGATGGTTTACTAATAACAACTCCTTCTGTATCTCCTGAGAATACTTACATTTTACCAAATGGAGAAAAAGGAACTTTATGTGAAGGACCTTCCATGGATAGTCAAATTATATTCGCTCTCTTTACGAGTTGTATTCGTGCTAGTGAAATTTTAGATGTGGATCAACCATTTCGAAATGAATTGCTAGAATTAAAAGAAAAATTACCAAAACCTAAAATTGGAAAGCACGGTCAAATTCAAGAATGGTTAGAAGATTATGATGAAGAAGAGCCAGGTCATCGTCATATCTCACATTTGTTTGCCTTATATCCTGGAAACCAAATTTCCCCAAGGGCTACTCCGAATCTAGTTAAAGCTGCAAAAGTAACACTAGAAAGAAGATTACAATCTGGGGGAGGGCATACTGGCTGGAGTCGTGCCTGGATCATTAATATGTGGGCTCGTCTAGAAGAAGGGGAACTAGCTTATCAACATATTCTTGCATTGCTTAACACTTCCACTTTACCAAACTTATTTGATAACCATCCCCCATTTCAAATCGATGGAAATTTTGGTGGAACAGCAGGGATTGCTGAATTATTACTTCAAAGTCATAACAATGAGTTACACATCTTTCCGGCATTACCTAAAGAATGGACAACCGGAAGTGTCAGTGGCCTAAAAGCCAGAGGTGGATTTGAAGTTGACTTATCCTGGGATAACGGACAATTTAAAAGTGGTGTTATTCATTCGCTAGAAGGAGAAAAATGTGCTGTTCTTTATAATAATGAAAGTATCGAATTTGAAACGACTGCAGGAGAAACGTACCCATTGATATTTAGCCAAGTTTAAGGAAAAAACAAGATAAATCGTATCATCAGCCCATTTTAAAATATATGAATTAAAAAAATAAAGAAGTTGAGGTGCTTATAATGAAAAAACAAGGATTAAATCCATATTTACCATCTTGGGAATATATACCGGACGCGGAGCCATACGTCTTTAATGACAGAGTCTATATATATGGTTCGCATGATCGTTTTAATGGTCATGCGTATTGCTTAAATGATTATGTATGCTGGTCTGCCCCTGTAAATGATTTAGCTGATTGGCGTTATGAAGGGGTGATCTATAAAAAAACGGATGATCCGCTTAATCCCGAAGCAAATATGTGTCTTTATGCACCTGATGTTACAGTAGGACCTGATGGACGGTACTATTTGTACTATGTATTAGACAAAGTCTCTGTCGTATCAGTGGCCGTTTGTGATACTCCTGCTGGCAAGTATGAATTTTATGGTTATGTGAAAGATGCTAATGGGGGGCGTTTAGGCGAAAGAAAGGGTGATGAACCCCAATTTGATCCAGGTCTTCTTCGAGAAGGAGATAAAACCTATCTTTATACCGGATTTTGTGCGATTGGTGATAAAACAAGAAGTGGTGCTATGGCCACTGTTCTCGGGTCGGATATGCTTACGATTGAAGAAGAGCCTGTGATTATCTCTCCAAGTGAACCATATAGTAAAGGGAGTAGTTTTGAAGGACATGAATTTTTTGAAGCGCCTTCTATGAGAAAAAAAGGCGACACATACTATTTTATCTATTCTTCCATTGCCATGCATGAGTTATGCTATGCAACTAGTAAACATCCAACAAAAGATTTTAAATATGGAGGAGTTATTGTGAGTAACAATGACCTTCATATTGATACTTATAAGCCTGCGAATCAGCCAATGTATTATGGAGGAAATAATCATGGTAGTATCGTTGAAATAAGTGACAAGTGGTACATTTTCTATCATCGCCATACGAATGGATCAAATTTTAGCCGTCAGGGATGTATCGAACCCATTGATCTTCTGCCAGATGGTTCAATTCCACAGGTAGAAATGACAACTTCCGGACCTAATGGAAAACCGCTTATTGGTCGCGGAGAGTATCCTGCTTACCTAGCCTGTAACCTTTTTTGTCGAGATGAAGCAATGTATACAGGTGATCTCTGGATGGACACCCAATTTCCGAAAATCACCCAAGACGGAAAAGATGGAGATGAAGAAATAGGTTTTATTTCCAATATGACGGATACAGCGACAGCTGGATTTAAATATTTTGACTGTCATGGTATTAAAAAAATCAAAATTAAGGTGAGAGGATATTGCAACGGTGCATTTGAAGTGAAGACTATGTGGGATGGGCCAGCACTTGCAAAGTTGCCAGTTAATTTTACAAATGTCTGGACAGAATACGCTTCTGACATCACTATTCCTGATGGTATTCAAGCATTATATATTACTTACACCGGTAATGGTAGAGCTAGCCTAGCTTCCTTTGCATTAGAATAAATTCAGTATAGAGAATTAAATAAAAGTTGGAAGATATAAATTTAGTAGAAAGAAGGCTTCTATTAATTATAACGAAAAAGGAAGGGGAGGATAGTGTTGTGCAAATAGTAACTTATGAAAAACTAAATAATCAATTGCTAATAAAATGTAAAACAGGTTTAATGAAAATTATTCCTTATACTGATTCGATTATTCGTATTAGATATACATTAGAAAACGAATTTAATGAAAAGGAAAGCTTGTTTGTAGAGCCGAACACTCAACAAAACATTCCTTACTCTGTAAATGAGAGTGATGATATTATTGTATTTTCTACAAGCAATGTACAAATTCATATTAATAAAAACACAGCTGCATTTACCTATAAGGACGATGCAGGGAGAATATTAACAAAAGAGCCGACGCGAGGTGGCAAAACTCTAACTCCTACTGAAGTGCTAAAACCTGTATATGATCAGAATACAGAGATCGAAAATTCGCAAAACGTTGATGGGGCTCGTGCTAAAGCTGTTCCCACCAATCATATCGTGGACCGTATGGCTTATCATACTAAACTTGAATTTGAATGGGACAATGAGGAAGCGCTCTATGGGTTAGGATCGCATGAAGAAGGTGTACTTAACTTGAGGGGCACTCATCAATATCTGTATCAACAAAATATGAAATCGGTTGTACCTGTATTGGTGTCGACAAACGGATATGGGATCATCGTAGATAGTTACTCATTGATAAAGTTTCACGATGATATACATGGTTCCTATATTTGGACAGACGTAGACAGTGAAATGGATTATTACTTTGTGTATGGTCCTGATTTTGATCAGATTGTAAAGAGTTATCGTTACCTTACAGGGAAAGCACCTCTTTTACCGAAATGGGCTTTTGGATATGTACAATCGAAGGAAAGATATAAATCTCAAGAAGAACTTATATCGATCGTGAAAGAGTACAGGAAGCGTCGCATCCCACTTGATTTAATTGTTCTAGATTGGCGGTCTTGGACTGGGGAATTGTGGGGTCAGAAATCTTTCGATCCAGAAAGATTTCCAAATCCAACGGCAATGATGGAGGAGATTCACAAGCTGAATGCTAAATTGATGATCTCGATTTGGCCCATTATGAATAATGACGGACCGAATCATGTAGAAATGAAACAAAAAGGTTATCTACTTGGAAATCAAGCAAACTACGATGCCTTCAATGAGGAGGCACGTAATTTATATTGGAAGCAAGCAAACGAAGGGTTATTTTCGCATGGTGTAGATGCTTGGTGGTGTGATTGTACGGAACCTTTTGAAGCGGATTGGGTTGGAAAAGTTAAACCTGAACCAGAAGAGAGGATGTTCATCAATACGCAAGAAGCGAAAAAGTATTTGGATCCAGAATATATTAATGCTTATTCGCTTCTCCATTCCAAAGGTCTTTATGAAAATCAACGAAAAACTACAGAAAGTAAACGTGTTGTTAATTTAACGCGTTCATCCTATGCTGGTCAGCAAAAGTATAGCGCCGTTACATGGTCGGGGGATATTGCTGCTAATTGGAAAACATTACAGAACCAAATTGCTGATGGGTTGAATATGTGTGTTACAGGTATACCATATTGGACGTTAGATATTGGAGCCTTCTTTGTTGCAGATAGAGAGCAGTGGTTTTGGGATGGAGATTATCCAGACGGATGTGACGATCTAGGCTATCGTGAATTATACGTTCGATGGTTACAATATGGAGTCTTTCTACCAATGTTTCGCTCACATGGAGCTGATACACCGAGAGAGGTGTGGAGGTTTGGTGAGGAAGGTACTATCTTCTATGATACGCTTGTAAAATATATTAATCTTCGCTATCGCTTGTTGCCTTATATTTATTCTATTGCTGGATGGGTGACGAACGATGATTATACGATGATGCGGACATTGGCATTTGATTTTAGAAATGATCCTCACACTTTTGATGTAAAAGACCAATATATGTTTGGTCCTTCTTTTCTTGTTAATCCAGTAACAGAGCCTATGTATTATGAAAGTGGCTCTGAAGAGATGAAAGGATCTGTTAAAAAACGTTCTGTTTATTTACCAGTTGATACCCAGTGGTATGATTTTTGGACAAATCAGCGATTCGAAGGCGGGCAAGTGATTGAAGCAAATGCCGATCTTAAAACCATGCCATTATTTGTTCGGGCTGGCTCTATTGTTCCTGTTGGTCCTGCTATTCAATATACGAGTGAAGATACAAACGAGCCTCTAGAAATATTGATTTATAAAGGAGAAGATGGAAGCTTTTTGTTGTATGATGATGAGGGTGATACTTATAACTATGAAAAAGGAGCTTTTTTTACCATACAGCTTCGCTGGGAGGATAAAAATAATCGTTTTACCATTGGCGATCGCATAGGATCTTATCCTGGCATGAAAACTTCAATGGAATTTGCACTGACTATCATCAATGATGCGGAAGATAATGTAGCTCAGAGGATAATTACGTATACTGGAGAACAGACCACCATTCATTTTTAAGATGATGGCAAATAGCAGAGAATTCTAATAAGTTTCAATTGCCTGCAAAGTAGGTTATTGAAATCTATTGGCTTCCAATCCTTTAAATGTACGATAGGAGGAAATTATGCAAGAGTGTGAAATCGTTTTCATTTTAACGTTGATTAAATAAAAGTTTTATAATAGATAAGACCCATGTATTTAAAAAATAGTAAAATAAAACGAAAGGCTCTATAAAATAGCATGCTCATTTTTTATAGAGTCTTATTATTTGTAAGAGCAACGCATGTTTTTAAAGATGCAATCATTAATACTTATTTTAAGTTTCTTTGAGGGGGCACCATTATGAAACGCATACAAACCTCCAAAATCTTCAGAAGATTTTTAATTTCTTATCTTGTGATTTTAATAATTCCGATGGTTGCCGGATTTATTACTTATCAAGTTTCTTTAGATACGGCAGAAAAGTACTCCATAATTAATAGTAGACAAGTTCTTAATCAAAGTAAAAAAATACTAGAGCAAAGCTTAGATGAAATAGATCGTTTTGTGCTGCAGTTATCGCTAGATCAAGATTTAAATATTTTATTGAATAAAAATGCTGCTGATAAAACAAGAATTATATCTACTTTAAAACAATTGGATAATAAACTTTCCACATATGCTTCAACCAATGAATTTTTAGAAAATTTATATATTTATTTGAAAAATCCTGATTTAATTGTCACTGCTGGCTCGGTTTATTATCGTCCTTATCATTTTTATACGAATGAAAATTATACAGAAATGACGATGGATGAATGGAAAGAAGCGATTTTAAATAACGAGAGACAAATTATTCCTAGCAAACGCTACAATCAAGGTGAGACTTCAACTGATGTTATAACGTATGTTCAAACTTTACCGATGAGTAATGTATCAGATCATAAAGGTTCGATTATTATTCCGATTGAAAATCAGTTGCTTACTAATCTAATTGAAGGAGTAAAGCAACAATTCAACGGTTGGGCTTTTATTTTAGATGAAAACCATCAACTCATTACTTCTAATGGGATTGATAAAAAAGAAATTGATACGCTAAAAGAAAAAGTTATAGACAAAGAGGGCCCACTACATATAGAGAACGACATATTAGTGATAACAGAAAAATCAGAAAAAAATGATTGGTTATATGTAGCTGGAATTCCTAATAGAACATTAGTTGAAGAAGCAGCTCCCATCAAATATATTAGTTGGTCAGTTACTGGTATTACCTTTATTATTGGAGTAATAATTGCCTTGTTTTTTGCTTATAGAAACAGTGTTCCGATAAATAATGTAATCAAATCATTAAAAGAATATGCAGATCCAGATGCTAACAACGAGTACGATTTTTTACATGGTAATATTTCTAAGTTAATTTCTACGAATAGCGATTTACAAATGCAATTAACAGAACAAAAACCACTTCTCAAAGATGCTTTTCTTAAACAACTGTTGTCAGGTGAAATTACAGAAAGAAATAGTAATGTCTATGACTTTGCGAATCAAGCTAATGTCAATTTATCTTGTAATCATGGTTATGTTTCTATTGTTAAAGTAGAGGGTTATGAAGACATGTCAAGTAGTGAAATTTATCAAGAATTAAATGCAATTCGCATTGTTATACAGCAAGAATCAATCAAATTATTTAAAAACTTTTATGTGACGAATCTTCATTCTGATAAGCTGGTGTATATATTCTTGGCCGAAGATAGTAATGATGTTTTAAACGAGGAAATTGAAGCAATGTTCGCAACTTTACAAGATTTACTTTTAAAAGAATTCCGAGTAAATTTAAAAATTGGCCTAGGCCATCCTTTTGAATCTTTATCAGATATTAGTCGATCTTATAACGAGGCAAAGCATGCATTAGATTTTGCTAGTTTTTCTAATGAAAAGCAAGGGATGTACTGGTATGATGCAGTGATGAAAGAGACAGCTGTATTTTATTATCCATTAGAAGTGGAATTTCGTTTATTAAAAAGTTTGAAAGAAGGAGAAACAGATGAGGCTAGACAGATTGTGTATGAAATATTAGAAGAGAATATTAAAAACAGAAGTTTATCAGCTGAAATGCATGAACAATTTATCTATGAGTTAATCGGTACGTTTTATAAAGCGCTAGATCAATATGCTTTTCGAAATGAGTCCACCGCTGAAACCTTACGCCAAAAATTAAGAAGTATTTCCTTCGAAGAAAATATAAATGAAATAGAAGAACGATTAATAGAAATCCTACAACTTTATTGTGAATTTGTTAATAGAAATCGGAAGGAATCCAATCATTCTATCGTAAATACTATTAAAGCGTATGTGCATGAACATTATTCTAATACAGAATTAACGATTTATATGATCGCAGAACATCTTTCTAGACCGGAAAAGTATATTTCACAGATGTTTAAAGACGAAACGGGAGAGTACTTATATGAATATTTAGAGAAAATTAGAATGGAAGAAGCGATGTCCTTACTATCGAATTCTTCGCAAACGATCAATGATATAGCAGAGCAAGTAGGATATAATAGTGCTCACTCTTTCCGTCGGGCCTTTAAACGAATTTATGATATGACACCAAATCAATTTAGGAAAACAGTGAATAAATAACAAGGAAAAGCATCTGTTCAATATGAATGGATGCTTTTTTAATATTTCAAAATTAGAGTATATATTTTCACAACGAAGTCAAATCGTCATCGTGGAAATATAAGAAACAAAGATAAGAATAGAAGTAATTAAATGATGTTTGAGAAGTCATGAATGCTTGATATGATTGCGCTTTCGCAAGTTGTACCATGGGTCTGAATATGTACTATTTATAAATATGCTAAAACTTTCGCTATTGTACCCTTTAAATTTACTTGTCTGTTTCATAGGTGTGAAAAAGATGCTAAATTTTTTGTAAGCGTTTCCCGAAAAATTTTTATGGAGGGGGTAAAATTTAAATGGATCAATCACTTGATGGTTCGAAAGAAATAAAAAAAGTAACACAAAGACATCTAGCTAAAAGAAGTTTTCAGAGGCATTGGCAATTATATATTTTGATGATATTGCCAGTACTGTATTTCATTATTTTTAAATATGTACCCATGTTAGGTGCGGTAATCGCATTCAAGGATTATAACGTAGTTCAAGGTATTATTGATAGCCCTTGGGTAGGATGGAAGCACTTTGAGAATTTTTTTAACAATCCAGTTGCTTGGGACTTAATAAGAAATACATTATTTTTGAGTCTTTACCAACTAGCTGTAACGTTTCCGCTTCCCATCATACTTGCTTTAGCTCTAAATGAAATAAGAGATGGTATTTTTAAACGATCTGTACAAATGTTTACATATGCACCTTATTTTATTTCAACAGTAGTTATCGTCTCTATGATTATATTGATGTTATCCCCAAGATCAGGAATAGTGAACAATTTACTAGAAGTGGTTGGATTAGACGCTGTGAATTTCCTTGGAAATTCAGATATGTTCAGATCGATATTTGTTTGGTCAGATGCGTGGCAAATAACTGGATATTCAGCAATCATTTATTTGGCAGCACTTGCTGGAGTAGACAGTCAACAATATGAAGCTGCTAAGATTGATGGAGCTACTCGATTACAAAAAATTTGGAACATTGATTTACCTGCCATTATGCCAACTATTGTAATCATTATGATATTAAGTGTAGGTAATTTAATGGCATTAGGGTTTGAGAAAGTATATTTATTACAAAATCCTTTAAATTTAGGTACCTCAGAAATTTTACAAACCTATGTATACAAAATGGGGATTATAAATGCTGATTTTAGTTTTGCGACAGCAGTAGGATTATTTAACTCTGTCATCAACTTAATCTTATTGGTTATTGTCAATACAATTGCTAAGAAAGTTTCCGGTAACGGATTATGGTAGAAAGGAGTAGAAAAATGAGAAAAAATAATGGTGCAATAAAAGAGTCCTATAATGATCGTGTATTTTTAACATTTATTTATATTTTTCTCAGTTTACTGATGATTGTAATACTCTATCCACTTATTTATATCGTTAGTGCTTCGATCAGTAGCCCTGAAGCTGTTACCTCAGGACAGGTATGGTTATGGCCTGTAGATTTCTCACTTGAGGGTTATATAGAAGTATTAAATAATTCAGATGTTATTAGAGGGTTCCGTAATTCTATTCTCTATACGATAGGATACACAATAATTGCTGTGTTTCTCACAATAATTTTTGCCTATCCGCTATCTAGAAAAAACTTTTATGGAAAAACCTTTTTCATGATTTTTATTCTTCTTACTATGCTGTTTTATGGAGGGTTAATTCCAGAATACTTAGTGGTACAGAAATTGGGTTTGTTAGATACTCCTTGGGCGATATTAATTCCTAAGGCAATGGCAGTTTGGCAAATTATAATAGCTCGCACATTTTTTTATACAAGTATTCCGGAAGAATTGGTCGAAGCAAGCGAAATGGATGGTTGTAGTAGCATAAGATTCCTGTGGCATGTTGTACTACCGTTATCAAAGCCAATTATAGCGGTGCTTGCTCTCATGTATGCAGTATTTCAATGGAATAGCTATTTTGATGCGATGATCTTTTTAAGAACAGAAGCTTTATTCCCATTACAGTTAGAATTAAGAGAAATACTGATTACCCAGTCAGAATCAGGCGCAAATCAAGATATTGCAGAACAACAAAAAAGACAACAATTAGCCAATCTTATGCAATACTCCTTAATTGTTGTTTCAAGTATCCCTGTGTTGATTATCTATCCTTTTGCACAGAAATATTTTGTAAAAGGAATGCTACTCGGCTCAGTTAAAGGATAATAATTATTTTAATCATTTAAGGAGGTGATATAGAGTTTTACAGTATATTGTTTTAACATGTTTTTAATAAAAGGGAGGAAATTAGCATGAAATGGAAAAGCTTTTATATGGTATTAATTTTTGCTTCAATAATTTTAATTTTAAGCGCTTGTAATTCAGATGATGAGTCAAGTGAAGAAGAAAATGCTGACGGTAAGACGAATATGTCTGTATTCATTGCAGAGAATGGTGAAATGGATTTAGAAACGAACTCATTTACGGAATTTGCTGAAGAAGAATTTGACATTAATTTTGAATTTCAAAAAACTGGTTATGATTCTTCTGCAGCAAAAGAGAAAAGACAAATCTCTTTAGCAAGTGGCGATTATGCGGATGTGTTCTTTTTAGTTGACTGGGTAGATAATTTTGCACCAAGTGAAATATTGAAATATGGAGAGCAAGGTGCATTACTACCATTAAATGATTTAATCGACGAACATGCGCCCAATCTAAAGGAAGTGTTAGAAGAACGAGATGAATTCAGAAAAATTGCAACGGCGCCAGACGGAAACATCTATAGTGTACCTGGATTAGAAGAGTGTTTTCACTGTACATGGCCAAATAAATTGTGGATAAATTCTGATTGGTTAGATGAATTAGGGTTAGACGTCCCTGCTACACACGAAGAATTAAAAGAAGTATTAACTGCTTTTAAAGAACAAGATCCAAATGGAAATGGTGAACAAGATGAAATACCATTAAGTGGTTCTGCGGCTTCTCCAAACCATTCCGTTATTCCAATTCTAATGAATGGATTTGTATATGATGATGCACAAACAAGATTGCTAGTAAATAATGGAGAGGTTAGCTTTGCAGCTAATACGGACGAATGGAAAGAAGGACTTGAATACATTCATTCTTTATATGAAGAAGGCTTAATTGACCCAGGTGCTTTTACCCAAAATCGTGACGCCTTTATCCAGTTGGGTAATAACGCTGATGATGTAATTTTAGGTGCAGCTGCAGCTCAACACGCATGGGAATTTATCGATAATGACAATCATCCTATGTTTGATGCCATTGAACCTTTACAAGGTCCAAATCATCAATATGCAACATATAATTATCCGGTAACAAATAGTGGAACTTTCGCTATTACAAATAAAGCTAGTGAGGAAGCCCAAGTTAAAGCGATTCAATTATTAGATTATATGTTTACTATAGATGGTATGATTCGCTCGCATATTGGTGTGGAAGGAGAAGATTGGGTAGAACCAGAAGAAGGCGATGTTGCAATTAACGAAGAAATGGAAGCCAACGTTAAATTGCTATTCCCAGAAGACCCACCAAACAATAATTGGTCAGCTGCAGCGCAATACTTCCAACCACGTGAGTTCCGGGATGGACAAGTGCAAGCAGAAGACATTTATACTGATGAAGGTTTTGAACGTCGTTTACAAGAAGCAACATATTTATATGAAGGAAAAGAACCAGAAGAGACTTTCCCATTCTGGGGAGTATGGTATCCACAAGATGTCCAGGATGAATATTCTACTCTAGAAACAAATATCTTGGATAATGTAGAACAAAGTTCTGTCCAATTTATTACAGGAGAATTAAGCTTAGAAGACGATTGGGATGACTATTTGAGCGGTTTAGAATCATTAGGTATTGATAGATACATTGAAATCAACCAACAAGTTTATGATAGTTATATGAATCAGGAGTGAAAAAAAGAGGAGCTGACTTAATTGTCAGCTTCTTTTTATTTACAAAAAGCATAAAAATTATCCGACTATAATATAAGTGAAAAATGTATTTCTTTTGTATTGTTAAAGGCATAACCAAACACAAACAAAAATAAAAAGATAAAATCAAAAGACAGCATTGCAATTCTAAAAGAAATGACTTATAATTTTAACAACGTTGTTATTTTGAAAGGGAATTCTTCTTTCTTCCTTTAGAAGCTTTCTTTTTTCTTGATAATGAAATCGATTACAAAATAAAGGTGGGGAAAAGATGAAGAAAAAGTATGTGTTAGTAGGTACCGGGGGAAGAGCTGAATTTTTCTATGGAGCAATGGTTCGTGATTTTCGTGAGACTTGTGAATTAGTGGCATTTTGTGATGTAAACCAAGTAAGAATGGATTATTCCAATAAATTATTAGAAGAAAAGTATGATTACAATAAGATTAATACCTATAAAGTTGATCGATTTGAAGAAATGATTGAAAAAGAAAATCCAGATATTGTCATTGTTACATCTGTAGACCGTACGCACCATCGTTATATCATCCGTGCAATGGAGTTAGGCTGTGACGTTGTAACTGAAAAACCTATGACAGTTGATGCTGAAAAGACACAAGCAATAATTGATGCGATTGAGCGCACTGGACAAAATGTACGGGTTACCTTTAACTACCGTTATGCCCCGCATAATACTAAAATTCGTGAGTTGATTCGCGATGGGGTGATCGGTCAAGTGAACTCTGTTCACTTTGAATGGGCATTAGATACGCAGCATGGGGCAGATTATTTCCGACGTTGGCATAGAGATAAACGAAATAGCGGCGGGTTATTGGTGCATAAATCTACCCACCATTTTGACTTGGTGAACTTTTGGTTAAATACAGAGCCAGAAACCGTTTATGCGACGGGTGGATTACGTTTTTACGGAAAAGAAAATGCTGAAGAACGCGGTGAAACTAATTTCTATCAGCGTGCACATGGAAGTGAAGTTGCAAAAAATGATCCATTTGCAATCGACTTAGAATCAAACGAACATTTAAAATCTCTTTATTTAGATGCAGAGCCAGAGGATGGTTACCAACGAGATCAAAGTGTTTTTGGTGAAGGAATTAATATTGAAGATACATTAGGGGTTGTTGTAACTTATAAAAACAAAGCTATCCTTACTTATTCGTTAAATGCATATCTTCCATGGGAAGGCTTTATCATTGCTTTTAATGGAACAAAAGGGAGAATTGAAGTAGAAGTAAGAGAGCAATCTTACATTAATTCAGGTGGAGACAAAAGTGATGAAGGTAAGTTAGATGAGAAAGTAATTCGTGTACTTCCGATGTTTGGTGAAGCATATGAAGTAGACGTTGAAGAAGGAGAAGGCGGACACGGTGGCGGAGACCCTGTGTTACTGAATGATCTATTCGGTGTTCCTGAAGAGGATGAGTTTAATCGTGCAGCTTCTCATATTGATGGAGCGATTTCCATCCTGACTGGTATTGCAGGCAATAAGTCACTAGCAACAGGTCAAGCAGTTAAAGTAGCTGATTTGGTGAATCTAAAAAGATAACAAAAAAGAGTTGGGCATTGCCCAGCTCTTTTTTATCAATATAGAAAAGCGTAAGAATTTATCGGACTACACTATAAGGAAAATTAAGACACTCAACATAAATAATTAGCATGAAGTCAAGTTTATATTGAAAATATTCTTCGGAAATAATCATTTAATAATATAGTAATCATTCCTTTAGATTACATAGTAAAACCCCTTTGATATACATCATTTAAACGTATATAAAAAATTGATTATATACGGAATGAAGGAAGAATCTTAGACTGAAAATGTATTAAAAAAGAAGGGGTGGAAAAATGAGTAAAACTTTAAGGCTATTTTATTTTTTAATTTTAGCGATGTTAATTTTAAGTGCATGCAATGATGAAAGCGCTTCACAAGAAGATGAAATGAAGGATCCAGATTTAAATGAAATTTCTATTTTAGCCCCACTTCATTCAGCGGAAACACCTGATAGTGGTATTGAAGAAAAAATAGAAAAATTAACAGGTGTAGAATTAGACTTGCAATACGTTCCCGCTAATAATTATCAAGACCGTATGAGTACTTCTTTTGCAACAGATAGCATGCCTGAAGTAGCAAATATACCAATTGAAGGTACATTTAAAGAAGCAATACGAGATGGTCAGTTTTGGGAAATAGAACCGTACTTAGATGATTTTGAAAATTTGAAAAAATTGAAACCTGAAATTCTCGATAACATGCGTATAGACGGAAAATTATATTCTTTATATCAAGGGCGACCATTATCTAGACAAGGAATTATATACCGAAAAGATTGGGCTGACAATCTAGGTTTAGATACACCAAAAACAACAGAAGATTTCATGGAAATGGTCAAGCAGTTTACTGAAAATGATCCAGATGCCAATGGTAAGGATGATACGATAGGTTTATCAGATCGTGGGGATCTAGCTTATGGGTCTTTCAATACGATCGCCTCTTGGTTTGGCGCACCACATGAATGGGGAGAAATAGATGGAGAATTAAAACCGGCTTTTATGTTTCCACAATATCAAGAAGCATTAGATTTTATGCGAGAAATGCATGAAAGCGGCTATATTAATCAAGACTTTCCAGTTACAAGTAAGCCAGATCAACAAGATATGATAAAGAATGGACGTGCTGGTGTATACGTAGGATGTATGTGCGATGTAAATGGATTAGCTAGCGATGGCAAATTGATTAATCCTGAGATGGAACTAGACGTCCATAATCAAATTTCAAAAGCTGGAGAAAAATATCAAATTTGGAGTATTCCTGGTTATAATCATCCTTACTTTTTCCCGAAATCGTCAGTAGAAACGGAAGAAGAGTTATTAATTATTTTAGAATTTTTTAATAAGATGATGGAACCAGAAGTTGCTAATACTGTCTTTTGGGGAGAAGAAGGAGAACATTATACCGTGGAAGATGGCAAAGCGGTAACAATTGATGACCAAAATAAGTTAGATCGTGAGGTTATTCCCTATCAAACCTTTGAAGTAGGAGAACCTGAAACGAATGGTAGGTACGAAGGTCAATTTGATCTTAAAGCAAGACAAAAAGCAGAAAATTTATTTAAGGATAATGAGAAGTACCTTATTAAAGATCCAACAATTACTTTAGATTCAGAAACATATGATCAAAAAAGTGAAGAATTAAAACAAATTATGGTAGATGCGACTTTTAACTATATCCTCGGTGATTTAGATAAAGCTGGATTTGAAGAACAAATTGAAAGATGGATGGATCATGGTGGGAACGATGTTATTGAAGAATTTAATATATCATGGAAAGCTTCAAATTAAATAAATTTTAAAAAGGGGCTGGGACATAACTAGCCTAAAATAATAAAAAAAGGTTCCAATTATCGTTATTTGATAATCGGAACCTTTTTTTGACGAATGGTTTTCAG
>NZ_QPJJ01000015.1 GCF_003337485.1 Saliterribacillus persicus
AAAGAATATATTCCTAGTGATATTTATACTCCTGATAATTTTAAGGTTGATTGGAAAAACGATGAAGAAGTGAAAATAGAAGTCATAAGGGAAAACAATAGAGGAGAGACCTATATAGAAGACACGATAAAGATTGTTTTATCAGAGTGAATTTTAAAAACTTTATCAACTTAAGGGTGCAATTGTTGAGTAAGAGGAACACAGAACATCTGTAACGTTCCTTCCTTTTTTGAAGTTAAAACGAATTAACGGAATTTCATGCCAAGATTTGATGTGTTCAATTAGAATACAAGTTTAGTAGAACAAAAAAATTAGGAGGATTTGATTTTGAAGTTAAAACCAATTTTAGGAAACATCATTTATTCTATTGGTTTTGTTTTCCTATTTATAATCATTAGTAAGGTATCTTTGTATTTTGATGAGATGCAAAGTCAAACCTATAGGATTTTTCCGTGGGTAATCTTGGTATGTCAACACTAAATCGAACAAATTTTTAAAGGTCCATTAACTTGTATTCAGTCGGTGCTAAATAATTTAGGGATCCGTGAATGCGAATATGATTGAACCAATGAACATAATCAAAAAGTTCAAGGTCAAGTTCGTGTTGGTTAAGAAAATAAGCCCCTTTAACAAACTCTGTTTTGATGGTCTTAAACGTAGCTTCTGCAACGGCATTGTCATAAGGCGTACCTTTTTCGCTTAATGAACGTTCAATGCCAAACGTTTCTAATGCCTGATCAATCAGTTGGTTTTTAAACTCACTTCCTCTATCCGTGTGGAACAATTCAAGATGGTGAAGATTGTAGGGAACGGATGCAAAGGCGCGTTGAACTAAGGCAGCACTTTTATGAGGTCCTGCACTGTGACCAATAATCTCGCGATTATATAAATCTACTAAAACGCAAATATAATGCCATTTCTGGCCAACTCTCACATAGGTTAAGTCGCTTACAATTACTTTTAGTTCTTGATCCTGGTCAAACTCGCGATTTAGGGCATTCCCCACTCCTGACTCATTACAGGATGATTTTGATGGCTTAAACTGAGCAACGGTATACTTGGAGACTAGTCCTTGTTTTTTCATGATTCGACCAATACGACGTCTGGAAACGGTCCAGCCTTTCTTTTTCAGTTCTACTTTGATCTTTCTCTGTCCATAATTACATCGACTTTTCTTGAAAATAGTTAGGATCAGATCTGTTAATTCTTCCTCTTGGTCATCACGAATCTTAGCTTCATAATAATACGTACTTCTGGCTATTTGCAGGACGCCGCACATTGCTGATACCGAGTATTTGTGTCGATTATTCCGAATCACATCTACTTTCGTCCCATGATCAGCGCGGCCTGCTTTAAAACATCGTTTTCCATTGCTAGTTTTTGATTTTCTTTTCGAAGTTTGAGTAACTCTTCTTGTTCTGGTGTACGATTGTCTTTTTCTTGAAACGATCCACTATCTTGATACTGTCGAACCCAATTATCAAAGGACGAAGGTGTTAACTCATAATCTTTAATGATTTCTGAGCGGGGTTTACCAGATGCATGTAGTTGAACCATTTGTTTTTTAAATTCCTTGGAAAAGCTTCTTCTAACTCTTCTGGCCATTTTATAAAACTCCTTGGTTTTTTATTTGAACCAAGTCTAACTGACCTTAACTAAATCGTCCAATTAAGTGTAACCGATTCAATCTATGCAAACTTAATATATATACTTATAGGACTGTATCTCAGGCTACCCAACTTTTTAAAAAATTTTAAAAAACCAGGGAAATGGAAAGTCAATTTAAACAATATTTTATTTATTTGTATCCCAATGCTTTATATTTCCTTTTATCATTACTTACCGTTTTCCTATCCCATTCCAGATATACTAATACATACAACTGGTTATTTTAGATTTGGAAGTATAATAACTGGATACTTTTTGCTAAATAGCATTAAAAAAGATTATTAAACTAAAAGCAATAGTTGGAACATGCTGTCGCTACCACTGTTGAACTAACGACGCAGTTATGTTGAATAAGAACGTTTTCAAAAATTCGTGATTAAATAATAAAATTAAAAAACAGATAGCTTAGAGTTGGTGAAAATATGTTAGATAGAAAGTTTGATTTATTAAAAGCATTTCCAGTTAAATTAAAGGAAGATGTCACGGTTGTCTTAAATATGATAAATCAATCAGATAAACTTGATTTCTCGGACAGTTTTGAGGTTGATTTTTCGGGAAGTACGTTAAATATTCCCGAACGTATTTACTACAATGAACCTTCATTATCTCAATACAATTCATTATCAGATAAACAACAAGTAATATTAAATTGTTTATTTACACGTCACCATGATGGTTACATTAGAGAACTAAATTTAAAACAGATAATTCATAAGTGCAATGATTACAATTGGATAATTCCGTATCTGATACGAATAACGGGTGAGTATGTAATTGAAATTTTGCAAGTGATAAAAGCTAATCTTGATAAGGTTGATAAAGGTATAATAAAAGAATTCATTACCGAAAATCCAATTTTTTATAATACAACGGAAAGCCGAGTAGTCAGTTATTGGGATAGTTATTACCGTAATAACTATCCAAACAAAGAGGATTATGTAGGTTATGAAATCATTAAGTATTTCAACTCATAATCAGTTCTTTCTTATTCTATTAACGGGAGCAATTGTTTACCAAGGGTATTCACCTTTTCTTGTTGAAGAAAGGCGCAGGTTAGTTGAACAAGTTGTCGAATTGAAAGGGAGGATAAAATGGATGAAATACAATGGAATATACAAGAAGTTAAGCATTTTAAAAAGAAGCAATTAGTCCAATACAATCTCGTAATGCTTTTGTTATTCGTGCTGTTTGGTTATTTTATCGAGAACGGAAATCCCCCCCTCCTCATTGGAGGATTTTGTGTGCTTTTATGGATACTAGTATCCATCACGTTCTACGCCCTAAAGACGGGAAGACCTATTGGTACAAAGACAACTAGAATGGTGCAGGAATTTGACAGAAATCGCTTGGGAGAGAAGCGTTGGAAGCAAAGAAAAATGACTGAGGCTATCATCATGAGTGTTATAAGTATTCTTATTACAGTTTCAGTGTTTGTTAAGGATTTTAACTCTGTAAGATTAGACTTTCCTATCAGTGCCTTCCCATTTATCGGGGCTTGGATAGGCTATAATATTGGAGAGATTATCAGAATGAACAATTTGTAAGAGTAATGGAAAAATAAGTAGAAACTCTTATTCAAGTAACGGGTGCTTTAGTTGAATAAGGAGTTGTTTTAGTGTCGCAGCTACTATTGCTTGTTGAGCTAGCGTGAAAGGATTGTTTAACAAGGATGTTACTATTACATGATAAAAATTGAATTAGATTATGTTTATGGAGGGGAATTTATTGAAAAAAATAATTATTGGAATAACTGTTTTATTAGGACTTTGGTTAATACTTGATTTGGCTAATATCAATACCTCATATGTAATTCCAACTCTGATTGAATGGCCTACAAAATTTATACTTCCATGGATTTTCCTTTATTGGTTTGTTAGATTAGTAAAAACACAAGAAAAATAATGAATTAAAAGAGGGATAATAAGTTTATTTAGCTAAAGGTTGCTTTAACACAATAAAATACAACCTATTCTTATTTAACTATAGGTCAAGATTGTGGAACAACGAGTTGAAAAAGGGGGAGGAAAATGAACTCTCACATTAAGGGGGAAATTAAATCACTAATAATCGTATTAAACATCGTTCTCGTCTTATTCGTTGTTGTTTTGTTCTATTGGCATTTCATAAAGTCAGATTATAAAGGTGTAATAACAAACCTACAAGAAGATAACTTTACTTTAGAACCGATAAATGCTGATGAAGAAGCAGAGTACAATGTATATAAAATCTTTTTTAGCAAAAACACAAAAATAAGAGGAAAAGGAACCACTGTGGATGACCTAGATGAAAGACAGCAAATAAAAGTTTGGGTAGAGAAAATTAACAAACGTATGGTAGCAAATAAAATTAATATTATTGAAGAGTAATAATAATTTCTTTTCTATCTAAATCAGCTAATTGATGCTCAGTGCTTATTGCGCTAACGAAGAGCTTATCTTCAAGAAGGATAAGTTCCATTTTTGTAAGCAAATTGCAGTTCAATTGGTGTGTATGAAGCTGCAAAAGGAGCCTTTACCGATATATCAGTCATGGTTACATTAAAAGGTGCTTACAACGGTACTAAAAAAGGAAAAGACGGCTCTGTTAACGGTGCAGATGGAAACGAAGATAGTTCCAAAGGTTGGGGCAAATACTGGAACGGATACTGGTACAACGACTCGTGCTGAACGTATGCTGAAACCTGGTGAAATTACGAATAGGATGGGGAAAGACGTATTTGGAGCATCTGGTTCTATCAATGGTTCATCAATGGGTCCAGGTGCTGCGATATTTATTCTTCCTAACCTTGTACTGGTTGATACATTAAAATTGGTTCCAAATATTTTCTTAACGTATATTTTCGTTAAAATGTTGTCTGTACCCCATAATTAAAAATAAAAAGGATGTTTGCTATGATTCCAGCTCAATCAGCATTTAGTCTAAAAGGAATTGGTATGTTATTACGACTAGTGGCCGTTGTATTCTCCAGTATAGCAACGATTCTATCTACGCTCCTGCCATTGATTTTCTATTATCAAATTTCGTGGATAACCTTATTGGAAACCACCTCTGTGCTTTTAGTAGGTGCTATTTTGATTCATGGTGTATTAACGCATGTGTTAAATGATATAGCGGATCATCAATCGGGAACAGATCAATATAGTCCAGGCATACTTTCTGGTGGAAGTAGAGTGATCCAAACGAATACAATGACTTTAACCATGCTAAAGCAGCTTGGCACATTGATGAGTGTTTTCTTAATTTTAATGGCATTTCTTTTTACTGTATTCGGTTATCTAGAATTCGCCATTTTAACCTTAGTTGGTATATGGGGTGCAGTGTCGTATTCTTTGAAGCCATTTCAATTTTCTTATATTCCTTTTATAGGTGAATGGTTCAGCTTATTTCCTACCATGCTAGCGATAGCCATTGCCTTGCCATGGATAATGCTAGAATCTATACCATATTGGGCATGGCAAAATGCGCTTGTTAATGCCGTTTGGTGCATGGCATGGGTCATGTTTCATCATATTCCAGACAGACATGCAGACCAAAAAGCAAAACCAATGAAACGAACGTCTGTCGTATGGGCAGTAGAACGTATGGGAACTAAAGGAGCCAAATTCCCTATTTTACTTTACTTCATGATTGTAGGATTGCTAATCATCTGGATTGCTTTTGCGCGTCCGGTTGCCGCAATAGGTGTTGGTATTATCTTAGTTTATGCAATCTGGATTGTCTTAAGAGTAAATGGAGAGAATATAGAGGAAGTAACAGCAGTTGAGAAGCGGCTGCTTTGTCTCGCTCTTGCTATCGCAATATGGTTAGGTATTTTTGTATAATGTAAGACTTCCATCGGTGAGGGGTTTAGGTCTGTTAAGTAAGTGATTAAAGGAGTAAAGTAGATGAATCAAAGGCAGTGGAAAAAGTGATTCCAGTTACTCTTGATTGTTTATTATTCTCATCATATATATCCTACCTAATCTCTCTATTCATAGGACCATTAACATAATACTCAAACAAATCCGCATAATGTTAATTAGATATTTAAGTTACATAGAAGAAAAATTTAAAAACCCTGATATTGCTTCAATGAATAGTAAGTAATCGAATGTACTCTGGATGACGTTTATTCAGAATTTAGAATTAAATAATGAAGCATTAGAAGAAAAACTGTAAAGTGTAGTCCATTTTATTCCTTGTTTAACAAACCGGTGCTTTCCTTGAATTAGGAATTGCATCCTTGTTCAATTAACGGGCAGGTTAGTTGAATAACAGAATTTATTTAAGAACTTTTACCATATTCGTTCCTATTATGGTTAGGAGGTGTATGTCGCATGAAATGGTTATTACTTCAAATCCTAACATTAGGTGCTATAGGAATATTGATGGGGGTATTAGAATGGAATGAGGGTAAGAGAGTCGTAAGCTCTTCTGCAAATTGGACCCCAGCAAACAACGTTTACATCACATTTATTATCGTAACAGTGGTTTTATCTTGCTTCTATTTAATTTTTTTATTTGAGGCAAAAAAGAGTAACAATATTTTAGAACGATCCTTTTGGAATTTGATGCCCAAGATTAGTATCTCGGTTGGTGTTTTATCTATAATTCTGTTTTTAGTAGGGGGAACTGTAGGACCCATTATGGCCTGGGTTGAACAGTGGCGGTCACTCTTATATGTTTTCCTTATATACTTTCTATTTTTAATATTTCTCTTTATTTTTTCTATTGAACATAAGAAACAGAGAAATAACAATCGTATTAACAAAACTATCTTTACTTCCTACATATGGACAATAGTTCTGTTCTTTGTAATCTTTTTTGTTTTTTAATGCACAAGTTTTGAAAAATTGCATGTAAACTTACGGGTGCAAATATTTAATAAGGAGTTGTCGATGCGGTAGCTCCTATTGTGTTAAAGCGGCAGAATTACTCAACTAAAAAGTAATAAAATGGAGGGATTTTGTGAGAAAATCTGTTGGAATATTTTTAGGAGCCTTTATAGGTAGTTTTATTCTTTTTATGATATTAAGTAACTTCTTTCAAGTGGATGGTGGAAATCCATTGGAACCTATCGTATTAGCAATTGGAACGGTCATCATTTTATTGCTTTGTTATTTAGTTACTTTAATCCATTACCTTATAAAACAACAATCCCATTCCAGAAATACTAATACATAAAACTGGTTATTTTAGATTTGGGAGTATAATAACTGGATACTTTTTGCTAAATATTATAAAAAAAGATTATTAAACTAAAGGTTCGTTACTTTAAGAAGGAGAAGGGGGAGTATAAATGGAGTTCAATATTGGAAATGGTGTTTCTATTGTTCTACCTCCTTTGCCTATAACTATTATTTCAATAGTAATCATCATACTTTTAGTGAGATGGAGTAAAGAATTAGAAACACGCCGTTTTACTATTTTCTTTTATTTTCTAATTAGCACTTATATTGCACCAATCTATTCTCAAAGCACAGAAAAAGGTGTCTTTGAGCTTTGGCTTCCTATTGGTTTTATATTAATTTTAATCTATATGTATGGTAATAAAAAATACCACCCATCAAAAATAAAAGCGAGTGTTTTAGGATTCTGTTTAGCTTTGTATCAGTTAATTCTTAAATATTTCGGTTAGATTGTCATATCATTTTGCACTATCGGGTCCAAGGGTGAAATAAAAGCTATAGATGTGGCAAATACTTTTGTGAAAAATGAATTTTATTTAAAATATGCAAGGGGGAATAACTATGACTATGAAGTTAGAGTTTCCTTTATTTATGTTCATCATGTTTTTAGTTCTTGCTTTCAACTATTTCGAATTATTTGAATTTTTAGGATTGTAGCAATACGTAATAGGTCCTATTCCTTTACTATTGCTAGTATGGATTTTATTCGACAAGTTAAAGCTTAATGAAAAGAAAGTTGGTAACGAAGTAGGAGTCATGATTATACTATCAGGTTTCATAATTTGCATACTTTTTGATTCGTTTTTATTTTACTAATTGACTTATTTCATTAACCCGACACCACAATATGTATTTTTGATTCGTTACATGAAATCATATGGCCATATATTAAAAATAAAAATGGTCTTTTTTAATTTTTATTCATTTTTATAAGTAATAGCTACAATAAACTTTAACAGGGCCTTTTATATAATAAAATAGGACAAGCCATTCACACTAATGATAAATGGCCTGTCCTTTGTATTAGCCTATTCAATTACTTCTATTCTTACATTCTTACGTCCCCACGCGAGTGCTTGGTTTTGATTTGGGATAAAAACATCAATTTCATTACCGTTAATGCCGCCACCGATATCTGCAGCAATTGCTGTTCCGTAACCTTCTACTTTTACTATAGAACCAAGTGGTATGACACTCGGATCTACCGCAATTACTTTCGCATCAGAATAGGTGTTTAAATTTAGTCCCATCTTTGTGACCCCAGTGCAGCCATTGCAGCTTGCAGTATATGCTGTACTTTCGACGGTTAATGTTTTACCTGCTGCTACATTACTTCTACTAGCAATACCATCTAACCTTGCTCGCGTATTTGGTCCCGCGATACCGTCAGCTGCAAGACCTTGTTGCTGCTGAAAGCTAGTAACTGCTTGTTTCGTCCCAGAACCATATATCCCATCAACAGCTGATTGATAATGCCCAGCCTTTTTCAACTGACTTTGAATATGTAGGACCTGCTTACCTATATTTCCTTGTCTTAATACTTGTACTGCATGATTTGTCTGGGGTCCAGCTATTCCATCCACTTTTAAGTTTCGCTTTTGCTGGAAATCCTTCACCGCTTCAACCGTGATATTTCCATAATATCCTGTCGCGGTATGATATGGAAACACACCTTTTGTCATTAAATAATCCTGCAGTTCAGTAACATCTGACCCTGAACTTCCATTCGTAAGTGTACGGTCACCTAATGCCGCTTCTGCAAGTAAAGGTGAAGCAACAAATAGAATAGCTCCCATCATTAATGCTGTACACCAAACTCTTAATCTTTTATACATTAAAAACAATCCTCCCTAATTTCTAGTTACTTCATAGATTTCGAGAGAATATATCGAGACATGGAGGTACCAATAATAAACACAACTTTACACCCGCGATCATCCATATTTTTGTAGTTAACCATTTAAGAAGGTGTAGTTCAATGTGCGAGTTTCTGCTAGTTTGATAAATCTCCTAAACCTTCCTCCCCATCACAACATTCCTATTCCTAAAAGTTAGTTCAAATCTATTTGAAGTAAGTCGTGAGAAAAGCGAATGAATGATATATAAACAGAAGCTTCTCGCTACAATAGTAAAAAAACAGTATCACTATAAAAGTGACACTGCTTTTAGTTGATCATTTATCTTAAAATTTTTGAATTGTTGTAGTAGATGGTTTTAAATTTACTCGCTTCACTTTACTCGCTTCTTTTATACTTTTCACACTTGGTTCTTTTAAGAAGAACGTACAAACGAAACAAACCACTGCTGCACAGCTAATAAAAATAAAGAAAATAGTTGGACTAACGAAGCTAAATACGGTTAAGAAAATCGTAGCACCTATATTACCAAATGCTCCAACCATACCAGAAATCTGTCCGGTAGCACTTTTATTGACGAGCGGAACCATGGCATAAACAGCACCTTCACCCGCCTGGACGAAAAATGAACATCCCATCGTTAATAAAATTGCTACCCAAATCGGCCAAGTAGAACCAATCAACGACATACCTATATAACCAATTGATAGCCCGGCCATTAATATGATAAGCGTTCTTCTTCTACCGAATTTGTCACTTAACCAACCACCACCAGGTCTAGAGACAAGGTTCATGAAAGCAAAACTACTAGCAATAAGACCAGCTTGTGCCACACTCACCAAAAACGTTTCTTGAAAGAATTGTGGTAAAACAGAAACTACTGCTAATTCTGAACCAAAGGTACAAAAATACGCAAATTGTAAAATAGCAACTTGCTTAAAGGAATACTTTTCTTCTTCTGGTACACCGTTTCTTAATCGTTCTTTATTTACATCCCAAATTTTATAGATATTGTATACAAGAAGTATCGCTAAAAAGCCATAGACGATAGCAGCGACACCATTGCTGATAAAATTTAATTGATAACTAAGTCTATAAGTCAAGAAACATAGAATCCCATACACCGGTAATGTCATCAAAATTAACCCGATTAAATCCTTATAGCTACAAATTTCCAGTGCACCACTTCTTTTCGGTCGTTGATAGGATACTCCTTCAGGCGTATCCTTGACAACACGCATAAAGATAAACCCATATACTAAAACGATTAAACCAGTTAGAGCAATCGCATAACGCCAGCCATTATCTCCACCAAAAATAAACGCTAATGTAGGTAGGGTCATTGCTGCTGCTGCGGAACCAAAATTTCCCCAGCCTCCGTAAATTCCTTCTGCTAAACCGACTTGTTTAGAAGGAAACCATTCGGAAACTAAACGAATACCAACGACAAACCCTGCACCAATGATGGCAAGAAACATCCTTGAAATCATTAACTGCATAAACGAAGTTGATAATGCAAATGCAAAACAGGGAATACTGAGTAGGATAAGTAATCCTGAATACACTCTTCTCGGTCCGAAGCGGTCTACTAAAACTCCTATCATTACTCTTGCAGGAATCGTTAGTGCTACGTTTGCAACTAGTAAAATAGCGATCTGATCATTGGTAAGTCCAAATACTTCTTTTAATGTAGTCATAAATGGCGCCATATTGAACCAAACTACAAAGGTTAGAAAAAACGCTAAAGTTGTGAAACCTAATACCTTTACATTCCCTTTATACATATTGTTTTCCATAGAAATCCCCCATTTCTAAAAAATAAACTGAATATTCCGATAATTTATATAAGCAATACTCCACCTCATGTAGAATATTGGTATAGTTGATATTTTCAAACTTCTTACTCTTTACTAGGCGTGATATTTACAGCACTTACTTTAAAACCTGGCATCTTACAGTATGGATCTAATTGATTCGATACCAATCGATTTACATTTTGAGATTCTGTCCAGTGGAATGGCACAAAAACGGTATCCTTTCGAATCGAATCGGACCATTTACTTCTCACAACGATCCATCCAAATTTAGATTCCACTTTTACAAGCGTGTTTTTCTTTATCCCATACTGCTTTGCTGTTTCTGGATGAACCTCCATAAAAGCTTCCACATTGTGTGCAGCTAGTGAAGGACTTTTTCTCGTTTGTTCTCCCGTTAAATAGTGCGACATTACTCTTCCCGTTGTTAATAGAAGTGGATACTTTCTACTAGTCTTTGGTTTCTTAACCTCTCCATGATTTGAAAAGAAAGCCATTTTTGCTTTGCCATCTGGATGTGCAAATGACTGTTCAAATAATCGCAACGTGCTCGGTTCTGTAGGACTTGGACATGGCCATAGCACTCCTTTTTCCTTTCTCAAACGTTCATAGGTGATACCGTAATAATCAGATTTTCCACCTTTACTCGTCAATCTTAATTCTTCGAAAATTTCTTCTACAGATTGGTAATTAAAATATTTTTCTTTTCCCAAAGCGTTAGCAATTTCACAAATGATTTGCCAGTCATGCTTGGCATTGCCTACGATAGGGTAGCTTGCCTCTCGTAACATGACCCTTCCCTCTACATTTGTCATCGTGCCCGCGTCTTCTAAATAAGAAGTTGCTGGTAACACAATATCTGCAAGTTTGGCAGTGTCAGATAGGAATAAATCCGCAACAACCAAAAAGTCTAATTTTTTTAATGCTTTCTTTACAAAATTCGCATTAGGATTGGAGATAATGGGATTAGAGCACATGATAAACATGGCCTGAATCTCACCCTCCTCGATTTTTTCAAACATCTCATATGCTGAAACACCTTTACGTGGCAGATCTTTTTCATCAATGCCCCATAATTTTGAGATATGTTCTCGATGCTCTTGATTTTCAATCGATCTATATCCAGGTAGTTGATCCGTTTTTTGACCATGCTCACGAGCACCTTGGCCATTTCCTTGGCCAGTAACAGCGCCATATCCTGAATAAGCTTTGCCAATTTTCCCTGTAGCTAAAAGTAAATTGATAAAACTTCTAACTGCTGCAGTGCCATCAAGCTGTTGTTCAATTCCGCGTGCTGTAAAAATCATTCCTGTGGTTTCTTTCCCAAAAACGATTGCTGTTTGATAGATTTGCTCTTTGGACACCCCTGTTAGCTCAGCTACTTCATCTAAATCAATAGATTCCATCTGCTCTTTTAGTTCTTCAAAACCATTAGTTCTAGCAGCTAAAAAATCTTCATCTAGTAATTTTTCATCTATTAATATCTTTAATAATCCATTAGCTAAGGCAACATCTGATCCTGGTTTATTTTTCAAATGAAGATCAGCAAAATTTGTTGTTGCCGTTTCTCTTGGATCAATCGCTATAATATAAGCCCCATTTTCTTTTGCCCGTTCAAAATAAGGCATGATCGTTGGTTGACACTCTGCAATGTTTGTTCCTGCTAAAATAATACAGCGTGTTTTTGGGATTTCATCTAATGTCATGGAAAACCCTCGATCCATCCCAAAGGTTTGATTAGCGGCTGTTGCAGCTGCTCCCATGCAAAGTCGGCCATTATAATCAATATACTTCGTCCCGAGGGCTACACGAGCAAATTTCCCTAAAAGATATGCTTCTTCATTCGTGATAGAGGCACTGCCATATACTGATAAAGCATTATTTCCTTCTGTTTGTTGTAGTGCAGTAAATTTCTCTTTGATAACCTCCAATGCTTTATTCCACGAAACTGGAACAAACGTACCATCTATTTTCATTAAAGGTTCTTTTAAACGATCTCGATGGAGCGCATGTTGATGTGCGTTTATTCCTTTAATACAAAGTCGACCTTCTGAGGTGGGGTTATCTTTCCCAATAGTCTTATGGATCTTTCTTGAGATAACAGTTTGCTCGATTAATTGCATTTTGCATTGCATACTACAGTATGGACACTGTGTATCATATACTTTTTCCTTTTGAACAGCGTCTTGTTTATCTCTAAAATATTTCAGCATTAGCTCTGTCACTGTTATTCCTCCTTCACCAAAAGGCCGCTTTAGCTTTTAACGACTACATGCATTCTCTGATTGCTATCTTTTTTCAAGCTCTCTACTAAATAGTGTAAAAGCTCTTCATTAAATAATACTTCGCGAAGATGAACCATCGAAACGCGATTGATCCATTCCCACGTTCGCTCTAAATAATGTGCTGATTCGCGGTAATATTGGATAAAGCCTAATGTAAGCTGCAAAACTTCTTCCGCAGTTGAAGCCACCGTAAGTAGCTGTCCGGTTCGTACATTTCTCCCGCTACTTCCTCCAATATATACTTCCCAGCCCCTGTTAATTTTAATAGCACCAATATCCTTTGTAGTGGATCCAGCCCCGTTATGCAAACAAGCGGAAACGCCCATTCGAATGCGATAAGGTACTTTTATAAATTCTGTCTTTCTTTCTAGCATGCTAGCTAACGCTATGGCAGGCTCTTTGTCACACGAACAATACTGATTACTATTTGTCGTTTTCACACTCTGAACCATATTTGCAGAAACAGAATGAAGTGGCATATCTAAATCCTTACAAAAGGAAAGAAAATCTGCTTTTGCTATACGACTAAGGTGAAGTCGTTGATCACTCGATAAAGATAAAGTAGTAATGTTATATTTTCGTGCTACTTCTACTATTTTTTGCAAATGATCCGTTTCTACTAATCCTCCATATAACTGTGGGACTACAGAATAGGTTTCATCTTCTCCTACCAGCGCATTCATTTTTTCATTAACATAAAGTGTTGCTTGATGCTTGTCATACTCGGGGTAAATCATTCCGATATAATATTCTAATGCTGGAAGACATTTTTCACATCCATCTAAATCCTTCCATTCAAGCTTTTGCATTACCTCGTGCGTACTTGTCAGTTTATATTTTTGAATAGCTGCCACCATTTCATTTTCACTTAGATCAGTACAACCACAAAAATTTGTTGGAGCTGACGTCTCATGGAAGTGATCACTTTGAATGAATGTTAATAACTCACTTACTACTGGCTTACATCCTCCGCAAGAACTAGATGCTTTCGTGCAGGTCTTAACCTCTTGAACAGTGGTCAGATTCTTTTTTAATACACAGTCTATAATCGCTCCCTTTGACACGCTATTACATGTGCAAACATAATCAGCTCTTGGCAGGGTTGCAGCATAGGATGTAGAGATATCCTGAGGCTGTAGTAATACTTGTTTTTTATCATCAGGAATAAATTTCTTTTTCACAATGACGTCTAAAATTCTGGATGCTTCACTTGTATCACCAAATAACACTGCACCGACTACTTTATTATCCTTAAAGAATACCTTTTTATAGGTGGAAGCTATTTCATCATGATATTGAATTGCCTTTGTCTCTTCATTCTTTGTAAAATCACCAACAGAAAATACATCAACTCCAGATATTTTCAGTTGTGTAGAAAGTGTAGAGCCTTCGTAGCCTGCAGTTAGTTTGTTACATAAATATTTGGCGAGAACAACACCTTGTTCATAAAGTGGCTTAACAAGTCCGTAAACCATCTCATTATGCTCTGCGCATTCGCCAACTGCGTAAATGTCTTCCACTTTAGTTTCTAAAAAATCATTAACGAGGATTCCTCGGTTTGTATCAATACCCGCTTCTTTTGCAAGCTTTATATTTGGTTTTACACCAACAGCCATCACAACTAAATCTGTTTCTACGATCGAACCATCAGAAAAGCGTAATCCCTCTACCCTTTTTTCTCCGACAATTTCTTTGGAAACTTTCTCTAGTAAGAAATGCATCCCTTGGTTCTCTAGTTCTGTTTGAAGCATCGTCGCAGCAGTTGGATCGAGCTGTTTATTCATAAGAAAATCTGCTAGATGCACGACATCTACTTTCATTCCTAAATTCAATAATCCTCTAGCAGCCTCTAATCCTAATAAACCTCCACCAATAACCACAGCTTTTTGATAATGCCTCGATGCTTCCATCATCGCTTGGCAATCTTGAATGGTTCGAAAGGAGAGAACCCCTTCTTTATCGATCCCAGGAAGCGGTAAAATAATCGGATCAGATCCGGTTGCAAGAATTAATTTGTCATAGTTCACTTCGTGATTTTTATCTGTTTTAATCGTTTTTTTATCTTTATTAATATCAATGACAGTTTCATTTGTATAAAGGGTTATTTTATTTTCTTTATACCAGTTCCAGTCATTAATGGTTATATCATCAAAGGTTGTATCACCTTGAAGAACAGAAGATAACATGATCCTGCTGTAATTTGCATGTGGCTCAGTTCCAAAAATGGTAATATCATATAACGTGTCGTCTTCTTTTAAAATATTTTCGATACAGCGTAAACCCGCCATCCCATTACCGACTAGCACTAACCTTTGCTTATGCATCCTTACAACCTCCAACCAAATCTACCTTAACTTGTAAAAAGAGTATCACTAATACATGTTTACCGTCATCTGCTCTGTAAGATAATATGACGGAGAAATATTTTTTCTTTTTCAGATATAGGAAGCCCAATCAGCCGGGGCTTTCATTTCCAATACATATTAGCAAGACTTCTAAGAACAAATAAAAAGCTACCAAATTATAATAAGGAGTTTGAATCTTCTCCGCTATAATCGGTAGCTCATAATTAATGAATTTATTCTAATACCATTCATTTTTTCATTAAATAAAAATCCCCTCCATTTAAAAACGAAGAGGATTGTTGTGCCTATTTATTTTCATATTTTGCTGCGAGCAATCCTAAAGCAGAGCCAAGTATTGCTCCACCTAAAACCTCAAGTGGTTGGTGACCTAGGAGTTCTTTTAGTTCCTTTTCATTTTCTACAAACTCTAAACTAGGAAAATCCTCTGAAATTACTGCGAAATGATCCTCTAAATTATTCACAAGTCGAGCTATTTCACCCGTATGCCTACGAATGCCTTGTGCATCATACATTACAATGACACCAAAAATAACTGCTATTGCTGTTTCAGTATGGCGGGACCCTTTATTGGAGGCTATGTAGGTAGATAGCGCAGAAACACCGGCAGAGTGAGAGCTTGGCATACCTCCTGTAGCGATTGCCTGTCTTACATCCCATTCCCCTGACACTTTTTTATGGGTTAATATTTTTAAACCTTGCGCAATACCGATTGCTGCTAAACCTGTAAATAATCCTTTATTCATTTTCCTCATTGCTGTATCCTCCTGACTTTTTTTCCTCTTCTTTTCATTACCCTATATGCGTTACTTTATTCAATATTTTTCATCTGGTGGCTCTGTTAATATTTAATATTGATATTTTAAAAAAATTGAACACTTATTATTGATATTTAAATTTTACAATAACTAAAAGGGGTTTAATTCCAAATATTGAAATATATGATAAACTAAGATTATCTAAATATACTGTTACACAAATTTAGACGAATTAATGTCTAATAAAGAATAATGGAAAATAATAAGATGTTAAGATGAAGCACATTAGTATTATTGAACGGTATAATTAAAAATATTTGGAGGAATAGTTATGTGGGTAATACTAGGGATTATTGCAATAATAGTGACTTTTATAAATCTTTATATGTATGCAGCGGGAAAGGATTATAAGCTTGCCATGGCGTTAGGATTATCATTTACAGCATTAACACTTTGTGCAGAATACAGTCTTGTATCAGATTGGGTAGAAGTGGAAGATTGGGCAGCTTTAATGGATGTAGTACCTGGTATGGAAAGGGCATTATGGTTTTTGACAATTGTTTCTATCTTACTAAATATAACACCTATACTTTTAGAACGAAAAGGTAAGAAATAATGAATTATTGTCGATCATTTATATAATATGCAATTTTTTTGTAAATCTTTATATATAACTAACTAATGCGCTAGTTCAATAAGGCAATAAATTAAACAGAACTCTCAATTTTATGGAAGTTCTGTTTTTTCTATTTTGCTAACCTAAAGCCAATTTGTTGTATTTCATTGATTGAATAATTTTCATATGATTTTTGGTATTCTATATTTAGTTCTTCATTTTTTGACATTTCCCATTCAACAGCGACTTTGGTTGGCTTGTAATGAGCTAAATAATCAACTAAATCTATTACTTTCTTTTCTTTTATTTCTATTAGTTCTTTATCCTGTTCAAAATGATAGGTTCCAACAAGTATTAATTCCTTTTTCAAGTATCTTTCCTCCAATTACCTCTCTATACATTTGCTCCAATTTCTATTATAAGGAAATGTGTTTAATACCTTTCAATAAAAATTAAATCAGCAGAAGGGGTTAGATATTCCTTTTCTCCTATTTTAAAATCAGCACCCTGACGTGCTACTTCAACATATTGATCAACTATTCCATCATTCATGAGCACTAATAGGTATATATCATCTCTATAGTCGATATTACTCGGATCATTAAAATTAACATCTAATCGTTCTTCAATTTCTTCTTGAGTAGTATAAGGTGTAAAAAGGAATGCCTTTTCCCAATCAAAGGACGTTAATGATTTAAGACTTATTTCACTACTGTTTTTATTTTCTACTATCGAATAAATCGTTTCACTTAAATCTGGATGGTGCTGGACATTATCACATCCTGCTAATAAAAGAGTGATAAGAACTACAATTAATTTCTTAATAACAAATCTCCCCTTACATTCATATCTAAAATCATTCATAATGGTCATTAACCAATTTTCCATACTTTCCCTTTTTTTGCATATTAGAAAGTCAATCTTTTACCATTTTCCTGCTCTTTAATTAATAAAAAAAAAGTGCACTTCTTATTTTAGATAAGCAATCGTTAGCTAGATTTCTACATTGACAATTCCTCGCTCCGCTTATGCGACAGTTATTTAAATTATGAGGTCTTTTACAACAACTTATATATCAATAATTGTTGAAATACACAGTGTCATCAAAAGTCATTCCAAAATGACTATATTCTATAGTAACATTATTTATTTCTTTATTATGAATGACACTAATTCCATAAATTTCATCATCTTTTGAATCAGCTTCATAATCTATTACCATGCCTTCTTTTATAGCTACCTCATCTATATTAACAAAATCATATTCTCTTGCTTCTTCACTTTTATAATCATCCAATATGATAAAACCTTGTACCGCATTACTAACTTGCAATTTTGTTTCTAAAGGCTCTTCATTATTATTTACCGAAACATTTAAAATTTGCACTTCACGAAAGCCATTATTACCAATACCGATAACAACGGATTTATTATATTCATTCGAAGCAATAGTGCCAACCTCCAATGGTGGATTAAATTTCAATAGAAAATAACCACCACCAATAATTATTACGAGAATAAGAATCCCAAAAAGTTTCCAATTTAAACCACCCACTAAATCAGCAAGATTACTCCCGTGAAAACTACTAGAAGGGTTTTCTAATTCTTTTTGCCTTATTTTTTCTCTTCTTATTTCAGGAGTTTCTTTATTTTCATTCATTTTAATCCTCCTTAAATTTAACTATAGCTAATAAATCTTGGTAAACGCTTCAGCTCTTTCATTTAAAAAGAAAACTAAACTTTATCTCGCTAAGAATTCCATTGTTTTTTTCCAGGCAAGGGAACTGTGGAAAAATAATAAAGATGCTACGGCACCAAATAGAAAGATCATATATATATTTGATGCACTATTATATCCACCAAGTAGAATTAAAAAAATTCCAATAATTAATAAACCACCCACTACATATACGATAAATTCAGTAACATATTTAAGAAGTTTATTACGAAACTGAATTTGGTTTAAATATATATCTGCGAAATAAGAGTAAATACTCCCGCCTATTAAATATACAGGGCATGAGTAAATAAAATATATGAAAAGTAATCCTGTAAAAGAGAAATAACCAACTCCAGCTTGCTGCTCTGCTACAGGCGTATATTCCGAAAAAGCGAAGGTTAGCGAAAGAATTAGTGCAGAAAGCACTGAAACAATAATTTTCTCTAAAAATATCATTTATTCATCCTCTTTTCCCCAAATACTAAAACTGATAAAATTAATTTATACAAACCTTTATTGATTTAAAAAATAACGAACCTGTTTAGCACAACAATTAATACTTTGTTTCTATGATTTAATCAAGAAGATAATTGCCACCGCTATAAGCATTGGTGTTAACATACTTTTAATTTTATTTATCCTCCACATGTCCACTGTAATCGTAAGCCCCGCTATCATTAATAAAAAAATCCCAAGGAACTTAATGCTATTTAGGGTCAGTAGATTTCCAAAAGATGCGAATAAATAACCTATTACAAGTAAGCCAATAGTGAAAATAAAATGTGGTGACTTAAAATCTTCCTTTGCAGAGTCCCTTTCATCTGTATCCATTTTTAAATAAGTTCTAACAACCAAAAAAGTTGGTATTCCCCACGTAATAAGGAATGTAACCAATGAATCAGTATCTATCTTCAAATCCACCCCCCCTGCCAAAATTCACTCTTCAACTATTGATATCCTTTAATTTAGAGACACCATTTCACAAAGTTGGAATCATTACTTAGGATTTTAATCGTGTTTTATTTCTTCTATTTTTTCATTAGTCCCATCTTCATGATTATAAAAAACTTCATTATCTTGTATTGGGCTTATGGCATACCAAAATCTTTTATCTCCTTCAACTTCCAAAATTTTTGCTTTTTCTGTCCCTACAAATACCTCTGATATTGAATTGTCGCTAATTGGACCAGAATATATATAAGGCGGTTGATTCGTAGCAGACCATTTATGAGGTGAATTCCACTCGGAGCCTCTTGTATCTTTCCATTTCCATTGTTTATCTTGTTTTTTGAAATAAGCTATGAATATTTGTTCTCCCTGCTCATTTTGCTCCTTAAATACTGCGATAGCATCATTTTCACTAATTACATTTAACTTTGTGTGAACAAGAGAATACGTATAATTTTTTTCTCCTTTATGCATTTCTGTCATTTTTTGATGAAAAAAATCTTCGAATGTTTGTTCTTTTAAACACCCAGATAGAAATAATATAAACAACAAAAACACAATGGCTGTCTTTCTGTTCATTTGATTTCCTCCTAAAAACTTCTTCTTTCACATTTCTGCCCTTTGTTGAAGAAGGAAAAATGCTTATTATATGAATTCAGATAACCAAATTTTATCATAAAATTCCCTATTTTGTATGTAATTCCCTTTAATAGTACAAATGCTTTAAGATTGAACTTTAATGCTTGAATCTGTTCGGTGAACTAATTGCTGGATAAAAATAAGAAATGATCATTTTTGGTTGATAATGAATTATTTTTTCATTTTTTTGATCAATAATTGTGATAGCAATAAAAAAAGTGATCCCTATTTATTTAGAGATCACCCTTCTGATTCGTAATTGTTTTTATGATAGTTATTGGATTTAGTTTAGCTGACTTTTCTTAACATTAATGTTGTGAATTATACTTTTTATCATTCATGATAAAACCAGCTTTTTCATAATGGAAATACTCCACATCCACATAGCCGCCCAATTGCTTTTTTGCGTAATTGAAAATGCCAACGCGGTAGCCCATGAAGTGATCTAATGTATATTTCATTTTTAAATCGTTGCCTATTTTGTTCCAGCTCTTTCCGTCTTCCGAGTAATAAAATTGCGCAAGATCAATACTATCATCAAAGTTAAAATCTATTTTAAAATAAACGGTATCACCTTTAAAAGTAACCTGTTCGACTATTTCTTCTTTTCCATCTCCGTTATTAACCGTTGCAGTTATATACTGCTCACTATCTTCGCTAAGCGTTATCCCTACTGTACCAAAGCTATTTTGCAGCGCAACTAAACCAGCATAGTCATGGGGTTTCATATGAGATACATCCATCTTTATACTTGCAATACATCTTGGACCTTCGGTGCGCTGTGTTAAAGTATTGCGTGCTGTTAAAATAGAATCGGTGATATTGGCTGTTTCTAAATGTAAAAAACCAGGTCTTTTTGTTAACGACCATTTTGTTTGATCAGGATAATGATTCCATTGCCAATTAAGCGTTAATTCATTTTTTTGATAATCAAAATTATCAGGGATGACTAATGCTTTACTTTCTTTAGCTGGCATGGCTAAATCCATTTGCTCTGGAGCTTTTCCATCTATTCCGATCATCGGCCAGCCATCCTTCCACTCCACAGGAAGTACGTATGGTATTCTGCCTACTGCATCATGATCTTGAAAAAGCATGGCAAACCAATCTCCGTCTGGTGTATCAAAAATTTCACCTTGAGCAATACCTTTATTATGATATCCCATATCATCATCAAAGATAATTTTTCGTTCATAGGTTCCTAAAAGCTCCTGTGAACGATAACAAATTTGGCGACGTCGCTGATTGCCATCTGTCGGCCACTCAATAAACAGGAGATAATACATGCCATCAATTTTGTGCGCATGACAGCCTTCACAACGCAACCCAATATTTTCTTTTTTTGTTTCCATCAATAATTGATTCACACCATTTTCTTTTACAGCGGTTACATCTTCTGTTAGCTCTGTTATCCGGATCTCCCCACAACCATATATGACGAAAACACGATCATCATCAAACAGCAAAGCGGGATCATGGTAAATACCGTCAATTGTCGAACGTTCCCATGGGCCATTTTCAATATCTTTCGTCTTATATACATAAAAGGTTTTGCTATCATTACTGGAAAAACATACATAAAAAGTATCCTTATGATGACGTAGACTTGCCGCCCATGAACCTTGTCCATAAATTCCTTTTCCATCTAAAAGGTTATGCGCTGCATTTTCTTCTAATCGATCAAATACATATCCGATAATTTCCCAATCAGCTAAGTTTTCCGATTTCATAATAGGACAACCCGGAAACGTGTGCATGCTTGTACTAACCATATAATAAGCTTTTCCTACACGAATCACATCAACATCTGGTACATCTGAATAAAAAATCGGATTCGTTAACGTCGTTTTTGACATCGTTTGTTCCTCTCCTTTTTCAATAAAAACTCTTACAAATTAAATGAATGCACCATTACTATAGCACAAACCACACTACAAAACTAAACAAGCACAATTTTGGTCATTAAAATACACTTTTCTATTTCAAAAAAATTCCTATTATGTTTACTAATAAATAAAAATGTTTAGTTTCCAGATCTGTTAGGAAAATTCTTATTCTATATGTGCAATCTCATCCTCTAAAGAATCCTATATTTTTTTAGTGCTAAAAAAAGTCTGTTAAGTAACCTTACAGATATATACAAAAGATGAAAATTAAGTGATAGCCTTGCAGTACATACTAAAAAGTAAATTTTAGGAGGGGATCTCATGAAAAAAAAGACGATTAACCCAATTCTATTTTTAACACTAGTTGTAAAAATGGCTTTTGCTAAATAATTAATTTAAAAAATTATCATAATGTTCTAACTGTACTTCAACTTAAAATGATCGATAATAAAAGTGTCCTAACTCCTATTCTAACGGAATTAGGACACTTTTTATGTTGAATTTTTAGCACATTAACCCAATTCCATCATAGTATGATTTCGAAAGCCTATGAAAGGAATGAAGAATATGTATAACCCTAATTACATGTATCCATTTCCATATCCAATGAGTTTGCCAAGTCAAAATCCTTATCCCCCTCAATATTTTATTGAGGCACCAAGGCACAACCCTGATTTTATTTATCCGTCCTATCACGCTAATATCCCTTTTCAAGAAGAAAGCGTAGTGGAAGATGACGAACGAGGTTGGTTCCATCACTCGATTAAGGACTATGGCCCGGAACCATATGTAGTGAATATAGAAAAGGTTACCTCGAAAAACAATACTTTTCGCACTGCACTATGGTCGGGGAAACATTTGCAGGTTACATTAATGAGTATTAACGTTGGTGAGGATATTGGGTTAGAAGTACATCCACATCTAGATCAATTTATTCGAATTGAACAAGGAAACGGACTTGTGAAAATGGGAGACACAAAACAAAATTTGGATTTCCAACGAGATGTTGCTGATGATTTTGCCATAGTGATACCAGCTGGAAAGTGGCATAATCTGATTAACACAGGTAACAGACCATTAAAATTATATTCCATTTATGCTCCACCACAACATCCTCATGGAACCGTACATCGAACCAAGGCTGAAGCTGAAGCAGCAGAGCATCATTAATTTTTCTTGTAGAGATGAGGCACCCGCATATTTACATGTCGGTGCCTTGTTTAAATTTTAAAGTAACTAAAGAAAATGCACACATTTCTGTACACTTCTCATCTTCATCTAATCTAAGTGGTTTGGCGGTTTTGTTATATGTTGTTTTTTTTCAATTTCTGCAAAAAGAGTATCCTGATCTTCTGAAGGAGTTGTGGGTCTTTTTAAAGGCTGTGATGTATCACGTTTGTGGATAGCTTCATTTAGCAGATCTAATTTTTGTTCCAACACATCAGTTATCTGCTTAAATTCTTTTTTCGTAACAGGTTGAACATCTTCATTTAGAACTAACGCTACACGTCCATTCGCTTCTAACGTTGCCCACTTAACATCAGATATTTTTTGGACATTTTGTTGTCTTAAATTCATCTCTAATTGATCTACGGTTAACCTGAAACCCATTAAATTTTTTTCTTGTAAAATACCATCTTTAATTAATACCTTAGACTTACCAGTGAGCAAATTCTCAAAAAAATCTCCTTTCACTTGGATATATTCCATGAAGATTAATGTTAATACGAGCATCAAACCGACTAATAATGTGCTCCAAACCCCTGCACCAGCTATCGGTTGAATGAGCAAGGAACCAATACCAATCATAATTACTGTTTGTGCCAAAGTCATTTGGGAGATTGACTTCCTGCCAGCAAACCGCAATAAGAAGGTACCACCTATAACAATAATGACTGATTTCCATATTAAATCCAAATCCATCTATTAAGCCTCCTTCTAAAGTTAATACGTATTTAAATAACTGCTAACGCGCTTATTATAAATATTTTTTTATTTTTCCACCTTATTTTTTACGAATAATTGGGTTATATACTCATGGCAAAAAAGGAATGGTTGAATAACCTATCTACTGAGTCTAATAACTATTCAGGAGGAAGATAGAATGCATTTTGATCAAAAACTAAAAGATTTATTAACAGAAGCTAGTCTTTACGGATTACTTGCAAAAAAGTACGAATATACAGACCCACAAAGACACATGTATTTTTATCAAAAATACTTCGATATTGTCCAAAAAATCGAAAAACATTACATGATGCATCAAGGAAACAAATCCAGCCATCACATGATGCCTGGACAGTATCCGATGTATTAATTATTTTATTTATGGCTGACTTATTTGTCAGCCTTTTCTCTTTTAGTATTATGCTGCTTTTAATCGTATGAATTTTGAAACGATGGCAATTAAAATCAGCCCTAGAATTCCACTTATAATAAAACTTCCGTTTAGAAAGTTATGCATGGAAATTGACATTAGAGGTGGACCAGCTGCTACTCCGATGAACCGTGATGAACTATAAAAAGAACTAATGGTACCTCTTTCTTCTTTCTCAATCCTTTCTGTAATCATCGCATCAAGTGTTGGAAGAATACATCCAATTGCACTTCCTAAGATACTTGTAACAAATAAAAGTATGATAAGTTGACTTTTAACAAACCCAATGAAAACAACGCTCCCCACCATTAAAATTAAGGAGGTAATAATTACTTTTTTCATCACCCCAACATCGCCTTTAATTTTTTTACCTGTAATAAACGATGCAACACAAAGTGTGAATAGCGGAATTGCTAAAACAAAGCCTTTTTTCACACCTTTAATAGCATGAATTTCCTCTAGCATATCGGACATAAAAAATAACACAGAAAATAAAATCAGCATTACATAAGCGCCTAGAAGAAACGTTGTGTATAGCCAACTTTTTTCGTTTTGGAAAATTTCTTTTGTTTTTTGAATAAACTGACCTAAAGGCTGTGGCTTTTTTTCACTCCCCTTGGGTACACGAATAAAGAAAAAAACAAGAATAATTGAAATTAAACTAAAAAAAGAAATAGAAAAAAACGGTAAAAACCACAGATATGCAGCTAATAATGAGCCTAATATCGGACTTAGTACCTTTCCTAAGGTATTCGAGGTTTCAATAATGCCTAGGCATGAGCTTGTTTTTTCGTCATCTCCCTTGTATATATCCCCAACGAGCGGCAATATAATCGGGGTCGCACCAGCAGCGCCAATCCCTTGAATAACTCGTCCAACAATAATCCAAAAAAATGGATCATCCAATTTCCAAGAAGCATAACCGGTAACAATCCCACCAATCAAAGCAAAAAACAGACTAGGCAATATCACCATTTTCCTGCCAAACCTGTCTGATAAATAACCTGCTATCGGAATAAGTATGATAGCTGCTATGGAATAACTGGTGATAATGGTACTCGATTGGAAAGATGTAATACCAACTTTATCTTCAAATATTGGCAACACTGGTATAAGCATGGAATTTCCCAGTGTCATAATTAATGGAATAGAAGCCATGCTTACAATACACCATTTACTTACCTTGTTTTCCATTTCAGCACCTCTTTATATATTTCATCCAAGTTAGAATGTCCAATACAATGGAAATTCACTTATAAAAACTCAAATTTCCAACATCCATTTACAGGAAATAGGGGGAAATAAGTGAAACTTTTCATTTTTCTTATTTCTCCTACTCTTTTCAAAAGTACACGATAGCATGCATAATTTATCTGATTTATCGAATAATAATTTTGGATGAAAAATTATGAAAGGGTGATAAAATTTTGGGTATTTTAAGCGGTAATCAGAAAAAAGAACCCCTGCATTATGGGGAAGTATACAGCCTTTGGAGTTATTTATCAGCAGCAAAAGGAACTGACATAGCTTATCAAACGATGTATAATCATGCTGGAGATAAAGATCTAAAAAACTTAATAGAAGAACTTGTTCAAGGAATTAAAAAGGAGACTGAGGAAGTAGAAGAAATTTTAAAAATGAATGAAGTAGTACTTCCTCCATCCCCCCCTGAAAGATCAACTGCTAATTTAGAGCAAATTCCTGTGGGTGCAAAGTTTAACGACCCAGAAATAAGCGCAGCTATTTCTGTAAAAATTGCAGAAGGACTTGTAGCTTGTAGTGCTGCAATCGGTCAATCAACAAGAGAAGATATTGCGATGTTATTTGGGAAATTTCATATGGATAAAGCACAAGCAGGTGCAAAAGCGTTAAAGTTAAACAAAGAAAAAGGTTGGTTAGTACTCCCTCCACTTCATAAAACTCATTAATTAAACAAATTAGCATAATAGGAAGGTCCAACACCATCGTTGAACCTTCCTTTTTTTAAATATAGATACTGTATGATAATTTAATCCTACTGATCAGTCATCTATTCTTTTTCTGCCTCTTCATCATGTGGAGGATGTGCACCCTCCATTTGCCTTGGAATATCTTTGTGTAAACCTCTATTTTCATAAACAAAGCTACTGTAGTATTGTTGCCCTTCTTCCCAAGGTGTTTCTTTGTTTTCAACTGAGGCATTCTCTCCTACTGGATGGCCATATGAACCTTCTGGAAACTCTTCAGAGGCAAGGAAATTATTTTGTGTCTTTGCATTTGATACATCTTTATATTTTTTCTTTTTTCTCAAATGTATAACCTCCCATTAGCTATATTTTCTGTAGTGACTATATTTATTATCCACACAAAATATTGGGATTTATAACATTTATTGTTTTGGAATCTTCCATCAATGTAAAAAATATCATGAGATGTAAGTCGTGAAATCAATTGATATACTTAATGCACCTGTAAATTTAGTTTGTTAGCATAGCATCGAATAACTACTTAATAACTTATAAGGAAATCCTTTATTTTGGATATCGTGATACAATATGGTTAATTAGATTTTCAGAAGTTTATTTTATTAAAACATAACGAATTATTGGAGGTTAAATATTATGAAAAAATTATATCAACACAATGTAATTGATAATAGAGGTGAAGAGCATGAATTAATGTTAATTATTTCAACGCTATTATCAATTATTACCTTCAAAAAGATTAAACGATTAGAAAACTACAGAAAAAAGCTTAAAAATTCATTTACTCCATACTAAACAACTTTTTTGAGACTCTTTTATAACTCTAGCTCCTCGCTTAAAACCCAGGATTTCCGCACAAAAAAAAGACGATAGAAGAAAAGTTATCCTCTATCGCCTTTTAAAATATTTTTATAAATGATCTACAGCAGCTCTTTCAATTGCAAGACCTTGCTTGTAACGAGTCATAAACTGTTCAAAGCCTTCCACGTCTTTTGCTTCAGGTGAAACTGTTTTAACCGCTTGATCTGCAAATACTCTTTGAGTTAAATACTCATCTAGGGTTTCATTGTCTTGTTTGTTGATCATGTAAGAGGCAAGTAGTGCAATACCCCACGCTCCACCTTCACCCGCAGTTTCCATTACAGAAACAGGCACATTAAGAGCACCAGCTAAAATACTTTGTCCTACACCTTCTGTCTTGAAAATTCCACCATGACCTAAAATTTCATCTAATTTCACTTGTTCTTCCTTAATAAGAATATCCATACCAATCTTCATTGCGCCAAATGCTGTAAATAAATGCACTCGCATAAAGTTAGCCAAATTGAAATTACTGTTAGATGAACGAACGAATAACGGGCGACCTTCTTCAAAATGAGTCATGTGTTCCCCAGAAAGATAGCCATATGATAATAAACCACCAGCATCTGGATCACCTTTAAGTGCTTGTGTAAATAACGTTTCATACAACTTATTTTTATCGACTTCGATGCCCATTGATTGCGAAAACTCTTCTAACATTCCGATCCATGCATTTAAGTCTGACGTACAGTTATTGGAGTGAGCCATCGCTACCAAGTTACCAGTAGGCGTTGTCACAAGATCAATCTCCGGATAAACCTTCGACAAATCTTTTTCCAGAACGATCATCGCAAAAGCTGATGTACCAGCTGAAACGTTACCTGTTCTTTTTGCTACACTATTTGTGGCAACCATACCAGTTCCTGCATCACCTTCAGGTGGACAAAGTGGAATTCCTGCTTCTAATTCACCACTAACGTCAAGAAGTTTTGCTCCTTCTTCTGTAAGTGTTCCTGCATTTTCCCCAGCAACTAAAACCTCAGGAAAGATATCTTCTAGCTTCAATGACACATTCTTTGAAGCAATTAGCTCATTAAACTGAGCAATCATCTTTTTATTGTAGCTTTTGGTTTCTAAATCAATTGGGAATACACCAGACGCTTCGCCAACTCCCAAAATCTTTTTACCGGTAAGTTTCCAGTGAATATATCCCGCTAATGTTGTTTGAAAGTTAATATCTGCTACATGCTCTTCTTTATTCAATATTGCTTGATACAAGTGAGCAATACTCCATCTCTGCGGAATGTTATAATTAAAAAGCTCTGTTAATTCTGTGGAAGCTTGTTCTGTGATATTATTTCTCCATGTACGAAAAGGAACCAAAAGCTCATCCGCTTTGTTGAAAGCCATATACCCATGCATCATCGCACTAAAACCGATGGCACCAACTGTTTGGAGCTTCACACCATATTGCTGCTTCACGTCATTGGCCATTTCTTGATAGCTCTCTTGTAGACCCTTCCAGATATCTTCTACACTATAGGTCCAGATATTGTCTACATAACTGTTTTCCCAATCGTGACTACCAGATGCGATTGGTTCATTATTTTCCCCAACAAGCACTGCTTTAATTCGAGTAGAACCAAACTCAATACCAAGTACTGTCTTTCCATTTTCAATAGCTTGCTTTGCATTAAGACTCATATTAATTTCCTCCAATAACTAATTTGTTGATGTATATTTTGATCATTGTAAATTGATACCAAAATGGCTAGATACGTTGGATTTATCTTCCTCTTATAATTTATAAGCCGACCCGTTTCCGTTTTTAAAGCGCTTTCCCCATCATTGATAGGTATTCACGTGCGATGTAAGTCAAATAGGATAACTTGTCGGTACAACTAATTCATACCATTTTCCATTAAAAAAAAAAGCTATCCACTTACCTATCAAGGATTTTTGTTTATGTAATTTAAAAACAGTCCGCCTTCTCTTATCATATCACTTTGCAGACAAGAGCGTCAATCTAAATTCGTCCGTACGTGTAAGTTTGAACCGGACTTTTATGCCCTGCTTCTAAATCCAGAAAAAATTCATACCAAAAAGAACCTTCCCTCTTTTTTAAAAAAGGCTTAGTTTCGATTATAATGTTACATCCTTTATAGGGTCTTCCCCTTTTTCTTAGCATCAGCATCCATGGATGTGCCAAGCCCTATTCCAATCGCCATTCCTATTGGAATTCCAAGTGCAATATTATCGAAAATTGTAAGTCCAAATACAACACCCAGACTCATACCTAAGGACATATAGATAGCCATATAATGTCCATCTTGTATAAGTTTATGCTCTTTACCTAAATGAGCAATTGTCACTGCTCTTACTTTTTGGTGTTCTTGAATCACTTCTTTTGTCAGTTCTCTTGACTTTAAAGTAGCAATTTCTTTTTCCAAGCTGATCAATGATTCAGCACAAGTTTCACATGTTTCTGAGTATTCATCTAATCTCTTTGCCACTCTTTTAGTAAGATTAGGATCAAGTTTCTGAAGTGTTTTCTTATCTGTATTGTTCTCAATTTCATTCATATAATTTTCTACACTTTCAAGTATTGTCATCGCATATTCCTCCACTATTCAATTATGGTAAAAATAGAATGATATATCGAACTACAAGTGTTATTTTATTCATCTAATGGATCCAAGAATCAAACTGTCCTAGCTGATTTTTTATATTGATACATTTTTTTATCCACTGTAGTATAAAGCTCATCAACCGTCATCCGTTGAGTATAAGGCTGATATCCATAACTAAAAGTCATTTTTCTAATCAACTCATCTTCATTTTTTTCTAAGATATGATTAATTTCCTCAATATAATGGTCCACATTAGTTTCCTTACTTTCTATTACTACAATAAATTCATCCCCGCCCAGCCTTGAGACTAGTGCTTTTTTTGGAAAAACTTTTTTTAGTGTTTTAGCAAAGGCAATTAACATTTGATCGCCTTGATGATGACCATATGTATCATTAATAATTTTAAAATCATTCAAATCAATTAGGATAATACCAAACGGTGTCTCAGATTCCAGCAAATGTTGAAGGTATAAATCATAACTTTGTCTGTTATATAATTTTGTGAGAAAGTCTTCTTCTGTTGATGTAGATTCTAAAAAGATATAGGTAACCAAAATACCTAATACGATCGATGTCCATGAAAAGTGCAGCTTTGAATTAAATAACTGAATAATCATTCCAATAATAGGCAGCATAAAGAAAACGAGAAATATAGTTAATACATATAATTGTAGTCTATTTTTATTCTTTATCACAAAGAAAATCATGTAGATATATAGACTTGCGAGGACTAGATAGTGAAGCTCTTTAAAATCACCACTACTAAAGCTATTTCTTACAGGATGTACTTCAAAATAAATGGGATAGAATAAATTGAAAATTAAGAGGAAAAATGTAAAGATACTTAAATATTGATAGAATCCTTTTTTATAGATTCTTTTCGGATCTTTGAAAATATGATAATCGACATAGGATAGCATAAGCCCACCTAACACTGGTCCAATCAAAAATAAAACAAAATTTGTGGAATACTCAAGAAAAAATGAGCCAAAGAACTGCATACCATCGAAGATCCAGGTTAAAGGCTCGACTATAATTGCTATTGCTGTAGCTATCATTACTATTTTTAGCAGTCTTTTGCCAAAACTCTTTACTTTGGATTTTTTCTTAATAATAATATAAAGTACAATTAAAATCATCATCGCAAATACATTAATTTGAAATTGCACCAAGTAATCCATTTATTTTGCTCCCATCATTTTTTTATTGTATTCCGAAAAAAATATATGCCTCGACTTTTATATTTGATTAATTATATCCTGCTTCTTAATTAGTGTCAAAGTCCTAATTATGTAGCGGAGAGTATTTAATAACAATCACTTTTGTACTAGTTCCGTTAGATTTGCACGTAATTTATTAATAATTTGTTTATAAGTAAGAAACTTATTTCTCACAAAAGTATTTAATATCATAAAATAAATCGTCTCTACACCCTACATGAAGGAGTGGTAAAAATGAGGAGAAGAAAAATACATATTATAATAGCAGTTCTGTCTATTATAATATTTTGCTTTATTGGTTGGTTTATTTATACTTCTAATTATCATTTCGTAGCAAATGCTAACCTAGGGAATGAGCAGATTGGAGATATTAACCTTAGTGATTCTAGCTTAGAAAATGTGGTTTCTTCTATTCAAGAAGAATTTACAGAAAATAAAGGGACACCTTATTATTATTCTGTCAGTTCTCCTACCTTTACTTTTGGTGCTAACAAAGAAGGGAAAATTATCTATATGCAATCAAGGTCTGAAATATTATCGACTATGAAAGACATAACTATCGGCTCAAATATAGAGAATATTAAACAAAAATATGGAGAGAATTATATTCAAGGAAAAGAAATGGGTATAGGGAATTACACTATGTATGTTGATAGAGCATCAAATAAAACACTTCGATTTTGGAGTCAGAATGAGCATGTTATTCAGATAGATTTTGAATCTATCAAATAACTATTTAAACTATCAAACTTTTAATGAAACTAAATTAGTTTAACTTAATTTATCAGAGGTTATAACTAAACTTGGAGCAAATTTAAATTATCCATATCATTCTAGCATATTACCCACGCTCACCAGTTATGCTTAGGAAAAATTATCTAAATATGATACATTACATAAAAAGGAGCTGAATTTAATGGACGAATCAAATAGATTTTTAAAGTTTATTGGTGGAAAAAACATCTTTTACATATTAGCATTTTTTATATTAATCGGAATTACGGTATTTATATATACAAAGATATCCTTTATCTTTCACCCTTTTCAAGTCATACTATCAACAATAGCACCTCCCGTTATTTTAGCTTTTGTTGCTTATTATTTATTAAATCCTATCGTTGATATTCTAGAACGATTTCGTATTAAGAGAATATGGGGGATTATCCTACTTATTCTAGGTATTAGTGGTGCGTTGACTGGTCTTATTCTATTAACTGCCCCCTCGATCGAGGCTCAGGTAAAGGATTTAGTTCAATCTTTTCCACAATATCTTGGACAAATAGGTAATAGTTTTACAGAATGGGTGCAAAATTCATTCTTGGGACCTTATTATGATGAAGGATATAATTGGTTAATGGAACGGTTAGGAGAACTGCCAGAGATAATTGGAACCTATATCACGAATGGTTTTCAAGGTGTACAAAATATTGCTAGTACAATTACAAGCACCGTTGTATCAATCATTACTTTTCCATTCATCCTATTTTTCTTATTAAAAGACGGTAAGAAATTTCAACGTTTTACGATTAAAGTATTTCCACCAAAATTTCGAGAAGATACGAAGCAAATCTTAAACAATATCGATACCCAAGTTGGTTCGTATATTCAAGGGCAAATCATCGTTGCCTCTGTCATTGGTATACTACTCTTTATTGGATATCTAATTATTGGACTGGATTATGCATTCACTCTAGCGATAGTTGCAGCGGTTACGAGTGTTGTTCCTTATTTAGGGCCGACCATTGCCATTATTCCAGCAGCAATCATTGCGATTGTTGACTCACCATTTATGTTATTAAAGCTAGTTATTGTGTGGATAGCCGTGCAATTTTTAGAAGGAAATTTTGTATCACCGAATATCATGGGAAAAACAATGCAGATTCACCCTTTGACAATTATCTTAGTTTTACTCATTGCAGGTAACTTATTCGGTGTGATTGGGGTCATTTTGGGTATTCCTGGTTATGCTATTGTAAAGGTTATTGGAGCCTATCTTTATTATAAATTCAAAAAACGATACAATAAATATTATGGTGAAGATCGTGGGAAATATGAAATGGAAGAATAAGAGAGACACATCTGCTATCCTGAAAAAGGATGGCAGGTGTTTTTATATCAGTTTTTCTTTTATATCATTATTGAATGCGTATTCATTAATGTTTAGTTCTAAGATTATAATATAAAACAAGAGGAGTATAACAAATGAAAAAACAAACGAACTGGGCAGGAAACTTAACATATCAAGCAAGCAGGTGGTACGAACCTGAAACACAAGAGGAAATTATTGATATTGTAAAAAAGAGCAACAAGGTAAGAGTGGTGGGTTCCAGGCACTCCTTTAATGATATTGCAGACACAGAGGAAACGATTATTTGTCTTAAAAAGCTAAATAATGTAATAGAACTAGACCAAGAGAATTTGACTGTAACCGTGGAAGCTGGCATTATCTATAGCGACCTAGGTAAATATCTACAGAGCAATGGTTTTGCTTTAGAAAACATGGCATCCCTGCCCCATATTTCAGTCGCAGGTGCTTGTGCTACCGCCACTCATGGATCAGGTAATGATAATAATTGTCTTTCCACTTCAGTCCGCTCCATGGATATTATTACTGCAACAGGAGAAATTATTAATTTGTCACGCGAAAAAGATGAAGAGGAAATGAACGGGGCAATAGTTGGCCTTGGAGGCTTAGGAGTGGTTACGATGCTTACATTGGATGTGGTCCCTACATTTAACATTAAGCAGGAAGTATATGAAAATTTATCTCTTGAAACTCTTAAAGATAATTTTGAGTCTATCTCAGCAAGTGCCTATAGTGTTAGTTTATTTACAGATTGGAAAGATGGAATGTTTAATTATGTATGGTTAAAACATTTGGTGAAAGAAAATACTGATTCCATTAAAGCAGATGATGATTTTTATGGCGCATCACTTTCTAAAGAAAATAGGCACCCTATTCCAGGAATTGAAGCGGATCATTGTACAGAACAATTAGGTGTAGTGGGACCATGGTTAGATCGCTTACCACATTTTAAAATGGATTTCACACCAAGTAACGGAGAAGAATTGCAAAGCGAATACATATTGCCGCGTCAGCATGCATTTGAAGCCTTATCTGCCGTCAATGACATTCGTGATCAATTATATCCTTTACTCCATATTTCCGAAATCCGCACGATCGCTAGCGATGATTTATGGATGAGTTCATGCTACAAGCAAGAGTCAGTAGGCCTACATTTTACATGGAAGGATAACTGGGAGGAAGTACAGCAGGTCTTACCAAAAATAGAAGAAGTTCTTGCCCCATTTCAGGCTCGTCCACATTGGGGAAAATTATTTACGCTTGCGCCTGAAAAAGTTCAATCTCTTTACGAGAAACTTCCAGATTTTAAGCAATTACTGAAGAAGTATGATCCAAACGGCAAGTTTAGAAACAAGTTTATGGATAGCTATATCTTTGGAGAGAAATAAAAGAATTTACAAATTAAAGTGCATATAGACAAAAGAGTAGGAATGAGGCTCCTACTCCTTTTCTAATGCAGATTATTCAATCATGACGTTAAAATATCTCTATTTCATCGCCTTGCTTACTTTTAATTTTTTCCCTTTAACTTTGGTATGTTCCATCGCCTCTAAAACGAGAGAGCCTTTTCCATTAAGAATATCTACATAGGACCAATTATCTTTAATATTAATAATTCCAATATCCTCTGCAGTTACATTGGGAATATTCGATATGGTACCTACAAGATCAACAGCGCGAATTTTTTTCTTTTTTCCACCACTAAAGTGCAGCTTCATTATATCTTGATTGATTCTTGCTGTTTTATTATTTTTCACAATACGTTGTTCGGTACTTTTCACATCGAAAGCTTCTCTTCTTTCTGATACTTCTTCTGCTGTAGGGAGTTCGCTACGCTTAAGCTCAAATCCAATGTATCTTTCAATGGATCTCACGTACTTTCCTTCATAGTCTGCTGCAAAGGTGATTGCCTTCCCTTTTTTTCCTGCACGACCTGTTCTACCTGTTCTGTGTACATAGCTTTCTTTTTCCATTGGTACATCATAGTTAATAACTAAGGACACATTGTCCACATCTATTCCTCTAGCAGCAACATCTGTTGCTATGAGATAACGAAATTCACCCATTTTAAAGCCATTCATAACAGCAAATCGATCATCTTGTTCTAAACCACCATGAATCTGCGCACAAGCATATTGAGCTTGCTCTAATTCCGTTAATACTTCATTTACCTGGCCTTGGGTATTACAAAAAATAATACAACTATCAGGATTTTCAATAATAGTTACATCTTTTAGTAGGGACATTTTCTTCTCTTTTTCGATTTCGAATAACGTGTGCTCCGTATTTTCCGTTGTAACTTCTGTTGTTATTTCTATATTGATAGGATCTTGCATATATTTATGGCAAAGTTTCTCTATTTGAGGAGGAATCGTAGCGGAGTAAACCATCGTAACTCTGTTTAGCGGTAACTGTTCGATAATTTCTTCTACCTCATCTAAAAATCCCATTTTCAGCATTTCATCCGCTTCATCTATCACAAGATACTTTACTTGATCTAAATCGATTGTTCCTCTATCAATATGGTCCATCATTCGACCTGGTGTCCCTACAACCACATGTGTTTTTTGCTTTAATTCATCCTTTTGAGTAGCAAATGGTTCTTTTCCATAAACAGCTAAAGCTTTAATTCGTTTAAATCTTCCAATATTCGTTATATCCTCACGAACCTGAGCAGCAAGCTCTCTTGTTGGTGTTAGCACTATTGCTTGCGGTTCGTTTTCTTCCCATACAATTTTTTCACAGATAGGAATACCAAAAGCGGCAGTTTTCCCACTTCCAGTTTGTGATTTAACGATTAAATCTTGGCTTTCCAACACTCTTGGAATTACTTCCCTTTGAACGTCAGTAGGCTCATTATACTTCAATACATCTAATGCTTTTTGTAATTCTGTACTTAATTGATAACTTTTAAAATTCATTTCATTCATTTGTATACCTCATTTATATTTAGTTTACTTTTAACATTTGCTTTGTCAGTTAATCATATGCAATTATACCAAAATAAAGGTACCTAAACTAAACCTTGCAGTTAAACTAGGCTAAAAATCTCGTGTTAAAAAACTATTTCATCTCTTTTAAGGGTTCTTTACCTTCTACATTGAAGTTTGTTTTAAAGTCTATTACTTAGGAAAGGGAGGAAACAGTATAATATAACTGCTAAATTAGAAAACTTGCATTCGCTCGTCCTTTAGCGAATGTTTTCGTTTTTCTTATACTTAGTAGGTTAAATTTTCACTACGTTGATTACGCTTCTGAGTGAAAAATTTATACTCGCTTAATGTAAAATAAAAAAGGGCTCATAATTTGAGCCCTTTCAATAATTATGCTTTATTAACGTTAGTAGCTTGAGGTCCACGTTGACCATCTTCAGTTTCAAATGTAACTGCTTGACCTTCGTCTAAAGTTTTAAAACCGTCACCTTGAATAGCTGAGAAATGTACGAATAAATCTTCGCCACCTTCTACTTCGATAAAACCAAAACCTTTATCTGCGTTAAACCATTTTACTGTACCTTGTTGCATATTTGTTTCCTCCTGCGTGGATATTTTTCCACAAGTTAATACTATAATTGCTCAATGTAGATAAAAGGTAAAAAGTGCGATACTTATTCTTTACTCTCAGACTTAAACCGAACAAAAATAATTCTTCATAAGCATATCAGATAAAATAATAAATAGCAAGAAATAGTTGGAAACTACATGACGACCCTTTTTCTTGCTGTAGTTGTGAATAATTCTATTCCCTGATAACATGCGATAACTATTATTCAATTTAATTGGAATTATTTACCTATTAATAGTATAATAAAAATCATTAGTGTAGTACGTACTTTGAGTAAAAATCATGAGAGAGGGATGGATTTGGGATTAACTTCAATTCTAATGGTAATTTTTGCGATAACCATAATTACTATTATCGTATTGCCCTTTCTTTTAGTAAGAAAACACGGCAAAGGCGCATCTCCTTATAAGGGAACTTATATTATATATGGTCTACTTATTATCCATTGGATACTATATGTATCAGGTTTTTATGTTTTGTTGCCTATTAGTGTTTCCGACTTAATTTTTATTCCAATATGGTTTGTCCTATGTACTTTAGGCGCCATATATACCGTATTAGAATTTAAGAATAACATAGCATTTGCAGTGCAACTTGCTGGTTTTACTTTCCTAAGTTCAGTTTTTGCCATCCTTTTAAACGGTATATCTAAAATGTTAGGTTGAATAACTAGGTGGTGATTAATCCGACGAGAGGTAAGCCTGAAAAGGACTTGTTCCCACTTTTAACATTGGTGTTAGAAGAAATCTAGTAAAACAGACAACAATAATTTTAAAAAAGCATCTTACTATCTCGTGAAAATCACCTTTGTTTAAATAAAAATTATTCAAAATAGGATGAGATAAATGAGGAAACTCTTTTCGGTTTTATCATTAACATTTACGCTACTGGGATTAAGTACAATTATTTTTTTATTGCAGGGTGGAAGTCTTTTTGAAATCTTAACATTTGGAACTAAAGGTACATCGTTTATTGTCTTTTTAAATCTGTATAATTTGCTAGGTCTTTTATTTGCTTTTCCTGCGGAGAGAAATAAGTATAGTGTACTATTATTTACTTTTAGCATCATTATGCTTTTAAATAGTCTAATACTAACCTTTGTAGCTGTTTACGGTTTTCAAGAACCCTAAAAACTTATCTTTCACTTAAAAGGAAATTTGCATTAACAAGCTTAAAATTCAAAAAACTTTCAATATACACCATTTTCACATTGGTAATATGTTGCAGGTCTTCTCAAAAGAATTTAATATATATCTTCCCAGCCTTCTATCATCCCAAAGCAAGACCTTGCCGTAATATTATCCTCTATATCTAATAGCTAGTCCTTTTAAGAAATTCCTCGCGAACTTGTCGCCGCATTCTCTATAATTTTTATGTCCTTCTTTTCTTAACAAAGCACCCAACTCGCCTTTTGTGACTCTGATTCCCGCTTCCTCAAATATTTCAAGCATATCCTCAGTGGTTAAAGTGAGCGCTATTTTAACTTTCTTTAATAGCACATTATTCATGTTTACCTTTCTCTTAATCGAAGCTTCCGGCTTATCTGATTGCGTTGGTTTGTTTTCTTGCTTTCCTCTTTTATAAGTAATGAATCCACTTAAAAATGAATCTAACATGATGTTATCACATTTTATTTGATCGTCATTTTCCTCGTCATCTTCATCAGATTTAGTTAGAATCATTATCACTTCTGGCACAGAAACATTGATCCCACCCAATTTAAATATATCTACCATTTCCTTATTTTTTATTTCCAAGCCGTATCTTAAACGAATTAGTATATCGTTATTATCCATTATAAAAACTCCTATTATTTTTATTCATTCTGCCATTAAAATTTACAGACATCATTGCTTCCAATCTATCCTAATTTGCGCACGCTGTCCACATTTCATGTAGTTAATATAATGTGATGAAATATCATTAATTCTTTCCGCATTCGTGTTTCATAAAAAAATGGAGATGCCAATTCTTTTTCGAATCAACATCTCCATTTTACATCTCTCATTTTTTCACTTAAGAAAACTTAACGAATCTATTACAAGCCTAGTCAAGATTTTCCCCATTAGATTCAATTACTTTCTTATACCAATAAAAGCTTTGCTTTTTACTTCGTTGTAATGTGCCATTTCCTTTATTATCTCTATCTACATAAATATAACCGTAACGTTTTTTCATTTCACCAGTTGAAGCACTAACAATATCAATAGGACCCCAACTTGTGTATCCAATAATATCTACACCATCATTGATCGCTTCTTGCATCTCTTTTAGATGTTGACGTAGATAAACGATACGGTAATCATCATTTATTTCCCCTTGCGCATCAGGTTCATCCACTGCACCTAGACCATTCTCAACAACAAATAATGGTTTTTGATATCGATCATACAACTGATTAGCAGTGATACGAAAACCTTTTGGATCAATTGTCCAGCCCCACTCAGACGTTTTTAAATATGGATTAGTTATTGATCCAAATATATTTCCACTTGTTGTATCCTCTTGCACTTTAGGATCAGTGCTTGTTACTCTACTAGAATAATAACTAAATCCAATATAATCAACTGTGTAATCTTTAAGAAGCTTTTCATCCTCTTCTTCTGTTTTAACCACAATATTATTATCCTTAAAAAAGCGTTTCGCATAGCTAGGATATTCGCCACGCGACTGAACATCAATAAAGAAAAAGGATTCACGATCTTTATCCATTGCGTCCATTACATCATCCGGATTACTTGAATACGGATAAGTCATACCCGCTGCAAGCATGCACCCAACTTTAACGTCCGGTATAATCTCATGTGCCGCTTTCACCGCTAACGCACTTGCAACTAGTTGATGGTGAGCTGCTTGATATTTCACTTGCTGCTTATCTTCACCTTCACTAAATACAAGACCTGCTCCAATGTAAGGCAAATGTAATAGCATATTGATTTCATTAAAGGTTAACCAGTATTTCACTTTATTCTTATAGCGTGAAAATACTGTTTTTGCATACTTCTCAAAAAAACCAATGAGCTCTCTGTTTTTCCAGCTTCCATACTCTTTTACTAAATGAACCGGAACATCAAAGTGCGCTAATGTAACAAGTGGCTCTATATCATTTTTCTTTAATTCATTAAATAAATCATCGTAGAATTGTAATCCAGCTTCATTTGGCTTGTTGTCATCTCCATTTGGGAAAATTCTAGCCCACGAAATAGAAACACGCAATGTTTTAAAACCCATCTCTGCAAATAATGCAATATCCTCTTTGAAACGATGATAAAAATCAATCGCTTCATGGGAAGGATAATATTCTCCTTCCATTGGTGAAAAAGATGGAAGACTTCCTAGCATAATCGGAAATCTATTTTCACCTGTTGGTAGAAGGTCAACTGTAGTTAAGCCTTTTCCATCTGTTAAATAAGCACCTTCTGATTGGTTTGCAGCAATGGCTCCGCCCCACAAAAAGCCTTCAGGGAAAGCATTTATTTTTTTCGTCATATCGATTCTCCTCTCTGTTAATGAACAATATCAGCGAGGAACCCCTCACTGATATTGTTTTACTTTATAAGTTTTTTCCGTTTGAAGAAATAACATCCTTATACCAGAAGAACGATTTTTTACGTTTACGTTCTAATGTACCGCTTCCGTCATCATGCTTATCAACATAAATGAAGCCGTAGCGTTTCGAATATTCACCAGAGGATGCACTAACTAAATCGATACAGCCCCAGCTCGTGTAACCAAGTAAGTCCACACCATCCTCAACAGCTTCGCCCATTTGTTCAATATGCTCACGAAGGTATTCAATGCGGTAATCATCATTAATCGATCCATCTTCTTCTACTTTGTCATAAGCTCCTAGTCCATTTTCAACAACCATTAAAGGCTTTTGATAACGTCCATAAAGTTCATTTAAGGAAACCCTTAAACCCACAGGATCGATTTCCCATCCCCAATCGCTTGCCTTTAAGAATGGATTTTTAACTCCACCGATTAGGTTTCCTTCACCAATTTCTTCTGGTGTTTTTATCTTTTTATCCGTTCGTGACATGTAGTAGCTAAATGAAATGAAATCAACAGTACCTTCTTTGATTATTTCAAGGTCCCCTTCTTCTATATCTAGTGTTACATTATTCTCATCAAAGTATCTATCCGCAAAGTATGGATACTCTCCGCGCACCTGAACGTCACCGCAAAGGAAATTGAAAATATCTCCTTCTCGTTTAGCGTGCATTACATTTTCCGGATTAGAATCATACGAGTACACAGGTGCATAAATCAACATACAACCAATTTGGGATTCTGGGATAATTTCGTGTCCTAATTTAACTGCTTTTGCACTAGCAACAAATTGATGATGTAATCCTTGAAAACTATCTTGAAGACGTGTTTCTTCCTTCTCAGGAGAAAATCCAAGACCTAATAATGGCATATGTGTTGCGCCGTTTATTTCATTAAACGTAAGCCAGTATTTAACCTTATCTTTATATCGTGTAAAGATAGCTCTTACATAGCGGTCAAAGAATTCAATTAATTTACGATTTCTCCACCCCCCATATTCTTTTATAAGGTGCAATGGTGTTTCATAATGTGCTATCGTTACTAATGGTTCAATTCCGTGTTTGTGAAGTTCATCAAAGACACGGTCATAAAAAGCCAATCCAGCTTCATTAGGCTCAAGCTCATCACCATTAGGGAATATGCGACTCCAGGCTATACTCAAACGGAATACTTTAAATCCCATTTCCGCGAATAATGCAATATCTTCTTTGTAACGATGATAAAAGTCAATTCCTTCGTGATTTGGATATGTGTATTTTGAATGATCAATTTCAAAATCAAAGCCAGTTTGTGCCAGTAGTTTTAGTCTTCCTTTACCACCAGGAAGCACATCGGCAAGATTCAGACCTTTTCCACCTTCGTTATATCCACCTTCAAATTGATTAGCAGCTGTAGCGCCACCCCATAAAAATCCTTTTGGAAATTGTTTCGTCATCATTTATTCCTCCTAATTGATCAAGCAATTGCGATTCTATTTTTTAAAGGAAAAGTAATTTATTTTAACCGAACACTTTTCCTTTTGAGTTATCATTATTTTGCTTTGAGTTCTATTAATAAATCTTGAGACTTAATTTCTTGTTCGTTTATTGTTGTGATTTCAAATTGACTGTGATTTGTAATTACTACTGGTGTTGTTAAATCGAAACCATCTTTTTTAATGCCATTCATATCAAATTCAATTAATATTTGATTTCTCTCTACACGATCTCCTTGTGCAATATGCGCTTTAAAGTGTTTACCGTCTAATTGTACAGTATCCATTCCGATATGAATCAGGACTTCTGCGCCCTCGTCAGATGTGATACCAATTGCATGATGCGTTGGGAACAGTGCTGTGACAGTTCCTGATACAGGTGCAAACAATTTTCCTTCCGATGGTTCGATTGCTACGCCTTGTCCTAGTGCACCTGATGCAAATGCTGTATCATTTATATCTGCTAGATTTTTAACTTTTCCTTTTAATGGACTTACAATTACTTCATTTTTTACATCATTTTTAGTTTTATCTGTATCAGGCTCTGCAGGCGTTTCTGTTATTGCGGTATCATTTTTGTTAATATCACCAAAGAAGAAGGTTAAAACGAATGCTAGAATTGATGCCACCAACGCTGCGATTATAGCACCAATAACTGTTATATCTATACCTTCACTAGGAATAAAACTTGGGAGCTGGAATACACCAAGACCACCCATTACATATCCAGTTGTACCGAATAAACCTAATAACGCTCCACCAATTGCTGATGAAATAATAACGAATATAAATGGTCGCTTAAGTGGTAAAGCTATACCATACATACCAGGTTCGGTGACCCCGAATATACCTGAGATAATAGCTGGTGGACTAAGTGTTTTCATTTTTGGATTTTTAGTTCTAATCCATACAGCTGCAATTGCAGCGGCTAAAGCAAAGGAGTGCGCAAAAATTAGTGCTAATACAGGATCATAGCCTTGACTTGTAAAGTTATTAATTGCAATAGGAACAAGTCCCCAATGCAAACCAAACATAACAAATACCAACCAAAACCCACCAAGGAAAAACCCTGCAATTACTGGACTTAACGAATACGCTGCAACAGTAGCTTGTCCTAACAACTGACTAGCCCAAGTTGCAATTGGACCAATTATAATAAATGTTAATGGAATAATAATAAGCAACGTGAACATTGGAACCAAGAACATTTTAACAACCGAAGGAATTACCTTCGCAAAGAATTTTTCTATTTTTACTGCAAAAAATGCTGAGACGATAATGGGTATAACTGACATAGAATAAGTCATTAAGATAACCGGAATTCCAAAAAATTCAATATATACCGGTGATTCAAACACAGTTCCTGCAAATAAGGTGTACAATGGGTCGCCCGCTGATGGTATACCTTCTAAAGCTGGATAAACCAAAGCCATTGCAATAACCATCCCTAAGAACGGGGTCCCACCGAACTTTTTCATTGCAGTGTAACCTAGTAATATAGGTAGGAAGTAAAATAACCCATCACCAATTGCATTTAAAATTTGATACGTGCCACCAGTGTTATCTAACCATCCAATAGCAACAAACAATGCATTGAAGCCTTTAATCATACCGGAAGCAGCTAACACCCCGAGGATTGGAGTAAAGATTCCAGAAATCATATCGATAAAGCGATTTAGTACACTACCTTTTTCACCATCTGCATCTTCTGGATCTACTGATTTTTCAGATTGAAAACCACCTTCTTCAACCACTGCTTTATATACATCTGGTACATGGTTACCAATAACTACTTGATACTGACCACCACTTTTCATCACCGTGACAACATCATCCATATTTTTTAACACTTCCGTGTTCGCTTTACTTTCATCTTTTAATTTAAAGCGAAGACGAGTGATACAGTGAACAACACTTTTAACGTTTTCTCTTCCTCCGACATTTGCAATAATATCTTTTGCCAATTGATTATATTTCATAACAGGCCACCTTCTCTTTTATTTTTTTGGTTTTGGGCAAATAAAAAACCTGAATCAAATGGAATAGACACACAGAGATAGTGTCAATTCTATTTGATCCAGGTTATGCCCAAAACAGGTAACATTCCTAAATTTTTAATATGCATTTTTTAAGTCACTTAAGTCGTTAATTAATTAACAACTAAAATTTATCATGCTTTTTATGTGCTGTCAACTAAAATTTAAAGCGCTTTTATAAATTAATCATTTTTCTTTAGTTCTTGTTGACGAAACGTTACTCGGTGAATGTGCACCGTTAAATAAACCTTCTCATCTTGCGACAAAGTCCAGTTAAAATTCTTTTTTAAATAGATATTTATTTTTTCTGTACAAGCATATGCATTTCGATATTTCCTTTGCACTTGCTCATAAAGAAAATCATCTACGGTGTCTTCCATTTTCTCGTTCCTTATAAATCGAATAGCAAAATAACGAAGATGTGTTACAAATCGCTCGTAATTAATAGAGCTTTCATCCAATTCAACCTGATAATGATACTTCACTATATTTAAAATATTATTCACCGTCTCCGTAACTTGGACAGCAGTTTCCATATTTTCTCCAGAAATTTGACTATTAACTAAGTGTAATGCAATGGAACCTGCATCATCTTCATCTAAGCGAACCCCAGTGTGCTTTTCAATGATATCCAAGGATTTTAACGCAATTTCATACTCTTTTTTATAGTATTTTCTTATTTCATATAAAAGGCTGTTTTTCAATTCAATGCCCTGTTCATGTCTGGCAATAGCAAAGCTAAGGTGATCCGTTAATGCAATATATAAATATTCATCTAACTTGTATGGCAGAATCGACTGAGCATAGGCTAAAATTTCAGAAGATATATCTAAATATTTTTCAGAGGTGTATTTCAATAATTGGTCTAGCTTTTCTGAAATTCCAGTATTTTGGAGTACAAAGGTTTTCTCAACTTGACTATCATCAATTTGTCCTCCTGCTTTCTTTTGAAAGGCTATACCTCTCCCCATCACAACCATTTCTTGGTTATACTCATTTTCCGTTACAATGACGTTATTGTTCAGTACTTTCTTAATTATCATCTAATCACCACCTCTTACTGTATAGTATATCAATTTATATCTTCTTCAATATGGCAAAATAAAAAACCTAAATCTGATCACAAGAATATCACTGAGATACACCTGTAACAAACTTAGGTTTTGCCTGCCGAACAGTAACAATCCTTTTAAATTGTAAACGGTTAACTTATTTTTATCATAGCTTTTAAAAAAAGTCAAGAAGCTATTTTAATATTACCTATTCAGATTGCTATACCAAATATTTACACTCTTCTTTTCTCAAAAATCTCTTTTCCATTCTTAAATATGGTAAGCAGGAGAGCAAGTATAGGTGAGAAAGTAGGCTTAGTAGATTTTCCTTTTCCGATTCTTACGAGTTGTTGGTTATACCATGTTAATTCAATTAATCCCTTATTATCAATAAAAGGAAGTCCAGTTTTAACTGGCTTGATAGAAAGATTGGAAACTTTATTTTCTAGCAGCTTATTCGGATAATCAGGATAGAGCGCCATTGGCCGTGCTAACCCGATAAAATCTGTTGCGCCAGATGTTAGTGCCTCGTTCATAGCTGATGAAGTCCTAAACCCACCTGTTAGTATGAGGGGAACATTCGTAATTTCTTTTAACTTTTCCGTGTATTCTAAAAAGTATGCTTCCCGTTTAACAGTGGATGGTTTTGCGTCTTTTCCAAATAATGCTGCTTTTTCATACGTTCCACCGGAAATTTCAATAAGATCGATACCCAACTTTTCTAATTCAGAGATCACAAATTGAGAATCTTCTTCAGTGAAGCCAGCTTTCATAAAGTCAGAACTATTTATCTTCACTCCTATCGGAAAATCATCCCCAACTCTAGCGCGAATTGCTTGATAAATTTCAGACAGGAACCTAAAACGGTTTTCAATGGTCCCACCCCACTTATCCTTTCTCTGATTATGTCTAGGGGAAAGAAATTGGCTTATTAAATATCCATGTGCCGCGTGAATCTGTACACCAGTAAAGCCCGCTACCTTGGCAAGCTCGGCCGTGGAGGCAAATCGTTGAATAATCTCTTCAATTTCCTCACAGGACAGTGCCCGACATTTTGGAAAAAATCGTTGTAGGTCAGATTTAAATGGAATTGCTGAAGGTGCAACTGCTTCCTTTACAACGCCTTTAAGCACTTGTTTTCCAGGATGATTAATCTGCATAAAGAAATGCGTATTATTACTTGTGCCCGCTTCGGCCCATTTCTTAAATAAATCTATATCTTCACTGTCCTCTAATACGATGTTTCTCGGTTCACCTAAAGCTTTGCGATCAATCATTACATTTCCTGTAATGAGTAATCCAACTCCACCATCCGCCCAGGTTTTATAAAGTCTTATTATATTGTCGGTTGGTAGATAATTTTCAGAAGCCATCCCTTCACTCATCGCTGATTTTACGATTCTATTTTTAAAATTAATATTCTTATTTTTCAACATATAAGAGGCTGAAATGGACGGTTGAGTCATTTAATTAAGTCTCCTTTACTATTTCTACGATATAATCATTGTCTCAGATTTAATTGCACAAAGATACTTTTCATGCTAGTTCATAAGCGTGCGAAAAGTAAAAAAAGCATGTAAAATCTATAATTATTCCTATTCGGGGATAGATTTTATGCCCCAACATCAAAACCTCCTCCTAAATAGGACTATGAACCTATCTTTTTTCTTATTTTCTGTTATAATAAAGGTTACCACGAAACCACCTAATGAAACAGAAGAACCATCCTGATGTTTTATAGCTTCCAAGAAAATGGGTGACTTTATGAAGCTTAAGTTAATCACATTATTATTTTTCATTTTTATATTACAAGCATGTGACCTGCCTGCACAGATATCCTCACAAGATAAAGTTGCTATGAATGGGGAATTAGATTTATCTGAATGGAAGCATGAAGATAAATTAATTCAGCTAAATGGTGAATGGAAATTTTATTGGAAACAACTATTAAATCCTGAGGATTTTTCTGAAGGTTCTTCAAATAGTGAAGCTCGTATTATCGATTTACTAGGAATTTGGAATGATCCTTCCATAAAAGATAAACCACTATCAAATGATGGTTATGCTACATATCGATTAAAAGTTTCTAACACGACATTAAATGAAGTATTAAGTCTAAAGATTCCATATATGTATTCTAGCTATAAATTATGGGTTGATGGTCAGCTGATGGCTACAAATGGGCAAGTTGGAATCGACAAAAGTACCAGTATACCTGACAAGAAACCTCAAGTAATTCACTTTTCGCCCAACACGGATACCTTCATCATTACCTTACAAATTTCCAATTTTCATCATATAGATGGGGGCATATTGGATCCTATTATTTTTGGAACTTCAAAAAACATATATGCTAGTCATGAAAAAGATATTTTTTTTCAATCTATTTTAATCGGATTTTTATTGTTAGCTGGAATTTATCATATTGGTCTTGGCGTATTCCGTAAAGTAGAGCCCTATTTCTTTTATTTCGGCGCGCTATGTTTAGTAGCTGCTTTTCGTAATTTGATGGTTGATAATGTTTTTTTCACTAAAATATTTCCTAATATACCTTGGGAAATTGTAAATAAATTAGATTATATAAGTTTGTATAGCCATGTCCCATTATTAGCTATGGTCCTTTATCCTCTCTACCCAAAGGAGAGCTCTAAATGGTTTACTATTGTGACGATCGTTGTCACAGGTATATTTAATCTCCTTACGTTATTTACAGGATCGAAAATATTTCTGTCCATCGAGGTCTTCTTTCATATTTTTATGATTATATGTGTCTGCTATGTATTTATCGTCCTCATCAGATCTTTGAAAAGCAAACATGAGGAACGATACTATTTACTAATCGGAATCGTATTATTAATGGTCAGTATTCTATTGGATTTAGCCGTTGAATTCCTACTACTGCCTGACGTGAATTTATATCCAATTGGCCTTGTCTTTTTGATGATATGTTTGTCTTTGGTAATTTCAAGAAGGCTATCTCACTCCTTAGATCTCTCTAAAAATTTGGCCACTGACTTAGCTCAGTTAAATAGTGAACTTGAAGAAAAGGTTGAAGCCCGTACCAATCAATTACTGCATACAAATAAAAAGCTCGCGGAATTAAACGATAAGTTAAAAAATATGGCATTAATTGATGGGTTAACCAATATACCGAACCGAAGACAATTTGATGAATACTTTAAAGAGCAATATGAGGCTTGTGCTAAAAACAACATACCTCTTTCTATTTTATTTTTAGATATTGATTATTTTAAATTCTTCAATGATTTGTATGGACATCAAAGAGGGGATGAGTGTCTAAAGCAGGTTGCACAGGAACTGGATAAACAGCTTCACGCATTGCCTAACGGATTAGCTGCTAGATATGGTGGCGAGGAATTTGTTTGTCTGATTCCTAAGTTAAGACAAGCGGAAGTAGGGCGCATTGCCAACAATATCAATAGGAAAATCGAACAATTAAAAATAGCACATGAAAATTCTCCATTATCTGAATATGTAACACTAAGCATTGGTGTATTTACAGCCACTCCTAGTGCGCAAATCGACAAGGATACCATGCTAAAATACGCAGATGATGCATTATATCAAGCAAAAGATAAAGGGCGAAATCAAGTAGTACAACACGGGGACGGTTCTGGCGTTTCATAATAAGTTTCGTGCACAATTGAACCGGTTCTCGTGTTTCAAAAATAAGACTGGTTTGTTAAATTAAGCTACTTTGCATAGTTTCGAAATTTGGACCAGTTTTTGCTTTTTTAAGCTATAAATGAGCAGCATATCATTTTATTTGTGATTGTGATTATTCAATACGAGATAAGCATTTTATTCTATATTTCAATTTTAAATAAATTGATTATAGTTCCCTCTAATTTACGTATTTACCGTGATACGGAATTGCAATACTATCGAATTCGTTTACTAACTTCTCCAAGCTCTCTGACAATAATTTTCCATCCATATGCATCCCATGTCCAGTAATTGCTACAGATGGGTTCAGAGCTGCCAACTTCTTCACGGATTCTCGGGCTGCTTCCCAATTTGTTGTAAGATACCTTGGTGGTCCACTTATTTCTTGTTGTTGGGTTAATACCTTATATAACGAATCCTGTTTAACGGTCACAAATGCATCTCCCGCTAGTAGTGTTGCATCTTTCTCTCTGAATAAAGACACATGCCCTGGCGTGTGGCCAGGTGTGTGAACCCATTTGAATTCTGGCATATAAGGAACAGTTCCATCATATGGGAGGGATTGTATGTTTTCACCTAAGTTTATAGGATTGTTCGGAAACATCTGAGATAATTTTGCTATCATACCACCTTCGACAGTGGGATCTGGTTCCGGGTAGCTATTTTGGCCTGTGAGGTAAGGTAATTCTAATTCATGTGCGAAAACAGGAACTTCCCAGTGGTTTATTAATTCAATTATAGCTCCTACATGATCAAAATGACCATGTGTTAAAATAATCGCTTTTGGACGAGTATTTTTTCCAAAACGATCTTCTGTAGCAGAAATAATTTCATCCGCAGAATTGGGCATTCCCGCATCAATTAATACAAAATTATCCGTTTTAGGATTCCCCACTAATTGAATATTAACGATTTGAATGGTTTGATTAAATACGTCAGGTAGCACTTCTATTCCTAACCCACTGCTTATAGAAGTGGCAGGGATATATTTATAATCACTTCCATAACTAGTATGTTTATCTACATTAGTCATTTAGAATCCTCCTAAAATAAGCAAACAAAAATATTCCAACATCTTAAATACTACATCGTAAAATCGTTTATACTTAATCTAGAATAATTTTGCCATTACTTTTTTCGTTTTCTAATATCTGGTTCTAGTTCCTCGCTAACTTCTGTTTGGAAATTTACTGTATGCCCATAGTTTGATGAACTATCTACATTTGTATACACCTTGTTGCGCAAATAACGATGATATATTAACTCACCCACTGAAATCACTAAGGCAGCTAAAAAGGCTGCTGTAAGTAAAGGAAACATCCCGTCAAAGATAGAGGCACCAATAAACCAGATAGCCAAAAAACATAGAGCAAAATCACCGATTACCGCAAAGACATTGCCAATTTTCGGCATGACAAAAACATCTGCGGCAAAAGCAATAGGAGTTAGAATAATACTTATTAATAAAACATCTCCGAAATTCACTCCGTAAAACAAACTAAAAACAACCCATAGTACTGCTGTAATCATCACAAACTTTATTATAAATGCAGTAATGTACTTCATAGTTATCATCCTTTCGATTTTATCCATCTCTATATTTTAATATGACTTTTCAAGCGGATAATATTCATGCGTATTTGTAATTCCATTTTCTTTCGTTTGAGACTACTACGTCATATATATTTTGGAAAAATTGAAAATATCAAACAGGAGAATTAATTGCCACCTTTTTTGTCCTTTTCACTTATAAAAAGAGAGCCATCTTTCTGAACTTGTGCAAAAAACACATCAGAAATGTAACCAACTTCAGATTGTTTTAATTGGCCTAGTACCCAATTTTGATCAAGATTTAACTTTTCTAAATTTTTAACAAGTAGTTTTCCATCAGATATAATTCCTGTTGGAATTGAATATACATTTGATTTCCTAACTTTATTCATATCCTTATTTGTTACCGGTTTTTGATTATCTTTTGGCATAACTGATAATGTCCCGTTAGTTTCAAATACAGCATAATCCACATCCGGAATTGCAAAAATACTCTGTTGTCTTAGCATTGCATTCAAAAAATCTAAGTCAAGTCTACTTTTGCGAAGTGCTTTTTCGATAATACGCCCTTCCCGGATGACAATAATCGGACCACCAGTTACCACTTTCCTTCCCTTTATAGATTTAATATCGATATAGTCCATTAGTAAAGTAAATATAGTCCAACCTGTCAGTGCCAAAACACCATTACGGATACTGAGATTTGAATTAACAACAAGATTTGCAGTGATTGATCCAATTGCAATTGCCGATACAAAATTAAAAAATGTCATTTGACTTATTTCTTTTCTACCTGAGATTCTCGTTAAAATAAAGAGAACAAAAAAACCGATAGCAATTCTAATCAATAACTCATTTATTTCCATGTCATACACCCCTCTCGTGATTTTTTAATTATTATAGGTAATTTAAAGGATTATAAACTTATATCAGCGAAGGAGGTAATGAGATCATTAATTGAAAATAAGGATAAAGTTGCTTTAGAAGGATATATCTTTGTTATTAAGTAAAAAAAAGATATTAAATAATGAAAAAGAAGGTGTGAAACATGCAATTTACTAAGAAGAAAACATTATACAATGTTAGCCTCATTACAGCATCTTTAATTATTTTTCTAATAACTTATCCGAAAACCTACGCTCAGTTTTTTATGTTAGTTGCATTAATTGGGGTAGCTTTTACTCTCGCAAGTCTTGTATCACCAGAAAAAAATAAAGTATAGAGTAATAGCCATATCGTTCTTAATAGGATTCTTCATAATCTTAGTTACATCCTTAAACGTATAAAAATGCTTTGAAATAAGTGGTTTAAGCTAAAAAAATCCGAACTTTAATTCGACTGCAGAATTAAAATAGTTCGGATTTTTCGCTTTTAACATATTATTTGTAAATATCCATTCACAATTTATTTATATAAAACTCTCTATATAAATAGGCACTTCAAGATTTTTTTATGAGATATTGAACTTTCGTAAAATCCACATTACCTATTCCATAATTATTTTAATAAATTTAATTCAATAGGTAACAATAGAATTGAATTTTTAAAAAGAAAAGAGGCGACCTGGTGAATGTTACGAAAGTATAAAAACTTTTTTTCTGTACTAATTCAATGGATTGTCTTTGGAAGCATAATTGGTATAATTGTTGGTTCAACAACCACTTTCCTTTTAGAAACAAATGATTATCTAGGAGATGAAATACGAGAAAAAAGAGATTGGCTCATCTTCCTCCTTCCCTTTGGAGGAGTCCTCATAGGTTATATATATATGAACTACGGCAAAGTTTTTTTGAATTATACTTTAAATGACACTGCTAAACTAAATAATTTGGTAATAGACTCGGTTCATGAAAAAAAAGAGGTACCACTTAGAATGGGCCCTATCGTTTATTTCGGGACTTTTATCACTGTCCTTTTTGGAGGGTCTACGGGTAGAGAAGGTGCAGCAGTCCAAATGGGAGGAAGTGTAGCTGCTGCGGTCAACAAATTTTTTAAGGTAAACAGATTAGACAAGAAAGTTTTAATGATGAGTGGTATTAGTGCTGGTTTTGGTGCTGCTTTTGGAGCACCAATAACAGGTGCCGTATTTGGTATGGAAATGGCTGCATTAGGAAAGCTGAAATTTGAAGCACTTGTTCCTTGCCTAACTGCAAGCTTTGTGGCCCACTACGTAACTACAGTAGCTTGGGAGCATAAACACGAAGAATTTATCATACAAACCGTACCTGAGATAACCCTTATGACATTTATAATAGTTATACTTCTATCTATAATCTTCAGTTTAATTAGTGTTTTATACTGCCAGTTGAGGCATGGAATAGAAAAATTTTCAGAGAAACTTTTCAATAAAAACCATATGAAAAGAGCTTTTTTTGGAGGAGTTGTCATTGTTGTATTAACTTTAATGGTTAGTTCCCAAGATTACAATGGCCGAGGGCTACAGATGATAGAACAATCTTTTATAGAAGACGTTCCACCCTTTGCCTTTTTAGCTAAACTAATTTTCACTGCAGTAACGATTGGTACAGGGTTTGTTGGGGGTGAAGCTATCCCTTTATTTTTTATTGGTGCAACATTAGGAAATAGCTTACACTCCTTCATCGATTTACCTCTGTCATTTCTTGCAGCATTAGGATTAATTGCTGTTTTTTGTGGAGGGTCTAATACGCCTATAGCAGCTTTCCTGCTGGCAATGGAAATGTTTGACGGCAAAGGTTTAGAATATTTTTTTGTTGCATGTATAGTCAGCTATCTATTCTCCGGACATCACGGACTATGGCCGTCTCAAAAAATATATGAACCCAAAAGCAGGCTATATAATACTCCACTTGCAGAGACTATTGAAAACGTTGAACAAAAGAAATAACTTCTGCAAATTTTTATATTTGTGTGTCTTTTTTCACCTTTTGATATTAATATCAAAATTCTCTAGTTTATACCAAGTAAAAGGCTCACCATCCATAACCCATGTAACCTCAGCACGGTTAGCAATTTTAAGCCCATCTACTATAGTGTGTCCTTTGATTTTCCCAATACATGGGATTCTCTCTGCCTCATCATCATTTTCTTTATATCTAAGGCTTTCCTGCTTAATAAGGTTTCCCTCTTCGTCAAAATAAAAAATAGCTTCCACCGTGATACCTTTAAAAGATAAAATCCCCTTTGCACTTTGCGTGTCGATTTTTTTCCAGGTCATATAATCTTCAAGGGCTGCTGTAGGATACCATGGCAATTCTAAAAGAAAACGGTGCAGAGAGGATTCATTAAGTTTGTCACTACTTTTTTCATTAACTACCGGTATCAAAGAGCCAATACGAATCTCCATAGCTCCTTCCCCATCATAAAATAGATCCCTTCCTTTAGTATTAAGAACAGGAATAACAGGGAGATCGACATGCCATAAATAACCTGGCTCATCCACTCGAACGTATTGTTTTGCCTCTGAATCCATCCAATTTTCTTGATCCGGCTTTAGTTTCATTTTCCCACGTTGAGAAAAGCTTATGGCGCGAATCCTTTCTTGTCCAACTATTCCAATAGATTTTAACCATTTTTCCACTGGTTTAGGTAAACCTTCTAAATCTTTTTCTTGTATTTTAGCAGCTGGTTTTTCATTAATTTCTTCTGATGCTTCCGACAGAAGTTCTACCTCTTTAGCAATTTTACGATTCATATAAACATTTCCAATAATAAAAGCTATAATAACTAACCCTATTAAAGCAACAACTATAATCCACCAATAACTCGTTATTAAATTCTTAAATTCCATCCTACCCCTCCTTCTTTATTACTATTTTCTTTAAATCTAAACAAGGCTCTTTGTTGAATGTTCTAGCAATATGTAATCATATTATATAATAGCTTTTCGAACGGTATCTATTAAAATCAAAGCATTATGCCAATTCCACGTGTATAAATTGTGACAATCTTAAATTCAAGATAAATTAACAATTTCTATACTGGGAAATAAAATCTAAAAACAAGCAAAAAAAAATAGACAAAAGCGAGGTTTTATCATCAATTTTAATTGAACAATTTTTGTTCATTATCTCCGAACAGTTTTTATCATTAAATATAGAGCTTTTAATTGAAGCTTTATTTGAAGTCAAAATAATGGAGGAAGCTTTCAATAATTCGCTTCTTCAAAAAACTATAGAAAATATATGTATTAATTACTATTATCACTGTACCCGCTCCTAAATTAATAACTTGCTATTATATATTTTACCCTCCTTGCAATGCTAAATTCCATGCCAAGCATAATTCCGAAACAGATAAATATCTCTTACTCCTATCTTTTTCAACAGCTTTTAATGCAACTTCATATAGAGCTTCATTTGCATCCCATTTAGAAAATGAATGATCAAGCTCTCCTCCTAATAAACAAAAAGCCATCGCACCCATGTTAAAGACATTGGTTCTTTCATCAATAACAGCGCCCAGTTCAAACTCTTCTGGAGACATAAACCTTGATGAACCCCAAAGTCTTCCCATTTTATTTTGAAAAGGCTTTTTCTTATATAAGTCAATATCACAAATTTTAGCGATGTTACTTTTAAAATCATACAGAATGCTACCGTCATAAAAATCAACAGCTACGTAACCCTTGTTTTCTACATACTTGTGGAATTCCAATATACACTTTATCGATTTTAGTCGGGATTCAACAGGTAGATTTTTAAATAGAAAAAAAGGTGAGTCGGGGTGCTCATACTTCTGGGGTGGAGGAAAAGACCAGTGAGAATGAAGACACTCTCCATCAAACCATTCGAATATTAATACATATCCTTTTTCCGTCTCAAAATGGTCCAACAATTTTATTAAGTGTGGGTGTTTTAATTCCTGATATAGTATAATAGACTTTTTTAAAGTTGCAATTGCATCTTTGGGATCCCCTTGAAACTCAATAGTCTTTGCACCTGCATACTTAACAAACTTTTTTATACCGTCTTTCTCTATACCAAAACTTATATTTCCAGAGTCTTGTTCATCAAAAACACAAAATACCTTACCAAGATTTTTAATCCACTCAAAACTATGTTCTCCTTTTAACCGATATGAAATATCATCTATATAGAATACCTCTAAATTGTTCATGTATATCCTCCAATTTTATTAAAATTGCATCGTCGTATCACAAAGGTCTTACTTACATTAATTGTCGACTTCTGATCTTTTGCTAATTTTTTAGTGTTTAATTTAGTGTTTATGTGCATTTATAAATAGCTCTGATATTTCGATTATAAAAAAAGGTTCCTTCATTCCAGTATTCGAATATGCTTCACTAGCAACATTCCAATTTCTCAACACAATCGATGTGCCACTTATGGTTAGTAGTATGCTGTCTATAGGAAGCTCTCCTTTAATAGAATAATATACACTATATTCTCTTCTTTTTTTGTGAACATCAAAACCCAATTCCATAATTTCTAAAGGAAATTCAATATTAACTCCAAATTGTTCTAGAAAGACCACTACTTCCGGATAATTAGATCTAAAGTTTAATCTGAAATTTTGACACTCATAACAAAAACATTGTTCAGTGTACTTATCATTATAATTATTAGTGGTTTTTACATCACAGATAATGTCATGCCCTTGAATTTTCATTTTTTCACCTATTCTATTTTTCTAAAAATTTCCTATTATCTATTGTTTAAAGTATCCTGACGATTGTTAATTTCCCTTTCTTCTACATCCATAGATTTTGAGATGATATGACAAAAATTTCTATATCCTAGGAATTGCTATAATTAACGCAGATAAAAGTTTCGAAGCTTGGAGTCGAATGATTAGAAAAAGATCTTTTCAGTTATAAGTTCAATGAATATACAAAACCTGAATTCTGATTGTTTTTGTAATTTCAAAAGAGTAATTATATAATTGACTTAAACTACAATCATTTATTTAGTCCACATAAATTATTAAGTAAAGCATGTTAACATGAAGGTGTCGCGCTTTAAAAACAGGTGAATTTCAGGGGTGATTGAGTGAAAAAATATTCTTGGTTAAGCTACTGTTCTTTTGTTTTAAGCTTATTTCCAATACCTTTTCTATTTGGGATGATGTATGCAGTTATAAGAATTCACCCTTCTCTAGGATTTTTTCTTATTTCGTTGTCCATAATATTATCTCTATTACTTGGTTTAATAGCTCTTTTTAAAAGAACTGAAAAAAATGCATTGGCATTAGTAGCTATTATCATTTCTTTTTGGAGTGGATTATTCTTCATTTTTGGTTTATTGATGTCGCAAATGGCCTGAACGGGAACCCTCCAGCTTATAATCTTTAGAAACATAACTAAGCTGCCATTATGAAAATTTCTTTCCTGTAATACCCCTGACTAATTTGCAAAAATCCTCCCACTCTCGAGGATATTTGTTTACTCCGTGTTTTTTAATGTTTCGACAGTCTCTAGTAAGCTCCAGGCTCCAGCTTGTACCATCAAGCATACCCGGTTCTATATATTCCTTTTTCCAGTTCAGAGGGTTGATTATCTGCATTTCTTCTATAAAATTTTTAACTGTAGATCCTTTAACAATCTTAAACTCTTCATCTACTACTTCTCCATTATTCCAATGGCTCCAAGTAATCCTGCCAGTAGTTAAATCAACCACAACACTGTAAGAACCACCAAAGTATCCACCAACTGAAGCTTTAAGCTCTTTAATATTTTTGTACGCGGCATCAATAGCGTGCTCTTTATTCCATTCATTCTCACAGTCATTACAATAGTATTCCGGTCCACCAACTATAAGGGAACATCCACCAAGTTTAATTTTTCCTGCTTCAGCTTGTTCCATAGCCACATGGCTTGGCATGCCATATAAGATTTTCAACGTATTATTCGACTCACATTGTGGGCACTGCTTGTAGTTAATGGCCATAGAATATTCCCTGCCTCATCATTTTATTTAAAGATTATGTTCTCTATCCCATCTTGAATCCTACCACTTCATTAATCATTTTGAGACTTTTTAATATATTCTTTAAAAACTCTAAAACACTTTATAGTTTAATGAACTATATATAGTATACTATTTTTACCAACTATTTTGAGGTGAAATTATGTGGAATATTTCAAAAGATGCAAAAGAAAATTTTTCAAAATATAACCTTCTCCCAATTCATGAATCCGACGACGAATGGGAGGTAACGTTAAGAGAAGCAAAAGAAGAAGGGGAAGATATCATTACCCGTTTGAACGAAGAGCTTGAAGAGGTAAAAGAGGAATTGTTATCAGTCTTGCCAGCCCGTTTTATTCCTTATGTAGAAAATGGTATATTAAATCAACCTACACTACCAAAAGCAGTGCGTGAAGATTATTTACAATGGATGCGAGAGACGGACAAGGAATTTGAAAAAGTATTAAGTGCCGCCTATGAAAATACTAAGAAAGCGATAAAATACTTGCCAGCTTCCACACAAGATGTCTTTGAGGAAAGTTTGCATGATTCAACTATTGCACGAATTGAACGTGAAAACGATACACTTCACCTATACGTTAATACAGAAGGTGGTTTTTCTTCAAAATCGCTTATTCATTTCACTTTCAAAGGAATTAAATCTGAGGAAACAGATGAACCATTGCAAGTTGGACAATGGTTTATTTATGATGAGTTACAGAAAACCGATGATGGTTTTGCATTTCGAGTATTATTTGAATCTCCAGAAAGCCAGTGGACAATTGCGATGAAGGAGTTAGATACCCAGTATTTTTATCGTCCAATGGAATTTACGAAATTGAGAGATGAAGAAAAGCTTGAGGATATTTCATTTACTGATTATACCAAAAAGTTGAACACAGATCATCGCTATTGGTTGATTACACCACATGTAAAATGTGCAATTCAATCATTAGAGGAAAGTATCACCATAGATAATGGGTCGATTGAATTTGGGAAAAACGAAATGATTATTACTATAGGGAATGAACGTTTCTTCTATGATTTAAATGAATACAATCCAATTGATTTTATTTACACAAACATTTATGAAGATCCATATGCACATCTTAGTCAGCCGATCCCCTTAGAAAATATCGAAGAAGCGGCCTTAAGCAGTGATTTAGAATTACAAGTACGAGCATGGAACACAATGTATGCAAATCCTAGTGAGCTGGCAGATATAATTAATCGGGTCTTATGGAAAATCGAAATTACAGAGGAGAACGAAATGATGTTAAGCGTTTATGCCAATCATTTTCTAGAAAAAGAGATTTTGATGGAAAAAGTTAAAGAAAAGTATCAGTCGTTGATTGATTAGCTATAAATTTTCAGCACTCACCACTCCACATTGGTTTTAATGAAATAATGATAATATTTCACGTGAAAATAGAAAGTACTTTTCTAGATTCAAAACATTTACTTGACCGATCGATCAGTTAATATTAGAATAAAAATGAAGAATTATAAGAGAGGCGGAATGAAATGACTCAAGATTTAAGAATTACTAAGGGAAATGAAACAAAAGATCGGATTCTAACTGCCTCTATGAAGATCATTTCTGAAGAAGGAATCGAAGGATTAAGTGCGAAAAAAATAGCTGACCTGTTAGGAATTAGCAAGAGTAATATTTTCCACCACTTTGGATCAGTAGATGAAGTTTTAAATGTGTTGTTTAAGAGCATACTTACGAATCTGGTTGAACCTGTTAAATCCCAACAGGGCCCTGACTTAGAATCGTTTCTCTTTTTTCTTGGGGAGAGTATTTACTCACTAAGTGATGAAGAGAAGTTATCCTATTCTGTTTTACTTAATTTCTATAATACCTGCTTATATAACGAAAAATATCGAGGTTATTTACTGCAGGCAAAGGATGAGATGATTGATGCTATTTCAACTCAATTATCTCAATATAGCTCTCTAAGAAAAGAAAAACTTTTAGAAATTTCTGAAATGATCATCATGACATTAGATGGTTATGGTCTCCATTTTTTACTAGAATCTGATATAGTAGCATTTAAAAAAATGTGGACTTTACAAGTGGAAGCATGGCAGTCTTTATTAAAATAAGTCGCTGCCATTTTTTATTATAATATTGACCGTTCGATCGGTCATGAAGGGGTGTTGTATGATTAGAATTCCAAAGTTTCTTCATGAACTCCTAGGTGAATTTCAGACGAAATCTTCCATAGTTGTTATTGCTCTTTTTGTACTTATTTCAGGTCTTCTAATAGGGATTCTAGGCTACGATGAATGGAAGGAATTATCCTTAGTAAAACAAGTAGTAACATGGTTTTTATTCTTAGATATCTCAGGAGGTGTTATAGCTAACCTAACCAAGGGCACTGATGTTTTTTATGAACGGTTTCCAAGGAATAGATGGATGTTTATAGCTATCCACGTGCAGCCCATTATTTTGTCCTGGTCAATGGGAATTTCGATTAGTTATGGGATTATGATTTGTGCATACACTTTAATTAGTGCAGTACTCTTAAACTTGATTAGAGATTACTCGATTCATAACCTCTTAGCTGGTAGCTTTACAGGATTAGGTTTACTATTAGCAGCTTATTTTAGTCAATCAATACCTTTCTTCGCATCTACTTTATTCATTTTTTACATTTTCAAGGTGTTGTTTAGCTTTTCAGTTTTCCACCATAAGGGGGAGCAAAATGAATATTAATGAAACTCATATATCATTGTTATCTCAAGCGTTTAAGGATGACCCTATGTTTGTTTATTTCATTGCTGACAAAAATGATAAGGAACAAACCAAAAAATTAATACGATTTATCGTTAAACAAAATCGCTTATTAGATGGTCTAATTCTAACTGACCATACTACAAAGCCTAGTTACGTTGCGATTGTAGATCGACCAAGGAACCTTAGGAATGTATCCATAATGGCTAAGGTCAGATTAAATATAGAAATGCTTTTATTGATATTCAAGCTACCCTTCCCTGTACTTAGGTTCTTAACTAAGTATCAAAAATTATCTTTTTCAAGTGCACCAAATGAACCCCATTACTACGTAACCATGATTGGTGTAGATCCATACTGCCAAGGAAAAGGGATAGGTAAAAAGGTTCTAGGAGAGATTCATGAAATTGCCAAATCTTCACAGCCACCCTACCCTGTTGCGCTTGATACAGAAAATCAGAAGAATGTCTCTTTTTATGAAAGGTTAGGGTATGAACTGAAGGATACTAAAATGATCGATGGACTAAGGATATATTGTATGACCCGGCCTGCAGAATAAAACAAATAATCATACTTCATTACGAGAAAAAACCCCTAAACAATTGTTTAGGGATAATTTAGATCCATAGAGATGTTACCAATATAAAAATAGTCTTATTCATGATTTAAATCAAATCCATTTTCTCACGCGTTTCCTATATTCACTATAAGCTGCTCCAAACTTTTGGTGCAAAACCTTTTCCTCAAATCTTATATAATAATTATCTGTAATCAAAAAGAAGGCTATTACTAAAATTAAATTTGATAGAGAACCGAGAAGTATCCAAAAACCTAAAAGCATTAATAAAAACCCAAGATACATAGGGTTTCTTGAATATTGATACAAACCATTCGTTACTAATATTGTCGGAATATCAAAAGTCATTACAGTTGTACTTTCTCTTTCGAATTTTTTAGAACCTTTTATTGATAATGTTAGACCGGCTAACAATAATGCTACACCTATTAAGTTAAACGGGAATGAAAAAATAATTAGTATAGGGAAAACAAAATGCAATATAATCATAAGCCCGATGATGAATAAAAGTAATGTTGGCGGCAATATCTTTCTCATTTTATCTCCTCCCAACAAAATTCTCATTGATCAGAAAAAAGCGCTTCTTCTTTTTCAGTAATGAAACTATTTATTATTTTCAGTGCGCGTTTTGGCATCACTCGGCTTATTCGGTACAGCATTTTGCTCTTATCCACGTGTATTTCTTCCTGTCCTCGGTTCAGTTGCTCCAGTGCTTCTTTAACTGCCACATGAGGAGATATCGCCCTTGACGTTGCATGACCTCCATGAAAAGGCGTATTCACCTCCGGATAGAATATCTCAACAACATTGATACCTACCTTAGCGTACTGAATTCTCATGCTTTGTGTCATGGAATGCAAAGCTGCCTTTGTTGCACAGTAATTTGGCTGTATTGATAGCGGCACATGTGCAAGTCCCGAGGAAATATTCACAACCGTTCCTTGATTTTGGATCAAAATTGGCAAGAAAATCTGTGTCAGTAGTACTGGCGCCATATAGTTTGTTTCCCATTCAGCCCTTAAGCGCTTTGATAAATCACCAGTAGTTGGTAAAAGATAATGACTAACAATACCTGCATTGTTCATCAGCATGGTGAGATCTGAGAAATCTTCGGCTATTCGTTCCATAAGTGCTTTTCTTTCTTCCTCAGAGGTAATATCACATTGAATTGTTATTACTTTGGGAAGATTCTTCTGAGCCTCATCCAGTTTCTTCTGGGATCGACTAGTAATAATGACTTTTGAGCCTTCTTCCAACATTTGCTTTGCCATCTCTAAACCAATACCTGAACTCCCACCCGTAATCAATACTACTCTGTTTTTTGGTTTAATCATCCCAATTATACCTCCTGTTTTTTCTCTATCTTACTGGACAGTTAGTATAATTTCCTTGACCTAGGTCAATTTTTCTTATTTCTGATTCGACTGAGTGCTTCAGGCGTTATGCCTAGAAATGATGCTACATGATAAAGCTTGATTTGGTCTTCAACACTGGCGTAATTCTCTTTAAATTCCTGATACCGTTTTGTAGCATCATCCAATAAAAATGACCTCTCTCTTGATTCTTTCATGATGTAAACGGATTGTACTAGTCTATAGGCAAACGGATACCATCTTATATCTTCCTGCATCATTTTTTCAAATGCTTCAAAATCAAATTTTAATATACGACTAGTCTGTAAAGCTTCAATATTGAAAAAAGATGGACGTTTTTGCACAATAGCACTATAAGAGATCAAAAATCGTCCAGTTTCACTAAAGCCTTTTGTGAAATCATTTCCATCTTCATCTACGTAATATAGCCGAAAAAGTCCCTCTAAGTTAAAACCCATATGTCTAGGAACTTTGCCAGCACGTACGAAGAGCTCCCCTTTTCTGATAACTTCCTCATCGCAGTTTGAATACAAACGTTGTATAAGCTCATCATCAATGTCCCATAAGTCTTTAATTGCTTTTTGTAGTTTGGTATAAGAACCCACAAAATCACCTCAATTAATTTGGAATAGCTATTAATTATACTCAAACGCTGAAAAGAATATAATATTAAGAGACTAGTAAATAGAAATATTTCTCTTTCATTGTTATTTTTCTACGTAAAAGTACAATCTCCTTTTTTATAAACACCAATCTCTGGAAACTCATATGGGGTTATTAAGTTCTTCCAGATAGTAGAGGTAGTGAAGGTATACTGGTGAAAATAAAAAAATGACTGAACCCGTATTGGATTCAGCCTGAATACATCTTATTGTGAGCATTTACAAAGGATTTCACAGTATAGGAGTGAAAAAATCCAGATTTTCTTAGCATGAAAAATACAGTAATAAAAACCACTAGTATAGCAACTAATAAATATAAAAAGAATATCCCTAATTATGATTAGTAGTCTATTTGTAACTAGCAATCTTTAGTAAATCATAATTCCCAATCCATTACATATTCAACTTCATTAGTATTTCTATCTAATTGTTCTTCTTTAACAACGAAGTTTTCTCTTTGATAGAATTGTACTGCCCGTATATTATTTTTATATACTTTTAATGATAGTGAAGGATACTTTTCTTTAACATAATCAAGTAAATCTTTACCAATACCCTTTGACTGCTTCTCATTTTCCACAAAAATTCCCGCAATATAATTGTCTGCTAAACCCACAAAGCCTTCAATCTTCTCATTATTTTCATAAACAAATATTGTGGCGTTTGGCAATATTTCTTTTACTGTTTCATAATTTTCTTTCCAGTAACTTTCATTGATAAAGTGATGGGCTTTAATATTTGATTCAAGCCAAATCCTCATAACTTCTTGCAAATCATCTATTTCAAATTTTCTTATCATGTTTCCCTCCGTAAATACCTTCTAGGTTTATTTTAGTCTGGAGAAATCTACCTCTATTATAGCTATTTCATTGACCATTTTGATGAAGCGGAATGAGAAGTAAATTAAGACTTAAATCCAAATTATATCCAAATCACCATTACGAAAGAGACACTCCACCAAGGAGTGCTCTAAAGCATAATTATTAATTTGCATTACATCATGGTCTTTTTCTTTACTGGAATCCATATTTCACTTCTATACTTCGGATCCTCTGTGTCCTTACTCTCATTCCACAAGATTTCAGGACCTTCAACTGCCTCATAGCCTGAAGATGGAAACCACTCCGCGTATATCTTTCCCCACGTATTTTGAAGTGTTGCCGGGAATGGTCCAACTGATTCGAATACTGCCCAGGTACTAGCATCAATTTTTAGTTCATCAAATTTTGCTGTTTCATTACTAGAGGTTGCAACTCCAATATAATGATCTAATTCTCCTTTTTCTTCCATTCTTTCTTCAGAAAAATTATTGGAAGCACTAATAATGCCTGTTGGTTCTAATTGTGGTAGTGCTTTTAATTGCTTAATAACCTCAGGGGTTAAAAGTTCATACATTTTAGCAATTTCTGGATTAACACCATTAAAGATAATTGGAACCCTTTTCTTAAACCCCACTAGCTTAAATGATTCTTTCTCAACGATACGATAGTTCATTTCGCATCCTCCTTCAATTGATAGCTGAAAGGTCATTCTAGGATAAGCTTTCAATAGGTTATACTCACTTCGGGCTTCGGAAGGGAGAATACCATGCAAAGTGTGAAAAGCACGAGAAAATGAATCAGCTGAACTATAACCGTATTTGATAGCAACATCGATTATTCTCAAATTAATATCTTTCAAATCAAGTGCAGCTAGCGTTAGTCTTCTTCTTCGGATAAATTCTGATAAACTTACGCCTGATAAAAAGGAAAACATTCGCTTAAAATGATACTCTGAGCAATAAGCGATTTTTGATATTTCTCTATAATCAATATCCTCCGTTAAGTGCTCTTCAATGTATGCCATAGCATTATTCATACTACTTAAAGAATCCATCGAACAACCTCCTCACCATTAATATTAACAAAGGATATATTCATTCATCCGTCAATTTGTGCACAACTAAGTCGCTTCACCTTATGGATTCTTAGACTCATTAAAATCAAATGCTAAAATAAAAAATCCGCGTTTTTTCCATATATTAATAAACTTCTAAAAATATAATTTAGTTCTATCATGTTATTATATTCCTCTCAGTTTATAGCGAAAAAACTTTACAAATCCACCAATTACCGGGTCTCAAACAAATCATAGTAATTTATCATATTTTCCATTAGGCCAAATAAGTGGGTATCGATATCAATTATCGAACTCTTTACCCGCTGTGTAATAATACTTGTAAGCGTCAGTGTTTACTCGTGTACTAATACATTCATGTCTTCCTTCCCTTTTTAAAAGGGATTTGATACTAATGTTCCATTTGTCCAATCCACTTTACCTCCATCTAATAGATATTTCTTTAATTTACGCTGTAAAGAAGTCTCTTCGGGTAAGTTTTCAAATGGAAGATCTCTTCTTCCATAAACCCAATCAAGAATGCCTTGGGTGTTATCCTCTTTTCCGGTTACCACAAATGATTTTTGAAACTCTAAAATTCTAGAACCTTCTAGCAACAAGCTCTTTAATGCCGGAGCTAGCAACCATGATCCACAAATCATTTCTACATTAGCATATTCAGGAAAGAATTTTTCAAAAAATTCCCGAGCATCTAAATAAGACTTTTTAAGATTACTACTCGTCAAATTGACGTCTGACGGAATATGAATGTTAATTACTTTTTTGTCATCTTTGGTCATCATTTCATACTCCAGTTCACCAATTCTAAATTCCTGCATGGAAATCTGTCTGACAGCCCACCACGCCCAAACATATTTATATTCTCCATGTGTTTTTTTATAAGTATAAAGGAATCTTGAAAAGAACTTCATCGTTTGAATAAATACTTCATCAGAAATGCCCATATCCCTATATTTTTCGTATGTATGACAAACTGCATGTAATTGGCATGTCAAAATCTTTAGACCTTTTTCATCGGGTGCCAGAAATGCAGTAAGCTCCTCTCTCTCTTTTTCCCATGTGTTTGGATTATTCATTTGAGTTATTTCATTATTTATTCTATTAAAGTCTAATACATTTTCGATTGTGACTACCTGCTCATGAACCTCTTTTGGCATTTCGAGTAAATGACAAAGTTCATTAATTTGCATTTCCACACCTACTATTCTTATTTTTCGTATTTGCTATTTGACTGACAACCTGCCATTCTTATTTTACTCTCTATCTACTTAACAACCATTTGAATATCGAAATATTAAAAACGTTTTAAATAATGATTCTCTGCTGATTCAAGGAAGTGCTACACCCAATAGGACACCTCTAGGGAGGGCTCCTATTGAAATAGATTCCGATAGCGTATTGAAATCAACCCTTATCTTGTCTAAAATGCTCATTCTTTCTTTCAAATGAGATAAAATCAATTAAATATCTGTAGATAATTAATTTTTATTTGCAAATTTTATATTGTACATACAAATTTTAATCAATAAATTCTTATAATTATTTTCCTTCGAAGTATTCTTCATATTGACTTTCCAAGAGAATTTCATTAGCTGACATATCCGTCCATTCCTCAATAGGAATGTTTGGATTCTCTTCGGTAAAACTATTCATGATTTTGTTCCCAAGTGTGTAGATTGCTCTATCTGGTATATTCTTTTTTGCTTTTCCGAATAATAAAACTTCCTTAACAGCCAAATCTGTAGCACTAGTGTTTTCTTTAAAAAATTCCCATGCGTTTTCTTCCATTTGAATTGTGGGGAATTTATGCCATGGAACAATTATGTCTGGATATAAACTTCTAGCAAATGTTTCTGCTTTACCCTCGAGTATTACATCATCTTTTAAAGTAGTATTATAATCCAGTTCATTGTTCTCCATAAACACAGAATGATGATATTCATGAGCAAGAGAATAATTTAAATATTCATCCTTAAGTAAAGATGGTTCAATTTGAATTAGTATGACATCTTTCTGCCATGTTACACCTGTTACTCCATTTAGAAACTTCATTGTAGAAGTGTTAGTGGGATTTGCAGGAATTATATATATCGACTTTTTCCCGCCTGGGAGTTTGTCAGATGATTCCTTCAATGTTTGCTTAACTATCTCATTGATGCTACTCTGGTTTTCAATTAAATTTTGAACAGATTTCTCTAATTCATTAATTGGCGTAGGAGTGCTAAGTGTCCAATCTTCTATTTCTCCATCTTTGAATTCTTCACCGAAAGCATTTACTAAGAAGGGTTGTTTAACTGTTTGATAATATAATTGCTTTAAATTAGCTTCCTGCTTCTTTGCTCCTTCTATGTAATTTAAATATTCTTGATAAAAGGGTATGATAGTAAATTCTTGTCCTTTATTAGTAAAAGTAACTGGAGTTTTAAAATCTATTTCCGCGGAGTTTTCACCTTCTGTACTATCGGAACATCCAAATAGTAGAATTGCTGTCATAACTAATATTATTAAAACACTTTTTCTATTATTTAACAGTTGGATTTTAGAGCACCTACCTAACTTTATTTAATTTCTTTGAAAAATGAAAATAATAATCCCAAGAATACCTTTGAATAACCAATTAAGAATCCTAAAAGGTAGAATAAGTAATTCTGGTATCCAAGACAGTATTTCTGAATTATATAAAGAACTTCTCAAGCTTCTATCAGTTCTCTACCTCGCTGTGCAATATTTTATGAATAAAAAAGTTCATTAGGTTTGTTTTTGGTTAGTTAATAAACGAATCGTGAGGTAGTATTGCGTGTACGCCTTTGGTTCCATTAACGATCTGAGTAATCCTCATATTTACTGTTATACTAGCTAGAGTATAAGCTTCTTTACGACTATAACCGTATAGTTCTTCCATCAGGTCAAGCATTCCTTCAAGTGCAATAAAACAAGCTTCATCAAGATCTTCGTGAAAGCCAAATGTAATCCAACCTGCTGGTGTATTTGCACGAGGCATTGATATATTCAGTTCATCTATAAGTGTAAAAGTTAAATCTACAACCTCCATCGGGCATTCAATTGCTTGAGTACTAACTTCACCATCCCCTTGTAAGGCATGTCCGTCTCCAACAGAGAACATTCCTCCAGATACAGGAATTGGGAGATATAAAATACTTCCTTCCACTAGCTCTTTACAATCAATGTTCCCACCGCAAAATCTTGGAGGGATAGTTGAATGAATTCCAGGCTCGTTAGGAGTCATCCCCATAGTCCCCATAAATGGAGATAAAGAAACTCTGTGATTAAATTGACTTACTCCAATCATATTTTTTGTATCTAACTCCCAGTTTAAGTGATACGTATCTTGTTCTTCTAACCCTAGTCGCTTTTTGAATTGATTTGTGCCACCTGCAAAACTCCATCCCCAATATCCTGGACGAATTTCATTGATTTTTATCATAAGGACCATACCTGGCTTAGCACCATTAATGGCTATTGGTCCACATAGGGCGTGACCACTATTTTCTTTTAATTCTTTTGTTTCAAAAATACTACGATTACCTGTTGTATGAAAAGGTTCTAACCCCCATAGTGCGTCAAGAGTAGAATAACGAATAGTATCCCCGGAATTTATTGTTAATATTGGTTTAAAACTTTTTGAAAAAGAACCGTGAAGTGTTTGTTTTTCAGGTTTTACATGGTATGTAGTCATAAAGAACTCCTTTTATGGAATAGTTAAAATACAATCAATTTTTGCTTTTTATATCTTTTATATGTTCACTATTTATGTTCCTTTTCCTTTCAAACTAGCATCTTCTTTTTTAAGATAAGAATCTGTTAGTTCAATAAGGATATTTACGAAAACTAAGTAATCTCCTTCTTAAAATAAAAAACTGTTCCATGAACACCTGACAATTCCCAACCTTTTTCACCAAACAAATTTAACTTCTCAGTCATTGCAGTATTGAAATCAATTCCGTTCTTCAATTGTATTTGAATGATTTCCACTTTGTATTCAAATTGTTTCATTTAGTAACTTCCTCTTATTGTTTTGGAACCTAAATTGTAATATGAGCTTATTTAAAATAGTTGCTTTTTCTAATAACCTGCTAATTTAGTTCAATATCTATATTCAATATTAACATAATATACCAATTTTTAATTAGAATTTTCCAACACAAAAGACCGACTTATTCGTCAGCCCTGCTTATTAAACTCTTCCACCCATTCAGTTAATTATTTTCGAACAACAAATTTTTTTGCATTTTTTAAAAGTAATTTAATCCCATTATATAGAAATAATAGGATTATAGATTTCTTATGTTATATTATAAATGTTAGGAGGAATAAAAATGAAAAGGATCTTAACAACTGTGATTGCACCATGTATCCTTTACTTTTCTTTTTTAGCATTCGATACAATAAGTGGTTCAAGTTTTACCTTTTTTCCAGAATCCCCATTCTTCATTAAGCTCTTAATAGTTTATTTGTATTCATTCCCTTTTTTCTTGTTTATCGGAATACCTACATCGATAATAATTGATAAAATCAATAAAGGAGTGCGTTGGGTCAATTATGCTATTGCCGGCGGTATCGTTGGTTTAATTATGAAGATTAAAAACATAATAGATGGTTATCCAATATTGTATGATTTAGATGTTTTTATTATCTTTCCAGGCGCTAGCATTATTTTTTATTTATTACTAAAGAGTTTAGAAATTATTTTTACAAAAGCATTCGGTAAGCATATATCTGATATAATTCATTAGTTACTATTTTTCTTTTGTTTTTATGAAGTTTAAATGAGACAGTCAAAAGTTGACTGTCTTTTCTTATTGGATAATTTCATTTCTTGAGTACATAACAAAAACGCACATTCTGTTTATAGAAGATAAACATGATGATCGATACCAACCCTTCTCTTCTAACATTGGGAAGAGAACAAATTAACAGTTAGATAAAGAGAAGTGATTATTTTTATCATTTAATACTGGATTATATAGGCAATGAATAGTAATGTAATTGTGATAATAGATAATAAAAAACCTTGAATTTTTCCATCTATATTCCAACGGTTTACTCACAAAAAAACCACCAAATTAATGATAGTCCTGCTCAACTATCGAAGCCGTTTTTTCAATAATTCTATTCAGTAAACTCTATTTTTGATGCCAATGCTTGATTTGGTTTACTATCAAGTGGTTGGCTACTATACCAAATCTCAATCTTATCTCCAATACCTATTTTATTACGTTCTTTTCCGTTGAACACTGTATCATTTGTATATTTTAAATCCACTTTAGTATTCTTGCCTTGAATTAAAAATGAATCATCGTCAATTTTTATAATTTCACCACTAACTCCTTAAATGTTTGCAATTCCATTTTCAGAAGAACAACCAATGACCAATAACAAACTCAGAGTAGATATTATGCTTTTTAAAAATTTAATCTTCACTACATCCCCTCCTAACTAATGCTTTTTGTTTTACCCAACTTAAAGTAATACGTATATAGAATAATAAGAGCATATTCCGGATAAGCACTCTATAGTTGATCAATAAAAAGGTATTAACTTTTTATTCGATACCAATACCTATATTCTTCTTTAAAACCCAACTTTGAATAAAGATTTAAAGCTGGACGATTATCTAATACGACTTGAAGATACGCATTCTTTGCTCCATTTTCCTTACCCCAATTTAAAATGGTATAGATTAATTGTTTTCCATATCCTTTACTCCTATGTTTTTCATTAGTAACAATATCAAACAATCCTATGTATTCATCCTCTAAAACACTCATTCCACAAGCTAGAGCGTCATTATTGTCATTAAGCAAAGTTACATAGCAAACCTCTGGAACGATATTTTGTAATATCTTTTTTAATGTAGCCTGGTCAGTTTCTTTTATATTATTTAATTTACAGAAATCAAGAAACCATTTGTCATTTAAATAACTATAATTAACAGCGTTAGCTGCTGGGCTTACAGAAACTTCATTTAAAGATAATAATTGAACACTTGTTAATCCATCTAATTCATATCCTTCTTGTTCAAGAATAACGTCCAAGTCATGAGGGAATACATTTTCAGTAAGTTTGTAAACAGCTTTCAAATTTTTGCTTCGATAAATTTTTTGCATATCTTCTATCTTCTCTTTTATCTCATATTTTGAAGGATAAAGTGGATTGATAGAATTGGCTCTTTTTGCATAACCATTTGAAAATCGTAATATCCACCCGTCAACAAGTTCTGTTTCAAGGGCTGGAAGAGCATTTATCGATAGTTCCTCTATTTTTTGTATTACCTTCTTATTATTCATTTGACATACCCTCCCTTTGAATACCCTCTTAAAATATCTTCTTACAGTAATTTGCCCGTTACTTAAATTCCATTTTTTCACAAAGTTAGACGAAAGTGAAGGAATTTGTTGCACATAAGTGTCTACTGCATAAAATAATGACGATTAGCTTGTTCTATAAAACTCCCTATTTTAGTTGGTACTCTTATTTATCTGCGGGGATTCGCAAACTTGACATTATTATGAGCTAATATTATAGTTAGCATGTAAATAGTTAACCACTTAATTATTTGGAAGGAGGTAAATATTATCGAAGAATGGCGTCCTTTTGAACAACCACTTCAGTCAGTGAGCGTTTTTCTGACACTTTATAAAACGAATCATCATTTAGTTAAACAATTAGAAGAGCAGCTAGGAAAGTTCGATCTGACGTTAGGAAGGTGGTGCGTTCTAGTAGCTCTCAGATCTAGCGGAAGAGCGATGGTCCCTTCCGAGTTAAGCGACGATCTTGCTGTGACAAGGGCGAATATAAGCAACTTATTAAAATCTCTTGAGCTAGCAGGCCGTATCCAAAGAAATTTCGACCCGACTAATAGAAGAAGAACTCTTGTTAAGTTAACCCCTGAAGGTCATGAGGTCATATCGAAGCTATGGCCCGTATATGAAAAGACTATCGATCAAAGCGTCGGAAATAAACTTACTTTGGAAGAACAAAAACAGTTAGAAACTCTGTTGAAAAAATTGGGTAAGTAAAGCTCCCCTGTCCTGTTAAAGGACAGTTTCCCTCCAATAGTTAATTAATTAACTATTAGCTAGTTAATTATTAATTAGCTGTTATTGCTTTATTAAAGTTACAAACAGGAAGAATGAACAAAAAAATAAATCTAAGGAGATGTTAACATGTTTAAAGACAAAGTTGCGATTATCACAGGTGGCGGTGGCGGAATCGGATTAGCTACGGCTCAAATGCTAGCTGCAAAAGGGGCAAATGTACTTATCACGGGACGTACCAAAGTCAAATTGGAAGAAGCTGCAGCTACTCACCCGAACATCAAGGCATTTGTGGCAGACGCTAGTGATCCAGAATCAGCAGCAAAAACGGTTGAAGCAGCGCTTGGATATTGGGGGCGTATTGATATTCTCGTGAATAATGCTGGCGGTGGTGCCATTCAGCCACTCGAAAATGCGAATGCCGAATCGGTAAATGATATTTTCGCTATAAATGTCACGGGACCGATATTACTTGCCTCAGCTGCGCTACCGAGCCTGGCAGAAACGAAAGGTACAATCATCAACATATCCAGTACCTACGGAAGTAAGGCTGGAGCTGGGTTATCGCTGTATGGCGCAAGTAAGGCTGCTATTGAACATCTGACTCGCAGCTGGGCTCTTGAGCTCGCTCCGAAGGGAATTCGTGTAAATTCGATCGCGAGCGGTCCTGTCGAAACAGCATTTCTTAAAGAACGTTTAGGACTTAGTGACGATCAAATCAATGTAGTTAAGGAGCAGGAGCGTAATGCAATCCCACTAGGGCGTCGTGGTGTACCGGATGATGTAGCAGCATGGATTGTTAATTTGGCTGAATCAGATTGGGTAACAGGACAAATCATCGCAGTTGACGGTGGACTCGTTATTTCTTGATCCGCTCTCTATACCCGGGAACGGGGAAACTTCTCAGAGATAAAAAAAGAACCCTTTGCAATAATGGCATTTAGTTAAGGGCAAAAAATCAAGAACGGAGCAGGTTATCGAGAAGATACCCCGCTCTCTTTTTTATGCAAAAAATAAAATTAGGAAATATTTACTCGAAATCTTAGTTCTGCAAAAGTCTATTTAAAAGTGATGATAACCCATGTGGAGTGTGTCATTGATAGAGTAATAATAGCCAGTTATCAATAGCTTTCAACATGAAAGTGTGTTTAATGGTCCATCGAACAGTTATATTCAACTTGATGAAATTGTGCGTTAAAATTACAAACAACTTTAACTTGACATGTTTTTCCAAAACCTATAACATTTAATATAACTTAATACATGCACTAGGGGTGTTATTTAACTGAGATGAGTATATACTCAAACCCTTTGAACCTGAACTAGCTGAAACTAGCGTAGGAAAGTGTAAACTTTAATACATAATTAAAGAACGAGTGTGTCTCATTCTTAAGATGTCATTATTTGTTTTTACGCAGCTTTCCTAAAGGGATGGTTGCGTTTTTTTGTTTTATCTATCTTCATCAAAATTAAAAATATAGGAGTTGTTAAGATGAGTAGAACAGTATTAGTAACAGGTGGTAGTAGAGGTTTAGGCGCAACTATTGTAAAGACATTGGTGCAACAAGGGTTTCAAGTGGTTATCAATTACTATAAAAGTAAAGATGCAGCTGAGAAGCTCGCTTCTGATGCTGGTGAAGAAAATGCTATTGCAATTCAGGCTGATGTAACAATTCGTGAAGAAGTAGATCAAATGATTAAAAAAGCAACGGAACATTTTGGTCAAATAGATGTTGTCGTCAACAATGCATTGGTAGACTTCAAATTCGATCCGACTAAACAAAAACCTTTTACAGAACTGGTTTGGGATGATTATCAAAAACAACTAGATGGCACTATAAAAGCAGCATTTAATATAATTCAAAGTGTTGTCCCTCAATTTATTGAACGAAAAAACGGAAGTGTGATTAGCATAGGAACGAATTTATATCAAAATCCTGTTGTACCTTATCATGAATATACGACAGCTAAAGCCGGATTAATCGGTTTCACACGTAATATTGCTGCTGAATTAGGAACATTTGGCGTGAAAGCGAATGTCGTTTCAGGTGGACTATTAAAAACTACAGATGCAAGTGCTGTTACAACACCAGAAGTGTTCGACTTAATTGCGCAATCAACGCCATTAAAGAAAGTAACAACACCTCAGGATGTAGCTAATATGGTTGCTTTTTTAGCTTCAGAAAAAGCGAATGGAATTACTGGACAAAACTTCACAGTAGACGGCGGATTAACAATGAACTAATCGATCAAATTATAGTATAAGGTATTGTAAAAAAGGATTACGAAAAACAATTTTCATAGATTTTGAGGTGTTTCCCAATGACAGGAAATAAAAATAAACAACTACATATAGGAGTTTTGCTATATGGTTGCGGACATCATCAAGCCGCTTGGTTGCAGCCTGATTCTAGCGTTGAACAAGTCGGAGATATTGCTTATTATCAATCGCTAGCACAGTTAGCAGAGAGGGGTTACTTTGACGCCGTTTTCTTTGCTGACAATCAATCATTCCCAGCGAACGATCCTAGCGTGATGCCAGCATTTTGGTTAGATCCGATTGTTAATTTAACAGCGATTTCGCAAGTGACCACACATGTAGGATTGGTTACAACAATTTCAAGTACGTTTTCCAATCCTTTTACAGCTGCACGACAACTATTAAGTTTGGATCATATTACAAAAGGACGAGTTGGTTGGAATCTTGTTACGTCCATGACTGATTTAGAGGCATTAAATCATAGTATGAGAGAACTACCACCTCATGCCGAACGCTATGCAAAAGCAGACGAGTTCGCTGATTTAATGAATAAGCTATTCGTTTCGTGGGACAGTAAGGATTTTTTACATAATCGTGAAGAAAGGAAATTGATCAACCCATCTAGTATTCGATCCTTTAATCACGATGGTACTTATTTTAAAGTCCAGGGTCCTTCCACCACCCCAAAAAGTCCCCAAGGAAAGCCAGTAGCTATGCAGGCAGGCGCCTCTACTCACGGTGTTGCCCTAGCTGCCAGATATGCGGATGCAGTTTATTCCGTGTCGTGGAATTTAAAGCAAGCAAGAAAATTTCGTAACAAAATAAATGAAAAGGTTAAACAAAGTGAACACAACAATAAACATATTAAAGTATTTCCAGGCTTAGTAACCTATGTAGGTAAAACTTATGAAGAAGCTTTAGCCAAAAAAGCAGCCTTAGATGAGCAATTACCTCTTGAAACAGCTTTAAAACAGCTGAGTTTCTTTATTCAACAAGACTGTTCTAATTGGGAAATCGATAAAAAAGTACCTCAATTACCCCCAGTAGAAGAATTTACTGGTCCAGTGGGTCGTTATGAAACTATACTAGAAATTATTAATGATAAAAATCCTACAGTAAGAGAATTATTAGGTTATCTTAATGCAGGAGGCGGACACCACACACTCTTAGGTACTCCCGAGCAAATAGTGGACCAGATGGAAGTCTGGCTTGAAGCTGGTGTAGCTGACGGATTTAATCTAATGCCTCCTACTTTACCTGGTAGTTTAGAAGACTTTGTAGAATTAATTGTTCCTGAAATGCAAAAAAGAGGAATTTCCAGAAAAAAATATGATGGCCATACCTTTCGCGAGCATTTAGGATTAACCTAATAATCAAGTAAAGAAGGTACCGCTTAAAAGTGCCCCCTCGGGGATCAAAAAACCTCGGACCATGCGTCCGAGGTTTACATAAAACACATTTCAATATTTAAATACACTCCACATGGCTCGAGAGAACAGCATTGATGTCTTTCGAACCGCCTGTTCTCGGAAATAAATCCACCGTATTTTTTCATTCGAGGTATGCGGGTACATATCCACAGCCAATATCACCAATAAAAATAAATCTGCCCGTGTAAATGATATCTTTTATTTGAACCTATTAGCAAAATCTATCCCAAAAGGGGGGTCATACTTAACGATCCTCATATTTTTTATTTCTATACTGTCTAATTAAGTTTACAGCCATTAGAAAAGCAATATATAGCGGAATCATAACTAACAATATTGCATAAAAATCCCGTGTCGCAGTATATGATGAAGTTGTAAATCCTTTAATAATCAAATGACCTAATAGGTAGGATACCGGTAAAAAGAAAACTTTCATTGTAAAATTAAGCACTTTTTTATTACGATACAATATAAGCATAATTAATCCACAAGTTGCAGCAAATACTATAGCAATAAGTGCGTAATAAGATAAAAATAGTCTTGGTAATGTAACAATCCCGCCGTTTGGATTTATATCTTTACCATACATCAATATATCTTGACTTCCATCTGTATGGTAATAATATACAGAAACAACATTCTCGCCATTTGGATTTAAAATAGTATTATTTGTATTAGATTTTTTTATATTTCTATTCCATATGCTATCCCATGTAGTAATGTGATAGACATAACCAGTGTTGTCATCAGCAGGATATCTATCAATGTCATATCCATATACAGTGTCCTCAAATTGAGCGAGCACAGACCCATTTCCAATCTCATTTATTGTTACACTTCTTTCGCTAAATGGAAGATACTCTGGCGCGGTCAGTAAAGCAATTGTTATAACAAAAAGCGTAATTGAAAACATCATTGAGAATATTGCCGTCAGAAATTTCTTCTTGCGTAATGTTGATTTTATCTTTAGTAAAGGAGAGGTATTCCTATCTACTGGAATCTTATTAAAAGTACGCATCTCATTAAGATAACTCTTGCATTCCTGACACTGCTCAATATGTTCTTCAACCATAACACATGAGTCATCACTAAGCATATTTTCTAAATATAGAGGCAACACATCTTTAATAACATTACATGTGACTTTCATCAATAATCCCTCATTTCTGCTCTTATCTTATTTCTAGCTCTATGAAAAGTGACACAAGCCCAATTATCTGTTTTACCAAACAAACTGCCAATCTGCTTAAAGCTCAGTTCTCCAAAAACTCTTAGAGAAAATACTTCCTTATATGGCTCAGATAAGTTATGGAGAATTTCATGAATTTTCATCGACTCTTCAAGTGAAAACACCGATTTTTCTATATCAAAATCATCTTTCTTTTCAGGTACTGAGTCTAGCTCTATTAAATTCTTATGTTTCCTTATATATGAATAATATGAGTTTTTGGCTATTTGAAATAGCCACACCTTGATATCACAATTTCCTTTAAAGCTTTCAATGGACTTAATCGCTTTTATAAATGTTTCAGATGTCAAATCTTCTGCTATATGTTTATCTTTTGATAGACTATATATGAAGAAGTAAACATCCTTAAAATAGTTATTATAAATCTCCTCAAGCTCTGTCACTTTTTCACCTCCTACCTATAAGACGCACGGGATTTAATATTCTTACAATAAATTATAAAAAATCTCAAGGTTTTAGTAATCCTTGAGATTTAAAAATATATTTGAGATAAACACTTACATCCATCCTATATCCACGACTCTACGGATGTTATCTGTTCTGTCCACTCAAACCTACTTCACTTTTTAATTCAATTTTTATCACTCGATATGTTCCCCCAAATGTAAAAACATACTTGAGTTCGAGTAAACAAGATAGATGCACTCATTCAACCCCAGTATAATCAAGGGGTACATCAAGACCACCGTCTCAACATGTAAGAAGTGTAGGTGGCAGACATAATTTTAGATGTAGTGGTGTTTACTTCAATAATTTATATTTTTTCTAAATCTGATTCGTTTCCCTCTTCTTATTTATTTAGAAAAACTTAAATCTAAACGAATCATGTGTTATTAAAAAAACTAATTTTACTTCTCTAGTTTCAAGTTTGAGTAAACTGAAAAATCATAGTCTTCTCCCAAAATGCTTCTGAATAAAGATGCAAAGTCATCTTTATTCCGTTTAAAATTTCTCCTACCTTAAATTTGATTATTGTAATTACTAACTTTAAGTACAATTATTCACATTAATTAACTTTTCACAGTTTATTTATCTTCAAGTTCTTTTACTCTTTTTTCCAATTTTTCTATTTTTGAAAATGCAAACGATGCAATGCTTAAAGCTCCTGCCGCAACAGAAAACGCAATAATTACCATAGTATCCATAACTATTTCACCTCGTATTCATTCAATTCTAGCCTTCCAGTAGCGTTATTGAATTTTTGCACCCGTTGGCTTAATAACTACACTTTTAAAACCATCCGTATAGTCTTCAAGATATGACCATCAAAATTATCATCAAATTCTTCAACCGTCTTAAATCCTTTTGCTTCATAAAAAGTATTTCCAATTGTATTTTCCTTTTCTACATCAATATAAATTACCCTTATTCCATCTATACTCCTAACGCCTTCTTTTAATAAGGCTGTTCCTATTCCCTTACCCTGATAGTTTGAATAAAGATATATTGCACTTAATTCTACTTCTCCTTGGTTAGATGGAGAGAAGTTAGCAAAACCTACAATATTATTGTCTGTTTCTGCAACAAATAGAAAAGACCCACTCAGACGTTTCTCCATCATCTCATCGCTGTATGCTGAGTTTAAAAATTTTTTTGTATCCCTTTCGGAATTATTCCTTTATACGTTTCATTCCAGCTTTTTTTAGCTACATCTTGAACCTGATCTATATCTGCTTTTACCATTTCACGGATTACAAAACTCACATATACCATGCCTCCAGTAAATACATTAATTTAGTAACGATTGTTTCTAATTAAAATATTCTGATCCTTTAGTTCAATATCTTTTTAAATTAATTTTAACATAATATTCCAACAATCTGCCCACAAAAAAGACCACCCAATTAATGATAGTCTTGTTCAACTCTTGCACCCGTTACTTGAATAAGCCAAAAAAGACGGTCAAGTAGTGACCGCCCTTTTACTCATACATTAACTTTATAATTCAGTGCTAATTCATCTCC
>NZ_QPJJ01000016.1 GCF_003337485.1 Saliterribacillus persicus
TGTTTGTGTGGTTACTTGCATTTTACACGAAGCTGTTATGGGCTGTTTTATTTTAGCCATGTTTTTAGGTGTTGCACTTAATATTACAATTCGTCATATACAAAAAGCGTTGCAAAATACAGCGCAATTTATTACACATTTTCAGTTGCATTTTGGTACGCGAATTAGAATTTTGCGATAGATAACGGAACCTGTTATAAATATAACAAGCTTTTTTATACATACAGTTCTATTATATGTGCTAATTTGTGATGGAAATCACAGATAAAATTTTAAGTAAACGTTATGATAGAAGTTGTTGCTTTTATTATTGGTAAATGGAGGTTGAAATGATGCAACATAAATATCAACCAGAATTAATTGTGAATGCAAGAGACTTTCATGAAGTAGAAATGTTAATCCTAGCTGGTGCTGATATTATTGAAATTGGCCATCAAAGCTTTGGGCTTCGAACCTTAGGTGATATAAATCTGGAAGATATAAATAGGGCTACTAGCCTTGCTCATAAACATGGAAAACAAATTAGGGTATTAGTAAATGCTATATTTAACAATTCTCGAATTAATGAAGTGAAAGAATATTTAAATGCACTTAATGAAATAAGAGTAGATGCTGTTGTTATAAGTGACCCAGCAATACTTACGCTTATCAAGGAGATGCAATTTGATATTCCGCTTCATTGGAACCCTGAAACACTAGGAACAAATACACAAACCCTTAAATTTTGGGTGAAAAGAGGAATAGAAAGAGTAAGTGTTTCTAATGAATTATCCTTAGAATCCATTGAAAAGATCAACAAGGAGTTGAGTGTTCCGATAGATATTCAAGTCCAAGGAATGACCAATATTTTTCAATCAAAAAGAAATTTAGTGAAAAATTATTATAATCATATTGATGAAGCACTTAAAACTAATTCTGCCTATTACATCAGACAACCTAAAGAAGAACCTGGAACATACCCTGTTTATGAGGATACAAACGGTACACACATCATGAGTAAAGAAGATTTGTGTATGATTGAGTATATTCCTGCTATTTTAGCTAGAAGCATTAGTGGATTAAAAATAAATGGCTTTCTGCAATCCAAAGAAAACCACATAAGTAATACAAAAATATATCGTACTGCAATCGATCAATCCTTAGAGAATAAGGTGATTGATACCAACTACTTCAAAAAATTAAAGTATTTAATCATAAAAAGTCAAGATAAAGATAGATCCCTTGGAACAGGTTTTTATTTTAAAGAGCAGATTTATTAAAACAGAGGTGTACGAATGAAGAGAATGTCTAAGCCAGAATTATTAGCTCCAGCAGGGAACCTAGAAAAATTAAAGTTCGCCATACATTATGGTGCAGATGCAGTTTATATCGGGGGTAAACAGTTCGGACTTCGGGCCAAAGCTGGAAATTTCTCCTACGAGGATATGAAAGAAGGCGTTGCATTTGCTAATAAATATGGTGCAAAAGTATATGTTGCTGCAAATATCATTGCGCATGATCAAGATCTAACCGGTGCAAAAGAATTTTTCAAAAACCTTAAAGAGATTGGAATCTCAGCAGTAATTATTGCAGATCCAGCCTTAATTGATGCTTGTCAAGAAGCTGCGCCAACGCTTGATATTCATATAAGTACACAAGCTTCCATTGTAAATTATCGAACTGTACAGTTTTGGAAAGAAGAAGGAATTCCAAGAGTTGTCTTAGGTAGAGAAGTTTCATTAGAGGAAATACGAGAAATGAAAGAAAAAGTAGACATCGAAATTGAATCATTTATTCATGGAGCAATGTGCATTTCATATTCAGGTAGATGTGTATTATCCAATCATATGACAGCAAGGGATGCAAATAGGGGTGGCTGTGCTCAATCATGTCGCTGGAATTATGATTTATTTGAAGATAGTACAAATGAAAATATCCCACTTAGTACAGAGAATTTCACCATGAGTTCCAAAGATTTATCAATGATTGAACATATTCCAGCATTAATAGAAGCCGGAGTAGATAGTCTAAAAATAGAAGGAAGAATGAAGAGTATTCATTATGTTGCTACTGTTGTAAATGTGTATCGTCATATAATTGATAGGTATTTTGAAAATCCTTCAAGCTATAGTTTAGATTCATCTATCTCTGATGAAATTCTAAAAATTGCTCAGAGGTCTTTAACAACTGGTTTCTATTTCAATGAACCTACGAATAAGGATCAATTATTCGGTAAGCCAGATCGTATTCCAAAGTATGATTTTGCAGGATTGGTTTTAGACTATAATGATGAAACAAAATTAGCAACAGTGCAGCAAAGGAACGCCTTTAAAATTGGCGATGAAATAGAGTTTTTCGGACCGAATTTCTCAAATTTTAAACAAAAAATAACGAAGATTTTCTCAAAAGACGGAGAACCGTTGCAACATGTTAAACAACCAATGGAAATTGTAAAAGTGGAAGTAAAACAAGCTGTTTCTCATCTTGATATGATGCGAAAAAGAGTTTCCTAATCCTCGTATTAATTACGAGGATTTTTTTGTGGCATCGCAATTGTTTGAATATTCATTTTTAATTCTATATACTCATACTATCATAAAGAATTTGTTAAGAATAAAAGATACTACTTTAATTACAGCAATAATATGATTAAATGAATATAATATTTCTTTTTCAAGGGGGAGTATCGACATGCGCGTAATCGTAGCAGGCGGGGATGGCTTTTGTGGATGGCCAACTGCATTACACTTATCTAATCAAGGGCATGAAGTAGCAATTTTAGACAATTTAAGTAGACGTAAAATTGATGACGAGTTAAATTCTAATTCTGTGCTACCTATCGCTTCAATCGAGGATAGAGTGGATAAATGGAAAGAAATCACGAATAAAGAAATACATATTTATAAAGGGGATCTGAACCATTACGACTTCTTGTCCATGGTGATGAAGCAATTTCAACCAGAGGCATTGGTGCATTTTGCAGAACAACGATCAGCACCTTATTCAATGATTGATCGCGAACATGCAGTATATACGCAATCAAATAATGTAATCGGAACGCTTAATGTGTTATATGCGATTAAAGAATTTGCACCTGAGTGTCATTTAATTAAACTTGGTACAATGGGGGAGTATGGCACTCCAAATATTGATATTGAAGAAGGATATATAGAAGTTGAGCACAATGGTAGAAAGGATATCATGCCATATCCTAAGCAACCAGGATCTTTTTATCATCTATCAAAGGTACATGACAGTCATAACATTATGTTTGCATGCAAAGCCTGGGGTATCAAAGCAACGGATTTAAACCAAGGGGTTGTATATGGATTACAAACAGAAGAAACACTTAAAGATCCCGTATTGAGTAATCGATTAGATTACGATGGTGTTTATGGTACAGCTTTAAATCGTTTTATTATTCAAGCAGCAATAAACCATGATATTACGGTCTATGGTTCTGGAAAACAAACAAGAGCATTTCTAAATATTAAAGATACGGTTAGATGTGTGGAAATAGCAATGAATAATCCGGCTGATACAGGGGAATTTCGAGTGTTTAATCAATTTACAGAGTATTTTACGGTGCAGGAATTAGCAGAAAAAGTTCAAAAGGTTGCTAATAGTAAAGAAATAAATGTTGATATTAAGCACCTTGATAATCCTAGGGTTGAGGCTGAAGCTCACTATTACCATGCTGTGAACACAAAATTAAAAACTCTCGGTTTAGAACCGTATTTGTTAACGGATGAAGTAATAGTGGAAATATTAGAGTCTGCATTAGCGTATCCTAACCGCATTAAGAAAGAAAATGTTTTACCTACCATCTCTTGGAGGTAATAAGGAGTAACTAAATTGAAAGTAGCAATTATCACAGAAACCTTTCTACCATCTACAGATGGTGTGGTGACTAGACTTCTTCATGCAATTGATTATCTATTATCAAAAGATCATGAAGTCTTAATTATCGCACCTGACTTAGGTGTAGATAGGTACAAATCAGCAAACGTAGAAGGAATAAAAGCAAGGAAACTACTCTTTTACCGATACAAAGAATTTGCTCTACCAACAAAAAAAGTTCTCACCGTGTTACAAGACTATCAACCTGATATCGTTCATGTTGTAAACCCAGCAATACTAGGGATAAGCGGGATATATTACACAAAAAAACTAAAAATCCCGTTATTAGCTTCTTATCATACACACGTTCCAAAGTATTTTGATTATTACCGTTTGTCATTCTTAAAACCACTTTGCTGGCAATATTTTAAGATGCTTCACAATCCTGCTAGCCTAAATCTATGCACGTCACAGACGGTTGAAAATGAACTTAAGGAGAAAAAGTTCTATAATGTCCATTTATGGAACAAAGGTGTAGATACAGAGCGCTTTCATCCAAAATATCATAAAAATGAAATGCGTAACTATCTTACAAACGGTGAAAGCGATAAAAAATTGTTACTCTTTGTTGGCAGATTAGCAGCAGAAAAAGAAATTGAAACACTATTGCCCGTGCTTAATGAAAAAACAGATATTCGAGTAGCTATGATTGGAGATGGACCGGAGAGAGAGAAATTAGAAAAACTATTTCAACCATACCCGGTAAAATTTACTGGATTTTTACATGGGGAAGAGTTAGCAAATGCATATGCTTCAGCAGACGCATTTATATTTCCTTCAGTGACAGAAACCTTAGGATTAGTAATATTGGAGGCGATGGCTGCTGGATTACCAGTAATTGCAGCTAAAAGTGGACCAACGATCGAACAAATTAATGACAATATCAATGGATTGTTGTACGATCAAAAAAATACAGCTGACTTTATAGCTAAAATTAACTTAATTGAAGATGAAAATTTTCATCAAACTCTAAAACAAAATGCTCGAATAGAAGCTGAGAAATACAGCTGGAAAGAAGCATCTAAGCAATTAGAAGATTTTTATTATACAGTTATTGAAAAAAATTAAATTTCATCTCAATATCCTAAGTTTACTTGGTTATTGAGATTAAATCATTTATTTTTACATTACTTCCTATAATATATATTATGTAAACTAGAATTAAATATTACTTATGCCCATTTTTTACTTCTCTAATGTTGTAGTATTGGTCTATTTTTTTATAAGACACTAATATGTGTTTCTATCCCTTCTATTTAGTTAATAATATTTTTTAGTTTGATGATTTTTAAAACACCTTATATTATAAAAAGATCGAAATAATCATTTTACAGTTAATTCGATCTTTTTATCATTTTTATAATAATGAATTTTTAGGTCCATTTATTCCGAATCTTGCTCTAATTTAAAATTTAATGGTGGTGTGCCATGAATATATTTAGCTCCTGGTTCCAATTTAGGTTTTTGACCCATGGCCTTTGGACTCTGAACATATTCAAAAGTAGATTGACCATCAAGAGTTGGCCCGCTTGCCCATCTTCCAGCTCTACTTTCTTCTCCTTCAGAATAATTCATAAACGAATATGAAACTTCTTGTTTCTCATACTCTTTATTAAAAGTACTTGGAACAACAATACCTTGAGATTGTTCTAATTCTTCAATAGCTGCTAACCACTGGTTTTGATGCATCGTATCACGTGCAATTAAAAAGGAAAGCATATCTCTAACTGCAGGATCAGTCGTCATCTCATAAAGTCTAACTGCCTGGAGTCTACCTTGAGACTCTGCATTTAGGTTCGCTCTAAAATCTGCAAGTAGGTTGCCACTTGCTACCGTGTATCGAGCAGTCCAAGGATATCCTACACTATCATTAGGCTGTGCCCCTAGTCCATTTACAATAGCATGTTGTGGGTTCATCCCACCTAGAACAGCTTCAATCACTGGATCTTTAGCACCTTGTTCTTGGTCATGAGCAGGAGCATTATCTAATAATTGAGCAATCATTGTCGCAATCATTTCTACATGTGCAATTTCTTCTGTTGCAATATCAAGTATCATATCACGATATTTACCTTCCGCACGACAATTCCATCCTTGAAATAAATACTGCATCATAACTGAGATTTCTCCATATTGCCCACCTAATATTTCTTGTAACTTTTTAGCGTATACTGGGTCTGGTTTACTTGGTTTTGCGGTATATTGTAACTCCTTTATATGATAAAACATTTTTTTGCCTCCATTTTTATGGGATATAACACTATTCTAAATAATTTTTGCAACATCAATATCAATAACACTTCTTGCAAGGTAATTTCTTATTAATAAGAGATTGAAATCAAAAGTTCTAACAGAATATAATCTAAAACTGTTTCAGCCTTGCCTTCCTCCAGCTTCTCTAGAAGTCATAGCACCCTGACCATTTTTAACATCATTTTCTATTTGTTTTTTTACTTTCTGTGAATCAGTACCTGAAAAGCTTTGTTTGGGAAATGAATTTGAGCTACCTTCATTTTCTTTTGCTTTTTGCATGATAACCTCCTCAAAAATAGTGTTAGTAACGATATTATTTTACATAATAATGAATTTATACTGGTCTTCATGAATCTTATTGATATTGACAAAGATATTATTTTTCATAACAAATCAATTATCGTGTTTAAGCTTGAATAAAAATTAGAAGTGAACTATTTAATTGAACATAAGAAAGAATGTTGCTAAAATGAAGAATACTATAAAGATAACGCAGACAGGAGTGAAGTTTTGTCAAAAGTACGTTTTATTTTCGTGATATTATTACTTTCTGGTGTTCTTTGGTACTTTTATGGAGACAGCTTCCAAACTGTAGGTGTTAAAGAGACCGCTAATGAAATACAGACAGATATTTTAGAAATAAAAGATAATCCTAAGGTTACACAAACAATCTCTACCATTACACAAGAAATTAAACTACTAATAGATAGCATTAGTGACACCACTAAAGAAGGAAGAAATAATAGCTCTTCTTCCATCGATAAAGTGCAATTAGAAAACCCAGAGCAGCAAACGATTGCTATCCACAATATAGAAATAGGCGATTTACGAAGTGATGTTGAACCAGAAGTCGGTAAACCACAAAGATCCTCTACAAATGATTATGGTGTCAATTGGGTAGCCTATCATCAAGACTATGGAAATTTTTTCATGGCAGCTTATAATGATGAAAATCAAGTAATTGCGATGTATACGAATCAGGATTTAATTACAACAACGAACGGATTAAGCTATGGAAGTTCTAAAGAGGAGGTATTACAAACCCTTGAAGATCCTATTGATTCTATACGAAAAGGGTTTGTTCAATACCAAGTGAAAAATGATGGAGAATATCACACCTTCTTACTTGAAGGTAATTATGTCACCTTTTTTTATGATAAGCATGAAAATAATAAAGTGACCGCTATCCAAATCATTGCTGAAGATTTAGAGGAAAATAAGGATGGTTATTTTGCAGAAGAAAGCGAAAAATTACGAGAAGGTTTTGAGTATCAATTATTTGATTTAACAAACGCAGCTAGAGTTCAGCGCGGCCTACATGCACTGACCTGGGATGAATCTGTAAAAGAAACTGCTAGAAATCATAGTAAAGATATGGCTAACAATAATTATTTTAGTCATACAAATTTAGAAGGACAGTCCCCTTTCGATCGTATGGAAGAGAATAATATTTCATTTCTTACAGCCGGAGAAAATCTTGCAGCTGGTCAACCAAGTAGCATTTATGCTCATGAAGGATTAATGAATTCAATTGGTCATAGAGAAAATATACTCAAAAAAGATTTTGAAATCCTTGCTGTTGGAGTAGCTTTTAACGAGGAGTCCCAACCCTACTATACTGAAAACTTTTTAACAAGATAATAGTAATTCATAATCAAAGAAAATTGAGTTAATGCATAATTGCGCTCGTAGCAATTATGCTTTTTTCTTTGAGTACTTTTATAACCCTACATTTGCTTGATCTATTCAAAAACTATTTTAATACCTCTCTACTGATTCAAATATTTCAGAAATAAATTAAAACTCAAATATTTATTTCTGCATATTTATAGCTTTATTATTAATTAAAATTCTATTATTAGCTTATAAATCTATGTGCCAAACACAAATACAAAGAATAGACCTATAATAAATAAGTTGCATTTTTATGCATTTAGAACATACAAAAACATCCATACTCGCAATTGGATTATAACCCTCAACATGTATGGGTAATTAAAACTAATTGAGAATACACCACAACTTTATAACGAACGGTTGCGCGGAAGGTTTTCAAGTTTTGATGCTAAAACAGCAATATATTGCTACTGAAATTCTGTTTACTTACATACAAAAAATAACAACAAACAACTGGTGCATTTTATTTTTTAATTAATGCCATTTCAATTCATCTATTATTATAACAGTCCTTGCACTAAAGCCATCTGCAAATTCTTCAGGATAATAATACCCTAAACTAAATGGTTCTTCCTTATGATCAAAATAAACCACACGGCCAAGAAAACCATTTTTTTCAAGCTTCATTTCTTCATCTGAAAATTCATGCGTGTTATCCGTTACTTCATTTAAGCTAAAACCTATTTCTTGAAGATGCTCATTTACATCTTCCTTACTGTTATTCATAATAAAAAATCTAGCATTTTCATTTTTAGTATCATTAAAATTAGCATATACATTTAAGGTTTGATCTTCATATTCTGAGATCATATCGCTCGGAATATAAGTTGAAAATAATTCATTCGGATGTTCAAATAAATGAACCATTATTTTTTCTTCCATACCCTCGATCATCATGGTTACTTCTTTTTCATTCTCCATTTCCGGGAGTGAATTTGTTGTTCCTGTGGTTTCTACACTAATTTCTTCTGTTTCACTATCTTGTTCCTCTTTCGTATCATTTCTTTCTTTTTCCTCAGAACTATCATTATCTTTCGAGTTTTTTTTGGTTTGGACCTCATCATCCATATTAGCATCCGTGGTTTCATTAGTATTCGAAGTTCCGCACGCAATAAGGGCTCCTAAAAATATGACAAAACAGAAAAAAACATTTATTTTTTTCATAGAAGTAAACCTCCTTTTATTAATTCATATAATTAGTCGTATAATATCGATAAAGGTTACATTAGATAAGTTCTACCTTAAATTTTGCATAAAAAAACTAGCAAACAATCGTTTGCTAGTTTTAAAAAATTCATGTTTATTCGTTATTACTAGATAATTCATCTAGTTGATTAGGAGAAATTTCACCTTCAAATACTTTTAACTCATCCATATAACCTTTAAACGGTGTATCCCAGTGGTTCACAGCTAAAGCAAAATCAGCATCTTCATTACTTAACACATCAGGGAAATTCGATCCGATATATTCTTCTTCCCCATTTAAGTAAAGTTTAACTGTCCCATTGTTAACTGAAAATGCCACATGGGTCCATTCATTTGTATTGATTTGATAACTAGCTGTAGCATCATACCAAGAAGAGCTACCTGACCAAAGCATGGTTCGATCCCCTGTAGGTCCTTTTGGTACTAAACTAATCCAGTTATCAAGCGTTCCACCAAAGAATGTTGTTGTATAAGTGGAAAGTTCTTCTGGATTTAACCAAAATGAAACGGAATATTTGTTACTTGTAATAAGCTTATCTGGCAGGTTCACGCCAGTTGATCCGTCGAAGTAAATTGCATTACCATTCACTCCAGCATCAAATTGCAAATTACCTCCCTCTTCTGTAATTCGACTACCTGTAACGGTTCCATCACCAAATGAACCTTGTTGATCAGCTAGATTTCCTTCGAAATCAAAGTGTGCTGTTAAATCTGCATTCTCATAAGGAGGAACTGTAACATCAAATGTTTTTGTTGCACTCTCGTCATTTTTAGTTATAGTCGCAGTTAAAACCGCTGATTGTGCTCCTTCTTCTTCAGTACCTCTCGTTATGTTGCCTTCATCTGTTATGACAGAAGCATCAGAACTTTCCCAACTAATTTCAGCCATATGTGTTCCTTCAGTAGGAAGATCTAAATTATTAGTTAATGCATCTAACCCTTCAAAGTTTAAATCTTCCAAGATAGCTTCTACTACTTCTTCATCACTCATTGGCTGTTGTTTACTACCCCAAACTGCAATTCCTTTATCAGACATAGCAGTAAAAGTCATCACGTAAGACTCAGATGTTGAATCCCACTGATTAGCGAATACACCTTTATAAGTAGAACCATCTAAAGTCAACTCTGCATTATACTGACCTGTCTTTTTCCAAGTACCTTCTACCGCTCCTGTTACTTTATTATTCTTATGAAGCGTAATATTTTCTGATGAAGTTATTTCTTCACCATATTCTTGTCCATGATTAATATATTTATAGTCACCACTTAGATCTTTTTTATTTACTTTTTCTAACGATTCACCACTATAACGATAAGGAGCTATAACTGGCCAATCATCTTCATTCATATAAATATTGTGAACACGCATTTCATGAACTTCTCCAGTATTTGGAAATCTAGAGTGAAAGATTAAGTAATGCTCATCTGTCTCTCTGTCTAAATAAACAGAATTATGACCTGGAGAAACATAGCCTAAGCCGTCCCCTTCACCTGGATCTCCTACTTTTCTTTCAAAAATGAAATTACCCATTAACTTATTTCCATAGGTATGATTGGAAACATCACCAGGTAAGACTGCATCCTGATCTTGAACGTCTAAATACGGACCATCTGGTTCAGTTGCACGGAAAGCACGCATATGGTATCCACCGTCAGCGCCTAACCAGCCATAAGTTACATATAGATAATAGTAACCTGTTTCTTCATCATAAACAATATATGGTCCTTCGCCAGATTTTGTATAGCCACCAGCAATTTTAGTACCAAAATATTCGTCAATCATTCTACCATCTTCTGTTGTTCCATTTTCACCTGGATAGATCGGTTGACCCGTTTCTTTATCTAACTCAAGTAAAAATATACCACCTGACCAAGAACCGTAAGTCATCCACAGCTTTCCTTCATCATCATAGAAAAGCGTAGCATCAATAGCATTTGGGTACATTGTGTTATTGTAGGAGCTATCACTGTTAAACCAGTCAGCATTTACACCTTCTAACGTACCATCATCTATTAATCCTTTTATATTTGTATTTTCCCATTGTTTGTTTACATCACTATTTTCATCATATGCTTCATCTCTTGTAAAACCTGAGTATAGAATTGTATCAACATATTCATATGGACCTTCAATATCTTGTGCTACCGCATAACCAATAGCAGAACGGATATAAGTAGATGATGCACTATAATAAATCATGTAAGCTCCAGTAGAGCCATCTTCATTTACATAATCTTCATTGTAAAAGATATCTGGCGCCCAAACAGCAAAGCCACCACTACTATCTGCATCATCTTCTCCAGCCCACTCAAACGATCCGGCTAAATTTTCCGATAAATCTCCATATAAACTATTATCTGGGGTTTCATAACCATTTGTAAAGCGATCCCAGCTAATTAAATCCTCTGACTTAGCTGCTTCTATATGTGTTCCAAAAGCATAAAAAGTGTCACCATCTTTTATAATAGACGGATCATGAACCGATACTTCTCCAAAATTAGGAACCTCACCATCGTACCCTTGATTAGGTTTGTTATTTTGCTCGGGTAAATTATTATTTGGACTAGCTGCAATAATAAAAGGTAACGCTACAAAAAGTAAAACAATAAAAAGTAAAATTCGTTTATTTTTGCTCACTTTTTCATCTCCTCTTCAAATTTTTTATGATCGATGATATCTCCTCTCTTTTCAGTGCTTCATCGCATCCCTCCATATAAGAACGCTTACATAATTATTGAAAGAAATAAAGTGCATTACTTCATTCCCTTCTTTATGTTAAAAACAGCTAAATATAATATCTATTAAAATACATAATTTAGCTGCTTTTCAACCAAAAATTAATTGCCCAATTCCTCTATTTCATCTTGAGAAATGGCGTAGTTATATATCATTAATTCATCTACCAAACCTTCGTATGGTGTATCCCAATAATTTACACCTAAACCAAAGGCAGCGTTAGCTTCTTTAAATATTTGAGGAAACTCATCACCAGTAAACGTTTCTTCCCCATTAAGATAAACTTTAATAGTTTCACCCGATACGGTAAAAGCCAGGTGAGACCATTCGTCAGTAGGAATAGTTTTTCCGGTAGGTGCGTCATACCACGTTTCACTCCCTGACCAAATCATAGTCTGATCCGAAGCAGCTCCCATTGGTACTAAGCTCACCCAATTTTCTTCATCCTTTGCGCCGAAAAATGTAGTCGTGTGTAAGGATAAGCTTGTAGGGTTCAGCCATAAGGAAACAGAATAGTCTTCCGTTTGAATGAGACCATCTGTAAACCTTAATCCGGACTCACCATTTAATAGTAACGCTTCCCCATCAACACCATCACTATAATCAACTTCCCCACCTTCATTGTCCAGTCGATTTCCAGTTACTTCTGGTTCTGTTATTTTATTTTCATTTTCTTCTAATGAACCGTTAAATGAAAAATGCAGTATCTCTTTTTCTACTACTTCTTCTACCTCTGCAATTTCATCTGGACGTTCACTCAATGTTACTTGAAATGTTTTTTCCTTTGTCACTTCACCTTTAGAAATCGTCGCAGTTAGTGTTACCGATTGTTCTTGATCAGTAAGATTAACCTTGCCATCATTTGATAATGCATTCTCATCAGATGACTTCCAAGTAATATTAGAATTATGTGCACCTGTAGTTTTCAAATTTAAATCTTTAGAAATTCCATCCGTTCTTGGAAGTGATAACTCATTCTCAACCGCGTCCGCAATCGCTTCATCAGATTCCTCTAAAAGCTTACTTCCCCAAATTGTCACACCCTTATCTGACATAGCAGTAAATACTGTTACATAAGCTTGTTCCATTGGGTCCCATTGCGTGACTAATACACCGTCATAAATGGTATCTTTTACTTTCACTTTAATACGATAATCTTCAAATAATTCCCAGCTTCCCTCTACAGCTCCAGTGACACTACCATCTTCTTTCAAGCTTATAAAACTGCTGTACTTTAAATTATTTGTATTATCTTTTTCGTGGTTCATATATTTATAGTCACCTATAATATCTTCTTCAGTTTTTTCCTCCAATTTTTCCCCTGTATAAGGATAAGGAGCTACCACTGGCCAATCATTGTCATTCATATAAAAAGGGTGAATTCGCGATTCAAATGTCTCTCCTTGATCAGGAAATCTAGTATGAAATGCTAGGAATTTTTTATCATTATCTTCTTCATAGAATACAGAATTATGACCTGGAGACATGTATCCAAATCCATTTCCCGTACCAGAATCACCGATTTGTTTTTCAAATAAAAAGTGTCCCATTAATTTATTTCCATAAGGTGCATTATCCGTATTATTAGGTAGAACAGCTGGTTGACCTGCTGCATCCACATAAGGACCTTCTGCATTGTCAGATCGGAAGGTTCGCATATTATATTCACCATCAGCACCTAGCCATCCATATGTTACATATAAATAATAGTAATCTGTCGCTTCATCATAGACAATATAAGGGCCTTCTCCTGATTTACCATAACCTCCGGAAATCTTTTTTCCAAAATACCGATCTATTATTCTTCCATCTTCTGTTTCGCCATCTTGGTTTGGATAAATTGGTTGTCCAGTCTCTTCATCTAATTCTAAAAGAAAAATCCCACCAGACCATGAACCATAGTTCATCCACAGCTTACCTTCCTTATCATAGAAGAGGTTTGCATCAATAGCATTGGGATAAGTCATATTATTATAAGAACCATCATTGTTAAACCAATCACCATTCGGTCCACTTACTCGATCCGCTTCTATTAGCTCATCAATATGTGTATTTTCCCATTGCTTGTTTACTTCACTGTTATTATCAAATGCTTCACCTTCAGTAAAACCAGAGTAAACCACTGTATCAACATATTCATATGGACCTTCTATATCCTTGGATACGGCATACCCGATCGCAGATCTAATATAGGTAGACGATGCACTATAATAAATCATATAGGCCCCTTCAGACCCATCTTCATTTATGTAATTTTCATTCCAAAATATATCTGGGGCCCATACCGCAAAACCACCACTACTATCGGCATCATCTTCACCTGCCCATTCAAATGATTCCGCAAGGTTTTCTGAGAGATTACCGTATAATGCGTTATCTGTCGTTTGATATCCATTTGTAAAACGTTCCCAATTCATTAAATCAGTGGATTTTGCTGCTTCAATGTGCGTTCCGAAAATATAATATGTATCTTTATCTTTAATGAGGGAAGGATCATGAACAGACACATTTGTAAAAGATGGGCGATCAGTATATTCCTTATTATCTTTTTGTGTTTCGTTTTCCCCATCAAAAAATATTACTATTGCTAATGCAATAACGACTATAGAAGAAAAAATAATTATTAATCCAATTTTATCCTTGAACATAAATAAACCTCCATTTATTAAACGCTTTCATACTTCACTAAATAATTTAACTTGTTTAGTCTTTATACAGTTTACATGAAACTTTTTAATTATTCAATATGTTTCAATCAACTTTTTATAATGTCATTTGTGAACTAAGTATAATCTATTTAATGTTACATTAACTTTTTAGTTAATTAAAAAAGAGCCTTTATAAAAAGGCTCTTTTTTATTAGATTCTTTATATTTTCCAGTCTTGCATTTCATAAGCCATTTCCCAAAATAAAAGCTCATAATGGCTGCTAATTAAAAAGTGTTGACGCATTCTTTCCTTATCTTTCTTAGAAACTTCTTCAGCAATCTTATCTAACCTCTCAATTTGTTCTTTTACTAAGTTACTAAACCATTCTGAACCATAGGCCTCTATCCATTTCTGGTAAACAACTTCTTTTGGCTCACACTCCTTTAACTGCTCCCCAACTTCTAAATATAACCAGTAACAAGGCAATATTGCGGCTATAACATCGCCTAGATGCCCTTCATAGGCAGCTCGATATAAGTGAGATGTATAGCCATAAGCTGTAGGTGATGGGAAAAAATCAGCCTTTTCCTGTTCTGATATCGAAAGAAGATCAGAAAATGTTCGATGGAGGGCCATTTCCGCTTCATATGTTCCTTGTGCATGAGAGGCCATTCGACTCGTTGTTTCCAAATCCGGAGATTTAGCAGCTCCTAAGGACTGAACTCTTGCAAAATGAGACAAATAGTAAGAGTCTTGCATGACGTAATACTTGAACTTTTCTATTGGTAAAGTACCGTCTCCAATTCCTTTTACAAAAGGATGATTTAAACTGTCCTCCCATATTTGCTTGACATCTTTTCTTAATTGCTGTGAAAATTTCATCCTAAACCCTCCTCAATAAATCATAAATGGCATAATTCGTATAAATTATTCCGCTAAAAAGGTGCCCATCAAAAAGAGCCACCACCTATACACAACATAAAGGTAGTGGCTCTATTTATTACGATTAAAAATAGAACTCTACTTCCCTACGCTGGTGTTAACCAGATCAGGTGGTAAGGGTCTTAAAGTTAAACTTTAATCTCAGTCTTTTCAAAAAGACACCCCTAGCAGATAATTTATAAAGTTACCTTTTCATATTACCATCGATCTCTTCTACTTAAAAGCATTTCTCTTATAAACACTAAAGGTATTAATCAAACTTGGCTTTTTAAAATAATAACCCTGTAAATAATCGAGTTTCATATCTAATAAAATGTCGAGTTGTTTTTTGTTTTCTACCCCTTCAGCAACTACTTCTATTGAAAGTTTATGGGATAGTTGTACAATAGCTTCCACAATTGCTTTATTTTTTTGTCCACTTTCCATCTGTTGAATGAAGGATTTATCAATTTTTAGAATCTGAATTGGAAGATCATTTAAAATGGATAAGGAAGAATAACCAGTTCCAAAGTCATCCAATGAAAGATGAATACCTAATTTATTTAATTTATATAATGCTTTTTTACTGTGTTCTAAATCCTCTAACATAGCTGTTTCGGTTAGTTCAAAACAGAGGCGATCCGCTACACAATTACTTTCATTTAATATTTGCTCCACTTTTTCAAGGAATAACATGTGGTTTAATTGTTTAGATGAGATATTCACAAATATTTTCATAGAAGGGTCTAAATCCTTCAGAAAATAGCAGGCTTCTCTTAATACCCATTCTCCAATAGCAATGATTGTACCATTTTCCTCTGCTACCGGAATAAAATCATTCGGCATAACCTCACCTAGCTCTTCAGATTTCCACCGAATTAACGCTTCAAATCCAATAATTTTCATGGTGTTAGCATTATATATCGGTTGAAAAAGGAGATAAAATTCTTTTTTTTCTAATGCTTTATTTAGTTGATTTTCTAGATGGACTTGTCGATAATTATATTGATTAATCGACTGATTATAGAGCTGAACCCGATTTCGTCCGCTCGTTTTTGCATTATACATAGCGATATCAGCTTGCAGCATAAGTGTCTCAGCATCTAAACAATGATCTGGAAAAACACTCACTCCTATACTCGTAGAGATAGTATAAACGAGTTCCTGATCCTTAATAGGGGCATTAATCGTATTTAATAAATCTATGCTGAACTCTTCAACAAGTACCATATCTATTAGGTTAGGAATAACAATAACAAACTCATCTCCGCCTAAACGACAGATAAGATAATTCTCTTTTGCAATGCTTTTAAGGCGCTTTGCAATAATTTGTAGGAGTCGATCACCTGCTTGATGTCCATAAGTATCATTGATAACTTTAAAACGATCCAAGTCAAACAATAAGAAAGCAACTTTTTTATTATTTGCTTTGGCAGCTTTTAAAATCGGTGTTAAATTCTCTTCTAAATTCAATCGATTAGCTAACTGTGTCAGAGAATCATGGTATGCTAATTCATTAATCCTAGATTCTGCTTTCTTCCTCTCTGATATGTCCATAATCGAACCAACCATTTTCATCGGTACCCCGTATCCACTTGTTCTGTTTTGACCAGTAATATACATCCAAATATAATGGCCTTTCTTATGCTTTATTCTACACTCTATTTCAAATGGAACAGGTCGTTGAAGATGATCTTGAAATTTTCTTATAAAGAGATCCTTTTCTTTAGGATGGATCTTTTCTAAGAATTTTGAAAAAGCAGACACCAAGTTTTTATCTGGATACCCAAGTAATTGATTAATTCCACCCTTACTTACAATACTATTTGATTGTAAATCTAATTCCCAAATGCCGTCATACATAATATCTGAAATTATTTCTAGTTGATTGGAATAGTTTCTTAAATCTTCATTTAATTTTGCTCTTCTGAGTGCAGCTGCAAAAAAATTCACTAACTGATAGGTAGTATTTAGCGGTGTAAGTAATGAAGTGATATCGGCTAATCCTACAAATGAGAATATGCCTAACTCCTTGTTGTCTTGTATGATTGGGATGAGAATTAATACATTTTCCTCGCCCATAAAGTGATTGTCTAATAACGTATATTTTGAAGGAAATTCCGTTTCCTTTGAATGAGGAATTTGTATTCTTTCTGGTTTAGTTGAATGGTCTGTAAAATGATAGCGATGCACCTCCAATTTCCCTGTTGTGGCCTCATCGTTTTTTAGACCTACGATGATCTTTCTAAATGGACTATGAACAAGCCAGGTCATGTCAATGATAGTTTGATAGTCATAAGACTGCATTAATTGTCCTAAATTAAAATTCCGAGCAACCATTTGACTTAAAAATTCTATCGTTTCACTTGCCTCATCATTCCTGTCTAAATTCAAATCAAAACTACAGCCACAGCTAATTCGATAAACCGGTGTTGCTTCTAATCTCGCTTTTTCTTTAAAAAGGGATTGATTAGACACACGATTTAATAGCTTAAATATTGCTTGTTCTCCTATTTCTCTAATAGGCAATTCAATAGTAGTTAGAGGAGGTGAAAAGGATTTAGCAGTTGGACTATTATCAAAACCAATTACAGCAACATCATTGGGCACATATATGTGATAATGCTTTAATAATCGTACAAGATTGTACGCAATGAAATCATTCACACAAAAAATTGTATCGTGTGGTATATCTTGTTCTACAAGCTCTTTCACGATTTCTTCTAGTGTATGTTCATAACTATTATAAAACCATTTTTTAGGCTGTCTTTCTTGCAACGCTACCATTTTTTCAATAGCATGAAAGCGTTCTGTTGCTTCGTGAAATACCACATCGCCTACATAGGCAAAGTTTTTATGTCCGTGCTCCTTCATGTGTTCTCCAACTTCTAACAATACTTCTTCATTATTCACCCGAATATAATCATCGCAATGTAGATTCGTATTAATTCCAATAACAGGTTTGTCTAGTAATTTTAACTCCGCTATGTAATTATCATCTACCGCGTCCATTATAACGATCCAACCATCCACGTAGTCTGAGGCATATAAATGATTATAATAATGTGCAGTTGTTCCAATAACGACAATTTTAATATCATATTCTTTTGCTGTAGCTGCAATGCTCTTAATAATATTGCCGAAATAATTTCCATCTAATATAGGTGTAAGTACCCCAAAAACAAATTGTTTATTGATAACGATCACCTCTTTACACTCGAATATAATGATATCGTTTACAGGTTTTTTTATATTTGTTTTCTTAATAAGTCTATTTTACTATGTTATGTCGATTAATGGAAGCGATATTGAAGTTTTTACAAATTACTTCATGAAATATAGGAGATAAGATAGAATTTTAGTTTATTTATCTAAAATTATTCCAATCCTGTTGCAACATCTTTTAATATTTGTTATAGTGGGAATCACAATTAAATAATACTTTACTTCAATAAGAAATTTTTTGAAGTGAGGATAGAGGTGCGATAACCAATAGTACATAATCAGAGGAGATGCAGCCGTTGACGGTTATGGAAAGGGGAAGTCGCCGAAGTTAGTAAAATGGCATCATTTTACTATACTGGTTCTGTATTGAATAAATACCGAGCTGTCATATAGCAAGTCGCTATATGGAGGGCTATCTCACGCATCATAACTATATTTAAGATGCAACAATGAGACCCTCGTTGTTGCATCTTTTTTAATGTGATCGCATGATGATGAGGTACCCTCTATTCATACACATGTTTGAAAAGTTAAAAAGAAGGAAATTTATGAATAGAGGTGATTACAGTGAATTTTGGAAGAATTATTACGGCAATGGTAACTCCATTTGACGTAAATGACCAAATTGACTATGGAAAAACAGAGAGATTAATACATCATTTGATTAACAGTGGTACGGAAGCTTTAGTTGTTGCAGGTACAACAGGTGAATCTCCTACACTAACAAAAGAAGAGAAATTGTCCTTATTTAAATTTGTTGTTAAAACAGTGAATAAAAGAATACCCGTGATTGCTGGTACAGGATCTAATAACACGCAAGCATCTATTGAATTAACGAAGCAAGCAGAGACAATTGGTGTAGATGGGATTATGCTTGTAACACCATACTATAATAAGCCCTCACAAGAAGGTTTATATCAGCATTTTAAGACCATTGCAAAAAGCACCACTTTACCAGTCATGTTATATAACATACCAGGTAGAACTGCAGTGAACATGCTACCTGAAACTATTATATCTTTATCTGAAATTGAGAATATTGTTTCTGTTAAAGAAGCAAGTGGTGATCTCGATGCGATGACTAAAATAATCCGAGAAACTCCTAAAGAGTTCACATTATATAGTGGAGATGACACTTTAACCTTACCTACCTTAGCAATAGGTGGCACTGGTATCGTATCTGTTTCATCTCATATATTTGGAAAAGACATGCAACAGATGGTATATGCTCACCTTTCCGGTCGTCCGGAACAGGCAGCAGAAATACACCAATACCTTGTACCATTTATGAAGGCATTGTTTATGGCACCAAACCCTTCTACTGTTAAAGAAGCACTTGCTTTAACAGGAATTGATGTCGGATCTGTGAGATTGCCGTTAGTTCCATTAAATGTTCAAGAAAAACAACAATTATCACATGAACTTAGCTATATCCAAAATTCAAACGTAAGTTAAACATATAAAGCCTCGTATTCGATTGACATACATCGAATACGAGGCTTTCTTATGCATCAAAACTAAAACCTCTAACTTTTAAAAAACCGATCAACTCTACAGAAAATTTCTGCAAATAATTTTATTGGCTAAGTTCGATTATTTGTTGTTGGTTATGATGCTTAATTTTCCTATTACCTGAGCTAACAAGGCTGTTCGTGGAACCAGTGAAGTAAGATCCAAATATTCATCCTCCCGATGAGCGTTTCCACCAACTGGACCTAATCCATCTATTGTAGGGATACCTAAAGCAGAAGTAAAGGATGCATCTGACCCTCCACCCGTAGCAGTATCTTTAATTTCAATGCCAAACTCTTTACCTGTTTCTTTTATTATTTTTAGTAATTGCTCAGACTTTTTTGTTTTTACCATTGGTGGTCGATTCATTTCACCTTCTAATGATACTAAGGTACCATTTACAGATGTATCTGCACAAATCTCTTCCATTTTTTCTTCTAAAGAGATTGCTTGTTCTATTTCCTGATATCTAACATCTATTTGAGCACTAGCGAAATCTGAAACAGTATTAGCGGAAGATCCTCCCTCAATCATTCCCACATTGACATGAATTCCTTTTTTAGGGTCTGATAAGTCATGAAGCTTAATAATCTTATAAGCTAATTCCGCAATAGCGCTACTCCCTTTTTCTGGTTCAATTCCTGCATGTGCAGCTTTCCCTTGTACTTCAATTAGATAATTCCCTTTACCTCTACGTGCAGTTACCACTTTTCCATCCTTACGTGCAGGTTCTAATACTAAAGCAAATCTTTTTTCAACAGCATATTTTTCTATATGGATTCTGGATGAAAGTGAACCTATTTCTTCATCACTCGTTAATAATATCAATACATCTTTATAAGCATCATCCCCCTCCTTTTGAAGGGTTTTAATAGCGTAATAAAGCGAAACTAGACTTGCTTTCATATCAATGACTCCAGGACCGTAAGCTCTCTTGCCCTTTATTGAGAATTTACGTGATGCTGTCGTATCCTTTTCAAATACGGTATCCATGTGCGCTAAAATAATTATTGAAGTGTTCTTTATTTGTGTGTCTTTATAATGAAGAAGCAAATGATCACCAAACTCATCTTCAAATAAAGGTGTCACTACAAAATTCAACTTTTCAAAAAGGTTCCTCATTATCTGTCCAATTTTATCAACACCCATCTTGTCATAGGTGCCGCTATCAATATTGACGAGTTCCTCTAATAACACGAGCATATCTTCTTTCTTATTTGTTAAATAATCGATCATTTTGTATCCCTTGCTTTCTTATCTTGATGATAGTTGTTAAAATATTACTATAGATTTAGGAAAATAGCTATAGTTTATATTCAAGTAAATAACTTAGGAAGTGATGAATTGAAGATATTAATAGATGCCGATGCATGTCCTGTTGTGGATATTGTTATAAAAGAAGCGACAAAGAAAAAAATACCGATACAAATATATAGAAGCTATGATCATTTTACGATGCAAGAATTTCCTAAAGGCGTCGAAACAATTTATGTAGATGCTGGAAGTGATGCCGTAGATTACAAAATCATGAGTGAGCTAGACGCAGAGGATATATTAATTACACAAGATTATGGTTTAGCAGCTCTTGCCCTAGAAAAAAAAGCTTTTGTCCTCCATCATACTGGATACACCTATACGAAGGAAAAAATTGATCAGTTACTTCAATTTAGACATATTTCAGCCAAAGCTAGAAAAGCTGGCTTTAAAACGAAAGGCCCAAAAGCTTTAACCAAAGATCAAAAAGACATGTTTAGAAAGATTTTCATTGAACAGATTACTCATTAATTTCTTCCTCGATGATGATAGCAATTTTACTTACTTCCCAACGTTTCGCAGTTTCTAAAGGAATGTCATATTCCTTCCCTTTTCTTAAAATTTCTTTATTATATGTTGACTGAACAAGCATCTTTACTTTGACCATATTCTCCTACCTTTCTCTGTCCTTATCCTTATCACAAAATCGCAGTGATAAGGATAAAATATACGTTTATTTAAAATTATGTCTCCTTAACCAATCGATACAGACATCTTTCCATTTTGCTACTTCTATGTGATCCTCTGCTAATCCTAATCCATGGCGACCATCTTCAAAAATATGTAGAGCAAAAGGTATTTTATTATTTCGGAGTGCTGATGCATAAAGTAAGCTATTTTCTATATCGACTGCTTGATCATTTTCTGTTGACCAAATAAAAGCTGGTGGCGTTTTACTTGTTACTGAATTTTCAATTGAATACTTATCTATATCTTCTTTAATAGCATTTGCTGATAATAAATTTTCTCTGCTTCCCTGATGTGTGTGTTTACCCATCGTGATAACTGGATAAGCAAGTACATGGAGGTCTGGCCTGCTACTATATCGCATAACAGGATCTTCATCATTTTTGATACCGTCGTCAAAATAATTACTAACTGTTGCTGCTAAATGTCCACCTGCAGAAAACCCTAAAATCCCTATTCTATCTGAATCAACTTTCCATTCTTTAGCTTTTGATCTTACCAATCTCATAGCATAACTAGCGTCATCATATGGCAATGGGGCCTGATTGGGGGCTACTCTGTAGTGTAATACAGCGCATGAAATACCGTTTCTATTTAGCCATTCGGCAACAGGTTTTCCCTCGTGATAGGCCCGGTGTCCATAACCACCACCTGGTAATATTAAGATAAATGGCGATTTACTTTCCCTCTCTAATAAATAAGGAGATAAAACCGGACAATCTTGATTTATATCTCTATCTTCCTCTTCATTATCTAAGCGATTTGTAATTTCCATTAGTTAGCTCCTCTTAAAAAGTATATAAAATAATTATAGCATAAGAATAGGTAGTCATTACACCAAAATAACCGTGATTCATACACTGAATATATGTAAAACAATTTTGCTGTAGAAAGGAGTTTTTTTATGTGGGAACAATCAGAAGCAAATATTGATTCTTTATTATCTGGTCAGGGAGAAAGAACATTTAGTTCGATTAAAAGCGATTTCCTTGATTTGGACTTCGGATATCTTGATAATGAAGTTAAAAATCATTTTCTTTTTGATCAAACAGGACCTTATCAATATCCGATCCCCTCGCTATATTGCTATATGCCTCTTTACTATCCACCTTTTGCAAATTATAGTATTTCTAGTAATTATCCGTTTTGAGCGAAAATTAAAAAGAGGCCTAGCAGCATAATACTAGACCTCTCCTTCTATACAACTATTACAAGTTTTTTAAAGCTACATTTATTTCAGAATCACCTGAGATAAGATCAAAATCTTTTCTATAGGTGCTCTCGTTATCTAATGCTAACATAGCAGTTTCAGCTACATCTTCTCTTGGTATGCTTCCTCTTTCTACATTTTTACCTAATTCTACTTTTCCTGTACCGGCATCATTAGTTAAACCGCCAGGTCGTAAAATGGTGTAATTCAAACTACTAGCCATTAAAAATTCGTCTGCATAATGCTTAGCAACAAAATAAGGCTTAATTTGTTCATTCCAACTTTCGCGATTATGTGCTTGATGGGCACTAACCATAATAAATCTATCAACCTTTTTACTTTCAGCAGCTTCCACTGATTTAATCGCACCATCTAAATCGATTAATAATGTTTTATCAAAACCAGTTTTTCCCCCTGATCCCGCTGCGAAAACAACAGCATCAGCATCACTCATTCGTTCAGCTAAAGCGTCAACAGAATCTTCTAGATCTCCTAAAACTGTTTGGATTCCTTTTTTCTTGAACTTTTCTACCTGTTCTTCTTTTCGAACCATTGCAGTTACATCATGTGTAGCATTTTCTTGTAATTTTTCTACGAGTTGTGTACCAATCTGACCATTTGCACCTATTACTAATACTTTCATTAAAAATTCTCCTTTCTCTTATTCGAACAAATTCATACTTAAATATCTTTCACCTGTGTCAGGAGCTATACATAGTACTTTTTTACCTTTTCCAAGTTTTTTGGCCACCTGAATGGAAGCAAATACCGCTGCTCCAGCAGAAGGCCCCACAAATATACCTTCCCAAGATGCTAATTTTTTAAACGTGCCTACTGCGTCTTCATCACTAATTTGAATAATTTCATCATAAACACTCGTATTTAAAATTTTTGGAACAAACCCAGGACTTGTACCGACTAATTTATGTTTTCCCGGTTTTCCTCCAGATAATACAGGAGACCCTTGAGGTTCTACCACTGCAATATAAAGGTCTGGCAATGCTTCTTTTAATGTTTCACCTGTTCCTGTAATGGTCCCACCAGTTCCTGCAGTAGCTACAAAACCATCTAGAGAACCATCCATTTGTGTCAAGATTTCTTTTGCAGTTGTGAAGCGATGAATATCAGGATTTGCTGCATTTTCAAATTGTTGTGGGATAAAGCTATTGGTGATTTCCTCAGAAAGTGCTGTTGCTTTTTCAATTGCTCCGGGCATTTTTTTCTCACTCGGAGTTAGGACAACTTCCGCTCCATAAGCTTTTAATATATTTATTCTTTCTTTTGTCATGTTATCTGGCATCACTAATATTGCTTTATATCCTTTTGCTGCAGCTGCCATCGCAATACCAATACCAGTGTTTCCACTAGTAGGCTCAATAATTGTTGTAGAATCATTAATTAACCCATTCTTTTCTGCTTGTACTATCATATTGTATGCAGCTCTGTCTTTTACACTTTTAGATGGATTGAACATTTCTAACTTCACATAAACATCTGCTGCATCCTCAGGTACTAATTTATTTAATTTCACCACTGGCGTATTACCTATTAATTCAGTCATATTTTGATATATCGTCACTATATGATCCTCCCATGCACTTTATATGTACAGTTTATCAAGAGACAGATTATAATTCCAAGTATTCAACTTGTATTAAAAGATAATGAAGCCTATTCAAGTTATTATCCCAAAATATAAAGAGAAGATACTCCGTTTTAACGGAGTATCTTCTCTCAAATATCATCTAATACAATATAAGCCGCTTTAATTGGACCATGTACACCAACTACTAAATTCATTTCAATATCAGCACTATTACTTGGTCCAGTAATGAAATTTACACATGACGGAATTAAATTTCCAGCTTCAATTTCCTGATCTATTTTAGTTGTCGCCTGTGTCATACGAGGAACGATAGAACTTTTGGGAATAAGTGCTACGTAAAATTTTGGTAAGAGGCTAATAGAACGACCTTTACCTAAACTATTAAATAAAACCACTGTTCCAGATTCAGCTAGCGTGATGTCACTGTATGTTATTCCAATATCAGCTTTCTCTGCATTTTTAATACTTTCTTCAGGATTACTATCATCCCATTCAGAAAAATCGATATTATTGTTTTTTATAATAGCATCAATGCCATTTAAATACTTCTTCATCTCTTCATCACTCCAGGACACAACTGAGGTAGCCTGAAATTTCTTAATAATGCTTTCCAATACACCGTTTAATTCGTTCTTTTTTGTTTGATAAAAATCGGTATGAATTACTTTACATTGTTCCTTTAACACTTCCACCAATTCATCCTTTGATTTACCTTTTAATACGTTTTTTTGAGGGGAAACAGACCATTCAGGCTTTTCCACATGGTCTTTAACTTCAATGACACCTAAATGATTTCTAACCTTGCTTAAGAACGCATCTTTATTGTGAATTTGTCCTGCTTCCATCTACTTCCCCGCCTTTCTCTTTTTATACCAATCTCTAAATCTTTCTTTAGATGGTGCAGGCATATCTCTGATTCCTGTCCATCCTTTCATAGGACCTGGCCCCTTAGAAATAGACCCATCATGAATAAATGGTGTAGCAACAAATGGTGCCATTTTCGTAGCTATTTTATAAAGAGAGCTTGATCCAGTCAATACACCAAATCCTTGCATAGTAATTTTTTCTGCCAAGTTCCCCATTTCTCTTTCTTCCATCATATTTCTTCTATGCATAATCAATTGTTCATGAAGCGGAATTTTAACAGGACAAACCTCTGTACATGCCCCGCACAAAGAGGAAGCGTATGGCAATTCTTTATACTCCTCATCATCACCAAGTAATGGCGATAATACAGCACCAATTGGTCCAGGATAAATTGAACCATAAGCATGTCCGCCAACATGACGATATACCGGACAAACATTGATACATGCTGCACATCGAATACAATGCAATGCTTCTTGGAATTCAGTTCCCAATATTTTTGATCTTCCATTATCGACAATAACTAAGTGAAACTCTTCTGGTCCATCACCTTCTTCTTCTTTTTTCGGACCCGTTAAAGCGGTAATATAGCTTGTTAATTTTTGTCCAACTGCCGCTCTTGTTAAAAGACTTACAACTATATCTAATTCTTCCCAACCTGGTACGATTCTTTCCATACCCATAACTGTAATTTGAGTTTTAGGTAATGATGTTACCATTCGCGCATTACCTTCATTCGTCACAAGTGCAAAAGAACCAGAATTTGCGACAGCAAAGTTACATCCAGTAATACCGATGTCGGCTTGTAAAAATTCTTCTCTTAATTTTTCTCTTGCGAATAAGGCGAGCTCTTCTGGTAGTTCTGAGTTTTGATAGCCTAATCTTTCTTTAAATACATCGCGGATCTGTTCTTTATTTTTATGAAGAGCAGGAGCCACAATATGTGAAGGTGGATCATGATCATCTATTTGTAAAATATACTCCCCAAGATCTGTCTCGATTACCTCACAGCCTATATCTTCTAATGCATCATTCATTGAAATTTCTTCTGTTACCATTGATTTTGATTTTGCTATTTTTTTTGCGTCTTTCTTTTTGGCAACGTCCTGAATATATTTATTTGCCTCTTCTGCAGTTTCTGCAAAATAAACATGTCCGCCTAACTCTGCTACATTTTCACTTAGTTCGTTTAAATAGTAATCTAAATTTTCAATTGTATGTTGTCTGATTTCTTGACCAAGCGTTCTCCAGTCCTCCCAGTCACCAAGGTCCTCTGCTGCTAATTTTCGATTATTTTGCAATCTACTTTGAGCAGATTTGACAGCTCCACGCATAAAATCATCGCCAAGCCCTTTTTCAACACGATTTTTAAAGTTTTTTTCACCAATTTGCATCGGCATTATACTTCACCTCTGCTATTTAAAATTTCGGCTATATGAAATACTTGAATAGGTTTATCCTGTCTTTCAATTCTTCCACCAATATTCATTAAACAACCTGCATCTGCGCCGATTAGAACATCTGCATCTGTCGATTCGATATGCATTACCTTCTCGTCAACCATTTGCTCTGAAATCCGGTTCATCTTCACCGAAAATGTTCCTCCAAACCCACAGCAATCTTCTTTGTGCGGTAGATCAAAAAGCTCTAATCCTTTTACATTTTTTAATAACGTATAAGGTGAATCTTTTACCCCTAGTAATCTAGTCATGTGACAAGAAGTGTGATAGGTTGCTTTCGCTTTAAAGGTGGCTTCTACATCTGATATTTTTAATACATCTGTTATAAATTGTGTGAATTCAAATGTTTTCTTTTTTAATATTTCCGCTTTTTGCTTCCACTCAGGTTCATTTTCAAATAGATGGGGGTACTCATGAACCATATACGCACATGAACCCGAAAGACCTACGACGTAATCTGCATTTTCAAAAGCTTCTATCATATTCTTTGCTGACCTTTTTGTTTGTGTATGATATCCACTATTATAGGCTGGTTGCCCACAACAAGTTTGAGAAGCGGGAAAATCAACCTCACAGCCTAACCTTTCTAACAGTTCAACTGCTGCTTTGCCAGCATTTACATAGAATATATCCCCTAAACAAGTAATAAATAAAGAAACCTTCAATATAATCCGCCCCTTATAATTCAAACATGAAAGCCTTATCATTTCGCTTATATCTATCATAACATTTTCTAAAGAAACTGATGCTATTTCAAGCTTTTTATTTGGATCTTTGATATAAAAGGAATGGATAAACCAAAAATAACGGTTTATCCATCCATTTGTTTTCAAAATGTAATGTTTATTTAAAAGCGTTACATTTTGAATGACTGTTTCGTTAAAAGCATTTTTAAATTCGTTAAAAAAGCACTCATTTTTTAACGTGTGAAAGCAGCTGCTACACCACCATCAACTGTTACCATACAACCTGTTGTTTTAGCTGCTTTTGATGATCCTAAATACGCAATTGCTTCAGCGATATCTTCAGGTAAAATATTCACGTTTAAAATCGTACGTTTACGATAATGTGCTTCTAAATCATCTGTTCCAATGCCATAAGAAGAAGCTCTTTCTTTTTTCCATGAAGAATCCCATATTTTTGATCCTCTGATTACTGCATCTGGAAGAACAGAGTTAACTCGAATACCAAGTTCCCCTCCATCAGCTGCAATTGTTCTTGCTAAATGAACCTCCGCTGCTTTTGCTGTGCTATAGGCTGCAGCATTTTTGCCAGCATAAATGGAGTTTTTAGAACCGATAAACACCATGTTTCCACCGATTTCTTGTGATTTCATTAATTTAAATACTTCTCTAGCAACTAAGAAATATCCGGTTACTAACACGTTGATGTTTAAGTTCCATTGATCCATAGTGGTTTCTTCAAATGGACTTGAACTAGCTAAACCTGCATTGTTCACTAAGAGATCAATACCACCATATTTAAGGACTGACTTTTGAATTGAAGCCTGCACTTCTGCTTCGCTAGTAACGTCCATTTTCACAGCATAGGCACGATTTTCTCCGAATTGTTTGTTAATATTCTCTGCTAATTCGACCGCACCCTCTTTGTTTATATCAGCTATCACAACATGTGCACCTTCTGATACGAGGCGATAACAAGTAGCTGTACCAATCCCACCAGCACCACCAGTAACAAAGGCAACCTGACGAGAATATTCTGCTTCAGCTGGAGCTAAGCTTAACTTATAAAGCTCTAATGGCCAGTATTCTACACCGTAGGATTCTGATTCACTTAACGAAACAAATTCCCCTAAAGAAGTAGACCCTCTCATAACAGAAATAGCTCTGTGATATAAAGATTCACTCACATTTGCAGCAGTCCAGCTTTTACCTGTATTAATCATACCAAGACCAGGAATAAGAAGTACTCGAGGAACAGCCTCTACTAGCTCATCACCTTCATTTTTATTTCTTTCAAAATAGGCAATGTATTCTTCTTCATACTTAGCTAAACCATTTTTAATTTTTTCTTTTAAACCTTCTAGGTTATCAACAGATGGTTCCCAGTCAATAAACAACGGCACTCTTTTTGTATGCACGAGATGATCCGGACAGGCTGCGCCAATTTGGGATAAAGAAGGTGCATTCTCACTATTTACAAAATTAAGTACACTCTCATCATCATTATAGGTAACTAGCATTTTATTTTGCTGACTTACTTGCCCTCTAATTAAGGGTAATATTTGAGCGAAGATATTTTCTCTATCTTCAACCTTTAGAGAATCAAATTTATTGCCACCAAACAGGGCCTTTTCTTTTGCTTTCTTTTCAATATATGCCTCTGCTTCTTGAATAATAGCAATCGTTTTTTCATAAGAGGATTTTGACGTATCTCCCCATGTCACTAGCCCATGTTTTTCCATGATTACTAATTCAGCATTCGGGTTTTCCTTCACACCTTCAGCAATCATTTTTGATAATTTAAATCCTGGACGAATATATGGAACCCAAACAAAACGATCACCATAAATTTCTTTCGCTACTTCTTTTCCATTATCCGCACATGCGATACTGATGATAGCATCCGGATGCGTATGATCCACATGCTTATATGGTAAAAATGCATGTAATAGTGTTTCAATAGAAGAACGAGGATGCTTTGCATCAATCATACAATGGGCTAAGTAATTAACCATTTCCTCATCTGACATATCTTCTTTTTCCATTAAAGGTTTGATATCCTCTAGCTTTAAGCCAGTAAAATTATGCGCTTTCATGGTTGCTAAATCTGAACCACTACCCTTTACCCACATTACTTCAATATCTTCACCTTTAAAGTCTTTTTCTATAGTTTTTGAAGATGTATTACCGCCACCCCAATTTGCTACTGAACGATCTGAACCAAGTAGATTTGAACGATAAACAAGTGATTCTAACCCATTTCCTTGACTTGCCTGATTATCTTCCCAATTATTTTGTACCAATATTAATTCCTCCCCTTGTTTTATTACTGAAACAAGCATAACATATTTTTGTTTATGTTTGAATAGCTTTTTTTATTTTTATTTCATTTTTCTGATTATTTGGTTATTTATTAATACAAAAAAACTAGATCCTTTCGCTTAAAATTAGCGAATGAATCTAGGTTCATTAATACTATTGCATTGTTTTTACTATTTTGTTGCGTATATTCTATCAAGCAAATTGATTATTCTATGGTTTTCTTTATGATAAAAATAAAGGATTTGGTTTTACGTTAAATGCTTTAGCTAAATCGATCAATTGCTGATCTGTTATTTCCTGCATAATGCCTGCTGGATGAGATTTAACTAACATATAAATCTCAGCTGCTTTTTCTGCAGTTTCTATCAATCCGAATGCTTCGTTTAAAGTAGCACCAGAACCGAATATACCATGGTGTGGCCAAACCACTAATCTAAAATCTTTCATTTTTGAAGCTGTTTCTATTCCAATTTCATCTGTTCCAGGAATCATCCATGGTAAGATACCAACACCCTCTGGAAATACAACAATACATTCCGTGCACATTTTCCATAAAGTACTACTCATTTCTTTTTCAGATAATACATGGGTAAATGTCATCGCAATTAAGTTAGTAGCATGTGTGTGCATGATAACTCTATGCTCCGGATCTTCTGCAAGTCTTGCTTCATGACTCATTAAATGTGAGGATAATTCACTAGTTGGTTTTCCTTCGCCTTCAAAACCCCAAACGATTTCTGCAAAATTACCATCTTCACTAATTCTTATAATTCCTAATGTAGCAAGTGGATCCATGATAATATTTCTGAAATACTCTCCAGATGCTGTTACTAATAAATACTGATTTTTAAGTAATTCTACTTTAAAATCTAATACCATTTGTCTTTTCGGATATGCTTCAGACAGATAAGGAATAATATTTTCTTCTTTTAAAAGGTAACTAATATTACCACCATTTCTTTCGTCCCAACCCATTTTCCACATGTCTTGTGTTAATTTCATCAATTCTTGAATTTCAGGAACATTTAGTAAAATTTCATCTTTTTTGTTTATCATTTTCATTTAAATCGACCTCCTATTGATCAATCATTCACATAATATATAGCAAAAGTTTTTAAATACTATCTTCATTTCTTTATATTCTTATTATATCTTCATATCCTAAATAAATCAACACAAACAAACATTTAAGTTTTTATTTGTGTCCGTTTTGTAACAAAAAAAGAGAACCTATATAGATCCTCTTTTTGAAAGCGATTTAATGTCTTATGCTCTTTTACTTAATTCTTCTTTCTCATATTTTTTTACTTCGTCTAACCAATTCTCTTTTACAGGTACATTCATCTCTTCACAATAAAAATCCCAAATCTCTCCAAACGGATAAGTTTTAAACTCCTCCATTAACGCTAAGCGATCAGTAAAGTTTCCTTCTTCTTGAAGCTTCTTCAAATGATCGTGTGGTAATAACAACGCATATAAAAGTGATTTAAGCATATTTCTAGTACCAATTGTCCAAGCTGCTACACGATTAATACTTGCATCAAAGAAATCTAGCCCAATTAATACCTTTTCTAATGCATCGTTTCTAACAATTTCTAATCCAATTTCCCTTAATTCATCATCAAAAATTACAACATGATCACTATCCCATCTAACCGGTCTTGAAACATGTAACGCTAGCTGATTTTGAAATAGCAACATAGATGAGATTTTATTGGAAACCATTTCTGTTGGATGATAATGACCGGTATCTAGTAGGCATAGAATATTATTTTTTATCGCATAAGCCATATAAAACTCATGAGATCCAACTACATATGCTTCTGATCCAATTCCAAATAATTTACTTTCTACAGCATCTAAATTATAATTCGGATCTATTTCTTTTTGTAAAATAACATCTAAAGATTCCTTCAATCGTTTCCGCGGAGTTAATCGATCACTTGGTATATCCTTATAACCATCTGGAATCCAAATATTTGTTAAGGCAGGCGTTCCTAACTCTTTACCAAAGTAGGCACCAATTTCTCTACTTTTAATACAATGATCGATCCAAAATTGCCTTATTTCTTTATCCGGGTGAGTTAATGTTAAACCATCATCTGCTTTTGGATGTGAAAACAAGGTTGGATTGAAATCTAATCCAAGATTTTGCTTTTTCGCCCACTCAACCCAATTCTTAAAATGCTTTGGCTCTAATTCATTTCTATCTACAATTTTACCGTCTGTTTCCGCATAAATCGCATGTAAATTAATGCGATGATCCCCCGGAATTAATGACAAAGCTTTCTCTAAATCTTTTCTTAACTCTGTAGGATTTGTCGCTTTTCCTGGATAGTTTCCAGTGACGTCAATTCCACCTGATAATTCTTGTTGATCTACTTCAAATCCACCTATATCATCCCCTTGCCAGCAATGAATGGAGATAGAAACATTTTTTAACTTTTCTAGTGCCTCATCTACAGAAACACCCCACTTTTCATAGGTAGCTTTAGCTGACTTAAAATTATTATCTGTACTCATTTAAATTCCTCCTTTTACAATGCTTTACTTTTGTAATGCTTTATTTCGAAAGATTGTTGAATCATTGATTTAGCTTCTTGCTTGGTGGAAATACTTCCTTTCGCCATGAACTGAGCAACTAGGTTGCCAATTGCTGTTGCTTCTATTGGACCTGTATAAACATCTTTTTGTGAAACATCTGCTAATTTTTGATTAATGTAAGCATTTTGACTTCCACCGCCAATAATATTGATGGATTCATACTTTTTGTTTGATAAACGCTCTATTTGATTAATTGTTTCATGATAGCTTTTTACTAAACTATCGAAAATTACTTTAGCTAATTCACCAGGTGTCTCTGGTATTACTTGATTGGTTTCCTTACAATATACTTGAATTTCTTCGATCATATTTTTTGGACTTAAAAATCGATCATCATTTACATTCACGATAGAAGGAATCGTTGCACCCTTTGCTAACTCGACTAATTCTTCGTGTGAGTGGGAATCGTTCAATACGCGTTTCACCTCCTGAATCATCCACAGCCCCATAATATTTTTTAAGAAGCGAAAGTTTCCGCCTACCCCACCTTCATTGGTGAAATTATAGAGAAGAGCTTCCTCCGAGTTGATAGCTTGATCATTTTCAACACCCATTAATGACCATGTGCCTGAACTTATATAAATCGAATCTTCTGCTGGAACCGATACCACAGCAGAAGCTGTATCATGTGTCCCTGGAGCAATAACTTCCATATCAAAGCCTAGCTCTTTCTTTAAGCTTTCTGTTAACCTACCAATTGTTACACACGGTTCTGTGATCGGTAAAAACATGGAAGGATTAAGATCTAGTCGGGTTATTAACTCTTCATCCCATTGTCTTTCATCTGCTTTAACTAGCTGTGTTGAGGTTGCGTTCGTATATTCGTTTACAAGTATCCCACTCAATCGATAATGTAGATAATCAGGAATCATTAGGAAGTATTTAGCTTCATCTAACACCTTTTTCTCATGAAGTTTCATCGAATATAATTGATAAATGGTATTAAATTTCTGATATTGAATTCCTGTTCTTTCATAAAGCTCTTCTTTTTTGATATGCCGTAAAACTTCTTCCATCATCCCATCTGTTCTGTTATCTCTATAAGCTACCGCGTCTGTTATTCGTTGTTTGTTTTTATCAAGTAAAACAAAGTCTACTGCCCATGTGTCTATTCCAATTGATTGTGGAAGGAATTTTAATGTATTACACTTTTTTATTCCAGATACTATCTCTTTAAATAACAAATCAACATCCCAATATAAATGTGACTCACCTTGCTTCATTTCATTTTTAAATCGGTGTACTTCTTCTAATATTAATTTTCCATCCTTTAAAAAACCTGCAATGACTCTACCACTTGAAGCTCCAATATCTACTGCTAAGGTACATTTTTGCATAAATTCACTCCTCCATGTAAGCGGTTTATGCTTTCATTATAAAGAAGATAATAAGAATAAACTATATCCTAATTTATTTATTGTATGTCCTTATTTGCATAATTTTGAATTTGAAATAAATAAAAAAACAACAATCCTAGTAAAGGTATCATTGTTTTCGAAGCTGTTTTGGCGTTTTTCCATATTTCTTTTTAAAAATACGATAAAAATAACTTATATTTTCATAACCGACTTCTTCTGCAATTGTGGTGATGGAATAAGTTGTTTCAGCAAGCATTGCTTTTGCTACTGCTAATCGTTTTCCTTGCAAAAGTTCTTTAAATGTAGTGTTGGTTAATTTTTTTATTTGTTTACTAACCCAATAATCTGGACGATTCACTTCTACTGAAAAGCTTTGTAAGCTAGCCGTTTTATAATGTTTTTCTACATAGTGAAAGACTTCAAATAAAAATTGCTGATTAGTTGTTTCTTTCTCTTGAATTAATAAATGACTATGTTCAATTAACTCAACAATGAGGGAACCCATCATAAATTTTGCTTTGGTTTGTGAAAAGAGTGTTTTATTCAACATTTCTTCTAAAATATTTTTAAGAAGTGACTGGATAGAAGCTACATGTGCTACAGGGAAATATAAATACTCGCCTTGGTTAGACGTATCAAAAATACTATTAAGCAAAAAGGAAATGACATGATTATCTCTAAAATCATCTGTTACATTTGCAATGATATTTTCAAAAAAAGCTGGCTGAATGATAAAATTTAAAATGATATCATCATGGCTACTTGCTTTGATTTCATGCTCTATATGTTGATTTAGAAATATTAACTCACCCTTTTTTAGCGTAAGCTTCGTGTTCCCTATTTTTTGTGTTAGCTTTCCATTATAAACAAAATTCATTTCTATATAATCATGTGAATGCTTAGGGAAGTCAATATAACGTGTGTGTTTCCGAATCATTATCGAATCGTTTTCTAAAAAATTTGAGCTTTGAATGATGAAGTCTTGCGTATTTGTATATAAGTCTTTAATATTTAAAGATTTATTTTGAAGGATTGCTTTTTCTTCTTCAGTTTCATCTATTAATTTATCAAACAATAAATCAGCCATCGTTTCGAACATCTCCTTCAAAAAAATCTGAACTATAAAACAGTGACAGGAAACTAATGATTTCCTGTCACTTTGAAAGACTTATATCAATAAATGAAATAAATTTTGATCTTTATTAATTTCGATATAAGTGAATCCTTTTTTGTTCATTCGGTCAATTAAAGCGTGATAATCATTTGCTTCTTGTAATTCGATGCCAACAAGAACAGGTCCTCTATCACGATTATTTTTTTTCGTGTATTCAAATCGTGTAATATCATCTGTTTCACTTAAAACATCATCCATAAATTCTCGTAATGCACCAGCACGTTGTGGAAAGTTGACAATGAAATAGTGCTTGAACCCTTCATAGATCATAGACCTTTCTTTAAACTCCTGCATTCTGTCAATATCATTATTACCTCCACTAACAATACAAACGACATTTTTGCCTTTAATCTCATCTTTATAAAAATCTAGTGCAGAAATTGGTAACGCACCTGCTGGTTCAGCAACAATTGCATTTTCATTATATAAATCTAATAAGGTTGTACAAAGTTTTCCCTCTGGGATAACCGCAATATCATCAATAATCTCTTTAGCAATATCAAATGAAATATTACCAACTTGCTTCACACTTGCACCATCAACAAATTTATCGATTTTATCTAATTTTACAACGTGATCCTTTTCTAAAGAAGCCTTCATAGAAGCTGCCCCAGCAGGCTCTACTCCTACTACTTTAGTGTCTGGACTAATACTCTTCATGTATGAACCGACTCCAGAGATTAACCCGCCACCACCAACAGCCATAAAGACATGGGAAATAGGCTCTTCAATACAATCTAATATTTCTAGTCCAATTGTGCCTTGGCCTGTAATGGTTCGTGTATCGTTAAATGGATGAATGAATTCCATCTCATTCTCTTCACAAAATTTGATTGCCTCATCAAAAGAGTCATCAAACGTATCTCCAGTTAATCGAATATCGACGAAAGGCCCCCCGAAAAATTCTACGCGATTAACCTTTTGCCTAGGAGTTGTGCTTGGCATAAATATAACTCCTTTTACGCCTAATGCCTTACAAGAATATGCAACGCCTTGTGCGTGATTTCCTGCACTTGCACATACCACGCCATTTTCTAATTCTTTTTTAGTCAGACCCTGCATCAGGTTGTATGCTCCTCTAATTTTAAAGGAACGAACAACTTGTAGATCTTCTCTTTTTAAATATACATTGCACTGATACTTCTCTGATAATATAGCATCTTTTTGAAGTGGCGTTTTCACCACTACATCCTTTAACACTTGATTTGCAATAATGATATCTCTTACTTGAATTGGATTTACTTTTGCACTCATACTTAAGGATCCTTCCTACTTCTATAATTAGCTTTATACTAACATAAACAGAAGATTTAGAAAATAAATTTGTTAGTTTTAAATAGTAATTAGATCTATTTTAAAAGTTTTTCTATTTCATAGTTTAGCTAAATGTTGCATCTGCTTTTTTAATCCACATAACTCCATACAATAATATAGCAATTAATACGGAAATAGCTGATGCAATATAAATTTCACTATAACCAATTTTGTCAGCAATTACCCCGAAAAATATTGCACCAAAACCTACACCTAGGTCAAAGCTCGAATAAAATGTTGCATTAGCCATACCTCTGCGATTAAGAGGCGCCTCTTGAACTGCCCAAGACTGTAAGGCTGGTTGAATAGAACCAAACCCAAAACCAAAAAAGAAAGCAGCACTAACCAGCATCCATGAATTATCCATATATACTAAAATAACCATCGCAATCATGATCAAAATCGCACCAGGAATAAACACTAATTTATGACCTTTCTGGTCATATATTTTTCCTGAAACGGGTCTTGAAATCATCAAGGCAAGGGCGAAAATAGTAAAATACCACTCAATTCCTGAGATTCCTTCTTGGTTAGCGTATAGAGGTAAAAAGGTAGTGATTCCACCAAATGTCATCGTAATGAAAAATAATAATAACGCTGGTCTTAAGGCGCTTTTCTCAAATATGTCAAAGCGTTTTTCATGATGTACACTTGATTTTGTGTCTACAGGCTTGTACTTAATAAAGTAAGCTATAACAAAGGCTAGAAAACCACCAAATGCAGCTACAAAGAAAGTGATTGGAAAGTTAAAAACTTTCACAAGCAATAACCCTAACGCTGGTCCAAATGCCATCGCTAAATTCCCCGACAGACCAAAATAGCCCATCCCTTCTCCCCTTCGTTTAGCAGGGATAATATCGGTCGCAATTGTTCCTCCGGCTGTTGTAGACATGCCCCAGCCTAAGCCCTGAACAATTCTCATAAGAAATAATAGCAAAATACTCGTGATCCATATGTAGCTTCCTACAGAAATTACAAATATCAATAAACCTAAAATATATACCCATTTTCGTCCTAAGGATTCTAATAAATGACCAGATATAGGGCGAATTATTAATGCGGAAAATGTAAAAATCCCTACAATCAATCCAATTAACTGTTCATTTCCACCTAAATCATTTAGAAATAAAGGTAGCACGGGTAAGGTCATTTGAAATCCCGCAAAAATGAAAAAGTTAACGAAGCATAGTAAGATAAAATCCTTTGTCCAAATTGTATTGCTGCTATTTTCCTTCATTGCATTTAACCTTCTCTCGTTGATTAAAAACTCGCTGTAAAAGAAAACAACTACCAATTAGATAGCTGTTTTCTGAATAATTAATTCGTAAATGCTTCCGTTAATTGTGGTACAATTTGCTTCTTACGTGATACTACTCCACGTAGTAAACCTTGCTTATCTTCTAATGAGATATCGAATGCCTTTTCTACTGTGTTAATTTGCTCACCGTTTGCTATTATCACAGAATTATTCTCTAAAATATCAGTAATCACAAATAGGAATAAACTCAAGCCTCTTTCATCAATAACTTTAGCAGTAGCGTCATTAATGGCTTGTTTATTTTTTAAAACATCATTTACATCTACTGTATTAACCTGTGCTACTTCTACTTTGTGACCATTCATATCGAATTCTTTTGCATCCAAAGAAAGTAGGTCTTCCACAGTTTTATCACTTATATCTGCTCCTGCTTTCAACATAGCAAGACCATACTCATTAAGATTAATACCAGCTAACTTAGCCAATTCTTCTGCAGCAGCTTTGTCTTGGTCGGTACAAGTTGGTGATTTAAATAGTAAGGAATCAGAGATAATAGCTGATACCATTAAGCCAGCTATTTCCTTCGGTATTTTAACATCATTTTCCTTATATAATTTGTTTAAGATAGTTGCTGTGCAACCAACAGGCTCTGCACGGTAATAAAGTGGATCTTTCGTTTGGAAATTGGCAATTCTATGGTGATCAATCACCTCTAATATTTGTACTTTTTCAAGATCATCCACACTTTGTTGTTTTTCATTGTGATCGACTAAAATAACCTTATCTGTCTCTGTTGCAGCAGCTTCAATGAAACGCGGGGCTTCTACATTGAAGTAATCCAACGCATATTGTGTTTCCCCGTTTACATCTCCAAGACGAACAGCCTCTGCTTCCTCACCTAATTCATTTTTTAAATGGGCATGCGCAATGGCAGCTGTGATTGTATCCGTATCTGGATTTTTGTGTCCGAAAATTAGTGTTTTCCCCATATTATCTACTCCCTTTTATTATTTTAAGTATTTACTTATTGTACCTAAATCTGAATAAGAAATCATACGATTTAATTTATAGTCAGTTAATTATTAAATTGCATTATTTAATTTGACCTTCACCAAACAATAAATATTTGGTTGAAGTAAGTGCTTCAAGCCCCATCGGTCCTCGTGCATGTAATTTTTGTGTGCTAATTCCGATTTCAGCACCAAACCCAAATTCAAATCCATCTGTAAACCTTGTTGAAGCATTATGGTAAACTGCTGCAGCATCTACTTCATTCATGAACTTCACACGATTCATTTCATTGTTTGTAAGAATAGATTCTGAATGCTTTGTACCATAACGATTAATGTGTGATATAGCTTCTTCAACTGAAGACACCTTTTTAATGGCAATGATTTTATCTAAAAATTCTGTTTCCCAATCTTCTTCAGACGCTTCTTTTAACTGTGGATAACTATTTCGAATCGATTCATCTGCTCTTACTTCTACGTTATTCGATTCTAAAGCTTCCAATAAATGCTTAAAGTAACGCTCATCCCATGATTCATGGACAAGAACTGTTTCTATAGCATTACAAACAGATGGCCTTTGCGTTTTAGCATTAATTGCTACCTTAACCGCCATATCTTCCTCTGCTGTTTCATCAATAAAGAGATGGCAATTACCTGCTCCTGTTTCAAGGACTGGAATGGAAGCTTTTTCAACGACAGTTTGAATTAACTTATGTCCACCACGTGGAATTAAAACATCTAAATACTCATTTAATTGAAACATTTCATTGGCAGTGTCTCTGCTTGTATCCTCAATTAATTGGACAGCATTTTTAGGTAATTTAGATTTCTCTAACCCCTGATGAATAATCGATACTAGAGCTTTATTTGAGTGAATCGCAGATGAGCTCCCTCGAAGCAACACGGCATTACCAGTTTTCAAACACAGACTAGCTGCATCTACTGTAACATTTGGTCTCGCTTCATAAATCATCCCAACCACGCCTATTGGTACACGAACCTTTTTAATTTCTAAGCCATTGGGTCTATCCCAAGCTTCCATTTCATCTCCAATTGGGTCGTTAAGGTTAATTAACTGTTCTAATGCATCAGCAATATCATAAATTCGTTCTTTGGATAATAATAGTCGGTCAAGAAGCGATTCATGAAAGCCTTTTTCCTTACCATTTATGATATCCTTTTGATTTTCTTCCATAATAAAGGCACTGTTTTCCCTTAATGCATTAGCAATAAATTGTAAAGCATCATTTTTCTCTTGCGTCGTTTTCTTAGCGAGCTCATAAGAAGCCTCTTTTACCAGCTTCCCAAGGTCTTGTAGCTTATTCATACTTGTATACCTCCTTCATTGATAGAACTAAACGATCTCTGTGTATGACCTCTGGTTTTTTACCAAATGTAATTTCCATAGCCACTGCACTAATTTCACCTTTTATGCGCCTAATGTCTTCTGCTGTATAGTTAACTTGCCCTTTTGCAATCACTTGGTCTTCATAAATAATCTCAACAACATCACTTTCATTAAAATTACCAACTACATCTATAATGCCCGCTGGCAAAAGACTTTTTCCATGTACAAGTATAGCCTCTGACGCACCTTTATCGATAATAATTTTGCCCATTACCAATGAATGAAAGGCGATCCACTGTTTGTGTTTACGGAAATTAGAGGTTAAATGGTTACCAATATAAGTACCATCCCCCTTATTTTGGATGATGTCGATTAACTTTTGATCATTGGTTCCACTTCCAACAAATACTTTTACCCCTAAGGATAATGCGGTTTTAGCAGCAAGAAGCTTTGACTTCATTCCACCTGTGCCAAATTTTGAACCTGAATCAATTTTCGCTTCTTCTATTAGATCCTCACTAATGTCTTCTAAACGATCATAACGTTTAGCTGAAGGATCAAATTTAGGATTACTATTATAAAAACCATTAATATCTGTAAGCATAATGAGAAAATCTGCATGCACTAATCCGCTTACTAAAGCAGAAAGCATATCATTATCACCGAAAGTTAACTCATCAATGGCAACTGTATCATTCTCATTGATAATTGGTAATACATCTCGCTTTAATAGCTCCGTCAATGTTGTATAGGCATTGCTATAGGATAATTGAGTGGAAAACACATCTTTTGTTAAAAGTAATTGTGCTGGAATGATGTCAAAGTGCTTGAAAGCTTCCGTATAAGCTTGAATCAATAGTCCTTGACCTACAGCTGCTGCCGCTTGTTTACCAGAAACAGTGACTGGACGAGTAGGATAACCAAGGTCTTTAAAGCCTGCAGAAACAGCCCCAGAGGAGATTAAAACAACTTCATATCCTAATTCCTTCAATTTGGCAATTGCAGCAGTATGTTCTTTAATTTTAGCATGACTTAGTTGACCATTTTTTTCAGTTAAACTACTACTGCCTATTTTTACCACTATTCTTTGTTTTGCCATTGTCATCCCGCTCTCATTCACATTAATTACTCGTTATATAGTATAAAGGTGATCAGTTCTTCGAATAAAAAAAACCTCCAATCCTCATATAAGGACGGAAGATTTTTGATCCGCGGTACCACCTTAAGTTGACATAAATATGTCCCCTTACACTTTTAACGCAAGTTTACGATTAAGCATTACCTTAACAGTTCCTAGAGTAGGTTCACTAGCGAAAGCATGATAAGATTTCACAGCCTTAGAATCTTATTCTCTGACATGTTTCTACTAATTACTATTTCCAGTCATGACTTTTAATTTATCAGCATTCTAATTATAGTAAATTTTTTCAATTTTCTCAACAATTAACGTTTAAAATTTTACTTTTACTATCCAATCAAAAATATCTTCGTCTCTACCATATTGAATTCCTGTTAATGTTTCATATAAATCAAAAGAAATTTTACCAGTCTTACCATCATTAATTTCTATCTTTTTATCATTCCATGAAAGTTCACCAATTGGAGAAATAACAGCAGCAGTGCCCGCACCAAAAGCTTCTTTAAGCTCACCATTTTGTGCATATTCATATATCTCTTCCATTGTAATCTTTCTTTCCTTAACAGGTATATTCCAGTGATTTAATAAGGTTATAACTGAATTTCGTGTTACACCATTTAGTATACTTCCATTAAGCTCTGGTGTGATTACCTCATCATTAATTACGAAGAAAACATTCATGCTTCCTACTTCTTCAATATATTTCTTTTCAATCCCATCTAACCATAATACTTGTGCATATCCTTTATTAGAAACCATTTCTTGAGCTTTTAAACTAGAAGCATAATTACCAGCAGTTTTTGCCTCACCCGTTCCACCTTTTACTGCACGAACGAATTCGTTTTCTACAGCAATCCTAACAGGATTGATCCCTTCTTCATAATACGCACCTACTGGCGATAAAATTATAATAAATTGATATGTACTAGAAGGTGAAACACCTAAATAGGGTTCAGTTGAAATGATAAAAGGACGAATATATAAAGATGTACCTGGAGCATCAGGCACCCAATCTTTATCGATCTCTACTAGATTTTTGATTGCTTCTATTGCAAATTCTTCATCTATTTCTGGAATACACATTCTTTCATTTGATCGATTTAAGCGTTCCATGTTTTTGTTTGGTCTAAAAAGCTGGATATCTCCACTTTTCGTTTTATAGGCTTTTAAGCCCTCAAATACAGTTTGTCCATAGTGAAAAACGATAGCTGCGGGATCTAATTGTAAAGGTTTATAAGGAACGATCCTAGCATTATGCCATTCTTTTTGTTCACTATAATCCAAAATAAACATATGATCGGTAAAATATTTCCCAAAAGCTAAGTTATCAAAATCAGGCTTTTCTTTTTTATTTTCATTCTTTATGTAAGTAATCGTATAAGCTGACATATTCTTTTGCTCCTCATTATATATAGTTTTCTCTCAAAATAACTTATACCCTTCATTTTATTACTAATTGAATTAAAAAAACAACCTCTAACTATTAAAAAATTCTAACAATTACAGCGATTACTATTATTTAGACATAAAAAGTCTTATAATTGATGTATGAGATCGAATTAATCTGGAGGAAATCGAGTTATGAAAAATAATAATTATGATAATGCCATTCGTTTTGAAACAGCCTTTAATCGCATTCATGACAAGTTAACTGTTTTAGCTAATGAAAAAAATGAATTCGTTTCGTTTGGTGAGGTTTTACATAAAGCTAGACACCATCATATCGTTAACTATCACTATGATCTATTAAAACAGTGCAGTAAGTTAAGAAATGCATTAGTTCATCGCAAAGTAAAAAAAGACTTTTATATTGCAGAACCCCATTTAGAAATAGTACTGGAGTTAGAAGAAATATGCGAATTATTATATCAACCGCCATTAGCTTTGACTATTGCGTCAAGTCCTGTAGTAAAACACTACATTGATGATACAATTCCACATATTTTAAAATCCATTGAAAAATATAGTTACTCTCAGTTTCCTATATACGATAAAAATGGTTTTTGTGGGCTTATCACAGAGGGAGGACTAGCTAAGTGGTTTGCGAAAAACATGCAAGATAAGCAAGTTATGTTAAAAAACACTACTGCTGCTCATGTATTAGCATGTGAAAAGAAACATAATGTCGGTTTTTTATCCAAAACTGCTACCATTTATGATTTAGAAGCAATATTTGAAGCCAGTCTATCAAATAATCAAAAATTAGAAGCTGTTATCCTAACAGAAGATGGCCTATCACAAGAGAGACCAATGGGTATAATATCTGCTTGGGATTTAGTTAAAATAAAACCGACTACCTTGTCTATTATTAGTCATATTTGAGAAAGTAAAAGAAAGAAGCTGCTCACAAATAAGCAGCTTCTCTTTTTTTACTATGCATTCACAACTGAAGGCAAAGCACTCTCACCCATTAAATAACCGTCTACTTGATGTGCAACTTCCCTACCTTCATTAATTGCCCAAACAATCAAACTCTGCCCTCTTCTTGAATCACCGGCAGCAAAAACTCCATCTACATTCGTTCTAAAATCACCATATTCTGCGTCGATTTTTTTTGAGGTAGCGGATACAGAGAACTCTTTTATAATTGCATCTTCTGCTCCTTCAAAACCAATCGCAATAAATACTAACTGAGCTGGCCATACTTTTTCTGTTCCTGGAATTTCTTCAAATACAAAGATCCCATTTTCATCACGAGTCTTTTTCATTTCAATCGTGTGAAGTGATTCTAATTCACCGTTTTCATCCATGACAAATTTCTTCGTTTGGATGGAGTATTGACGAACATCCTCGCCAAATTTAGCTTTAGCTTCTTTGTGCGCATACTCCAAGCTGAATACTTGCGGATATGCAGGCCACATATTTTCACTACCTCTTTTTACAGGTAATTGAGGGTGCTTACCAAATTGCGTTATGCTTTTAGCACCTTGTCTTAAAGCAGTTGCGATACAGTCTGCACCTGTATCTCCTCCACCAATAACAATAACATCTTTTCCAGCTGCATCTAGACCTTCATTATTAATCTTTTTATCTAATAAATTTTTAGTCGAAATTGTTAAATAGTCCATTGCATAGTGGATACCCTTAGCTTCTCTTCCTTCAATTGGAAGGTTTCTATGCTTTTGCGCTCCAGTACATAAAATGACAGCATCATTTGAATTTTTCAATTCGTCACCTGTAACATCTTTTCCAATTTCCGTGTTTACGATGAAATTAACTCCCTCATCTTCCAATAATTTCACACGTCTAGCCACTACGTCTTTATCTAATTTCATATTTGGAATACCGTAAGTCAATAAACCGCCAGCACGATCTGCTTTCTCATAAACCGTAACGGTATGACCTGCTTGATTTAATTGATCAGCTGCAGCTAACCCTGCTGGTCCTGACCCAATAATAGCAATCTTTTTACCAGTACGTATTTGAGGTATACGTGGAGTGATCCAACCTTCCTCAAAGCCTTTATCAATAATTGCTTGCTCAATATTCTTAATCGCAACAGCAGGCTCTGAAATAGCCACTGTACAAGAACCTTCACAAGGTGCTGGACACACTCTTCCCGTGAACTCCGGAAAATTATTTGTTTTAAGCAATCGATCAAGCGCTTCTTTCCATTGCTCTTTATAAACAAGATCATTCCATTCTGGAATCAGGTTATAAACCGGGCAACCAGAAGTTGCCCCATCTATTTCCATTCCAATATGACAAAATGGAGTACCACAATCCATACATCTTGCACCTTGCCTTTTCATCATATCATCTGAAAAAGGCGTGGAATATTCTTTCCAATCTTTAATTCGCTCATTTGGATCACGCTCAATTGTCTCTTCTCGCTCTATCTCCATAAATCCAGTTGCTTTCCCCATGTAATTGGACTCCTTTCTTTACTTAATATTAGATGTCTGTTTCTCTTTATTAGGAATCATTTTATTTTCTTTTTTAGCGACAAATGCATTTAATAAAGCATCATTATTTGAATCTCCTTGCTCTTCATGCCAAGCAATTTGCGCTAACATGTGTTTGTAATCGGTTGGAATTACCTTTACGAAATACTGCTGTTGTTCCTTCCAATTATTTAAAGCTGTTGCTGCTTTACCGCTATTGGTATAGGAATAATGTTTTTCAAGCATGCTTTTCACTTTTTCTATATCTTGCTCTTCACTTAATGGAGTAACTTCCACCAATTCCATATTGCATAATTTTGCAAAGCTTTCTTTATCTCTAACCATGACATATGCTTCTCCACCTGACATACCTGCTGCAAAGTTTTTACCAACTTCACCTAAAATCAAGATACGACCGCCAGTCATGTATTCACATCCATGGTCACCTACACCTTCTACAACGATGTTTGCACCACTGTTTCTAACTGCAAATCGTTCTCCAGCGAACCCGTTAATATACGCTTCACCGCTTGTTGCGCCATAAAACGATACATTACCAGCTATTACGTTGTGACCAGCATCTATGGACGATTCTTTAGGTGTTTTAACAATGATTTTACCACCTGATAGTCCTTTACCTACATAGTCATTTGCATCACCTGTAAGGTTTAATGTCATACCCTTAGGAACAAAAGCTCCAAAGCTTTGACCGGCTGAACCATGGAAATTAAGCTTTATCGAGTCTTCTGCTAACCCATCTTCCCCATATAATTTAGAGATTTCACTTCCAACAATGGTTCCTGCCACACGATTTGTATTCTTGATTTTAAAGCTCGCTTCAATTTTTTCTTTATTTTTAATCGCGTGCTCAACCTTAGGCAATATCTCTTTAATATCTAGTGACTCATCAATTTTATGATTTTGTTTTGTTTTATTTACTCTTCCGCCCTCTGGCTGATATAGCAAGGTTCTAAGATCGAGATGTTTGGCTTTCCAGTGTTGTTTTGCACGTTCGCTCACTTCTAGAACATCCGTTCTTCCAACCATTTCATCAATTGTACTAAAGCCAAGTTCAGCCATGATTTCGCGCATTTCCTCTGCAACAAAGTACATATAATTCACAATGTGTTCTGGTTGGCCTGTGAATTTCTTTCTAAGCTCTGGATCTTGTGTTGCCACACCAACTGGACATGTATCCATATGACAAACACGCATCATCACACAACCTAAGATAACTAATGGCGCTGTAGCAAAGCCATATTCCTCTGCTCCTAATAATGCTGCCATTACAACATCTTTTCCGGTTAATAATTTTCCATCAGTTTCTAATATTACACGCTCTCTCAGACCATTAAGCATAAGTGTTTGGTGTGCCTCAGCTAATCCAAGCTCCCAAGGTAATCCGGCATGTTTAATACTTGTCTTAGGCGAAGCCCCAGTACCTCCGTCATAACCAACTACAGAAATAACATCAGCACTACCTTTAGCAACCCCTGCTGCGATTGTTCCTACACCAGATTTTGCTACTAATTTAACACTTATTCTTGCATGACGATTTGCATTTTTTAAATCGTGAATTAATTGCGCTAAATCCTCTATTGAATAAATATCGTGATGTGGAGGTGGTGAAATCAAATCTACACCAGGTGTTGAACCTCTAACTTCTGCAATCCAAGGATACACTTTATTCGCAGGTAGCTGACCACCTTCACCCGGCTTTGCACCTTGAGCAACTTTAATTTGTAATTCTTCAGCATTTACTAAATAGTGACTGTTTGCTCCAAATCGACCAGAAGCTACTTGTTTAATTGCGCTTCTTCTTAAATCTCCATTTGCATCTTTCTTAAATCGGTTCGGATTCTCACCGCCTTCACCACTATTACTTTTCCCACCGATACGGTTCATTGCTATCGCTAAAGCTTCATGAGCTTCTTGACTTATCGATCCATAAGACATGGCACCAGTTTTAAAGCGTTTCACAATGGAATCAGCAGACTCAACTTCATCAATCGAGATGGAATTCGATTTTTTAAATTCAAATAAGTTTCTTAAAAAGCCAATTCTTTCTTCATTAGCAGCTTTAGAGAACTGTTTGAAAAGTTTATAATCTCCTCTTCTGCTCGACCATTGTAACAAGTGAATAGTGGTTGGATTAAACGCATGGTGCTCTCCAGTCTTACGCCACTGAAAATCACTACCAGGTTCTAATGATTGCTGATATCCTTCTAAATAAGCATCATGATGAAGTTTCTTTGTTTCCTCTTCAATGACATCTATCGTTATACCGTCAATTTGGGAAGCAGTCCCAGTGAAATATTTTTTTATAACTTTTTTACCAATTCCAACTGCCTCAAATATTTGTGCACCACGATAACTTTGTACAGTAGAAATACCCATTTTGGACATAACTTTTACAATACCTTCTGTCACACTATCAATATAGTTATCTACAATTTGACTAACAGACAAAGAAATATTTCCTTCTTCTTTCTGATTTGCTAATGTTTCAAATGCTAAATAAGGATTTACAGCGTCTACACCATATCCTAATAAAGTAGCAAAATGATGCACTTCTCTTGTTTCTCCACTTTCAGCTATAATACTAGCTTTCGTTCTGATTCCTTCTTTTACTAGATATTGATGCAATCCACTTACTGCTAATAATGCTGGAATTGCCATTTTATTTTGATTAGTATTTTTGTCAGAAATAATAATGATGTTTGCACCATTGTCTATTGCTGTTTTTGCTTGTGAAAATAAGTGATCAAGTGCATTTTCTAAATTTTCCTCAAACACTGATTCTATTTTTTTAGCTTTAAAGCCTATATATTTATTATTTTCGATATCCTTTAATTGCTGATTAGATAAGACTGGTGAATTTAATTGCAGTCTTTTACAATTTTCGCTTGAAGGATGAAGTATATCTCCTTCTGTACCTAGCCACGTTAAAGTAGATGTAACGATTTGCTCTCTATAAGAGTCTATCGGTGGGTTGGTAACCTGAGCAAATAGTTGTTTGAAATACAAAAATAAACTTTGCGGGCGTTCTGATAATACTGCCAGTGGCATATCATTCCCCATAGCACCAATTGGGTCTTTTCTTTTTTCTACAAGTGGAATCAAATATTTTTCAAGATCCTCTGTTGTATAACCAAAAGCCTTTTGTTTTAATAATAAGTCATCACTAATATCTATTTTGGCATTAGAATGATCTTCATCTAATAGCACGACTTTCTCATCTAACCAATCTTGATATGGCTCTTCATTGACCACTTCTTTTTTCATTTCTTCGTCAGAAATAATCCGTCCTTCTTCTAAATCCACTAATAACATTTTGCCAGGGCTTAAACGTTCTTTTAGTAAAACATTCTCCTCTTCTACTTCAATTACCCCAACTTCAGATGAATAAATGATATAATCATCTTTAGTAACGTAATATCTGGCAGGTCTTAATCCATTACGATCTAATATCGCACCGATTTGTTTGCCATCTGTAAAAGTAATAGAGGTTGGCCCATCCCATGGCTCCATCAAGCAGCTATGGTATTCATAAAAAGCTCTTTTTTGTGCCGACATATGAGGATTATTTTCCCATGGTTCTGGAATCAACATCATAGCAGCGTGAGCCGGCTTTCTTCCAGCTAGCGTGAAAAATTCAAGTGCGTTATCAAGCGTTGCTGAGTCACTACCGTCATCGTGTAATATTGGTAAAACTTTATTTAAATCATCACCAAATGCATCCGATACAAATTGCTTTTCTCGTGCACGCATCCAGTTCACATTACCTTTCATCGTATTTATTTCACCATTATGAATTAAATAACGATTTGGGTGTGCTCTTTCCCAGCTCGGGAAAGTATTTGTACTAAACCTTGAATGAACCAGTGAAAAGGCTGATTCAAATGATTCGTCTTGAAGATCTAAATAAAATTCATCTACTTGAGTAGGAGTTAATAATCCTTTATAAATTATCGTTTTATTTGATAAACTAGCGAAATAAAAACGGTATTCTTTTTTTATCGCCCAGTTTTCAGCTTGTTTGCGAATAATATACAATTTACGTTCAAAATCAATTTCAGTTTTAATATCATCTGCAGCTTGGATAAAAACCTGTTTAACTGTAGGTAACGTTTCTTTAGCTGTTTTACCGATATTTTCACCATCTACTGGTACATTACGCCAACCAAGAAGAACTTGACCTTCTTGCTCAATTAATTCATTTACTTTACTTTCAAATTCAGCTTGGTGTTGTTCATTTTTAGTCATGAATAACATACCAACGCCATAACGTCCATTTGCTGGTAATGTAAATTCGGTACAAACTTTTCTAAAATATCTATCAGGAATTTGAACCATTAAACCTGCACCATCACCAGTGTTTGGATCGCTCCCTTGCCCACCACGGTGATCTAATTGGCATAACATGTTTAAACCTTTTTTTACTATAGCGTGTGTTTTTTTACCTTTTATATGTGCATACAATCCTATTCCACATGCGTCATGTTCGAAATCAGGATGATATAAGCCTTGTGGGCCTGGTATTTTACTGTATGTCATATATGTCGCCCCCATTCTCAATATATACTGTTAAGGTGTCTAATACTATTGTAATTTTTATTATCAATCTAAACAATATATAATTAACATGATAATGATCTACTTTTGATATAAATAATGAGGTGAAGTCATGGAATTAAGACAATTAAGATATTTCGTAGAAGTGGCAGATAGAGAACACGTATCAGATGCCGCTGCTGAATTACATGTAGCTCAGTCCGCTATAAGCAGGCAAATCGCGAATCTTGAAGCAGAATTAGGGGTTCAATTGTTTGAAAGAGAGGGCAGAAATGTAAAGTTAACGCATATTGGGAAAATATTTTTAACTCATACAAAAACAGCATTAAAAGCAATTGATCATGCAAGAAAACAGGTAGATGAATATATCGATCCCGAAAGAGGTTCGATTAAAATAGGTTTTCCAACTAGTCTTGCCAGTAATCTACTGCCAACAGTGGTATCTGAATTTAAAAAGAAACACCCAAAAATAGGCTTTCAATTACGTCAAGGTTCTTATAATTTTCTTATTGAATCTGTTGAGAACCGAGAAATTGATATTGCTTTTTTAGGTCCGGTGCCTACCGAACATAGCGATATTATTGGAGATATTCTTTTCACTGAAAATTTTTATGCACTGGTTCCTAGCTCGCATCCGTTAGCAGAGGAAAGTAGTGTAGATCTACGGGATTTACACGATGAGTCATTTGTCCTTTTCCCAGAAGGATATGTTTTACATCAACTTGTGATTGATGGATGTAAACAAGCAGGTTTTATGCCTAAGGTAACCTCCCAAGGTGAAGATTTAGATGCTATCAAGGGGTTAGTTGCGGCGGGTATTGGGATCACATTATTGCCCGAAAGTGCCTTTAACGATTTGAATCCGTATTACAGCGCAAAAGTTGCGCTTCATAGTCCGGAATTAAAACGAACAGTGGGGATAATCATTCCTAAAAATAGAAAATTAGCCCCATCTGAGCAAGTATTCTACGAATTTGTTAAAGAATTCTTCTCTATATTGCAAAGATTTCAATAAATAGCGATCAAAAAAAGTAGACACTAATTTAAGGTGTCTACTTTTTTATAAGTGAATTTTGCTTTTAGGTTTATAAAAGATCCAAAAAACATAACGAAAGTAAAAAAAAGCTATCCTTATTTAGAAAAACTTCCTTTAATTACTTATGTGATATTAAATCATTCTCACATTGAGATTGATTATACATTATTTGGGGATAGAATAGATTAATTAACAGCTAATTTTTTTAACCAGCGATCTGTATTGGAAAATTCTAATTGGTTTACTAAATAATCATTTGTGACGTGATAATTAAAATTCCACATAGCTTGTTCAAGTGAATACGTTAACGGTACATCCTTTTTTATGGTCGCTAAGTTACGAGATAAAGCGAGGATTTCACTACTCGTCGCTAACTTTTTCTGGAGTCCTAAAGGTAGCTTTCCTGTATTTAATAGAATGTTATCGATAGAATGAAATTCTTTTAATAATTTAATTGCAGTTTTTTCTCCTACCCCTTTTACACCTGGATAATTATCTGCACTATCTCCCATTAATCCTTTTAAATCAATAATTTGCTTCGGTTCTAATTCTTTCTTCTCATAGAAATTATCCTCTGTAAAAACTTCATAATTACCAGTACCTTTTTTCATAATCGCAACGGAAGTATTTTTATCGACTAATTGCAATAAATCCAAATCACCACTAACAATAACTACTTCATTGTCTAAAGAGAGGTCTTGTGCTATCGTTCCAATACAATCATCAGCTTCAAAATGTGTTAAACCAATGTTAGGTGTTTGAAAAGCATCTACAACTTCTTTACATAAATCAAATTGTGGTACAAGCTCCTCAGGTGGATTAGTTCTATTCGCCTTATAATCTGGATATATATCATTTCTAAATGTTTTACTCCCCATATCCCAGCAACTTATCACATGCGTAGGTTCAAAAGTTTCTATCGCATCCGTAAAATAATTAAGAAAGCCAAAAATGCCATTTCTCGGAATCCCTTTACTATTAACCATAAAGTTTCCTTTAAAAGCAGTTGCATAAAATCCACGAAACAATAAAGCCATTCCATCAATTAATAAAACACGGTTTTTATTCATCAAATCAATCCTTTTCTATTTTTCATAATCTCGTTTAAAATAATGATAGTTCGTTATTTTCTAATATTGGAGTGAACATCATTATGAGCGTTAAAAAGCAATTTGCCACATTTGCCGGTGGCTGTTTCTGGTGCATGGTAAAACCCTTTGACCAATGGGATGGTGTAGAATATGTAGTATCTGGATACACAGGTGGACAAACATCAAATCCCAGTTATGAAGAAGTTAAAACTGGAAAAACAGGTCATTACGAAGCGGTTCAAATAAAATATGATCCTGAAATCATTTCTTATGAGACGATTCTAAATTTATATTGGCCACAAATAGATCCTACTGATGACGGTGGTCAATTCCACGACCGCGGCAGCCAGTATCAAACAGCTATATTTTATCATTCAAATGAGCAAAAAATTGCAGCATTGGAATCAAAAAAGAAAATCTCTTCTAACTTTAATAAACCTATTGTAACAAAGATTCTAGAGGCGGAGAAATTTTATGTAGCGGAAGAATATCATCAGGAATTTTATAAAAAGAATAAAGACTACTATGAAAAAGATCGAAAAGCTTCAGGAAGAGACGATTTCATTCAAAAACATTGGGACACTCCTATTGAATAAGGAAATATAGAAAAACTAGACAAACTCTTTCGCAAAATAGCGAATGTGTCTAGTTTTTCTTATGTCTGAATTATTTATTTTCACTTCATCCATTACACCTATAACTTTATCCATTTGTAAAAATGTTATATCTCACATCAGCACTTAGTTTACATAATAAAGTTATCGTTAACAATCTACCAATCTTTTATTTCTTCTCGGTCACCTTTACTATTTCCTTTTTTAGAAAATCGATTAGATAGTTCTGCTTTTACTTCACTCAAACTAACATTTTGGTTTGCCAGTAATACTAAGCTATGGTAAAGTAAATCACTTACTTCATTGATTATTTCCTCTTTATCCTCATTTTTAGCAGCGATGACAACTTCTCCGGCTTCCTCAATTACTTTTTTCCCTATTTTATCAATACCTTTATCAAAAAGATAATTGGTATAGGATTTTTCAACTCTATGTTGTTTTCTCTCTTCTACTTCTTGCATAACTTCATCGATAATAGCATGATTACTACTATCTTCACTTGTTTTAATACTGTTAAAAAAGCATGTTCTACTTCCTGTATGACAAGCTGGTCCTTTAGGATCCACTTTTATAAGTAAAGTATCTTGATCGCAATCTAAATCAATGGAAATAACCATTTGTTTATTACCAGATGTTGCGCCTTTATTCCATAATTCATCACGTGATCTAGAATAAAACCATGTCTCGTTTGATTCTAATGTTTTTTCGTAAGCTTCTTCATTCATATAAGCTAACATTAAAACATCACTCGTTTTATCATCAACTACAATAGCTGGAACTAATCCTTTAGAAAAATCAGGCTTCACGAATATCCACTCCTTCCTGTTGGCAAATACGCTTCACTTCTCCAACGGTAAACGTATTCTCATGAAAAATCGAAGCAGCAAGGCCTGCCGATACATCTGTTGCTTTAAAAATATCAGAGAAGTGTTCAGGTTTACCACAACCTCCTGAGGCAATTACGGGTATCCGTACAGCTTCTACAACTGCAGAGGTTAGCTCGGTATCGAAACCATCTTTTACTCCATCGGTATCTACACTCGTTAATAATATTTCTCCTGCTCCGTTTTTCTCAGCTGTTTTTGCCCACTCAATCGCATCAAGACCAGTATCCTTTGATCCTCCATGTGTCATTACATGCCACTTATCCCCAAACCTTTTCGCGTCAATAGCAACAACAATACATTGCGCCCCAAACCTAGCAGAAGCCTCCGTAATTAGGGAAGGATTTACGACAGCTGCAGAGTTCATCCCTACTTTATCTGCTCCAGCTTGTAAAAGACGTGTGACATCATCTATGGTTCTGACACCTCCACCTACTGTGAAAGGAACAAAAACTTCTCTAGCAGTCGCTCTAACAATATCAACCATTGTTTGACGACCTTCATTGGTTGCTGAAATATCTAAGAAAACAATTTCATCAGCTCCTGCTTTTGAATAAGCTGAAGCCATCTCGACAGGGTCTCCTAACTCTCTAAGCCCTACAAAATTAGTTCCTTTTACCACTTTTCCTTCTTTGACGTCTAGACAAGGAATTATTCTTTTTACAATCATGATAAGTCACCTGATAACGTTACTTTACCTTCATAAATGGCTTTACCAACAATCGCTTCTGTTATCCCAATATTATCTAAATCCACTAAATCTTGATTGCTTTTAATACCTCCAGAAGCAACAATTTTACAAGAAACGGCTTCATTTAACTTTTTTAACTGCTCTAAATTTGGACCAGTCATTGTACCGTCACGCGAAATATCCGTATAAACAATTGTTTTAACTCCTAGTGCTTCCATTTCTTTTGCAAAATCGATATAGTGGGCTTCAGAGAGAGTTTCCCACCCTCTTGTTGCTACCATTTCATTTTTCGCATCGATTCCTATCACCACATTCTCCTGAAAGCGGCGAAGTGCTTCTTTAAGGAAATCTTGATCTTCAATTGCTGCTGTACCAATAACAACCCTTTGGACTCCAACATTAATTAATTTTTCTAAGGTTTCCATGTTTCTTACACCGCCACCAACTTGAATGGGCACTGTTGCGATATTACATAGCTCACGAATTAATTCAAATTGGGAAGAACTCCCTTCTCTTGCTCCATCTAAATCTACAATATGTATTATTTCAGCTCCATCAGCAAGAAATGTTTTGATTTGAGTTTTAGGATCACTTCCAACTTGCTCTGTTTTAGAAAAGTCCCCTTGATAAAGACGAACACATTTTCCATTAATTAAATCTATAGCCGGTAATATTTTCATAACCATACTCCTCTATCTTTATTATTAGCGATTTGCAGTTTCATTCATAAAGGTTCGAATGATTTCAATCCCTATTTCTCCACTTTTTTCTGGGTGGAATTGTATCCCAAATACATTTCCTTTTCTGACTATGCCTGGGATTTTTGTTCCATAATCAGTAGTAGCAACGATATTTTCCTCAGCTGTATTTGCTTGATAAGAATGAACAAAATAAACATGCTTTGCTTCAAAACGATTGAATGCTGGATGTTTATCACTTATTTGTAATTTGTTCCACCCAATATGAGGTAATATATGAGGCGTTTCAATTTTATCAATAGTACCTGGGATAATTTCTAATCCAACAGTTTCTCCGTTCTCAAATCCTTTTTCAAATAATAGTTGCATTCCTAGACATATACCAAGAAAAGGTTTTTCCTTAGCTAGTTTTCTTAACGCTGCATTTAAATTTCGATCATTAATCTCTTCCATAGCTGCTTTAAATGAGCCTACACCTGGTAAAATAACGTGTGTAGCAGACTCTAATAACTGAATATCATCCGTTATTACTACCTCATAACCTAAGTTTGTGAATGCAGTAGACACACTAGCAGTGTTTCCCATACCATAATCTACGATAGCAATCATTCGATTAACCCCTTTGTCGAATTTACTCCTTTAATATCCGGATTGATTGTTATTGCTTCATTTAGCGATCTACCAAGTGCTTTAAAAATAGATTCAATTTTGTGATGTGTATTTTGGCCATACAACACATTCACGTGCAAGGTGATACCAGCTTGAAAAGCAAATGCTTGTAAAAACTCTTGTACTAACTCGGTATCAAAATTTCCGAGTTTTTGATTGTCAAAAGTAGCATTAAACACTAAAAATGGTCTTCCACTTATGTCTAATGAAACAAACCCTAAGCTTTCATCCATTGGGACATATGCACTTCCGTAACGATTGATTTGTTTTTTGTCTCCCAAAGCTTCCTTTATTAATTGTCCTATCACGATACCAACATCTTCAACAGTATGATGGCTATCAATATGAAGATCGCCGTCCGCTTCCACAACTAAACCAATTCTACCGTGCCTCGCGAATAATTCAAGCATATGATCAAAGAAGCCAACTCCTGTCTGAATGGATACTTCATTGCTATCATCAAGATTTACAGCCACTTTAATTTTAGTTTCATTTGTGTTTCTTTCTTTTTTAGCTACTCTCAAAATAAGCTTCCTCCTATTTGATCCTTTTTTCTATTGCTCTACTATGACCTTCTAGCTGCTCTTGTTTAGCTAACTGCATCACATCTTCTGAAGCATCCTTTAATGCCGCTTCACTATAATAAAGAAACGTTGTCTTTTTAATGAAGTCATCGACTGATAGTCCTGAAGAAAATTTAGCTGTTCCAGAAGTTGGTAGCACATGATTTGGTCCTGCGTAATAATCTCCTAATGCTTCAGGAGTGTAGTGACCCAAGAAAACTGATCCAGCATGCTTTACTTTACCTAGACATTCTAATGGACGTTCTGTTTGAATTTCTAAGTGTTCAGGAGCCACTGCATTACAAAGTTCAAAAGCCTGATCTATATCTGAAACAAGAACACTTGCCCCATTAACGTTTAATGCCTCTGTTGCAATTTCTTCTCGAGGTAAAACAGAACATTGATTTTTTAATTCATCATTCACTCGATCAATTAACTCTGCAGATAAGGAAAATAGTATTGCTCTAGCTGATGGATCGTGCTCAGCTTGTGCAATTAAATCAGCAGCAACATAAGAAGCATTGGCTGACTCATCTGCTACAATAGCTACTTCAGAGGGCCCTGCTATCATATCAATACCTACATCTCCATAAACGAGCGCTTTAGCAGCTGCAACATATGCATTTCCTGGCCCCACGATTTTATCGACTGAAGGAATGGTTTCTGTACCATAAGCAAAAGCTGCAATAGCTTGCACACCTCCAACCTTATAGATGTTGTGAACGCCGACAATATCTGCTGCAACAAGTAAAACTGGATTAATTGGCTGGCCATTTCTTACAGGAGTAGCCATACTAACGTTCTCTACCCCTGCTAAGACAGCAGGAATTGCATTCATTAACACAGAGGATGGATAACTTGCTGTTCCCCCTGGCACATATATCCCTACACGTTCTATTGGGCGATATAATTGACCAGCATAGATGTTTTCATCCTGCTGCATAATTCTTGAATTTTGTAGCTGTTTTTGATGAAAACTTTTGATATTTTCTGCAGCATTTCGAAGCGCAGTTATCGTTTTTGTATCTACTAATTTCCAAGCAGCTTTTCTTTCCTCTCTTGACACGAGTAAGTTTTCAGGAATCACGCCATCAAACTTTTCAATATAACCTAGGAGTGCACGATCACCTTTATCTTGAATGTCATCAATAATTTTCTTAACACTATCCATAATGTCTCGGTTTGTCTTATTTGATTCTTTTTTTAAAAAGCTTGAGGATAAAAATTCCTGATAATTATATGCCGTTAACATGTAAGTTTCGCCCCCTCCTTGAATGCTTCAATGACAGGATTTAATTGATCTTTCTTAATTTTTAGCGATGATCTATTTGCAATTAATCGAGCGCTTATTGCTAAGAATTTCTCTTCGATAACTAACCCATTCTCTTTAAGGGTTGTGCCAGTTTCTACAATATCTACAATAGCGTCAGCTAAACCTAAAATTGGAGCTAATTCTACAGATCCTTCTAATTTTATAATATCTACTGATTCACCTTTTTGCATAAAATGTTCTTTTGCAATATTAGTAAAAGATGTAGCAATTCGTTTTTTTCGTTGAGGCCATTCAAAATCTTTTTTAGTAGCAACAGCCATTCCACATCTTCCAAAGGGAAGCGGGAATAAATTATAAACATCTGGCTGATGTTCAATTAATATGTCTTCACCAACAATACCTAAATCTGCAATTCCATTTTCCACATAGGTTGCAACATCGGGTCCTTTAGCAAATACAAACAAAAAGTCATCTGTTTCAACTTGTAGCTTTCTTCCTTTATCTTTTAAGGATGACATATCAAATTCTAGTGATTCAAAAAAATCTAGAAATTGCTTCTCTAATCTTCCTTTTGTTAAAGCGATACACGGCTTCATAGTTTGACCACCTTATATTCGTTATCTTGTTCCATTACCTTGTAGCACAGATCAAAGGTGGAAGTTACTTGCTCATCGTATGATACTTCCACAATGTAATCTGTTAATTCATTCCGAAAAGCTTCCGCTACCTGATGAGTTTTTTCTGATGCTATAATACAAGCTCTCTTTTTTTCTTTATGATCCGTCATATGAGATGCTAGTACATCGACATCAAAAGCCAGCCCAACAGCTGTCGTATCTTGTTGATAATATTTATACAACCTATCATATCTACCACCAGAGAAGCAGGTAGAACCATCCTTTTTCAGAAAACCTCGAAACATCATTCCATCGTAATAAGGTAAATTCTTTACGCGTCCTAAATCCACGATTACTTCTAGGTCAGTCGTAGCTTCAATAAGCTCTATCATATTATTCAGGTTTTCTAAAATTTGTAGAAGCTCATCATTATCTGACCATAAATCTTGATATTTTGTAATTATATCTTTATTTCCATATGCTTCTGTTAATTCTGTTAGATGATTTGCAATCTCGCTATTGCCAGTGTTATTTACTAACTGATAGACAACATCGCGTCTTTTGTCATGCATAGCAGTGCGAAGTAAATCTTCTTGAGTGGTATCCAATTTTAATGATTGAATAAGAATATCAAAGATTTCGGTATGTCCTAACTCAATTACATATTTATCAATATGTAATGATTTCAAATAATCAATTGCTGTTAGCATACATTCTCTTTCACCAAGTACTGAATTAGCATGAACAATCTCAATTCCTGCCTGCCTGCTCTCTGTCCCATCTTTATCAATTCTAAAAACAGAACCCTGATACGACCATTTTTGTTGATGGATCGGTTGTTTTGCTACTGCTCTTGCAATAGCTGTTGTCCAGTCAGGTCTTAATACTTCTATTTCTCCTTCTTTATTAAACCATTTCATCATTTCATTTAGATTCATCCCTGCAATACGATTGGTAAATGTACTTGCATATTCAATAGCAGGTGTAGAAATTTGTTTGAAGTTTCTTTTTTCTGTTACATATCTAAAAGTCTCATAGGCTTTTGCTCTATTTACTAGTAATGTTCCTGTTTCATCTTGACTCCCTGCAGGTAAAAACATGTATTCACATCCTAAATTCCATTAATATTTTATCACTCTACCACAGTAAAGGATTTGGTTAATTAAACTTATCATATTCCAATTTTCATGTCAATAAATCATTCACTTTTCTTTTGTGGTTCCAACGTTTATTATAAAGAAATGAGAGGAGAATAGCGAATGATTATGAATGGTGATTATCATGTACATACACCCTATTGCCCACACGGGTCGAATGATCCTTTAGTTGATTATATCGAAAAGGCTATTGAACGTAATTTAAAAGTAATATCATTTACAGAGCATGCTCCTTTGCCAAAGCGGTTTAACGATCCTACGCCAGAAAAGGACAGTGCCATGCGATTCCAAGATTTGCCCGATTATTTTCATAAACTAAAAGAACTAAAAAAAGAATATGAAGGAATTATTAAGATTAATATTGGTTTTGAAGTTGATTATATCGAAGGCTATGAGCAGGATACGAAACAATTTTTAAATGAAATCGGACCTGAAATCGATGATGCCATTTTATCTGTACATATGCTAAAGGACAAAAAAGGAAACTATATTTGTTTGGATTACCATCAGGATAGCTTCCAAGAGTTGGTCATCCAATTTGGTTCCGTGGAAAGAGTATATGAACACTACTACGACACTGTCAAAAAAGCTATTTTGAGTGACCTTGGTTCCTATAAGCCAACTCGAATTGGACATTTAACTTTAGTAGAGAAATTCAAGCAGCTGTATCCTGTTGAACATGACTTTAAGAAAACGATCAATGAGTTACTACATTTAATTAAATCAAATGATCTCCAGCTAGACCTTAATACCGCAGGCATCTATAAACCATTTTGTAAAACAATGTATCCTTCCCCTTGGGTTGTAAAGATGGCACAGGAATTAGGAATCCCACTTTATCCTGGTTCAGATAGTCATGCCTCTTCTGGGATAGCAAAAGGATTTGAAGGACTTCAAGTGTATAAATAAAAGAAATTAAACAAAACTTATTTCTTTTTCGAAAAAGCTATTAAAAATACCCTAGCTACGTTGCTGTAACTAGGGTATTTCATTATTTAATTCTTTTCATTTCTTCATAAGCATCGATCATTTTTTCATCGGTTGTTTGATTGAAAATCTTATCGATAAAGGAGTCATAATCATATTCCGCTTGTGTTTGAACATCAGCTAAAATATTTTTTATTAGCTCCTCAATTTGATGCTTATAAAAATCATGAAAATCATCATTAATATTCTTTAATTTATCTTCATAAAAGGGGAGAAGAATGTCAGATAGATTTTCTTCCATTATTTTTTTCTTATTTTCCTGAAAAAATTGTTTTGTGTCCTTATATTGATTTAATACGCTATTCACCTTATTTTCTTGAATATGAAATACTTGTTCATTCCAGTCGGGTTGATCCAAATCCTTAGAATGAAAAGCAGAGATTTGATATTCTTCATCACTTAGTTGATAAAACTTATCTGCTAAATCTTGATGAACTTTACGGAATTGATCATTAGACCATGTTTCCATGCGAACAATAATCGCCCGAAGCTCTTGATTAGCTAGTTGGTTTAACTGTTTTATAAAAGCTTCATATGACTCCTGTACTTGAAGACGTCCCTTTTTACCACTTAACTTAATTCTTCCTGGATGAAAAAATTCTTTAAAATGGTCAGGAAATTGGATCGATAAACGCTGCTTCATATAGTAAAACTGCTTTTCTAATTGTTCAAGGATATAAGTAATACTATTTTCTATTGGATAGTTAGCTGTTATAGCTTTATATTCAGTTAGTTCTTGTTCATACTTTCCCTTTAAATTCTCTTTTTCCTGTGCTTCCATGTTTTGGGCATCAATATATCTCTTCAGAAAAGCTTCTATTCTTTCAACATCCGTTATCATGGCAGAAAGACTTAATTGTAATAATTGATCCCCTAAAAAATAGTCAAAGTCATGTTCGAATGATAAGAATCCTCCATCAGCGACAGCTTCTTCCCTACTTTTATCAAGCATAACATTTTTACTAGAAAGTGCATAAAGATTTGGTTGATATACTTCATTCTTCTGTAATTGATTTTTCACATACTGTTTTACCAGGGATAATTCTTCTTCATCAGATGCAAGATCTGCAGCATTGATGATAAAAAACATTTTATCAAGATGAAAAGCATCCTTAATTTTCCCTAATTGTTGAAGCAAAAGTTCATCTGCTTTTGAAAATGGGTGGTTATAATAAGTTAAAAAGAGTATTGCATCTGAATTCTTCATATAAGAAAAAGTTAAGTTTGTATGTCTGGCGTTGATTGAATCTGCTCCAGGCGTATCCACTAAAGATATGCCTTTTCTTGTAATGGCACAATCAAAAAACAACTCTAATTCTTCTACAAAACATGCAATAGACTCTGTAGCAATGAAACGCTCGAAATTTTCTTGTGTTACCTCCTGCTTTTCACTTAACATAGCTGAGACGTCTTGATAACCATCCGAAATAGCCTTTAAAAATGTGAAATTTCTTGTAGATAAATTCATCTTTTTCCACTTTTTTCGTTGGAACCAATCTATAAAGCTTTTTAATGAATCAAATGTAATGTCTGATAAGGACAAATGGATATCATCTAACACATCCTCTTCAGACTTCATTTTCACGATTGCTGTTCGATGTTTATGCGTTTTTGTGGGTGGACTTATTTTATTAATAGTTGCTGTTGTCGGATTTGGAGAAACTGGCAAAATATTTTCTCCCAATAATGCATTAGCAAATGAAGACTTCCCGGCACTAAAAGCTCCAAATAATGCAATCTCATACTTCTGTTTTTCTAATCGTTCGATTTTTTCTTCTAAAGTTGTGGTAAGTTTTTGGACGGAATCTAAATCCCTAGTAATATCAACTACTTTTTTTGCATAATTCAGTGTAGTTTTGGGATCTAAATTGAGCGATTCCCTCTCCTTTAAAGGGCTTGACACTTCTTGGTCATCATTTTTATGATATATGGATTTTTCTTCAAAATACGTATGATCTGTTTTTACTTCCACTTTATTTAAATGCTTAAGCTTTTGGTATATGTCCCGATCTAGCTCTACTTCACCATGCTTAAATGCCTTTAAATATTCCTGATACTTATTTATTTCACTTATTCTAGTCTCTTGTTTTTCTTTATCCTTATATTGAGTTGTTGCTTCATTTAAAGATTGCTGTAGCTTACTAATGTCTTTTTGTATCAACTCTTCTATCTCTTTTTTATAATTTAACCAGATGGCTTTGTATTCTAATCTATAATGCTTTTTGATATCTTGTTCTAGCTGTTTCGTATAGTTTAAAACATATTCGCCAGTAACGGATGCACCCGTATTTATTTGTTTAATGACAGCTTCTTTTTGATAGGGTTCCTTAGGTAATTCTAATGTTAAGGTCTCTTTATAATACTGATTAATAAACGCTGTTAACTTATCACGAAGTTTCCAGATAAGATTAGCTTCCACCTGCTCCATCAATGCACCATAAAAATGCTGCAGTCTTTCTTCTCGAATTTTTTCTCTTTTTTTACTCGTTGTAAAAATACCAGTTTTAAAATTATCCTGAAAACTCTCCAGCAATTCTCTCGCTTTTTCTCTTATTTCAAAAGACATGAGCTGCGCATTTGCTGTTGTTTGATTTAAAAGGGTATTTACTTGATCATCTAAAGAAGTCACACTTTCTTCCAAAGTAGACAGGTTTTCTTTGAGTTGACCAATACTTTCACCTGTTTCTGATTTGTCTTCATTTTCGTTAGCGTTTTCTAGTTCAATTAAACTTTCATTATATTCATCCATGGCAAGGTCTATATAATAACTCACTTCTCTATTAATCGTATCGTTAATCATATTAGTTTGCTCTGGTGAAAATAGTTGATGCATATCTGCTTTTAGTTCTTTCCATTCATTAGTTGGGAGATCTAGAGCCTTTAGTGAAATATAATAAACTTTTTGTGGATGTAACTCCCAAGAAAGCAGTGCATTTTCTGTGCTATTTTTAAAGGCTTCAAAAGTAAGCTCTGAATCTACATGCTTATCAATTTGATTAACAATTAAACAATAAGGGATACCCCGGTGCTCAATTTCTTTTAAAAACATTGCATTGACTTCTGACTGTACATGATTGTAATCCACTACGTAGTATAAAATATCTGCAGTATGTATCGACGCTTCCGTAATAATGCGATCGGCATCATCAACTGAGTCAATTCCCGGAGTATCAAATATAGATACATTTTCAGGCAACTGTGAAAGAGGTTTCGATATCCGAATTCTATTGATCGTTTCCCCATCTTTACAGAGGTTCTGAATCTGGTCAATAGTTAAGGAAGCTTCACTTCGCACCGCTTGTTGGTTTTTTAAATCCACGATAATTTCTTCTTTTCCATTTACAATCTCCACCACATTCGCACTTGTAGGAATGGGACTTTGAGGTAGCAAAGGTTCATTTGTAAATTGGTTGATCAAGGTCGATTTTCCAGCAGAAAAATGGCCAGCAAAGCATATCGTAAATCGCTCTTCTTCTTTTTTCTTAATTAAATCATATATTTTTTGATCCATCTCATTCGTGAAATTTTGCTGATAGAATTGATATAAATTTGCTAATGTATCTAAGTCATACCTTAAGGGGTTCGAGACTACCATGTTCAGATTCCTCCATGTTCATGTTTCACTACATTATACTGATTAATACTTTTTTTGGCTACTAAGGAAAGTCATATAACTACATCCAAGTATTTTAAAAATGAAAGGATACCCCACAAGTAGCAAGGTATCCTTAAAAAGATTTAAATGTTTTCATTAGTAAAAGGCTGACGATATGTTGCGGTTTTCCATACTTCTTTTACTTCACCGTGTTGGTCTGTATCTATCATGAACGAGCCATTGCTGTATCGATCACTTTTAGGTAATTCTACAGGTGAAAAACGCTTCAGTACATCCTTTGTAGTAGAGAACTCTATCATTTCCTCTTCATTTACAATATCAAATCCTACTACTCGATGTGTATTTCGTTTTAACTCTCTAAGCATAATTAAACCTCTTTTAGCACGTGAGCTCTTTTCAAAACGGGATAAGTCCATTCGCTTACAGGCTCCGCGTTGTGTGACTAAAATAAATTGTTGTTCTTTTATTAAGTCATCAAAGATAAGTCCATTTACTACCTTTTCATCTTTCTTTAATTGAATTGCTTTTACACCTGAGGCTCTTTGACCAATTACCGCTACTTCTGATTCATGGAACCATAACCCATATCCAGTATTAGTAGCTACGAAGATGTCTGCATTGCCATTCGATAAATGAACATTCAACAATTCGTCTTCACCTTTTAAATTTATAGCAATTAAAGGACGAGCAAATCTTTGTGATGAATAAACTTCTAATGAACTCTTTTTCACCATACCATTTGCCGTAAAGAAGATGAGGTATTCATCCTTTTTAAATTCTTGAACTGGAATTACTTTTACTATCTTTTCATTTTTTTCTAATGAGGCAAGGTTAGAGACATGTTGGCCTAAATCCTTCCATTTGATATCAGGAAGCTGATGCACAGGGACAATCACATATCTACCTTTATTAGTAAAGAGCAATATATTTTCTGTCGTATTAATTTCAAGTAAAGCAACTAAATGATCTTGATCTTTAATCGTAAAATCTGCATCTGTTGAAGCTCCATAAGAACGCAGACTAGTTCGTTTTAAATATCCATCACGTGTAACAGATACTAAAACATCTTCACTTGCAACCATTACTTCCAGATTTATTTTTAACTCTTCAATTTTTTCTTCAATTTGTGTTTGTCTTTTATCAGCGTATTTCTTTTTCATTAGCTTTAAATCTTTTTTAATCACACTTAGAAGCTTTTTCTCATTTGCGAGGATCTCTTCATAGCCTGTGATTTGTTCTCTTAACTCACTTGCTTCACCTTCAAGAGCTGTAATATCTGTGTTAGTAAGTCGATATAATTGCAAATTAACAATCGCTTCTGCTTGGCGATCGGAAAAATCATATTTTTTAATAATTCTCTCTTTTGCATCCTGCTTATCATTTGAAGCGCGGATCGTTTTAATCAACTCATCCAATACAGAGATTGCTTTGATTAAACCTTCTACAATATGTGCCCGTTCCTGCGCTTTTCTAAGGTCAAAACGAGTTTGTCTGGTTACTACTTCTTTTTGGTGACTTATATATGCTTCTAATATGTCTGTTAAATTTAGTAATGTAGGCGTTTTATCTTTAATCGCGACCATATTAAAGTGATACGCAATTTGTAAATCAGTATTTTTATATAAATAGTGTAATATTCCTTCACTATCTGCGTCCTTCTTTAATTCAATAACAATACGCATACCAGTTCGATCAGTTTCATCCCGTACTTCTGCGATTCCTTCTACTTTTCGGTCTAAACGTAATTCATCCATACGTTTGACTAAGACTGCTTTGTTTACTTCATACGGAATCTCATCGATAACAATTTGTTCTCTGCTACTCTTTAGTTTCTCAATAGAAGCTTTACCTCTAACAATAATTTTACCTCTACCTGTCTTATAAGCTTTTTTTAATCCTTCTAAACCTTGAATAATACCACCAGTAGGGAAGTCCGGTCCCTTAATAATCTTTATAAGTTCATCAATTTCAATAGCAGGATTATCGATCATTTTGATAACTGCATCGATTACTTCTCCCAAATTATGCGGAGGTATCTCCGTAGCATAACCAGCTGATATACCAGTAGAGCCATTTGCTAATAAATTAGGAAATCTTGCTGGCAAAACTACTGGTTCATTAATGGAATCGTCAAAGTTAGGAATAAACTCAACAGTTTCCTTTTCAATATCTCGAATTAGTTCACTTGAAATCGCAGATAATCTAGCTTCTGTATAACGCATCGCAGCAGGTGGATCACCGTCCACACTACCGTTATTCCCATGCATTTCGACAAGCACATTTCGAACTTTCCAAGTCATACTCAACCGAACCATTGCCTCATAAACTGATGAATCACCATGTGGGTGATAATTACCAATTACCACACCCACTGTTTTGGCGGATTTTCTAAAAGGCTTTTCAAACGTATTTCTTTCCATGTGCATGGCATATAATATTCTTCTTTGAACGGGTTTTAATCCGTCTCTTGCATCGGGTAGTGCTCGATCTTGAATAATATACTTACTATATCTTCCAAACCGATCACCAATTACTTCTTCTAATGGTAGATCTAAAAACTTTTCCTCCACAGTCCGAACTTCCTCCTAACAAAACAACCTATACTTGAATATTTTCATTATCGATAATATTTGTTTCTTCTTCTAAACCAAATTGCACATGAGACTCAATCCATTTTCTTCTTGGCTCTACTTTATCTCCCATGAGCGTCGCTACTCTTCTTTCAGCTCGAGCAACATCGTCTAACGTTACCCGTATTAACGTTCTAGTATCAGGGTTCATCGTTGTTTCCCATAACTGGTCTGCATTCATTTCCCCGAGACCCTTGTAGCGTTGTAGTAAATATCCATTTTTCATTTCATTAATTACTTTTTTCATATCATCTTCGTTCCAGGCATATTCAATTGTCTCTTTTTTACCCTTACCTTTAGAAATCTTATATAAAGGCGGTAGTGCAATAAATATTTTACCTGCTTCTATTAATGGACGCATGTACCGGTAAAAGAACGTTAATAATAAAACTTGGATATGCGCTCCATCTGTATCGGCATCTGTCATGATTACAATTTTATTATACTGGGTATCCTCTAAATTGAAATCACTACCAACACCTGCTCCAATCGTATGAATGATCGTTGAAATTTCTTCGTTTTTTAAAATATCAACTAGCTTTGCTTTTTCAGTATTAATTACTTTACCACGAAGTGGAAGTACTGCTTGGAATTTTCGATCTCTTCCTTGTTTTGCAGACCCACCTGCAGAATCACCCTCTACCAAATATAATTCATTTTTATTTGGATTTCTTGATTGAGCTGGTGTGAGTTTACCACTTAAAAGAGAGCTTTTTTTCTTCTTCTTACCTGATCTTGCTTCTTCCCGTGCTTTTCTTGCAGCATCTCTGGCTTCCTTTGCTCGAACAGCCTTTTTAATCAACATGGATGCAACATCAGGATTTTCCTCAAGAAAATACAAGAGATGCTCTGATACAACAGCATCCACGGCAGACCTTGCTTCTGAGGTTCCTAATTTACTCTTTGTTTGACCTTCAAATTGTAATTTTTCTTCTGGAATTTTTACAGCAACAACTGCTGTTAGACCTTCTCTTAAATCATTACCATCTAAATTTTTATCTTTTTCTTTTAGAATTGCTGTTTTTCTTGCATAATCGTTAAAAATCCGTGTAATTGCTGTCTTTAAACCAAATTCGTGGGTTCCCCCATCTTTTGTTCGAACATTGTTAACAAAAGAAAGAATGCTTTCTGCATATCCATCATTAAATTGAAAGGAAAAATCAACTTCTATTTCTTGACTCATACCTTCAAATGAAACGACTTGATGAAGCGAGTCTTTTTCACCATTTAAATATTCCACGAACGTTTTTAATCCCTCAGGATATTGGTGTGCTTCGACTTGATCATTTCTCTCATCGCGAAGTTCTATTTTCATTCCTTTTAATAAAAAGGCAGCCTCTCTTATTCTTTCGGATAAAATTTCAAATTGATAAACTGTTGTAGAGAAAATACTTTCATCCGGTTTAAAAGTGATCTTGGTTCCTGTTTTTCTAGTATTACCTTTTTTCTCTAACGTCGTTACAGGAAATCCTCCATCTTCAAACCGTTGAACATATCTAACACCCTCTCGTTCGATAGAAACCTCTAACCACTCTGATAGTGCATTTACTACCGATGCACCAACACCGTGCAATCCACCACTCGTTTTATAACCACCTTGACCAAATTTACCTCCGGCATGTAATACGGTTAGAATAACTTCTGGTGTTGGTCTTCCACTTCTATGTGTACCAGTAGGCATGCCTCGGCCTCTATCTTGCACACTTATACTATTATCTTTATGGATGGTAACAATTATTTCATCACCATACCCCGCTAAAGCTTCATCAACAGCATTGTCTACTATTTCGAAAACTAAATGATGTAATCCTCTTGCGTCGGTACTTCCAATATACATACCTGGACGCTTTTTAACGGCTTCTAAGCCTTCTAATACTTGTATCGAATCATCGTTATATGTGGATGAATTTTGCGTACTCAAATTAAAAAATCTCCTTCCTCATGTCAAAAACCCTGTCGTGTCCATACGTTTATTACTATATCATAGCACTTCTACTCTAATACGAATATAGAACAAACGTTTGAATTTGTAAAGCTACCACTGTTTTATTGCTATTTTAGTAAAACTGCATGGGCAACTTTGATACATTGATCCATCACAACCTCTTTATTATTTTCTTTTAAAAGGTTGGCAGCTTCCTTATTTACAACCCCTTGTTGCATCCATACATAAGGCGCATCTGTCTTACAAATTTCCTCAGCTATATCATACACTTTATCTGATCTTCTGAAAATATTTATTAAATCAACTTTTTCTTTAACATCTAAAATTGAAGAATAGGCTCTTTCGCCTAACACAAAATCTACATATGGATTTACGGGAATGATACGATAACCTAGTGCTTGCATAGCTTTAGAAATTTGATAAGATGTTCGGTGAGTTTTATCAGACAGTCCTACTACTGCAATAGTTTTACTATTTTTCAACATAACTTTCATTAATTCTTGTTCTTTATGTGTATCCATTGTTATAAACTCTCCTCTATAATAAAATAAATATCATTATTCTAGTTTGAATTTCTTTGTGAACTAGGAAAATTTTTTAGATCATATATTCATAATAGCATGATCATGATAAAATAATGAAAAAGAATGGTAGAAGGAGAAGGTTATGGCATATTTTTTATTAAGTATTTTAGCATATGTAATTGGCTCAATTCCATTTGGGCTTATAGTGGGGAAATTAGGTTATAAAATTGATATTAGAGAACATGGAAGTGGAAATTTGGGTGGAACAAATACGTTTCGAGTTCTCGGGATAAAAGCAGGGATCATCGTAACAGCTGGAGATATATTAAAAGGTACGCTTGCTGCAAGTCTACCCTTTCTATTTCAAGTTGACAATGTCTATCCTCTAATAATAGGGATTTTTGCTGTTATCGGTCATATGTATCCATTGTTCGCCAAATTTAAAGGTGGTAAAGCTGTAGCGACTTCTGGTGGTGTTATTCTTGGAGTAAGCCCATTAATTTTTATCGTTATGATCATTAGCTTTTTTATATTTTTATACATAACAAAGTATGTGTCACTATCGTCTATGTTAACTGGAATCATAACTGTAATCGTAACAATTGTCCTTCAAAACGTCGGTCTAGCTATTGTTACTAGTATATTAACTCTTATTGTTATTTATCGCCACACTGCAAATATAAAACGAATCATGAATAAAACAGAACCAAAAATCACATGGATGTAAATAAGTTAATTAAAGAGGTCTAATCGTTTTCGTTAGATCTCTTTTTATTCGATTGAAAATATCTAGATTACTTAAAAACATATAAGTCTATTCCATTGAATAATAGAAGTATTTTCAGTATACTTTGTAATAGTTTTATATAGTAAAAAAGGAGCGTTGAAATTGAACGATAACGAATTCAATCCAATAAATCTGCCTTCAAAAATAGATCGTCATAAGTTATTTGGATCCGTAAATCCAGGTCCAAAATCAAAACCAACAGAGAAAAACGAAATGGCTGACTTACAAAATACCAAAAAAGATTTTATGTTTGACATTGATGCTGTAGGGATTACCAATGTTAAACACCCTATTACAGTAGTAAGCAATATTGCTCCTACAGAACAGTCTACCATTGGTGAATTCACCTTTACCTCATCTATTCATAAAGAACATAAAGGCACAAATATGAGTAGATTCACGGAGCAATTAACAGAGGTTTATAATGAGAATGGTTTTACAATCCGCATAGAGAATTTGAAGAACTTTGTATTAAACCTTGCTAAACGATTAGAACAAAAAGATGCTAGTATGACTTTGAAATTCCCATGGTTTTACGAGAGAAAAGGACCCTACTCTAAGCTTTCTGGTATGAATCATGCAGAGGCTTCGATTACCGTTACCTTTAAAGAACGACAAGGGTTCAAATTAGAAGTCGGATTAGAAGGAAAAGTTACCACCCTTTGTCCTTGTTCAAAAGAGATTAGCGAGTACAGTGCTCATAATCAACGCGGAGTTGTAAAAGTAAATGCAGAATTAACAGAAGACTTTGATGAACAAGAAACAGACTGGAAAGAAGCCTTACTAGAAGCTATGGAAAGTAACGCAAGTGCTAGACTCCATCCTGTCTTAAAAAGACCTGATGAAAAAATAGTTACTGAACTAGCGTATGAAAATCCTCGTTTCGTTGAAGATATGGTACGTTTGGTTGCGGCTGATCTTTATGAAATGGACTTTGTCAGTAAGTTTAGTGTCACATGTCAAAATGAAGAATCCATCCACTTACATGATGCTATTGCGACCATTAATTTTGAGAAATAGAATTATATTCTTTCCTTGAGGGAAATATCAAGACGGCATCAGACAAGAAAGGGTTGATCGATTGAAATATATTTTTATTTCCTTGATTAAATTTTACCAAAAATTTATTAGCCCTCTTACTCCACCCAGCTGTCGCTTTTATCCAAGCTGCTCACATTACAGTATGGAAAGCTTTAAACGATTCGGTGTGATTAAAGGTGCATACTTAAGTACTAAACGCATAATAAAGTGTCATCCTTTTCACTCAGGAGGTTTTGATCCTGTACCTGAAAAAAAGACGAACCAATAGTGTATTATATTGGTTCGTCTTTTCTTATCTATTTTTTATTTAATTCGAAACGCCAAATATCTTCCCATTGGTTTTCTTCTTTTAGTATTTTCAACTGTATGTCGCCAAACAAATCAAAATGTGGAAATTGAGGATCACGATGAATCCATTCTGGTTGCAGCTGATATTTTTCTCCCCATTTAATGAGCAAATTAAGATCCGCACACCCTACCTTTGTTACAGTATTACAATTAGGGAATCTCTCATCGATCCAATAATGCGTCAAAAAAGCAATTTTCCCCTTCTTTACAGTTTGCTTCCATTCTTTTAGAGTTGCTCTAGTAATTCCAAACGCCATTATTTTTTTACCTCTCCTAATGCACTTTCATAAGCTTGATGCCAATCAGGAAATTGTCTTTTTAAGGATAAAGGCTTAAACGTTTTTTTATCAACGATGACGTGTTGAGTGGAACCTGAAACAGCAACTTCATCCTTATGATTATAGATGGCATAACCATAAGTTGTGCGTACACCATTATATTTTTCAATCCACGTCTCTACGGTAGCTTTTTCACCATATCTAATCGGTTGTTTAAACTTAAGATCCGCATCAATTACAGGTGATACCACGCCATATTGTTCCATTTCATGATAATTAAATCCGAGTTTTTCAATAAAGGCTGTTCTTCCAATTTCGAACCAAATTAAATAGTTCGCATGATAGACAACCCCCATTTGATCAGTTTCTTGGTATCGAACTTTGATCGGTGTTACTGTTTTTAACATACCTGTTCCCCCTAATTGCTTTCCAAGCTTGTTCAAAATCAACAACCTTTAACGTGTCAATTTTCTCGATTTTCTCTTCTTCATCTAATCTTAAAGCTTGGTATTGGATAGTTTCATTTATCCAGTTAACCATAAATCTGCCATTTCCCTTAACTTCATTTTGCTCTAATAATTGTAATACATAAGGGTTAACTGCTTCATCCATTTTATATTGATAACTTTCTGCTTGATAATTTAAAATTTGTAGCAGTTCTTGATTGGTGTAGTCTTTAAAATGGAAATATTTTTTAAATCGTGATTCCAATCCTGGATTACTGATAATAAATTGTTGCATTTCTTCTTTATAACCAGCTAATATTACCACTAAATTTTCATTATGCTTGGTCATTTCATCGACGAGGGTATCAATTGCCTCTTTTCCAAAGTCTTTATCGCCTCTGTTAAGGGCATAGGCTTCATCGATAAATAAAACCCCTCCAAGTGCTTCTCTAATTTTCTTTTTTGTTTTTATTGCTGTTTGACCTACATAACCAGCAACTAAATCGCTTCTAGAAGCTAAAACTAAATGGCCTCTTTTCAACAAACCACAGTTTTTTAATATATTTGCAAAAATCTTCGCAACCGTGGTTTTTCCTGTACCTGGATTCCCAGAAAAAACAGCATGTAACTGAATCGGGATCGTCGGTAAATTTAATTCTTTTCTTTTTTGTTGTACCTTTACAAAAGAGGATAGCTTTTTTACTTCTTCTTTTACATCTGATAACCCTATTAAACGGTCTAATTCTTGTAGAGGCTCTTGATCTTGTTTATCACCATCTATATTTATAATATCCTCTGAATCTATTCGCATGTGAGGTAGCCAATTTTGTTGGGTCGGCTTTTCGGCATGCGAACTTTTTGAAAAAACCGTTTTTAAAACAAGATCTTTTGCAGTTCGCGCATTTCCAAATGATTCGTCTACTTTTGCCTTTTCAATTAGTTGATAAAATTGATTTCTAGCAGACTCCGTGAAAAAGTAATCATTCATAATGGCTGTGTCTTCTGCTATTTCCATTAATGATTCATCACTAAAATCCGGCAAAGTAATAAAATTCGAATCAGGGAACCTGCTTCTCAAACCAGAATTGGCCCATAAAAATTGGCGCATTTCTTCCGTATATCCCGCTAAAATAACTGCAAATTTATTTGCATAATCTTTACTTGTCATTGCTGTTACTAACGTATCAATAACTGCCTGTCCATAATCATTTCCAGATTGATCATCGCGTTTTAAGGTATGGGCCTCATCAATAAATAAAACACCGCCTAGAGCTTGTTTTACATAATTTAATGTATTTTCTTCACTTTGCCCCATAAAAGATCCTACAAGCTGGGAGCGATTCACTTCAATTAGTTCATTTGTTTCTAGTAAGCCTAATTGATAATATAAATCGGCTAAAAGTCTTGCAATAGTAGTTTTACCAGTACCAGGATTTCCTGAAATAACCATATGCATACCAGGCTCATCGACCATCTGGAAACCGATCTCTTTTCTTTGCTTTTGGTATTTTAAATAATAATAGTAATTATTAATATATTGCTTAATCTCATCTAATCCTACCATTTGATTTAATTGGTCTAATGGATTTTTTTCCTTATTCACTTGCATAAAATGAGGAAGTGCTTCATTAAATAAATGAATTTTTCTTTTTATGGTTTCGAGCGATTGATTTAATTCGCTTAATTCTGACGCGGATTTTCTATTTTCTAAGGCATACTTTAAAGATGAAGCTATGTTCTCTGCATGTTCAAGTTCAACTATGACCTGTTCATATTTTTTTTGAAGTGAATTTTGATCTAAACTTTGCTCTGTTAGCCTATTTAGATCATGTGTTTTTTCTAAAAACGCGTTCACTTTTTTTAATTTAACAGGCTCAAAATCAGTTTCTCTTAATGTAAATTGGTCAAAGTCTATCTCTTTTAATTCCTTCAATAGAGAAACATATTTTTTTAAAGCTCTTAATTCTTTGATTACAGTAGGAGTTATTTTCGAGTCAAGATTATGTAATAAAAAATCATTTAATTGATCATTTTCTACATTTCGTTTTAAACGGTGATAAACCACCATTCCTTGTAAAATAGCATGAACTTGATCTTCGCATTTCAATTCATTCTTCTGTATTTTATCTAAGAGACGAAGTACTTCAATTTCGTGTAATGGCGCATCGGTTTCTATTGATTGCCAAGCAAGAATGGTTTTCTCTAAATCAAAATTTATTTCTTCTTTCATTATTCATCACCTCTTCCAAATTTAGTTTATCATATACAATTCATTAGCAATAATCATTAACATTTAAAATAGGTTCTAAGTCAAATGTTGGGGTGAGCTAAACGCTCACTCCTAATTTATGCAACCCGAACATTGATATTTTTATATTGATGATGCAATAACACTT
>NZ_QPJJ01000017.1 GCF_003337485.1 Saliterribacillus persicus
CTCTCCATAATATGTGAGCTCGATTGCTCTAAACTTAACTAGCTTAATTTCTTACTTGACATACTGGTTGTTCTGTTCAGTTTTCAAAGATCAATTTTAAAATGAAATGTTTGTCGTTTTTTAGCGACGAAATATAATATATCACGCATGATAACTTGTGTCAATACGTTTTTGAAGTGTTTTTAAAAGAAAGTTTCAAACACTACTTTTAAAAACGACAACAAAAAATAATATAGCATAATAATAGCATTGAAGCAAGTGTTTTTACACAAAAAAATACTATATCTTTTTTTCACCCAGATATAGTATTCTTTGTCTTATTCAGTTTTTACATGTTTAGGAATATATTTTCGGTATTCACTTTCCGATGCTACCCGTCTAAACAATTGAAATAAGAGCTTATATCTTTCCTGCATAGACTTTTTCACCATTCTGTCTATCCGATGATCTTCTAAATCTAACAGTAATTCTTCCATTTCTCTTTTAATTGCATATTCTAATTCTTTTTGTTCTTGATCGTTTACTAATAATCCTAGCATAAAATAAACACTCCCAATTTATTCGCTCACTTTATATTCTCCATATTCCTGCTTTTTATCAAAATTAAACATAATTAGACAGTATATTAACCAATTTAACGCATACCTATAATAGCAAGTCCAAGGAGGCGAGCTTACATGAATTATTTTTTAACCGTACATATTAAGCATTCCAAATTATTACTACTTGCTGTGATTTGCGCATTGTTTACGTCTATCTTTATTTATGTAGAGTCGGAGCAGATTCGTTCAGTATTCTCCTCCAAGCAAAATCCAAATGCTTTGTATCAGGGAAATGCTGATAGAGAGGAAATAGCGATTACGTTTAATATTAGCTGGGGTTATGAAAAAGTAGAGCCTATATTAGAGGTATTAAAAAAACACGACGTCAAGAGTACATTCTTTGTTAGTGGTGAATGGGCAGAGCGGCATCCTGACTTACTAGAAATGATTGTTAAAGATCGACATGAGATTGGAATGCTTGGCTATGCATACAAATCCTATTTGGAACAAGAACCAGATGCTGTAAGGCGAGACTTAGCTCGAGCAAAAGATATCTTTGGAAAATTAGGGTATCCTGATATCACGTTATTACGTACACCAAATGGAGAATTTAATGAAGAAGTATTTGCATTAGCAGAAAATCAAGGTTTAAAAGTAATACATTGGAGTGTCAATCCCCATGATTGGAAAAACCCTGGAACAGATAACATTGTAAAGGACGTGAAAAAAAACACATCAAATGGAGATATTATTTTACTTCATGCCTCCGATTCTGTTAAACAGACGGAAAAAGCACTAGATATTCTACTCCCCTTTTTTAAAGAAGAAGGTCTTAAGCCTGTTACCGTCTCGGACATTATAAGTCAGGCTGATGAAAGTCATGAAGAGTTGTAAAAATACAAATTTTCATCACCTGTTCTACCTTTTTTCCTTCTAAATAATGGAGTATTTTCTAAACACAAAAAAGTTTGGCCCGCGCGCATATGCGAGAGCCAAACTTTTTAACCTTTTTTATCTTGTAACCGGTGCAATATTAGTAATTGATACGTATTACAAATAATGAGTGGTACAATCATTAACCAAGCATAATCGCCACCATTTGTACGAAGACCTGGCACCCACTCTATTGTTGTGACTACGATCATAAAAAACAAAGCAGGAATAAAGGCGCTTCTATTGGTTTCTTTTGCTTTAATACCAGCGATAATCCAGCTATATACAAACAAGGCCATCGCTACGAGTAAGTAGGGGAAAATGGAACTTTCATCTGCTACTCCTTTATATCTGAAATAAACAAGATCAAAGAGTGTCACGCCTATTAAGACAACCTGTATAATTGGCCAAAAGCTACGAAAAATACTTAAACCAAATTGATTCACGGTTAAATATGCAAAAAAGCCCATTTGACTTACCAAGCTAAACACAAAACCTAAAGCCGAGAAAACTATAATTAATCCTAATACTTCAAACCAATCAAACGGATTGAGAAATTCCTGGTACCTCTCCCACTTTACAAAAAAGCTAGCAATAACGGTGGTGAATCCACCAATTAATAATGTAGAAAAAAATAATCGAACAACATTACGACTTTTCACAAAACGTCCTCCATATCCATGCATAATTCTCCATACTTTGATATTTTACCATGAACAAAAGTTTTTTTCTTTCTTCATACATATAAATTTTAAATACTTCCATATTATAAATAAGACTATTTCACGAAAATTAACCGATCTTCTTTAGTTTCTCAGTAGAAAGGAGAATAGATATGGTTCCAACACGTAAACTCAAAGGAATAGTTGTAATTATTATATTATGTTTGATAACTGCATGTACTGGCGGGAGTCCTGCTGCGAATAAAGAAGCAGATTATGATACAACGAAGAAAATGGTCGCTGATATTTTAAAAACAGATGAAGGTAAAAAGGCCATAACAGAGGTATTAGCAAGCGATGATATGCAACAAACTTATGTCATTGACGCGAAAGTTGTAGAAGAAGCTATTACGTCTCTTTTTTCCTCTGATAAAGGAAAAGAATTTTGGCAGAAAATGTTTACGGATCCTGCCTTTATCGAAAGTTTTGCCACTTCGTTACAGGATCAACAAGAAAAAGTGATGCAAGGATTAATGAGTGATCCTAAATTCCAAGGGAAAATGATGGAGATTTTAGGTAATCCAAAAATGCAGGAACAAACCCTTCAAGTCTTAAAAAGCCAACCTTTTCGCGAGCATTTAGAAAAAACCATTCAAGAAACATTTGAATCGCCTATGATGCAAGCAACCATTGCAGAGATTGTTTTAAACGCAGCTAAAGAAATGAAGCCTGAAGAAAGCGGTGGCTCACAAGAAGAGTCTTCTGGCGGTGGTGAAGGTGGCCAAGAAGAAGGCGGCGGTGGCAGCGAAAGTGGCGGTGGTGGAGAATCAGGAGGCAGTTAGCACCTAGTAACTGACACGATTATATTCTAAACCCATTAAAAAGTGAGAGGACCAAAATAATCCTCTCACTTTTTATTAAAATTTTTCAGAAATACCTTTAGCTACTTCTAAATATTCTTTTCCATTCGGATGATCCTCTTGGTATACAGATGGTGCAAAAACACCCTCTTCATCAAATGGTTGTTTCAGCGCCATGCGACCAATAACTTCCGTATTTAATACTTCGGCTAATTTGTCACCGCCACCTTTACCAAAAACATACTCCTTCTCACCTGTTACTTTACTTTCGTAGTAGGACATGTTCTCAATCACACCAAGGATTTCATGGTCGGTATTTATTGCCATTTGCCCCGCTCTAGCTGCTACAAATGCAGCTGTTGGGTGCGGCGTGGTCACAATAATCTCTTTTGAGGATGGAATCATATTATGCACATCTAACGCGATATCGCCTGTGCCCGGTGGTAAATCGAGTAATAAATAATCTAATTCTCCCCATTCTACCTCTTTAAAGAAGCTCGTTAGCATTTTCCCTAGTCTAGGGCCACGCCATATTACAGGAGAATTATCTTCCACAAAAAAGCCCATTGAAATAATTTTTACACCGAATCGTTCTACCGGTACAATTTTATTTCCATTAAGCTTAGGTCTTTCCTCGACACCCATCATGTCTGGTACGCTAAAGCCATAAATATCAGCATCAATTACACCAACCTTATAGCCTAAGCGAGCTAATGCGACAGCTAAGTTAACTGTAACGGTTGATTTACCAACACCGCCCTTACCACTTGCAATCGCTAAAAACTTCGTGTCCGTTTTTCCACTTAAGAGCGTAGGTTTTTCTTCACTGGTTGGTTGAAATTTAGCAATTACTTCCTCAGGTAACTGACTAAATCTTAACCCAACTGTAACCGCACCTAGTTCTTTGAGTGCAGCAACGAGCTCTTGTTGTAATTGCATTTGCTCTGCTGTATTTGTCTTTCCTATCGCTAATTTGACACTGACATGATTTTTTTCTTCTTTTATAACGACTTCTTCCACTCCGCCAGTTTCTTCGAAGGTTTTATGTAAAAAAGGATCTTTTAATTTATACAGTAATTCTAAAACCGCTTGTTTGGTAAGCAAAACAGGTCACCTCTATTATTTATTAATCTGATTATTCTAATTTTAGTATAACATAGTTTAGCGATAGGATAAGTATCTTGCTTCTAATCCGCTACCGTATAATTCAAGATGCCTTCATAGATGCTTATTGCCATTTGGCGTTGATAACTCTTAGATTTTAAGTTCTCTCTTTCCTCATGATTAGAGAGAAATCCAATTTCAATCAAGGCACCTGGCAACTCCGTATATTTAAGTAGGTAAATAGCATTTAAAGCTAAAGCTTCTCGGGTGGTATTTTCCATATTACGTTTTATTTCATCTTGAATCGAAGTAGCTAATTGCTTACTTTTATCTAAAGCTGGATAATAAAAGGTTTGTGCGCCCTTCCACCGTCTATCAGGTAAAGCATTTAAGTGAATGCTCAAAAAGAAATCAGGATCCTTTGACTGAATAAACGACACACGATTTCGGATGTCTTCTGATTTTCGACGTGATAACCCTGTGGTATCGTCACTAGCCAAATCCACATCGGTTTCTCTCGTTAAATAAACCATTGCCCCAGCTTGTTGTAAGTAGTCTCTCAAGAGAAATGTAACTTCTAATGCAATGCCCTTTTCCTGCGTGTCATCGGATCCTTCCGCCCCACCATCCACTCCGCCGTGACCAGGATCAAGCACAATCACTTTTCCTGATAGAGGTAAGGAGAATTGATCCACCTCTTCGTCTAATTGCGTTATTGGATAGAGAATTAACATAAACAAGGCTATCAAACCAATCGTCCACAGCAAAAAAGTCCATTTTTTTAGCATCGATATCTCTCCCATCATCTCTCTTACCACAATATATGGGACAAGACGTGTGTTTATTCCAAAATCAGTAGCTTCTAAAAGCCATAACTCGCTTCTTTCTCTTCCAGCATTTTTTGATACGTTTTTGCTAATAACAATGTATCCTCAATTAGTCGATCTAATCTAAAAAATACATCATCGTTTACAATTTCTTTTTTCAGAAAATCCTTTTCTTCTATAAATGCATAAGCAGGAACCACTTGTGCTTTCATATAAGACAATATTGGTTTGAGTTGTTGCTCTAAAATTAGATAGTGTTTCTCAGATCCAGCTGTAGCATACATCGCTAACACTTTATGCTCAAAGGCGCTAACAGGTAATAGATCAAAAATATTTTTTAAAGTTCCTGGAATCGATGCTTGAAAAATTGGTGTGCCAATAATGATAGCATCCGCTTCCATGATGGTTTTTGTTACATGTTTTGTGTCACCCGTGTAATCCAAGTAATTTCTGCCGTCACTAAATTGAATGTCATAATCTGCTAAATCAATTAATGTAACATCTACTTCTGGATTCGTTTCCTGAGCTCGTTCTATAATATAGTTCATCGCTGTTCTCGTCTTTGAGCCAACTTTTGATCCAGATAGGCCAACAATTTTCATTGATCAATCATCCTCTTTTTTTGCAGTGTATTTTCTGATTGCCGGTAAAATTTCAGTTGCAATCAATTCAATATTCTCTTTCAACTTATCAAAGGGCATACCACCAAAATCCATCTGTGCAATATAGCGTTGATGCCCAAACATTTCATGTTGATACAATATTTTTTCAATTATTTCTTGCGGACTGCCAATATTCATCACATCTCGCTTATCGGCCCCTTGTGCAAAATGCTGTTTGGGGAACCCTCTGCCATTCGTTCGTTTCATTCCTTCATTAATATGTGGATAGGTTGCCCGCTGTGCTTCCTGGGTTGTTTTAGCTGCGAAAAAGAAGCCTGCTGTCGCCACAGGGAATTCATTAGGATCGTATCCATTTTGCCCTAAAGCTTCTCGGTAGGCATCTATCGTATTTTTAAAACTTGAAGCGGGCCCACCAAGGGTCGCTAAAAATATTGGCGCTCCAGCATAGGCTGCTTTAATTGCACTTGCAGGATGTCCACCAACCGCACGCCAAATAGGTAGAGAACCGTTCTTTGGCCTTGGTATAACTTCTGCATTTCTTAAGGGAGCCCTATATTTCCCACTCCAGTTTACTATTTTCTCACGATTTATTTTAAGAAGCAGCTCGAACTTTTCCTCAAATAGCTCTTCATAATCGCTTAAGTCGTAGCCTAATAAATCAAAAATACCAGTACGTGACGCCCTACCTGCAATAATTTCTGCTCTTCCATCAGATATCAGATCTATTGTTGAAAAATTTTCATATACTCTAACAGGATCTGACGTACTGATTATGGTAGAAGAACTAGCAATTTTTATATTTTCAGTAGCTTGTGCGATAGCAGCTAAAACCACCGCGTGCGCTTGTGTAGCAAAATACTCTTGATGAGATTCACCTACACTGAAAAAATCTAGCCCCGCTTGATCAGCAAGCTTAGCCAGCTCTACCAATTCATTAATACGCTGCTGAGCAGAAATCCGCTCCCCCGTATGAGGATCAGGTAAATGATCCCCAAGCGTATACAAACCAAACTCCAAACCCTTATCCTTATCTATTCTAAACTGTTCCATTATTATTCACCTCTTCCACACATTTTAGCAAGCACTTATATATAACGCCATTGACTTGCTTATAGGAAAAACGTGAAGTGGTGCCTGTCACCTGTCGAATAATCTTTAAATTGAATAAAGTTAAAATTGTGGTAAAATCTTGTAAGGAAGTTATCTATTTGGAAGAAAGGAGGAACGATATGTTAATATCTACTATTTTAAAATTTATTGGTTCAGGTTTAGAATTCTTTCTAGGGATCCCTGGAGTTGGTGGAGGATTTATACTTTCTTTATCTTGGGCACCGCTTTTATTTATGCTTATTTATCATGTGATTACACTAGTTATGGCTAGAAAGGAAAATACAGCAATTTGGGGGCCTGTGGTTGGTATTGTAGCCAGTACTTTGGGAGTTATTCCAATAGTAGGAATGGTTCTTCACTGGGCGGCATTTATCTGTCTATTGATTGATGGCTTGAATACACTGAAAAAGAAATAAGGATTGATTGAAAAACTAGACTCATTCGCTAGCACTTTAGCACATGGTTCTAGTTTTTTTCATACTGGAACATTACTACACATTTCATTTTAGGATTCTCGCAATTGACTTAATGGTTACAAATAAGTATGTTAACCTTTTACTCCTCATTTTAAGACTGCTTCTCCAATATTTACGTATATAATAAGAAGTCCTTACTATTGTTGTTTAATATATTAGCAAAAACCCCTTCCAAGCATAGAAACTGAAAGGATTTTCTAAATAGTAATATAAAATGTATTAACACTTATAGATGTATCTTTAGTAAAATTCAAAAATTGCAATCGAAAAAGTTATCAATTCTTTAGTAATCCATACTCCAGGCTGAGCTATATGTTAATAGACTTTTAGATACAGTATATGAAGTCGAAGATGGATTCTTTTGTGCAGATACTATAGCCTTTGTAAAGATAGGACCTATTTCTTCCATCCTTGTCACACTCCTATATAATTGTTAGTTTAATTATAGTTTTATTTATATTAATTTACCGCGTCCAATTTTTAGACTCACACTCGAAAGTAATTTATGATATAAAATAAAAGACACGTTTGAAGATTAATTTAATCAATTAAAAATATAATTTATTTTAGTAGCTCTATGTGTTAAAATTTCTCTTGATAAACAAATAAAAACGGGAGGCTTATTATGTTTTCAACTGAACTTGAATTACAGAGTTGCTTTCACAATCTTTTACTAAGAAATGCAACAAATAACGAGAAAATAATTGATGAGTTTAATGCCCGTTTTGGTAATGTTGATATTGTTAAAGTAACAAACAACAGCAACAACCTACTTACCGTGGAACAAGCTAATTTATTATCTGAATTTAGATATGCGAGAATCGTTTCACTCCTTCATAAAAGAGCTGTAAGGACTCTTAACTACATCGTGGATATAAGTGGATATGATATAAATACTGTTAAGTATATACTAAAAAAACTGATATTGACTAATATAGTGAATGAGATTACGCCGAATAAATATCTAATTAAAGATCAGTTTTCCTTTCCTTTTCTTGAATTCACTTCCTATGAAGCAAAATTACATGATTGGAAAAAGGCAATAACACAGGCAAATAATAATAAAAATTTTTCAGCTTACTCTTATGTTGTTTTTCCTGATTATATGGCTAAGAAATTAGCAATAAAGAAAAGAGAATATTTCAAATCTAACAATATTGGTCTGATTGGAGTTACACCAGATGATTTTACAATCTACCTAGATGTAAAGAAGAAAATTCTACCTTTGAAAAGAAACGTAACATTAATCGCTAGCATAGCAAAATTTATGTTATTGGAATATGAAGAAGGAAAGAAGCTAACTATATGAAGTTAGCTTCTTTTACTGATTTTATGGCATCAGAATATTGTTTTATATGTCCTGAATTAATAGTATAGGTATTGTTTGGAAGGTTGTTGAATAACTGTATATTAGTTTCTGCTTCTTCTAGCAAATTTAGAACTTTGTTAGTCTTGTCGGATACATCCGGTAATGAATCAAAAATTTGTACATATTTATACATTTCTTCAAAATGTTGCAAATAGCAATCATTACTATTAAGTATATCTATTGGCGTTTCTAAAATTAATTCTCTATCGAGAGAACAGTTATCGAGAATAATTGGATGACTCCTAGCTCCCACATTATATATAGCTTCTTGTAAAGGAACTTCAGAGAATACTTTGATTGAAGTATATCGTTTCTTTTGAATTCCAAATGCTTTTTCTGGGGGTAAGCCTTTCTGTACCCTATTGAATTTTCTCAAAGAATAAAACCAACCCGTTCCAACATAATCAGCACCTACTGAAGAGTACAATAACCCTTCAACACTAGTATAGCCTACAATAACTTTAAATCCCATTACCTTTAAATCATAAATAAATTGTAAAATATTAGTCAAATGAGCAAGGTCAAACTTATGTCTAAGAGAGCTCATCTCATTTCGATCTACAGTAAAATACACTCCTTCTAGCTCTTCAGAAAAATCTTCTAAATCTTCTAGGAATTCATTGATATAATCATAGTTAGAGAATGCATTTTCTGATATCACCATAGTTGCAAATAATGGGTTACTATCCTCATGGGAATTCATATATGTAATATTCTTTTGCCAAGTTTCAAGGACTCTTTCAATTATTCTATGTCCGAAGCTTTCTATATAAAAAGTTGGCGTGCATAGGTAATCTAACTCGACTGATTGTTGAAAATCGATATTATTATGAACCAACTCCTCCAAATTTTCTTGTCTTCTTAAAAAAGCTCTATCTATAAGTTCTTTTGGAAATTCCGGATAATCTTTTAATTTCTTTTTGTCAGAATTATCGAATTGTTGATAATATTGCTTAAACTCCATTACTTTTACTAAATCTTCATATTCTATATTTTCGCGAATATATTGATTTATCCTGCTAGAAGTTAAATCTCTTGGGTCCCAAATAATGCCATCGCAAAAATTACTATCTATAATTTTTTTTAATTTTGGACCAGCTGCCGGCCCTTGTTGTATCATAAGCATTATTTAATCACTCTCCTTAAATTCAACTAATGTTTTTTGGATATCTTCAATAGAGCTCGCTCTCCTAAATATTTTTTCAGCAGAAAGTTTGACAATAATATCTCGAAAGAATGACTTAGATTTATCAAATTGATCTTTTTCACACCATTTTTTATATACAAACTGCATATCTTTTAATTGATCTTCTGAAAGTCTTCGCAATTCGGGAAGAAACATTTCAATAGCTATCAATCCTAATGGATAAAGGTCGGTTTTAAAAGTCCAATTGTAATTTGACTGAATTTCTTGTTGTTCTGGTGCCCAATATCTAGGAGTACCCATTGCCATACCAGTTCTAGTAAGCGTTTCATCGTTTGCAGATTTTGCTAACCCCGGATCAATAAACATTACCCTTTCTCCATCAATAATTATATTGTTCGGTTTAATATCACGATGAACATAAGTTTTATCCCACATTTTTTTTACTAATTCTAATGCCGCATCTAAAAAATATGCAATCTGACTAATGCTATTTTCTTCAAGGTAATAGCTAGATTCATTCATTGTAATCCCATCTACTAATTCCTCAAAATAATATTTATATAAATGCTCGTTCACTCGGTATTCATCAATATCTTTAGTGATAATCATTTTAGGAAAAATAGGACATTTTTTTGATGCTTTTACCTCACGAGCTATGATCATTGTAAGTATTCTGATTTCTTCGTTTTTTTGAACTTTTAATTCATCTACATCAACATGTGATACATATTCCATCTGATTAATAGTATGATAAGGTGTAACATTATAAATTTTTAAAATTATTGGATTTGGATCACAAATAATTTTGAAAACTGCTTTTTGACCACTTTTTGGAAAAGGACAAATTGATTGATATTTAATATTATGTCTATCTAAAATTGTTTCAATATCTATTTTAGTTATATATCTTATCTCCATTGCACCCTCCATAAAGCCTTTTCATTAAGTATAACTCAAAAAAAATAATTTCTCTATAATCATATTAAACTGAGTAAAAATTTCTTTATATAAATTTACTAACAAAAATAATATATCAAAACATTTAATAAAGGGGTATATAAACCTCCTCTTGAAAACTCCATACAATTGAAGGGGTATATTTTTAAATATTTGGGTTTAAAAAGCAACCAATAATCTAAATTGTAAACAGAGTTAAACCTCAATAAAACGAAGTTTCGCTGTTTAAGTGATGATTGTGTATCATTTTATTTGGCTGAAATTTAGATATTGGTAATGAATTCTAATGATTAGGGTATATCAATATTAATAACAATATAAAGATATTATCTGATTAAATAACAAAAACCTCTTCCCTGCAAAAACAGGAAAGAGGTTTTGATTTGTAATATAAAGATATATTAACGTTTTGAGAACTGTGGTGCACGACGCGCGCCTTTAAGACCGTATTTTTTACGTTCTTTCATACGAGAGTCACGAGTTAAGAATCCAGCACGCTTAAGTGTTGTGCGATATTCTGGATCTGCTTCTAATAATGCACGAGCTACACCATGACGAATTGCACCAGCTTGACCAGTGAATCCTCCACCATGTACGGTTACTAATACATCGTAGCTTCCTTCAGTCTCTGTAGCAACTAATGGCTGCTTAATGATTGTACGAAGTGTTTCATATGGGAAGTAATCTTCCGCATCACGTTTATTTACAAGGATACGTCCAGTACCAGGTACTAAACGTACACGAGCAGTTGAGCTTTTACGGCGACCGGTGCCGTAGTATTGTACTTGTGCCACTATATTAACCTCCTTTTATTATCCGCGAAGTTCGTAAACTTCTGGTTGTTGTGCTTGGTGCTTGTGCTCAGAACCTCTGTACACATGCAATTTTTTACCCATTTTACGTCCTAGGCTACCTTTTGGTAACATACCTTTTACAGTAAGCTCTAGCATTTGTTCAGGGTACTTCGAACGCATTTCATATGCCGTACGAGACTTCAATCCACCAGGGTGGTTTGAATGACGATAGTAAAGTTTGTCGTTTAATTTGTTACCTGTTAATTCAATTTTTTCAGCATTGATAATGATAACATTGTCACCAGTATCCACATGCGGTGTGTAAGTTGGTTTGTGTTTTCCGCGAAGGAGCGTTGCTATTTCACTTGCTAAGCGACCTAGTGTTTGACCCTCTGCGTCCACAACAAACCATTTGCGTTCAATATTAGCTTCATTTGCCATGAAAGTTGTGCGCATGATCCGTTTACCTCCTAAAAATCTATGTTTCGATTCATCTAATTTTATTCGTTTTTGGTTGAACGATTTATATTCTAACACGAATTAACTTTCCGGGGCCAATCGTGGTTTAGAAAATAAAATGCCATTAATCATAATATAACAAATATGGCCTAAAGTCAATAGAAAAAACGCAAGGATTCGTTGCTTTTTAATTATTATTCATCGTATTTTACCTGATATAAATATAATCCTTGTGGGGGCGCTGTTTTACTCGCGGCTTTTCTTTCTTTTTTTTCTATTATTTTTTTCATATCTTCAGGCTTTAACTTACCATAACCAATATCAACTAATGTACCTACAATGATCCGAACCATATTATATAAGAATCCACTTCCTGCTATCCTAAATATCAGACCTGTATTTTTTTCTAAAAAAGAGGCTGCATAAACCGTTCGTATTTTATCTCCTTTTACCGTTGCTTTCGCAGCACAAAAGGAACTAAAATCATGTGTTCCAATTAAATACTTACACGCTTCTTGCATTGCTTTAACATTAATTGGCGGCGCGACATGGTGTTTATAATGGCGCAAAAATATATTCGGTTCGTCATCTACTAATAACTCATACCGATACTCTTTTTCTATTACATCATAGCGAGCATGAAAATCATCTTTTACTGGTTCTATCCTTTTCACATTAATATCATCAGGTAAGATGGCAGTTAAAGCTCTTTTCCAATTATCAAGTGGAATTTGTAAGTCCGAATCAAAATGTAACACTTGTCCTAATGCATGAACGCCTCGATCAGTTCTTCCAGAAGCATGAACTGTAATGCGTAGACCTTTATGCATTTTACTTAACGCCTTTTCAACTTCACCCTGAACGGTGCGTTGTTTAGGTTGTATTTGGTATCCTGAAAAATTACTACCATCATAGCTAATTACAGCTTTATATCGCATAGGCAACCCTACTTTCTCAGTAAAAACATTCCTGCAATCACGAGGGAAAATAATATCATTGCAAGATAGTCTAACTTTCTAATCTTTAATTCTCTAAGTTTCGTTCTACCTTCCCCTCCTCTATATCCACGAGCCTCCATTGCCATCGCTAGTTCTTCCGCACGTTTAAACGCACTAATAAATAAAGGAACCAGGAGCGGAATTACAGCCTCCACTCTACTTTTTAAGGAACCAGACCTAAAATCTACTCCTCTTGAAGCTTGTGCTTTAGAAATCTTGTCTGTTTCTTGCATTAAAGTAGGAATAAATCGCAATGAAATCGACATCATTAAGGCTAATTCATGGACCGGTAGCCGGATTTTTTTCAGAGGATTTAGAAGTGATTCGATCGCATCCGTTATTTCTATCGGAGTCGTAGTCAAGGTTAATAATGATGTAAATAATATCAATAAGAAAAAACGTAACGAAATACTAAAACCTTGAATGAGTGCCCCTGAATAAATAGGAAACCCTAGGATCCGATAAAGCACCTCACCTTCTTGCGTTACAATAAGGTGAATCGTAAAAGTAAAAATTATTAAAAACCACACAGGAGTGAGCCCTTTTATAATAAAGGAAGGCTTAATTTTAGTGGATAATGCGACAAGGAATGAAAATATGGTTAATAGTGCATAGCTTAATACGGAATTAGCAAAAAATACAAAAATAACAAAAAAGAATATTAAGGAGATCTTTGTTCGTGGATCCAAACGATGGATAAAGGATTCACCTGGAATATATTGGCCAATTATAAATGCACTATTCATGTTTCTTTAACCCCTTTAATCCAACACTTACTTGCACTGCTAATTCATCTAGGGACTGTCCTTGATAATCAATAGAAAGCCCAAAACGATTATTTATCTCTTTTACCACGGTTAAAATTTCTGGTATATCTAATTGCACTTTATTTAATCTAGCTTGGTTCGAAAATACTTCTTGTACGCTGCCTTCTAAGTATTTCGTTCCTTTTTCCAGCACAATCACTTTATCCGAAAACTTAAGGGCATCCTCCATGTGATGCGTTACTAAAATAGTAGTTAAACCTTTTTCCTTATGTAGCCGGTAAAACATATTCATGATTTCTTTTCTTCCCTTAGGATCTAATCCTGCAGTCGGTTCATCAAGCACCAAGACTTTTGGTTCTACTGCTAGCACTCCTGCTATCGCAACCCGCCTCATTTGCCCACCACTGAGTTCAAATGGAGAGCGATTCAATAAATCCGTAGATATACCCACAGCTTCTATAGACGTCTTTACTCGCTCTTTAATCTGCTCTGTTGCCACTCCAAAGTTGGCAGGTCCAAAGCTAATATCTTTTTCTACCGTTTCTTCAAATAATTGATGCTCTGGATATTGAAATACAATTCCTACTTGTTCTCTTAAGCTTTTCATGTCTTTCGGTTTATGATCAGAGGTAAGAGTAAAATCCCCAATCTTGGTTTTACCATGTGTAGGGCGTAACAAACCATTTAAATGCTGAATAACGGTGGATTTCCCCGATCCCGTATGACCCACAATAGCTACAAATTCTCCTGATTTAATCTCAAAAGACAGGTTCTTTAAGGCTTGAAACTGAAAAGGTGAATTTGGTTGATATATATAATCTACGTTTTCAAATGATATGTCCATAATGTTTCTAATAGCTCCTCATGTGTTAGCGGATTAGATTCCAGCTCCATTCCATGTCTTTTAAGGGATAAGGCGAATTCGGTTACTAGCGGGATATCTAATCCTACCTCTTTCACTCTATCTTCTGATGAGAAAATAGTTTTTGGTGTTCCTTCTATAGATACTTTTCCATCTTCCATTACAATGACGTAATCTGCTTTAATCATCTCATTTACTTCATGGGAAATCATTATCAATGATAAGTTATCTTTTTTTCTGAGATGTTGTACTGTTTCTAGGATTTCTTTTCTGCCAAGAGGATCGAGCATTGATGTTGCCTCATCTAAAATTAATATACTTGGGGTTATAGCCATCACACTAGCTATAGCTACACGTTGTTTTTGACCACCTGACAAACGGTATGGTTCATGCAACAAGTAATCAATCATGCCAACAGCTTTCAAGGTTTCATCAATTCGCTTTTGCATATCCAACCTCGGAATTCCTCTATTTTCAAGACCAAATGCCACGTCATCTTTTACGGTTGTACCGACAAATTGGTTATCTGGATTTTGAAACACCATTCCCACTTCTCTTCGAATATCCCAAATAGACTCTTCCTCAACTCTAGTTCCGTATATGTAAATTTGTCCGTGCTCCGGAAGTAATAAACCATTCATCAACTTAGCAATGGTTGATTTTCCAGATCCATTATGTCCAATTATCGCAGTTGTTTTATTTGCTTCAATTTTAAAAGAAACATCCTTTAAAATCCATGGTTCATCTTCATGATAACGAAAGGAAACATTATTAAATTCAACAGCATAGTTATTCATGTATTTCACATCTTTCCCTAGTATTTCCCGGGTAATAATAATTTTGGATACCACCATATTTTATCATATAAAGAATAGGATCGGCTAATCTTCCTTAATAAAGCTTACTAACCAATGAAACCTCGAAATTAATTTTACTGCTTTTAAACTGATAGAGCGATTTTCTTTAAAAACTTATCATTTTAAAAATTTTATTTAAGTCTTTCTAGAAACTATAAATCATATAATAAAATTTCAGAAATAAAAAACACAACAATCCCTTACCTATCTGGCAAGAAAATTGTTGTGTTCATTTATAAAACAAAAAGGGCTTGGATCCACCTCATATAAGAGATTGAATGCCGGGCCCTCCCAAATTAAGCTGATATTACACAAGTTCAATGATCGCCATTTTAGCACCGTCACCTTGACGTGGTCCTAATTTAAGCACGCGTGTGTATCCACCTTGTCTATCTTCATAACGCTTTGCAACGTCATTAAATAACTTCTGAAGTACGTCTTCATCTTCGCTTGCTTCCTTCTTATATAAGAAAGATGCAGCTTGACGACGCGCGTGAAGATCTCCACGCTTTCCAAGAGTAATCATTTTATCTACAACAGAACGTAATTCTTTAGCTTTTGCTTCAGTAGTTTCGATGCGTTCATGGATAATAAGATCCGACGCAAGGTTACGTAACATAGCCATACGTTGATCTGTTGTACGTCCTAATTTTCTTGCCATGGGACTATCCCTCCTTCGTTCGAAATCTCTTCGGGTTCCTTGCTTTAGTCTTCTTTACGTAAGCCTAAACCAAGATCTTCTAGTTTGTGTTTCACTTCTTCTAGTGATTTACGTCCTAGATTACGAACCTTCATCATATCTTCTTCTGATTTATGTGCTAGTTCTTGTACAGTATTAATTCCTGCACGTTTTAAGCAGTTATAAGAACGAACCGACAAATCAAGCTCTTCGATTGTCATTTCTAATACTTTTTCTTTTTGATCTTCTTCTTTTTCAATCATGATCTCAGCATTTTTAGCTTCATCTGTTAAACCAACGAAGATATTTAAATGCTCTGTGAAGATTTTAGCTCCTAAAGAAACTGCTTCTTCAGGTCTTATGCTTCCATCTGTTAAAACATCAAATGTTAATTTATCAAAATTCGCAACTTGACCGATTCTTGTATTCTCTACTTGATAGGTCACCTTTTGAACAGGTGTAAAAATAGAGTCCACTGGGATAACACCTATTGGACGTTCATCATGATTATTTGTATCGGCAGGACGATAGCCTCTGCCACGTTCAGCTGTTATTCTCATTTTTAAATGTGCATTGCTGCTCAAAGTAGCAATATGAAGATCGGGATTTAAAATCTCAACATCACTATCAAAAATGATATCTGCAGCCGTAACATTTCCTTCTCCCTGTACATCTACCTCAAGAACCTTCTCCTCATCAGAGTAGATCTTAAGAGCTAGTTTTTTCAGGTTTAAAATAACTGTCGTAACATCTTCAACGACCCCATCGACAGTTGAAAATTCATGTAGTGCTCCATCTATTTGCACAGATGTCACAGCAGCGCCAGGAAGTGAAGATAGTAGGATACGACGCAAGGAGTTACCGAGTGTAGTACCATATCCACGTTCTAGTGGTTCTACAACAAATTTCCCATAAGTAGCATCATTACTGATTTCTACTGTTTCAATCTTTGGCTTTTCAATTTCGATCATTTATAAACCCTCCTTTAAAACGTCGAAACCTCGGTTAGACAAACGTCTAACCGAAATTCCCCAGGTAGGCAGTTCCCGTTTCTGCACTCTCTAATTGTATGCAATCTGTCCTAATTTTAGTAGTTATAAGTGCCTTAACGAAAGCTGTTACACAGAACTTTATTAAGTTATCATAACCCATTATAGACAGATAAACAAATTATATACTGATTAAGCTTATACTCGACGACGTTTTGGCGGGCGACAACCATTGTGAGGAACTGGTGTTACATCTACAATAGCAGTTACTTCGATACCTGCTGCTTGAAGTGAACGGATTGCTGCTTCACGTCCAGCACCAGGTCCTTTCACTGTAACTTCTAAAGTTTTCACTCCATGTTCCTGCGCTGATTTAGCAGCAGCTTCTGCAGCCATTTGCGCAGCAAACGGAGTGGATTTACGTGAACCTTTAAATCCTAATGAACCAGCGCTACTCCATGCAAGAACATTACCTTGAACATCAGAAATCGTAACAATCGTATTGTTAAATGTAGAACGGATATGTGCAATACCAGTATCTATATTCTTTTTGACACGACGTTTACGTGTGTTTTGTTTACGAGCCATAGATTAGCAAACCTCCTTTATTATTTCTTTTTATTTGCCATTGTTTTTCTTGGTCCTTTACGAGTACGAGAGTTATTTTTAGTTTTTTGCCCTCGAACAGGTAAACCACGACGGTGACGAACACCACGATAAGAACCAATTTCAATAAGACGTTTAATGTTTAGAGATACTTCTCTACGAAGATCACCTTCAACATTTAGACCATCAATCGCTTGACGAATTTTGCCTAACTCATCTTCTGTTAAATCACGAACACGAGTATGTTCTGAAACACCTGCTTCTTTTAACACCTCTTGCGCAGTTGTTGTTCCAACACCATAAATATAGGTTAAGGAAATAACAACGCGTTTATCACGAGGTACATCTACACCAGCAATACGAGCCATAGAATGACTACACCTCCTTATTCGTTATCCTTGTTTTTGTTTATGCTTAGGGTTCTCACAAATCACCATAACTTTTCCCTTACGGCGAATTACCTTACACTTTTCGCATATTGGTTTTACAGATGGTCTTACCTTCATCATCCATACCTCCTCTTTATCGGAGCATTCATTTATTTATAACGGTACGTTATACGCCCTCTGGTTAAATCATATGGAGAAAGTTCAACCGTCACCTTATCTCCAGGCAAAATGCGAATGAAGTGCATTCGTATTTTACCAGAAACGTGTGCTAAAACGGTGTGACCATTCTCTAATTCAACTTTAAACTGTGCATTTGGTAAAGTATCAATTACAGTACCTTCTACTTCAATTGCATCGTCTTTCGCCATCGAGTTGATCTCCCTTCTTCAAATCTGCCAGAATTTCATCGGCAAATTTAGTAATAGCATAACGCAACTTTCCATTTGTTACGCGCCCTGTTTCTAGAAGGCTATTTTGGACTTCCGGAGAAATAAAATCCATACAGGCAATATGACTAAGATTTTTCTTCTTAGGTCGGTCATATTTCCGCTTTTCTCCGTCAGCAAGTAATACAAAGCGATGGTCGATTGTTTTAATCACAATCGCGTATTGACCTGCCTCACGCCCTTGTAAGATTTGAACAACTTGACCTATTTCCGGACTACACTCCGAATCACTCAACCATAATCACCTTCACTTAGGCATTTTTATTCGTACTTGAATCGAGTAATGATTCATTAAATCAAGACACTTAAAAGCTTTTAGGTTCGATTACACAATTAAATAGTTTTTAATTTTTCATCAATATCAAGAAAAACCTGGTCTATTTCCTGTGCACCGTCAATCTTTACAAGGTAACCTTTGTCACGGTAAAAGTCTAACATTGGTTGTGTTTGTTCTAAGTTTACTTGGAGACGATTACCGACAGTCTCAGGTTGATCATCTTTACGTTGGATTAGTGCTTCTCCATCCTTGTCACATACACCCTCTTGTTTCGGAGGATTAAAAATCACATGATAGGTTGCTCCACATTTCGGACAAATGCGACGACCTGTAAGTCTTTCAACAAGCTCATCCTTCTCTACATCTACATGTATAACACTGTCCAATTCTTGGCCCATCTCTGCTAGAAGTTCATCTAATGCTGTTGCTTGTTCCAATGTTCTTGGAAAGCCATCAAGCAAAAATCCCTTTTCGCAGTCGTCCATGCTTAATCGATCTTTTACAATACCAATTGTTACTTCATCCGGTACCAATTCGCCTTTGTCCATAAAGCTTTTTGCTTTATTTCCTAGCTCGGTTCCTTCTTTTATTGCTAATCGGAACATATCTCCTGTTGAAATATGAGGAATTCCATACTTCTCTACGATTTTCTCAGCCTGGGTACCTTTACCAGCACCAGGCAACCCCATTAGGATTAGATTCAACGATTTCCCCTCGCTCTCTGTCTGATCCACCATATAATATGGCTACTTAATAAAGCCTTTATAATTACGTTTGACTAATTGACTTTCTAATTGTTTCATCGTTTGAAGGGCTACCCCTACTACGATTAATAAACTAGTTCCACCAATTTGAATGGATTGTGGCAAATTAGCTAAACTACCAAGTATTAATGGCAATACAGATACAGCAGCTAGAAAGATCGATCCAACAAACGTTAGTCGATACATAACTCGAGTTAAATACGTTTCTGTATTTTGTCCTGGTCTAATACCCGGGACATATCCACCTTGTTTCTTTAAATTTTCTGCCATTTGTTCAGGATTAACTTGAACAAATGTATAGAAATACGTAAAGGCGATTATTAAGGCAACATAGATCACCATACCAATAGGATTGGTATAATCAAAGATGTCTGCAATAGTTACCGCTACAGTATTATTTTCAAAGAAACTAGCAATTGTTCTTGGTGCAATAATAAAGGATATTGCAAAGATTACTGGAATTACCCCTGCTGCATTTACTTTTAATGGTAAATGCGTGGGATGTCCGCCTACAGGTGAACGATTCACCAATCTTTTTGCGTATTGAACAGGAATCTTACGTAACGCTTGTTGTATAAAGATAACACCAACTGTTACTGCGATTACCAGTAAAACAATTAGTAATACAATAATGATATTAAGGAACAACTGATCCTCAGCACCTGAACCAAAATATTGTGCATAAATTTGGTTCACGCCGTTCGGAATCGCTGCTACAATCCCAGCAAAAATCAAAATAGATATTCCATTACCTACACCATGTGCTGTTATTTGTTCACCGAGCCACATTAGGAATGCAGTACCACCGGTTAATACGATAGCAATTACGATGAATTTCCCAACACCTGGGTCAGCAATTAATTGTCCATTTGACATTGCGTTAAATCCAACTGACATTGCACTTGCTTGAATAAATGCTAATACAATTGTAGCATAGCGAGTGAATTGGGCAAGCTTCTTGCGGCCCATCTCACCTTGCTTTTTCCATTCGGAAAATTTTTGTACGACATCCATTTGCAGCAGTTGCATGATAATGGAAGCTGTAATGTACGGCATAATTCCCATTGCGAAAATGGAGAAGTTCTGCAACGCACCGCCTCCAAATGTATTTAATAAACCAAACACATTTTGTTCGTTCATAAAGTCGATTGCACTTCGATCAGTAAAAGGCACCGGAATAAATGTACCGATTCTGAAAACAATCAACATTAATAAAGTAAATACGATTTTTTGTCTAATATCAGCCACACGCACAAAATTGGAGATTGTACGGAACATTAAATCACCTCTGTTTGACCGCCCGCTGCTTCGATTGCATCTTTAGCTGAAGCAGAAAACTTATGAGCTTTCACAGTTAATTTCTTTTCCAACTTACCATTTCCAAGAATCTTAACTCCGGCTTTTACATTGCTTACTGTTCCAGTTTCTAATAAAAGCTCAGGTGTCACTTCAGTACCTTCATCAAAAATATTCAATGTTTCCAAATTAACAATCGCATATTCTTTGCGATTGATGTTTGTGAATCCACGCTTAGGTAAACGTTGGAATAGTGGCATTTGACCACCTTCAAAACCTAAACGCACACCCCCGCCTGAGCGTGAGTTTTGACCGCCATGGCCACGTCCAGATGTTTTACCATTACCTGATGACATTCCACGACCTACACGATTACGTTTTTTACGAGCTTGTGATGGCTTCAATTCATGAAGTTTCATGCGAGCACCTCCTCTTGCACTAAATTTATTGTACTTCTTTCACTTCTACTAAATGTGATACTTTATTGATCATGCCTCGCACGACAGGAGTATCTTCACGGACTACTGATTGATGCATTTTTCTTAAACCAAGTGTTTGAACCGTAGCTCTTTGAACTTCAGATCTACCGATGACACTGCGCTTGAGGGTAATTTCTAATTTATTAGACATATGATTTCCCTCCTATCCTAACAATTCTTCTACTGACTTACCACGTAATTTAGCAACGTCTTCCGCGCGCTTTAATTCGGTTAGTCCAGTAATAGTTGCACGAACCATGTTAATTGGTGTGTTAGAACCAAGTGATTTAGATAAAATATCACCAACACCTGCAAGTTCTAAAACAGCACGAACCGGTCCGCCCGCGATAACTCCAGTACCTTCTGCTGCTGGCTTCATAAGAATGCTTCCAGCACCAAATTGACCTGTAATCTCATGCGGTATAGTAGTACCTACGATCGGTACATTGATCAAGTTTTTCTTTGCATCATCAATAGCTTTTTTAATAGCGTCTGGTACTTCTTGAGCTTTACCAGTACCAAAACCAACGTGTCCGTTCTTATCTCCGACTACTACTAATGCAGCAAAACGGAAACGACGTCCACCTTTAACTACTTTTGCTACACGATTAATCGTAACAACGCGTTCTTCTAAGTCTAAATTATTTGGGTCGATGTGTGTACGCAACATATGTCCCTCCTTTTACAATTAAAATTCAAGACCTGCTTCACGAGCAGCATCCGCTAAAGCTTTTACACGACCATGGTATAAATATCCACCACGATCAAATACAACGTTCTTAAATCCTTTATCTTGAGCACGTTTTGCAATTAATTCTCCGACTTTTTTAGCCGCTTCTACGTTACCAGTACCATCTATTGTTAATTCGTTATCAACGGTTGATGCACTTGCTAATGTTACGTTGTTAACATCGTCGATTAGCTGTGCATAAACGTGTTTGTTTGAACGAAATACATTTAAACGTGGACGTTCAGCTGTTCCAAAAAGGTTTTTTCGAATACGTAAGTGTCTTTTCTTACGTACATCATTTTTATCAGGCTTTGTGATCATCTAGGTCACTCCTTTCTGTTCCCTAACTAACCTTACTTAGCAGTTTTACCTTCTTTACGGCGTACATATTCGCCTTCGTAACGAATTCCCTTACCTTTATATGGTTCTGGAGGACGGATCGCACGAATGTTAGCTGTAATTGCACCAACTAATTCTTTATCGATACCTTTTACCACTACTCTTGTATTGGCAGGTACATCAAATTCAATTCCTTCTGGTTGCTCTACTTCTACAGGGTGAGAATATCCAGCACTTACAACAAGTTTTGAACCTTGTTTAGTAGCACGGTAACCAACACCTTGAATTTCTAACGCTTTTTCGTATCCTTTATGAACACCTTCAACCATGTTTCCAATGATACTGCGAGTAGTACCGTGCAGGGCACGATGCTGCTTGCTGTCACTTGGACGTTCCACAGTTAATACGTTATCTTCTATTTTTACAGTCATATCCTGATGAAAATCACGTGTCAATTCCCCTTTAGGGCCTTTAACAGTAATTGTATTGCCATTGATTTTAATGTCAACACCTTCAGGAATTTCCAATATTTTTAATCCTATTCGAGACATTTAAATGCACCTCCTGTCATCTTTGAATAACTTACCAAATATATGCAAGCACTTCTCCACCGATCGCTTGCGCGCGTGCTTCTTTATCAGATAAAACTCCTTTAGAAGTTGAAACGACAGCAATACCTAAGCCGTTTAATACTTTAGGAAGCTCCTCTGCTTTTGCATAAACGCGAAGTCCTGGTTTACTGATACGTTTAAGTCCAGTAATAACACGCTCTTCGTTTACACCGTATTTCAAGAAAATACGAAGAATTCCTTGTTTATCATCTTGAACATATTCATAATCGCGAATGAAACCTTCACGCTTAAGAATATCAGCAATTTCTTTTTTCACGTTAGAGGCAGGTAGCTCTAACTTTTCATGGCGCACCATGTTTGCATTACGAATACGAGTTAGCATATCTGCAATTGGATCTGTCATAACCATTTATCTTTACCTCCTTCCCTAATCGGGGATTACCAGCTTGCTTTTTTGACACCAGGAATTTGACCTTTATATGCAAGTTCGCGGAAACAAATTCGGCATAATCTAAACTTACGAATAACTGAATGTGGACGTCCACAACGTTCACAACGTGTATATTCTTGTACTGGATATTTAGCTTTGCGTTGTTGCTTTGCGATCATTGATTTTTTAGCCACTATTTTCCCTCCTTATTTTAGCTTTGCGCTTATTGTTGGAAAGGCATGCCAAGTTGCGTTAAGAGTTCAGCAGCTTCTTCATCTGTGTTCGCCGTTGTAACAATGACGATGTCCATTCCTCTTACTTTGTTTACTTGGTCATAATTTATTTCTGGGAAAATCAATTGCTCTTTCACACCTAGTGTGTAGTTACCACGACCATCAAAAGCTTTCTTTGAGATACCACGGAAGTCACGTACACGTGGAAGTGATACATCAATAAGTTTTTGAAGGAAATCATACATACGCTCTCCACGTAGTGTAACTTTCGCACCGATTGGCATTCCTTCACGTAAACGGAAACCAGCAATTGATTTTTTTGCTTTTGTTATTACAGGTTGTTGACCAGAGATTTGTGATAACTCTTCAACAGCAGAATCTAACGCTTTTGAATTCTGAACCGCATCTCCCACACCCATATTAATTACAATTTTATCGATTTTAGGTACTTCCATAACCGAATCATAGTTAAATTTTTCTACTAGAGCAGAAACAATATCACTTTTGTATTTTTCTTTTAACGCGTTCATCAAGTAAACCTCCTTTCGCCGCTAATGTTATTTATCTAACGTTTCACCTGATTTTTTAGCGATACGAACTTTCTTTCCATCACGTACTTCATAACCAACTCGTGTTGGTTCGCCTGATTTTGGATCAATTGGCAACACGTTTGATATGTGAATTGATGCTTCTTGATTCAAAATACCACCCTGTGGATTGTCTTGTGAAGGTTTCGCGTGTTTTTTCACAACGTTAACTCCTTCTACAAGTACACGGTCTTTTTTAGGAAATGCTGCAAGAATTGTTCCTTGCTTTCCTTTATCTTTACCTGAAATCACTTGTACTTTATCGCCTTTTTTGACATGCATGCTATACGCACCTCCTTACACGGGTTTTCCGTATCGTGCTTTTATAATACTTCTGGAGCTAGAGATACGATTTTCATAAACTTCGCATCACGTAATTCACGTGCAACTGGTCCAAAAATACGAGTTCCTCTTGGACTTTGATCGTCACGGATGATTACTGCTGCGTTCTCATCGAACTTGATATAAGAACCGTCTTTTCTTCTTACTCCGCTTTTTGTACGAACAATAACTGCTTTAACTACTTCACCTTTTTTGACAACGCCACCTGGTGTTGCTTCTTTCACTGTACAGACAATTACATCACCGATATTTGCAGTTTTACGTCCGGATCCACCCAATACTTTAATTGTAAGTACTTCACGAGCGCCAGAATTGTCTGCAACCTTTAAACGACTTTCCTGTTGAATCATATCAGTGTTACCTCCCTTCGGACATTATCCGAGCGAACTTTAATTAGATAATTACAGATTCTTCAACCACTTCAATTAAACGAAAACGTTTAGTTGCTGATAGTGGGCGAGTTTCCATGATTTTAACAATATCGCCAATTTTAGCTTGATTGTTTTCATCATGAGTTTTAAGTTTCTTAGAATATCGAACACGCTTGCCATATAATTTATGGAATTTATACGTCTCAACTACAACAGTAATAGTTTTATCCATTTTGTCGGATACCACACGTCCTGTATAGACTTTACGATTATTACGTTCACTCATTTGAGGCTAACCTCCTTCATTATCCGTTATTTACGCTTATTTCACGTTCACGAACTACAGTTTTCATACGAGCGATTGACTTGCGTACTTCACGTAGACGTGCAGTGTTTTCCAATTGACCAGTAGCTAATTGGAAACGCAAATTGAAAAGCTCTTCTTTTAATGATTTGATTTTTTGTTCAATTTCGGCAGTGGTTAGTTCTCTAATTTCATTAGCCTTCATTGATTTCACCACCAATTTCTTCACGTTTTACAAATTTAGTCTTGATCGGTAATTTATGAGATGCAAGGCGTAATGCTTCACGCGCTACTTCCTCAGAAACACCTGCGATTTCAAACATTATTTTACCTGGCTTAACTACTGCTACCCATCCTTCTGGAGCACCTTTACCGGAACCCATACGAACTTCTAGAGGCTTAGCAGTATAAGGCTTATCTGGGAAAATTTTAATCCACACTTTACCTCCACGTTTCATATAACGAGTCATCGCTATACGAGCAGATTCAATTTGTCTGCTTGTGATCCATGAAGCTTCTAGTGCTTGCAATCCATATTCACCGAAAGCAACGGTTGTACCACCTTTTGCTTTCCCTCTCATTTTACCACGATGTTGTTTACGATGTTTTACACGTTTAGGCATTAACATAATGCTTGCCCCCTTCCTTACTTTTTGTTTTTCGTTGGAAGGACTTCTCCACGATAGATCCACACTTTTACGCCAAGCTTACCGTAAGTAGTATCTGCTTCTGCAGTACCATAATCGATATCAGCACGTAATGTGTGTAGTGGTACAGTTCCTTCACTATAATGTTCTGCACGAGCAATATCAGCTCCGCCAAGACGACCAGAAACTTGAGTACGAATACCTTTCGCTCCTTGACGCATAGCACGTTGAATTGTTTGTTTTTGAGCACGACGGAAAGATACACGGTTTTCTAGTTGACGAGCAATGTTCTCTGCAACTAATTTTGCATCTAAGTCTGCTTTTTTCACTTCAACAATGTTGATGTGTACTCTTTTACCAGTTAATTCATTTAAAGATTTACGAAGTGCTTCTACTTCAGAACCACCCTTACCAATAACCATACCTGGCTTCGCAGTGGAGATTGAAATGTTTACACGATTTGCAGCACGTTCGATTTCTACTTTAGAAACAGCGCCATCTTTTAAACGTTTTTCAATATATTCACGGATTTTGATATCTTCATGTAAGAGGTCTGCATAATCTTTGCCTGCATACCATTTTGATTCCCAATCACGGATTACGCCAATACGAAAACCAATCGGATTAATTTTTTGACCCACAGATTATCCCTCCTTCTTTTCTGATACAACCACTGTTATATGGCTGGTTCTTTTATTGATTTGTGATGCACGACCTTGTGCACGTGGACGAAATCTTTTTAAAGTAGCACCCTCATTAACGAATGCTTCTGAAATATATAGATTGTCAATATCCATTTCGTAATTGTGCTCTGCGTTTGCGATAGCAGAATTTAATACTTTTTCCACAACGATTGATGCACCACGTTGTGTATGCTTAAGTGTCGCAATTGCTTCTCCAACATTTTTTCCTCTAATTAAATCTACGACTAGACGAACTTTGCGAGGAGCAATACGAACTGATTTAGATACAGCTTTTGCTTGCATTAGGAGTACCTCCTCTCAAATTAACGTTTTGTTTTCTTGTCGTCTCCAGCATGCCCTCTATAAGTACGCGATGGAGCGAATTCGCCTAATTTGTGTCCTACCATGTCTTCTGTAACATAGACAGGCACGTGTTTACGACCATCATATACAGCGAATGTATGACCAATGAAGCTAGGGAAAATTGTTGAACGACGTGACCAAGTTTTAACCACCTGTTTTTTATCGTCTTCATTCAATTTATCTACCTTTTTCAATAAATGATCATCTGCGAAAGGTCCTTTTTTTAAGCTACGACCCATAAATATAAGCCTCCCTTCGCGATTGTCAGACGGGCTTTAGTTCCCGTCATGCAATCCCGTTATTTTTTACGCTTACGAATAATATATTTATCTGACGGTTTGTTGCGTTTACGAGTTTTGTAACCAAGTGTAGGTTTGCCCCATGGTGACATTGGTGATTTACGTCCAATTGGTGCACGACCTTCACCACCACCGTGTGGGTGATCATTAGGGTTCATAACAGAACCACGAACTGTAGGGCGAATGCCTTTCCAGCGTGAACGACCTGCTTTACCGACTTTGATTAATTCATGCTCTAAATTACCAACTTGACCTACTGTAGCACGACAAGTAGATAATACTAGTCTTACTTCACCAGAAGATAAACGTACTAATACGTATTTACCTTCACGACCAAGGATTTGTGCTTGTGCACCAGCTGAACGAGCCAACTGAGCTCCACGTCCTGGTTTAAGTTCAATGTTGTGAATAATTGTACCAACAGGAATGTTGATAAGTGGTAATGCGTTACCTGATTTGATATCAGCATTTGCTCCTGATTCAATATCTTGGCCTACTTGTAAGCCTTTTGGTGCGATGATATAACGTTTTTCACCATCTGCGTAATGAATTAAAGCGATATTCGCTGAGCGGTTTGGATCATATTCAACTGTAGCAACGCGTCCTGGTATTCCATCTTTGTCACGTTTAAAGTCGATAATACGATACTTACGCTTATGTCCACCGCCTTGATGACGAACTGTTAATTTACCTTGATTATTACGTCCACCACGTTTGCTTAATGGAGCAAGTAAAGATTTTTCAGGTACATTTGTTGTAATGTCAGCAAAATCTGAACTAGTCATTCCTCTACGTCCATTTGTGGTTGGTTTGTACTTTTTAATCGCCATCTGATTTCCCTCCTTCTGTGATTAGATTTTATAAACTTTCAAAGAAATCGAGTTCTTTACTATCATTTGATAGTTGTACAATAGCTTTTTTACGATTCGGACGATATCCGCCGTAACGACCCATGCGCTTGAATTTACCTTTTTTGTTAATCGTATTTACATTGATAACTTTTACACCAAAGATAACTTCGATTGCGTCTTTAATTTCTGTTTTGTTTGCCTTTTTGCTTACTTCGAACGTATATTTCTTTTCTGCCATTAAATCTGCAGAGTGTTCTGTAATGATTGGGCGCTTAATAATATCACGTGGTTCCTTCATTATGCAAGCACCTCCCCTGCTTTTTCAGCTGCTTCTTTCGTTAAGATCAGCTTGTCATGCGTAAGCAAGTCTAGTACATTAACTTCGCTTACGGTTAATACTTTAACGTTCTTTAAATTGTTAGCTGAACGAGCTACTACATCGTCTACATCAGCAGTAACAATTAATGCTTTTCTATCTACATTTAATGATGATAAAAGAGCAATAACATCTTTTGTCTTTGGCTTTTCAAAAGTAAGAGATTCTAACACAACTAAGCTATCATCTTTTAATTTAGATGAAAAAGCAGATTTAAGTGCTAGTCTACGAACTTTCTTTGGTAATTTGTAGCTATAGCTACGTGGTGTTGGACCAAATACTGTTCCACCACCTACCCATTGTGGTGAGCGTATAGAACCTTGACGCGCACGTCCAGTTCCTTTTTGACGCCATGGTTTACGACCTCCGCCGCGTACATCTGAGCGATTTTTAACAGCATGCGTTCCTTGACGTAAAGAAGCGCGTTGCATTACTACTGCATCGTGTAATACGTGCTCGTTTGGCTCAATGCCGAAAACTGCATCGTTTAATTCCACATCACCTACTTGTGATCCGCTTTGGTTGAATAGTGCTACTTTAGGCATGACATATCCTCCCTTCAATCAATTATTAGTTAGCCTTTATTGCACTCGCTATTTTTACGAATGATTTTTTTGGACCTGGAACATTCCCTTTAATTAGAAGTAAGTTGCGCTCTGCGTCAACTTTTACTACTTCAAGGTTTTGGATAGTGATTTGCTCTCCACCCATTTGTCCTGGTAAGTTTTTACCTTTAAATACACGCATTGGATCAATTGGACCCATTGTACCAGGTCTTCTATGATATCTAGAACCGTGTGTCATTGGTCCGCGAGATTGGTTGTGACGTTTGATTGCGCCTTGGAAACCTTTCCCTTTAGAAGTACCAGTTACATCAATTATGTCTCCTGCTTGAAAAATCTCAACGTTCACTTCTTGACCTACTTCATAATCGTCAAGGTTAACGTCACGGATTTCACGAACGAAGCGCTTAGGAGTTGTACTAGCTTTTGCAGCATGCCCTTTTTGAGGCTTATTCGCACGAACTTCTTTCTGATCACTAAAACCAATTTGAATTGCTTCATAGCCATCATTTTCGCTTGTTCTTTTTTGTAGAACGATATTAGGTTCTGCTTCTACGACTGTTACCGGAATTAATTCTCCATTTTCTGAAAACAATTGCGTCATGCCGACTTTGCGACCTAAGATTCCTTTCGCCATCCGTTACACCTCCTAAAAAATATATATTATAGTTTGATTTCGATATCCACACCAGATGGTAAGTCGAGTCTCATAAGAGCATCAACAGTTTTTGGTGTAGGACTAAGAATATCAATTAAGCGTTTATGTGTGCGCATTTCAAATTGCTCACGAGAATCCTTGTACTTGTGCACCGCACGTAGTACTGTGTAAATTGACTTCTCCGTAGGTAACGGAATTGGTCCAGAAACACCTGCACCTGAACGTTTTGCAGTATCTACAATTTTCTCAGCTGATTGATCTAGAATACGGTGATCATACGCTTTTAAACGAATTCTGATTTTTTCTTTTGCCATTATTTACCCTCCTTTTCGCCCATTTGATTAATAGACTTTCTCCGTGGAAATTTCTTTTTCACACTCGCCATGGCAAAGGGGCCTGGTGTGCCAACAACCTTCCACATCATCGCCTTATTTATGACCAACATTATTCATTATATATAAGAAATTACGTGATTGCAAGCCTTTTTAGCTCTTTTTTAAAATTTTTATAGCATTTTTATTTGTAGCGTTTATCAATCTAATTATTTTGACTAGGTTAGCCTATTATATAGACTTTCATTTTTCTTCAATTTCTTATTCTATCACTATTTCCATTTTATATAATTCTCAAAATGAAGTGTCAGACTTCTGCATAGCTTTTTATAATGACTTAATAACCAATAAAAAGATCAGGTAACATAGAAGCTACCTGATCTTTGATTTCATTTAAAGTTGCGGTGTATTACTTAGTAATGTTTGCTACTACACCAGCACCAACAGTACGTCCACCTTCACGGATTGAGAATTTAGTTCCATCTTCAATCGCGATTGGTGAAATAAGTTCTACTGTCATTTCAATGTTATCTCCAGGCATAACCATTTCTACGCCTTCAGGAAGTTCGATAACACCAGTTACGTCCGTTGTACGGAAGTAAAACTGTGGACGGTAGTTAGAGAAGAATGGAGTATGACGTCCACCTTCTTCTTTTGATAATACATAAACTTCAGCTTTGAAGTTTGTGTGTGGAGTAATTGTACCAGGCTTAGCTAGTACTTGACCACGGTTGATGTCTTCACGAGCAACCCCACGAAGTAGAGCACCAATGTTGTCACCAGCTTCAGCATAGTCAAGAAGCTTACGGAACATTTCTACTCCTGTAACAGTTGTTTTAGAAGCCGATTCTGCAAGACCAATGATTTCAATTTCATCCCCAACTTTTACTACACCACGCTCAACACGTCCTGTAGCAACAGTTCCACGTCCAGTGATTGAGAATACGTCCTCAACTGGCATCATGAATGGTTTTTCAGTGTCACGATCTGGTCTAGGGATATACTCATCAACAGCAGTCATAAGTTCGAAGATAGCATTTACATACTCTTCGTCTCCTTCTAGTGCTTTAAGAGCTGAACCTTTGATAACTGGTACGTCATCACCAGGGAAGTCGTACTCAGAAAGAAGGTCACGAACTTCCATTTCTACTAACTCAAGAAGTTCTTCGTCATCCACCATGTCACATTTGTTAAGGAATACTACGATTGCAGGTACCCCTACTTGACGTGATAAAAGGATGTGCTCACGAGTTTGTGGCATTGGGCCATCAGCAGCAGATACTACTAGGATAGCTCCATCCATTTGTGCAGCACCAGTGATCATGTTCTTAACATAGTCAGCGTGTCCTGGGCAATCTACGTGTGCATAGTGACGATTGTCAGTTTCATACTCAACGTGTGCAGTAGAGATTGTGATTCCACGTTCTCTTTCTTCAGGAGCACCATCGATTTGATCATACGCGCGTGCTTCCCCTCTGCCATATTTGTTGAATAATACGTTTGTAATTGCAGCTGTTAATGTTGTTTTACCATGGTCAACGTGTCCAATTGTACCAATATTAACGTGGTCTTTTGAACGGTCGAATTTTTCTTTACCCATTTATATTTCCTCCTTTATTTGTGTTAAGTTTTTATATTCCAAGTATTGCCTGCTTAGAAGATTTAACTCATTCTAAGCCTACAATACAAGTTATACTTTAGATTGCGAAAAAAATCAATTATTCGCCAGCGTTTTTCTTAATAATTTCTTCAGAAATACTTTTCGGTACTTCTTCATAGTGATCAAAGTGCATTGTGTATACACCACGCCCTTGTGTGTTAGAACGTAACGCAGTTGCATAACCAAACATTTCAGCTAGTGGCACAAATGATTTAACTACTTGTGCATTTCCACGAGCTTCCATACCTTCTACACGACCACGTCTAGATGTAACATCACCCATAATATCTCCCATGTATTCTTCAGGTATAACAATTTCTACCTTCATCATAGGTTCTAAGATTACTGGGCTACACTTGTTTTTCGCTGATTTAAGAGCCATAGATGCAGCTACTCTAAATGCAGTTTCGTTTGAATCGACATCGTGATAGCTTCCATCATAAAGCGTCGCCTTCACATCGATTAACGGATAACCTGCTAATACACCATTTTGTAAAGAGTCTCTAATTCCAGCTTCTACAGATGGAATATATTCACGAGGAACAACCCCACCAACAATTTTATTAACAAATTCATATCCAGCGCCCTCTTCGTTTGGCTCAAATTTCACCCAAACGTGACCATATTGTCCACGACCACCAGATTGACGAACGAATTTACCTTCAACTTCAGCTGAACCACGGAAAGTTTCACGATAAGATACTTGAGGAGCACCTACATTCGCTTCTACTTTAAATTCACGTCTCATACGGTCAACAATGATATCAAGGTGTAATTCACCCATACCAGAGATGATCGTTTGACCAGTTTCTTGGTTCGTTTCAGTTTTAAAGGTTGGATCTTCTTCTGCAAGTTTACCAAGTGCAATCGCCATTTTATCTTGATCGGCTTTTGACTTAGGTTCAATTGCTACTGAGATAACCGGATCTGGGAATTCCATTGACTCAAGAATTACTAGATTCTTTTCGTCACAAAGTGTATCCCCTGTGCTCGTATCTTTTAAGCCAACCGCACCAGCGATATCCCCTGAATAAACAGTAGAGATCTCTTGACGAGAGTTAGCATGCATTTGCAAGATACGACCAACACGTTCACGCTTATCTTTTGTTGAGTTTTTAACGTAAGAACCGGCATTAAGTGTACCAGAATAAACGCGGAAGAATGTAAGTTTACCAACAAATGGGTCAGTGGCAACCTTAAATGCTAATGCAGAGAAAGGCTCACTATCATCTGATTTACGGATTACTTTTTCTTCTGTTTGTGGCACAATACCTTCGATTGGTGGTACGTCAGTCGGTGCTGGTAAGTAATCTACTACACCATCAATTAATAATTGAACACCTTTGTTTTTAAAAGCAGAACCACAGAATACTGGGTAGAATTCAACGCTTAAAGTTGCTGTACGAACAGCTTGTTTAAGTTCATCGTTTGAAATTTCTTCCCCTTCTAAGTAACGCATCATTAGATCTTCATCTAATTCTGAAACTGCTTCTACTAATTTTGTGCGATATTCTTCTGCTTGAGCTTTATATTCTTCAGGAATCGGCTTAGCTTCAGCACGAGTTCCTAAATCATCTAAATAGAAGAAAGCTTCCATATTGATAAGATCAATGATACCTTCAAAATCATCTTCAGCACCGATTGGAAGTTGTACTGGATGAGCATTTGCTCCAAGTCTATCTCCAAGCGTACCTACTGAATAAATGAAGTCAGCACCGATTTTATCCATTTTGTTTACAAATACAACACGAGGAACCCCGTAAGTTGTAGCTTGACGCCAAACAGTTTCTGTTTGTGGTTCTACACCAGATTGTGCATCTAATACTGCAACCGCACCATCTAATACACGTAATGAACGCTCAACTTCTACTGTGAAGTCTACGTGTCCTGGTGTATCGATAATGTTAATACGGTGACCCTTCCATTGTGCAGTTGTTGCTGCAGAAGTGATCGTAATCCCGCGCTCTTGTTCTTGTTCCATCCAGTCCATCTGTGAAGCACCTTCGTGTGTTTCACCAATTTTGTGGATTCTTCCTGTATAAAAAAGAATACGCTCTGTACATGTTGTTTTACCAGCATCAATGTGTGCCATGATACCAATATTACGTGTATTCTCCAAGGAGAACTCTCTAGCCATGAACATTTCTCCTTCCTAATTAAAGTAGTTTGTTTATTACCAACGATAGTGTGCGAATGCTTTGTTAGCTTCAGCCATTTTATGCATTTCTTCACGTTTCTTCACTGATGCACCAGTGTTGTTAGATGCATCTAAAATTTCATTTGCTAATCGCTCTTCCATTGTTTTCTCTCCACGAAGACGTGAATAGTTAACAATGTAGCGTAAACCTAATGCTTGACGTCTTTCTGGACGTACTTCAACCGGTACTTGGTAGTTAGAACCACCAACACGACGAGCACGAACTTCAAGAACAGGCATTACGTTCTTCATAGCTTGTTCAAATACTTCCATAGAGTTTTGTCCACTACGTTCTTGAACAAGTTCAAACGCACTATAAAGAATTTTTTGTGCTATCCCTCTTTTTCCATCCACCATAATTTGGTTGATTAGACGAGTTACAAGCTTTGAATTATATAACGGATCTGGTAAGACATCACGTTTTACTACTGGACCTTTACGTGGCATATGTCCCCCTCCTTTCACTCAAGATGAGTTTCTCATTTATTTTTGTTTTGGTTTTTTCGCACCATATTTTGAACGACCTTGCATACGACCTTCTACTCCAGAAGTATCTAATGCACCACGTACGATATGATAACGCACACCAGGTAAATCCTTTACACGTCCTCCACGGATAAGTACAACACTGTGTTCTTGAAGGTTGTGACCAATCCCAGGGATATATGCAGTTACCTCGATTTGGTTAGATAAACGAACACGCGCATACTTACGTAATGCTGAGTTCGGTTTCTTTGGAGTTAAAGTACCTACACGTGTACATACACCACGTTTTTGTGGAGATGATTGATTGGTAAGTGACTTTTTAAAGCTGTTATAACCTTTGTTTAATGCAGGTGAGTCAGATTTTCTACCTTTACTTACACGACCTTTACGCACTAATTGATTAATAGTTGGCATCTTGTTTCCTCCTCTCTTTTCTACTGTTTTGTAATACCACATATCCAGGTGGTTCATAATTAGGCAAAAAACAAAGTCTTCGTAAATGAATATTCATTCACCAAAACTTTATAGCTTAATCGCCACCGCCGCAGCACCAACATCTATTCCGCATGCTTCCCCTAGTCGCTTCATAGAATCGACTTCGGTACATGGAATATCTAAGTCATTTGCTACTTGCGATACTTTGCTCGTAATATGCAAAGCTGCGTCACTAGCAATAATTACTTCTTTTACCTCACCATTTCTCATGGCTTTTAATGTTTGTTTGGTTCCGATTATCAGTTGGCTACTAACCTCTGATACTTTATCATAAGACATCTTCATATCCTCCAAAGCACCAAGGATAACGGAAGCACCTTAAATATACTATCATCCATAAAAATTAATGTCAACTTAAATTTGTATGTTTCATCAATTTTTCTAACAGCATATAGGTGCTTCCAGTCTTTTCCCTTGACCTTGTTTTTAAAAGCACTCTTGAATTTTTTAAGCTAGCAGAAGGAAGGAGACTTAAATCTTCTCCCTTCTTTTATGCTTTATTTTACAGAAGTTATTGTGGTAATTCTTCTGTGAAAGTTTCCTCGACTACTTTTGGATCTTCAGCAAGCTCTGCTTTAATTTTACGATAACGCTGCATGCCTGTTCCAGCTGGAACTAACTTACCGATAATTACATTTTCCTTGAGTCCTAGAAGCTCATCACGCTTACCTTTAATTGCTGCATCTGTCAATACTCTTGTAGTTTCTTGGAACGAAGCAGCAGATAAGAATGAATCTGTTTCTAGAGATGCCTTTGTAATACCCAAGAGAACTGGTCTTCCAACTGCCGGTTGACCCGCTTTGTGTAATACGCGGCTGTTTGCTTCTTTGAATTGGTGAATCTCAAGTAAGGAGCCTGGTAATACTTCTGTATCTCCAGCATCAGCAACACGTACTTTACGAAGCATTTGTCTTACCATTACTTCTACGTGCTTATCACCAATTTCTACCCCTTGCATACGGTAAACTTTTTGTACCTCTTTTAGAAGGTATGATTGAACACCGTCAATTCCTTTGATTTTCAACAATTCTTTTGGATCAATCGAACCTTCTGTTAATGGTTCACCTGATTCTATTGAATCGCCAATCGCCACTTTTAAGCGAGCGCCGTATGGTGCAGTATAGGTTCTAGACTCTACTTCACCTTGCACAACAATCTCTTGCTTATCTTTGACTTCACTTATATCTTGCACTGTACCGTGTAACTCAGAAATTACAGCCTGACCCTTTGGATTTCTCGCTTCGAATATTTCCTGAATACGAGGTAAACCTTGGGTAATATCACTACCTGCAACCCCACCAGTGTGGAAAGTACGCATCGTTAACTGTGTACCTGGTTCACCGATTGATTGTGCAGCAATAATACCTACTGCTTCACCAACCTCAACCTCTTGCCCTGTAGCTAAGTTACGACCATAACATTTTTTACAAGCACCGTGCTTCGTATTACATGTAAATACTGTACGGATTAACACTTCTTCAATACCTGATTCAATGATTACTTTAGCGATATCTTCATAAATCACTTCATTTTTAGCGATAATTAACTCGCCTGTTTCCGGATGAAGTATATCTTGGAAAGCAGTACGACCTATTAATCGATCAATTAATGGTTCGATTAATTCACTACCTTCTGTAATAGCCGTTACAGTTAGTCCTCGGTCTGTTCCGCAATCTTCTTCACGAATAATAACATCCTGTGCTACGTCTACTAGACGACGAGTTAGGTAACCAGAGTCTGCCGTTTTCAGTGCGGTATCGGCAAGACCTTTACGTGCACCGTGTGTTGAAATAAAGTATTCTAATACGGTTAAACCTTCACGGAAGCTTGATTTAATCGGTAATTCGATAATTCGACCAGCCGGGTTGGCCATCAAACCACGCATACCAGCAAGCTGTGTAAAGTTAGATGCGTTACCACGAGCACCAGAATCACTCATCATAAAGATAGGGTTACGAGGATTTAGTGTTTTCATTAGTTTTTCTTGGATAACATCTTTACACTGTGACCAAATTGCAATAACACGATCGTAACGCTCTTCATCCGTGATTAGACCACGTCTAAATTGTTTAAGAACTTTATCAACCCTGTCTTGCGCTTCTTCAAGAATTTTTTCCTTCTCAGCTAATACAACAATATCGGATACACCAACAGTGATACCAGCTTTTGTTGAATAAGCAAAGCCTAAATCCTTCATACGGTCAAGCATTTTAGATGTTTCACTAATTTTAAATCGTTTAAATACTTCTGCAATAATATCTCCGAGAATACCTTTTTTGAAAGGTTGGATGATTTCGCGCTTAGCGATTTCTTCCTTAACATTTGCACCTTTTTCAATAAAGTATTTCTCTGGTGTTGCTACTTCTAAATTTTGTTGCGTAGGTTCATTCAGATATGGGAATGAATCTGGCAGCATATCATTAAAAATTAATTTACCAACTGTTGTTAGTAGTAATTTCTCATTTTGTTCTTTTGTAAATGTCGCTTTATTTAATGAACTAGTTTGCACTGCGACTCTTGTATGCAGGTGCACATAGCCATTTTGGTAAGCAAGAATTGCTTCATTTAAATCTTTCACAGCTATACCTTCACCAATCGCGTTTTCACGCTCCATCGTAACATAGTAGTTACCTAACACCATATCCTGTGAAGGTGTTACTACTGGTTTACCATCTTTTGGATTCAATATATTTTGTGCAGCAAGCATTAGTATTCGTGCTTCTGCTTGTGCTTCTGCTGATAACGGAACGTGCACAGCCATTTGGTCACCATCAAAGTCAGCGTTATATGCTGTACATACTAATGGGTGTAAACGGATGGCGCGACCTTCTACTAATGTAGGTTCGAAAGCTTGAATTCCTAAACGGTGTAAAGTTGGTGCACGGTTAAGTAAAACCGGGTGCTCCTTAATTACATGTTCAAGTACGTCCCAAACTTCAGAATGTAGACGTTCAATCTTACGTTTAGCTGATTTAATATTATGTGCTAAACCGCGTTCTACTAATTCCTTCATAATAAATGGTTTAAAAAGCTCCACTGCCATTTCTTTTGGTAAACCACACTGATACATTTTTAGGTGCGGCCCAACAACGATAACCGAACGACCAGAATAGTCTACACGTTTACCAAGTAAGTTTTGACGGAAACGACCTTGTTTCCCTTTAAGCATGTGTGATAAAGATTTTAATGGGCGATTACCAGGACCCGTTACAGGGCGACCACGTCTACCGTTATCAATAAGCGCATCTACCGCTTCTTGTAACATACGCTTTTCGTTTTGAACGATTATGCTCGGTGCACCTAGATCTAATAATCTTTTTAAACGGTTGTTACGGTTTATAACCCGACGATATAAGTCATTTAAATCAGAGGTAGCAAAACGTCCACCATCTAATTGAACCATAGGGCGCAATTCTGGAGGAATGATCGGAAGTACATCCATAATCATCCAATCGGTATGATTACCTGAATTACGGAATGCTTCAATAACTTCTAGACGCTTGATCGCTCTTGTTCTACGTTGACCTTGTGCAGACTTTAATTCTTCTCTTAAAGCCTCCACTTCTTTTTCAAGATCTATATCTTGAAGAAGTTTTTTGATCGCTTCTGCACCCATCGCTGCATGGAACGATTTACCGTATTTATCACGGTAGGCACGATATTCTTTTTCAGATAATAGTTGCTTCTTCTCTAATGCTGTATTACCTGGATCAGTAACAATATAAGCAGCGAAGTAAATAACTTCTTCTAATGCTCTTGGAGACATGTCTAGCACAAGCCCCATTCTGCTTGGAATACCTTTGAAATACCAGATATGAGAAACAGGGGCTGCAAGTTCAATGTGACCCATGCGCTCACGACGCACTTTCGCTTTTGTCACTTCTACCCCACATCGATCACAAACAACGCCTTTATAACGGACACGTTTGTACTTTCCACAATGACATTCCCAATCTTTTTGCGGACCAAAGATTCTTTCACAAAATAGCCCATCTTTTTCAGGTTTCAATGTACGATAATTAATTGTTTCAGGTTTTTTCACTTCACCAAAGGACCAAGAACGAATCTTCTCTGGCGACGCTAAGCCTATTTTCATATATTCAAAATTATTTACATCTAACAAGGGGCTTACCTCCCTTTTAGTCTTTTGGTTTAAGCCATTAAAGTGTTGGGATCGGCGTAGTATTTACACACTACGCCTCCTCCACATTTATTTCATTATAAAAATTGTCGTTAGCTTCTTTCTTCTACTTCTAAATTAAAGTTCTCTGCAGATTGCGTGTCATCATCTTCCTCATCACGCAATTCAATTTCTTGTTCGTCAGCAGATAACATTTTCACATCCATACCAAGACTCTGCAATTCTTTTATTAATACTTTAAAAGATTCAGGAATTCCTGGTTCTGGAACGTTTTCGCCTTTGACAATAGCTTCATATGTTTTCACACGACCAACAACGTCATCTGATTTTACTGTTAATATTTCTTGCAAGGTATAAGCAGCACCATAAGCTTCTAGTGCCCATACCTCCATCTCACCGAAACGTTGTCCACCAAACTGTGCTTTACCACCAAGTGGTTGTTGTGTAACGAGTGAGTAAGGTCCAGTTGAACGAGCGTGCAATTTATCATCAACCATGTGTGCTAGTTTAATCATATACATGACACCAACAGAAACACGGTTATCAAATGGCTCTCCAGATCTTCCGTCATAAAGAATTGATTTTGCATCACGAGCCATGCCCGCTTCTTCTAACGTTTCCCAAACATCTTCTTCTCTAGCACCGTCAAATACAGGAGTAGCTACATGGATACCTAGCTGACGAGCAGCCATCCCTAAATGAAGCTCCAGCACTTGTCCGATGTTCATACGAGAAGGTACACCTAATGGATTTAACATAATGTCAATCGGTGTTCCATCAGGTAAGAATGGCATATCTTCTTCTGGTAATATTTTCGAAATTACACCTTTGTTACCATGTCGTCCTGCCATTTTATCCCCTTCAGATATTTTACGCTTCTGAACGATGTAAGCACGAACGAGTTGATTTACACCAGGTGGTAATTCATCGCCATCTTCACGATTGAATATTTTTACGTCAAGCACAATTCCACCAGCACCGTGTGGTACGCGTAAAGAAGTGTCTCTAACCTCTCTTGCTTTTTCACCAAAGATAGCATGTAATAGACGCTCTTCAGCAGATAATTCTGTCACACCTTTAGGCGTAACCTTACCTACTAGTAAGTCACCATCTCCAACTTCAGCACCAACACGGATAATTCCACGCTCATCTAAATCCTTAAGCGCATCTTCCCCAACATTCGGAATATCACGTGTGATCTCTTCAGGTCCGAGTTTCGTGTCACGAGCTTCTGATTCATACTCTTCAATGTGAATAGAAGTATATACATCGTCTTTTACAAGACGTTCACTCATAATAATCGCATCTTCATAGTTGAAACCTTCCCAAGTCATAAACCCTACTAAGACGTTTTGGCCTAAAGCCAATTCACCTTTCTCCATAGAAGGACCATCTGCAAGGATTTCTCCTTTTACTACACGATCTCCTTCACTAACAATTGGACGCTGGTTATAACAGGTACCTTGGTTAGAACGAATGAATTTTTGCATGCGGTAACGGTCTAAATCGCCTTTCACTTCTTTCCCGTCAACCTCACTAACACGACGAACAAGTACTTCTTTTGCTTCCACTCTTTCTACAATACCTTCTTGTTGACAGATAACAGCAGCACCGGAGTCTTTACCGGATACATATTCCATTCCAGTACCAACAATTGGTGACTGTGGTCTCATTAACGGTACAGCTTGACGTTGCATGTTTGCACCCATTAACGCACGGTTAGAGTCATCGTTTTCCAAGAAAGGAATACAAGCTGTTGCAGCAGATACTACTTGCTTCGGTGAAACGTCCATATAGTCAATTTTGTCTCTACTAACAATGGTGTTTTCACCACGGAAACGCGCAATAACTTCATCGTCGGTAAACGTGCCGTCTTCGTCTAACTTCGCGTTCGCTTGTGCTACAACGTAATTATCTTCCTCATCTGCAGTTAGATAATCCATTCTAGCTGTAACTTTTCCTGTTTCCGGATCTACTCTTCTATATGGTGTTTCGATAAATCCAAATTTATTTACCTTAGCATATGAAGATAACGAGTTAATCAACCCAATATTTGGTCCCTCAGGAGTTTCAATTGGACACATTCTACCATAGTGAGAATAGTGTACGTCACGCACTTCAAACCCTGCACGTTCACGTGTTAGCCCACCAGGCCCTAGTGCAGATAAACGACGTTTATGCGTTAATTCTGCTAATGGATTTGTTTGATCCATAAACTGAGATAACTGTGAACTACCAAAGAACTCTTTGATCGACGCAATTACTGGTCTTATATTAATTAATTGTTGTGGTGTAATAGAAGAAGTGTCTTGAATAGACATACGTTCTCTTACAACACGCTCCATACGAGATAACCCAATACGGAATTGATTCTGTAATAGCTCTCCCACTGATCTTAATCGACGATTACCAAGGTGATCGATATCATCTGTATCCCCGACTTGATGTAAGATGTTAAAGAAATAACTAATTGCAGATACTATATCTGAAGGAGTTATATTTTTAATCGTATCCTCAACACTTGCGTTGCCGATAACTGTTAATGTGCGTTCACCTTCTGGATCAGTTGGATCAACAATTTTAATCGATTGTACACGAATTGGCTCTTCAAGAACACCTTCATTTGGCTCAAGGTATTTATCTCCAAAACGATTTTCCTCTGATTCTAAATAAGGTAGAACTTTATCTAACAAACGACGGTCTAATTTATCGCCTTTTTGCGCAATAACCTCTCCCGTCTCCGGGTCAACTAAAGGCTCAGCCAAGATTTGGTTGAATAAACGATTTTTGATGTGTAATTTTTTATTCATTTTATAACGACCAACATGCGCTAAATCATAACGCTTTGGATCGAAGAAACGAGAAACTAGCAAGCTTTTAGCATTTTCTACTGTTGGCGGTTCGCCAGGGCGTAAACGCTCATAGATTTCCAACAATGCTTTTTCGCTTGTCTCGGTATTATCTTTTTCTAATGTATTTTTCAAGTATTCATTTTCACCGAATAAATCAAGAATCTCTTGATCATCACTAAATCCTAATGCACGTAATAAAACCGTGATTGGTAATTTTCTAGTGCGGTCAATTCTAACATGTGCCACATCTTTGGCGTCTGTTTCGAATTCTAACCATGCACCACGGTTAGGAATAACGGTAGCTGTATAACCACGCTTACCATTTTTATCATATTTCTCACTGAAATAAACACTTGGTGAACGAACTAATTGCGATACAATAACACGTTCAGCACCATTGATCACAAATGTTCCAGTGTCTGTCATCAGTGGGAAATCTCCCATAAATACTTCTTGCTCTTTCACTTCGCCTGTTTCATTATTTAATAGGCGAACTTTCACTCGAAGAGGAGCGTTATATGTTACGTCTCTTTCTTTTGCTTCACCTACTGGATATTTCGGTTCTGCAAGACTGTAATCTACAAATTCCAATGATAAATTACCCGCAAAGTCTTCTATCGGGGAAATATCCTGGAACATCTCATACAATCCTTCTTCTAAGAACCATTGATAAGAAGCTGTTTGAATCTCGATTAAATTTGGTAACTCTAATACTTCACTAATGCGCGCATAACTTCTACGCTGGCGGTGTCGTCCGTATTGAACTAGTTGACCTGTCAACTGATTCACCCCTCGATCAAGTATATTAATTTTTTTCGCCGACAATGCAGCGAGGTCTTGACTTTTGCACGTATTTAACACTAAATTTTAGTTACATAATTACGGATTGACATTCCCTCCGTATTAAGTATAATTTAGTGAGTGCAAGATTTATGTTCGATAAACATACCGAACAAACTTGTGGTTAATGCACAAGCTTTATATATTTTCATTTGCTAGGATGCAAATGTTATATGAATAAGAATGTGTGGAAATATGTGGAATGCTTTTAAAACGTAGAACTCTATTAGCTAATAAAATACCAATATTGTAGAGCCTCCAGTCCTGATCTAGAGAAAATAGAAGTACAGACGAAAAAACACCGTCATTAGACTAGTTTATCCATCTTTGCACAAAAATATACAAAATATTTATTTTTTCCTTGACAAGCACTTTGGCCTATTGGCATTTTTCAATGATACCACAAACAAAAAATGGAGTCAATTCATTTTCTATTTACGTCCTCGATAAATATAATAGCCTTTATTTTTCTGAATCAATTCTACTTCATTAAACAAAGTAGCTAATTTCTTTTTCGCAGAAGGAGCTCCTTGTTTTTTTTGCATCACAATCCACATCTCCCCTTTTTCCACTAAAGCCTCATAGCTCTCATCAAACATACGGTAGATTGTTTCTTTCCCCGCTCTAATTGGTGGATTAAGAAGAATTGCCGCAAACCTTCTCTCGCTTATTTCACTGAATGAATCACTAAATGCTACGTGATAATTATCAACTTTATTTGCAGCGGCATTGTGCTTCGACAACTCGAGTGCTCTTCGATTTACGTCTGTTGCCAAAACCCGGCGCTCGGGAAATGATTTTGCTAATGCAATCCCTACTGGACCATACCCGCATCCTAAATCCAAGATATCTCCATTTACTTCCGGTTCTATAAAGCTTTCAATCATTGTTCTAGAACCAAAATCGACTTCCGCCTTTGAAAAAACACCATTATCTGTTCGAAATAAAAAGGAATTTCCTCTCAAGGTAAAGCGCCATTCTTTTGGATCACTTGAAACGTTTGGATTTTCTGAAAAGTATTGATCTGACATATACTTAGCCTACCCTTCTAAAGGTAACTTTCTTTCACTTATTTATGCGGAATAGCGCTGTAAAGAAAAGCTCGCCAATGGTCTTGGCGAGCTTTTTCATTTATGACTATTATTTTAATTCTACGTCTGCTCCAACTTCTTCAAGCTTAGCTTTCATTTCTTCAGCGTCTTCTTTAGATACGCCTTCTTTAATTGCTCCAGGAGCGTTATCTACTAAGTCTTTAGCGTCTTTAAGACCTAGACCAGTAATTTCACGTACTGCTTTTACAACTTTAATTTTAGAAGCTCCAGCACCGTTTAATACTACGTCAAATTCAGTTTGCTCTTCAACTGCTTCTCCGCCACCAGCACCAGCTGCTGCTACAGGAGCTGCTGCAGTTACTCCAAATTCTTCTTCAATTGCTTTTACTAAATCGTTCAGTTCAAGAACTGACATTTCTTTGATCGCTTCAATGATTTGATCTTTTGACATTCTTAATTCCTCCTAATTAATTATCATATATTGTTCGAAACATGTTTTTCGTTTCAGCTTATTAAGCTCCTTGCTCTTCTTTTTGCTCAGCCACAGCTTTTGTAGCATAAGCAAAATTTCGTACTGGTGCTTGAAGTACGCTGAGTAACATAGAAAGTAAGCCTTCGTAATTCGGTAGGTTTGCAAGTTCCTTGATTTGCTCAAGAGATGCAACTTTCCCTTCAATTACGCCACCTTTAATTTCCAATGCTTCATGATCTTTCGCAAAATTGTTTAATACTTTAGCTGGTGCAATTACATCGTCGTTACAAAACGCGATAGCAGTTGGTCCAACTAAAACATCATTCAACTCTGTTAATTCTGTTTCTTCAACAGCACGGCGAGTCATTGTATTTTTATATACTTTAAACTCAACATTCGCTTCACGAAGTTGGCTACGCAATTCGGTAACTTCCGCTACGTCTAATCCGCGATAGTCAACAAGTATTGTTGATTGACTTTCACGTAATTTATCAGCAATTTCCGTTACAACTTGCTTTTTTTGATCGATCACCTTTGACATTGTTCCACCTCCTATTAACTGATCATTATACCGGTCATTTAGGACGAATTTTTCAATCCAATCAAAAACCCCCATGTAGACATGGAGGTTTTATGACTGTTTGGTTTAAGAGTGAACACTTCACCCAAACCTATATCCAGACACACCTCGGCAGGAAATTAAGCTTTCGCACCTGCTGTCTACGGTATAATGTGTAATTTCATTTGATAGTTCGATTTGAACTTCAACCATATGAATTATATTAAACAGTGCTTTAAAAGTCAAGATAAAAATTAATTATCCTAATTGTGAAGGATCAATTTTTACCCCAGGACCCATTGTTGAAGCAACTGCAACATTTTTCAAATAGATTCCTTTTGAAGCTTGAGGCTTCGCTTTTACAATAGTATCAGCTAATGCATTAAAGTTTTCAATAAGCTTTTCTAAATCAAAAGATACCTTGCCGATTGGCACATGGATGTTGGATTGCTTATCCACACGGTATTCTACTTTACCAGCTTTGATTTCTTGAACTGCTTTTTCCACTTCAAAAGTTACTGTTCCTGTTTTAGGGTTTGGCATAAGACCTTTTGGTCCTAATACACGACCAAGCTTCCCTACTTCAGCCATCATATCTGGTGTTGCTACCACGACATCAAAATCAAACCAACCCTGGTTAATTTTTGCAATCATGTCTTGGTCTCCAACATAATCTGCTCCAGCAGCTTCCGCTTCCTTCGCTTTATCACCCTTAGCAAATACAAGTACTGTTTGTGTTTTACCTGTTCCGTGTGGCAATACCATTGCTCCGCGGATTTGTTGATCTGCTTTTTTAGGGTCTACGCCAAGACGGAACGCAGCTTCCACTGATTCGTCAAAGTTAGCTGTAGCAGTTTTTTTCACTAATTCTAAAGCTTCTTTTACTTCATACGTTGTGTTACGGTCAACAAGCTTCAATGCTTCTTGTTGCTTTTTCGTTTTTTTAGCCATTTTAAAATTCCTCCCTAATGTGGTTTTAACGGTTATACCTCCCACTTGTGAAAGCGGAGAAAGCACATTGTGCCTTCCATTTTACTTTGCGATACTCTTTCAATAATAAAGGTTGCGACATGAAATGATTCCACCATCGCAACCTCCCGCTTATATAAATACCGCCGTGAGATTAGTCTTCAATAACGATACCCATGCTACGTGCAGTACCTTCTACCATGCGCATGGCAGCCTCTACATCAGCAGCGTTTAAATCAGGCATTTTTGTTTCAGCGATTTCTTTTACTTGATCACGCTTCAACGTTGCAACTTTGTTGCGGTTTGGTTCACCTGATGCAGTTTCAATACCAGCTGCTTTTTTAAGTAATACAGCTGCTGGCGGAGTTTTTGTGATAAATGTAAATGAACGGTCCTCAAAAACCGAAATTTCAACCGGAATAATTAAACCAGCTTGCTCTTGCGTACGAGCATTAAATTCTTTACAAAAACCCATAATGTTAACACCTGCTTGACCTAATGCCGGCCCAACTGGTGGTGCTGGATTCGCTTTACCTGCTGGAATTTGCAATTTTACAACTTTAATAACTTTTTTAGCCACGAGACACACCTCCTTAAGTCCGTGATGTGGTAATAGGGCTTTGCCCTCCCACTCTTATTCATATAAAAATCAACCTTATACTCGAGGCATAAAGAACATAAGAATTTTAGCATCTTCTCAGGAATAATGCAAGTATATAAGGAATAATAATTATTAAATTCTTGCTTCTTCATCGTTTTTATTTTCGATGTATTTTTCTTACAAAGCTTTTGAGCTGTTAAAACTCTTCCATTTTCTTATCCTAAGATAATTTTTGGATTTGAGAGAAATCTAATTCTACAGGCGTTTCCCTACCAAACATATTCACATGAACTTTAACCTTTTGTTTATCCACATCAATATATTCAATGGTTCCTGTGAAATCCTTAAATGGTCCATCAGTGACTTGAACAGCCTCTTTAATGTCAAAATCAACTTCTGTGATTGGTGCATTAATACCCATTCGTTTAAGAATCATTTCTACTTCTTCTTCTAGTAACGGTGTTGGTTTGGATCCTGAACCTGCAGAACCAACAAATCCTGTTACCCCTGGGGTATTACGTACAACATACCACGAATCATCTGTCATCACCATTTCTGCCAATACATAGCCAGGAAAAACTTTTTTCTTTGCTACTTTTTTCTTACCGTTCTTTATTTCCGTTTCTTCATCCTCAGGAACAAGTACGCGGAAGATTTTATCCTCCATACCCATCGACTCTAAACGTTTTTCTAAATTTGCTTTTACCTTATTCTCATAACCAGAATAAGTATGCACAACATACCAACTTTTTTCCATAATTTAAGGGCTACTTTCGCCCTGCCCCTCCCTTAATTATACTTCGATCTTGATTCGCTTACATATTTTTTGACATTTAAAAAAACCCGTCAAACGGGTTTTAGTGGCTTTATTTATCTCCATTATACACAATGAAAGAACGATTATTCAAATAACACGTTAAGAAGTTGTGTAATTCCGAAATCTATCACTGTGAAGAATACCGTAACAAATGCTACTGTTGAAATTACGATAATCGTGTAGCGAGTTAATTCACGACCTTTAGGCCACGTAACCTTTTTCATTTCACGATTAACATTTTTTAAAAAAGACACAAGTTTCACAGATGGTACCTCCAAACTCTCTTCATCTCTAATCTATCTATTTCGTTTCTCGATGTAAGGTATGTTTTTTGCAGATTGGACAAAACTTTTTTATCTCCATCCGCTTCGAATTATTATTTTTATCAGTAGTATAATTGCGATTTTGACAGTGTTCACAAGCTAGTACAATTTTCATGCCCATACGATTCACCCCTACTTTAGGGTTTTTCACTCTTACTAATGTAGCACGCTTAACCTTACCTGTCAACGCTATCTATAAGCTTATTTCACTTAACTCTAAATACTTTTCTAACTTCTTTTTCACACGCTGAAGTGCATTATCAATTGATTTAACATGTCGTTTTAACTGTACAGAGATCTCTTGATAGCTCTTACCATCTAAATAGAGTAATAGAACATCCTTTTCTAAGTCACTAAGGATCTCTGCTAATTTATACTCCATATCGCCAAACCGCTCACGATTAATCATCATTTCTTGAGGATCAATGGTAATCGAACCCTCTAAGACATCCATTAAGGTCCGCTCTGATTCTTCATCATACATTGGCTTGTCCAAGGATATATAGGAGTTTAAAGGCATATGCTTTTGACGGGTAGCTGCTTTAATTGCTGTGATAATTTGTCTTGTCACACATAATTCAGCAAATGCCTTAAAGGAGGAGAGCTTCTCTAGCTGATAATCTCTCACTGCTTTATATAACCCTATCATTCCTTCTTGAATAATATCTTCTCGATCAGCACCCACTAAAAAGTAAGCACGAGCCTTGGCTCTTACAAAATTTCGATACTTGTGTATTAAATGGTCTAACGCTAAACTATTGCCATTTTGGACAAGTGAAATTAATTGATCATCACTCAAAACTTCGAAGTCTAAGTCCACTACATGCTTTTCTTTTAACTTGTGCGTCACGGTCATTATTAATCCTCCTGGGAATATGCCCATCATATTTAGGACAAGCTAACAATAGCAATATTATACAGGAAGCGCTTTAATATCGTCAACATCATAATTTCTATTTATTACCACGTCGCCACTCTTCAAAAACCTTCAAAACATCCTCGCTTATTGGGATTTTCTGGGTTCTTTTACCTTCTTTATGCAATTTTATATCATTTTTAATTTCTTTTTGAATATTGGATATTTCAATCCACAACTCTCGCGCTGAGATTCGGTAGGCACCTTGTGCGAATATTGTTCTTTGCTCTGCATAATCAGATGTAGCAACATAAACTTTTGTGCGAACATTTTTAAATTCTTTGATCAAACGTTCAATACATTCATCTGCAGTCTCATTTTCTTTGGTGAATATTACTTCTACTCGATATTTCTCCTGCTTATGCTCTGCACCTCTTACTTCATAAGCATCGAACACAATAATAACGCGTCTTTTTCTGTATGCTTGGTACTCTGCCATTTTATCAATTAATATGTTTCTAGCTTGCTCAAGATCATCGTCTCTTAAAGCTTTCAATTCTTCCCAAGCACCAATCATGTTATAGCCATCGACTAATAATACATCCATTACCCTTCACCTAGTGGATACCGCTTTCTGTATACTTCATAAAGTAGAAGACTTGCTGCTACAGATGCATTTAAAGAGGAAACTTTTCCCATCATCGAAAGAGAAACCGTCCAATCACATTTCTCTCTTACCAGCCTACTCATTCCTTTTCCTTCGTTTCCAATGACAATCGCAAGCGGCATCGTACCATCTAATTTTCTAAAATCCTCCGTCGCGTCCGCTTCAGTACCAACCACCCACACGTTTCGGCTCTTTAACTCTTCGATAGTTTGGGATATATTCGTGACGCGAACAACCGGTACATATTCAATAGCCCCTGCTGATGTTTTAGCAACTGTTGCAGTTAAGCCTACAGCTCGTCTTTTAGGAATAATCACACCATGGGCTCCTGCCGCGTCCGCCGTTCTAAGAATTGAGCCTAAATTATGAGGGTCCTCTATTTCATCTAAGATAATAAAGAAAGGCTCCTCCTCTTTCTGTTTTGCCGCGTCAAATAGGTCCTCTAAAGTAGCATATGTATAAGCTGCTACTAACGCAATTATCCCTTGATGATTACCCTCTACTTGCTGATCAATTTTTTTTCGAGGAACACGAGTGACAATAACATTTGCCGCTTTTGCCATGTGATCAATTTTGGTTAAAAATGCAGGGCTTAATTGGTCGGAAACGAGTAATTTTTCGATCGACCTCTCTGCTTTTAATGCTTCCAAGACAGGATTTCTACCTATAATCCACTCTTGATCCATACTTACTCCACTCCTTTCTCTGTTAGTTCGATTGCTTCTTCAATCAAGGATTCTAAACGCTCTGTTCTATCATCTAAATATAAAAAGCCTAATAGCGCTTCAAAGGCCGTACTATAACGATAGGTTTGTACATCTGTGTTTCTCGGAATAGAGCCTGATTTTGCATTCCTACCCCTTCTAACTACCGCTTGTTCTTCCTCTGTAAGGACACCATTATCCAACCAGTTTCTTATTACTACCGCTTGTGCGGTTGCTTTTACGAATCGAACCGCATATTCATGTAATGCTTGCACCTTCAACTGTCCCTTTTTTAACAAATACTTACGTACATAGGTTTCATAAATAGCATCACCCATGTACGCAAGTGCTAAACTTTTCATCTGCTTTACATCATAATCTGCCATGCTTAACCCCGCTTCCAGCGCGTTCCCTGCGGTGTATCCTCTAAAATGATGTTTTTATCCTTCAACTGATCTCTTATTTCATCTGCTCGGTTAAAATCTTTATTCTTCCTGGCATCGATTCGCTCCTGTATCAGTGCTTCAATTTCCTCATCTAAAAGTGCATCTTTTTCATCCAAGGAGATGCCTAAAATAAATAAGAAGTTCTTTAAGGTATCGATAAAAGCATCGATAACCTCCGTTGACGTTTGAGAAGATTGAAGATAGACATTTGCTTCTTTTGTTACATCAAAAATAACGGAAATAGCGTTAGCTGTGTTGAAGTCATCGTCCATTTCTGTTTCAAAACGAGTTTTGAACGCGGATATTTTTTTCAACCATTCTTCGTTATCCTCTGTTAGATTCATGCTGGTCTCTTTGCGGTGCATTAAATTTTGATACACATTATTAATCCGATCAAAACTATTTTTCGCACTCTCTAATAGATCTTCACTAAAATTAATCGGATGACGATAATGCACACTAAGCATAAAGAAGCGAACTACTTTCGGGTCATGCTCTTTAATTAATTCATGTGCCAATACAAAGTTACCTAGCGATTTCGACATCTTTTCATTATTAATATTAATATAACCATTATGCATCCAATAATTTGAAAAAGTTGCCTCGTTGCAAGCTTCTGACTGGGCAATTTCATTTTCGTGATGGGGGAAGGATAAATCTTGGCCACCCGCATGAATATCAATGGTTTCGCCTAAATATTTTTTCGCCATCGCAGAGCATTCAATGTGCCAGCCTGGTCGCCCTTTACCCCAAGGAGAATCCCATGAAATTTCGTCTCCTTTAATCTGCTTCCACAAGGCAAAATCCAATGGATCTTCTTTCTTTTCTCCAACTTGAATACGCGCACCTGATCTTAATTCATCAATTGATTGATGCGAAAGTTTTCCATAACCTTCAAAAGACCTTGTTTTAAAATAAACGTCTCCGTCTGCTTCATAGGCAAATCCTTTGTCTATTAAAGATTTAATAAAAGAAATTATATCATCCATCGCTTCTGTCACCCTTGGGTGATGAACCGCTTCTGCTACACCTAAAGCTCCAACATCTTCCTTATAGGCTTTGATAAAGCGTTCAGCAATTTGTGGTACCTCTTCACCAAGTTCATCCGCTGCTTTGATTAATTTATCATCCACATCAGTGAAGTTTAAAACGTAGTTCACATCGTATCCTTTATATTCAAAATATTTTCTTACAGTATCAAAAACAATTGCTGGTCTAGCATTCCCAATATGAATGTAGTTATAAACAGTTGGTCCACAAACATACATACGAACCTTACCTTCTTCAATCGGGTGAAATTCTTCTTTTTTTCTGGTTAAGGTGTTATATAGTTTAATCGTCATCCTTCTTCACTCCTTTAAGCTGGGCTAATTCTTGTTTTAATTCTTCTATCTCTGCTTTCATTTCTTTAAATACTTCAGAAATTGGGTCTGGCAATTTATGATGATCTAAATCCTTTCGAACACGTTCACCATTTTGAACTACAATGCGACCTGGTATACCTACGACTGTTGAATGGTCTGGAACATCTTCTAACACCACAGAACCAGCTCCTATCTTAGAGCTTTCCCCAATTGTAATCGAACCAAGCACCTTTGCTCCTGTCGCAACAAGGGCATTATCTTTTAATGTCGGGTGTCGCTTACCCTTTTCTTTTCCTGTACCACCTAAGGTTACTCCTTGAAAGATGGTAACATTATCGCCAATTTCACACGTTTCCCCTATCACGACTCCCATACCGTGATCAATAAAGAAGCGCCTGCCAATTTTTGCACCAGGATGAATTTCTATCCCTGTAAAAAATCGAGTGATTTGCGAGATAAATCTAGCAATAAAAAAGAATTTTTTATTATAAAAAGCGTGTGCAAGACGATGCCCCCAGATCGCATGCAGTCCGGAATAAGTTAAAAACACTTCGATATACGTTCTAGCAGCCGGATCTTGATCAAAAACCACTTCCATATCCTGTTTAAGCAAGCTTAAAAAGCCCATCTTTTACCCCCTTTATCCACCGTTCTTTTCAATCACTTTTTCTTTGATTTTAAATCGATCTACCTTTTTAATGAATAGAAAAAAAGCGCCTCTATGTTTATCCAACACAGAGACGCTTTTATGCGCGGTCCCACTCTGTTTAAGGCAATATCTGCCTTCACTTAAGCATCTCATAACGGGAGAAAGCCGCCCTTTTCTACTAAAGTTCAAAAAGGGACTCAGGAGGCGCATTCAGAAGCTTTAGGCTAAACCACTCGCAGCGAATGTGGTTTTCTCTGTGTAACCTGCTATCTTCTTACTTTTCCTCTTCATCGTTTTAACTGATTCTATTATAGCTTATTTTCGTTTAATTACGAATTATTTTATTTGATTCAGAACGTCTTGTAAACGTGCTTGGACAATTTCTTTTCCTAACAAATAAATAGCATTAGGTAATTCAGGTCCATGCACTTGACCAGTCGTGGCTACTCGAATCGGCATAAATAACTTTTTACCTTTTTGTTTTGTTTCTTTTTGCGTAGCTTTAATTTGAGCCTTGATATTCTCTGGAGTGAAATCCTCTAAAGCTGATAAGTGATCATGGAAAGCCTGCAATACTTCTGGTACCTGTTCTTCCTTTAATACCGTCATTGCCGCTTCATCATAGGTAATTTCTTTTTTGAAAAAGAGCTCTGTCAACTCTACAATTTCTGCTCCATAGCTTAATTGTTCATGGTATAAGCCAATTAACTCTACCACCCATTTACGTGTGTCCTCATCCATATCGGTAGATACTTTGCCCGCTTTAATGAGGTGAGGTAAAGTTAACTCTACTACTTTTTCTAGCGATACTGTTTTTAAGTACTGGTTATTCATCCATTTCAATTTAGCTGGATCAAAGATTGCCGGAGAAGTCGACAAGCGAGCTGGATCGAAAATATCGATAAACGATCGTTTGGTGAAAATTTCTTCTTCTCCCACCGGTGACCATCCAAGTAGCGCAATGAAATTAAATAACGATTCTGATAAATACCCCAGGTTTTTATACTGTTCGATAAATTGCAGGATATGTTCATCACGTTTACTTAATTTTTTACGATTTTCGTTTAAAATCAATGTCATATGGCCATATTGTGGTGCATTAAAACCAAATGCTTGATAGATCATCATTTGTTTTGGTGTATTTGAAATATGTTCTTCCCCTCTTAAAACATGACTAATTTCCATCAAATGATCGTCAATTGCAACGGCGAAGTTATAGGTTGGTATACCATTTTTCTTTACGATTACCCAGTCACCAAAATCACTCGATTCAAAGCTAATTTTCCCACGAACAATATCTTGGAAAGAATACGTCACTTGATCCGGCACACGGAAACGAATACTAGGCTGTCTTCCTTCCGCTTCGAATGCAGCAATTTGTTCATCGGTTAAATTTCGATGTGCTCCGGAATATTTCGGTACTTGACCATTTGCTTTTTGTGTTTCTCTTTCTTGATCCAATTCCTCTTCTGTCATGTAACATTTATAAGCAAGGCCGCGCTCCAATAACTCATCTACATATTTATTATAAATATCTAAACGCTCTGTTTGACGATACGGACCATAATTTCCACCGACATCCGCACCTTCATCCCATTCAATTCCTAGCCATTTTAAGTATTTAAGCTGACTTTCTTCTCCACCTTCGACATTTCGCTTATCATCCGTATCCTCGATACGAATCAGAAAAGTACCTCCAAAGTGTCTCGCATATAAATAATTAAATAATGCCGTTCTTGCATTTCCGATGTGAAGATTTCCTGTTGGACTTGGTGCATAACGCACACGTACACTACTTCCCATTTCATTACCCCTCTCTATCTTACGTTTTTTCGCAACTAAACGATCAAACCTATTCATTTATTATAAATTTATCATTCAAAATGATTGCGTTAATAACATCACTTATCCTATTTTATTTTAAATTAAGGCTACTGGCAAATCGTTATCCTTCTATAAGCACAACAGCTTCTGCTGCAATACCTTCTTTTCTTCCTGTAAATCCTAGCTTTTCTGTGGTCGTTGCTTTTACATTAATTTGACCTACTTCTACTTTTAGTATGTCCGCTATCTTTTCTCGAATCTGCTCTATATATGGCGCTAGTTTAGGTGCTTGAGCAATAACGGTGCAATCAAGATTTGCGATTTTGTATCCCTCTTCCTTCACTAGCTGATACACCTGTTCAAGAAGCACCTTGGAGTCGGCATCTTTAAAGGACGGATCTGTGTCTGGGAAATGCTTGCCGATATCCCCTTTTGCAATTGCACCTAAGAGTGCGTCTGCTATCGTGTGTAGGAGGACATCTGCATCAGAATGTCCCAATAATCCGTATTCATATGGGATTTCTATACCGCCGATAATACAAGGTCTACCCTCAACTAGTTGGTGTACATCATAACCATGACCTATTCTCATTCTTTCACCTCATTTTTAGTGGTCTCTACCCATATCGCTTCTGCGCGTTTTAAGTCCTCTGGCGTAGTTAACTTCATATTGTGATAGCTTCCTTCCACAATTTCAACTGCATGACCGATTTCTTCTACTAAAGAAGCATCATCTGTTCCTAAAAAATGATTATCTAAAGCATGCTGATGTGCCTTTTTTATCAACGGGAGGGAAAATGCTTGAGGCGTTTGAGCTGCCCACAAGACACTCCGGTCTAAGGTTTCTAGTTTTTTCCCGCTGACTTTTTTTATCGTATCGGTAACCGGCACAGCAAATATTGCTGCATGAGTTAACTCTGTCCTGTTTAATAATTGCTGAAGCTCTTTTACTGTTATAAATGGACGTGCTCCGTCATGAATCATCACAAAATCTTGTGTAACTGCTTTAAGCCCCTGATAGACACTATCTTGTCTTTCTTTACCACCATCTATTAATATAACTTTTGAAAGAAGCTGATAGCTTTGGAGTAAATGTTTGAATTGTTCTTGCTCGTTTTTTTGAATAACAAGAATAATTTCCTTACAGGAGGAATCATTCATAAAGGGATTTAGCGTATGTATAATAAGCGGATCTTTACCTATCATTAGAAATTGCTTATTCTTCCCTGCATTCATCCTTTTCCCTTGCCCTGCTGCTAGAACTACCGCACTGTATGTGATCATTCCTGACCATCCTTCTTTATGTAAGATATAACTCAACCTTTTCTAAAAAAATCCCCATAAGATAAAAGTGATAACGAATCGTTACCACTTTTACCACCTTCTATAAGTTATACCCTTTTCACTGCGCTTTTTCAAGCACTTTAGGTTTAGCAAAAATCATTCGACCAGCAGAGGTTTGTAATACGCTCGTAATGACAACCTCAATTGTCTGACCAATATAGTCTTTACCTTCTTCCACCACAATCATAGTACCATCATCAAGGTAAGCTACACCTTGTTTTTGTTCTTTCCCGTCCTTAATGACTTGAACTGCTAACTCTTCACCTGGTAACACAATTGGTTTCACTGCATTAGCCAAATCATTAATGTTCAAAACTGCTACTTTTTGAAATTCACAAACTTTGTTTAAATTAAAATCATTTGTTACAACAACACCATTCATCACTTTTGCAAGCTTAACAAGTTTGCTGTCCACTTCTGGAATTTCTTCAAAATCACCTTCGTACATTTCCACATGGATTGGCAATTCTTTCTGAATTCGGTTCAGAATATCCAGTCCTCGGCGTCCACGATTTCGTTTTAAAACATCGGATGAATCTGCAATATGCTGAAGCTCTCCAAGAACAAACTGTGGGATAACAATTGTTCCTTCTAAAAAGTTGGTCTGACAAATGTCTGCAATACGCCCGTCGATAATGACGCTCGTATCCAATATTTTAGGTTTTGGTAATTCAGTTTCTGTCTCATCTTGTAGATCCGATTTCCTTTTTTCTTTTTTAGGCAGTGTGAGTAAATTCAAAAACTCATCACGACGTTTAAAGCCCACTTGGAAACCAAAATAAGCAAACAAAACACTTAAAAATATTGGAATAACTTGAGATACTATTTTAATCTCGATCGCTTGAATTGGCATGTTAATAAAGTAAGCAATAACCAGCCCAATAATAATACCCAAACTACCAAACATTAAATCTCCGACTGGTGCTTTGACTAACGTTTCTTCAATCCACATAAAGAAATTGACGATATGATCAACAAACCAAAATGTTAGTAAAAATAAAATAATTGCACCTAAAATTATTCCAATATATGGAGCCACATAATCTGAAACCAGCCATGTACCTTCTGTAAAACTTAACAAATTTAGTAAATCTGGGATATAAAGATACCCAGCAGTACCACCTGCAATAACAAAGAATAGCTGTACAAATCTTTTTAGCACCACATTCACCTCCTATTTTTTATTCTTTCCATTTCGTTTTATTTTAAACCATGGCTACTATTAAAATAAATGTACCATGGGGTTTTATTATAGTCAAAAATTTCCAAAAATTCCACTTACATATGTCTATCTATAAAAAGTTGTTCTTGAATTCGTTCTAATCCTTCTTTAATTTTCTCTGCACGAACTTCCCCTACACCATTTACCTTCACTAATTCTGCTGGTGTTGCTTTTACGATCTCAGGTAGTGTTTGAAACTCCTGTACAATATAATCGACGATTACATAAGGCAAACGAGGAATTTTATGCAAAATACGGTACCCTTTTGGAATAACGACCTGGTCCATTTTTGTTTGACTTGGATATCCTAAAATTTTTGCAATATCTCCATCCTCTAATAATTCTTGGGTGGATCTTTTTTGAAGCTTTTTTAGGATTTCAGAGACATCTGCTTCTGGCGCATAAAGGTAATCCTGGATCAATAATTTCGCTTCTAATTCAATATTTGAAACGAGCTCCGTCAATTGAAGCTGTATTAATCTTCCTTCTGTTCCAAGCTCATTAATATAATTTAGGATCTCTGTTTTTATACGAAGTACCATCTCCACACGATGAAATACTTGTACGGCTTCACTTAGGGTACTCACATTCTCAAACTCTAATGCTCCAAGGTTTGTAATCCCTTGATCTAGCACCATTTTATACTTATCTAAGGTTTGTAACGCTTGGTTTGCTTTTGCTAAAATGACGGCAATATCCTTTAAAACGTAACGAATATTACCTTTATACAGCGTGATCACATTTCGTCTTTCAGAAATAGCAATAACCAAGTGTCCTGTTTGTTTTGCTACTCTTTCTGCTGTTCTGTGACGCATTCCTGTTTCTCTGGAGGAAACCTGCACATCTGGCATTAACTGCACATTTGCATATAAAATTTCTGATCCTTTTTCATTGAGGATTATGCCACCATCCATTTTTGCTAACTCGTACAAACTAGCAGGTGTGCATTTTGCTTGAATCTCAAATCCTCCATCTACTATTGATTTCATTTGCTCACTATAGCCTACAACAATAAGTCCTCCCGTTTTCGCCCGTAAAACATTTTCTATTCCTTCACGAATCGGAGTTCCTGGTGCAACCCATTTAAGCATTTCTGAGACTATTTCTTCTTTTTTTCTCTTCTTTTCCATCTAGCTGCCTCCTAAAGTGACTTGTATTGCTTCTTGTACGGTATTCACGCCAACTACTTGAATGTCATCTGGCGGATTCCAACCTTCTAGATTCTTAGCTGGGATGACGGCTCGTTTAAAACCTAACTTTGCTGCCTCTTGTACCCGTTGTTCAATTCTAGATACCCGTCGGATTTCTCCAGTTAAGCCAACTTCCCCAATTAACACATCATCCATTCTAGACGGTTGATCTCTAAAGCTAGAAGCAACACTAATCGCAACAGCTAAATCAATAGCAGGCTCGTCTAATTTCACACCACCCGCTACTTTTACATAAGCATCTTGATTTTGGAGCATCAAGCCTACTCTTTTTTCCAAAACCGCCATCAAGAGTGGCACACGATTATGATCAATCCCTGTTGCCATTCTTCTTGGGTTTCCAAAGCTTGTTGGAGAAATGAGCGCTTGAATTTCTACTAAAACTGGCCTTGTTCCCTCCATTGATGCCACAACAGTCGAACCAGCTGCGCCGCGCGAACGTTCTTCTAAGAATATCTCTGAAGGATTTAAGACTTCTTTTAAGCCTTCTTCCTTCATCTCAAAAATACCCATATCGTTCGTGCTTCCGAACCTATTCTTTACGCCACGTAGTATTCTAAAGGTGTGATGACGCTCGCCTTCAAAATATAATACAGCATCTACCATGTGCTCCAGTAATCGTGGTCCAGCTATTGAACCTTCTTTCGTTACATGTCCCACAATAAAAATAGGTATATTATTTCGTTTGGCAATACGCATTAATTCACTCGTACATTCTCGAACCTGTGTGACACTTCCAGGTGCGCTCGTTACATCTTCTTTAAATACCGTTTGAATCGAGTCAATTACCACAAAGGAAGGTTTTAATTGATCAATTTGAGTGGTAATGTCCAGCATGTTCGTCTCCGCTAACACATACAATCGATCAGATGTTACCCCAAGACGATCTGCTCTTAGCTTCGTTTGTCTCGTTGATTCTTCTCCTGAAATATAGAGGACATCAATATTTTGAGTGGCTAATTGATTGGAAACTTGTAAGAGAAGCGTAGACTTTCCAATTCCCGGATCTCCACCAATTAAAACCAAAGAACCACGAACAATTCCACCGCCTAATACTCGATTTAATTCACCAATCCCAGTAACGATACGAGGCTCTTCCTGAGACTCGATAGCGGTAATTTTTTCGGGCTTTTGCGTAATATTACTTCCACTCGCCCAATTTCCTCGCTTTTGTGTACCTGTGACTACTGTCTCTTCGATCAGGGTATTCCATTGGTTACAGCCAGGACATTTTCCCATCCATTTCGGAGACTCGTACCCACATTCCTGACAAATAAATTTTGATTTTCGCTTAGCCAAATGATTCGCTCCTTTTCATTATATACGATTTTAACGTCCATTAAGTTACAAGCATCTATCAATTTGTTTAAATATATATGTAAAAAGTGTGGAAAACTCAATATAAATACGAAAAAACCGGAAGGGCTATCCCTCCGATTTTTTCAAATCTTACTTAGGTACTACCTCAAAGTTACCGTCTTTATCAAGGTCAATCGTTATTGTTTGTCCCTTAGTAATTTCTTCTGTCAGTAGAGATTCTGATAATAAGTCCTCTACATTTTTCTGAATAGCACGACGGAGTGGTCTTGCACCGTATTCCGGATCGAAGCCATCTTTCGCTATTTTTTCTATGGCTTTTTCAGATAAGGTGAAATCAATATCTTGTTCTTTTAATCGTTTTTCTAAATCTTTTGCCATAAATTCAACAATATATTTCATATGCTTTTTCTCTAGGGAGTGGAACACAATAATTTCATCAATACGATTTAGGAATTCTGGGCGGAAGGACTTTTTCAATTCTCCCATTACTTTTGATCGCATATCCTGATAATCCTGTTCTTCATCTCCTAGACTAAATCCAACATATTTATTACGTTTTAACTCACTAGCTCCTACGTTAGAGGTCATGATTAAAACGGTATTACGAAAATCAATCACACGGCCTTTAGAGTCTGTTAATCTTCCATCCTCTAACACTTGAAGTAAGATATTAAATACTTCTGGATGTGCCTTTTCGACTTCATCGAGTAAGACTACAGAATATGGTTTACGACGTACCTTCTCTGTTAATTGTCCACCTTCTTCATAACCCACATAACCAGGGGGAGAACCAACCAGACGAGAAGTAGCATGTCTTTCCATATATTCAGACATATCTATTCGAATCATCGCTTCCTCATCACCAAACATCGATTCGGCTAAAGCTCTTGCCAATTCTGTTTTACCAACACCCGTTGGACCAAGGAAAATAAAGGAACCTATCGGACGCTTCGGATCCTTTAACCCAGCGCGAGCACGACGAATTGCTTTCGATACAGATTTTACTGCTTCCTCTTGTCCAACTAGGCGTCCATGTAAAATATTTTCCATATTTAATAAACGATCGCTCTCATCCTTAGTTAAGGCTGAAACGGGAACACCGGTCCATGTGGAAACTACCTCTGCAATATCTTCTACTACAACTTCTGAGTTCTCTTGTCCTTGCTTTTCTCTCCATTTAGAAGCTGTTTCATCTAATTCCTCACGCAAGCGTTGTTCAGAATCTCTTAGGGATGCTGCTTTTTCAAACTCTTGGCTTTGGACGGCTGCATCTTTTTCTTTTTTCACTTCTTCTAACTTTTGCTCCAGCTCTTTTAAATTTGGTGGAGCTGTATACGAACGAAGGCGCACTTTAGAAGCTGCCTCATCTATTAAATCAATCGCTTTGTCTGGTAAAAATCGATCGGTAATATAACGATCAGATAACTTAGAAGCAGCTTCAATCGCTTCATCTGTAATCGTTACACGGTGGTGAGCTTCGTATCGATCTCGTAAGCCTTTTAAAATAAGGATGGATTCTTCCATCGTAGGCTCATTTACTTGAATGGGCTGGAATCTACGTTCTAATGCTGCATCTTTTTCAATGTATTTTCTATATTCATCTAAGGTTGTTGCACCTATACATTGCAACTCACCGCGGGCAAGCGATGGTTTTAAAATATTAGAAGCGTCAATGGCCCCTTCGGCCCCACCTGCGCCAATTAATGTATGCAATTCATCAATAAATAAGATGACATTTCCTGCTTGACGAATTTCTTCCATCACTTTTTTCAAACGATCTTCAAACTCGCCTCGATATTTAGTTCCAGCTACTACTGTACCCATATCAAGTGTCATTACGCGTTTTTCTCTTAAAATTTCGGGCACTTCATTATCAATAATTTGCTGCGCTAAGCCTTCAGCAACAGCCGTTTTACCAACACCTGGCTCACCAATTAATACAGGATTATTTTTAGTACGTCTGCTTAATACCTGTATCACACGTTCAATTTCTTTCTCTCGCCCAATAACAGGATCAATATTTCCTTCTTTCGCTATTGCAGTTAAATCACGAGCAAGTGAATCTAATGTAGGGGTATTAGCTGCTGTATTTTGACCGCCTCGGCCATTTTGCCCTGCGTTTGACTCATTATTCCCTAAAAGCTGTAATACCTGCTGACGCGCTTTATTTAAGCTTACACCTAAGTTATTTAATACACGAGCCGCTACACCTTCACCTTCTCTAATTAAACCTAAGAGGATATGCTCTGTACCGACATAGGAATGCCCTAGCTTTCTTGCTTCATCCATCGATAGCTCAATTACCTTTTTAGCTCTTGGTGTATAGTGGATCGTTTGAGAAGCTTTATTTCCCTTCCCTATTAAACCTTCAACTTCTTCCTGTATTTTTTCCGTACCAAGTCCCAGTGCCTGTAAAGCTTTTGCTGCAATACCTTCTCCTTCACTGACTAACCCTAGTAAAATATGTTCCGTTCCAATATTATTATGTCCAAGTCGGACTGCTTCTTCTTGAGATAATGCTAAGACCTTCTGTGCTCTTTCTGTAAATCGTCCAAAAATCATCCGTATTCCTCCTTGCGATTTAGTCTTCCAACTTTAATCTTTCACGAATTAGACTTGCTCTAAACACGTCTCTTTCTTGAGGGTGCAAAGTTTTTTTAGCATACTGTTGTAAAAAGGCGGGTTGGGTAAGCACCATTAATTCATTTAAGATTGATTTAGAAATATCTTTAATCATCCCCAAATCAATTCCTAGTTGAACATCTGATAAACATTGTGCCGTTTCTTTCGATTCGATTAATCTACTATACCTTAATACCCCATATGACCTAAAAATGCGATTTTCTAATTCGATTTCTGACTCTTGTAAAAGTAATTCTCTTGCATATCTCTCTTGCTCAATCAGTTTATGCACCACACTTTTCAAGTCATCAATGATGTCATCTTCTGATCTACCCAATGTAACTTGATTGGAGATTTGAAAGATATTACCGATTGCTTCACTACCCTCTCCGTATAATCCTCTTACCACTAGTCCTAATTGGTTAATTGCTGGTATCATGCGATTGATCTTTCTCGTGATAGCTAAGGCTGGTAAATGCATCATTACTGAGGCACGCATTCCTGTTCCAACATTGGTTGGACAAGTAGTAAGGTAGCCTTGCTCTTCATCAAAGGCAAAGTCTATCTTTTCTTCTAACCAATCATCAATTTTAAAAGCTTCTTCTAACGCCTTCTCTAATTGAAATCCAGGTAAATATAATTGCACTCTAAAATGATCCTCTTCATTTACCATGATAGAAACCTGTTCACTATTAGAGATAAGAACAGCACCTTGTTTTGTTTTATCAGCAAGGTGTGGACTAATGAGGTGTTTTTCGACGAGAATTCTTTTTTCTAAAGCCTTCAAAGACTCCATTTTTATAAGCTCAAAATCTTGATACTGCTCAAAGGATTGTTCATTAAAATCTTTTTCTACTTCATCAATTACTTCCTTTAATTTTTCTTCTTCAGCAACTAAAGGAAACGGGATTTTTTCTAAATTGCGCGCCAATCGAATTCGACTGCTCATTACAATATCACTATCTGGACCTTCATCTTTCATCCACGGACTAATTGCTTCTTGAATAAATTGTTCCAAGCCCATGTCTATTCTCCCTCCCCTTCTTGGTTATGGGATTTTTCAATGGCTTTAATTTTATCTCTCACCATTGCTGCTTCTTCAAACTCTTCTTTCTCAATGTGAGCTTTTAACTTTTCTTTTAATTGATCGACTTTCTTTTTTTGATATAACGCTGAGCTAGTTCGTTTAGGTACTTTCCCATCATGTTTCGTATTTCCGCTATGCACTCGTCTAAAAATCGGGTTTAAATGTTTTGAAAAGGTATCATAGCAGGACGCACATCCAAACTTACCGATTCTAGTAAAATCTTGATAAGTCATTCCGCACTTTTCGCATTTTAATTGTTCTTTGCGGTAAGTATCCATTGCCGCTTGATTAGGGTAAGATGCCGAGTCAAAATTAAACAACCCTGAAAGAAGATCGTGTAAAGAATAAGCCTCTTCTTCATTATTTACATATCCTTTTTCTTTGGCACACTTTTCACATACATGAATTTCAGTTTTTTCTCCATTTATTACTTTGGCAAAATGCAAGGTTGCCACGTTCTCATTGCATTCTTGACATTCCATACACTCCACCTCCCTATAATTCATATTTTAATGTGGATAGCATAGCTGTAAGAATTCTGGCTCTTAGCTCATCACGAGCTGGTAATGGTAATGTTAATGTATTACGATCTATAGCACTTATGAATAGTTTTGCTTCTCTTTTTGTTACTATCTTTTCGTCCATCATTCTTTCTAGAATATCAATTGTTGCCTGTTGACTAATTCTTGGTTGAATCATCGTAATAATTTCATCAATAAGCGCTGCTTTGTCATTATTTGTGACGCGACTTATACGAATATATCCGCCACCTCCACGTTTACTTTCAACAATGTACCCTTTTTCAGTAGTAAATCGTGTGTTGATTACATAATTAATCTGGGAGGGGACACACTCAAATCGACTCGCTATTTCACTACGCTTAATCTCTATAATTTGCTCTTGATCATTTTTAATTACAGTTTTGAGATAGGCTTCAATAATGTCTGAAATATTACGCATCTTCCTCCTCCTATCTGACTTTGACTATATTTGACTTTAAGTTTATTATACCCCACCTTCAACATGATGCAACCAATAAGTATTTTAAGAAAACTAAAAATTCTTATAAAGAATTACATCCTAAAATTAATTTTTTGAATATCTTTTTGGTCTGCTAACCAATTATAGATTTTTTCCTTATCTTTTAACTCAATAGAATCAATATGCACAATTAAGTTTCTAGAAATACCATAATTTTGTTTAAATTCAATTTCTCGAATATTCAAATCGAAACTATGGATTTCTGTCATAAAAGTAGTCATGTTCCATGTAGGAGCAACTTTTAATTCAAAAATCATTTGTTGTTTTCCTTTATGCATTAACTTTTCAATTTTATTTAAAGCTACTAGGCTTACTAAAATTACAAAAGTTGTTAAAATTGCTTCTTTATACATTCCAATACCGACCACTAACCCTAAGCCTGCCACTGCCCAAATGGAAGCAGCTGTTGTTAATCCTCTAATAGTCATTCCATTTACAATGATAGTACCGGCACCTAAAAACCCTATACCGCTAATAACATAGGATGGTATTCTTGCTGGATCGAACCGAACATTATCATAGTCTTCCATAAAGCTCGTGAAACCATTCACAGATAGTAACATCATCAGACAAGCACTTACACCTACTAATATATGTGTCCGAAAGCCTGCAGAATGATTTTTTAATTCTCTTTCAAATCCTATTAAACCTGACAATAATAATGCAATTAATATCTTTGATATAGATTCCATAAATTGTTGATCAAAAATGGTTGAAATCACATTCGCACCTCTCTTTGTTTATATTGATCTTCTACACCTATACCCCTTTATTCATTATACTATGTATAGGAAGGAAAAATTTATTGAAGGAAACATGATTTACACGCAACAAAAAAGACCCTTAATCATCATTGACTAAGGATCTTTTTATTTGCCTGGCAACGTCCTACTCTCGCAGGGGCGCAAGCCCCAACTACCATGGGCGCTGAAGAGCTTAACTACTGTGTTCGGCATGGGAACAGGTGTGACCTCTTCGCTATTGCTACCAGACTATGTATAATGAAGGAATATACCTTCAAAACTAGATAAGGTGTATGACAAATCAAACATTTTGTGTTTAGTTAAGTCCTCGATCGATTAGTATTCGTCAGCTACACGTGTCACCACGCTTCCACCTCGAACCTATCTACCTCAT
>NZ_QPJJ01000018.1:0-35820 GCF_003337485.1 Saliterribacillus persicus
ATACTTCCCCCTAATATGTCATTAGGGTTATTTTCTATCAAAAGTGGCTCAGTTTTCAATTGCTATGGTGGCTCACTTTTAAATTACCATATACATTAATTCAAGTAGCTTTATATGTGGATGATGAAATTAAAGTGAAAGCTAAAAATAAACTAAAAGATTTATTCGGCGAGAATATAGATACAACGGAGATTGATAATAAACTAGGTAGATAATAAGGATATGATGAGTCTGTTTCCCAAGGTTTTAGGAAACAGACTTTATTTTTTTTTGAATTTTTGGTAAGAACTTTATCGATTTATTAGAGGGTAGATACAAGGAGAATTAAACGAATCACAACCAGCTGTATAATTTAAAACTTTAACTTATTGGGAGCCGTATAAATGCATAAGATAGTTGTTATTATCTATAAGCACTATCACATGTGTTAGCCACTGGTTCATAATAACAATGCTGTTTATATTGGCCGGTGAATGGTTGACCGTACCACGTTGGAGGACATGGACCATAAGGATTAAAGTACCAAAGCGAATACTTAGAAGGATGTTGTCTCCAATATTTTACAAGTTTTCTCGCTAAATCCCTTTCTAAATCTCTTGCTGGATTGTAAAATAAATTACCTTTTTGTACTGCTTCAAAAGAATAATTTCCACCTTGAGTTTGAAAAATCACATCACGTATGGACCTGACATCCCTAAAATCTAAACAATCAGCTACTGCTCGATTTACAATGGTATTCCCAACCATAAGCATCCCTAGTTTTCCTTCTCCTTCAGCTTCTGCTCTTATCATTCTTGCTATTAAATCAATATCATTGCTGTTATATTGCACTCTTCCCATGATTATCACCTCTATAATAATTGTATGAAAGAATCTTTTAGAAATGTTAGCTTTTCGTAATTTTGTCTAGTCGGTGTTTAAAAACACTCAAGTTGACTTCCTAACGAACACATGATAAACTCATTTCAATTAAAGACATAAAGTGTCTATAATATCTTTTTATATAAGGAGGTTAGGAATGAGATATTCAAACGCGACAAACTATGCCCTGCATACAATAGTTCATTTAATGTTACAGCCTGGGGGGAGTTCGATGGGAGTGCAGGAGTTAGCAGAAATGCAGAATCTTTCCCCGACTTATCTATCTAAGATATTAACCAAACTTACGAAAGCTGGTTTAATTGAGTCGACACCTGGTGCGAAGGGAGGCTATAAAATATCTAGAAGAAAAGATGAAATAACCTTTTTGGATGTTATTAACGCGACTGAAGGAGATACTAGTTTATTTGACTGCTCTATTCATCATGAAGGCTGCTTGATTGAGAATGTCATGACGCAAGCAGAGGAAAATATGAAAAATGAACTAGAATCAAAGCTATTGATTGATATTGCCAAAGAGGCAGGATCCAAACAAAAAGATTAAAAAGCTAAATTTAAATTTAAAGGAGTGAACAATTTGATATTAGACTGCGCTGTGATTGGCGGAGGCCCCGCCGGACTGAATGCTGCATTAGTACTTGGAAGGTCAAGGCGTAAAACTATACTTTTTGATGACAATAAACCGAGAAATGCGGTGACTTCTGAGTCTCATGGATTTATCACAAGGGATGGCATACATCCGCAAGAATTCAAAAGGGTTGCCCAGGATGAATTAAACAGGTACCCGGATGTAAGGACCGAAAAGCAACGGGTGCATCGTATTACTAAAGAAAACAACGTCTTCCAGGTGGAGACAGAGAATGGGAGAGTATATAGTGCGAAAAAGATTATTCTCGCAACCGGTTTTAAGGAAGTGCTTCCTGATATACCAAGGGTAAAGGAGTTCTATGGCAAGAGCCTGTTCAGCTGTCCTTTCTGTGATGGGTGGGAATTAAGAGATCGTCCGCTGGCAGTGATCACAGATGATGAAAAGGCATTTCATATGGCGAAAATGGTATCCAACTGGACGAACGATTTAATTATTTTTACAAACGGAAGTAAATTACTTTCACCCGAAGAACAAGAGTTGCTCAAAAGCAAAGACATCAGCATTAATGAAAAGAAGATCGCTGCTTTGATAGGCGAAGAGGGAATGCTGAGTAAAATACGATTTGAGGATGAAACAGAAGTGCTCCGTGAGGGAGGTTTTATTACGGCGGAATGGAAACAGGCCGCTTCTTTTGATTCTTCACTCGAATATACATTAAACGAGCAGGGAGGGATTGAAACTGACAGCTTCAAACGCACGAATATGGAAGGTGTATTTGCTTGCGGAGATACGCGAATTGCCGGTCCCTCCCAACTAATTATTGCTGCGGGGGAAGGGAGTATGGCTGCCATGGCTGTAAATGCAGCACTGATAGAAGAAAAGTTTAACTAGGAGAAACGGCACGCCTAAATAGCTACTTAAAAAAGGAGGATCTATATGGATCACTCACATTGTAAGCACAGTAAAGGGAAAGTTTCCTATTTAGAAAGTCCCGAACGAAGAAAAGAATTCTCCCCAGAACAGCTACTAAACATGATTCCTCTAAAAGAAACAGACAACGTCTTAGACTTTGGTGCTGGAACAGGTTATTTTACCATACCTATGGCGGAAAAAACTAAGGGCAATGTGTACGCGTTGGATATCGACGCCGCCATGTTGGAAAATTGGAAAAAATAAATGAGAAAGCATTGGAGAGGCAAGTCACGAATATTGTTCCGATACAGGGAAGTATAGAGGCACTTCCTTTACCTGATGGCTCAATCGATATTGTCATTGCTTCTCTGGTTCTACATGAAATTCAGCCGCTGACACCACTGTTACAGCAAATGAAATATACACTAAAAAATAAAGGCTATCTAATCTGTTTGGAACTTGAAGCAAAAGGAAGTTCTGAGAAGGCACCAAGAATTACGCTGGAAAAAATGGAGCAGGAAATGAAAGAAGCGGGATTCAAGGTAACAGAAAAATACTTCCCAGCGAAATCTCTATACATGCTCATTGCGCAGAAGACGGATTAACCGATTAATTTTTTGTTTAATTAAAGATATTAAGTGTCTATAAAGTGTTTAATTGAATTTCCTATATAGTATCTATAGGAATGGCACTAAAGGAAAACTATTTTAACCCAAATGTATTAGAAAAGATGGTCTTTATGTTTAGAAAAACACAGTATCAACCTATTGTGGGCGAAAAGAGTGCACCTCGTAGGCGATTGGCAGGTGTGAATCCGATATTGAGGCGGACTCACACCTGCCAATTTTATTCTTATTCATTTGATATTATTAGAATCCATCTATTTTTTAATCTCCTTTTTTAAATCCTCAAACGAACATAACGATGCGCCGCAATACATCTCCTGTTTCATTAAGCAAAAAAAGTCTTCCATTGGTGGGGCTTTAGGCTATTTTATTTTACCTCTGGATGTTATACCCTACTTTGCAGTTGCTGTAGGATATGTTGATTATATTATTCGCTTTAATTCAAATAGTTTTATATGTAGGTGATGGAATTAAAATGTAAACTAAAAGATTTATTCGGCGAGAATGTAGATACAACTGAATTTGATAATAAACTAGGTAGATAATAATGATATTATGAGTCCATTTCCGAAATTTTCGGTAACAGACTTTATTTCACTATAGGAAAGAAAAATCTTATTGGACTATAGTAAAAGTACAACTGAGGCTTTTACCATAAAGATTTAGCAATAAGACAGGTTTTGCTAATTTGGAATTTGTGATAAGAACTTAGACATATAGTGCCTCTTCAAATGCTTGAGATTTGTTACTATCTATAAGCAATGTCACATCTATTAGAACTGGTTCATAATAACAATGCTATTTATACTGCCTTGCGAATGGTTGACGGAGGACATACACGGTATCGATTAAAGTGCCAAATTGAATACTTAGAATGACACTTCCAGCCATAAGCATCCCTATACTCATATCAAACAAGATAAGCTTTTGTGATTTTAAACTTAATGAGGAGAAAATCGTATAGCACATAGAGGACCTATTTTTCGCCAAAATAAATGGAATATTATGTTATTGTTGAACTAGAGGGATTTTGAGCCAAAGAGGAAGGTGGTTAATATGAAGGTAGCACTTTTTCATGTAGGTTATTTCATTGCACTTTTTTTCCTTTCTGTCCTATCATTTTTCGTATTGCTTGGTGCAGGATTTGCGGGCCATATTAATACATTTGTTTTACTTATTCCTTTTATTTTTAGTGTCTTGTGGCTCTGTGATTACACTTGGCGAATGCTTAGTACAAATCCAGATAAGATACAGTTGATTTCCGCGAGAAAGAATTGGACGTTTATCAGTATCTTTCTATCAGGGATTCTGACAGTATATAGTCTATTTCTAACAACTTTAACTCCAGCATCTACAGAAACAGCTCCGTCATGGATATTTCTTGGTACCCCCATTATGCTACTTCTTATTTGGTATTGGCTGCTTTATAGATATATAAAGCACAAAAATAATTATATCCAGTGGATGTTGCGTGTGATTTTGTTGATTCTGTCCTTACTATATGCGTATGAAATTTTTACGTATTATATTGTGAATACATTATAATCGCTCCAGCTGTTCACTTCTCTTTTACAACGAGTTTTTAGGGGTTTGAGTGGCTGCGGTAAGATAACCCTTTTCCTCCATAAGCTCCTATTTCTCTGTTTAATTGCTTCATTCTCTCAGATATATTTGAAAAGAAATAACGTTGGAGGATTATGATGAGTTTCAGCCGTGGTTTATAGGAACTATATTAAACGAATTGGGTAATCAAGGAAGCGAGTTGGCACCAGAATATGGCGTTGATTTATATTTTCTCAAATGTTCATTAGAGGACAATAAAGAAATCATTGAATTAGAAACCATTGAAATGCAATATGACGTGTTAAGTGGCTATAGTATGGAAACGCAAGTTCAAATGTTGGAAGGTACAATAGAGGGATTTGAGGATATTGGAAGTTCATTAAACCAGTTGGGATATAGTTGGATTCATAATGATACGGATGGTCTTGTGGATCAGCTATCAGAAGGTCTTGGAAGTTTTGATGCAGAGTATCAACAAAAACTAAATGATAACCGTAACGTCAATATGGCGAACAAGCTTGATGAAATCCTACAAAGGGATGATGGGCAGACCTACTTTGTTATCATCGGTTCAGCTCATGTTGTGATTGATCCAAGTGTACCAAGTGAGCTTGAAGAGAAAGGGTATAAAATCGAACGAATTTATTAAAAGGATTGAACTACTCCATTCGGATATTATTACTCAAGTAGTAGGGTCCCTACTAGAAAAAGCTTATCTTCCAATTTAGGAAGATAAGCTTTTAATTACCTAACATCTAAGCACATCAGCGTAATTAGAGTGGTTGGGGTCTCAAGTTGATGAAGACTTTGTTTTTGTTTTTTCTGCCAGACTAGTAATCGACTCAATGTCTTTTTCTGTTAATAAATTTAAAAAATGCTCACGTATTGCCAATGAAACGACAGGGCGAGCGTCATCTAATATCGATTTTCCCACCGAAGTAATGATGACCTGAACTCCTCTTTCAGTTTCTATTGGTTCCCTTAAAACAAGTCCACGTTTTTCCATCCTCGTTAAATGATGAGATAATCGACTCTTTGTCCAATCCATCAAGTCTGCTAATTCTTGTTGGCGAAGTTTACCCTTTCCATAAAGATCCAACCGATCTAATATACCAAAGTCTCCCTCTGATAGGCCAGTTTTCTCCGACATGTCTTTTACTACGCTACCAAAAATATTCTTATAAGAGCCTTTCCATCTATGCCATAGTTGCATTTCTTCTTCACTTATCATTTTTTTTTCCATAAATGAAGTATACCAAAGTTGACGTGTCAACTGCAAGGTGGTAGAATTACTTTAAGGTTGATGTGTCAACCTAAATAAATGTAGGGATACGTTAAAGAAGATTTCTCATTTGCGAAAAAAATTGCTACATGTAAAAAAGGAGAGTTAACCATGCATAAAAAACCCGTTGCTTTGGTTACTGGGGCCAATAAAGGAATTGGCTTTCAAATCTCAAAAGATCTTGCAATACACGGATTCACTGTCCTTGTTGGATCTCGAAATCTAGAGAAAGGAAAAGAAGCGGCCATTAGTGTTGGGGAAGACGCTCGAGCTATTCAGCTTGACGTTACGGATCAGCATTCTATCGATGCCGCGGCAGAGCGTATCCGTAGCGAGCTAGGTCGTCTCGACGTCCTTATCAACAATGCGGGTATATCGCACGCGGGGGAGACTGGAAGAAAGCTTGAAGAGGTAGGTAAATCAGGGAGGCCAAGTGTTGCATCTATCGAAGAGGTTCGCACGGTTTTTGAGACGAACGTATTTGGTGTCATTGCTGTCACACAGGCAATGCTACCCCTGCTTCGTAGAGCTCCTGCTGCACGCATTGTAAATATATCTAGTGGTGCAGGATCGCTAGCACTCAGCGCTGCACCGAGCAATACACATCGTGAAATGTTCGGTGCAGTTTATAGCCCTTCAAAGACTGCTCTCAATGCTATTACCCTTGCTTTTGCTATTGAACTTGAATCAACAGGGATTAAGGTTAATGCAGTGTGCCCGGGCTTCACTGCAACTGACCTCAACAACTTTGAAGGAACAGGCACTGTTCAACAGGCAGCACGTCATCCGGTGAAGCTTGCACTGCTCGATGAGAATGGTCCTACAGGCACTTTTTCGAATGAGAGACGTCAACTTCCTTGGTGATGATGGGAGTTTCTCGCTGATAAAATAAGGAGAACCCTCCGTACATTAACTATTACAGAAGGAGTGAATTTTAATTGGAGTATAAAAAACTTGGAAAATCTGGTCTGGATGTTTCACAATTATGTCTTGGAACCATGAGCTTCGGAATACCTGAAAGAGGTAATACGCCATGGTCACTAAACGAAAAAAATAGCAGACCTATCATAAAAAAAGCTCTTGATTCAGGAATAAATTTTTTCAGTTCTGCTAATATGTACTCTGACGGCACCAGTGAAGAAATTCTTGGCCGGGCATTAAAAGATAACGCCCGACGCGACGAAGTTGTCATTGCAACAAAGGTATTTGTTCCAATGCGTAAAGGTCCAAATGCAATGGGGCTTTCCCGTAAAGTGATCATGACGGAAGTTGATAATAGTCTAAAACGTTTGGGCACAGACTACATCGATTTATATCAAATTCATAGATGGGATCCCAACACACCGATTGAAGAGACAATGGAAGCACTACATGATCTTGTTAAGTTAGGAAAAGTAAGATATATCGGTGCCTCATCCATGTCAGCTTGGCAGTTCGCAAAAGCTCAACACGTAGCAGAACAAAAAGGGTTGACCCGTTTTATTTCTATGGAGAATAGACTTAATTTACTTTATCGTGAAGAAGAAAGAGAAATGCTACCTTTCTGTAAAGATGATGGCGTTGGCGTGACGCCATATTTACCTTTTGCTGCAGGTCGATTAACCCGAGATTGGAATGAACAGACTTCACGATCAGAAATTGACCAAGTGGCCAAGAATCTATTTATCAAGACAGAAGAATACGATCGTAAAGTGGCGGAAAGAGTAGCAGAGGTTGCGGATAATCGAGGCATTCCACGCGCACAGGTGGCACTTGCCTGGTTGTTACAAAAAGAAGGGGTCACCTCACCAATTATTGGCGCTACCAAGGTCACCCATATCGAGGATGCAGTTTCAGCATTATCAGTCAAATTAACATCTGAAGAGATTAATAGCTTAGAAGAACTTTATATACCCCATCCACTGGTATAATACAAAACTGAGTTAGTGCGAATACATAAAATGTGTTCGCACTATTTTTAATAACTGACTGGCATCATGAAACTCAGTTTTACAAGTTATGACGCAACTCCTTATAAGCTTTGAAGCGCGATCATATAGAACACCATCACAATACTTAGTCTGTGGAGCAGCCCGGCCAATCCCTCTTTAATGGTCTGTTTGCAGATCATAGCAACACAACCTTATGTTTTACTTTTCCTGCAATTGATTAATGGCGACTTTTGTAGCTTTGGCAATTAGTTCATCGTCGTACTCAGCATCAGCTTTTTCACGACGAGAGAGTATAGCAAGAACGATTGGAGAATCATCTGGCGGCCAAATCACAGCGATGTCATTTCGAGTACCATATGGGCCGGCGCCGGTTTTATCGCCAACTATCCACCCTTCTGGTACACCTTCTCGTATTAGGTTATCGCCGGTGGTGTTTCGTTTCAACCAGTCATTAAGAAGTTTCTGCTTCTCCTCAGATAGAACATCACCGAGTGTGAAAGCTTGGAGGCTTTCAGCAAGTGCTTTAGGCGTACTTGTATCTTTCGTTTCTCCAGGCTCTACATTGTTAAGCTCTGGCTCAATACGAGCTGGTTCGGTCACATCGTCACCTATTTCTCTTAGAACATCCTTGAATCCCTTAGGTCCTCCGATAGCTTCAAGAATAAGATTCCCGGCCGTATTATCACTGTAACGAAGAGATGCATCACTTAACTCTTTTAAAGTCATTCCAGTATCAACATACTTCTCAGTTACGGGGTTATAATTGACTAAATCTTCCTCGGTAAAATTAATTTTTTCATCAAGGTCATCGCTCGATTTTTTCTTTAGAAGTGCTCCTACAGCTAAAGCTTTGTGTGTAGATGTATAGCCAAATCGTTCATCCGCACGGTAGGAAATCGATTGATTGTTACCTGTATTAAATGCATACACTCCTAGTTTTGCATCATACTCCTTTTCAAGCTCTTCAAAACCGGAGCTTGTTTCCACTTCTTCATTTGAATCTAGTTCATTTTGAGTACTTGAACAACCTGCAAGAAGCAAAGCGCCCAACATCACTGTAGTTGCGAACTTTTTCATCGAAAAATACCTCATACTAATCCCTCACTTAATAAATATTAATAAATTTCCGCGTAATCCAGCATACTGATTACACTTGTAATCTAATACTACGTTTGTAATCTTGTTGTGTCAATTGCTTTTTAAGTTTTAATTTTACTATATTGGAAAATTTTCCTTTCAGTTCGATATGCATTGTATTTTCTTCAAAACTAAAAAAGGGTATGCTAGAATTAACTTTGCATGAACTACAATCGATTAATATTTTTGTTCTTCATATATTAGTAAGCGTTTGATTTTCTCTCGAATTATTAATATTTACTGAATGATATACAAAACTCTTTCGCATTTACAGAAATTATCTGTCAATATCTTATATTGACAGACTGAAAAGATTACCTCATAAAGGAGGGGAAGTATGCTGATCTTACCTCAAATGTTAATGACATTCTTGCTATCGACTCTCACTATTGCCGTAATCTTTTTTGTACGGCGTTTTCGTCTGTCTCCCAACTGGCGCTATCATCTATGGTTTTTACTGATCGCTGCACTTACCCTTCCGTTTATACCTAAAGAATGGATTTCATTTAGCAATCATGCAAACCTGGGCACAAGGCCTCCCGTATCATTTGCACCTAATGAGATAGCCCAAACTAATGCTGATTTTGATGGCAATTGGACACAAGAGTTTGCTATTTCAGTCAATCAGTTCGACTATTCAAATCTTAATATAATTTTTCTTTTAATCTGGGTAGCAGGCATCATTGTTTTCAGTTTTTTCTTTATCCGATCTCATTTAAAATTGCACAGAATTATAAAGACAGCAAAGAGTGTAAGCAATACAGATATAAATTCCCTTTTTGAAACATGCAAAATTGATCTCGGTATTAAGAAAAATGTTTCAATATTAGTCTCATCTCGTATTCGCTCACCGATGATCGTCGGATTCTTCAGGATCACCATACTGATACCTGAGGGAATAGAGCGGCGTATGACCTTGAAAGAGTTAAGATATGTGATGCTTCATGAACTTCAGCATGAAAAAAGCCATCACACGAGAGGAAACTACCTCTTTCTTTTCTATCAGATTCTATATTGGTTCAACCCATTCATCTGGTTAGCATTCAGGGAGATGCGGGTGGACCGGGAGTTAGCTTGTGACGACGCAGTTCTTCATTCTCTCGATCCTGATTCTTATAAAGGGTATGGCCACACTATTCTTTCCTGTTACGAACAGCATCCTGATTTTTTCACAGTAACGAATCAGCTGACAGGTTCAAAAAAACAAATAAAGAAACGGATCACTCATATAGCATCTTTCCGTAGAAATTCCCGTCTCATACTTATGAAAAGCATCACACTCTTTATTACTACGACGCTTTTTCTTTCTATCCAAATCCCTTTTTTTACACTTGCCTACACGGATGAGGATTATTATGATATTAATAATCAGAAAATTATCACGGAGGACTTAAGCACCTATTTTGACAAAGAAGAAGGAACCTTTGTCCTCACAAGTCTGAAGGATAAACGATACCACATCTATAATCAGCGGAAGAGCAGATTGAGAGTGTCACCTGACTCGACTTATAAAATTTACATTGCTCTGATGGGTCTGGAAGAGAAAGCCATCACACCTAATACTTCATCTTTTAAGTGGGATGGAAAACCAAATGACTATAAAGAGTGGGACAGAGATCAGACTCTTTATACCGCAATGGAACATTCCGTTAACTGGTACTTTCAGATACTCGACGGTAGAATGGAAAAAGATAAGCTTGCAGCATATCTGGAGCAGCTTAATTACGGAAATAAGAATCTCTCAGGTGGGGCCGGACAGTATTGGCTTGAGTCTTCCTTAAAAATCTCTCCAGTAGAACAGGTTAGTTTACTGCGCAGCTTCTATACAAACGAACAGAATTTTGACCCCGTTAACATCGAAACTGTGAAATCAGCTATCGCGCTTGAGGAAAAAAGGAACGCAAGACTGTATGGCAAGACGGGAACAGGTGTAGTCAATGGTGAAATTGTGAATGGATGGTTCATTGGGTTTGTTGAAACCAATCAGGACACTTGGTTTTTCGCTACAAACATTGATACTGATAACGGCAGTAAAGCTGCACAAATCACCATGTCGATATTGGAAAGTAAAGGATTGTATTAAGATGAAATGTTCGAATATGTGTTAATTGTTGAGGGGGTATTAAAATGTCAAAAGAAATGCCAAAAATTACTGAAGCGGAATGGGAAGTGATGAAAGTTCTCTGGAAACAGTCGCCCCTAACGGCTAACGAGGTCTGCAACGCTTTAAAGGAATATGAGGATTGGAAGCCGAAAACAATCCGTACGCTGCTTGACCGGCTAAACCATAAACAAGTCATTTCGGTAAACAAAGAAAAGCGCATTTACACGTTTATACCTCTATACTCTGAGTACGAATGCCAACGTGCTGAAACCAGATCCTTTATCAACCGTATATACGGCGGTATCTCTAAATCACTCATCGTCCAATTTATTGAAGACGAAGACCTAACCAAAGATGAAATCAAAGAACTAAAAAAAATACTCGACAAAAGAAGCGATTAGAACCAAGTGAGGTTCTTATGCTTTCACAGGGAGTGCAGCTACCGCATTCCTTTTTTTGTGAAGGCATCCTTTTTTTAATGAATGAAATAGAGGGAAATAAATACTAGAAAAAGTATTGACTATAAAAAGAAAAGATATTATAATTCAGTTAATCGATTACGTAAACGATTACAATAAAAGTGTTGGAAGTGAGTATATGGCAAGCGTTAACGCAAAGAAAAATATAAGGATTAAAGATGTGGCTGAAAAAGCAAACGTTTCCACGGCAACGGTATCACATGTCATTAATGGAACAAGGTATGTCTCTAAAGAAGTTGCTGAAAGAGTTGTAGAAGTAATGAAAGAATTAGATTATCGTCCTAATTCTGCTGCTAGAAGCTTAAGAAGTACAAAGACCAATACAATCGGCTTTTTAATTCCTGTAAAAAAAGATGATACATCTAAATCATTTTTTATGTCAATTGCAGAAGGAATAGAGGCAAATCTAAATAGTAAAGGCTATAACTTGATTTTAAGTAACTCGAAAGAAGATATGCAAGAAGAAATAAAACGAATCAAAATGTTCAATACACAATTAGTAGATGGTTTAATATTGGCACCAACGAATGATGATTTCAACCATATTCAGGAAGTGTTAGATAATCAATTTCCGCTTGTGATGATAGACAGATTACCGATAAATTATGATGGTGATTTTGTATTGGTTGATAACTTTCAAGGCACCTATGACGGTGTGACAAAATTAGTGGCATCTGGTTATAAGAAAATTGGTTTTATCAGTTCTGAGTTAGGAATTACAACTACAAATGAGAGGTTTGATGGCTACAAAAAAGCACTGAAAGATAATCATATACAGTTCAACGACACATTTGTTGAATTAGGACGCTCTTCGTTCGAGTCAGGTTATGAACTAACAGAGAAGCTTATTGCTAAGAAAATTGACGCCTTATTTATAGCGAATAATATAATGACCATGGGTTCGGTTAAATGTATTCAAGATAACGGGTTGCAAATGCCAAATGATATTGCTGTGATTGGGTATGATAACTACGATTGGACTAAAATCACTACACCTCCATTATCCGTAGTAAACCAACCAGCATTTGATATCGGATTTAAGGCTGCCGAATGTATTTTAGATCGTATAAATAATAAAAACAAAAAAAAGGCGAATCATATTAAATTGAAAGCCGAACTGAAAGTAAGAAAATCCATTTAAAAATTTTTTTACTCTATTTTTTAATCGATTACGTAATCGATTAACTAAAAGTATATAAGAGGCATTTTGTCTTTTTATATAAATATTAAATGAAATTTGAGGGAGGATGAAATTAAAGGTATTGTTGGTTGGCGAAAAGATGTTGTGCACAGATTTGTCGATCGAATAACTAAATTATAGGATTCCGGTTAATTCAATTAAAAATATATTTAGGAGGTCAATTATATGAAGAAGAAATTATTATTTTTAATTAGTTTATTATTTATTGCAGTGTTGTTAGCAGCGTGTGGTGGCGATAGCAATGATTCCAATGAAGGCGTTGACGGTGAGAATAATGATAGTGAAGCGGCAGAAGAAAATGACGGTGATAAAACGTTAACGGTACTAGTTGAAGGGGGCAGCCCTGCAGAAACAGTTGCCAAAGAAACCAGTGATTCTTTTAAAGAAGAAACTGGTTATGAAGTGGTTATTGAATCTGTACCTTATACAGGTGTTTATGACCGCATGAGAACAGAATTAACAACAGGTGCAGGTGCTTTTGATGTTGCTACAATTGATACCATTTGGCTCCCTGCGCTATACAAAGGTTTAGAACCTATCCAGGATATTGTAACGGACGAAATAAGCGAGGATTTATTCCCAGGTTTAATTGATGGGGCAACGATTGAAGAAAACGTATATGGACTGCCAACATGGACTAACTCGAAAATTTTATTATATAGAACAGATCTTTTTGAAGACGAAAACAATAAAAGTAAATTTGAAGCGGAATTCGGTTATGAGTTAGCACCACCGGAAGATTGGCAACAATATCAAGATGTTGCAAGCTTTTTTGGCAATAATGAAGATCACCCAGATCTTTATGGAACAACTGTTTTCGGTGCAAGTTCAGGTGATTCAGTAGCAAGCTGGTTAGATCACGTAGCACAAGCTGGGGCAGATAATTTGGTATTGAATGGTAGTGGAGAAGTAGTTGTTAATGACCAATATCATGTAGCTGCATTAGATATGTTGAATGAGTTAGTTTCAGCTGAGGGATCCGTCCCTGAAAATACATTGGAAACAGCTTCCGCTGAAACGGCAGAATTATTTTACAATGGAAACTTAGCAATGATGTTAGCTTGGGGTCACTTCTATGTTCCAGCAAATGATCCAGATACGTCCGGTGTGGCCGGTAATGTTGGCGCTGCTCCAATGATTTCAGGTGAGGCAGGGATTGGAGTTGTGCCTGGGCCTTGGTATCAGGTAATTCCATCTTCATCAACTAAAAAAGATATAGCTAAAGAGTATCTAGAGTTTATGTATGGAAAAAATGAATTATATGCAGATGCATTAGGCGTAGCGGCAAGACAATCTGTTTTTGAAGAGTACGGACAAGAAGAAAAATACTCTCATTTAACACCATTAGCTACCACATTGAACGGTGAACAAACGCAAAATCGTCCATCCACAGATAAATGGCAAGAAATTGAAAGTGAAGCTCTAATTCCAGCGGTACAAAAAGTACTAGGAGGGCAGATGACTGCTCAAGATGCTTTAGATGAAGCTAAAGAAGTGATTGAAGGTATTGTAAATTAAGCAATGAAAAAAAGGATAGGTTAAATTCCTATCCTTTTCTCAATCAAATCATCATAGAGGGAGAGTGATTATATGACAAGAGAATCAAAAATATCCTTTTTGTTTTTCGCACCAGCAGGTATATTCATGATTATTTTTTTATTTTTTCCTGTATTGCTTCTAATAAAAGATAGTTTCTTTCAAATAGATATGATGTCACAAGATTCAGGAACATTTGTAGGAATTAGTAATTATATAGAATCTATCAAATCGGATCGTTTTTTGGGGGCAACAAGTAACACGCTGATTTACGTTGTAGTTGCAGTAAGTGCTGAACTACTGTTGGGCTTATTTTTCGCTTTGTTATTAAATACTGGCTTTAAAGGACATAGCTTTGTTCGAACAATTTTATTGAGTCCATTAATGATTGCACCATTAGTGTCGGGTTTAATATGGAAATTCATGTTGAACAGTCAATTCGGTATTGTTAATAAACTGTTGTATGACTTTAATATCACTTCGAGTAGAAATGCAATTCAATGGCTATCAGATGATAGGACTGCACTATTATCGACTATCATTGCTGATATTTGGTTAACTACACCTTTTATGATGCTAGTACTACTTGCAGGCTTACAAGGAATTCCTATTACGTTATATGAGTCAGCTAAAATTGATGGCGCCAATAAAATCAAAACATTTTTTTATATTACACTACCATCTTTACTTCCGGTAATGGTTGTAGCGATCTTAATTAGAACAGTGGATGCTGCTAGAACATTTGATATTGTTTGGGTTTTAACACAAGGTGGACCTGCTAATTCTTCGGAAGTATTAAGTACGTATATGTATAAAACATTAACTAGGTATGGTGAGGTTGGAGAATCCAGCGCAATGGCAGTGCTATTTATTATTCTCTTATTGTTACTTAGCTCTTACTTCCTAGTAAGCATGTTTAAAGCAAACAAAAAATAGAGAGGAGATGTAAAATGGAATCTTTAAGTAGGACACCTCATGAAAAAAAGTCACTGTTTCAGATGATAAGAAAGCACAATAAAAAGTTCATAGGTCTTATCACAACCATATTAGCACTGTTGTTTATAAGTCCGTATATTTATATTATTTTTACATCTATTAAACCATCTTCAGACGCAATAAGTAGTACTCCTACGTTTTTCCCACGGGAGCTATCCATAGAGAATTATATTGCTATGTTTGATCAGATGCCGATATTAAGCTACTTTTTTAATAGTTTTATCACGGCTTTTATTAGTACAGTCTTGTCTGTGCTCTTGGGAGCATTAGCAGCGTATGGTTTAGCAAGGTTTTCGTCGAAGTTAGGAAATGTATTTCTTTTAATTACATTATGTATCCGTATGATACCGATGATAAGTATTGCGATTCCCATGTATATCATTATAAATTCAATGGGGTTAATCGATACGCATGCAGCCTTAATCATAACTTATACAAGTATAAATGTTCCTTTTGCAATATGGTTGATGATGGGATTCTTTAATAATATCCCGAAAGAATTTGATGAAGCGGCAAGAATAGATGGATGTAATATTTTTACATCTTTTATAAAAGTCATCTTACCAGTATCATTACCAGGTTTGGCAACTACAGCTATATTTTGCTTCATGCTCGCATGGAATGACTTTTTATTTGCTTTATTATTAACTAGTACAAATGCTAAAACAGCTACAGTTGGAATTTCTGAATTTTTAACTGCCTATAATCTAGATTTAGGTCCAATGACAGCTGCAGCAGTTAGTTTTAGCTTACCTGTCATGCTTTTTTCAATACTAGTTCAAAGATATATTGTTAGTGGAATGACACTAGGATCTGTTAAAGGGTAGAGAATTTATTGTTACATCAAAGTAAAGGGGACAACTTTATGACGAAAAATCATCGTGAACAAGCTATGAAAGCAAATGTTTATATAAATCAACAACAAGAAAAAGTGAAAAATACTAAATATCGATTAAACTATCACATGATGCCACCAGTAGGTTGGATGAATGATCCGAATGGATTTGTCCAATATAATGGCGAATATCATTTGTTTTATCAACACAATCCTTACGCCGCACAATGGGGACCGATGCATTGGGGGCATGCTAAAAGTAGGGATTTAGTCAATTGGGAACATCTTCCCGTGGCACTAGCACCTTCTGAATATTATGATAATGGTACAATAGATGACCATGGCTGTTTCTCAGGAAGTGCAATAGAAAAAGATAGTGAATTATATTTACTTTATACAGGGCATTCTATTGAACGTAACCCTATGCAAGTACAATGTATAGCTAAAAGTAGAGATGGAATCGATTTTATCAAAGAAAATCAAAATCCTGTCATTGACCATTTTCCAAAGGATGGGTCAAAAGATTTCCGTGATCCAAAGGTTTGGGAATATGATAATCAATATTATATGGTAGTAGGTTCTAATAAAGATGGAAAAGGAAAAGCTCTCTTTTACCAGTCATCTAATTTAATAGAATGGGAATATAGAGGGGTAGTAGCTGAAAGTAACGGTAAACAAGGCGATATGTGGGAATGTCCAGACTTATTTCCATTGGAAGAAGAACATGCTCTTATTTTTTCACCTATGTACGGGGAGAAGAATGAAAAACCTATTATTATTTTTGGTGAAATGGATTACAAAAAAGCTAAATTTTCACAGGGAAAAAGTATGCTGTTGGATTATGGACATGATTTTTATGCACCTCAGACATTGATAGATGAAAAAGGAAGAAGAATTATGATCGGCTGGATGGACATGTGGTTTTCAAAACGACCATCTGAGGAAGATGATTGGGCTGGAGCTATGACCATTCCTAGAGAATTAACTTATAATCAAAATGGAAAATTTGTACAAAAACCAATTGAAGAATTAAAAACCTTAAGAAAAAACCATCATCAGATGGAAGGTTTTGATATAGATGGCGTGCAGAGGCTTCCCGACTTAGATGGAAGTGCAACCGAGTTATGCATTGATTTTGATATAGCTAATTCTGATTCATCTGTATTTGGACTTCAGTTAAGATGTTCTAAAGATAGATCAGAAAAAACAATGATTAAAGTAGATACAATTAATGAGGAAATCATTGTGGACCTAACATCAGCTGGTAAAGGAGAAAGTGGAATTCATAAAGCACCTTATCGCTCAAATACTAACGGAAAATTGAACTTAAGATTATTTCTTGATACGACATCCTTAGAGGTATTTGTGAATCATGGTGAGCAAGTAATAACAAATAGGATATATCCCCACGCTTCTAGTAACGAAGTAGATTTATTTGCTGAAGGGGGAAAAATAAAAGTATTAAACGTAGATAAATGGTCTTTAAGATCAGTATGGAAGTAATAAATGAAAAAGTAACGCTCTGAGAGGAGTCTCATAAGGATGAGTAAAAGAAAAGGAGCAAAATTGTAATGAGGGAGAAATTATTAGGCTCGATTGAGGCAGGTGGGACCAAGTTTGTTGTGGCCGTGGCAGATTTCGATTTCAATGTAAAGGAAATAACACAGTTTTCAACGACAACACCGGAAGAAACGCTTGAAAACGTGATCAATTTCTTTAAACAATTTGAACTAGCGTCTATTGGCATTGGTTCCTTTGGGCCTGTCGATGTGAACATAGAATCGAAAACTTATGGACATGTGCTGAACACACCTAAAGCGAATTGGTCTGGATTTGATTTCTTAGGAACCTTGAAAAGAACCTTTGATATCCCGATGTATTTCACCACGGATGTAAATGCTTCGGCCTACGGGGAGTATATTAAGGGTTCTGCGCGTAATGCTAATTCGGTAGTTTATTTCACGCTTGGTACAGGTGTCGGTGGTGGTGCTCTCCAAGATGGGCAGTTTATTAGCGGGATCGCTCACGCTGAAATGGGTCATGCGACGGTTATCGCGCACCCTGAAGATACGTATGACGGAGGTTGTCCTTTTCACAGCAATCATTGCTTTGAAGGACTTGCTGCTGGTCCAACACTAGAAGGGCGCACGGGGATTAAAGGGGAAAAACTCCCTCGAGATCATAAGGTCTTTGATTATATCTCCTACTATGCAGGGCAAATTGCCTTTAATACCTTCGTGAACATGGCACCAGAGAAAATTGTTTTCGGGGGTTCTGTCCTCCAAGAATCGGATATGCCAAAGGTTCGCGCGTATTTCAAACAATTTAACAATGGCTACGTTGCAACGCCAGATTTAGAAGAACTCATCGTTCGTCCAAGCATCGAGAATAACGGATCCGCAACCATTGGCAACTTTGGATTGGCAGTGAGGGCGTTAAAAGAATAAGTAAGTAGTTCTTCATCTCGCGTGGCTCTTCCAGGGAAAACACGAATTCGTAAGGCTTTACTTCCAACTATATAAAGGAAAAAATAGTTCATGAACAAACACACTGAATTGATAGGAGAATCTATATATGGCTAGTAAAAATTATTACGACGTAACCGAGTGGCCTGTTGGTAATCCTTATGAGGATATTGGTGAGGTAATCAATAGCATTATAGCAGATATTAAAAGTAGGCAAACGGACACTGATGTGAATAATGGAGGTAAGCCGGGTGCCGTTATCTACATTCCACCGGGTGATTATCATCTTGGTAGTCAAGTAGTGATAGACATCAGTTTTCTTAAAATTATGGGATCTGGACATGGGTTTACATCTTCGAGTATTCGTTTTAATACTCCTGAGGAGGAATGGGCCGATCTGCATGAATTGTGGCCTGGAGGAAGTCGCATACTCGTAGATATTCCTTTAGAAGAACAGGACGAGGAATATAAAGGAGCTGCTTTTTATATTGAACGGAGTGGAAATCCCAGACTTAGTTCCGTAGAGTTTTCTAACTTTTGTATCGATGGTTTGCATTTTAAGGACGATGGTACAGGCGAAACAACTCCGGAAAACTCATACACGAACGGGAAAACAGGTATATATGTTGGGAGTGCTTGTGACTCATTTCGGATTACAGAAATGGGACTTGTATATTTAGAGCATGGCATGGCTATTTATCATGCAGATGCACTCACTATACATGATAATTTCATAGCTGAATGTGGAAACTGTATCGAACTAAGAGGTTGGGGACAGGCTTCAAAAATAACCGATAACTTGATAGGAGCCGGTTTTAAAGGATATTCCATTTACGCTCAAAACTTTGGTGGACTTTTGATTACAGCGAATAATGTTTTTCCGCGAGGGGCAAGCAGTATCTATTTCGATGGTGTGACGCGTTCTAGTATCACAAATAATAGACTTCATTCCTTTTATCCAGGAATGGTGGTATTCAAGGAGAATTGTTCGGAAAACTTGGTTTCCTCCAATCACTTTTTGCGTGATCATGAACCCTGGACACCTTTTCTCGGAATAGACAATGGTTTAGATGATTTGTATGGCCTGCTAAATATCAGTGGCAATAATAATACTGTCATTGCTAATCACTTTTCTAAAATAGTGAATACCGACAACATTAAGCCGGTAGGTGCAACACCTGTAATTATACGTGTTGTTTCAGGTAATGGGAATTATATATCTAATAATCATATGGTGGCCACGAATGTTGATGCCAAGACGAGTGACTCTTGCTTCTCTGCACAAGTAGACGCCTTATTGACTACTGAAGCATCAGAGCAACTTATCGTAACAACAGTATTGGTAGAAAAAGAATCGCTACAAAATACGATTCTTGATTCGGGAAGTGACGTGCAGGTTGTTATGGACAAGACTGTAAATGCATTTAGAGCCACTCCAATGCCAGGAGCATAAATAATATTCAACTATGGTTTTGTGGTGCTTCCTAACTATGGAAGTCCCTTTTAAAAAATGAAGTTATATAATATTAAATAGCTGAGGGAGAAGTCTGCCCTCAGCTTTTTTTTAGTAGTTCTCTACGAATTTATTCAACTTTTCTAATGTAATTAGATTTTCGTTACATTTATTACTATCACGGCAAATAAAATTACCCTTATTTTTATACGTGGCTTTTCCAGTTTTTGTTCTAGCCATAAACAATCCAACATCTTCATATCCATTACATAATGAACAAATTCCTTTTATACTATTATCAAAACTACCTTGTATCCCCTTTAATTTTCCATTGTATTCAACAACAAGAACTTTTTTTGCAGAGCGAATATCATACCAACCTAAATATGATATATCTCTAAAATCTAAAGTATCAAGAGGTGGTATTTTCAACTTCTTTGCTTTAGGAGAATACATATTGAAGTAACGGCTCCAAGAGTTGAAAAAGGCTATCATTAATGGTGGTCTTTTTTGGTGAGTAAACTTTTGGAATATTATGTTAAAATTAAATTAACGTACAGGAATGTGCAAGAAGTATAGTTTGGTATTAGAGATATGTATTTTTCAACTACTTTTAATAAATGGTGGTGATTTTATGAAATTAAGGGTTGTTATATTGTTCCTTTGTAACACTTTATTAGTTAGCTGTTCGGATAAAGTTGACCTATCAAAAACTTACCAAGGCGATTATTATTATGGGGTAGTTGAAGAAGTATGGGATAATCGTTTCACACTTGTCCCAATAGAAATTGACCCTGAGGTTGATATTGCACCAAGGTTGTTTTTCATAACTGAGGCGACAAGTTTTATTAACGTTGAATCACTTGCTTCCATAGAAGAAGGGTATAAAGTGAAAGTTTGGGTGGAAGATGTAAATTCAGACAAGCTGGTAGCAACAAAAGTACAAGTTCCAGAACATTAATGGAGATCTGAACTTTTCATATATTATATAAAAAGTGCTTTCTCTTATTTAAGTAAAGGGAGCGATTGTTCACTAAGAAAGCAATCGCATATTGAACTAGAGCAGTAGGTTACTTGAAGAAGGGAAGTATTAGAATATGGGAGTGAGTACCATTAATAAATCATTTCTCTTATTTTTACTTGCAATAGCCTCTCTAATCTTTGTCGCAAGTTGTGGTGTAGCTGACGGTGGTAAAGTGACAGCTAAAGACGTATTGAAACAAAATAATGATGCAGATATTATTCAGTTTGATGGATTTATTTTTAACAATGTTACAAATTTGGATTGGTTTAAGGATGATAAGGAGGAAATTTCATTTTCTAAGGAACATTTTATTGGTGAAATCAAAAAACAGACAACCAGCGTCTTCGGGTTTAGTGACCTAAATGCAACCAAATTACCTAAAGGGACAAAGGTTTATTCAGTTGATGAAAAAGATAAAGGAATGTTATTTGTGGAATATGAAGGAGAAATATTATATTATATGAAACTTCTTGAAGGATAGTAAGTCTATTCAGCTAACTAGTGCTTGTGTAAAGGATGGAATAGTAACGCAATAAAAATTAATTTTAATAATAGAAATTTAAAGCTTAAGGGGGACTATCGATATGAAATTAAGAGACCGTCTTTTTAAGAACAGAATAAAACCTATTGTAATTACTCAATTTATATTGCTTATCCCAATGCTAGTATTTATATACTTATCTTTTACGACATATCCCGTAAATTTATTCTTCTCTGGATTTGTACAAATTTTTCTTGCGATATCTATGTTTTTAATGGGAATAGAACAATATATCTTAAAAAAGAAAGGATGGTCAATTGCTTGCTTTATCGTATCAATACTTGTTCTTGTAGTTGCGGTTCAAAGTTTTTATGTTTCAACCTTAAATTGATAGTCCTTTTTAACAAGAAGGATTGTTAAGCAGTACAATTAAACTGACAGGAAAAATTGTTCAATAGGAAAACAATCGCATCTTGTGATAAAGCCGCAGGATTGTGCAATAAGAATTATTGTATTTTTATGGAAAATACTAATGTTAGAGCGAGGTAGTGATGAAAAGAACGTTATTGTTTTTTATAATATTTATTCTTACTTTTACATAATCTGTTCAAGCGTTAAGTTGGGCTTATCCTTTTGTTTTTTGGAATGGGAACGTTTATGAAGTCAAAGAAGAAAATGTAATAGCTAATCAAATTGGAGAAGTAAAAACAAAACCTAATAATATGACTGGATATTATTTCGGAAATGCTTCAAATGCCTATCCTAAAGGTACGAAGTATTTTAAAATAAATAATATATCAACTAGAAATGCAATAGCTGTTGAAGTAGGGGACAATGAGTGGCAAAAAGCTGTATATGTCCATCAGGCACCTTTTCATTGGATGGATATATTCACAAAAATCCTACCTATCCTTATATTAATAGCAATCGTCATTATCATTTTAATACGCTTAAAAAAACGAAAAAATAAGCAATTATATAATTAGAGTTTATTCATTAACGGGTAGCAAGAGTTGCACAAGACTATCATTAATTTGGTGGTCTTTTTTTACGGGTAATTTATTGGAATATTATGTTAAAATTAAATTACAAAGATATTAAAATAACGGAGCGGGTTAGAGTACGAAGTAAAAAAATGTATAGGAGGGATACAATTGCAAGAATGCGAGAAATGTCATACGGAATTTAAATGGATAGATATTTATAAATCAGTTTTGAAATCAACTAAAATAAAAATCACAGTGTATTGTAGACAATGTGAAACCGAACATGTTATCAATCTAGAATCAAGAATAATAAGTGTTTTTTTTATGTCTTTAACGGCGGTAATTAGTTTATCTGTGGTATGGTATAATTTCGATACTTTTGGGCTACTATCCTTTTCCTTATTTATCTTAGTGTATCTAGTATTATTGACTTTTGTCTTTACAATAACACCTTTCATATTTAAGTTTCATTCTATATATCATTCTAATTATAAGGTATAAAAAAAGAAATCTAAAATCAGTAACAGATTTGAGGGGATTACCTGTGATTCAACTTTCGAAAAAGAGATATTATTTATTAGTTTTTTTACTATTTCTGAGTGTTTTGTATGGGTTCGAGAAACATAGGGATGTGAGTAAGCAACAAGACTATTTAAACCCCCAATTAATGGAATTGGTGCATTCGTTCCAAAATGAGGCATATCTAACCACAAGAATTCTACATAGGTTAATCAACGAAAATCAAATTCCGTATGCTCAATGGAAACAGATAAGAAGAGGATTCGAAGTAATGGAACATAGTAGTTATGAAATAGAAAAGATGGGTAGAGCGATATATCCTAGGCATGCGAAAGGATTAGAAAACGTAACGACAAATACCTCTTCTTTAATAACTAGTAATTTAGAATACATAGAGGAGAATTTCTTAGAAGAAGACTTAGATAGAACTGATATAATAACATTCCCACCAGAAGCTCTATCAAAGATAGAACTTATTTATAAAACCACTGCAGAATGGAATGAAATTTCCAATCAGTATACTGTTTCTACCGCTATTGTTCAACGAACGTCTTGGGTAAAGATGATGAAAGAGCTACAAGAGCCCTCTACAGTATTCCAGCATCAAGATAGCTTGATAGACTTTCGAAGTCATTTGGACTCATCTTTATAGAACCTGTTTAACAGAAGCAATAGATTTTCACAACTTGTGATGTAATTTAATTAAACATACAGTTATTTTTCTTCAAGAAAGAATTGCCTCCTTATTCATTGAAGCTATTAAGATAAATACGAGGGGGTTATAAGGTGGAATATGCATTAAGTTTTAAAAACCGAAGATTAAGAGTATGGTTATGGATTATGATTCCAGCATTTTTACTAACTTTTGGCTTGTTTGTCTACTTACCAAAAGAATTTAATTTTGAACCTGTTTTACCACTAATTTGGTTATTTCTCTTACTTAGGTTGGGCAATTGTGCAGAAGAAAAAACAGAAATAACTTGTTCAAGTAAGAAATGTATCAAGTAGCTAAAAATTCTTAATGAAAAAAGAGGTTCAGATTCTAAGGGGGATAATTTATATGTTTGCTTTCGCTGGTAATATAGGCTTTTTCTTTATGCCTATTCTGTGCATAATATTTTGCTTGAATTTAATTTCCATTTTGAAAAAGGTAAAGAAAGATGAAGATACCGCCGTTAACACCTTTTGGCTAACAGTATCTTTCACTCTAATTATGTGGAGTATAGCTATAATTGGTGTAGGAGCATTTTAAAATTAGTGCATTTTTAAAAAGCATACACTTCAATTTACGTAGTGCGATTGTTCAATAAGTAAGCAAACGCTTATGTGATAAATAAGCAAGTTCGTACAACAAAAGGGGCTGATTATTTGAAAAAAAACAAAAAATTGTTATTCATTTTGTCTCTCATTTTCTTAGTGTTTATTAGGGTGGATTCTGTTTACTAATGAAAGTGCAGAAGTAAAAATGTTTACCTATGAAATTGAAGAAAAAGATGAAGAACTTATTATAGAAGCAGACTATCAATTCACTAGCAATACATATCACTTCAGTTATACAACTATTGTTTTAGACAGTTTTTTTTATCAACGAATTAAGAATCCCGAATCTATTCAACCTATTTTTTTCAATGGTGGAGTAACTGGTTCAACAAGAATAATTATTAACAAAGAGAACTTAACTTCAAAATTTATCGAATTGTTAAAATCAAAGGAAATAAATCCTTTTCGTGCTATAAGTATAGGTGAAGAGATTAATTTATAACATATTTAACTAGTGAGTGCTTTAGTTTTTTTAAATCAAGCAAGGTTTTCTAGTATGATAGAAGAACTACAACGCTAAATAAACCAAAGCTTAGAGTTAAACAAGAAGATCACATTGTGGTCTTTTTTTGTTGGGAAAAATTCTCTGGGTTTTATTTACAAGGGATTTCTTATGATTTATTATTACGTTATACGATATATCGCTATACGTAATAATACATGAACGAAGAAGGGGAATAAACAATGGCATATAATGGAGGGCCGATGACTGAAGCAATGTATTATGTCCTATTAGCTCTAATGCGCCCCAACCATGGTTATCAGCTCATGCATGCAATTACAGAAGTTTCAAATGGTAGATTGAAAATGGGCCCGGGGACTTTATATGGAGTACTTTCACGTATGCAAGAAGACGGTCTTATCGCACTAGCAGAAAATAATGGCAGAAGGAAGACGTATAGAATAACACCAGAAGGAGTACAAGCGCTACGTTTAGAATATGCCCGTTTAAAAGCCGTAATAAAAGATAGTAGCATACTAGAGGAAGGTGATGTGGGTGAATAAAACAGTCTACAAACTTCGTCCTAGTGATTATTGGCGAATTGGTGAGCATGAAAGATGGTTTGCTGACATGGCGGCCAAGGGATTATATCTAAAAAAGATGGGGATGCATTTTGCAAAGTTTGCAAAAGGGGAACCTGAGAAAATGAAGTACAGAATAGATGTATCCTTAGATAAAAAGATATCATCAGAACAAAGGCAAATGTATGCGGAAAATGGTTGGGATTATGTAACTAGATATAGTTATTTTAACGTGTTTTCATCTCCCGCGGAGCGTAACGCGCCAGAGCTTCATACAGATCCTGCCGAGCAGTCTTATACATTGAAGGAACTGGATAAGAAATTAACCATGAATGCGGCTATAGTAGTTATCGGAATGCTAGTAATTAGCAGTATGGTATCTGCTTTTTGGTTTCTTGACGGGACACCTACTTTGGTGATGGTGGAGAGTGGGGCTATTCAATATACGATTTTCCCTCTTTTTATGGGTTATTTAACCTATACTTCGTTACAAGCAGCCATTTCCATTCGTACTTTGCGCAAAAATCTCCTTGACGGAAAGCCGGTTAACCATCATGCACCTTGGAAGAATTATCACCGATTACACACTATCGTCACTTTTCTTTTTACTATAGTTATAGGATTGAGTGCAATTATCCTCCCAACTGTACAGCTTGTAAAATCGGATACAAGAACACTACCTGAATCAAATAGTGACTTACCGTTTGTCAGGTTAGCTGATGTAGAAGAGAATCCTTCATTGATTCGAGAGGAATCTTCCTATAAGAGTGATAATGTGGATTTTGACAATCGTTATTCATATGATTGGAGTTTATTGGCACCCGTGCAGTATGATACAGATGAACAGGGTGTGATTCCTGAAAAAATGTGGAAGAATGAAAGTGGTGAATATTCACCTGCCATTCATACACAGGTTTATCAGTTACGTATACCCACTCTAGCGGATAATCTTATTTCTGATTTAATTGAGAGGTATAGATTTGAAGATAGCAGAGAAGATTTTGTTAAAACAGAGCATCCGGACTTGGATAATTTGATTGTGCATGAGAAAGAGGAAATGAAAGAAGTGTTTGCTTCTAAAGGAAAAGCGGTCATGTATGTGCGTTATCATGGCTATGCAGATATAAACTCTGTCATACAAAATACAGTAGAGAAGATTAATTTAATGTTGGAAAAATAATAGAATCTATTTGTTATTCCTTATTCGACAACATTTTTAAATGGTAGAAAATACAAGGTTTTGGTGATGTTCAGCTTTAGTGGTATAATTTACATCAATCTTATCCGACTCAAAATGGAGGTAACATGTTAACTTTTGAAGAAAAAATAAAAATAGTGGAATCTTTTCCTGAATTAACGAGACATAATGTATCAATGAATCGAGTTAATTTTCATTATGAAGAAAGTGCTGATGACAAAAAGAATGTAGTTTATCATTTGCATCCCAATGGAAATGGATTTGTTTTTGCAGAATATCTGAGTGACTATGATACGGATCAAAAAGGCATGGTTAATATCCGAGACTTTTCTGAAGCGGATTTACGTACAGTCATTCAACAGTCAATAGAATCATTGGCACCAACAACACTCGATGAGAATCCTTTTGAAGAGCGATGGATTAATTCAAATAAACAAACGCTCCTTTTATTGAACGAAGGGGATTTGTGGAACGTTTATGCCGGTCGAAATCTTGATGGCACCTTTCGTTCCTATAATGAGGCTATAGCCTTTTTAGATGAAGAGGGATTCAAAAAAGCATAACTTGTACAGGAGCTTGTATTCATTTCAAGCTTCTTTTTTTTAACTTTTATTGGTCAATATTATATGGATGCGTAATTTTATTTGGTTGGATGTATATTATACTCGATTATTAATTATTTAGGTATAGATAATCATATCAAGAAAATAAAGAAGTTTTTGATGATTAGAATAAAGCAGGAAACCGAAATGCTACTTTGAGTATGAATGGTAAAATATTAAGAGAGTAGTAAAAATGAAAGGAAATGGAAAAATGAATCATATAGATTATCTACAGAGTAAGTTTGAAAACCTTGATTTAGTAAATTCTTCATTTCATGAGTTGCCCCTGAGTTTGCATATCAAACTCCAAGATGAATTTTACCAACTTGATGATCAAGGAGAAATAAATCTCGAGTACTTCAAAAAGGTTTACGATAGCGCAATCAACATGTTCGATGAACTTTTTAATGAAAGTGACGTCTTATATTTGGTAACAGTTGTTAGAATTGAAAAACCATTGACAAAACCACTCGGCTTATATAGTAAATTCACAAGCAAATCGAATAATTACAGACTTAAAACTTTTAAAGAATTTGATGAAGATGGGCAGACAATTCAATTTTCTTTGGAGACTAGAAAAAAAGATATTGCTTACAAAAAAATGATAAAAGCAATTTGTAATCAAGACTTCAAAGAGTTGACCCCGAGGTTTACGGATAAGTTAGTTACTTATCCAGAAGTGTTTTTCATTAATAAATATAAAGGTCTAATCTTTCATATTTATGATGATAGAGGAGCATTTATATTATTTAATGACGAGAAGGTACATAAAGATTTTAATATAAAATATAGTACCCTCTTAAGGAGAGAATAATAATCAAGAGAATTCCGCTAATTGTGTATTTGCTTTTCTTAATAATTATCTATCTTTCAGGCTGTACTTCAAGTAAAAGTAATGAAATTATTACTTGGGGTCATGAATATATTGGAGTTTCTAATGAAGAAGCAGATAAAAATGTAAAAGTTGCTATTTTAGATAGTGGCATTTTCTCAGAACATGAAGATCTTGAAGGGAAAATTTTTGAGAAATATAATGCTATTGGTGATATAGCTGACATCACAGATAATTATGGGCATGGCATAAACATTGCCGGTATACTGGCTGCAAATAAAAATTCAGTTTAGCTCCTTATTTACTTGTTCCTGATGGTTCTATCTGTTCATTATCATACATGTAAAAGTAAACTTTATCTGGTTCTTCTTTAAATATAACACTAGCAGTTGGCCTCGTACTCGGTTTGGACCAATGCACAGAAATCTCACTAATTTCTTCTTCCTGATAACCTTCATTTACAAGATAAGCAACTACATCATTTTTCATTTGATTTTTTGTATATAAATCATAAGAAAAACCTACTATTAAACCTAATAAAATTATACTTATAACAATATGTTTTTTCTTTATTTTACGTAAATTCATCATACATCCTACCCTTTGATAAAAATTGTTGTTCTAGTTATTAAAGAAGTATAAGAGTATTATCAGTAGGCAATACCGACACGTGATTTTATATAATCGCTTGATTTAATTTGGCTAAATGTAAATTCTGCTGTATCCGCTACGGATATTTCAACTCCACCCACCGGCAAAAAGTCTCGCTCTATACGATATTGGCCTATTCTTTCTTTATCCGGCAAGTAGGTTGGACAAACAATCGTCCATTCGAGATTGGATTGTTTGAGCATATCGTAAACTCTATGATGTTCTTTTGCTGCACGGGTTGACCTACGCTTTGATTCACGTGATTGATAACGCAGGGAATTCGGTGCAGTTCTGCTTTGCAGGATACCTGCAGTTCCTACCGTTAATATTCGTTTTATATCTTCCTTTTCCATTGCTTCGATAATAAGCGGCATACTTTCTGATAGAGCGGTTGTGCCATCAGTATTTAGTGCGCTAATAACCAGATCACTTTCATGCATGGCATGTACGATATCATCTTTATTTAAAACATTTCCTTGAATAACGGTTAAATTTTCATTATTTATTTGAATCTTCTCTGGAGTACGAACCAGTGCAGTAACATGATGTTTTTCGTGCAAAGCGTAAGTAACGATATGACTTCCAACTCGACCTGTTGCACCTAAAAGTAAAATATTCATAAAATGAGCCTCCTTTTGTGACTACTAATATTTTACTATAAAAGCTATAGGCTTGTCTTATTCAGCGATGTATATGGCGAAAAAGAACATAGTCATTTGCTCACAGTACAAAGCTACTGTGCCTCGAAAGCTATCTTTTTAAAAAGAATGTGCTTGAAGAGATGCTTCTTTTACTAATAGTGATAGTTCATCAATCAGACCAAATTGTGAAGTAACTATCGTATTAAATTACGTATTAGACCGATACTATGTAGTAATGATTCCAGTAGTTACCAGGAGTGTATACATCGGTAGATGAGATTAAAGTGATTCTGCATTGAAGCAAACGAAGTCTATTCGTATTTCTCTGCTGCATTGATACATTTTAGAAACACCAATATATCTTCCTTTAACTTGACCACATCATGTATTGCTTCCATTGTTTCTTTATTAGGGTTGCGCAGGCCCTATTAAAATGAATTTTGGAGAGCCTGCTTCAAATTTGACCATCTTTTTTCAAATTCACGTATAAATTAACTTAAATTTTTTAATTGCTCTTTTGTGTGATAAGGGAAGATCTCTTGATTCGCTTTCAGACGAACAACCAAATCAGGATTGGATATAAATAATTTTCCAAATGCAATTAGGTCTGCTTGATTTTCTTTAATTATGTCTGCCCCTTCATTAGGAGTTATATTACCAACAGCTATAAGGGTTTCCCTCCAGTATTTCCTAAATAACTCATGAAGCGATCTGTGATCATTTTTAAGTGCGCCACCGTAGTTTTCTACAGAGGGATGGACAATTTTTATTCTATGTTTGGAAAGAACCTCTGTGATAGCGTGTACCATTTCTACAGGTTGCTCCCATACATAATCCCTATCGTCATCTTTCTTTTCCGAAACCCTGATGCTAATTCTATTTTTAGGCACAACTTTCTTTACTTCTTTAATAATTAAATCTAAAAATCGTAGTCTATTTTGTAATGACCCTCCAAACATGTCTTGACGAATATTTGATTTCTCACTGATAAATTGATCAATGAGATAACCATGTGCGGCGTGTATTTCAACACCGTCAAATCCAGCCTCCATTGCATTTCTTGCTGCTTGTCTATAGTCATCGATAATTTGATATATTTCCGCATGACTTAAGGGTTTAGGTGCTTGGAACGGTTTCCTTAATCTATGCACTTGTCCGCTAGCACCTATGGCAGATGGAGCGACAGGAGCATGACCTTTTAAAATTTCCTGATGACTTACTCTGCCTACATGCCAAAGCTGGGCAAAAATTTTCGTTTTATATTGATGAACTTCTCTTGTGACTTTTTCCCAACTTAGCGTTTGACGATGTGTGAATATTCCAGGGATCCCATAGGTTCCTTTGGCTAATTCATTGATGACAATTCCTTCTGTAATGATTAAGCCGGCACCGTATCTTGCTCTTTTTCCATAATAGTCGGCAATCAAGTGATTGACTTCACCGGTTTCGTTATCGGCAAATCCTCTTGTCATGGGAGCCATCACAATTCTATTATCTAATGTTAAGTTCCCGATTTTGTAATCAGAAAAAATGGAACATGTCATATTTATCACCTCATATAGAATTTTAATTCTATGCCGATTGGTTTACAATGGAATTATTAAGCTATATACTACGAAAAACTTTAAATTTTAAAGTAATCGGAGAGTGGGTGAAAGGGATGTTAGATGATATCGATCATCAAATATTAGATTTATTAAAAAGAAATTCAAGGCTTACATATACGGAAATTGGTAAACAAATAAACATGTCATCTCCTGCTGTGAAAACGAGGATAGAAAGATTAGAAGATTATGTAATAAATCGTTATACGGTAGAGTTAAACCATAAAGAACTCAATAAAGGAATTCATGGTTTTGTTTTATTTAAAACAAAGAGCTGTGAAAAGTTAACGAATTATTGTACAGAGAACAGTAATATTATCGATTTATGGAGAATTAGCGGAGAGTATAATTATATGGCTGAAGTTGTATGTACAAAGATAGAGGAGCTGGAGCAAATCTCTAAAGATACAACGCGTTATGCTTTTTCCAATATTCTATCTGTTCTAGGGAATTATAATGTTAGTGATAGTTAGGAATGATAGTTCATACAAATGCGCTTTAACTCATTAAATCACATGATCTTTTTTCGGACAGCCAATAGTGGATCATTTATTATTTGCAGCCGATGTAAACAGCGTATAGCCAGTGAGTAAGTAGCAAAGCAGATTGAAATTAATGGGTGTTTGTAAAAGTTAACGTTTAAATTTTATGCTAGTAAAAGGTTATTTTTGGGAAAACAACTATTTTCATTTGCTTCACAGTACAAGAATACTATGTAATAGAAAAAACAGTATTAAGTTAAATAGTTTTACTTAAAATGATAGCTTAATTTCTCATAAAAGCTTGGAGGAATTAGGCTTTTTATTTTCAAAATTCCAAAATAAATAATTATAACGAAATACCCATAAAATCCCACTTATTGTTAAGTGTTTGTAAAAATGACTCAGTCTTTATTCCTATATGGTCCTTCCTTATGTAAACTAATGATGTGGTTAGAATAAGGGGGATAAAAAAGAATGAGAAAAATAACATTAACGTTAAAGAAACGCATATTTTTAAGCTTTTTTATATTTTTACTTGTTTTTCTGGTTAGTACTTTGTTCAATTATGTGTATCTCGACTCTTTAGCAGAAAAAAATAGAGAGATGGATGAAACACATATACCTATTTTGATAACGATTACGGAAAGTAATCAACACATGTATCAAATACATAATCAAGTGCAGGAAGTATCCAGAACAACGATGGGCGTCACCTTGAATAATTTACAACAGGAAATTGATACGACGAATCAAGTATTAAATCAAAACCTCACAGAGATTGATAGTTATATAGACAGTGAGCAGCGAGAAGAGTTACCTGTATTGTATGAGGACTACATAAAGGCATGGGAGCAATATCAAGAAGTGAGTAACCGGGTTGTTGCTGCAGCAAAAGAGAAGGACCTAGCTGTTTCTCAGGATGAATTTTATAAGAGTATCGCGTTTTTCGAAAGTGCTAGAAATAGTATGGACGATATGCAAGACCGAATGAAAAACGACATTGCAGCGAAAACGAAAAGCTCTGTCTTAAATGCTGAGCAAGCCATACAAGCAAGTCTTATACTCGGCACACTAGCGATTTTCCTAGCAATTATTCTAACTTTCGTTACGGAGCGCTACATTCGTAAGCCGATCATGACCTTATCTGAATATGTTGAAAAAATAGCAGATGGAAATTTGAAGCTAGAAGCGATGAAAGTGAAGACAAAGGATGAGTTAGGCCGATTAACAGCGGGTGTGAATTACATGAAGAATTCGATTCAATCGATCTTTCTAGAAGTAAAAACACATAATAATAAAACTGTTCAGACAACAGATCACTTATCCCAAGAGATGCAAGAGACGATGCGCGGGGTAGAGAATGTAGTAGATGCAATTAATCACATCGCAAGTCAGTCCCAGTCTCAACTAAAAGAACTAGAGCAATCTGCTACCTTTTTAAAGGAAATAGGGTTGGATGTAGAAGAGGTAAATACATTCGCTGAAGAAATGAAAAAGCTGGGAGGAGACGCAAAGGATCGTGCCTCACAGGGACTCGCGAATATGGATGAAATAAAAGAGAAGACAAATGAAATGGAAAGAAGCATGTATGATTCTGTCACCCAAATGAAAAAGCTGGATAAACAGATGAAGCAAATTGATAAGGTGTTACAGTCGATTCAACAGGTCGCAAGTCAAACCAACCTGTTAGCGTTAAATGCACAGGTTGAAGCAGCTAGAGCAGGGGAAGCGGGGCAAGGGTTTTCTGTAGTGGCAAATGAGATTCGCCAATTCGCTGATCAGTCGAAAGTTTCATCAGAAGAAATAAGAAGGGTGATTGAAGATATCAAACAGCAAAAAAACACGGTGATTAATCATATGAATCAAACAAAGGAACATGCCGTAGAGACGAACCAATACATCACACATTCCCATGAACATTTTCAATTTATGGATCAGTTAACAGATAAGGTCAGTGAGAATAACGAGTTAATTGTAGCATCGATGGAAAAGATCAACGACAAGGTGATCAATATCCGGAACTTCTTTGATAGCATGAAGGAAACAGCCAGTCACCACGTAACAAATGCAAAGGAAGTGGCAGAGACCTCAGGTGAAATGAACAAGTCTGTGGAAAAAGTAAACCAGGGCTTAGTCACGGTAAAAGATTCTAGCGGTAATTTGCATCAGCATATTAATCAATATCAAATATAAAAGAGACGTGTTTTGAAAAAGAGCAAAGAGAAACCCAAGCAGAGAGAAGAAATTCTTCCTAGCTTGGGTTTTCGTTTATTTCAATATATCGTTAATTGCAGTTAACTCTTCATCTGTGAAACTAGCATTTTCAAGCGCTCTTACATTTTCTTCGATCTGAGAAACGCGGCTTGCACCGATTAAAGCAGATACAACAGACTTTTCTTGTAGCACCCAAATTAATGCCATTTGTGCTAATGAAACTATCGATAATTCAGTCAGCAATATACCGGCTTGGTTAAGGAAATTAAAAGATGATCATACCTTGATTGTCTAGCTTCACAACAAGCACAGAAAGCAAATGATTATATGCGCGGGATTCAATTTGATCATGATTAGGTTGCTACAACAAAAATTTCCCAACCTGAAGAACATCTTTAGTCAGTCCATATCTCCACGTAAATGTAATTTTATTAATATTCATGTTTCAGTATTCGCTTCTAGATTATTTGTTTGGTAATCTTTTAGCTTCGAGTGCAAATTTGGTTTGAGCGTCATATTATTTAAATAATTGTGTAATTCCTATCAATCAATACTTAATTCATGAATAACGAGAGATTTGCTTCACGCAAATCTCTCGAAGATGTTAAATCTGTATTATTAGAAAGAGTGAAAAAAGTATGGGTTTAAAATAACAGTAAATTAATGTATAATTTTGGTTAAAATGTTAAAAGGAGTTCTCATGATGAAAAACAAAACCAGAATTATTTTACTTATATCTTTTTATTTTTTACTTTGTCTATTCGATTATATTTTCACAAAATCATTTAATTGGATACCAAATATACTAGAAGCTATAGTTGTATTTGCACTTGTTGTTCTTTTCATTGAAATTGACTCAAGAAAAAAATGATGTAATGATCAGTTTAAAAACCTGTTTTCCAGCCACACTTACCTGTTGCCCAAGTAAGCTGAGCAGCTAAACCATATACTCCGCCTTTAACAGCTGTTTTCCCTGTTACCTTCATTAGTGATTTAGCTCCTTTAAGATATTCACCATTTTTTAATTCTTGGTAGAAAGAAGCAATTGTAGTCGTAGCTACAAACGATCCTAAAAAGGAGGTCATTTCATCACTCATACATTCATTAAATTCCTCCCTTGCGACCCAAATAATTGCTGAAGGGGAGACACTATTAAATTGATATTTTTTTTGGTCTGTCTTTTGTTTTAAGTTATTCTGTTTTTGTATTTCTTTTAAAGCATTAAGTTCTGGACTCTTCCCATATTTTTCTTCTATCATTTCAATATCAAACCCTACAATTTCCCCACTCGAATCTTTTTTTGAAGCTTTTTCAAAGATAAATTCTAGTTGTTTAGCTAGCTCTCTTTCTTTCTTAGATTCCCCCGTTTGTGCCTGTGCAACTGTGGCGAAATTAGTTGTCATGACTGCGATAATAGTCATCAGAGTTAAACAATTAATCAGAATTTTTTTCATTTTACCATCTCCCTTTATTTTGAATTATTTCCACAAAAAGGATCTCATAATTTAGTAGATTTTGTCAACTCTTTTTCTATTCCTGAATTAAAGAGTTTATTAAAGTTGATCAATCTTGCTATCGATCACTTATGCCCTGAAAGGTATATTATTAAAAGTACCAAAGAGCTGTTGCAACTAGATACAATTAGTTTATTATGTTTATTTCGCTATGCTAGAAAGTAGCGGTCTGAGATTTATAATTGGTGCCATTTAACTTTTTAAAGCAGAAAATGAAGGCGGAGATGTGAGAGAAATGTTTTTTGGTGCGTAAGGAGATGCTACATGAAAAGTGTGGGTAATTGAAAATATTATTAAAGAGCGCAGGGGGTATTATTCTAAAAAGGTTACGGATGATTTTATTAGTAGGTGTCATGACCGTATTCAAGTCTCAAAAAAAACCTATGATCTAAAGAAAGTACATTGTAGCATCGATGGAAAAGATCAATGACAAGGTCATCAATATCCGGAGCTTCTTTGATAGCATGAAGGAAACAGCCAGTCACCATGTTACAAATGCAAAGGAAGTGGCAGAGACCTCAGGTGAAATGAACAAGTCTGTGGAAAAAATAAACCAGGGCTTAGTCACGGTAAAAGATTCTAGCGGTAATTTGCATCAGCATATTAATCAATATCAAATATAAAAGAGACGTGTTTTGAAAAAGAGCAAAGAGAAACCCAAGCAGAGAGAAGAAATTCTTCCTAGCTTGGGTTTTCGTTTATTTCAATATATCGTTAATTGCAGTTAACTCTTCATCTGTA
>NZ_QPJJ01000018.1:35918-62956 GCF_003337485.1 Saliterribacillus persicus
AGCAAAGAGAAACCCAAGCAGAGAGAAGAAATTCTTCCTAGCTTGGGTTTTCGTTTATTTCAATATATCGTTAATTGCAGTTAACTCTTCATCTGTAAAACTGGCATTTTCAAGCGCTCTTACATTTTCTTCGATCTGAGAAACGCGACTTGCACCGATTAACGCAGATACAACGGACTTTTCTTGTAGCACCCACATTAATGCCATTTGAGCTAAGGATTGTCCACGTTCTTCAGCTATTTCATTTAAGCGTCCGACCTTCTGTAATACGTCAGAAGAGATATCATTTTCACTTAAGAATGGAATGTAATCCTTCGCAGCACGGGAATCTTTCGGAATACCATTTAAGTACTTGTTGGTTAATAGCCCTTGTGCAAGTGGAACAAATGCAATACATCCAGCACCATTTTCCTCTAACACATCTGTTAAACCATCCTCTACCCAACGGTTTAACATCGAATAGGCAGCTTGATGAATAACGAATGGCGTTTTTTGCTCGCGTAAGATATCGATTGCCTTTTTTGTATCCTCTGCATTGTAATTCGAGATACCTACGTATAAGGCTTTCCCGTCTCGAACAATTTGATCTAATGCTCCCATTGTCTCTTCAAGCGGTGTCTCTGGATCTGGACGGTGATGATAGAATATATCGACATAGTCTAATCCCATACGTGTAAGACTTTGATCAAGACTTGAAATTAAATATTTTCTTGAGCCCCAATCACCATATGGACCATCCCACATTCTAAAGCCAGCTTTCGTCGAGATGATCAATTCATCGCGATAGGCAGCAAAATCCTTTTTCATAATTTGTCCAAAATTTTCTTCTGATGAACCGGGAGGAGGACCATAGTTATTCGCAAGGTCAAAATGCGTAATCCCTAAGTCAAAAGCACGTTGTAGCATTCTTCGTTGGTTCTCTACTACATCTTCTCCGCTAAAATTATTCCATAACCCTAAGGAAATGGCAGGTAGCTTGATACCTGAATTACCACAACGGTTGTAAGGCATGGATTGATAACGATTTGGATCTGCTATATAAGTCATATTTTCCTCCTATTTGTTTTACGTTAAACGGAATACATGTTTAATTCAGAAAGGTCATAGACGTCGTCATAATTCAACGTACGAAGATGAATATACTCGCTAAAAACGTGCGAATAAGCGTTTTTCTAAAAATTAATAACCAACTTCAACAGAGGCATTCACGATATACATGAGGTCATTTTTATCGTCTTTATCCTCTAGTACAATGCCACTTGAGGTAGCCATACCGCCATCCATTAACTCAACAGTGACAGTACCATACGGAATTTCTTCTTTTACCCGGGCAATATCAACTTTTTCCTTATCAAGTGGAACCGCAAGTTTTACAGTTACTTGCATATTATTCAAGTCTTGATCAGGTAATAAATTGCGAATGCCAGGCATGGAATTATAGTGAATCGCATTTTCAACAGCTCGAACAGCTGCCTTTGTAACGTCCTGGCCATGCACATCAATGCCTGTTCCAGTTTCAATAAAGAGTATGCGTTCCATTGTAATCGCCTCCATTTCAAAAATTGTGAGACAAACACCTGTAAAGACTCCTGCTTTTTAAGATTATCCGATTTATGGTATAAAATCAAATAAGAAGGAAACCGGTATTTCGGTTAAGAGAGTGGTTGTCTTCTTATGTATTTATGATAAAGAAATAAGAATCAAAATGGCTTTGCTCAAATTTTCTTTAACGCTTTTAACGCTATTTTGATATGATAGGAAGTAGGAGAAAAGAAGGAGAGGGTAAAGCATGTCTCACTATCCAAAAATCCCACAATATGTCCATCCGGATTTTAAAAATAAAGCAATACCGATTAAAGAATGTGGAGAAGCCTTAGTCAATATAGGAGCCTATTCCTTTAAGCATATTATAGAAGCACCAATGTATCGTCGCTTAAAAGTAGCAGATGCTCTTCCGCATTGTTATGTGAGAGAATCGATTATCCAACTACTAGAAGAAGCGGGTCAGCATTTACCTGCAGGTTACCGTTTTGTTATATGGGATGGCTACCGGCCATATCACGTACAAGAAGCGATATACAATGACTTTTATCAAAAGTTGAAAACACAATTTCCCAATGAAGCAGAAAAAAGTATAAAGGAAAGAACAGAGAATTTCGTTTCTTATCCATCTATAAATCCCGCGTCACCTGCACCGCATATTACAGGTGGTGCCATTGATCTAACCATCCAAAACAATCACGAGGAATGGATAAACTTTGGGACAGGTTTTGATGATTTTTCCGAGGTAGCGAACACGGCTTATTTTGAACAAAAGCGTGAGAAGCAGAAGCTTACCGATCATGAACATACAATCTTAGAAAATAGACGTTTTCTTTATCAGCTTCTAAGTGATGTAGGTTTTACCAATTATCATCAGGAATGGTGGCATTTTGATTATGGAAACCAGTGGTGGGCCCAGCAAAAAGAGAAGACAGCTGCTATATACGGAGTAGCCAAGTTGGAGGAGGAAGTTTAAATGAAAAAAGATGATCGTCATTTATTAAATCGGTCTTTTAAAAACATTAGTTTGCTATTCTTTTTAGTCGTTTTATTATTACTATTTATTGTTATCTTAATCAATGTATTATTCGGAGTCTATTCATGGGCCCGTCTGTATATGGACTTAATTAACGCACTAGTGGGGGTTATGATCCCATTAGTACTATTTAACTTCCTTTATGATTACTTTACACAAAAACATAAGGACAGAGAATTGTCTGAAAAAATGACGGAAACCATGATGCTTGATGAGCAAGTGATCGGTAATTTTTCAACCGAATCAAAGAAAAAGTTTATCCGTAAATCAACCGAATCCATCTTAGGGGAAACGGTAGGGAACATGTTATACGAATCATTAATAGAGTCCTATCTCACGAAATCCTACCAGTATCGTCACCGGTTTAAATACTATATATCGTATATTGAATCGAAAAAAGATGCCATCCACCAAGTAAAAGAAGATAAGCAATTTATATTTGATCAAGATACCTATTATATGGTGCGCCAGGATTTATCATTTGAACGGGATTTAACTAATTTCAAACAAAGCAATGACGTTAGAATCGGTTTTTCGTATAAAGAGAGTACCTTAGATGGTTTATATCAACGAGCTGAATTTCTATTTCGTGAGAACCTCTGGATTAATGATGTACATAATGAGCTATTAAGCGAGTTGTCAAATGAAGAGATGGAGCATTTCGTCAAAGATTTCTTACAGTTTACGATTGAAATTAATGGACAAGCACTTAAATATCACGTCGTAAATAATGAAGGACATGAAGGTTTTCACCTACTGTTAACAATACCAGGCGAAGTAGAAGAAGGTGTCTTATCCAAGGTGCAGTTAAAATTCCAGATGCCGCAATTAAAAAGCCAGAAGAAATTTATTGTTATGATATCTGAACCAACAGAAGATGTAGAAATCATGTTTATGCATCTGGAGGAAAAGGTGGATGTCGAGGCCATTCCTTTCTTAAATGAAGAGGAATGCATCACCAGATTGCCAAACGATACCATTAAAATAGATATCCATGATTGGATTCTTCCAAGAGCAGGTGTCGTATTTGTTTGGAACGATCGGTCAAATTGATTGAACAAGCTATAATTTCTACTGTTGTATCGTTGACTTATTTTATAGTGGGAATGAGCTCAGAACCAATCTCGTCATTTAGATAGATGATAATCTCTTAGTGGAATTTTTATGCGAGACAATAAAAGAAATTGAAAGAAGGGAGGGGCGGTAACAGATGAAAATAACAATTATTTCAGTCGGGAAATTGAAAGAGAAATATTTGAAGCAGGGAATCGCAGAATACGTAAAAAGACTAGGTGCGTATACGAATATGGAATTAATCGAGGTAGCTGATGAGAAGGCTCCAGAGAATATGAGTGAAGCGGACCAAGAAGAAGTAAAGAATAAAGAAGGTAAAAAAATATTGTCGAAAATTTCCCCGGATTCCTATATTATTTCCCTGGAAATAATGGGGCAGATGGTAACCTCTGAAAAATTTGCCGAAAAAATAGATCAATTGATGATTCATGGCAAAAGTAAAATTGTGTTTGTGATAGGTGGATCACTCGGATTAAGTGATGAAGTGAAAGAAAGAAGTGATTATGCACTATCTTTTTCCAAGATGACATTGCCGCACCAGCTTATGCGGTTAGTGTTGGTGGAGCAGGTTTATAGGGCTTTTCGGATAATGCGTGGGGAACCGTATCATAAGTGATGATAAAATAAAATGTAGAAGTTTCGATAAGAAGTAAGAACTTTAAAGAACATAGAATTATTTAAATATATATTAATAGAAAATATCCATATTGATTGACTCTTACGTAACGTTAGAAGGTATGCTTATAGCCAAAAGGAGTGAAATCAATGAAGATGAAAGAGGTTTGTAATCGTACAGGTCTCACAGAAAGGACTGTGCGTTTTTATACGAAAGAAAACTTGGTGAATCCAACTTCTACGGAAAGAAATGGGCGAGTATATTTGGAATACTCGGAGCAAGAAGTAGATGAACTGAAAACAGTTGCTGAGTTGCGAAAGGTATTTTTTTCTATAGCTGAAATTAAAGAAATGAAACTGTCTACGGAAAAAATAACTGAGATTCTTACTGAATATAAAAACAAACTAGATACTGACTTAAAAGTAAAGGCCTCTATTGTTCAATCATTGCAACAAATTAATATAGCTTCTATCCATGATGTACATTCACTTGCTGACAGTTTAAAGAATGTATCGACCAATTTGCAATTGCCTAAACGTGACGTTAATCCTGATTTTGACAAGTTTGATCAAGAGTCAAAGGAAGATAAAAAACGTAAGTATCAACTATTCAACGAACAACAACAAGAAAGCTATATTATCGGGAAGCTAATTATTTATATCATTGTGTTTCTTCACATCGTTTTTTCCACAATTATTACCTTATCGATCAATCTCAATCTAATTGCTTATCTTCTTTTAATAGCGTTTGGTGCTGCGTTGATTGTAGGTATTACTTGGGTGCGGTATCTATTCATTGCAGGTGTTGTTATAAATGTATTATTAACTTTGGAAGTATTTATTGGTGGTAATATTTGGTCCCTATCATCAGAATTTAAAGTCTTCCTCATCATTCAAATCATTTGTTCTATTATTTATGGCATTCTTTTGATTGTTCATCCTGGGATTAAAGAATATGAATATGTACAGAAAGTCGGAAGATAAACGAGGGGGAATAATGGTGAAAAGAAAGATCATTACGTTTATTATCGTCATTCTTATATTACTAGAAGTATGGTATTTACTACCTAAACCCATCACTGAAACATATCAGGGAGGCTCTTATCAATTAGGAGGGAACACAAACTTTGAGAAGATAATAATAGACATTGACGGTACTTTTCGAAATACACTAACAAGCGATCAGACATTTAATGGAACGATAACTGTGGAAGGAGAAGACCTCCCTGTTGCTAAAGACGAAAGACAGTTGGAACTCCAATTTGAAAATGAAATTGAAGGGTCGCCGATGATGTATTTTACTTATTCAGTAGATGAAAGTGGTAATGTCGGGCCTGGCATTTATAACTATGGTTATATTTATATAAATAAAGACTTTAGTCAATTTACTATTAAAAAGTACGGTCAAAAAGAAGAAGGCAAGAGTTGGTCTGGTTCAGATGGTATGATGATAACTGCACCAGCTACTAACAGGGAGGAAGCCATCGAGATTTCTGATCAGTTGATTGAAAGTTATAAAAGAGTCGGCGATACGTTTGAACGCGCTGATAAATGATAAATCCATAAAGAGGCGTTCTTGTGGAGATTTCATGTCGACGGGACGATTTACAAAAATGGTTGATAGAGAAACCCTTTAAATGACAGGAGTACATCATCGCACAAACTTGAGTTACTTGTTACGAAACGATTGCTAATTATAAAAGGTAAGTGAATAAACACAACTTTTTTCTTAAGTGACTTTCGCTAAACAGTATCATAAATAACTGAGGTTATTATCTGTTTGAAAAATATAGCCTAGTGTCTTAGAAGATTAGGAAGTGAGGAGTCACAATTTAGTACAATTCATTAGTGCCTTGTTTAATTATAAGAAAGTGCCAATATCTTATGAAAGGAAGAGAAAGGCAGTCATGATACATTCAGCTACGATGCATTTTTCTTTATGTTCAGGGCCTGATGACTGGAGTGAATAACTGAAACAAAAAATGGAACCAGTCGCAATAAGGAAAAATTCTATTAGGATGCTTGCGGAAACAGATTCCCATAGACCGAAACCAAGAATCGGAAAATCACCTGCATTTCCAGGGAGAATGGACATATCTGGCAGATGAACGATTAAATCAAATAACCAGTGGTTAAATACGACGACTCCCTAAATCCCTGCTATTTTTTTACTCCAAAATATTCCGGCAAGATCCGCCGCTATTATGGGAAGACATAATCCCCCCACGAAGGAATGAGTGTAGCATTCGTAAATCATCACTTTGCCATAACCTCCATCGCCTATTGCCTCGATTGACTCTACACTTGCTAAACTAAATGGAAGAAACACCATATCAAGCAATTGCGAGCAGACTAGTAACAACCAAAGCGGAAATTCCGGGGTTTTAATTTTCACTTCATCGGCAACTCCAAAGTGCCAACGAACATATAGCGAACTCTTTAAGGAGTCCACGTGTTCAAAAATAACGAAGAACTTAACATTATAACAGACTACTATGGGTAATATTCTTAAAATAAATGTAAAATTTTAGATAGTTTCCACAGTTTTAATTATTACTTTAAATACGGATATATTAAGAAAAGCGATGTTGAAAAATGAACAGTGGAGGAGAAGAAAATGAGCTTTATAATAGTTGGTTTTATTTGGTGAGCATTTTTTTATATACCTCATTTAGGTGCGTTATTCGGAAGCATATCATCAAATGCAGTGATATTTTGTTAAATACTATGTCTAGAAATTATCTATTATTCTAGGAATAGCCGTGTGATGTATTAATCCTTTGAAATATATATTGAAACTTCAATACCAGATCCAGGCTGTCGCGATCATGAAATCCATGCGGAAAAAGGAAAACAACAACTCGTTTTTATTATAAATATCTTGGTTTTTAAATTTTTGCTTAGTGTAACCGTTTGTATTTATTAGCAAATATAGTGTTTTTTTCTTAGAAGAGAATAGTTTTTTTGTTAGAAATAAGGTAAAATATACCTAAGTGGTTATTGAAATTGCAATGAAATTGATTATGATTTATTAGTGAAAGGAGGTATTTCATGGGTGAATTATTAGGGGCAATTATAATAATGACATTGTTCTACCAAATTATCCGATTGGTACTAGCACGTTTTATTGTTATAGAAACGCATAAAATGCTTATAAGCTTTGTTTTAGCTGGCTTAATAGGAGAACTAATTTGGTATTTGATAAATGGGATTATATCATTATATTATATCTTGGGAGCATTCATTGTTTATATAGGAGCTTTGGTAATGTATAACTTGAAGCTTCGAAGAAAATAATTATAATTGTATTGAATGAAAAGCAGCTGAAGAAGGTAATGTTTTTCGAAATAAGAGAGAGAAAAATTTTTTTCAATATATTAGTAAGTTATACAAACATTATAAGATCGTTAATCAACAATTTATTTCGTTAAGCTTTTTATTTTCAATGAAACGGAGGGAATTCTTTGATTAAAATAACACTTCTAATTATAGCCGGAATTTATATCTTTATGAACGGAATGATGAAAGGTATTCTCCAGGTTAAGATACAGATATTAGATAATACTGGTTATTTTGCTGGTCAAGAATTACAATCTAACAGAATTAACTTTTTTGCAAGGTGGGTTGTATTTCTTTTAGTGTTTTTTTTCATTGGTTGGTTAGAGGTTATTATTCTTATTGCTATAAACCTTATAAGCTTCTTTATGTCAATTTATATAACGAAAAATAAATATTTTGACTCAGAGACAGATAATCTGAAACCGGAAGTATTTAAGCAAGAAATAGAAAATAATCCTTTATATCAAAAAAGGTGAGATAAATGTAAGCAATTTAATAAATGAAATCTTTATTTCTTATATCAATATGTATTAGTTCTTATAGGATGAATGCAAATTTCAGTATTTATCGTAATGACGTAGTTTTAACATAGAGGGTTTTAGAAATGGAAAATATGACTTTTAAAAAAACTAGTTTGTATAGTTATAAAATATTGATATCATTTTTATAATCTCGTAGTGAAAAGTAAAGTACTGGAGTGAAAAAATGGATAATTTTATTGATTATTATAAAATATTAGGTGTATCACGTAATGCGACTAAATTGGAAATAAAAAAATCATATAGAAAATTAGTTAAGATACACCATCCAGATATTGGTGGAACTAATGAAAAGTTTATCCCCATACAAAATGCCTATGATTTGTTGTATAGTGACTCTAGAAGAGACAATTACAATAAAATATATGATTTTGTTTATAACCAAAATGAAAGAACTAATAATTCTAATGAAGATCAAAGTCATAATAGGCAAAGTAATGAAAATAGTTATACGAGTAAAAAGAGTAAAGAGGATAGTCGGAATTATAATAATAATAAATCACAAGACAGATCTAATAAATCAGAAAATGAAGAATTATTTAAGCGAAAATCTTCCTATGGGAGTTCTAATAGATGGCGTATAATAGCCGTTTTTTCATCGGTATTATGTGTCATTCTAATAATTATATTAAGCACTCAACTTTCATTTCTTAACGATCAGAAATCATTAGTACACGATGAAGCGCTTTCTACAGAAAATAGTTTAGTAAATGAGGACATTAACATAAAAGAAGAAATTTATACTCACTTAGAAGAATCAGTTATTTTAGAGGAAGCGTTCGCAGAACAACAAGAACCTCTTATATTATTAGAAGAGGAAGAAGCTAGATTATATGAGGAAATTATAAATTCATCTATAAATGAACTTGATGCAGCTATTGAAAAGGCTAAAGAAGCAATAATGCTAACAGATGAGAGGGAAAGCATGGTAAAAATAGAAACTCAAAGTATAGATGCGGCTAAATTGGAGTTTGATAAAATTGAGCCATTGATTCAAGATATAGAAAATGTAGCAGCGAGGAGAAAGGCGGAAGACATGTACAATGTTATGCAAGAGAGATATGATGCTTATTACATGCTAAATGAAGTTTATCATGAATCAATTTTACAGGATAGAAAACTATATGAACTGCTTTTAAAAGAAGATTTAACAGAACAAGAATTGACAAATCAAGTTGATAATGTAAATAGCCAATATGATACGGTAACAGATTTTAATAGATTATTTAATGAAAAAACTGATAATTATAATTATTTAAAAAGTCAATTTTATGAATTAACATCATTACCTAGAAGCGAATATTAAAAGATTTAAAGTCATTTAACTTTTGAAAAATTCTAAACGAGCTAATTAAAATAAACTTTTTATGTCTATAAATAAAATCCTTTCATTTGGCAGGGGTCATCAATTGTAGAATGTTTATCAAAAGAAAGTTTAATATCAGTGCCGTTAATTATCTCTAACTTCTTTTGCTTAAATATTTCATAAAGGATATTTTATCCTAAAGGTTGTAAAAATCATTTAATGTGGAGCTAATAATGAGTACATTATGTTTAAAATAGAATTTTTTTATCCAATAATCATCAGACTAATTAGACGTGTAATCCCTATTTTAGATACGAAAAAGCCAAGTTTCTTAATGGTGTAATTGCTAAGTTGAAATATCCAATTTATTCCATATATAAATAAAAACTTTTCAATCAAAAGTTAACTTACCTATAATCATAGAGTGTTAAAAGATGATTTTTCCCATTACCAATAAACTAGTGCAAAAGATTTAAAAAAATCAAAAAACATGTACTATTAATTGTAAAAATAGTGCAATTTACTAAGAAAGTTATAAAAATATCACTTTAAAAAATCAATAATTCAAGAAAAAATAATTAATAATCCGACCTATTTTGCAAACTTAACAAAGGGGGATGAATACTATGATTATTTACGAATCTGCCAAAACAGCTTTTCTTAATGATGTGTTTAATGATGAATTAGTAAATAATATCACCAAAAATTACAATTCGAAAATCGGTAAGATTAATGAAAGAGAAGTACGGGCTTGGGACAACTCTATGCAATACATGTTTAGAGTATTAAGTGATCACGAAATACCTGATAATGCAGGAATAGCAATTGAGTTTAAAATTCCTCATACATCAAGAAGAGTTGATTTCCTCATTAGTGGGAAAAAAAAGATAAGAATTCCATTATTATTGTGGAATTGAAACAGTGGAAAAAGTGGAGGGAAAAGAAGCAATAGTAAAGACTTATTTAAATAAAGGCAACAGAGAAACAACACACCCCTCCTATCAAGCTTCATCATATGCCTCTCTTATTAAAGATTATAATAAAAATGCACAAAAGGAAAAAATGCAGCTATATCCATGTGCGTATTTACACAATTACATAACCCAAAAAAATGATCCATTATCAGATAATATCCATAGCTTCTATAGTGAACAAGCACCAATCTTTGTTAAAAGGGATTCTCAAAAACTGCGTAGCTTTATTAAACGTCACATCACCATTGGAGATAACAAAGAGAATCTTTATAAAATCGAAAAAGGAAAAATTAGACCGTCAAAATCATTGCAGGACGCATTAAACCAAATGCTAAAAGGTAATCAAGAGTTTACGATTATTGACGATCAAAAGGTCGTATATGAACAAGCGGTTTATATGGCTGAGAAAGCGGTTCGGACGGGGGCAAAGCAAGTGCTTGTTGTAAATGAAGGTCCTGGTACAGGTAAGTCTGTCTTAGCTATTAATTTATTAGTAGAGCTAACTAAACGGAATATGGTTAGCCAGTATGTCACGAAAAATGCTGCTCCTAGAAATGTATATGCTACTAAACTAAAACAGGATTTTCGTAAAGGAAATATCGATAACTTATTTAAAGGTTCTGATAACTATGTAGACTCTCCAGAAAATGAGTTCGATGCTCTTGTTGTAGACGAAGCACATCGATTAAATAAGAAATCTGGTATGTTTCGACACTTAGGAGAAAACCAAACGAAAGAAATTATTCACGCTTCAAAATTCTCTATCTTTTTTATTGATGAGAGACAGAAAGTAACGATTAATGATTCAGGAAGTTTAGATCAAATAAAACACTTTGCAGATGACACTAATGCAAGTATTGAAACAATGAATCTTGAATCGCAATTTAGGTGTAATGGTTCAGATGCCTATCTAGCATGGATTGATGATGTACTGCAAATAAGAGAAACAGCAAACAGTCACTATATTGGTGGGGAATATGATTTTCGTATCTTTGATGATCCGCATCAATTGAAGGCTGAAATAACAAAATTAAACGAATACAACAACAAATCAAGAATTGTTGCAGGGTACTGCTGGAACTGGGATAAAAAAGGAAAAGAAAAGTCCGAATATGATGATATCGTTTTTCCGGAATATGACTTTAGAATGAGTTGGAATTTAGGTAATACAGCTACCTGGACAATTGACAAAGAGTCTATTAATGAAGCTGGATGTATTCATACATGTCAAGGACTTGAATTCGATTACGTTGGTGTCATTGTTGGTGGCGATTTAAGATCTAGAGATGGAGAAATAATTACAGATCACATGCAAAGAGCAAACACTGATAGGGAGTTATTTGGTATTAAAAAAATGCTTAAAGAAAAACCAGAAGAAGCTGCTGAAATAGCCGATGAGGTAATTCGGAATACTTACAGGACGCTAATGACAAGAGGGCAAAAGGGTTGTTTTATTTATTGTACAGATAAGGCATTATCAGATTATTTTAAAGATCGATTAGAGCAAATCAATAGAGATTATCGAGAAAATGATTTTTTTGATAATTGGGGAGAAGTGGCTGAAGGAGAACACGAGTATGAATAGATGGTATTTTCTATGAAAGCTTTATAAATGGTTTATATATTTCAGATAAAGCAAGGCGTCAAAACCTAAACAAAAGAGTGTTGGTGTCTTCACGTATTATTTAATATGGAGTTATCTGAAAAATGACTGCGGTGTAAATGATCTCATTTTTGAGGTGTAAATATCACATAAGGGTGTGTATAATAGAAGCAATAATATTTATTTAATTTGAATTATTTTATATTAAAAAAGGAGCGTTATTATGGGTGAAAATCCTTTTGTAACTTATCTAGATCAATTTAATGTCCTATCACCAAACCACGCTAAAATTTATGATGAGTACACGCATGATGATTCTTCTAAAGAATATAACTATAGCTTTACGATCCCTACAAAAGTGGAGCAGTATTTAAGAGATATATTTAAAAATAAGCCGAAGAATGTAATTTTGACTGGTAATGCAGGTGATGGAAAAACTAGATTGTGTCGAATCGTTCATGATATCTTTTCTGATATTCCACTTACAGATTGGCCAAATGAAGGAATTGTCGAAATTCCATTTGCTCAGGGGAAAATTAGAATTTTAAAGGATTTATCAGAACTAAAAGACGATGTGATCTTGAAAGAACTACTTAATCTACAAACTTACATCAATACTAAACATGCTGAAAATACATATTATCTGATTGCAGCAAACGAAGGGAAACTTTCAAAGTTTCTTTCAACGCATGAAGAGTTATTAGAATTACGAGAAGAGGTAAAATTAAGATTCGATTCACACCAAAACAACACAGAATTTTTTAGTATCATAAACCTATTAGATGTGACATCTTCTGTTTACGTTAATCGTGTTCTAGAAGAATGGAATGAAGAAAATAATTGGTCTCCTTGTAACAGTTGTGCTAAAAAAAATCGATGTGTAATTTACCATAATCATTTAAAAACCTCTAACAAGGATGTACAAGCTAAAATTGTTGAACAATATAGACTTCTTGATTATTTAGAAACACATATTACAATGCGTGAGATGCTTATTCATATAAGCTACATATTGACGGGTGGCTATACATGTCAGGATATTCGAAATGCCGATTGGAGAGAATTAGAAAATCAGACGAAGAGAGTATATTATCAAAATTTCTATGGTCATGAAGCTCACAAAGATGCTTTTAATGAAATGAATGCATTAAAGGTTTTTAAAACCTTAGATCCAGGGAATTACTCTCTTTCAAGTATTGATGATTTCATAATAAATGGTGATATCTTAGGCGACGCCGTTCTATCACACGCACATAAGCAATTATTTAATGAAGAGTTGGATTTACAGTTTGGTTTTTTTAGTAAAAGGTTAAGAATCTATCGTGATCATAATAAAGACAATACAGATACTTTTATTACGGATTGGATATATAAGTTACGAAGAAAAGTTTTCTTTGAATTGAACGATGAGAACTTAATTAATACAAAGCAATTATTACCGTATGAATATATAGATGAATACACCTCATTGTTTGGAAACCCGCAAAAACAAACACATATTAAAAGGGATTTGATTAATGGACTTAATCGAGCTTTTTCCAATCGATTAGTAAGAGTTGGAAAAAGTTTATACGCAACTACTGAAAACTTAATGATATATGAGTCTTTTAAGAATAAACAAGTCAGAATCGAAGAAGAAGATGAACGAAAAGAGATTGATTATATACCTTCTAGATTTATCTTGAGAGTGGATGGGACTAAACTCATATTGAATCTTTCATTATTTGAATATCTTATTAGACTTAACGGTGGAGGAACTCATAATATTTTGCATCAGGAAGTAGATATATTAATTGAAACTTTTAAAAACGAATTGATTAAGATTAGTGAACCAGAAGATTTTACTTTAAATATATTACGGCTTGATAAGCATGCAGGTCTATATATTGAAGACGAGATTGATCTACCATAGGGGTGAAATTAGATGGAAATAAACTTATCGGGTAATAACGTAGAAAAAATTTCTTCACAGCTTTCAGCTACAATCTGGGGTCACCGTTTCACTGATGGACAAAGAGGGCCCGAATATGTTTTGGAGTTTTTGAATGTCTTGGTGGGTGCCGATTATGATTTAAGTTCAGAAAAATATATAAGAAATAAGGCTTTAGGATTACGTCGTTTTATTTTTGAAGGCGTTAAAGAAGGTAGTAAAAGGAGTATCGTTAAATTAGAGAAAAATGAAAGGAATAAGCTAATAGATATACTTCAGGATGAAGATAGTTTAGATGCTATTCAAGAATTTCTTAGAAATCTAGAAGTTCCCTTATATGATGCTAGGGGCAAAGAAGCTGACCGCTCTTGGTATGCTAGAACTTTATTTCCATTACATGAAGCACTACTTTTTTTTGAAGTTAGAAAAAAGGGAGAATCTACTTCCTATGAAAGGAATTTCTTTGCTCGTGGAGGCGAACTATATTTTTTAATGCTTCATCATGGTACAAGGGATAATATTAAAACTAGAAATAAAATAGAAGAAGGTCTTCAGAGATTGTTAAGAAAAAATGTACCAATTGAAAAGGTAGTTTCTTCTATTAATACAGCATTTGAAGAAGAATCAATGATAACTGAGAAACCTGCTTATTTGTATGAAAATGAAAAAACCAAGGCGGAAACACCATTTTTACCTGATACAGACCATCCTTTTTATAAAGAGTATGCAGAAGAGTTGGCAAAATTAATTGAAAATGACATAGATATTTATGAGTTATTTCCTTTATTAACTAGCCTAGTTACTTTTCAACTAATGAGGTATATGTATGACCGTGCAAAAATTTCAGAAGGTCAGAGGATTGATTATTTTTTTGATTGTTTAGACGGTCAAGAAACTCAGATTCTAAAACTAGCTTCAAGTTCCTTCCAAAAAAATGATCTTCTTATAAAGGAAAGATTTGAAAAATCCTTTGAAAATAATTTTAACAAAAAGTTAGGAAATATCGATCCGATTGAAGAAAAACTTTTAGAATGGAAAGAAACTCCTGATAAATTTCTTACAATTATGGGATTGACTCGCTTGCAGAGTAGAAAAAAAACTGTTATAAGTGCACTCAATCAATGTAATAGTAAAAAAGATGTTGAAACAAAGCTATATAATACAGTGAAAGATGTGGTTTCGGACCAACTAAAAAAACATCAGTTAAGTATTATAAAAATCCTAGTAAGAGATGGTGGTATTGGAGGTTTTAGGGCTGGAACCAAATACCGGTATTTTATGTCGGATAAATTCTTACAAACATTGGTCTATATTAATGTGGGGCCAGGTGAATCACTTGAATTCGGTGATTTTTTGGACCAATTAAATACTAAATATAATATTGTTATTGGAGAAAAAGCAGCTCGAGATAACGGGTTATATAATAAATCAAATATTAATATTAGTTATTACCAAAAGAATGAGCAGGCACTTAGAGATAAACTTAAGAAAAATGGTTTGCTGATTGAATATTCAGATGCAACTGCTATGATTAGAAATCCATATGAGGGTTCGGAGGTGTGAGGTTTTGAATAGTGATTATTTATTAGGAAAGTGGCTTACGGCTATTATAAAAAAACACTTTGAAACACAAAGTAAAGCTAATACTGAAAAAGTATTTATGAAGATTAGTGGCCTAACTACTGATAACATAAGTGCCCTATTAACAAATATAACAAAGAGTAATTCTGATATGGAAAAATACTATAATGTAAAAATACGTACTATTACAATAATGGATGGTTACGAAAAATTTTCCTATAAAGAACATGAAACTAGTACATGGCTTAGAAATAATGCTAAGTATGGAGAAGCACTTATTTTGATAATCAATGAAATGACGCCGGAAGCTCAAAGTTTAGAAAATTTATTTACTATAGATGAGTCTTATTTGTTAGAAAAGCAAAGCTTGGAAGTATTATTTAATGTAATCAATGAAGAAGGAAATATTGTTAGCCAAGAAATAGATGACGTGAAAACGTTTCTAGAAATGACTAATAAAGTATTCGAACCACAATTAAGAAATTTATTAAATTTTGTTACAGACGTGCTTAAAGATGACTCGCCTTCAGTAATCGATGGAATTCAACAAAACCTTCCGTCACTAAATCTATTTGTTGATTCAAAATTAACTATAAAAAAGGATAATATTAAACGTTTAAGGGATAATTTTAAGCTTGCAAATCTACAAGATGTTGATCCTGAGAAGTTACTTAATAATTTGTATCAATTTCTGGAAGAAGAGGAAAAAAATGATTTTTGTAGTGACATTTTTGAAAAAATCAGTTCAGACATGTTGAGGTCACAAGTAGTTTCATTTATCAACCAAGAAGATAATGAACTACTCAAACAAGAGTTTGAGAATATCAATTCTATCTTCAAATTTAAAAAGAAAGTAAAGCTTATAGATCAAGTTAAAGAAATATATGAGCGCTCCGAAGAGCTGTCTGATGAACAAAAGGATAAATATTTAGAGGGAATTGAAGAGATTGAAAGTCAAGAAAATCCTGATTTAATGCAAGAGTTTTTAGAAGAGTTTGAGCCTCAATTAAATCAAGAAAAAGGTCTAACTAGAAAAATTTCAAGGCTAATTGAAAAAAAGAGACACCCATCAGAATATGATGATCTAACCTATGCACTAATGTATGAGATATTCACACTAATTGATGAAAGTATAGAAGCTGATGAAGATGTAGATTTAAGCAATGCAACGTTTAAATTGAGTGTAAATAACTCGAAAGTTACGGAAAGTACAAAACAACTTATTACTTTGCTTCTTAAGAATATTAATAAGGTTATACCTAAAGTTACATTTGATGAAACATCTATACCACATCCCAAATCAGATACAAAGAATTCAGACGTAACATTTAATTTACAATTAAATGTTAATAATAATATAACTAATAAGAAGTTTAAAGTATTTTCATTAGATTCATTACACGTGAATAGCATTCTAGAGATTATAAATGAAATGAAGATTGTACCTTATATAACAACTTTTGATGAGAATCAAGTAGAAGTTAATGATATTAGAAACGTTGTACATGAAAAAGTCCGTTATTATTTTGAAACTGATGAGTTTAATATGAAAGATCATTATGAGAAGTTTACTTCTTTCATAGATGATTATAAATATATGTTAGAAAACATAATAGAAAATGGTATTTTCTCCATGAAGGTCGAAGAATATGAAAGGAAATTAAGCGATTTATTAGAAAATGTTTATGAATCAGTTTCTGTAAATAAGCACATATATTTTGCGCTTAATTTAATCGGTGCTATTGATAGCTATAGTGATGATGAGGGTAATAGTGATTTACCTTCGGGTCGATTGTTGACAGTAATTAATCCGATAAGGCTTTTAGCATATATAAAGAGGTTTGAAAAGATATCTGAACAAATTGAAGAATGGATGAATCGTGCCTCTAATAATAGTTTAGAGGTTGAGAAAATAGAGGAGTATTTACAATATACCTATGATAGTACCCGGAAATTAGCACCGAGATACTTTAGTATAGATGGAGATTCATCATTCTTGATTGAAAATAATGAACTAATGGGCGAAGGAGAGTTTATATTAAGTTCTAGACCTCCTGAAAATGTTGGTCATTTATCAAAGGAACTATCAAAGGAATTGGTGAAAGTTGTTAAAAACTATCAAGAAGTATATCCATATTCTCGAGATGGATTGGATATTTTGTTTCTTCACTGTCAAAGTGCAGACATTATTATTGAAGCAGTTAAAAGTTTATTCAAATATACACCAGTAAAAAAACTTAAAATAACGATTCACAGTGAACAAGCTGCTGTTATACATCACAAGATTAATAAATGGATAATTCATCAAGAAGAATATACGAAACCAGAACTGTTTAAATCCTTTCCTAAGTTAGAGATTAATGTTATTTCTGGTAAAAACATTAATGATATAAAGGATTTATCTGATAGACACATGATGGATTCCGATCTAGCAATTCTGCTTGACTATTTTGGACAAACTAACCAGGTAAATTACCAACTTGAAAAAATAAAGCCACAACCTTCAAATGATTGGTTTGCAACAATCTATAAGGAACCACTAAAGCAGGAAGAGATGGTAAAAAGAATCCCTTTCGTTAGTGAGCATATCCCTAATCTCTTACTAAATTATTATCAGTTGCAATATACTGTTAATTCAAATGCAATGTCTAGTTCTGATGAATTGCATGTTTTGCAGAATCTTATCTCTGTAAATAAAAAGTCCAATGAACAAATTATTGATTTTATGCATGATCATTTTAATTGGGCAATGATAATGGATAGATACTTAGACAAGTCTTTATTACAAAAAGCTTCTTCAAAAGCGGAAATAATTCAATATAAATCAAAAGCGGGATCCAACAAGGAATTTAAATTAATTTTATCATCATCTAAGTATATTCGAAAACTAAGTGATAAAACCATGGATTATGAATATTACGATAGATTTACAAGGAAATTAATGTCCATATTAATGAATGAAAATATTAGTAAAGATAAGATTGTCAGTGCAGTTAATAATGTAAAGGAGATATCTGGTGCTTTAGTTTTGAAAGTTTTAGGTGCAGGAAAATTTTCACATGAAATGTTAGCGACGCATTTATCAACTGAGCGTAGGACAAGGGATGACTCTTCCATATTGCAAGTATGGTCTTCGTGTGATGAACTGCCGTGGTTTGCGAGTAATAAACGCCGTCCAGACTTAGTGCTAACAACAATATCAGAAAAAAACGGCAAGTTAAAGTTAAATTTTGACTTAATTGAGTTGAAATTTGTTACACATAGTATTCTTGATAAAGAGCGTTTTGATGCCGTGAAACAAGTGAAGGCTGGTGAAAGCCTTTATAATAAATTATTTAAATTTGATGATAACTATACTGATGCTGAATTTTGGCGTGAAGAACTTGTTCACTATTTTGTTGAAAGAGGTTCTTATATTCCAGAACATGTTTCTCTTCTGAAAAAATTACAGCACACATCTGTTCAAGATATAAATGTGGAGATTTCTGCATCTATTGATGTATACTGCTATACATCTAATTTAACAGATACAGCATTAAAAAAGTTAGAAGATGGGGTTTACTTTGAAGCATTAGAAGAAGAATATAACAATTATATCTTTAATCGTTCATTTATCTTAAACCGCCTAGGTGCTAAAGAGGAAGTTACACCAAATTATGATGATGTTATGCTAGAAGATAGAGAAACTAAACAGGATATATTAGAACATGTGATCAAAGATGATGAAGATAAATTGATAGAGGCTACCTCTGAGGAATTTAATGACAATGATAAAAAAGATGGGCTTACCACTAAAGTGGAACAAGGCGAAAATCAGTCTAATAAAAATGTTAGTCATAAAGAGTCAAAAGATGACTGTGCGCCAGAGACAATTAATTATGAACATGAGAATAAACAACAGAGAACTGAAGTAAATAAACTCACATCTGATGAAAAAAAGCCAACACAAGATGAAAGTCTAGATGGTGAGTATCCTGAGATTGCTGCCTTAAAAGATTTAACACTTCAATACGAAGATACGTCGAATGACATAAGGTCTGTTATTAATGAGTACATTAGAAAATTAAAGCATAACTTTAATCAAAATGGTATTCATGTCAAGATTCCAGAGGAAAATGCAATTGCAGGATCGAGTGTAATAAGACTATATTTAGACTATCCAAGTAATGTGCCATTTAAAAAAATAACATCAAAAATTAAAGATATTCAGGTTTGGTTAGGACTAAGTGAAACACCGATTATAAATATTGATAAAAAAGGCAGTTATATCGATATCAGTAGGGAAAAACCTGATACAATTTATTTTGAAAAATTTATGGAAATGGTGCGAGAACAGAGTAAAGATAGAATTAAAAACACTAATTTAATTGCACCTTTAGGCTTAGACCCATTAAATCAAGTGATAAATGTAGATTTAGCAGACTCTATTACCCCGCACCTTCTAGTAGGAGGAACAACGGGGAGTGGTAAAAGTGTTACTTTAAATTCAATTATTCTTGGAATTATGTGTTTATATTCAAATGAAGCGGTTAATTTTATATTCATTGATCCAAAACAAGTAGAGTTCAACTTCTACCAGGAAAAGACACATACAAAAAAAGTCATAACTGATATTAATACAGCTGTTGTTGAGTTAGAAAGTCTTGTTGACGAAATGGAACGAAGATATTCACTTATGAATAAACAATACGTAAGTAATTTGGAAGATTATATTCAACATACTAAGGATATTCTTCCAAGAATTGTAATTGTGTTTGATGAATTTGCTGATTTTATGTCACAGGATAAAGAAACGGCTAAAAGGGTCGAAACTGCAATTCAGAGGTTAGGTCAAAAAGCGCGTGCTGCAGGGATACATTTAATAATCTGTACTCAAAATCCTAAAGCGGAAATTATTAACACAAAAATTAGAAGCAACCTACCTGCCCGTTTAGCTCTACGAGCAACTGATTCTACGGCATCAACTATTATCCTAGATGAAGATGGTGCAGAAAAGTTAGGTGGAAAAGGGGACTTTTTGGTAAAGTTAGGCACTTCAGCTATTCGGGGAAAAAGTCCATTTTTAACTGTTCAGGTAAAACGTGCATTATTAACTTATTTTGAAAAATAAATATCCATTGCTTTTTACAGGTAGTTTCCAAGAGTGTAAATAAGTAAGAGAGAGCGTTTAGAATACAGATAAAATAGAAGACATCTATTTTATCTGTATTCTATTTTTATCAAACTTACGTTCCTTTTTTGGGTGTTATTACTTAACTTATTTAAGTAATTAATGTATAATTATTACTGGGTAGAGTCTACCAGTACCATGAAGGAAGGAAGATTAATATGGCGTATGCTCGACATCAGAGTTTCTATTTGAGAGATAAATGGATCAGTAAAGGTCTTAAAGCGGTACACTTTCAACCTAGGTTTTTCTTTGAAGAAAACTCGCCGGAGAATGTAGGTCTAGGAAAGAATATGGTGATGTCACTTAGATTTTGGTTGTTAGCTACCGGATTAATCAATGAAGAAAAAGTTGATAGAAGAACTGAACATCATTCTACAGATTTAGGAAATATAATATTTAAAGATCGTCTATTGCAGAGAAATGATACAGTGTCAATCTTACATTATCAATTAGTTAGAAATGAAGATGATTTAGCTACTGTTTTTGAGTGGTTTTTTAATGAATATAAGGAAACTGTTACTGATAGAGATAGTCTACTAAAAGCATTCATAGTATGGGTGAATAAAAATGATAAGCCTGTCTCAAAGAAATCTCTTAAAAGGGATATTGATTGCTTAGTTCAACTATATACTAAGGAACCAAATGAGGATGATCCTGAGGATTTTACTTTTAGCCCTTTTACTAAACTTAATATAATGAAAGAAAACGCAACAGAGAACGGGCAGGAGGTAGTACATAAAATTCAACCTGATATCGAGGATATAGGTTTAATTTCATTGTATTATATATTATTAAAGTACAGCGAAGAAAATGAAACAAGTTTAATTAGTTTAGATGAGATAGTGCAAGATAAATATTTATGGGGTAATCTTTTTAATCTCTCAAGAAATAGAATAATAGATGTACTCAATTTATTAGCTAATCACAAAAAATTCCCTCTTGAATATGTAAGAACGAATAATTTAGATAACGTAAGGTTACCACAAATCAAACCAATTGAATTCCTTTCCTATGAGTATGAGGTGGAAATAGAAAGGGGGACTGGATAAGTATGTCATTTAAGACTAGCGTAAACATAAAGTTTGATGTAGGTAATGAAGAGTTTATTAATAGATATATACCTACGCCGTCACATATAGATGCATTAAAAGGAATATTAAAAGGATTTAATAACGATTCTAATAGAACTCATATAGTCATTGGAGCATATGGAACAGGTAAATCACTTATAGCTACTGTTTTAAGTTATATTGTTTCAGAAAAAAACTCTAGCAATGTTGTTGATAGATTAATCAACAAATTTATGTACTTTGATGATTATATTGCAGAACAAATAAAATCTGCGAGTTCTTCAAAAAAGCGTTATATACCAGTACTCTTAAATGGTAATGAGGGGAATTTTAGGGAAGCTTTATTGTCGAGTATAATAAAAAATCTTAATAATAACGGTATTGATATAGTATTACCAGGAATAAGCGAAAGAGTAATGGAATCTATTGAAACTTGGAAGGAAAGTTTTCCTAGTACTTATAATAAATTTATAAAAAAATTAGAAGAACAAGGTAAGGAAATACAAAAATGGGAAGAAGAAATTAAAAAATATAACGAAGCTGAATTTGAGTTCTTTAGAAATATATACCCGGAACTAACTTCAGGAGCTGTTTTTAATGTTGGACATGCTGATAACTTTAATGAACAGCTAGAATACCTTAATGAAAGGTTAGATGAGCTGAACATAGGAATTTTTGTAGTCTATGATGAATTCGGTAGATTCTTACAGGGGTTGACTAAGGATCAGTTATCGCAGACCATGCAAGATATTCAAGATACTGCTGAAATTATAAGTAGAAGCGAATCTATGCAATTACTATTAATTACACATAAAAGCTTAAGGCAGTATTTTAAAGGCTCACAGGATGAGGTTGCAAAGGAGTTTCAACGAATAGAGAAAAGGTTTAGTCAATATTACATTACTAGTGACCAAAACACTTTTCTAAGAGTGGCTGAAGCAATACTAGCAGAAGTGATACAAAATAAGCCAAACATTGATAACAGAGTATATTCGGAAACTTTGAATAATCTAAAAAGATATAATCTTTTTCCAAGTTTAAACCCTTCGGAAGAAGGAGAGAAAATTGTAAAGACTATGTATCCACTCCATCCGATAACTTTATTTTTATTGCCAAATTTATCAGGTGTTTTTGGCCAAAATGAAAGGACTCTTTTTACTTTATTAGAAAGTGAAGAAACCGGTGGGCTGAAAAATCACATGAGTAGCACAAATGATTACTACATGCCGTCTAAATTATTTGATTATTTCTTTCGGGATATTAGTGATAGCGAGGATAATTCAGCTGTTAAAAACCATCTTATCTTGTATAAGAAAGCCATTGCAAGGATACCTGACTACGTAAATGATAGAAAATTAATAACTAATATTATAAAACTAATCTCATTATGGAATCTATGTGGATTACAGAGTGAGCAAAAATTAAATACAGACTTTTTATCGTTTGGAATAGAATGTGGAAAAGAGGAGCTCAATGCATTACTGAGATTACTTTCTGAGCATAAAATAATAAGGTTCAATGGAATAAATAAATATTGGGAATTACATTCTGGTAGTGCAATGGATATTGAGAAAAGAATTAATGAGAGAAAGAAAAGTTTGAATATTACGCAAGAAGAAATATCATCAGTCCTCAAAGGGAATTTGCCTAAAAAATATTTCTTCCCTGAAGAATACAATGATACAAAAGAAATGACTAGATTTGCCAAAGTTGAAATTGTTTTTAGTGACGAACTAGATAAGTTGAATTTTAAGGCTATAGATAACTCTGATATTACAATTTTATTTATTATTCCTAAAGATGATGGAGAGCTTCATTCCATTAAAAAAGACTTGAGAAAATTGGGCAAAAATGAAAAAATTTTATGCGCCATTCACACAGAGTCATTAAATAGTATATTAGAAAATGTAAAAGAGAGTTTTATTATAAATGATCTACTGAATGATAAAACACTTTTAGCTGAGGATAAAGGTGTACAAGAAGAGTTGAGAATTTTATTAAGTGAAAAATTGCATGAAATAATTAATTACCTATCTTCAATAGTAGCATTTAATGACGAAGTTGTATGGCTGAAAGATTTAAGAGAAGTAAAAATAAAAAATAATATTGAGCTATCAAACTTGCTGTCACAAAAATCATTTGAACTATACAAACATACTCCAGTGATTTTAAATGACTCATTCAATAGGGTAAACCTTTCATCTGCACAAAGAAAGGCTGGAATTAAACTAATTAATCACATTATTGATTCATATCCAATCCAACAATTTGGGATTACAGGTAATGGACCAGATTATGCAATTTACGCCTCAATTTTTAAGAGGAATGGGGAATTGTTCAAGAATGTAAATAGCCTTGATTTTGACTCTATTGAATATAAACCTTATAAACTTATTAGAAAAGAAATATTAAGTGAATTAGAGAATAATCCAAAGGGTAATTTTGGTGAACTAATTAAAATCTTTACAGAAAAGCCTTTTGGAATCAGAAAACCTGTAATACCAATATTGTTGGTTTCCCTATTAAGGGATAGGTGGAACGAATTCATGTTATATAGAAACGAAATGTATATAGCTGGTTTAAATGGAGATGCTCTATATGAAATTTTATATGAAGAAGGACCTGAAAACTACCAATATGTGTATGAAAATTTAGACGAGAAATATTTAGATTACTTTAATTTTATAGAAGAAAATTTCACAGAATATAATGAAGATAGATTAGAAGGGAAATCACGTTTAATTAAAATTTGTGGGACTCTTATAAAATGGTTAAGATCTTTACCTAGATACACACAAATTTCTAACTTTGTTGATCCTGATTTTTCAAGGATGAGAGCTCTCATTAGGAAAACCGAAGTCAAGCCACAAGATAGTATTGATCAATTGTATGAAGAATTTGGTAAAGAAAAATTAAATCATTTTAAGGAATACGCCGCAAATTATTTAGGCACTTTTAAACAAGAACTTATTACGGCAATATTTCAAACTTGTAAAGTAAACAATATTAAAGAATTAAAAGATTGGGCTAACAACGCTCATGATTTTTTAAAGAAGAATAATAAATTGATTAATGCTACACTAGATTTATCCACTGAAAATTGGCTGTCGCAATTTGTGGAAATTTATATTGGTGTCCAAATTTCTAACTGGTCAGATACTACTTACGATTTATTTATAAGTCAATTAAAGAATGACTATGAAGAAGTTGTAAATTTTTCCGAGTACAACGAAGAAAATTCTACAAGTCAATTTATTACTATAGATATTAGTGGTGAGCGAAAAATTATATCAAGAGTTGATTTATCAGTAAAAACTACAACCATATATAAAAATGTTGATCGAATGATAAAAAATGCTGGTAGAAATGTCCCTAAGAAAGAACTTGAATACATGGTTTATAGTTTATTAGAAAAATATGTAGAATAAAGGATGTTTTAGAATGCTAGAGAGTAACAGAAAACCTGTTCATATTGCAATGTTTTCTGGTGGAGCAGGAAGTGCATATGTCGCATATCAAATGGTCCAAGCCCACGGAAAAGAGAATTGTAAGTTATTCTTTACTAATACTTTATGGGAAGATGAAGATAATTATCGATTTATGGAGGAGATTGCGGAATACATTGGGATTGAGGTAACTGAAGTGGTTGATGGCCGTACTCCTGAAGAAGTTTTTTATGATAATAAGTTTCTAGGAAACTCTAGACTTGCTAAGTGTTCTGAGGAATTAAAAGTACGGCAAACATTAGTTTATATGGAAGATTTGCGAGATAAAGAGAATCTTGAACCAATTCTGTACTTTGGTATAGCTCCTCATGAAAAACAACGTAGAGGTAATGATGAATTCCTGAAAAACGATAGTGTTGTAATATCAGAGGAAAGCTTAGATAAAAACATTAGGAAAGCTGCAGGGATTCGATCTTTTTATGAACATTATCCTATAGAGCCAATTGAGTCTAGATTTCCTCTTATAGAAACTCATAGAAAAGATCTTGATGCTAAGGGTATCATTGAAAATGAATGGGGTATAAAACTACCTAGGATGTACACTGTTGCTGTAGAAGAGGCCGAGAAAGGTAATGAGCATGCCAAATTATTAGTAGACAATAAGGTTTATGGCTTCTCACATGCCAATTGTGGTGGAAGGTGTGTAAGAGGTGGATTACAACATTATGCTACTTTATACGCCTTATGGCCGGATCAATATAAAGAGCAAGAAGACATGGAAGTAAGATTTAATGAGTATTTTGAGAAAGAAAGTTTTGTGACTATCCTAAAGAAGAATGGAACGGGGTATAGTCTGAAAAATTTTAGAGAAGAGATGGAAAAGGAAGGAATAGAAAAATATCTATTTAGTGAAGATGAGACTATTCCTTGTGTTTGTTCTTTTTCTTAAATAGTTATTCCTTAAGAATTGATTGGATTAAACCAATCAATTCTTTTTTTACATTTTTTGAGAATCTCTTGCTATAACAGCAATTCCAAAAGGTTTCCATTTAATACAAACAAAAAAGACTCACTTCGCGGTAAGATATAGTTGGTTTATCGATCACACAACACATTTAATATATGTAAAAGACTTGTCTTTTTATAGCAAGAATAATTTAAATTGTGTTTACATACATTCAAATACTCAAAACAAATAAATTATGAAAAGCACTAAAAGAGAATAGGACAGGTTTTGAAAGAATTATTTATAAGAAAACTAGTAACCATTTATCGAATGAGTCTTGATCACCGACATAATATTTTAGCTCTAGCTTTACCTATGCGCCATAGCTATCTTACACATTCCTGCACGCTCCCATTGAGTTCTTATTAAATAGTTAGATTCTTTTAAATCTAGTGTTTTTCCAAACTTAAAAAGTATGCGGGTCTTGATTTCTTCACCAACTTCAACTGGTTTTATCTCTGTGATAGCATCAGAACTTACCCAAATACAATCCATTTCATTGGGTGAGGATGTAGGAAATAGATAAATATTCTTTTCAATATTTATTGGAATTGGAATTTTCTGCTCAAATCCAAGTATATATTTGACCGATTCTCTTCTACCTTCATAAGAAGAGCCGTTTATAAGGGCGTTATGTTTAAGAATTTCAAGTGGTGTTTGCTCGATAAAAACTTCTTGTTTTACTTCAATTATTTTTGATTGGTATTTTGCATGTATTTCGCAAGTGAAAAGTGAGCCATTTCGCAATTTAATTTTGAGCCACTTCTTCAGCACTTGTTTTTATCCATTCTTCAGTTTCTTTCATTC
>NZ_QPJJ01000019.1 GCF_003337485.1 Saliterribacillus persicus
AAGTGTTATTGCATCATCAATATAAAAATATCAATGTTCGGGTGGCATAAATTAGGAGTGAGCGTTTAGCTCACCCCAACATTTGACTTAGAACCAATAAAAAAAACTTGGCGAAATGCCAAGTTTTTTGCTGTATATAGGAAGCAAGTAGATATTTATTTTTCTTTATCTTTTTTTACCTTTTTAACATGTAAGTGCAACCGGAATAAGCGGTAAGATACCACAAAATCCATGGTAGCAAAAAATGCTAAAGCAATGGTAATAAAATTCCAAATTGTTTCACTTGCAGATTGGATGGCAATATAAGTGAATAAAATACCTAAACCAAAATACAAGGAAGCAGATATTAAAGGTGAAAAACGCATAAGTTAGTTAGCCTCCAATGAGTATAAATTGTAATTGCTCCAATTGATCGAGCATCTTTTCAATCTCTTCCGGGTCCATCGATAATTGCCCAATGACTGCATAGGTGTTAATCGCCATATGTGCAATAATCGGTACGATAATACGCTTTGTGTGTACGTATAAAAATGCAAAAACGATTCCGATTAAGGTATACGTTAGTAAATGACTAAAATCATTATGGACTGCTGCAAAAACTAAAGCGGAGGCAATTGCTGCTATAAAAAAGTTTGTTCGTTTATAGATGGAACCAAAAATAATTTTTCTAAAAACGACTTCCTCAAGGATCGGTCCGAGTACAGATATAATGATAATGAATATTGGAGCAGCCCTTGCTACATTCATTAAGTCTAAGGTGTTTTGTGATCCAGGCTTGATTCCCAATAAGAAGGTTTCGATTAGTATCGCAATAATTTGGGCAAAATAAACGAGAAAAATACCAACAAGTGACCACAAGAGAATAGAGCCTATCTTTTTATCTCGAGCAAACCATACGCTTTTAACCTCATCACGTAGCAGGTACATCGTCACCAAAAGAGCAGCTGTAAAGCTGAATACACTCCAACTGACGGCTAGCATCGTACGATCTACCTCAAAAAAATAAATAATCGGTAATAAAATATAGCTAGACAATTGCATAAGTATATATGTGATCAGAACATAGATATAATTTTTGGACAACAACAACGACCCCTTCTCACTCTTTTTATAAATATTTCTTCATGATACGTATTTTAACACAACTTTAGAATAGAATTGAAATAGTTCGTTTAACGTTTCGATTTCACGAAAAAAAATTTCCTGTTTTAGCATTTCTCGCTTGCAAAATTGTTTGTCATTCATTATTATAATAATTGTGTTAGCACTCTTTAGTGATGAGTGCTAATAATCGAAATGTATCAACACACATATTTTGAAGGAGGTTTTAAACGATGCTTAAACCATTAGGCGATCGCGTAATCATTGAGCTTGTTCAACAAGAAGAAAAAACTGCTAGCGGAATTGTACTTCCTGATTCTGCCAAGGAAAAACCACAAGAAGGTAAAGTAGTTGCTGTTGGTTCAGGACGTGTTACAGAAAATGGAGAAAAGGTAGCTCTTGAAGTACAAGAAGGGAACCTAATCATCTATTCTAAATTTGCTGGTACAGAAGTAAAATACGAAGGTAAAGAATACTTAATTCTTCGCGAGGATGATATTTTAGCAATCGTAGGCTAATTTTTGCAGAAGAATAGTGAAGACATATATCATAATATGAGATTTATAAGGAGGGCTTTTTAAGATGGCAAAAGAAATTAAATTTAGTGAAGACGCTCGTCGCGCAATGCTACGTGGTGTTGATACACTTGCAAACGCAGTAAAAGTAACCCTTGGACCAAAAGGTCGTAATGTTGTTTTAGATAAAAAATACGGATCTCCTCTTATTACAAATGATGGGGTAACTATTGCAAAAGAAATTGAACTAGAAGATAAATTTGAAAACATGGGTGCGCAGCTTGTTTCAGAGGTTGCTTCTCAAACAAATGATGTTGCTGGTGACGGTACAACAACTGCAACAGTACTAGCTCAAGCAATGATTCAAGAAGGCTTGAAAAACGTTGCATCTGGTGCGAATCCAGTAGGCGTTCGTCGTGGTATTGAGAAAGCTGTTGAAATTGCTACAAAAGAACTTCGCGCTATTTCAAAACCAATTGAATCGAAAGAATCTATTGCACAAGTTGCTGCTATTTCTTCAGGTGATGAAGAGGTAGGTCAATTAATCGCAGAAGCAATGGAACGAGTTGGTAACGACGGTGTTATCACTATCGAAGAATCAAAAGGATTTAACACGGAGCTTGAAGTAGTAGAAGGTATGCAATTTGATCGTGGATATGCTTCTCCTTATATGGTTACTGACCAAGATAAAATGGAAGCGGAGCTTGAAGATCCATATATCTTTATTACAGATAAGAAAATTAACAATATCCAAGAAGTTCTGCCAGTGCTAGAAAAAGTAGTTCAACAAGGTAAACCACTTCTATTAATTGCTGAAGACGTAGAAGGCGAAGCACTTGCAACATTAGTTGTAAACAAACTTCGTGGAACATTTAATGCAGTAGCGGTTAAAGCTCCTGGATTTGGTGACCGTCGTAAAGCAATGCTAGAAGATATTGCAACTCTAACAGGTGCAGAAGTAATCACTGAAGATCTTGGATTAGAGCTTAAAAATACTGAACTTGAGCAATTAGGTCGCGCTTCTAAGGTTGTTGTAACGAAAGAAAACACAACAATTGTAGAAGGTGCAGGAAACCCTGAACAAATTTCTTCTCGTGTAGCACAAATCCGTGCTCAAGCTGAAGAAACTACTTCAGAGTTCGATAAAGAAAAATTACAAGAACGTCTTGCTAAGCTTTCTGGTGGTGTAGCGGTAGTTAAAGTTGGTGCAGCTACAGAAACAGAACTTAAAGAGCGTAAACTACGTATTGAAGATGCATTAAACTCAACACGTGCAGCTGTTCAAGAAGGAATAGTATCAGGTGGTGGTACAGCACTTCTTAACGTTTACAAGCAAGTATCAGCACTTGATGTAGAAGGCGATGAAGCAACTGGTGTTAATATCGTTCTTCGCGCACTAGAAGAGCCTGTTCGTCAAATCGCAGCAAACGCTGGACTTGAAGGTTCTATCATTGTTGAACGTCTAAAAGGCGAAGAAATTGGTATTGGTTTCAACGCAGCAACTAGCGAATGGGTAAACATGATCGAAGCTGGTATTGTTGATCCAACTAAAGTTACACGTTCTGCTCTTCAAAATGCAGCATCTGTAGCAGCAATGTTCCTAACTACTGAAGCGGTAGTAGCAGACATTCCTGAAGACAATGCAGGTGGCGGCATGCCAGACATGGGTGGCATGGGCGGAATGGGCGGCATGATGTAATCTGCCCCCTAAATCCTTGATATATAAGGATTTGTAAATAAGATGAGAGTCAAATGCTAACATTTTGCTAACATAGTGCAACAAAAAGTAATAGCACCTGTCATTGAGACAGGTGCTATTACTTTTGTAAGCTTCTCCTTAGAGACAAACATGAATCCTTAATATGAATGGTTTGCTTTTGTGTAAAGCGATCGCAAAAACGAATAGGAGAAGAAAAAGCTTAAGGTGATTAGAAAAAGTTGCTAATTAATGTAAAATGTAAGTTGACTTTTAGATTACGGTTAGTTATACTCTGAATAATTTAATAAATAATTTGATGACGAGAAAGAGTAGTTATTTTGATCTTATCTATAGAGAGTTGACGATTTGCTGGAAGTCAATGTTAAGACTATAATGAAAATCCTCTCCGAGAAGCAAAGTTGAAAGGCCTTTTAAACTTTGACGGTATTCTACCGATATCCAGGACACGTATGATAGTACGTAGTGCAATGAACTGATAAAAACCACTACTATGGTTTTTTATTTTGTTTAAAAAAGATTATATATTTATATATAAACTCGATTCTACGTATGTAGGGTCGAGTTTTTTTAATTAAAATGAGGTGATCATATTGAAGGAATCTAGTTTCACAAGGGAATTAAGGGTTCGTGAAAAATGGGTAAAGGAAGGTACGTTTGCGCGTTCCATATCTAACCGAGAAGGAAGAGAGACTTATGTTTTTTATGAAGGACCTCCAACTGCAAATGGTTTGCCACATGCAGGTCATGCTCTTGGGAGAACAATCAAGGACTTTGTAGCGAGGTACAAAACAATGTCTGGTTATCAAGTGTTAAGAAAAGCGGGTTGGGATACCCATGGCTTACCTGTAGAGTTAGAAGTTGAAAAACAATTGAATATTCGTGGGAAGGATCAAATTGAGGAATATGGAATCGAAAACTTTATTCAGAAATGTAAAGAAAGTGTCTTTGCTTATGAAAATGAATGGAAACAATTTACGGAGGCTCTAGGTTATTGGGTAGATATGGAAGATCCCTATGTAACCTTAAACAACGAGTATATTGAGTCTGTCTGGAATATCTTATCCACTATACATGAGAAAGGTTATTTATATAAAGGACATAGAGTTGTACCTTATTGTCCGCAGTGTGAGACTTCACTTAGTTCTCACGAAGTTGCACAAGGTTATAAAGATGTTTCCGATTTATCTGTTACAGCCAAATTTCGATTAAAGGGAACTTCAGATGAATATCTTTTAGGTTGGACAACGACCCCCTGGACATTACCAGGTAATGTTGCTGTTGTCGTTAACCCTAATATGAAATATGTACGCGTTAAACAAGAGTCAGAAATATTTGTTCTCGCAGAGTCTTTGGTTTCCGCTGTTCTGAAGGAGAATTATGAAATCTTGGAAGTTTTGAAAGGAAAAGACTTAATTGGTCTCTCTTACGAACCGCCTTTTAATTATGTCACAGTAACTAACGGACATAAAGTTCTCGGTGCAGATTTTGTTACTGATACAAGTGGAACTGGTATTGTGCATCTAGCACCCGCCCATGGAGAAGACGATTATAATGTAATTCAGGATAATCACTTTGATTATGTAAATGTAGTAGATTCAAAAGGTTGTTATAAGGATTATGTAAGCCCACTTGCAGGACAATTCGTAAAAGATTGTGATGTAGAAATTATAAAAATGCTCTCAAAGCAAAATCTTTTATTTGATAAGCAAAAATATGAACATAGTTATCCACACTGTTGGCGATGTGACAGCCCTCTTCTTTATTATGCTATGGAAGGGTGGTTTATTAAAACTACGGCAGTAAAAGAAAGAATGCAATCAAATAATCAAAAAGTTCAGTGGTTTCCTTCTCATATGAGAGATGGAAGGTTTGGGAACTTTTTAGATAACATGGTTGACTGGAATATAGGTAGAAACAGATATTGGGGAACACCGTTAAACGTTTGGATTTGTAAAGAATGTGGGAATGAAAAAGCCCCAAATTCTGCCATGGAATTAAGAAAACTTTCAGCAGAAGAAGTGCCAGAAGATATAGAATTGCATAAACCTTATGTTGACAGAGTGCATTTAACTTGTTCTTGCGGGGGTAGAATGCATAGAACAACCGAAGTTATTGATGTATGGTTTGATAGCGGTTCGATGCCATTTGCTCAATACCATTATCCATTTGAAGATAAAAATATGTTTAAGAAACAATTTCCTGCAGATGTGGTAATTGAGGGTGTTGACCAAACAAGAGGATGGTTTTATAGTTTATTAGCAGTTTCTACCTTATTTACTGGAGAATCTCCATATAAACGAGTACTTTCTTTAGGACATATTTTAGATGAAAATGGACAAAAGATGTCAAAGAGTAAGGGAAATGCCTTGAGCCCTTCTGAGTTAATAAATGAGTTCGGAGCTGATTCGTTAAGATGGGCGTTGTTAGCCGACAGTTCACCATGGAACAATAAACGCTTTTCCAAAAAGACTGTTAGTCATTGTAAGTCTAAAGTCATTGATACACTATTGAATGTTTATTCTTTTTACTCGATGTATGCGAAAATTGATCAATTTAATCCAGTCAGTGATATAGGAGGAACCCAGACAACTCTTGATAAATGGATTATTTCTCGGTTAAATACAGTTATTAAGGAAGTCGTCCGCAGTTTAGATGATTACGATGTAACAAAAGGCGCAAGATCAATTGCAACATTTGTTGATGACCTTAGTAATTGGTATGTAAGGCGTTCCAGACAACGTTTTTGGAGCAGTGGTATGACTGAAAATAAGAGGGCAGCATTTAGCACTCTATTTGAGGTCTTGAAAAAACTGTCCCAGCTCATGGCTCCTTATACACCTTTTGTCACAGAAGACATATATTCAAACTTAGTGAAAGAAAGTGTGCATTTATCGGATTATCCTCAACCCGATGAAACGCTTATTGATGAGCAATTAGAAAAAGATATGGATGCGGTCTTACAAATAATAGAGCAAACAAGGTCACTTAGAAATACAGTTGGAATAAAAACCAAACAACCATTAGCTCTATTAGTCGTAGTCCCAACAGAAGAAATCACTATATCTCAGTTACAAAAATACGCTTCTATTATAAAAGAAGAAGTGAATATAAAAGAAGTAAAGTTTGAAAGAGAATATAATGATTTGTTGCAGCTTGATTTCAAATTAAATTTCTCTGTAGTCGGTCCGAAATTAGGCAAATCCGTAGGCGAAGTTAAAAATAAAGTTGAAAAATTAGACGAGGCAGAAAAGGGAAGATTCATTGAAAAAAAAGAAATACAGTTATTATTAAATTCAGGTGAAACAGTAACTCTTACGATGGATGACGTGCTCATTGATAAAAAAGGAAAAAGCGGTTTTGAATTGCTGGAAGGTAATAATTTTATGACGCTTTTAGATACGAAATTAACACAAGAATTAAAAGAAGAAGGAATAGTAAGGGAATTCGTTCGTACTGTTCAAACATATCGCAAGGATTTAAATCTTCCAGTTGAATTACGAGTAGATCTATTCATCGCTGCTGATTCGTGGCTAAAAAAAGTGTTGAAAGAATATGATGAGTTACTTCAAAGTAATCTTATATTAAATGAAATACATTTTGAAAGAAAAACGAATATGAAAAGTTTCAAAATAGAAGGAAATACAATTGAATTGTTCATTAAATCTCAGTAATCAATAAATAGGATACAGTTCTTTGGAGATATTTCTCTGTTTTATAATTCTTACCACTCCTAAAAAGTCGGTACTTTTTATTTAAAGGATAATCAAAAATGTATTTGAATATGGATTATATTGGGAGTGGTTGGTGTTTTTGACTTAAAGTTTAGGAATGTGAAATTAGAGTAAAATAAAATAAGAACCACTATATTAAATTAATTATGCATCACTATTTTATCTTTAATAGCAAGGATTTCCTCACCTAGAGGACTTTCAACAGTTATATTGATATTTATAGCAGTTATTTTATCTGTTCTGTGAATCCATGCATCATTTCAACCATGGTTAACGAAGCAAGAGTAAGTTTGAAAATTTCAAATTATCACCAGAAATCGTACTTAATTAGATTAAGTGCGATTTCTTTTGTGGTGTTTTACTTCTACATTAATAATAATCACCTAATGATCTACTCTTTGTTTTATCCTTATCGCTACTTCTAAATTAAATTCAAATCTGAAATAGCTAATCTACTTACCATTTCTGTTTTAGTCGATTTTTGATCACAGCCACTGAAAGGTACTAGAAATTTTATGCAAATTCAGTTTTTCCTAAACAGCACTTGCTTTGTAGGAACTTTCCTATTACGTAGTAGACAATTACTGCGCAGCAAAAAACGTCTTTATGTAAAGAAGACTTTATTATAGCTTTTATATTTATGTTCAAATTATTGGGAATTTGTAGTAAATTATTATTAGGTGCACATAGAATTGGAAAAAAGGAGACTAGTTAATGTATTCAGGTATGGTTAATGCTGTTTATGCTTTAGGGAGAGTGACTCCAAATGGGGTAACTCCATTGGGAACTGCAACTCTCTTAAATAGAGATGGGTTACTTGTAACTGCTGCCCATGTAACTAATCATGATGATAATAATTTAGTAGTTATTTTCCCAAGGAATAGCTCATTGTCAGAATATCAAGACATGTCAAATTTAGAGGTTAGATATGTTGACGTAAAGATAAATTCAGTGAATCCCTTATATGATATATGCATATTAGAAGGTGCTAATGGAACGAATTTAAGAGGAGCTTCAAACCTTGATATAACTGGGTTGGATAATATTAATGTAGGAGAAAAGCTTAATGTCTTTGGATTTCCAGACTTAAACTTTGGTCGAATGATATTAACTAAACAGGAAACTGATTTAGGAGCAAAAGTATTAATAGAGAATACTGGCTTAAAAGTAAAGTATGGTGTAATTAATTTGCTATCACGTCAAGGGCAATCAGGAAGTCCTGTAGTACATAATAATAATTTAATTGGTATATTAATCGGTCCTTACCTTCCTAAACAATCGGGTGGCATTTCAATAGGTGGTATAGACCCTCATACATTACATCCAGCGACACATATAGTTTCAGCTAGTTACATTGAGGAGATGTTAGAAGATAATGTCTAAATCAAATTTTGACAGTTTATTTAGAGAAAATAATGAACGATGGCTAGATCCTCTTCCAAAACATCAAAGAACTTTAATTTTAAAATTAATGGAACAAAATGAGGACTACTATACAGTTGCAGAAGCCTATTTAACTATTAATACACCTAATACGGCTCCTTTCAGTGCGGGACAGGGTAGAAAAATATTTGTAGATAAGCTCGTATTAGAGATTGAACATTTTTTGTGTGGCGACAAAAAATATGAAGAAGAAAGGTTAGGTTTATTTTCTAACCTTAAGCCAACGCATACTATAGTAGTTTCAACAGTATCAGCTGCTGTCGCTCCTTATATTGGAGCGTCGGCCATATTCATAATGCCAGCAGTATCGTTAATATTTATAGGTATTGGAAAAATGACAATAAATGCTTGGTGCGAAATGCGTAAAGAATTAAAGCTTCAATAAAGTTTACTTTTTTATATCAAGAAAGTCGAAGAATCCTATAATCTGTTTGTAATTTGAATGTGGCATCAATTTATAAAAAATTATTAAGAAGGTTTCTAAGATTTCATTTGTTTATTATAAGAGTGACAAATTAACTCTTTCACAGACAGGCGCTTTTGTTAGAAAGGCAAAAAAATACAAAAGGTTTATTCGCTGTACAGTACAACCATACTGTTAATAAGTTAAACATTTAGAGACGGTCACTTTTAGGATGATCGTCTTTCTTATTTTACTGATACTGCGCCACAAATATCGTGTTTATTAATATTTTTATAGAACTAGGATCAATGAATAGATAATAGATATTCACCTGGATATTTATGTTAATATTTATATGAATAGCAAATCTAAACTTAGAAAACTCAGTTCTTATCAGAGATTGAGTTGCCTATTGTAATGACCTTATTCCTCTAATATAGATAACTCAAGTATTAAAAAAAGAATACTTAGAAGGATGATCTTATGAAATTCAAAGGACAAATAATTTACTTTGTTAGAGATCGATACAATTGTGTCCATATGCTAAAAAGAAATTCGCAATCTGCAGCTTTATTAGAACAGTATATATATTATATTGAAACTTTAAAAAAGAATCTGAAAAGTGAATTTGTAAGGGCCTTCATTGTTAACCTTGATGAACCAAATAAACCCTTCATCTGGTGTTCTAATAAATGGCTCAAAGATATTAATGACAAAATTTCTCCCAATCATCAAAAGTATTTGAACTTCTTATCTGAACATCGAGAGGATGTCTTTTTTATAGGACCTTATAAGTCTATGAGATCAAAAGGTCTACATGTTTGTTCAAAAGGCCATGAATGGCGTATTCAACCCATAAAAGTAAAAGAAGGGGAGAAATGTCCGAAGTGCAAGTGGCATATGAAAGAATCAAATGGTGCTAAGTTTATTACGAACTTATTATCCGAACTAAACATTATGTTCATTAAGGAGCTTCAAATGAAAAGGTTAGGCCTTGAATCTGAGTATTGTTTGGATTTTACCGTAATTAAAAATAATCATGCAGTTTTTGTCATTGAGTTTAATGGTATCCAACATTACAAGCCGATAAGAAATGAATTTTTCGGTGGTTATGAAGGTTACAGGAAGCGAAAGCGATCTGATAAAAATAAACGCGATTTTTGTTGGAGTAATGCTCTTCCGGTTATAGATATTCCTTACGCAGAGACTGAAGAACAAATGAAAGAAACTATAGAACATTTTTGTAGGATGTTTTACTTATTGGATTAAATTCAAAAGGTTAGGACGTTGAAGATAGTTATTATAAATCTATTCAATCACCAGTGCATGAACTTATTTAATTATTAAGGGAATTATTTTTATTATAATAAGCCGTGAAGAAAAATAGCTATCGAACTAGTGCACAGTACAACGATACTATTTAATAGCATGCCACCCGTAAGGTGAGAGTGTGTAATATCGTTAACGCGAGGTGCAAATAGTACGTTTAATCAACGTTTTGGATATTTTTGGCTGTAACATATATAAAACATCCAAATATGATACAGTAATTTAATTACAAACAGAATAGTAAAATTCTAACATAGTTCAATAAAAAATAATAGCATCTGTCGCTGGGGCAGGTGCTTTTACTTTTGTAAACTTATCATTAATAGTTCCAATTTTCTGGGAAGTATCTTTTTTAATTTCTTAGTTACATGTTAGTATATAATTTCGGTGTTATGATCGTCAGAATACCTCAAGCGGTGCATGATCAGTACTAAGCTAATTTTCGCTTCTGCAAGTAAAGATGAGTGTATGAGGTATTAGAGTAAAGAGTTAAATTTTAATTTAAGCCAGCATGCTTTAATATACATTCTATGCGCACAAATACGTTTCTTATATAGATTGTGTGGGTAGGATGGTCTTCACTAGAAGCAAAGATGAACCTTGTATCATGATAAGTATCGCGATATTTAATTTGAATACTAGTTTAAAATAATTTGAATGGATAGAAAGTAAATAGTTGACAATAAAATATCCTGATGGTAAGATTTTGATATCCTAATTATAGGATATGTGTTGAAGAAAGGGGATAGAAAATATCAAAAAACTTCTCAATTTCATAAAATTACGAATTATATCCTAATGTTAGGACGTAAAGTGTTATCTATTATTCAATTTTTCTAAGGTATAGTCTTTGTCTTTACTGGTTTTATAAAATATAAATCTAAACTAAGGGATGAAGTTTTAAAACATAACTGTTATTCAGTATGATTTCGTATTTTACAGGTTTTAAAAAGGTAAGTGAACTAATTGTTGCTGTCGAAAGTTAAAAGAAAAAGTCAATTATTGAGAAGGGATTTTCTCATAATTTGTGGTGAAGTTATCCTAGATAGGGCTTATGTAGCTGCCTTTTGAAAATGGAAATATAATGATTGACATTTTTAAGCGAATTAACGATAGGGCAACAAAAACTGGAAATAAGGAGTTTTCGAGAAATTATTAATCGCTAGAATTTGGATTGAACAGTTGCCAATTTTATAGAGTTAGCCTAATTCCAGTGCAATAGGTGAGGCCATTTTAGTTAGCATTAAAATTAATTACAATCTAAAAAAATTGATGATATCATCCTACTATTGGTGCTTGTTAGTATGATACGTTCATACAATATACTTTATTACGCGAAGAGATTGAAAAAGACATATATTCACTTCTGATATAATAAAAGAAATGTTAAATCGGAGGCGGCCTAATGTACCAAGGAAATGAACAAGCGGAAAGAGATCTGAGATTATTTCGAATATGGTTAAATGCAACTAAAACAGTTTTCGATAATGTGCTAGAAGATGTTAAAAGTTATGGATTAACTGCTGAGAATTTTATGGTTCTAGAACTTCTCTACAATAAAGGACCACAATATATACAAACAATTAGTGAAAAGCTCATGATACCTAGTGGAAGTATTACGTATGTAGTTAACAAATTGGAACAAAAAGAGTTAATAAGAAAAGAGCAGGAACTGCACAACAGACGTTATTGGAAAGTGACATTAACGGAAAAAGGAGAAAAACTTTTTAATGAAATCTTCCCCCACCATGTTGAAGCGATTCGTGAAAATCTGTGCTCTTTAAACGATGAACAAAAGGAACAGTTAACGGAATTATTAAAAATAGTTGGTTTGAATGCCAAAGATTAAAAATGAGTAAAATATATTTTAAAAACGAATTAATCCTAAGAGTAGATTGAAATTGGTTATTATTTAATATAGGATCATTTTAAAAACGCGTTTCCGAAAAGTATATTTCTGGCTTACAAAGTTCTCAGGATAAAATGAAACAGTAAAGTAAAGTAGAACTGGATGTGTTTGAGTCAGGCAAGAGGCAACATTGTCTACAAAAAAACGCACTTACCGTTATTTTTCATTCCGATGTACTTGTCATATTTAAATTGCTAGTTACGTAAAATTTCTGAGTAAATCATATCTATTATGTGTGCGAAAAGAAATATTGTAAGACTTGACTTAATTTTAAATGAATAACGATTGCTGTGAAAGTAGGGTCTTCTTTAAGTGCCGGTATATAACTTGGTTTAGAAGGATATGGATATGAAGAACTTTCTGTATAGAAAATTGAATATATTTTAAGTTAAAAAGAGGACACGTGAAGCAAAGGATTCGAAGTGTGAATTTTAATTTACTAATTTATAATAAAAAGCTACGTATTATATCCTAATGTTAGGATGATGAAGGTCAAAATATGAGTAGATAAATCTACAATATCTAAAAAAAGGGGAAAATATAAATGGATGTTTTATCAATTATTCTGCAAGTTATATTAGGATTAGGATTTATAATGTTTGGATTAATGAAGTTTAAATCAAAGCAAATGGTGGAAGGCTTTAAGTATTTTGGTTATCCTGTATGGTTCAGAGTATTCACAGGATTAGTGGAACTTATTTCGGCAGGTTTAGTTATTTCAGGTATTTGGAATGAGAAACTGGCCGCTTGGGGTGGACTACTCATTGTCGCTACAATGATTGGTGCTATTATCACCCATATTAAAATAAAAGATAGCGTCAAAAACATGATGATGCCAATTGTTCTATTAATATTAGGATTAGCAGTTTTAGCATTAAATTTTGAATTTTTAATATAGTAATAAATACAAAGCATTTGATTAAAAATAACTTTATATGATTTACTACATCCAAAAATGATAAAGAGTATGGCACTTATTTTCATTTTTGGATGAATTTTAAGTCCTTCATATTCTCTATATTAAAATGAAATTATCTCCGGTGCAAAAAATAAATAGAACAGGTTGAAACTATGTGGTAAGCCTATCTAAAAAGATATAACTATCTATATATTTTTACAGGAAGATAGAGTCTTAAGACAGGCCTTTTTTCATTAGTTACCTTGAAGTAACTACTTTACAAAATTAATTTAAGGAATTATTATAAATTAGAAGTTGTATTACAACAAAAAAGAAAACGCATACTCATTACGGATTGTGACTGTTTAATCAGGCAAAACCGATTACTGTTGTAATTAGTGGTTTGCTCTTTTTTTTGTTGGGGGGTGCCAAAGTGAAGATTTTAAAAATACTTAACAACAATGTAATTGTCTCGGTAAAGGATGATGAAGAAGAAGTCATTGTAATGGGTCGCGGAATAGCTTTCAACAAAAAAACTGGTGATGAAATTGATGAAAATAAAATTGATAAAATCTTTACTTTGGAAGATGAAAATATAACAACGAAATTCAAAACGTTAATAGCTGATATCCCTATAGAGTACATGGAATTATCCGAGAAAATTATTAACTACGCAAAAATGGAGTTAGGTAAAAAGCTTGATAATAGTATTTATATTTCATTAACCGATCATGTTCATTTTGCGATAGAACGCTACAATAACAATATACCTATAAAAAATGGATTACTTTGGGAGACAAAACAACTCTACAAAGAAGAGTTTGAAATTGCAATTGAAGCATTAAATATGATTTTTGAGCAGTTTCATATAATTTTACCTGAAGATGAGGCAGGTTTTATAGCGTTGCACCTAGTAAATGCTCAATTTAGTGAAGACATGAGTAATGTTGTCGATATGACAAAGGTGACGCAAGATATTCTAACTATCATCAAATATCACTTTAAAATTGACTTTGATGATAACTCACTAAATTATTATCGTTTTATCACCCATTTAAAGTTTCTCGCCCACAGACTGGTGAAGGGTGATCATTATAGAAGTGAGTCTGAGGATGATCTCTTAAATGTGATTAAAAAAAAATACCCGGAAGCTTATAAATGCACTGAAAAAATTAAAAAGTTCGTAGAAAGTAAGCATCGTTATCAATTAACAGAGGAAGAAATGCTTTACCTAACCATTCACATACAAAGGGTAGTCAAAAATAAATAATTCTATTTAGGGTTGTGACTTACGAGGCAAAACCTAAATTGACCTTTTAAATTTTTTAAAAAAGGGTTGATTTAGGTTTTTTATGTGCAAAATTGTATGTCTAAAGCTATTCACAGTAAATGGAGGTCTAGAAACAAAGAAAACAATGGGAAGTTAGTAATTAAAACTTTAAACATTATTCACAAATTAAAAGGAGGAGAAATCATGAGTTACGAAAAATTAGCGAAAGAAATCATTCATAACGTTGGCGGAGAAGAAAACATATCGAGTTTGGTGCATTGTGCCACGCGATTAAGATTTACACTTAATGATCCGAGTATAGCAAGTAAATCGGAACTAGAAAATAATGACGATATTTTAAGTGTTGTCCAAGCTGGAGGCCAATATCAAGTTGTTATAGGTTCACATGTAGGAGAAGTCTATAAAGATATAACAAAGGTTTCAAATATAGGTGAAAAAACAGATAATTCAAGGAACCAACCAAAAGGATCGATTATGTCTCAAGTATTTGATGTAATATCTCGAAGTTTTTCACCTTTACTAGGAGCGCTAGCAGGTGCCGGTATGATCAAGGCGTTATTAACCGTCCTAACGATGGTTGGATGGCTTTCACCTGAGAGTGGTACGTATTCTATCTTATCAGCTGCTGGAAATGCTGTTTTCTATTTCTTACCTGTATTACTTGCAATCACACTTTCCCTTAGATTAGGGGCCAATCCATATGTAGGTGGATCGATTGGTGCAGCGTTACTTGAGCCAAACTTAACAGGGTTAATGGGCAGTGAAGCAACGTTTTTAGGAATACCAGCTATTATTGTAGATTATTCTGCAACCGTATTTCCTGTGTTTATTGCTATATGTATGTATGCGCTCTTTGAGAAGGGAATAAAGAAAGTAATACACAAGGATTATCAGTTGTTCTTAGTACCCATGCTTTCTCTTATCTTAATTGTTCCACTGACCGTTCTTATTTTTGGACCGTTTGGAACATATTTTGGAGACGGAATTGCTGCTGGAATTAATTATTTATTAGACCTTAGTGGCTTATTAACTGGTGCTGTCGTTGGGGCAGGTTGGTTATTCTTAACGTTATTCGGACTTCATTGGGGAATCATTCCGATTATTCTTCAAAACCTCGGTAATGGAGCAGACCCATTGCAGGCAATGTTAGCGGGTGCTGTTTTTGCACAGATCGGAGTTGCGGTAGGTTTCATAATCCGTGCAAAAGACAAAAAATTAAAAGCATTAGCTGGTTCCACTGTTCTACCAGCAGCGCTTGCTGGTGTTAGTGAACCAATTATTTATGGATTGGCAATTCGTTTTAAAAAGACATTAGTTTATGTAGCAATAGCTGGAGCAGTAGGGGGAGCAATTAATGGTGCTCTTGGTGTCGAACAAGTAGAATTTGCTTTGGTTAGTTTTCTTGCGATACCTACATTTTCGCCAATGGGTTTATTTGTAATTGGTGCCCTAGTAGCGTTCATCTTGGGTATGCTTATGACCGTAATATTAGGTTTTGAAAATAAACAGGATAAACAATTGCATAATGCTTCTGAAAAACCTGAAGATACACAAGAACGTGACATTCTCATTAAAAAAGAAAAAATAGCTAGTCCACTTACAGGAAAAGTGAAACCGTTAAGTGAAGTGGGGGATTCAGCATTCTCTTCTGAAGCGATGGGGAAAGGGATTGCTATAGAACCAATTATTGGTGAGGCTGTTTCACCGGTAAATGGTGAAATATCAGCAGTATTTCCTACTGGTCATGCCATAGGAATTACATCTGATACAGGTGCTGAAATTTTAATTCATATTGGAATTGATACCGTCCAGCTTGATGGCAAATATTTTACATCTCTCGTTAAACAAGGTGACTTGATAAAGCAAGGTGATCGTTTAGTAGAGTTCGATTTAGAGAAAATAAAGGAAGCTGGCTTTGCAGTTACTACTCCAATTATTGTTACAAATACGGATAGATACAAAGAAATAGTCTCCACAGAAAATCAAAATATTCAAGCGACAGAAAATCTATTGACATTAATTTCGTAACAATCAATAGGGAAGAAGAACATTTTCTTTTAAATGGAAATGTTAATAAGTTACTAAATATCATTTTAAAAGTTATAATTTAAAAGTTACAAAATGAGAGAATTATATATTAGGCCCCCTTTCTATTATTTCAATGTGTTTATAATCAAGGGGGTAAGTTTAGATAATCATTACCAAATTAGTCAAATAGCTATTTTGTAGAACCAGTTTAAGTATTAGAGAGTAAAAAAATAACATCAGTATTAAAAGGTCAGTGTATTTTTGTAAAAAGATATTGAAGATAAGAATTCCAAGTTATGTTATCGGAGAGGGAGGCTCTACATGCCATGCTGAAATTTGCGATCTCTGAACAAAATATTACTCCAGGAGCACCAATGGATATTAGTGGTTATACCATTGATTTTAATAAACCATTAAGACGTGGTAAAAGTGATGGTGCGTTAGATCATCTGCTTTGTGTGACGATGTTATTAGAGGTAAATAATATAAAATTAATTTTTATATCCTTAGATTTTACTATTGTAGTCAAATCATTCACAGAAGAAATAAGGCAGGATATTTCAAATAGGTTTGCAGTTTCAAAAGAGAATATTATTGTAAGTTGTACACATACACACTCAGGGCCTCATGTTTTTTTGCCGCATTACACATCAGACATAGACCAAGAAATGAAAGTAGAGGCAGAATATTTGAGGGAAGTTAAAGAGAAAGTATCTGTATCGGTTGAACAAGTAATCCAGAATGCAGAACCTGTTAAAGCTTATTATTCACTTTCAAATATAAATGGGTATTATGGGAATCGAAATGTTAAAGGTGGGCCATATGATGATAGCTTTCATGTGATACGATTCAAAAATTATGACAATAAAGTCATTGGAAGCTTTGCTAATTTCAGCTGTCATCCTACAATATTAAAAGGAAATTCTTTAAAATTTAGTGCGGATTTACTGGGTAATGTTAGGAAGAACTTATCAGAGAAATGGAATGCCCCTGTATTACTCACAAATGGGGCAGCTGGCGATGTAAGTAGTAGACATTTTACAAAAGATAATACTTATAAAACTGTGATTGATTTTGGAGAAGGCATTTCAAATCAAGTTTTGACCGATTTTAAGGAATCGTCTATGTGTCTAGAAGATTTCAATATGAAGAAGGTCTCACTTTTGCGAGAGTATTCTCCAAAAAATGATAAGAGACTTGCGGGTGTTAATCTACTAGATCAGCCGGAAACTCCTGATATTTTAATTAATGAGGTAAAAAGAAAAATCGAAAAAGATAATATTTTTTTTAATTTAGAAAGTTATATTTATTTTTTAGGACCAATATCTTTCATTACATTTCCTGGCGAATGCGTAACAAAACTAGCTGAGCAAATAAAATCAAATTCTAAATCCGAAGTTACAATGTTTGTTTGTTATGCCAATGATTTTTGGTATTACTTTGTTCCAGAAGAAGAATACGGAAAATATTTTGAAAGCATCGTTTCCTTATTTCCTAAAGGGCTTGCTGATGAGTTTGGTGAATTAATAAGTGATGAGTTACGAAATATAGACTAAAAAGGTTTGATTTATGAAAGAAATTCATTCATAAATGTAATAGAATACTTTACAAATAACGACCTATATCATAATTTTATCACACAAAAAAAGTTGATAACAAAAATTGTCTGCAACTATAAAGGATGAATGTTCTCTTTGTTTTTCAACAGAAACAATGAAATTAGAAATAAAGGTGGGCGATCTAATGATTAACATAGGTAAAAAATTCCCAAATGATTTTTTGTGGGGTGGAGCAACTGCTGCAAATCAAATCGAAGGTGGTTTTGACGAAGGAAATAAAGGATTAAATATTGCTGATGTGTTACCAGGTGGAAAAGAAAGATTAAAGTTTTTGAAAGAACCTGGATTTAAATTTGAAATAAATAAATCAAAATATAACTATCCAAACCATCAAGCCATTGACTTTTATCATCGTTACAAAGAAGATATTAAATTGTTCGCTGAAATGGGATTTAAAGTATTTCGAATGTCAATTGCATGGAGTCGTATTTTTCCTAATGGTACAGAGTTAGAGCCTAATGAAGAAGGATTAGCTTTTTATGATCGCGTATTTGATGAATTGCATAAGCACGGTATAGAACCAGTTGTGACTATTTCACACTATGAAATGCCATTGAATCTAGTAGAAAATTACGGTGGCTGGAAAAGTCGGAAAGTCGTACCATTATTCGAACGATATGCATCTACTGTGATAAGTCGATATAAAAAGAAAGTTAAATACTGGATGACATTTAATGAGATCAATAGCGCTCTACATTTTCCTATTATGAGTATGGGTTTCTCTGTGCAAGAGGGAGAAAACAAATATCAAAGCGTTTTCCAAGCTTTCCATCATCAGTTTGTTGCAAGTAGTCTTGCTGTTAAGGCGTGTCGTGAAATAATTCCAGAAGCTAAAATTGGTTGCATGTTACTACATGCCCCTGTCTATTCATATGATAGCAACCCTGAGAATGTTTTGTATGCACTTCAGGAAGAACGGATTTTCAATTATTTCTGCGGAGATGTACAAGTAAGGGGCGAATATCCTGCTTATGCTAGGCGGTTTCTAAAAGAACATTTTGTAGACCTTAATATAGAAGATGGGGACTCAGAACTAATTAAAGAATACACTGTGGATTATATTGGTTTAAGCTATTACATGTCACAAACACAGAAAAAAGATAAAGAGGGCCATGATGTAGCTTCCGGCAATCTTTTAGAGGGAGTTAAAAATCCATTTTTAGAGGCAAGTGACTGGGGCTGGGAAATAGATCCGATAGGTTTAAGAATAGGTTTAAATAGATTATATGATCGTTATCAAGTTCCTTTATTTGTCGTTGAAAATGGTTTGGGAGCCTATGACAAAGTTGATGACGATGGATCAATTAATGACGACTATCGAATAGAATATCTGCGAAGTCATATTGAAGCTATGGCCGAAGCTTATGATGATGGTGTAGATTTAATGGGTTACACCAGTTGGGGATGTATAGATTTAGTGAGTGCTTCAACAGGTGAGATGTCGAAACGTTATGGTTTTATATACGTTGATAAGCATGATGATGGTAGTGGTACGTTAGATCGTAAAAAGAAGAAATCTTTCTATTGGTTTCAAAAAGTGATTAAAAGTAATGGAGAAAAATTATAAAGATTAAAATATATGAAAAAGGCTAAATTATAATATTCTTTTTGATATAGGTGACTAATTCTGTTTTAAACTTAATAAGGAGGGAATAGATCTCTCCTTATTTCTTTAATGTTATTGATAAACTATCTGAGATAAGCTTCACTAGTGTCCAACTAAATTAAGTCGATTTAATATTTGATGTATATTCAGAAATTTAGCGTCTATGAATACCTTATTTTTTAGTGATAGACAATTTTATATCTCTTCCTAAGCAAACTGTTAAATGCCAAAAGGCTTATTTGAAGGAATTCAGAGTATTGGTGGATAGGAAGGTAGGCAAGTATGCATTTGATAGTAGGATAATCGAAGGATATTTCTTCATCGTATTAAAAGGTTATTAACATTAAAGGAATGATGTAAATGAAAAGAATAGATGAGTTTTACAGGGGATGGTCCTCAAATAGATGTGCATTACTTGAAGTATTGAATTGTGTTGAGGATAAGCATCTATCTTTCAAGGCGTGGGAAGGGGCAATGACATTATCTGAACTAATATTACACATTGCTTATGCTACAACTATGCACGTTGAAAGAGTTAAAACCGGAGAACTCATAAAACCCGAAGAAATTGAAAAATTTAGAACAACTAAAGAAATAATTGCTATTGTTAAAGCAGAAACGAAATATGTAAAAGAAGAATTGAAATCTCTCACAGAAGAACACTTAAAGCAAACAGTTTCATTTACAGGAAAGGAGTATTCTGGAATAGAACTTTTAGAAAATGGAAAGGATCATGAGGTACACCATAAAGGACAAATTTTTACTTATTTACGCCTTTTAGACGTTAAGGATTTACCATTTTTTCGACAAATGTAATCAGAGTGCATCTAGTTATAAATTCAGTGCTACTATGAAGATACTCGCAACTCCGAGAATACCTTATAATTTAATTATTTTTAAAATAATTGTTGAAAAGAATCGGAGTGAATGATAAAATTAAGTAAGCGCATTCAAAGAACTTTATAAACTGAGAATTTGACAGGATTGTTACTCTTTGAGATTGAACTCTTTGAGGCATTACCGAATTTTATTTGGTATGCTTTAAAGAGTTTTTTGAATTGAATTCTGTTTTGGGAGTCGTTTTTTATGAAAGCAATAAAAAAAATTAATAACAACGTGGCAATATGCAGAGATGGAAATAACAAGGAGTTGATTGCCTTTGGAAAAGGTATTGGGTTTCCTACTATGCCATACGAGGTTACGGATCTAAGCAAAATATCGATGACATTTTACCGAATTGATAGTCGCTTTTATACGTTAATTGAAGAGATTCCAGAAGATGTATTTGAAGTTGCTGCGCTTATTGCAGATAAAGCACGATTAACATTGAACGGTCCACTCAACCCGAATCTTGTGGTAGGCTTATCCGATCATATCAATTTTGCAATTGTTCGGATGAAAAAGTACAAAAAAATGAAGATGCTTTTTTCATATGATGTAGAACAATTATATCCAAAGGAAACAGAACTGGGCAGATTTGCGGTAAGTCTGATTCAGAAGAAACTGTATGTAGTGCTTCCGGATAGTGAAATTACTAATATTGCGATGCATTTCGTAAATGCTCAAGAAGAAAAAGAACCAGATGAGGGGCCTGACGCAGAATTATTAATATCAGAGACTGCAGATATAATTGAACAAATTTTTTCCATCAACATTAATAGAAGCGATTTTAATTATAATAGATTTGCCATGCATATGAGATATTTTTTGAAAAGGATAAAAGAAAAAAAACAGTTTGTTGATGATTCAACTGGAATTGCTCAGGCGATGAAAAATAAGAATCCCAAAGCTTATGAATGTGCTTATCAAATTGGTAATTTTATAGATGGAAAATTAAATTCAAAAAGTACCGACGAAGAAATTCTTTACCTTATGGTACACATTGATCGAATGATTAGAAAAAAAACAACTGAAAATTAGGGATTGTAACTTGTAATGGAGGCATAACCCAAGGCTAAAAGGAGACTAACTCTTATATAGCTTTGGGTTTTTTTATATAAAAAAGGAGGTAATAATGATGGTTAAAAAGAATGAAGAGTATCAAAAAATAGCGGAGGATATCCTTGGAGCAGTGGGAGGGAAGGAAAATGTAGCAAATGTGACGCATTGCATGACTAGACTTCGTTTTAATTTAAAAGACGAGAGTAGAGCATTGCAAAAAGAGGTGGAGAATATTTCAGGTGTCATAGGTGTTACGAAATCTGGTGGTCAGTTCCAAGTTATTATCGGTCAGACTGTAGATAACGTATATAAAAATTTATGTGAAATAGGGGGCTTTAACAGAGATACAGTTGTAGAAGTGGATCAAAATCAGCAGAAAAAGAAAATAAGTTTAAAATCGATAGGAAGTAGTATTCTTGACGGACTTGCTGGCTGTCTGACACCGTTAATCCCATTATTGTTGGCTGCGGCTATGTTTAAGCTATTTGTCTCAGTATTAGGACCAACTATGTTAAATGTAATTAACGAATCAAGCGATTTATATACTTTGTTTACGTTCGTTGGCGATGCAGGATTTTATTTTCTACCAGTAATTGTTGGGTATACGGCTGCTAAAAAATTTGGTGTAACCCCAGTAATTGGTATGTTCATAGGAGGAATTTTGTTACATCCGACATTAATTGGGATGGCAACAGAGGAAACAGCATTTTCTGTTTATGGCATCCCAACTCAAGCTATGAATTATTCAAGTACGATTTTACCAGCCATCATGTCTGTATGGGTAATGTCTTATGTGGAAGCATTTTTCAAAAAATATTTACCAAGTACATTGAAAACAGTCTTTGCACCTGCACTTACAGTGTTAGTTATGTTACCAATTACGCTCTCTTTATTAGGACCAGCTGGTTCTTTCTTAGGGACATATATCTCGGATCTACTTTTAAGTTTTAATGGCGTTGCAGGGTTTATTGGTATTGCAATTGTAGCTGCGCTTTGGCAGTTCCTTGTAATTAGTGGTATGCATTTGGTAATGATCTCTACGATGATTCTCGTATTTTCTACGAACGGTCATGAAGCATTTATCATGCCTGCTGCAGTTGCAGCTAGTCTTGCTGTGTCGGGCATGTGTTTAGGTGTAGTGCTTCGTCTCAGAAACAAAGAACATCGTAACCTTAGTATAGGCTTCTTGGTTGCTGCCCTAATTGGGGGTGTAACAGAACCAGGACTTTACGGAGTTGGTATGCGATATAAGCGTCCATTTATCGGTATGATGATTGGTGCAGCTGCAGGTGGTTTATATGCAGGTATCGTGGGAGTGATTGCTTATACTATGGTCCCGGTTGCAAGTGTTCTTGCTGTACTCAGTTTTGCTGGTGGCCCGATACCGAATTTAATACATGGAATTATTTCATGTGTCATAGCATTTTTAGTTGCAGCTATTGCCACTTATTTCACTGGCTTTAAGAAAGGTGATCCACTAACAAAGAAGCAAGCCTAATAATTTATATTTAACAAAAGCGTGTCTCAATAAAAAGTTAGTAATTACAACACAACAAGAAATACAGATAATCGTTACCAATGATGGGTTTATTGATGCATCAACGTCAAGAAAACTAGTAATGATCATATATGAAATATTTTATTGCATTAAAGGAAATAAAAGAATTGAATTGTTGTTCACTTAGTTTTATACACGGTTAAAATAAAGAGCTCAAGATTTCATCTGTAAGTTTTAAACCAAGGGATTTTTAGATGTGGGAAGTTAAGCAAGACTTTTTTAGATATTATTAAATGGTAAAACATGATTACTAGTACAAGTCATCTCTATATTTAACACCGGGAAATATGAGGATGAAAATAATGATTACTGTTGTTATTGGAAAACTACAGTAATCATGCTTATTCGAGAATAGAAGGAGATAAAAATGAAAAAATTAATAATCAGAGCAGATGATCTAGGTTATTCTGAGGGTACTAATTATGGTATTGCTAAAAGTGTAAAAGAAGGTATCGTAGGAAGTGTGGGGATTATGCCAAATATGCCAACGGTGGAGCATGGGTTACTGTTGCTAGAAGGTGTGAATGTATGTTATGGACAACATACGAATATTTGTATTGGTAAACCATTAACAGATCCAGAGTTGATACCAAGCATTACCAATGATGTCGGGGAGTTTAAATCATCGAAGGAATATCGAGAGGCAAAGGAGGATTTTGTTGTACTAGACGAAGTTATAATAGAGATAGAAGCTCAATATGAGAAATTTATAGAACTTATCGGCTACCCTCCTCGTTATTTTGAAGGCCATGCAGTTGCCAGTAGTAATTTCTTTAAGGGATTACAAATAGTTGCAGACAAATATAGGTTAAAATATTCTCCTTTTTCCATTAAAAAAGAAGCTGTAAAGATCGGTAAGAAGCACGTTTGGATTTGTATGCAAAGTATGGATCCAGAGTATGTGCCGTTTAAATCATTAAAGAATTTTATAGAAAAAGCACCGGAGGATAAATATTATATGTTCATTACTCACCCAGGCTATTTGGACGGTTTTATTTTAAAGAATTCTACCCTGACAACTCCAAGGCCACTAGAAGTGGATATGCTATGTGATAGTAAAACTGAAAGATGGTTGGAGGAAGCGGGTGTCAAATTAATTACGTATGATGATTTATAAATTGGTGAATAGAAGTCGGTATTTTAAGTGTGAGATTTAGAGCTACTTGTAATTATGATGGTATCAGCGAAGATGTAGTTAGGATAATCAGAAGTGATGGGTTTCAACCTATATGAATATATAAAACAGCTACCTTAAACCTTACTCACATGGTTTAAGGTAGCCGATTCTGTAGAAAGTAAACAGGATAGTTAATGTAGAAAAATAGCTTGCAAATTAATTGCAATTTTTATTTTAGTAAGTTAGGGCTTAGATGAATTTAATATGATAATAACCTCGATTTTACGTAACTAAACCATAAATGATCATGATTATATAAATTATGGCTGCTTCAAAAGACAAAAATAGTATTTAGTATAATTAATAAAGTTTAACCATTATTAATCATCTCTTGGTAGCCTAATCCCCATTGTTCCATAGAGGAAATAATTGGCTTAAGCGTTTCTCCTAAATCGCTAAGAGAATATTCGACTCTCGGTGGTACTTCTGGATAAGCATGGCGTTGAATTATTCCATCTTCTTCCATGGAGCGTAGATTTTGTGTGAGTACCTTCTGGCTAATTCCATCTATTCCACTTCTAAGTTCTCCAAATCTTTTTGTACCTTTTAACAATTCTCGTAGAATTAGAATTTTCCACTTATTACTAATTAGTCCTACTGTAGTTTCAACAGGACAAAGTGGGAGTTCTTTTTTTTTCTCCATATTATTACCTCCGTTGGTTACTAAAAGGTTCCTATATAACTTTAAGGTGCCTACTTTTCATATGGAACTAAAGCATTTATTATGATTTTATAATGGTAATTATTCAATGTCAAATTCAATAGATAGGAAGATTAGTAATTTCAATAAGCTACTAATGGAGGATTAACTATGGACAACTATCAAAAACGTATAGAAATTTCAAAAAAGGCACTAGTAGAGGCCGAATTCATTTTAATAGGTGCTGGCGCTGGGTTATCTGCTGCGGCAGGAATTACGTATAGTGGGAAACGATTTACAGATAATTTTGGACCATTTATAGTGAAATATGGCTTCACCGACCTATATTCTTCTAGCTTTTATCCATTTGGAACGGAAGAAGAGAAATGGGCTTATTGGGCAAAGCATATTAGCCTCAATCGATATGAAATTGGAGCAACTAAGCTTTACGAAGATTTAGTAGAGCTCGTCGCTAATAAAAAATACTTTATAATATCAACCAATGTTGAAAGTCAATTTGAAAAGGCAGGCTTTCCATCAGAGAAAGTTTTTCAAATTCAAGGGGATTATGGCTATCTCCAGTGCGAAAAAGGTTGTCACGACAAATTATATGAAAATGAATCATTAGTAACAACTATGATTAACAAGACATCTCGTTGTCAAATCCCGTCTAACCTTGTACCAAGATGTCCAATTTGTGGTGGTCCCATGGATGTTAATCTAAGAAAAAATGCTTTCTTTGTACAGGATGAGAGTTGGCACGCTTCAGATAATAGATACAAAAAATTTTTACAAGAGTCTATTGGGAAAAAAATAGTATATATCGAATTAGGAGTCGGTTTTAATACACCCGGTATTATCCGATATCCATTTGAACGAATGACGTATCACAATGAAAGGGCAACCTTAATTAGGCTCAATAAAGATCATCCAGAGTGCTTTGAGGAGAACCGGGGTAAGACCATCTCATTCACAGAAGACATGCAACAGGTGGTCACCGGATTCATGTAGTAGAGGAGATATATAAAATGCCACAATTCAAACTAAAGGATTATGCTCCATCCATTCAATTATATAGTAAATACACGACTTTTTCTGATTATATGGCAAACAAGGAAGAAGTATTGAATGATTTATTAGATTTCCTTTTAAAAGAAAAGAATGATAGAAAGATTAAAATACCTCTTAATTATCCTGACAAACGAAGATTGCTAAGGGGATTATTAAATGTTCGGCAACCACGCTTTTTACCTCATACTATTCTTGAAAAAATTGATGTATTATTGCAAATCGAGTTAAAAGAAAAATCAGTAATAGAAGTAGAACAACTTAATACTGTAAGAGATTTAGTATCAAATAATTTATTTAACCAATCCGATAAATTCATCTTGTGGCAAGGAGATATTAGTCTATTACAAACAGATGCAATTGTGAATGCCGCAAATAAATATTTACTAGGATGTTTTCAACCATTACACTCTTGTATTGATAATGCCATCCATTCTGTTGCGGGGCCTTTGCTTAGGGAAGATTGTAAAACTATTATTTCTATTCAGGATAGGGTTGAAAAGACTGGTGATGCAAAAATCACAAGAGGCTATAATCTCCCAGCGAATTTTGTTCTGCATACAGTTGGACCTATCGTAGAGAAAGGAACCAAATTAACGAATAAGCAAAAGGAAGATCTAGCATCTTGTTATAGTTCATGCTTGGAATTGGCTAATCAAATTCCAGATATAAAAAGTTTGGCTTTTTGTGCAATATCTACGGGAGTATTCGGATTTCCAAAACAAGAAGCAGCTAGAGTTGCTGTTGAAACTGTGAATGATTGGTTAAATTTAAATCCTCATCATTTTGAAAAAATAGTTTTTAATGTATACAGTGAAGAGGATTACAATGTTTATTTTCGTCTCTTTCAACAATAGTAGGAATTATTTCTATAGATTTCGGGACTTTTAAAAGGCAACTATTTGAAAAATAAAGGAGATTCAATAAATGAAAGCAATTATATTGGAAAGAGCCTGTACGGCAGAAGAGTTGACTGTTAAAAATGCACCTATACCAGAAGTGAAGTCTGGTTGGGTTTTGATAAAAATTAAAGCTTTTGGCATTAATAGATCTGAATTATTTACTAGAGAAGGGTTTTCTCCTTCAGTAAAGTTACCACGAATAATCGGAATAGAATGCGTAGGTGAAATTGCAGATCCTTCCGATAGTGATTTTTCAAAAGGCGAGAAAGTAGTTTCTTTAATGGGAGGGCTTGGGCGTGAATTTGATGGTAGTTATGCAGAGTATGCCCTTATTCCTTCGAACCAGATATATCGGATTGATCATAATTTGGATTGGGTAAGGCTGGCAGCTATTCCGGAAATGTACTATACAGCCTATGCTTCGTTATTTGATACAATGATGTTACAAAAAGGGGATACCCTTCTTATACGTGGTGGTACAAGCTCCGTAGGCTTGGCAGCATTACAGCTTGCTAAAAGTATTGGGGTTTCGGTAATTTCAACAACTAGAAGTAAGAACAAAGTGGAATTATTAAAAAGACATGGTGCGGATTATGTGTTATTAGATGAAAACAAGCTACAACCTGAAATACTTTCTCTTTATCCAAATGGAATAAATAAAATATTAGAATTGATAGGTACAGTAACTTTAAAAGATTCCCTAAGTATGTTAGCGGACAAAGGAACTCTTTGTATGGCTGGAATTCTCGGAGGGGAATGGGTAATCGATCAATTCGAACCTATGATAGATATTCCATCAGGAAGATACTTTACTCAATTTGATAGTGGAGTAAATTTTAAAGAAGAATTATTAAAAGATTTATTTCAACATATTATCGACAATCAGATAGAGGTGCCGATTGGAAAGATCTTTACTCTAGATGAAATTAGTGAAGCCCACAAAATGATGGAAAGTAATCGTGCTGAAGGGAAAATCGTTGTGGTAAATCCATGACAAACGGCGATCTTATTTCGAAGCATGCCCTCTTTGAATTTATTCAAAAATTTTCAGAAAGTATAACAAAGTAGCTCTAATAACGAAGTTAATAACGGAAAACATTTATGATTACAAAAATGAACATATTCGACTAATAAGAATGTGTTCATTTTCTGTAATCAAACTACTCTAGAATTAATACTTCTTTAACCGCTTCTATAATTTTTCATCTATATCAGTTTAGCGGTTAATTTTATATAATCACTGTCTCCGTTGGTTCACCTACCTTTTTGCGTAGTGTCTAGGTTTGCATATAGGGAAGTGGTATTTCTTTTTATGTATAATTTAAAATTACAAGCTGCTACATTTATTGCAATCATCTTTAATTGTTTTAACCTGACCAAATTCTTTTTCTAATATGGGTAATATTTTTTTGTATGCATCTCTTTCATACCATTGAGGTAAATTAATATTTTCATATATCTTTTTAATTCCCATTTCTTCTGTCCGATCACTTTTACCATCATTACATAAAGAGTAAGTATCTAATACAACTGTATCCGTCGCCTCTTTGAAAATCTTCGCCACCTTTTTCGTCATTGGCAACATAGGAGAAATAGATATCCTTGTAGGAATGCCTGCTTCTGTGATTTCCTTTAAAGCTTTTAATCTAGCAGCAATTGGTGGTGCAGATGGTGTGAATATTTTCCTGTATTTCTCACTATCCGTTTCTATTGTCATACTCACCAATATCTTATCTCCAAATTTTTTGAATAATTCGATATCACGCTTTACTAAAGGTGAACGAGTATGAATCATTAGGAAATCAATATCATCAAGGATAGGAAGCATGCTTTCTAATATCGCCTCTGTAATTCTTTCTTTTGATTCTTTCCATTGATAAGGATCTGTCGCTGTACTCATAAAAATAGAAATGCGTTGCCCTTTTCCTCTTGCTTTTTTAATCTCATTGTTCACTAATACACTTGCATTTGATTTTATATCGACATAACTTCCCCATTCTTCTCCTCTAAATTTAGCCTGTGGCATTTCCCTAACATAACAATATTTGCAAGCAAAAACACAGCCTGTATAGGGATTAAGAGAAAAAGTGAAGTCATGATAAGCAACACATCCTCTTGCGGGAGTTAAAATAGTTTTTGAAACAATATTTTTAAAATCTGGCACGTTAACCACCTCTTCTATATATTAAGAGTTTTAGTAAGAAATGTTAAGTAGGCACCTTTGTGTAATAAAGGAACCAAAAAGTAACTAATGCAAAGATTAAATCAAAGCAATAGTTACTAAAAGGTTACTATATAACCATAAGGTGCCTACTTTTCAAAAGAAACTAAGTAGATTAGTATAATAATGTCTACTTGCTTAAAATTACTAGAGAGATTGACAGATTAATATAAGGAAAATGACGTAAATGAAAGGAGATTAACTTGGAAAATAATTTATGGATCCAAATTAAAACTTACTTTCATAATAATTTGGGAACTTTCTTAAATGCTGTTAAAGAACATTTGGAAATCAGCTTAATTTCTTTAGGTATTGCAATGATCATTGGAATTGTATGCGGATATCTCTGTGTGAAGCATAAACAATTGGAGAGTAAAATCGTCCCCATTTTCCAGGTTTTGAGAGTTATTCCAAGTTTGGCGGTTCTACTTCTACTATTACCAATTATTGGAACAGGGATGAAATCGGCTGTTATCGCATTAGTTTTATTGGCCGTACCGCCAGTTCTTATGAATACAGTCGTAGGAATAAAAGAAGTCCCTAGTTTTATGATTGAATCTGCTTATGGAATGGGAATGACAGAGAAGCAAGTATTATGGAAGGTTCAATTTCCATTAGCGATGCCTCTAATTTTTACAGGAATAAAAATCGCCATGATTGAGATTATTGCTAGTGCGACACTGGCAGCGAAAATTGGGAGTGGTGGAGTCGGTGAAATTATTTTTACTGGATTGGGCCTTAATAGAACAGACTTACTTCTTATTGGCGGAATAACAGTAGGTTTATTAACCATCTTATCTTCTCTCCTTCTAGAATTAATAAACAGAGTAGTAATGAGATATAAATATGTTAAATCGTAGGATGAATGAAAGTGATAAAATTCACATGTGAAAGGTTAGTTGGATTTTTGGGGTTATATATAATAATGAGCTTGGTGGCATGTGCAAATAATGAAATTGATATATACCTTGAATATTCAGGAACAGGATTATTATAAGTATTACAAATGGAATTAATTACAGATTTAGAAAAGGTATATAATGGTGTAAAAGTATAGTATTAGAAATAATATATAAAGTAAGCGAAACACTTAAAACACGTACAATTACTATACTTAATGTAAAATCAGATTTGGATAAAGAAGAATAAATAGAAGTAGCAAAACAGTATTATGAATCAATAAAATAATTGATTCAGGAGGTTTATATGACTCAAATAGCGATTGAATTTAATAATGTTAGTAAAAGGTTTAATCATGCAAAATATAACGCGGTAGATGATGTTTCTCTTAACATTAAAGAGGGTGAATTTATTACAATATTAGGTTCATCTGGTTCAGGTAAAACAACTTTGTTAAAGATGATCAACAAGCTATATGAGCCAAGTCACGGGATTATTAAACTATTTGATGAAGATATTTCGACGGTTGATTCTGTTATCTTGCGTAGGCGGATTGGCTATGTTATTCAACACGTTGGACTTTTCCCCCACATGACTATTGCCCAGAATGTAGCGTCTGTACCGAAATTGTTAAATTGGGATAAACAAACTATAAACATAAGGGTAATGGAATTATTAAAATTAGTTGGACTTAATCCTGTTGAATTTATGGATCGATATCCCTCTCAACTATCTGGAGGGCAACAACAAAGGGTCGGTCTTGCAAGAGCATTGGCTGTTGATCCCAAAATTATGTTATTGGACGAACCTTTAGGAGCAGTTGATGCAATAACCCGACTGAATTTACAAGATGAGTTATTACGTATTCATGGAGGACTACAAAAAACATTTTTACTTGTCACCCATGATATTAACGAGGCATTTAAACTTGGAAATAGAGTGGTTATTATGAATAATGGAAGAGTATCTCAATTTGATACACCAAGAAATATTGTGGCGAGTCCAGCTGATAATTTTGTAAATTCTTTAATTGAATCATCAAGAAGTCAAGAGAAGTTCTGGGAGGGGTTAAGGTGATCGAATATGCTTTAGAATATCCAGATAAATTATATTTTCCATTATTAGAGCATATCCAAATGTTATTTATCACACTGATATTGTCCCTTATCCTAGCATCAATACTTACCATTATCACAATCTATTCTGAATCTTTATCAAAGACTTTCGTATATATATTTTCAGTTATCTATTCAATTCCAAGTTTAGCGATATTTGCATTGTTAATTCCTCTAACTGGATTAGGCAAAACAACAGCTATCATTGTTTTAGTCTTATATAATCAATATTTATTACTAAGAAACATCACAGAAGGCCTCAAAGAAGTGGACCCTGCTGTTACTGAAGCCGCAATTGGTATTGGAATGAACAAGATACAATTACTTTTTAAAATTAAAATTCCATTATCAAAAAAAGCTATATTTACTGGTGTCCGCCTCGCAGTGGTATCAACGATAGGGATTGCAACAATTGCAGCATTTATAAATGCTGGTGGATTGGGAAGTATTTTAAACGATGGCTTAAGAACAGTAAATACGGTAAAAATCCTTTGGGGTAGTATATTAGCAGCAGGACTAGCTATAGGGAGTAATGCAATATTAAGCAAATGGGAACAAAGATTATAGGGTGCGTTTATGGAAATAAGCTTTTAGTTTTGTATGATGGGAGGATCTATTGTGGTGGTGCATGGTATATCCTTTTAATTTAATCAATTTTCGCATAATAACATTAAAAAATTTTTAAGGAGATTGTATATGAAAAAGTTTTTGGTTTGCTTTCTGTTATCTATACTTGTGATTTTTATCACAAGTTGTTCTCAAGTGATAAGAGAGGAAGTAACTACTACACCTAACGAAGATTCTAAATTGATTACCCGATTGGAGTTAGAGGATTTAGATGAGGACATGCAACGCATTGTTAAGTTTCTGTATGAGAATAAAATGATACAAATGGCATCTATTGAAGCTAACGGAACACCCTCTATTCGCACCATACAATTCCAATTTTATGAAAATGGAAGGATTTATTTCCAAACAGACACGAACGCATCGATATATAGGAACTTGAAAAAGTTACCTTCAATGGAGTTGGTTTCAAGTAGTCAAGACGAAACACAATCTTTAAGAATTAAAGGAGAAGTGGTGTTTGAGAACAATCATGCGTTAATCGAACGAACTCTGTCTGAAAACCCTAATATTAAAAAAATATACGGTTCAGATGGGAATCCTACACTTGTGATGTTTTATGTGGAACATGGTAGTGCCCAAATTTACGAATTTTCCGATAAAGTGCAAGGAACAACATTGGCTTATCAGTGGTAAGCTTATTTACTTTAATTGTACTCATCTTGAAAAATATGGATAATGAAAGGTTATAATATGAAAATACTAAAATCATTTTTTATTTTAGTTATCATAACGATCGTCACTTTAAGTGTCTTCAAATACTTCTTAGGTACTACAGAGTATAGTAATCCTGCTGAAAAAGATACAACTATTTTATCTAGTGGTACACCACTTAAGTTTATTGTTGCAACAGATTTACATTATATTTCTTCAGCCATTGTGAAAGACGGGCCAATGTTTGAACGAATATATGTTAATAGTGATGGAAAACAAACAAATTATATAACAGAAATAACAGATACATTCATTAATGAGGTTATTGTACAAAATCCAAATGGGTTAATTTTAAGTGGTGATCTCACATTTAATGGGGAAAAGAAAAGTCATGAAGAGTTAGTTCAAAAGCTTGAGAAAGTAAAGAAAAATGGAATTCCAGTATACGTCATACCAGGCAATCATGATATAAATAACTATAATGCTGTTGGCTTTAAGGAAGATTCTATTTATTCAGTTGATAATATCACAGAAAAGGACTTTCAAAACATGTATCAACAGTTTGGCTTAGGAGATGCTATTTATCAAGATTATAAATCATTAAGTTATGTTGTGGAAGTCTCAGAGGATTCATGGTTAATCATGCTTGATTCCAATAAATATGTGAACAATAACTCAGTCATGAAGTCAGAAACTTCTGGAGCTATTCGTCAAGAAACGTTTGATTGGTTAGAAACAGTTCTTGTTGCTGCTGAGAAAAAAGGAGTAACACCAATTACAGTCATGCATCATAATTTACTCGAACATAATACATTAATAAATACCAATTTTACCATCGACAATAGTGAAGAAGTTACAGAATTATTTCATCGCTTTAAGGTAAAAGTTAATTTAAGTGGACATATTCATGCTCAGCATATAGCAAGTGACCAGTCAAAGAATAATTTTTTTTATGATATTGTTACTAGCTCCTTAAGTGTCTATCCAAATCAATATGGTGTGTTAAGGTTTCTACCTAATGAAAAAATTAGTTACCAAACTAAGTCAGTTGATATGGAAGAAAGTGCGAGAGAAAATGCATCCAAAGACAGGAAATTACTTCATTTCGAGGACTACTCTTATGAATTTTTTTATTCAACTTCATATAATAAAACGATCAATGACCTATCCATGTACGAACTACCAAAATCTGCAATGGAATCAATGGCTGAAACATTTGCAGAATTTAATACATCCTATTTTTCCGGGACAATAAATTTGACTAAAGATCAGTTATTAAACAGTGAAGGTTATCAATTATGGAAAAATACTGGAAGTCATTTTTTTCGTAAATATATAGACAGTGTTTTGTTATATCCGGTAAAGAATGAAAATAGTATAACTGTTCTATTGAAGTAAAGATAATTGTATTTCTATTAAAATACAAATGCCCTAGCTTTAAAAAGTTTTGATTTAGCTATTAGAGCTGCTTGACAACGGATGCTAAGGATGAACAAAGCAGTTTTAAAAGTATTTTAATAGTAAACTTTATTTTGTAATGAAAACAGTAATATTGACAATCTATATTGGAATTTAGTATTTTAAAGAAGAATAAAATTTCATATAGGAAAACATATAACTTGTAGCAAGGATATATAATAAGGAGGTTCTACAATTGAAAACAGAAATGATTTATGAACTCCGTCGCCCGAAGCACATCACTCCAGGAAAAAAGTATCCCGCGTTGTTTGTTATGCACGGCATGGGAAGCAACGAACAAGATATGCTTACACTTGTTAAAGGATTAGAAAATTCCTTCTTTATTTTTGGAGTAAGGGGGCATTTGCCTCATGGGTTAGGATTTGCTTACTTTCCTATTCAGGGTTATGGGTTGCCACATCGAGAGATGTTCGATGATGGAATTAAGAAGATGGATGACTTAATGGTTGAATTAACAAGGAGTTATGATATAGACCCAAAGCAAATGTATCTGTTGGGATTTAGTCAAGGAGCCATTTTAGCTATGACACTAGCACTCACTCTCGGAAATAAAGTTAAAGGTGTTGTAGCACTAAGTGGTTATATTCCTCAATTTGTGAAAGAAGAATACAAGAAGTCCATAGGTGATGAGTTAGAAGTATTTATATCGCACGGGAAATACGATCAGGTTCTTCCATATGAGTGGGGGGAATCAAATGTCGAATATTTTTCTAAGTTAGGCGTTCCTGTAACTTTCAAATCTTACCCTGAAGGACATACAGTATCCCAAGAAAATCTTTACGATTTTGAATCATGGATTTTAGATGAGTTGGAAAATGATTAATTTATCATAGCGATGAGTCTAGAATAGAAATTTAGAATCCAAAGCTCAAAAAGTCTACTGTGAAAATAAGTGAAGACTAAAAATAAGGAGGTAACTAAAATGGTTTTTCATAGCAAGCCAACTACATTTGTAGCTCAAGTAAACCTAAAAGTTTTAGATCTAGAACGTTCTTTAACATTTTATAAAGAAATAATTGGCTTTAATATATTGGAACAAACAGAACATACGGCAAAGTTAACTGCTGATGGCAAGACAGTTTTATTGGAAATTGAACAACCTGTTGACGTAATACCAAAACAACAGCGTACTACAGGTTTATATCATTTTGCTATATTATTGCCCCATCGTTCTGACTTAGGCAAAATTTTAAAACACTTTCTACAAATTAAATATCCATTACAAGGGGCAGCAGATCATCTTGTAAGTGAAGCGATTTATTTAGCTGATCCTGATGGTAATGGGATCGAAGTGTATTCTGACCGCGAAGCATCTGAATGGACCTGGGAAAATGGTGAGGTAGTAATGCCGTCAGATCCGTTGGATGCTGAAGATATTCTAGCTGAGGTACAAGGAGGTTCTTGGAAGGGGCTTCCTAGCGATACACTAATGGGGCATATCCATTTACATGTATCCGAACTAGAAAAAAGTCGGAAGTTTTATGTCGAGGGACTAGGATTTGAAATCGTGAGCAAATATGAGAATCATGCACTGTTCATTTCAGATGGTCGTTACCATCATCATATTGCTTTAAATATATGGAATGGTGTAGGTGCTGCTCTCCCAGCAGATAATAGTGTGGGTCTTGAATCATTTACTTTAATGTTTCCTGATGAGGAAAAGAGAAGAGAAACCTGTAAAAAGTTAAAACAAATGAGCTTTCCTGTTTATGAAAACAATAATTCTTTTGTAACGGTAGATCCTTCTGGGAATAAGATCAATTTGAAAGTGTAATTCTATTTAAAGCACCTAAGGAATAAGGTGGGAAAATTATGTTTCAATACAAACTCATATTCGAAAAACAGAAAGGAAGATTAATAACAAATGAAATTTGATGTGAATAAAACAGCTTTACTAATTGTTGATCTCCAGAATGATAACCTATCAAAAGGAGGCAAATTTGAAAAATCAGGTGCGGTAGAGCATGCAAAAAAACAAAATGTAGTTGAAAATATAAAGTTGATATCCCAAAAAGCAAGAGATAGGGGAATTCCAGTTTTTCATAATCTTTTTGTAGTGGAAAAGGGTGCAAAAGGAATTGGAGATAGAGCCCCTATATTTAGAGCCATAGCTGAAACAGGAAGTATAGTTAGAGGAACATGGGGAGCAGAACCAGTTGACGGGCTCGAACCCAAGGAAGGGGATTTTGTAATAGAAAAATCTCGAATGAGTTCATTTAATGGGACTCCATTAGATACATTATTAAGAGGGTTAGGAATAGATACGATAATTGTTACGGGTGTATGGACAAACATGGCTGTAGAGCATACTTGTAGAGACGGAGCAGATTATGGATATAATGTTGTCATTGCAACGGACGGAACTTCAACAATCAATGAAGAATGGCAAGAAGCAGCATTAAACTATGCTATGAATAACATAGCAACAAAAATGACTACAGAAGAAATAGTAAGCAATATATTATAATATTTATACAAAGGGAGATGTGTCCATTGAATATAAAAATTCAATTTTCGCATCTCCCTTATCAAATATCTGGGCTAATCGTTAAATTGAAATGGAAAGATTGATTAAATTAAATTATCTTAATTTATAAATTATAATAAACTTTCAATAGAAAAAATGACTTAATAGCTCATTGGTTACTAAAAGGTGCTTATCTTACAAAAAAGTGCCTACTTCAAAATGTTTACAAAGGAAGTTATTATAATTAAGTAACATGTAGAATTATAAGAAGCTAAAAATAGATAGGATAGTAGGGGGAAATATAATGAGGAAAAAGAGAATGATAGTAAGCATAATTGGATTATTATTAACACTAGGTTTGGTAGCATGTGGAAATGACGCGGAGTCAAGTAGTCCAAGCACCGAAGGGAACGTTATTATTGTTGGATCTAAGGACTTCACAGAGAACTTAATCGTAGCAGAATTATATTCTTTAGCTTTAGAAGATGCTGGTTATGATGTGGAAAGGGTTTTTAACATTGCAGGTTCAGTTATTCATACATCTCTTATTAACGATGAAATTGACTTATATCCTGAATATACTGGCACAGGTTTATTGTCTATTTTAAACATGGATTTAATTTCGGATCCAGATGAAGTTTATCAAACGGTAAAGAAAGAGTATGATGAACAATTTGATGTTACTTGGTTGGATTATTCAGAAGCAAACGATGGGGCGGGATTAGTTATTCGTAAAGAAACTGCAGATGAGTTAGGAATAGCTACTATTTCTGAGCTACAAAAAAACGCGAATGAAATTAGATTTGCTTCTCAAGGTGAAGTTGATTACAGAGAGGACGGAATTCCACTTTTAGAATCAGTATATGGAGAGTTAAATTGGAAATCTTCAAATGTCTATGACAATGGGATTAAATATGAGGTATTGAGAAATGATGAAGCTGATGTAGCGCCGGCTTATACAACAGAAGGCCAGTTAGTGAACACTGACGAATTTTTATTACTAGAAGATGATAAGCAAGTATGGCCACCATATAACTTAGCCCCTGTAGTACGGAATGCAATATTGGACGCAAATCCAGGTATCCCAGAAGTTATTAATGAGGTTAGTGCTTCACTAGATACAAAAAAAATTACAGAGTTAAATGCTAAAGTGGATATAGATAAAGAAGAATATGAAGAGGTAGCAAAGGAGTATTATAAATCAATAAACTAAATAACTGGTACAGAAGGTAACTACGAGTTATCGCTCCATAGCTAATACCTTTGTTTTACTAAGAGAGGGATGACAGGTGCATTTTTAGCTACGTTTAACGTACCATAAAACATGATAGAAGATCCAAGGTAAATTGCTAGCATGTTGGAGGATAGATAAAGAAACGTGCAGAAGACGAAACCAACTTAATAATTTATTTAGTTAATTCTTTAATTTGGAGTAATTTCGCTTCTGCAGGTTATAAAACTTTACAACCATGTATTTCAATAGGAAACCCAGTATTATAAATTTGTGTGTGGGGTTTCCTATTAAATTAATCTGCTATAAAACATCTATTAACTCTGTATCTGAATAAATCGAGATCAAAACCACGGCTTTTACATCTCCAACATTTTTCACATAGTGGGGCACACTTGCATTCCAACTAAACGAATCGCCAGCTTCAACTATAACCGAATCTTCACCTTGTTCTGCAAGAATCTTTCCTTCCAAAATTAGGTGGCATTCTTCACCCTCATGGGAATGCGGTTCTCCGATCGTTGTTCCGGGAGGAAATTCTACCATCATCATTCTTAGTCCACCTTTTGAAGTTAAATGTTCAATTTTTAAGCCATTAAAAGATGACTTCCGTCTAGAATTATTACGGACTACACGCATGTTATGCTTTTTTTCTAGGAGTAAGTATGGTAGTGGAACTCCAAGGAATGAAGCTATTGTATTTAGTGTATTAATAGAAGGTGAAGTGTTGTTATTTTCAACATTGCTGATGAAGCCTTTTGAAAGACCAGTTCCTTCACACATTTGTGCGATCGTTATTTTTTTTCTATTTCGAATTGCGCGGATCTTAGTACCAATATCCAAATTAATCACCTCATAAGTTTTCTAATAAGAAACGTATTTATATATTAACAAATAAACTGTTGACAATCCACAAATAAATTGTTATCTTATAAACAACATATATTCTTATTAGTAATAAAATAAATTGCAGAAATAATTTTTTTGGATAAATGTTTCTTTATATGAATAATTTATATCTATACAAATCATATATGTGCATAAGGATATAATTCTTAATCTGAGTTATAGAAGGTCAAACTAAAAACTACAGGGAGGGATATAATATTTATCTTTATTAATTCCTGCATATGAAATCCCTTCGTTAGCAATGCAGGATAATGAATATATCATTTAAGAGTAAATAAATGAGGGGTTTTAAAGCTATGATGCAGTATACTTTAAATTTTGATGAAATTTTTAAATCGTCTAGTGCCTACTTATATGTACGGCAAATTGGAAAAACGAAATGAGTTACAAATATTTCATAACAAAATATATTGGGGGAAAATGAAATGATTAATAAATTCGAAATTGGTACTTTAATTTTAAGAGTTGTATTAGGTTTGACATTCTTCGTACATGGATTAGTTAAATTTCAAGGTGGAATTGAGAATACAGTTGATTGGTTTGAAAGTATTGGTTTACCAGGATTTTTAGCTTATGGTGTTGGATTAGTAGAACTTCTTGGTGGAATCGCGTTAATTCTTGGTTTGTTTAGTAGAATTGTTTCTGTTTTAATAGCAATAATTATGGTTGGGGCTATCTTGAAAGTAAAAATTGCTGCGGGATTTATAGATGGTTACGAACTAGATTTAGCATTGTTGGCAATGTCCGTATTTATTGCGATTAATGGCTCAAAGGCATTTGCTGTTGATCAAATCATTTTAAATAGAAAAAAATCTTAAGATAAAAGTAAATTTAACTAGTTTTCAAAATAAGCATTACCTCTATTTACAGGGGGTTGTGCTTTCTTTGTGTAAGGGATAAATAAATGTATAAATCTTGCAATTTATTTAAAGGATATTCATAACTACAAAATAAGAAAAAGGTGGATACTAATGACACAAACAAAGATCGAATCCAAGTCTCTTTCAATACTGGAAAATAAAATCAAATTAATAAAAACTGACAAAGGAGCTATTTATTTAGTTGGACCTATAAAAGTCCCTGTTAATTTGTATGAGGAGACCGTCGAGTTTCAGTGGTACTGCTGGTTAAATTGTGAAGAGGTAACAGAGGATTTCGATCGAATTATTGAAAAGTTATCTTCAGCAAATTTAGCTGAATTACAACAATCTAGCGTTTTAACTTATGGTGATTTTAACTTTGGTGAGGATGCCATCATTAGAATGCATTCCATTTGTCATACAGGAGATATTTTTGGAAGTAAAAGGTGTGATTGTGGTTTTCAATTAAAACAATCAATGAAAAATATTGTTGAACATGGTACCGGTGCTTTATTTTATTTAGCAAACCATGAAGGAAGAGGAATTGGTTTATTTAGTAAAGCGATGGCGTATATTCTTCAGGAGAATGACTACGATACTGTTCAAGCAAATGAAGCACTTGGTTTTGTTGATGATTCTAGAAATTATGGTGATGCTATTAAAGTTTTAAAAGCATTAAGAACGAAACCTGTTCGATTAATGACTAATAACCCCAAAAAAATGGAGGCCTTAAAAAATGCTGGATTACAAGTATTAGGTAGGGAGCCGATATGGGGGGATCGCTCAGAGTTTAATGAAAAATATTTATCAACTAAGGTAACTCGCTCAGGTCACATTGGTGAAGAGGAGAAATGTAGTAATGACTAATCATGAATTCTACATGGATTTAGCTATACAAAATGCAAAAGCAATGAAAGGACAGACAGATCCGAATCCTTTAGTTGGGTCTGTAATTGTTAATGAGAATAGAGTTGTAGGAATTGGTACACATTTAAAGGCTGGGGAACCTCACGCTGAAATTCATGCACTACGTATGGCGGGAGAAAAAGCTAGAGGTGGCACTATCTATGTCACGCTTGAGCCTTGTTCACATCATGGTAGAACAGGTCCGTGCGCTGTTGCAATTCGAGATGCAGGATTAAAAAGAGTGGTTATTGCAACCTTAGACCCTAATCCAGTTGTATCAGGAAATGGTGTTAAAATACTGGAAGATGCAGGAATCGAAGTGATAGTTAACATTTGTGAAGACAAGTCGAGACAGATGAATGAAGTTTTCAATAAGTTTATTTTTCAAAGAAAGCCTTTTGTTACATTAAAGGCAGGCATTACCCTAGATGGTAAAATTGCAACTCATTCTTTAGATAGTAAATGGATCACTTCTGAAGAGGCTAGGTTAGATGTCCATCATTTAAGAAATCAAAATATGGCTATTCTGGTTGGGGTTAATACTGTGATTAAAGATGATCCGGAATTAACAGCTAGAATTCAAAATGGACGAAATCCGATTCGTATTATTCTAGATTCTAATTTGAGAATTCCTTTGCATTCTAAAGTAGTCGTAGATAAGCATGCTGAAACTTGGATTTTTACTAGTCAAAATGTTGATGTAAAAAAAGAGGAGAGACTTTTATCATATGGAATAAAAGTGGTTCGCACAAATGACGCTAAACAGGTAAATTTAAAGGATGTAGTAGAAATATTAGGCGAAAATCTTATTTCATCGATACTAATTGAAGGAGGAGGTACTATAAATGCATCTTTTTTGAAAAATGGACTAATTGATAAAGTGATCTTGTACCTAGCCCCTAAATTAATTGGTGGGAAAGACGCACCTACCTTTTTGGAAGGATCAGGTATAGATAAAATGCGAGAAGCAGTTGAATTAATAGACTCAGAAATTATTAAAATCGGAAATGATTTTAGGCTAACTGGATATCCGATATATTCAAATGAGGAAGTATAAATTGAGATTTGGATTTAACATATGGTGATATGTTGATAAACTAAAGAGATATTCTTTTCATTAGCTAAATAACCTTACCATGTATGTCCTTAATATAATTGTAGGCGGAAAAAAGCAAAGTATTAAAAATGTCAGTTTCTGCATATGTTTTTATCAATATTGAGTGTTTATTTCGAAGAAGAACAATTAACCAAACAAAGTGTATATCTATGAGTAGGACTTCACTATTCAATCGAAAATGATATTGTAAAAATGCCGCGATTGCGAGAAAACAATAAGCTTAACTGGTCGATAAAAAAGGGGGAAGGCTTTCTCATTTAAAACCTTTTTCTTTACTCTGTAGTATACTCGTTAATATCAAGTGGTATAATTTTTGACAATTGCTTATATAAAACATGGCAGATATGATATCGTATTTTAGTTGAAAACAGTATAGCAAATTGCTAACATTTTGCTAACGCAATCTCATGAAGAACGGTAAATTCAAGTTAAAGATGTTACAATTCAGATTCTAAAAAACCTTAATATACCGCACTTTTAGCATATATCGTTAAAGATATTACACACTCTCACCTTATGGGCGGCATGATGTAAAGTTTCCCTTTACTCCCTTGTATAAAAGGTTTTCAATGCTATACAAGGTTGCTTAGTGTCCGTAAAAGTGACCTATATGAATTAATACGGCTTTAAGATAGAGGTTTCCATTAAGTTAACAAAACTTGGTGGGAGCCTCTTTTTTACATTTATGTAGATATACAATTTATGGAATGCAATGGTTGAAGAAAATAGTCGAAAGAAGTAAAGTGTATATTAGGAATATTCTATAATTTATGGAAAACATTTAATAGACTGGGATTTTTAAAGGAGGGGTCTAATGACTAAAATAGGGCGTAATGATAAATGTCCATGTGGGAGTGGAAAGAAACACAAAAAGTGTTGTGTTATTAGGAGTAATAAATCGAACCAATTTGAACAATGGAAAATAAATGCTTCACAGATTTTAACTGAGTATCCACATAATGATTTAGTACATACAATCTTTTTTAAGACTTTGGACTTTATTGAGAGAAAAAACTGGGCTGGAGCATGCCATGCTGTATCTGCAATTCAATATGTGCTTTTAACCGAAGCAGGTTTAAAACCACGTCTTTGCGTGGGAGAAGTTGAATGTAATATCGGTTTTTTTGATCATTCATGGATAGAAATAAATGGAAAAGTATTTGATGTGGCCATATATAAAAACTTAGATAACGCAATGGCATTTCCACCTGTTATCAATGGATATGATATTAGCACAATGAAAGAGACAGAAAGTATATATGGAGCAAAATCAGGAAAAGGATTTGATTACAATGCTCAAACCCTAATACACACCCCATTTAATATATACATGAGTGGATTTCCAGACTATAGAAATGGCTTATGGGGAATTGTAAAAGATTTAAGTAACGAATGCTCTTTGAATATTGATATAGACAAGAGAAAAGAGTCATACTCGAATACCGAATGGCTTGTAAAATAATTTCTAGATAGGCAACTTTATATAACGAATTTTAGCAGGTATCTATGAAAGATTTTGAGAGCACAGGTATATGCTTTTAACAAATATTAAAAAAAGAGGAGCTAAGGATTGTGAAACTTGAATTCTCTGATATACAAAATTTCCGAAAGCTGAAATCATGTCGAGTAGAATTTTCTGAAAAAGAGACAGTAATTGTGGGGGCGAATAATAGTGGAAAAACTTCCGCAATGAATGCATTGATGATGTTTCTCAAGAGGCCTCGGTGGGGTGATCTTTCCACTACCGACTTTACCCTGTCTAATTGGAAGGAAATAAATGAAATTGCTGATAATTGGGTTAAAAACGAAAATGTTGATGATCTGGATCTAAGTGAAGAAAAGTGGTATAAACAAGTACCTTATGTAGATGTTTGGCTACAAGTGGATGATACTGAAGTCCATTATGTTAGTCATTTAATTCCTTCACTTAACTGGGAAGGGGGAAGGCTTGGTGTCCGCTTAATATTTGGACCTAAGAATGTTGAGGAACTTTACAACTCTTATAAGTTAGCATTTAATACAGCAAATAAAACAAGTGAATCAGTGAAGAGTGGCAAATCACTAAAATTATGGCCTGAATCGATGCATGATTACCTTGTTAGGGAATTACATAGTCATTTTCATGTAAAGGCTTACATTCTTGATCCGTCAAAATCTGATGAAGAAGTTCCGCAGAACCTTCCAGATAACTCTGAACCTCTAGATGCGGATCCTTTTGCAGGTCTGTTCAAAATTGATATTATTAATGCCCAAAGAGGATTTTCTGATCCGAACACAACAGAAGGTGGAGCAAATAATGACCGAAAGTTATCAACCCAATTAAGAACATATTTTGATAAACACTTAAACCCAACGGAACTGCCTGATTCTAATGATCTCGATGCTTTATTGGCAATCGAAGATGCTAGATCAGCTTTTGATGAGAGGTTAAAAGAGAGCTTTAAGGCCTCCATTAGTGAGTTGGAGGGGTTGAATTATCCGGGTTTTAGTGATCCGCAGATACATATATCTAGTAGGGTGGACCCTTTGGATAGCTTAAATCATGACGCTGCAGTGCAGTTTAATGTGCTCCGAGATAATTCAGAGCAGAATAGCAATTCGTTATATCTACCCGAGAAATTTAATGGATTAGGATATCAAAACCTTATTTCAATGATTTTCAATTTGATACGCTTTCGAGATGAATGGATGAGAATTGGTAAAGCAAATAAGCGTATTGATAGTAGCGATGATTTTCTCGAGCCACTTCATATTGTAATGATAGAAGAGCCAGAAGCCCATCTCCACGCCCAGGTCCAACAGGTATTTATCAAAAAAGCTTACGAAGTATTGAGAAATCATCCCAACCTCGGAGATGAATCTAACTTATCCACCCAATTAATTATAAGCACCCATTCAAGTCATATTGCGTATGAAATTGACTTTGTGAGCTTGAGGTATTTTAAAAGAATTCCTGCAGAACTCACCAATGATATTCCTTGTGCAGAAGTTGTAAACCTATCAAATACCTTTGGTGATGATTCAGTTACTACTAAATTTGCAATTCGTTATCTAAAAACCACACATTGTGATCTTTTCTTTGCTGATGCAGTTATTTTAGTTGAAGGTCCAGCCGAACGGATGTTAGTTCCACACTTCATTCAAAGCAACTTTACTGTATTGGATCGAAGTTACATTTCATTACTAGAGATTGGTGGAAGTCATGCGCATCGACTTAAGCCTTTAATAGAATCGCTTGGAATTTTGACACTTGTAATTACTGACTTAGATTCAATAAAGAAGGATTCAGCAGAGAAGGTACGTCCAGAAAAAGGAAAAGGGTATAGGACTAGTAACGACACAATTAAGTCTTGGGTTCCAGAAGAGAGTAAATTAGATAATGTATTAGCAGTAGATTTTAAAGATAAGACTAAGGACAATCTTGTCAGGGTTGCTTACCAACATGAAATTGATGTGACATATTCGGGCACCGATTCAAAAGTTATCCCATATACTTTTGAAGATGCATTAGTTTTAAGTAATATTTCATTGTTTAAGAGTAAAACGTCTGCCACGGGATTAATAAAAAAGTTGGCAGATTCTGTGAATAAATCAACAATCTTTGACTCATGCCAAGAAATGTTTAGTGCTTTAGGTAAAAACAGCAAAAAAGCAGAAATGGCATTGGAATTACTTTATACTACTGAACCAAATGAACTAGCCCCCCCAAAATATATAGCGGAAGGTTTAGAGTGGCTTGAAGAAGAGCTGAAAAATAAACATAAAGATTATGTTACTCAAAAAACAGAGATGGAGGTCCCATATGAGTAATAATATTACTGTGGACGAAGAAATTTTCGGGTGTATGAACTTGGATAACCCAAAAAGTTTTTTCCTTTTTGCTGGTGCGGGTTCAGGTAAAACTAGAAGCTTGGTCGAGGTATTAAAAAAATTCCGAAAAGGGAATATAGATCAGTTAAGACGAAATGCTCAAAAAGTTGCAATCATAACCTATACAAATGTGGCTTGTGATGAGATTAAAAGGCGTCTTGAATTTGACTCTGCTTTCCAGGTTTCCACTATTCATAGTTTTGCTTGGGGACTCATAAAACCTTATACAAATGATATTAAAGAATGGCTAAGAGAAGGTTTAAAATTAGAAGTGAAAGAACTTATTGAAAAGCAGGATAAAGCGAAGAGCACAAGCACCAAGACATACGCGGATAGGGCCAGTAAAATTGATTCTAAAACAAAGAGAATTAAATCTTTGGACAGCATCAGAAAGTTTACCTACAATCCCAATGGAGATAATACTGGAACTAGTTGCTTGAATCATTCAGAGGTAATTAACATTGCCGGTGAATTTATTAATAATCAATCTCTCTTACAAAGTGTACTTGTGAGAAAGTATCCAATATTACTTATTGATGAGAGTCAGGACACAAAGAAAGAATTGGTAGACGCATTTTTTGAGGTTCAGAAAAACAAATCAGGCTGTTTTACTCTTGGCATGTTTGGGGATTCAATGCAACGAATTTATACTGATGGGAAAATTGATTTAGATCAAAACATCCCTGATACTTGGGCAAAACCCGCAAAAACAATCAATTATAGATGTCCTAAAAGAATCACCGCTCTCATAAATAAAATTAGGTCTAGTGTAGACGGTCAAGAGCAAATACCAAACAAAGATTATGAAGGAAATGTTCGACTTTTTGTCGTAGATGCAAGAAATCAGATTGATAAGAACGACATTGAATCTGAGATTTCTAATCATATGGCTGAATTGTCAGGTGATAATAATTGGAATAGCTCTCAAGCTGATGTAAAAGTGTTAACTCTGGAACATCATATGGCTGCAAGAAGAGGTGGCTTTTCTGCATTTTTTGCCCCATTGTATGCTGAAAGTAAATTAAAGACTGGTCTATTAGATGGGACTTTACAAGGTGTATCTTTATTCGCTAATCAAATACTTCCCTTGATAAAAGCCAGACAATCACGCGATGACTTTGCAGTTGCCAGAATAGCTCGAAAGTATTCACCACTTTTGAGAAAAGAAGCTTTACAAAGTAGTTCGAATTCTATTCAAAAGATAAGCGAAACTCGCAAAGCGGTGGATTCTCTCTTTTCTCTTTGGTCTAATAACAGTAATCCTTCCTTGAATCATATTTTAAGAGAGGTATATCGAAGTGGATTATTTCAAGTCCCTGAGGCATTAATACCAATAGCAAAACGGCTAAGTGATAATACGGATATGACCGTTAAAGAATCTCAGGAGGAATCAACAGACAGAGATAGTATAATAGATGCTTGGGATGGAGCCTTAGAATGCTCATTTAATGAATTTAAAAAGTATGTTAAATATATAAATGATGAATCTCAATTTGGTACCCATCAAGGAATAAAGGGTCTGGAGTTTCCTCGTGTAATGGTGGTTTTGGATGATGAAGAGGCAAAGGGCTTTCTCTTTAGCTATGAAAAGCTCTTTGGAGCAAAAGCACCTTCAGAAACGGACGTAAAAAATAAAAGAGATGGAAAAGAAACAAGTATAGAACGTACTCGTCGCTTATTTTATGTAACATGCAGTAGAGCCGAAAAGGACTTGGCAATAGTAGCATACACAAAAGAACCCGAAAAAGTTAATGGTTATGCCGTTTCAGAGGGTTGGTTTGAGAAAGATGAGGTAATAACACGTTAATAAGGTGCCAAGCCCACGTTTTAGTAGATTTATTTAATTGTGAGATAATTGGTCACAGTGCAGGACCTCATAAAAGTGATGCCTTAGTTCAACGCGCCTTTGCATCCGTTTCTTACAAGCTTCACCATCTTGAATCGTTCTACACGGATAGAAGTAGTGAGTTTAAGAATCAACTTATTGATAAACATTAGAAACGTTTGGCATTGAGCGAAAAAGAAAGGTCTTATGACAATGCCTTTGCAGAAGCTACGTTTAAGACCATCAAAACAGAGTTTGTCAAAGGCGCTTATTTCCCTAACCAACACGAACTTGACCTTGAACTTTTTGATTATGTTCATTGGTTCAATTATATTCGAATTCAGGGAGCCCTAAATTATTTAACATCGACTGATTACAAGTTAACTGACCTTAAAAAGTTTGTTTGATTTAGTGTTGACATACCGTTCGGGGGTAACCACCGGTGTGGACTTATTTAGGCTTACATATAAAAGAACACCTCACACATAAATAAAATGCACCCTATAGAGAAGTGATTAAAAAAAATATCACTTTAGGGTGCAACTTAAGTAATTTATATCGTTATTTTTCTATATTAATAATAATATTCATATTCTACAAGAGGATATGATCCGCCGGGGATTATAGTTGTTCTCCAAGAAGAGGTATAAGCCCAAGTTTGTGTTCTCTTCATTGCTGGTATAATAGTTCCATGATGGTATTTAAGGGAAATTCGTGAAGTAAAGTATACTTTAGGTAGAGCCATATCTAAAACTCCAGTCGCGATAAAACCTAAACCTCCTCCAAATCCTGCTCCTACATATCCACCAACGGCAGCACCAATTGAAGAACTTATTGCAGTAATAATTCCGCCATATGTCAGGTTAGCAACCGATGTAGAATATTTAGTAGTACGATGACGGTATGCAGTTAAGTCTGGTTCGCCGGGGTTGATTGGACCAGATGCACTTAATTGATTTTCTTTTAATAAGTTTTCTGATACTATAGGCTTACTATCATTGTATTGATTCAATTTCTCATTTTCAATGGTGGTTTTGCCATTTTTTTTAGTTTCTAAGACTAAAGAGTTGGAATTTTTGTCTACAGTAGTAACCTTGTCGGAATTTTTGATGAATTTGCCACTTTCATCTTTTTCCAATATTTCACTTTTTACAACTGTTTTTGAGTCATTCACCTGTTCAAAGGTTTCAATTACCTTATAAGAAACTCCATTTTCCTCATAAGTATACTCTGTACCTTCTTCATTTAAGTAATTAATATTAATATTTTTCTTCGAGTTACCTTCACCTTGTGTTGGATTATCATTTGCCAGTACACTGCTCGGTATAAGTGAAAATACCATAACTAAGCAAAGAAAAGCTGCAACAATCTTTTTCTTCATCTTCATCTTCCTCCTCATTAATATAAAATTTATAGGTTATGTTAGCCTATAATTGAATACTATCATATTCCCTTTTAAACAATTAGGGCTAAATTTAGTTCAATAATCTCCCTATTTTTTGAAAAAGTTTACAAAATTTACATTAATTTCATCGGTTTTTATGTTAATATTTGTTTAAGAGGAATAACTAATAGTTAAGGAGGCGATCTATTATTACTGCTTTTTTTTGGTTCAAGCTTGTGATCATATTAATATTTTTAGTCAGTATAACAATACTTTTGCGAGTATCTATTCGTAAATTGCTGAAAATAAAAAAAACAGATAGAAACGAATATCCGAGAAGATTAAGTGAATGGACTTATTTTGGGATAGTTACTATTATTATTTTATTTTACGTTGTTCTTAGCTTTATTGAATCGCAATTGTATAGAAGCATGACTATTTATATAAGCATTGGTATTCTGTTTTTGTTCATTTCTATTATGCAGTGGATATTTATTAAAGAAAAACGAGAGCATTTATTATCATTACTTACTGGCATCGTTCTTATTGGATTAGCAATACTAACGACTTATATAATAATTCCTGCATTTTTTTAATTCAAATATAACCTGATTTGACTAACAAAATTGCCAGGTTCGAGGAGGGATTCTTTGCATAATTTAGGCTATTATATAAGAATTCTTAGAAATAATTTAGGTCTAACACAAGAAGAATTATTAGAAGACGAGTATTCTAAAACCTATATCAGCAGAGTTGAAAATGGAAATTTAAAACCTTCCGACCATTTTATAGAATATCTATCAAGAAAACTAAATATCAATTTATTTGAATTACACTCCTTTCCAAATGAAAATAAAATTATAGATATTTACAAAAAATACTATAATAACAATAGCTTATCTAACGAAGACATATCTTTGATAGAGTTTAATCTAGTTTTTTCATATAACCCTGACACATATGTAATGATTTATACTATATTGATTGGTAATAAAAGCAATCTTCAAAAAGAAAAATTAATAAATAGAGCAAACAACTTCATAAGTGTCCTTGATGATAAAAATATAAAACATAATTATTATAATGAATTAGGAAAATACTTTTATAAAGAACATTTATTTGGAAAAGCGCTTATTTACTTTGAAAAAAGTTTAGATTTCGCCCCTAATGAAATAAAAAGAGCACATGCATTTTATAATATTAGTTTGTGTAGACAAAGAGTCTTTATGGACTTCCACTGTTTAAAATATACATTAAAGTCAATTCAAATTTATAAAGACAACTCCAAAAACAAGGAACTCTACGATACTTATATTACCCTTGGAGTTCAATTATATCTGTTAGGGTATTATGAAGAGTCGGAATATTACCTAATTGTGACAAAGAGGTACATGGAAGAACAAGGAAATGGGAAAAAATTGAGCAAAGTGTATTATAATTTAGGTAATCTGCACCAAAAAATGGGTAAGGAAAACTCTTCTTTAAAGTATTACAAAATATATGAAAGCTTCGTCAAAGATATGGCTGAAGAAAAAATGTTATTATATGTATATCGCAACTTAATTATGCTTTATTTTAAACGGAATGACTTGGAAAAAGCTGAAAAATACATAAATAAATTTAAAAATTGTCCATATCATACACGTTTTATATATCTAGATATTCAAGTGGATATGTATATTGCAAGAATGTATAAAAATAAAGAAATGTATAAGTATTATGTTCAAACTTTAAATAAGTGTCTTGATGCTAGTAAAAATTTCGGTTTTTTGAATATCGTTTATGAATGCAGTGAAGAACTAGCAGAATATTATTTTGATGGAGGCAAATATAAAAAATCTGCAGAATTGCTTATATATATAAAAAGGAGGTGTAATATATGAAACGATATATATGTAAGGCTTTTACAAGAGAATCTATTAACAAAATTAATATTGAATTAACAAGCGATGAGGATCAACCAGAGCCAAGGTGATTTGTAGAAAGATGAAAAACTAGCAGATTATATAAAAAGCCCCTATAGAGTTTTTTAGTATATTCTCCATATTACAATAGCTTATATAGTGTTCTTTTAGTTTAACAAGCTTTGTGATTTATAAAACGACCTATTACTGTGCAATACAAAGCTACTATTTAATAGGAAATGATATTGCGCAAATGGCGCGATTGCCAGGAAAATCATAAGCCCAACTTCTCGATAAAAAGGGGGGAGGCTTTCGAATTTCAAAACCTTTTCCGTTTTTCTATTGTAAACTCGTTAGTATTAAGTGGTATAATTCGTGACAACTGCATATATAATACATGGCAGATATGATACCGTATTTTGGTTGCAAACAAACTAGCAAATTGCTAACATTTTGCTAACGCAATCTCATGAAAAACGATAGATTCAAGTTAAAGATGTTACAATTCAGATTCTACAGAACCTTAATATTCCGCACTTTTAGCATATATCATTAAAGATATTACATACTCTCACATTACGGGCGGCATGATTTAATAGCTGCTCAAACCTTTGATATATAAGCACTTCTAAGTGATTTGCTAACAAAATGCTAACATTGCAGTAAAATTAGAGGCTTCTCATTAGTTGATTAAACTTTTGGGAAGCCTTTTTTTGTGCGTGCCCAGCAAGCCGTTAATTGTTAATTGGTGAGAGTCCAATCTGAGTAAGTACCAAGGCGCTCAATAGCTGACAGGCAACTGGTGGAGAAATCCTAAGGTTGAAGACCTGGGACAAAGTAACCCTCAGGAAGAGTGCGAGAACCTAACAGGTTGTAACATAAAGTGAATTCTGCCGTCACGTCAAAAGAACCCATCGTTGGTGGTCAAAGAGAAGTCGAGCCTTGGTAAAATTCGCGAAGACCCTGGAAGGTGTGAAGAACTTGGATTATATCCACGGAAGAATCTCTCAGGGTAAGGGGAACGACATGTTAGGAAAGTAGTTATTGGAACTGGGGATAACCTCCTCGGTAACTATACATAGTAAAGTAAACAGAAACCTATATACCGTACTGGGGAAATGTCAGATGGACTGAGAGGGGTGTAATGTATAGTGTCTAGAGAAATCTTTACCATAAGAAATACGGAAGGGTCGTGTACTGATGTTGGGCAAAGATATATACACTTATCTGTTTTAATTTCAAACACAAAAAAATAGCTTTTTCACAGAGTTTTTATCCCCTGTAAAAAAGCTATTTTTAATAATTATAATCATCGTCATTCATGGTTTCAACTACTGACATTAGGTAGCCATTTCCAACAGCACTAAAAAAGTCATGATTGGTTGTGCTAGTTGATAATCCATTTAAAACAATTGGGTTAACATCTTCTGCTGAATCTTCAAATAATGGATCAAGTCTTAGATTCATTAATGCTTTATTCGCATTATACTTTAAGAATATTTTTACGTCTTCCGTCCATCCAATTTCATCGTACAAATATTCTGTATATCTGCATTCATTTTCATATAATTGATACAGCAACTGATATATCCACATTTTTAATTCTTCTTGTTCCTGCTGTGGTAATTCTTTAAATCCTAAACTAAACTTATAACCAATATACGTACCATGGACAGATTCATCTCTGATTATTAACTTAATTACTTCAGCAACATTCATTAATTTTGATTTGCCTAAATAATACAATGGTGTATAGAAGCCTGAGTAGAATAAAAATGATTCTAAAAATACACTTGCTACTTTAATTTGTAGATCCGTTCCATTTTCATAGATATCATCAATAATATTTGCTTTTGTTTGGAGCGTTTCATGAAATTCAATCCACTCAAATATATCACGGATTTCTTGGTTGGTATTAAGTGTACTAAAAATGTTAGAGTAACTTCGAGCATGTTCCGTTTCCATAAACTGAATATTATTTAGCACATCTATTTCTAAGTCCGTTCGAACATTCTTCCTTAGTGCTTCAATACCATTTCTTGATTGAAGTGTATCTAATAGGGTTAGCCCACCAAAAACTTTTTCAACTAACCTTTTTTCGAGTTCACTTAGTTTTCGCCAATCTTGCTTATCTTTTGATACAGGCATTCTCGTTGATAACCAAAATTGGCTGGTCAACTTTTCATATGTTAATTTATCCACCATATCTTCCACAGCGTTCCAGTTCGTCGCAGTAAATATTTTTTTATTCACGTATTATCCCCCTAAATACTACAAGATTCACAGTAATTTGCTCCAAGTTCTTCTCCATCGCCCGTGTAGGTTCGAACATAATAAACAGATTTCACACCTTTTTTCCAAGCGTAATTACGAAGTATATTTAAATCTCTAGTTGTTTTCTTAGTAGGATTATCACTATCGATCTTCCATTCATACATGCCTTCAGGTAAGTCTTCTCTCATAAATAGAGTCATACTAGCACCTTGGTCAATGTGTCTTCCAGCAACTGCATAGGTGTCAATAATTTTTCTTTGGTCCATGTCATATGCTGAGACATAATATGGAATAGTTTCATCAGATAAACTTGGAGCTGGATAATAAACTTTACCACGTTTTCCTTCAGTTCTTTCTTCAATTCTTTGCGTAATTGGGTGAATGGAAGCCGTTGCTTCATTTACATAACTAATTGATCCCGTCGGAGCAACTGCCAATCGATAAGCATTATAGATACCATGCTTCATAATAGAAGCTTTTAGTTTTTTCCAATCTTCATGCTTTGGTATAAAAATACCTTCAAACAATTTTCTTGATTCTTCATATTTAAATTCAAATTCAGGTTCCTTTAAATATGAGTCAAAATAAGAACCATCCGCGTAAGTAGATTTTTCAAATTCAAAGAAAGCTTCATTCCGTTCAATGGAAATGTTATTACTTTCTACTAATGTCCAATAGTTAAGTAGCATGAAGTATGCATCTACAATTTCTAAAGCTTGTGGGCTACCATAATGAATTTTATTTTGGGCTAAAAATCCATGAAGATTCATAGCTCCTAGTCCTACCGAGTGGTACATATCGTTACCATTTCTGACAGAAGGAACAAAATCAATACTAGAAGTATCCGATACAAATGTTAAAGCTCTTAGCATGGTTCTTACAGACTTTCCAAAGTCTGGTGATGCCATTAATTGAACGACATTCGTAGAACCTAGGTTACAACTAACATCATTACCTAAGAACTGATAGGTTTGGTCATTATTAATAATAGATTGACGTTGAACTTGAAAAATCTCTGTACATAAATTAGACATGGAAATAGTGCCATCGACTGGATTACTTCTATTAGCATGATCAATGTTAATAATGTAAGGATAACCACTTTCATTTTGGATATTACTTATTTCGGTTTCTAATTCACGAGCTTTTATTTTAGTTTTACGGATGTCTTTATTATTTACCATTTTTTCATATTCTTTAGTAATATCAAGACTTGAGAAGGGCTTACCATAAACCTTTTCAACATCATGAGGTGAAAATAGATACATGACGGAATTCTTTTTTACTAATTCATAATATTTGTCTGGTACAACTAATCCTAAAGATAATGTTTTAATCCGAATCTTTTCATCGGCATTTTCTTTACGAACGGAAAGGAAATCGACCACATCTGGGTGGAAAATATTCAAATAAACAACTCCAGCGCCATCTCTAGCTCCGCCTTGGTTCGCATAAGAAAAAGAATCTTCATATAACTTCATGACTGGCACAATACCATCGGCTAAGCCGTGAACTCCTTTAATTGGATCATTGTTAGCTCTTATATCTGTAAGGTTTAATCCAACCCCACCACCAATTTTGGACAATTGTAGAGCAGAGTTTATGCTTCTACCAATACCGTTCATATCATCTGAAACATTTAATAGAAAACAGGAAACCATTTCTCCCGCCCTCTTTTTAGCAATATTTAAAAATGTTGGTGTAGCAGGTTGATAGCGTTGATTAACTAACTCGTTTGCTAAATCAATCGCTAATTCTTCATTTCCATTGGCTAATACTAGAGCATTGAATGCTAATCTATCTTCATATCTTTCTAGAAACCATTTACCATCATCTGTTTTCATAGCATACTGAGAGTAGAACTTATAAGCACCCATAAAGCTACGAAAACGGAATTTATTTTCATAGATTTTTTTGAATAGCTTCTTAACAAAACTTTTCTTATATTTTTTTAGGAAATCATCTTTGATGTAATTATTTTCTACTAAGTAATCTAACTTTTCCTCTAATGAATGGAAAAACATTGTATGGGGATTAACAAATTCCAGGAAGTAAGCCTTGCAAGCTTCAGTGTCTTTGTTTATTTGGATTTTCCCATCTTTTACTATGTTTAACAGGTTATTCAGCGTGAAATATGTTTCTTCTGCTTTATTAGACGTTAATTGGGGAGACTGCAATTTTATTCACTTCCTTTTTAAAATTTTCTAGATCTTTATCTGTACCGGCGTATTCAAATGTAAAAATCAAGGGTTTACTATATTTAGCAGATAATTCTTTTGCATTTACACAATACAAATCATCAAAATTAAGATTTCCACTAGAAGCAAAACCCAATAGGTGTTCTCTATTACCTTTATAATCTATAAAATCGCTAACTTCTTCTGTAATCATGTTTTCATAGGATGGAACTACAACAATATAATCTTCAGAAACTTCATGAAATGGATTTGTAGGATTAATTTCATGTGACTTCATATCGACTCGTTCTATAAAGTCTTTAACATTACCTGTTATAGTCATATAAACTAATAGCATAATTTATCAGTCCTTTAATGTTTGAAGTTTCTCAGGGTTAAATCCAGAAATGTATTCATCTGTAGACATACCTTCCTTGATTACTATTGGCATCGTCATAAACCCTAGTCCTTTGAATTGTTGAATTTTCTCTTCTCTTTCATTTGGATTTAAATCTTCATCAATGTTAATAGCTTGGAAAGATATTCCTTCTGCATCTAATACATTTTTAGTCATCATACATTTTGGGCAATTATTTTTAGTATAAACTGTAACCATAACACCACTCCTATTATATAAAATTTGTTTTAATCGTCTTCTAAGGTCACGACTTAATAATGGATTACACATAAATTAATAATTCGCTTTACTAATTAACATTTAAGTATTCTTGTTAGTCTAAGGCATAAAAAAAGCCGTTCCTATAAACATGAACGGACAAAAAACGACAGTATAATAGCAATAAAAATACGCAAGCAATGAACGCTTTCGCATCTCAACAAACTGCAGCTCACGTAAGACTTTCTATTTTAGAAAGTATAATAAAAGGACAGTATGTAACTATTTATCATATCGTTTTCCGTTCTTACTCCCCGAAGAAAAGAAACACTAGTAAGTTTGGCAGGTCTACTGACTTTAAATCATCCTCCAGAGAACCTTCCCGAAAATTAACAATTTCAGTGGATTTTCTCCTTCGTCATTTCTTACAGTTGCGGGGGCAGTAACGGATTTTCACCGTCTTCCCTTTTAAGACAAAGATGTCACCTGAACTTACAGAACTATATATAGTGTAATAGTTTTTTGCTTTCTACAATATATTGAATTTATCATAGTTTACTATATTCTGCAATCTTATTTTACTAAAGTGAAAGATAACTATAAGTTAATATGTATACTTTAATTCGTTTAACAAAACCTCAGTATACCGCTCTCTGCGCATATCTTGTTAAAGATATTACACACTCTCACCATAGGGGTGGCATGATGTAATACGGCCCCCAATCCATTGATACAAATGATTTTTTAAGTAAGATGAGATTGAAATGCAAACATTGAGGTTTCTAATAGAAGCTTCTCATAAGTTCACTGAACATTTGGGAAGCTTCTTTTCTGAAGATTATCTATTTATCACTAGCTTAGTTGTGAAAATTACTTACTTTGTATCTATGTTAATAATAGAATTGAAAATCATACTTCAAGTCTCATTTCTTTATAACATCTTGACCGCGATTATGTTCACTAGTTTCTCTATGATACTTTAAGTTAATGTTAAAGCCTTCAATAATAAAACATTCTTCCATACAAGCTCTATCTTTTGATAACAATCCAAAAAATAATCTGGCTATTGTTAAGCGACGAACTAGATAATTTTTGTGAATTCTTTTGATGGTTAAATAAAACATAACTTCAATAGAAACGGATTATGACTTTGGAAACTCAATTAGTTTTACCTATGGATACCATAGGTGATTTGATATTGTTTACTTTTATGGCACCTTCTATAATTTAAATTAAGTAGCAATGCTACAAAAAAAATATGGGAGATGATGTAAATGTCAAAAGCAATTTTTTATCATGCAGGTTGTCCAGTTTGTGTAGATGCGGAGCAAACGGTTCTTGATTATCTTGACAAATCAAAAATTACTCCGGAAGTAGTACATCTTGGGACTGAACAAAATCGTATTGAAGAAGCAGAAAAAGTTGGAGTAAAATCAGTCCCAGCATTAGTGATCGGTGAAAATGTATATCATATCAATTTTGGTGCAAGTTTAAATGATGTTAAGGGATAAGTTCTAAAAGAAGGTGCTGTTTTGGCACCTTCCTTTTTTAAAATAAGGTTTGTTAATACCTGGCTTTAATTAATTTTTTACCACATATAACGAATAGAGAAGCCTGAATTATGCTTCAAAGCATAATCAATGGATATATTATATGTGGAAAGGTAAGAATTGTTATGATGTTCGATCCCCAATATCGAAAAGATAATCGATTTCCCCCAATAATTCAAGAGCTGCTGCAACAAGGACTGCTCGTGCTTGCTGCTGGTACCCATGTAATCCGCCAAGTACTAATAACTAAAGAGGAAATTGACCAAGCTGTTGACCTCATTGAAGTAGTGCTGAAAAAGTATTGAGAAGCACAAAAATTATTCCTGATAAAGCTCTATTAAAAGCTTTCATCTTTAACTGTTGTAATCAATTGTTCCATAAAAACACGGCTAGCCGCACACAAATGTTTGTTCTTTCGATAAGCGATGCCAATTTGTGTGGTTATCACCGGATCTTGAATAGGAATTGTTTTAATTTGAATATTATCAATATAGTCTAAGTAAGCTTTTGGTAGTATCGTGACACCGACGCCTTTACTTACCATTTGGATGATAGATTCCATCGTCGTCATTTCAAGTACTGGTTTGGGGGTGAAATTCATGGAACGACATTGTTCATTAATAACTTGTCGTAAGAAATAGGTTTCAGGTAATAAAATAGATGGTGTATCGTTTAAAATTTGAAGTGTTACAGATTCTTTATGAGCCAAAGGAAAATCTATAGGTACTGCAAGAGCAAGGTCTTCTTCGTAGATCGGAATCGATTCCAAATCTTCATGTTCTAGGGGTAAAAAAATGATACCCAGATCAAGTTCATTTTGTAGTAGTCCTTTGTAAATATCTCCAGTTCGTAATCCTTGTACAGAAAGTTCAACATTGGGATAAGCATGATGAAACCCAATAACTGTTGGAGGAAGCAAGTAATTAACAACTGTGATTAGAGAGCCTATTTTGAGCGAGCCCCTCTCTAATCCCTGAAGCTCACTAATTGCTGCACGTGCCTGAGAAATCTCATGAAATACATTGTAGCTGTAATGTAGCAACGTTTTCCCTGCATCAGTGAGTATGTTTTTTTTGCCAATGCGATCAAACAAAGGCATTCCTACTTCATGTTCTAACAAACCAATTTGTTGACTTAGAGAAGGTTGGGCAATGCCTAGTTTTTCAGCCGCACGTGTAAAGTGCAGCTCTTGACATAACACGATAAAATATTCCAATTGTTTTAGTTCCATCGAATTTCCTCCCAAGTTTATATATATAATAATAGCTTTTAACTATCATTATATACTGATTATTATAAATTTTAATAAAAGATGAAAGTAATCGAGGAAAAGGGTTTACATATTTGAGTTTATACAATACCGTCTCAAAATTACGAGAAGCTGAAATAGGAATCAAAAAAAATTTTTAAAAAGGAGTTTGATATCGGTGAGTCAACCTGTGATAGATAAAATAATGGTAGGAAAGCCACAAACATTTGGAAATAAAGATGCAAAACATCCAATGGATCGCGAGTGGACAACTGGAATTGTAAAATATCCGGTTAAAGGAAATATTTGGGTGGGTAAAACAAATCTTGGAGAGGATGGCCAAGCAGATCTTAAGCGACATGGCGGACCGGAAAAAGCGATTTTTGTCTATACCGTTTCTCATTATGATTATTGGCGAAAAAAATTACAAAGACCAGACTTTTCCGTCGGTGCATTTGGTGAAAACTTAGCTGTTAAAAACATCAATGAAGATGATTTATGTATTGGTGATGTATTTCACATTGGTGAGACTGTCGTTCAAGTTTCGCAACCAAGGCAACCGTGTTGGAGACCAGCAAGACGCTGGAAGATAAAAGATTTAGCTTTACAAATACAACAAGAGGGCTTAACAGGATGGTATTTTCGTGTTCTTAAAGAGGGAGAGATACAAGCTGGAGATTATCTCCAACTTCAAGTAAGACCATTCCCTAAATGGACTGTGGCTAAATGCAACGATGTTATGCACAATAAAAAACATGATTTAGAATTAGCAGCTAGACTTGCTGCTTGTGAACTCCTTGCACCTAACTGGCGTAATACGTTATCTAAACGTGCAGAAGGTAAAGGGAAATTGGACATTCGTAATCGTGTAATAGGTCCAAATGAATAAAAACAGAAATGGACTGCGAACGCACTAGTAATTTAGAATCCCGTTGCTTTAGCTATGGGAGTGTCAAAATCATCACAGATATCAATGTAATTGAAATAAGATGCACATTGTTCAATACAGGGAATGTCTTCAATAAGCAGCATAGATTTTTTGAAATTGACCCTTACAAAGGGTACAGAGTATAAGAGAGCTCTCTGTTTTATTTTGTTTGCTAAATTAGGTCATCAAGATAAATATAGTACTAGTTTATCCTCCTAATTTACAAAAAAACATATATAATTAACACTCTCTTAAAAATTACAAGATATAATTAATAATTAAACTACTAAGATTTTCAGAAAAGGTGGGCAAATATGGAATCTCATTTATTATCTAGGATTAATGAATTCGGATATTGGAAATACTTAAGTGATAGGTTTAAAAAGGAAATTATAAATTATAAAAAGTTTCAAGCGTTAGATAAAATAGTTAAAAAAAAGGATATTTCTACATTCTTTCAACCTTTAATAAATATGCAGAATGGTGAAACTTTGGGATATGAGGTGTTGAATCGTCCGCCAATTTCGAAAGAATTTTCATCAACCGAAGCATTTTATGAATTTATCGGTAAGACGAATCAGGTTTTTTCTTTTGAATATTTTTGTAGAAATATATCCTTGGAACGCTATATTGAGAAAACTAATAATTTAGAGCCGTTAATTTTTCTCAATATTCATCCTAAGGTTTTAATAGATTCAAATTATAAGAGCGGAGAAACCGCTCAACTTCTTAAAAAGTTCAACATTCAACCCAATCAAATTGTTTTTGAATTAACAGAAAGAGAATCGGTGACTGACTTTGATCACTTTGTTTATATTTTAAACCATTATCGATCTCAAGGTTTTAGAGTTGCAGTTGATGATGCTGGTTCCGGCTTTAATAGTTTAAAGACATTAGCGTATTTAAAGCCCGAATTTATTAAAATCGATAAATCTCTAATCCAGGATATTGACCAAGATAACGTAAAACAACAGTTGGTTACTATGTTATTAGAATTTTCGCAATCTTCCAATACCGATGTGATTGCAGAAGGAATTGAAAGCGTTGGTGAGTTTCAATATTTAAGAGAAAAAGGGGTCAATTTTGGTCAAGGTTATTTATTTGGAAGGCCCGAGAAAGAATTGCAAGCTGGAAAACTCCCCAATGTGTAAGCGTCAAATACTTCACACGTATGCAACTCAGCCTCCAGATGAGATAATCTTCATAGATTAATTCTCAAAGGAGGCTTTTTATGTCAGATAA
>NZ_QPJJ01000020.1 GCF_003337485.1 Saliterribacillus persicus
CTCTCCATAATATGTGAGCTCGATTGCTCTAAACTTAACTAGCTTAATTTCTTACTTGACATACTGGTTGTTCTGTTCAGTTTTCAAAGATCAATAGTGCTATCTCAAAACGACAGCTTATATATAATATCATTTATCAACCATTCGCGTCAACACTTTTTTAAAATTAATTTAAAATAACATTGCGCTGTTTTTGGCGACTTAATAAATATAACATATAGTTATCGCAATAGCAATGATAAAACAAAGAATAGTTAACAGGAAAGAAAAGGGTCCTTTTCCATAAGCGGAAGGACCCTTTAAATCAAAAGCTAATTTACTTATTTCGCATTTGTGGGAATAGCAACACATCACGAATTGATGGAGAATTAGTTAAAAGCATGACCAAACGATCTATACCTATGCCTAAACCTCCCGTAGGTGGCATTCCATATTCTAAAGCTTCCAAGAAATCTTCATCCATTTCATGAGCTTCATCATTTCCTTGTTCTTTTTCTTTAACCTGCGCCTCGAAGCGTTCGCGTTGATCAATTGGATCGTTCAGTTCAGAGAAGGCATTCGCGTGTTCTCTTCCTACAATGAACAATTCAAAACGATCCGTAAATCTTTCATCTTCCGCATTTTTCTTAGCTAGTGGAGATATCTCCACAGGATGTCCATATACAAATGTAGGTTGCATTAATTTTTCTTCTACTCTTTGTTCAAAGAATTCATTCACAATATGACCATATGTCATGGAATCTTCTATTTGAATACCATTTTCTTTGGCAAGTGTTACTGCTTCTTCTTTGGTCATTTCTTTCCAAAAATCAACTCCAGTATGTTCTTTAATAGCATCGACCATATGAAGTCTTGTCCAACGAGGTTTTAGATCGATCTCGTTTTCACCATATTGCACCGTCGTAGATCCAGTTACTTCTTCTGCAATATGTGCTACTAAATTTTCTACAAGTTCCATAATATCGTGATAATCGGCATAAGCTTCATATAATTCAATCATCGTAAATTCTGGATTATGTCTAGTTGAGACACCTTCGTTTCTAAATACACGACCAATTTCATATACTTTTTCTAGTCCACCAACTATCAGTCGCTTTAAATGAAGCTCAATTGCAATACGCATATATAATTGTACATCTAGTGCGTTGTGATGTGTGATGAACGGACGAGCAGATGCCCCGCCAGCTATTCCATGCATCATTGGTGTTTCCACTTCTAAGAAACCTTGACCATCTAGATAACGTCGCATGGATTGAATAATTTTACTTCGAGTTATAAATGTTTCTTTACTTGTCGGATTTGTGATTAAATCTAAGTAACGTTGGCGATAGCGTTGCTCTACATCTTTTAAGCCATGGAATTTTTCCGGTAATGGACGAAGGGATTTTGTTAATAGTTGGAAAGAACTTGCCTTTACAGATAGTTCCCCTACCTTTGTTTTAAACATTACTCCCGTGACACCAACAATATCGCCTAAATCTGCTGTATTAAAAATCTCGTACGCCTCATCACCAATTTTATCTTTTCTAACATATAATTGAATCTGGCCACTTAAGTCTTGAATATGGGAAAAACCGGCTTTTCCTTTTCCTCGTTTTGTCATAATTCTTCCCGCAATGGTAACTTCAATTTCTTTTTCTTCTAACTCTTCTTTTGAAAATTGATCATAAGCTGCTATTAGTTCATCTGATAAATGCGTGCGAACAAACTTATCACCAAAAGGATCAATCCCTTTTTCTTTGTAACTATCAAGCTTATCTAACCGAACTCGCATATGATCATTTATTTCTTCACTCACGTTCATCACTCCATCATTTTTTATATTTATCTATTTTCAATGTTTCATTTAATACCTAAATTTTCTTATACTATAGCCCGATAAGTTTTATACTTTCCTAGATTGTAATAAATACTGCCAGTTAAGCCTTGGCAGTATCCAATTCACGGTAAGTATATGAAAGCAAACGTCTCCTGTCAACGCTAATACGAATTTCTCCGTTACCGGGTAATACCATGCTGCGTGCTTATGCATTTTCATAATAGCTACACGCTCACCTCCTAATTTCAAAAGGCGACTAGCTTACAACAGACATACTTTAACTTTCTTGATGCGGGTCCAATTCATCTAAAGACACATCAAGCGTCTTTGCAATTTTTTGCAATAATTCTAATGTAGGAACGCGATTCCCGCGCTCTAGTTCGCCGAGTATTGAAACAGATAATCCAACTTCCTTCGCGAATCCCACTTGTGTATAACCTTTTAATTTTCGGTAGGCTTTTATACGTTTCCCCCATATATTGTTCCCCATTTTATGACCCCTTCTTTATCTTCCTCAGGCAATCTTTCTAATAATTGTGAAAGTGTTTGATCTTCAAGTGTTATATCATGATCTTCTATAATTTCAACTAGCGGTATTAATACAAATGCCCGGTCACTTATCCCAGGATGCGGGAGGGTTAAAGTGGCCGTGTCGATTTTTTCCTTTTCATAAAAAAGAATATCGAGATCAATAGTTCGCGGTCCCCATTTCACTTCCCTTTTTCTTCCTAAGCTTTTTTCTACCTGCTGACATAATTTTAAAAGTTGCTCTGGTGTTAAGGTTGTTGCAACCTCTATCACCATATTTAAAAATTTCCCTTGATCCACTTTACCAACAGGCTCAGTTTCAAAAACAGATGATAATTGTTTTATCGTTACATATTCTACTGCTTCTAATGCATGAATTGCTCTTACTAAATATTCCTGTCGTGATTCGATGTTAGACCCTAACGCAAGATATGCTCTCATTATTCTCGCTCCCTATAGATCTCAACTGCCACTGATTGATAATGACCTGGAATTGGGGGATCTGGTTTATAAACTTTCACAAGACAAGCATCTAATTTATCTAATGTATTAAGAAGATTTGACGCAACCTCTTCAGCAACAGATTCTACTAAATTCCTTGATTGTCCTTCCACTACTTCTTTCACCTTTTGATAAACTACTCCATAATCAACAGAATCCTCCATAGCATCGGACTTTCCTGCCTTTTTCAAATCTAAAAACAAAGTGAGGTCTACTAAGAAACGTTGACCTAGCTTTTTCTCTTCTTTAAATAGCCCATGATACCCGTAAAAAGCCATTTGATTCAGATGTATTTTATCCATTTTCATGGCCTCCTTTACCGAGTATAATATCCATCATTCTTACTAAGCGGACATTCATTTCCACATTATGTACGCGAACAATATTTACTCCTTTACTGACACCGTAGCAACTAGTTGCACCAGTTGCTTCGTCTCTTTGGGTGACAGGCAGGTCTACAGCATGTCCAATAAAAGATTTCCTACTGGTTCCAAGTAAAACAGGATAACCTAACGTAGAGAAATGCTCTAAGTTTCGTATGACTTCTAAATTCCCTTCATAGGATTTTGCAAATCCTACACCAGGATCTAAGATAATCTGCTCGTCTGAAACACCTTTTTCTTTTGCAATTCTGATACTTTCCTTCAAATCTTCCAGCATATCTGGAATAAGATCGATATAATCTTGATTACTTCGATTGTGCATTAAAATGATTGGTGCATTAAAATGAGCAGCTACTTCAGCGATCCGCGGATCATATTTCGCTCCCCATACATCATTTATAATCGAAGCACCCGCCTCCAATGCCGCTTGGGCTACATTTGATTTATACGTATCAATAGAGATTGGAATGGTTAATTTATTAGAAAGAGCACTTATTATTGGAGTAATACGAGCAATTTCTTCTTTTTCAGATATTTTAATATGACCAGGCCTCGTCGATTCTCCGCCTACATCAATAATATGAGCACCTTCTGCTTCCATTTTTAAACCTTGGGAAATTGCATTTTCTAATTCGAGGTAGGACCCTCCATCAGAAAAGGAGTCAGGAGTAACATTTAGAATACCCATTACTAGCGTCTCTTTATTGTAATAAAAGTTTTTCTTATTTGTCTTTAAAGCTTTATGCATTTTATCCGTCCTCTATCAGAAAGACTCGGCTTATCGCTAAGTCTTTATGGCGAAAGCCTTCAATTTACTTATACTTGGCATATTAAATTTTCACTACGCAGATTAGAGCTTCGCGTGAAAATTTCTTTCTTAACGTATAAAAAAATCGACCTTAGGTCAATTATGTCTTCATAACTTTGGATTATAACATAAATTCCACTTGTAGGAAAAGATTTCAGAAAATTTCACAGAAAAAACGACCATCTACTAGAGATGGCCGCAGACCTCTTTATGAAGAGGTATAAATGCATATATTAATCTTCGAAATTATATAATGGTGTAGATAAATAACGCTCGCCATTACTTGGTATGACCGCTAGAACTTTTTTACCTTTACCTAATTTTTTTGCAACCTGTTTTGCAGCATAAATCGCAGCACCTGAAGATACGCCTCCAAGCAAGCCATCTTTACGTGCAGCTTCTCTTGCAGTTTCATATGCTTGATCATTGCTAACAGTAATAACCTCATCATATACTTCTGTATTCAATACTTCTGGAACAAAGCCTGCTCCAATACCTTGAATTTTGTGTGGTCCTGGCTTTCCACCAGATAAAATAGCGGAATCTTCTGGTTCTACTGCAACGATATGGATGTTATCAAAATGTTTTTTCAATACTTTTCCAGCTCCAGTAATTGTTCCACCAGTTCCAATACCAGAAACAAATGCATCTAGTTGATCTCCCATTTGCTCTACAATTTCTTTACCAGTTGTACGCGCATGGACTGCTGGGTTAGCTACATTATTGAATTGCTGGGGCATGAAATAACCGTGCTTTTCTTGTAATTCACCCGCTTTTGCAATAGCACCTTTCATTCCTTCTGCACCTGGTGTTAATACTAATTCTGCACCATATGCTTTTAATAAGTTTCTTCTCTCAGTACTCATTGTATCCGGCATAACAAGCACTGCTTTATAGCCCTTTACAGCTGCTACTAACGCTAAACCGATTCCCGTATTTCCGCTTGTTGGTTCAATTATCGTGTCACCTTTTTTTAAGTGACCTTCTTCCTCGGCCGCTTCTATCATAGCTAAAGCGATACGATCCTTTACAGAGCTTCCAGGATTCATAAATTCTAATTTTAAGTAAATTTCTGCACCCTCTGGATCTGCTGTACGATTTAATTTCACGATCGGCGTATTTCCAATTAATTCTGTCATTGATTGAGCAACTTTCATTTGACGTTCCTCCTAATTCCGAGTAAATTTATTGGTTTTAACTACAATTTACGCTAAACACCATTTTCTGTCAAGTGATCAACTTCATACACTAATCTTCATAAATCCAATCAATTTCATATTGCTCCCAAAGTAGCGATGGGTCTACATTTTGTTCTAATTTATCTAGGGCAACATCACGTCTTACTTCTTCATATGCTTCTTCGAATGTAAAGGTGATTTCTGGTAAGTTTTGATGTAAATAAACAATTACTTGACTATTTCCAACCGAAAAAGGATCACTATACGTCTCTTCCTTCAATTCCTTTACTTGGACGAAGTATTCATCTGATAAGAAGCTTGATGTATCGGTGTAAAATCCTAGGTAGCCTCCTGAATCTCTTGTATCCTCATCCGTAGAATATTCTCGTGAAACTTCTTGAAAAGAAGCACCTTCCTCTAGCGCTTCTAAAGCAAGCTGCGCTTGGGATTCAGAATTAACTACAATATGAGATAACTGAAACATCTCTGTGAAGTTATACTGACGCTCATACTCTGCGAAATAATCTTCTAGCTCCGCATCACTTACCTCAATATCTTCAGTTAGAAGCTGTTCAAGATAGAAACGATACCTAATTTCTTCTTCCCATTTTTCTCGTTTCTCTTCTCGCTCTTCCTTAGTCAACACATCTTCTAGTGTCATCAATCGTGCAATTTCTCGATTAATCGTTTTATCTTCTACCTCGATATTATTTTCCTCTGCTAATTGAAAAACTACTTCATGATTAATCATCTCGCGTAGCGTTTGCTTTCCGTGTTCGTTTAACAATTCATTGACCCAAGTTTTATACTCTATTTCATCGCCATCAATTTCTGCAACAGGTTCTTTTTCATTTACCCCATTCTTAGTACCTGAAATATTTTGTACTTCGACTTGATCTTTTTCATTTACGCACATCATGATCGTAAAAATATTAACAATTAATAGCAGTAGTATTACTCCCCATAAATACTTGCGCGGCATCGAAAGTTTCCTCTCTCTTTAAGATTTTAATGCTTTTAGCTCGTCGATGTTAAAGGTATACATTTCATTACAGAAATGACAGGATGCTTCTGCGCCATGATCTTCTTTAATCATATTATCTATTTCTTCATTACCCATCCCCTGAATTGCCGTTCCTACTCGTTCCTTCGAACAATTGCAATGAAAGGAAACGGGAAGCTTTTCATGAATTTTTAGATTACCTTCTCCTAAGAGAACTTCTAAAATATCCTCCGGCGACTTCCCATCTCTGATCAAACTCGAAATGGCGGGCATGTCTTTTAGACGTTGTTCAATTCTATCAATGATATCGTCATCTGCATTTGGTAGCATTTGCAGAATAAATCCTCCTGCCGCTAAAATACTATGATCTGGATTCACTAATACTCCTGCACCTACAGCTGAAGGTACTTGTTCAGATGTTGCAAAATAATAGGTGAAATCTTCACTAACCTCACCCGAAACAATGGGCACTTGCCCTGTGAAATTATTTTTTAATCCGAGATCCTTCACGATACTTAGTGTACCTGATGTACCTACTGCACGCGCTACATCTAACTTCCCTTTATCATTTAATTCAAAATCCACATGAGGGTTTACCGTGTAGCCTCTAACCTGACCTTTAGCATTACTATCTGCAACAATAGCACCCATAGGGCCATCGCCTTCTAATTTCACTGTAAGCTTGTCCTCGCCTTTTAGCATAGCGCCCATCATGGTGGTGATTGTCATCGTTCTTCCAAGTGCTGCAGACGCTGTTGCCCAAGTATCTTGTCTACGTCTTGCTTCTTCAATTGTATCTGTTGTTTGTATGGCATAAGCACGAACATTATTGTTAAATCCTGTTGCCTTTATTAAATAGTCACTCATTTATATTCAAGCCTTTCCTAAATTGATTTTCGTTTAATAGATAAATTTCATATAAGCCCTTCAAGGTTAAGTAAGGATCGACGTGTTCAATCGTTGTAGAATCCTTTGCAATCATATTTGCAAGTCCTCCAGTAGCAATTACTTTTGGATTTCCTCCCTTTTCTTCCTTGATTCTTCTTACTAACTCATCCACTTGACCAACATAACCAAAATATACCCCTGATTGCATTGCGCTGACTGTTGAGTTTCCAAGCACACTACCAGGATTTTTAATCTCAATTTTAGGCAGCTTAGCTGCATTTGCATATAAAGCGTCTAATGAAATGTTAATCCCTGGCGCTATAATTCCACCAACATATTCTTCTTCATCATTGACATAACAGTATGTCGTAGCTGTACCAAAATCAATGATAATAGCAGGTGAGCCATATTCTTTCACCACACCAACGGCGTTGACAATACGATCTGCGCCTATTTCCTTTGGATTAGGGTACTTCATTTTGAGAGCTGGATTTATTTTTTCTTGACCTATAATCATCGGTTTTTGATAAAAATATTTTTCTGACATCCGTTCCAAAGCAAAAAGTATGGGAGGAACGACGGATGACACTATAATACCTGTGATATCTGAAAAGCTAATCCCAACGTGTTCCATAAGCGATTTTACGAACATTGCATATTCATCTTCTGTTTTATTTTTATCTGTTTGCATTCTCCATTGATACGTTAGTTTACCCTGATCAAACACACCTAAAACAGTATTAGTATTTCCTACATCTAATACAAAAATCATGATAATTCCTCACTTTTGAATTTTTAATATCTCGTACACCATTGTATATGTCTAGGATATCTTGTTGCAAGTTTGAACACACCAAATTGTTGTTGCTACAGGCTCAGAGTGATGGGGCTAAATTGTTACTACCTTCAACTGATTCATCGTTAAAAATAACGACCTAGATTTCTTCTTATTTTTAAGCAAAGCACACTAAACGATAGTACGGTAATTTTTATGCTTTCCTATAGTATGAGAAAAGCGACTCCCAAAAAGGAAGTCGCTTAGATTTAAACTTATTCTTTTTTATCTTTATCTTCTTCAGATGACTCAGAAGTTTCATCATCCGTTTTGGACTGAATGTTAACTTTAACTTCTTGCTCATCTTCATTACTTTCATTTGAATCATCTGTTTTACTTTCGGTTGCTTTTGCTTCACCATTTTGTTCTGAAACAACTGGATCTGGCAATTTACCTTTTTCAAACAACGATTTGATTTGAGCTGCATCGAGCGTTTCAACTTCAAGTAACGTTTTCGCTATTAACTCAAGCTTATCCTGATTATCTGTTAAAATCTGTTTCGCTCTCTCATAACATTGATTTACGAAATTTTGCATTTCTTGATCAATCTCATAAGCAATAGCTTCACTATAGTTTTGTTCATTCTGCATGTCGCGACCCAAGAATACTTGGCCACCTGAGCTACCAAATTGGATTGGACCAATCTTATCACTCATACCATACTCAGAAACCATCTTGCGCGCAATACCTGTAGCACGCTGGAAGTCATTATGTGCACCTGTACTTACTTCACCAAAAATAACTTCTTCAGCTACACGTCCACCCAATAGGCCTGTAATTTTATCTAGCAATTCTGGTTTTGTCATAAAGTAACGATCTTCTCTTGGAAGCATCACAGCATAACCACCAGCTTGCCCACGAGGGACGATGGTCACTTTATGTACCATATCGGCATCATCTAGAACCATTCCAATAATCGTGTGTCCACTCTCATGATAAGCAACAATGTTGCGTTCCTTCTTAGAAATAACCCTACTTTTCTTGGCTGGACCTGCAATAACACGGTCAATCGCCTCATCGACATCTTCCATGTCAATCTTCGTCTTATCAGTACGGGCAGCTACTAACGCCGCTTCATTTAATAAGTTTTCAAGGTCTGCACCAGAAAAACCAGGTGTACGCATTGCAATTGTTTTCAGCTCTACGTCTTCAGCCATTGGTTTATCACGAGCGTGTACTTTAAGAACATCCTCACGACCTCTTAAGTCTGGTCGATCTACTGTAATTTGACGGTCAAAACGTCCCGGACGTAGTAACGCTGGATCTAAAATATCTGGTCTGTTTGTTGCAGCTATAATGATAATTCCTTCATTTTCACCAAAACCGTCCATTTCAACAAGTAGTTGGTTTAAGGTTTGTTCACGTTCATCGTGACCGCCACCAACACCAGCACCACGTTGTCTACCTACTGCATCAATTTCATCAATGAAAATGATACACGGTGCATTTTTCTTAGCATTTTCAAACAAGTCACGCACACGAGAAGCACCGACCCCAACAAACATTTCCACAAAGTCAGAACCACTGATAGAGAAGAATGGTACGCCAGCTTCTCCGGCAACTGCTCTAGCAAGTAACGTTTTACCTGTACCTGGAGGTCCTACTAAAAGAACACCCTTTGGAATTTTAGCGCCAATTGCTGTGAATTTGCGAGGGTCTTTTAAGAAATCTACTACCTCTACAAGTTCTTGCTTTTCTTCATCAGCACCGGCAACGTCATTAAAACGAACCTTTTTCTTGTCCTCACTGTACATTTTCGCCTTACTTTTCCCAAAGTTCATCACACGACTTCCGCCGCCTTGCGCTTGGTTAAGTAAGAAGAAAAATAGGATAAATATGATCACAAATGGAATCATGGTCGTTAAGAAAGTGACCCATCCACTTGGTTGCTCTTCTTCTTGCACATCTAATATTCCTTGCTCACTGGCTAACTCTTCTACTTCTGTCACAAGAGTCGGATTATCAAGGATATTCGTGACGAATGTTGCATCCTCACCAGAGGTTAATTCACCAGTAATACGGATAACCCCATTAGACGGGCGCATTACCATTTCTGCGATTTCGCCATTTTCTAAAGCTTGCGTAAATTCACTTACCTTGAATTCTTCGGCCTGGTTATTTTGACCATTAAATACTGATACAATCCCAATTACCACTAAAAATATTAGAAAATATAGGATCACATTACGTATAATTCGATTCATTGCCTACCTCCTCCCAAAACGAGAAAACTATAGTAAATAGTACCATATAAAAATACTACATTACAACTAATTGCAACTATTTTTAAGATATGTATTTTTTACGTGAACCATTCCTATTTAAACTTATCTATTTGTAACGATTACCCACCATATACTTCTGGCTTTAGAATGCCAATATAAGGTAAGTTACGATATTTTTCCTGATAATCTAACCCATAACCAACTACAAATTCATTTGGCACTTCAAAACCAACTAGATCTGCTTTGATATCTGCGGTTCTTCCTGCCGGTTTATCTAACAGGGTAACAATTTTAATGGAACGCGCCTTCCGGTATTTAAAAAGATCCACAAGATAACGTAATGTTAATCCACTATCAATAATGTCTTCGATAATTAAAAGATCTCTTCCTTCTACTTGTGTGTTTAAGTCCTTTACAATTTTAACTTCTCCACTTGAGCGCATTTCATTTCCATAGCTGGAGACGTCCATAAAATCCATTTCAATATGTGTCTCAATATGACGACATACATCCGACATAAATGGTAGTGCTCCTTTTAATACTCCTATCGCCAAGGGAAATTTATTATCGTATTCTTCTGTTAATTGCTTCCCGATCTCTTGGCACTTTTGGTCAATTTGCTCTTTTGAAATTAATACTTCCTTAATTTCATTCTGCATGCTTGTCCCTCCTAGTTGTCTGCATGTCGATACACCAATTTTAAATAGCCTTTTGGACTATTTTTTTGTTCCTGAATTGCTTCTCCCTTTTTTAAACCTACCACCCATATTATTTGACCATCCATGGTCTCTACCACGGGCCACGCGTCACGCAAATCTTTTGGAATCTTCTCATTGATGAAAATATCTTTGATTTTCTTATGGCCGAGTAATCCTCGCACACGTATTCGATCGCCGTTTTGTCGACCACGAATCAATAAGGGAAAGAAAGAATCGGAATAGATCGGACAAGTATACTCGTAGGTAGATTCATTTTGCTGTTTTCTGTGTGGGGTAATGGAAGCAGTAATCGTTGCTCCATTTGGCAGGCACACTTCTCCGGGTACTTCTAAGCTGTGTCGTAGCGTACTTTGGTTGAATGCTTGATAAGAAGTGAAAGATAGAGATATTTGATCATACACCTTCTTAACAAACAAGCCTCTTGGCAATTCAATACTTGCATTAGCTCGCTCGGTATGTAAAAAGCTTAAAAAATTATCCTCATGTATTGCGGATAGACCAATCGGAAGTGCTTGGTACAGATAACTTAATATTAGATGAAACGCACGCCTTTGTAAAGTAATGGGATACGCTTTAAAGGCATCTATTTTAAAATGAACGAACTTTTTATTTTCTGAAAAAGTAACGATTTCTTTAAGCATTGCTTCTGTCTGCTCTCTAAGGTAGTCCTGCTCTTCTCTCATTCGTTTACTTAGTTGATTCATATGACTCGAAAATAAAGGATTTTGTTCTTCTAATAATGGAAGAATCTTTAATCGATAATAATTTCTCGTGTAATCTGTTGATTGATTTGATGGATCTTCTCTAAAAGGAATCTCATGTTCTTTACAAAAAGTAAGGATATCCGTCTTTCTCAAAGGTAAAAATGGGCGAATTAACCGTCCGTCTTCAAAATTTCTTTTAGGTTGAATACCAGTTAAAGCATTCGGGGTAGCGTTTCTTACAAAACGCATCAGCATCGTTTCCGCTTGATCGTCAGCATGGTGCGCAAGTGCTACATAATCAGCCTGATGTTTTTTCATAAGATTTGCAAAAATATGATACCGTAATTCTCTAGCTGCAAGCTGTGTCCCCATTTTTTCTTGTTTCTTTTTTTCCAACACATTTACTTTTTCTGCTTCAAAGGTAATTTGTCTTTCTTCACAATAATTCTTAACAAACAACACATCAGCCTCGGATTCTTTCCCTCTCAAGCTGTGATCCACACTGACTACAATAAGATGAAGTTTAAAGTGTGCTTTTATGCTATTTAAAAAATAAATTAATGCCATCGAATCTGCACCACCAGAAACTCCGACTAAGACAGTTGCCCCTGGGTGTAGTAATTGATTTTTTTTAATGAATGTAAGTACCGTGTCTTTTACACTTAGCAATATGCACCCCTCCATCTCTACTATTTTAACATATCCATATTAAAATGTGAGATTGAGATAGCTCGTTATTAGGAGCCAACCAACTATACTACTTACTTCAAGCCAGGGGTAGTGCGGCTGTATATCTTTAGAATAAGTGCTGTTTTTCCTTTTTGCGTTTGTTCTGCTAGATTGCGATCTCCTTGTCTGCTGAGTCGGAAGATTTAGAATCATATCTTTTACTTCGCCCATTTGTTTAAAATCTCCTTGAACCATGTGTTTTAACAATTGCTTTCTATACTCTGGGACCGGTGCTTGATTAATTTTCTCTAGCAACTTCTTTTTCGGGTGATCACTCCGCTCAAATCCTTTCGGATAGTATAAGCGTATGATTACCATCGCAAAGGCAAAGATATCATAGCTAGGCTCTGCTCTTCTTGAGCCTAAATGCCAATAAGCTCGGTCATAAAACTCACTGTATTCTTTCATAGATCTCCCTATTTCCGTCATCCCGCCTACATCAATCCATCTAAGCCTATGAGGCTTTTTTGTTACGAGTATATTCTCTATTTTAATATCACCCAGAACCCAGCCCGCTTGGTGCAGATGTGATAATTGGTTAGAAAATTGATGGATAAAAGGGTCCAGCCAATCGAACCCTCTAATTCTTATAAAATTGTCCAAGCTGATACCATCAATATATTCCATCGCATAGAAGCTGTAGCATACTCCACGAGAATCTTCTAGATCATCCACATCGATAAAAGCAGGGCCAAGGCTATGACCTTGACCCCGCTTGAGTGCTTTTAAACGATTCACCTCAGACATAATAGAAGCCGTTTGATCACTCCCTTTTAGAGCGACTAATCGTCCTTTTGAAGAGCAAAGATAAACAGCACCAATGGCACCTTCTCCTAGCTTTTTTTGTACTTGGTACACATTTTTGTGCCATTTACCGACGACTACTTGACCGATATCGAGTTTAAAAGCCGATTTCTTCCACATCTTCGTAGTCATTCCACCTCATGCTCCTTCTCTTCTTCGGTTCACTAAAGGCTTTTAACGCTTCCTTCAAGGCTGGACCAGTCGGTGTTATTCCACCACCAGCAAGCTTAGGGAATATCTGAGAAACAGATTTTAGCTCCCCGGTCCAATCAATTAATTTTTGAATCACCTTTCTTTTTCCCGGGAAATGATAGATAGCAAAGCGATTTCGACCAATTCTGGCATTCATGCTTACTGATAAATCTATTAATGCTTCTTGAACGGTTGGCAATTTGTGCGTCATGCTTGCACTAGAGTCTACAAGAACCAATACCTCTACATCACAGGTCTCCTCCATATCATTCACAACTTCCATGATTTCACCACGTTCTTCTGGAGGTAGATCTTCTAATGTTTTTTCTTCCCCTAAAATTTGTTTTAATTCCTGGTTCACGACCCCTTGTAGTGTTTTGGTCATTGATTTCTTCGTAACAGATTGAACGGTTTGTGAAAGATGATGCGAATAAACAATTTGAGATTCACCTTGACCACTAGCTGCAATTTCTTCTATTTCTGATAAACCTTTTGCATCCACAGCACCTTCTTCTAAAATTCCAATAACATTAACAGCAATAGATTGTTCTGCAATAAATGCTGCAACAGCTGCTGGATCTTCTCCTTTATTGGAGCATCCATCCGTGATTAGTAAGATTTGTTTGAGTGTACCCTTTTGCATCAAATTCTCCTTTCCTGCTTTTGGCAAGTCTACTAGTTTCATTGTTGGCAAAATTTTCTCAAATTATACTTACCCTCACACGGAAACTTCATCTAGTATGTAGCTGGTTCTAATCGGTGCCCATTCTGCTTGAAATCGTTCGATTCTACTTACAAGTACTGTCATATCATCTTCAATTTCTCCGCCTTGTGTCCGTATAACCTCTTCTAATAATAAATCAGCTATCATTTGGGGATCATTGGTTTCGATCTCACCCAGTTTTCTTTTTATCCACCTGTCGACATTTTCAATATTCTTTGGACCTTCAAAAATACCATCGCTCATCATCACTAAGATATCTCCATCTTTTAACTGAGAATCGACCACTTCGACTTCAAATTCTTCTACTATACCAATTGGAAGATTACTTGATTCAATTTTTATCACTTCTTTGGGGCGTTTAATAAAGCTAGGACTTGAACCAATTTTTAAAAACTTTACAGTCGCATGATGTAAATCAACCATCGCGAGATCTAACGTTGCGTAAACCTCCTCTTCTGAACGCAGGGCTAAAATCGAATTAATGGATTGGATCGCAACCTGTTCATTAAGCCCTGTCTGCAATATTTGCTGAAGCAGTCTAAGCGCCTCTGTGCTTTCTTCATGGGCTCTTTCTCCGTTCCCCATGCCATCGCTTATTGCGAGTGCATATTTCCCAGCACTTAATTCTAGTGTTTTAAAACTATCCCCTGAAATGAAGCTACCACCTTTAGCTGCATGAGCTGCACCTGTAGTAAGTACGTATTGCTTTGCTGATTGAAAGGAAAAAAACTGCTCCGCGCTAGAAAGAGGTGAAATATCGGCTTTATCCATAATGATCGTTTCTTTTAAAATATCTGATAGAATCGGGGCGATAATTTTAGCCCCTTCTCCCCGGTAATCCTTGAACCTGATATACATTTCAATATCCACATTTCCTTTTTCTAATCGGTAGATATCTAATTTTTCTATATCAATCCCCACATGCTTTAATGCGGCAACAATTTCAAGCTCTTGCCTTTCGTGATTCTTCCTCTCCTTCATAATTTCCTCAGCAAACGTACCCATTACCTCAGATACTCCTGCCAATTGATTGGCAACAAATCTTCTGCTTTCTTCTACCTGTTTCTTCAGCTTTTGATTTGCTTTTAAATCGGATAATTCCTGCTGCATGACTTCTGTTACCTTTTCCGATTTGACACAATGCTTTTGAAATTGGACCTCTACTCCCTTGCTGATCTTTTGGTCCTCTTCTAAATCGTTTTTAACATCGATAAATAAGTCGTAAGTTTCGTCAAAATGTCTTGCCCAGCAATAATTTTTCTTAAAGCAAGATTGACAGGTTTTTTCTGTCACCTTGCTTAAATAATCATCCGTTTCTACTACTTTATCTTCTAGGGGAGAATCCGGTCGCTTTTGAAAGCTTCTAGATAATGCATGAAAAACATCTGAAAATTGCGTTACCTTATGCGCTGTTACTTGCCGTACCTTTTTTAAGTATTTTTCTTGCTCTAGCTGGTGGGCAGTGGTTCCTGGAATATACCTTGCTATAGCGGAAATAGCTGAGTATGGGGTTAAGAAAAACAAGCCAACCGCCAAGCAGGACTCTATGAGCGAACTCCAAACAAAGCTTTGTGCTTCTGTATACATACTCATTAATAGGGTTCCAATTAACAAGCCAATACCAACCGCTACCTTTTTTCCCTCTTTTAATAACCCGCCAAGTAACCCACTAAAAGCAAGAAGGCTTATTTGAAAAAGGTTCGCTACATTTGCAAGACTTAGTATCAATCCTGCAACTACTCCTACAGTGGAACCAATAGTAGCTCCGCCCACTAGAGCAAGAATTAAAACAAGATACCGCGATAAAATTTGTTCCATTTGTGCGCCATATATCGATAAACCTAAAAATCCAGTTAAAACTGATGCGATTAAAATGATCATACATATAATTTCCTCATGTCGTAGTGCAGGTTTATATCTTTTTGGTGATAATAAAGGAATGCTTTGCATAAAAATAAGTAACAACACAATCGCTAGTACCGCTTCTACAATTGCGAGTGTCCAATCTATGTATGCGAGAGGGGCTTCTAAGGAATAAAGGAAAATGCGCGCAAGAAAGCTCGAAAGCCCAACAGCAAGTAATAAACTTCTTTCTTTATGTTCACGAATCTTTAAAAGAGAAGATGCAATTAAGAAACATACAAATGAAAAAAACACATACGTAAATTGATGAAAAGAAACCGTTAAAGATCCAAGCAAAATGAAGCACACCATCTTTAGCGATTGTTCCCTGCGCATAAACCATACTGCTCCCATAAATGCGATTGAAAAAGGGGATAATAAGGAAAGCATAACAGCACGACCTAGTAAAAAACCTAAAATAGCAATCAGCCATCCCTTTTCAAACATTAATACATACGTCTTTCTTTTTGCTTTTTGATACCATGTTTGTCCTATTTCTTTTCGAGATAATCCAAGTACTTTTGGTTTGTTTTCTGTTACTGTATTCATTTTTACCACTCCTTCTGTATTCATCATTAAAGCACATGTTATTTTCAATATTTGTCAAAACAAGAAGGTTAAGTAAAAAAAGTGTTCGACTTATTTCTATAGGATAAAGGGAGTTTCTACATAAGTAGTCTCTTCTTTTTTTTTACTCACAAAAAGGGAATAAGCTCATTTTAAAAAGAATACCGCTAAAAATGAGAGCTTTCTATCGATTAGCGCAAGAATAGCTCTCTTTATTCTTTATTGACAGAATAAAAATCGTGTTGTAATATATCACTTGTGACTTCTTTTGGCGGTGTAGCTCAGCTGGCGAGAGCGTACGGTTCATACCCGTAAGGTCGGGGGTTCGATCCCCTCCGCCGCTATTCATAAAAAAAAGCAGGCTTTATCTCATAATTATGAGATAAAGCCTGCTTTTTTTGTAATAATCCATTCTTTTACTACACTAAAAAACTGTATCCCCTTGATCGCCAAGCGATCTAGATACAGTTTTTTCTTTTATTTATGAACGAACAATGTCGCTTTTTTAGTAGCTCTCTCGGATAGACAGCAAGTTTTTAACCTTTTCTCGCTCCTTTTCCTCCGCGCTTAGATTCAGTGTGTTTTTTCAAAGAAGCTAAACGATCCTCGGAATCTTTTAAGAAACGATTCATTTTTTGTTCGAATGATTCGCCTCGTTCGCGGTTGTTGTTTTTAGGACCGCTTTGACTAGGACGTCTGGTTACCGGTGGCTTATCTTTTGCTTTTTTAATCGATAATCCGATTTTCCCGTCGTCCCCAACATTAATTACTTTAACAGTTACTTCGTCTCCTACTGTTAAATGTTCATTAATGTCTTTCACATAATTATCGGCAACCTCACTAATATGGACTAAACCAGTTTTACCCTCTGGCAATTCCACGAAAGCCCCGAAATTAGTGATACCTGTTACCTTACCCTGCAACTTGCTGCCTACTTCGATTGACATAAAAAAATTGCTCCTCCTTAGAATATTAAAAAAGATAGATTACATTATTATTATATATAAGCAATAAAAATTGTGTCAATAAGATGGCTCTTCTTCTGGCAACTTAAACACAATTTCTCCCTCATCGGTGAAGAAATAATTCGTTTTTGCGATTTGAAGTAAATATTCCTCATCATTTAAGAGTTCAATTTCTTCATTTAATTTTTTCTCTTCATTTTCTAGGGAAGATAATTCTTCCGATAATTGCTCATACTGCTCTTGCTTCTCACTATACGCGGCACGTTGGTTTAGATGAAAGGTGAGCATTACACTAAAAGTAAGGACGACCACCACTGCAAAGAAAGCCAATCGCCTGTATAGTCTCTTTTTCTTTTTACGTTGTCTTGCTTCTTGTGCATCATGTTGTTCAATATATGATTCATGTATACGTGCGACTTTACTTCTTCTATCCATTACTTTTAGCAACCTCCTTTATTTCTTATCCTTTTTCCCTAACCAAAAGCGTCGTAACCCTATTTTACTACATATTTTCACAAATGACAGTAAGTATTTATAGATATTTTCAGGAAAAAGCTTTAGAAGCGGCCTGAAAAGGATAAAAAAGAACCTTCCAATCCACTTAAAAATGCGAAAAACAAGCTTTACTATAGCTAAAATAACGAGATAAGGAATACTTAAGATGAAAATCAGCGGTTGAAAGATGAAACGCTTCATCCCTAAATAGCTATAGCGTAAAATTACCTTTATCACTTTAATGCATGATTCTAAAAATTGTGTATACCTACCTTCGAATAAGGCCTTATACATTGAAAAACCGCAAAAACATGCGAGAAAAAGGTAAAAACGCAATACCCCTTGATTGATATTTACGAGCAGAAAATAAATAAGAAACATTTGCCCTGTCCAAAAAGTCAATTCCAAGAAGAATTGCGTAACCCTTGTGGAGTGAGAAAAAGAGGTTAACCGCTTAAAAGTAGTATACGCTATCCCTAAGTAAATTCCACTAGCAATCATATAGCTAAGCGTGAGAAACTGAACGGATAAACTCATTTAAAAAGCTTGCTAAGGATTCCTTTAGCTTTGTCTCCATGGGTTTGATCCACATAAGAAACCTCATAAATTTTACCTTTAATCGATACATTCCCTTGGTCCACATTAAGATTTTTCATTTGTAAATTCTCTCCTCGGATGATGAGATAGCCCATAACCGTGTGAAGTAAGAATTCTTCACTATCAAAGCTATCTACTTCTTTGACACCATCAATCTCAAGGAGTCTGCGGTTCATCATTTTAATGTGATGGTCTTCCTGTGGCGTTGTCATTGTATTTTTATCGATATAATTCATTCTTAATCCCTCCCTTTATCCATTCTCATTATATGAAGGGAGGGACAAGTCTAGAACGTCAGGTAATAAGAAATAATCGATTCTTTCAGGTAAAGGCTCTTATAATTTAGCCGCTTCTTCTTTTTTCACATCATAAAGCATGGTTGCTTCATCCTTCTTCACGACATCCTTTAAAACTTTTACTTCAATCGTTAATAATTTTTGACCAAATTGAATTTTTAATTCATCCCCAACTGCTACAACGGAAGATGCTTTTGCAACATTGCCATTTATCGTAATCCGGCCTTGATCAGCAACTTCTTTTGCTAATGTACGCCTTTTTATTAAACGGGAAACTTTTAAGAATTTATCTAAACGCATATTTTTCACTTCCTTTCAATCTGCTTCTTATTCTTCTTCTTTCGCTTCTTCCCACCACACGTCTAATTCCTCAAGCTTATACTCTTCAAAAGAACGATCACTTTCTGCAACCCTGTTTTCGAGGTATTTAAATCGTCTGAGAAACTTTTGATTTGTGCGTGTAAGCGCAATTTCTGGATTTACCTTATAATAGCTTGTCAGGTTAACAATCGCAAACAGAACATCTCCTAATTCCGCTTCCATTTCAGCATGATCACCTTGTATCGCTGCTTCTTTTACTTCTGCTAATTCTTCTGCAATCTTATCCCAAACTCCTTCTACTTCGTCCCAATCAAAGCCGACTTTCTTGGCTCTCTTTTGGATCGCTTCAGCAAGTAGTAACGCTGGACTGTCTAATGGAATATCCTGCATCACAGAAGTATTCGTCTCAGGCTTTTCCTCTTGTTTTATCGCTTGCCAATTTTTCATTACCGTATCTTCATCTTCTGCTTTTACATCTCCAAAAACATGTGGATGCCTTCGAATCATTTTTTCTGTTACTGTATTAATTACGTCATCGACCGTGAAAAATCCTGCATCTTCTCCAATTTGACTATGCAGCATGACTTGTAATAGCACATCACCGAGTTCTTCAATGATTTTCTCATCGTCCTCTAAGTCAATAGCCTCAAGCAATTCATACGCCTCTTCAATGAGATATTTTTTTAAAGAAGCATGGGTTTGTTTTTTATCCCATGGACAGCCATTCGGACCTCTTAACACTGAAATGACTTCTTTCAAACGGAAAAATTGATGATTTAATTGCTCTTCTTGAACTGGAGGAACATATACACTTGTTAAATTACTTACCTTCGAATAATGATCTAATTCAACTAAAGGAATGGTCTCTATACTTTCCTTTTCACTTCCGACCGCGCAGACAACGGTCACAGGATGCTCAGGTGGTAAATCTTCTAGCAGACTGAGCTTCACCTCCGAAGCGATAAAGCTATCATATACCTGACAAAAAATAAGATGCTGCTGATAATTTAATCCATTTCGGTTAAAGGAAGTGGCATCGACAAATTGAAATCCATCGATCGGGTCAATGCGAAGTACGCGAAATAAATCATCTAAAAAGCTTTGTCCGCCCAAAATAGAAACGTCGAGTTCGTCATTTTCCAGTAATAACTGAACGGTTTGCTCTGCAAGCATCGGGTGTCCTGGAACCGCGTATATAATCTCTCCGTCATCTTTAGCACTCTGGCTTAATTCAGCTGCTATCTGCACATATACATCTCCAAATTGTTGATGTGACTCATATATAGCATCAAAGCTTTTAAAGGTAACTCCTTCTTTTTCTAAATCAGCAACTAAAGGGTGATCTAAAGTTCGAATAAAGACTGGTTTTTTTGTATCTTGTAACTTTTTGTATATCCCTATGGACAATTGGTCAAGATCTCCTGCACCTAGTCCAATAATATCTATCTTTGGTTTCATCATTGATTATCCTCCCTATTTATTTCTTAGCAGTATTTTGGGAATTTTCATTGATTCCAATTCTTCTTTAGTAAATCCTTTAGCAACGATTAAAACGATAAAATAAAGAATTGCTCCAATCGCAACTGCACCCATCACATATAACGCGAGATAGCCCCGACTAACCGTGTCAAAGGGATCTCCAAAAATGAACTCGTATCCCGCTAAAAATAACAACATACTAGCAGCAGCTACATATAATGGCCCTCGTGAAAAACTGAATAGTTTGCGACGTTTTAATACTTTCCGAAGCAACCAACAATTAAAGAAAGCCACAATTCCTACGCTTAATACAGTAGCACTCGCTGCACCTATCATACCAAAGGAGGCGATCAGTACATAATTCAGGATAACCTTCGTTACTAAACCAATAAAAATAAATAACGCCGTTTGCTTCATATAACCAAGGCCTTGCAGGACAGCTGCGGTCGTTAATGCAAGGGAAGTGAATAAAATGGTGAGGGCTAACACCTGTAAGCTTGTGGTTCCATCATCATTTAAAAATAAAAGTTGATTTACATCTCTAAACAACCATATAAGTCCTACTGTGGCGCCAACGGATATGTAAATACTGAATTTCAAACTTGCTTCTACATAGCTAGAAACGCTCTCATTCCTGGAATCATCCTTCTGTTTTGCGATTCTCGGAATAAGTGTGAGTGCTAAAGAGGAACCTAATACAGTAGCAAATTGAATCAACGGTTGGCCGCGATCCAGAATCCCCTTCATTTCCATCGATTCCATCGGTGAATAGCCTGCAATTAATAACCTAGGAACCATCGTAAAAGCATCTGCTAATTGTAAAAATAAAAGAAGCATGTGATTCATGCTAATTAATATACCAAATCCAATAACATGCTTTAAAATAAACAGATACCGTACAGGTTCTTTCTCTGTTTTTTGAAAGGTTAACTTTTTATAAGATAACAAAAGACAAAAAAATGCAGCACTTAAACCACCAACTGCTGCGATAACGGCACCATCACCTATTTTATACAAAGACAAATTGGACTGATAGATCATATAAGCGGCAAGGATAATTACAATCACACGCACCAATTGCTCACTTACTTGTGACGCTGCAGTTGGTCCCATTAATAAATTCCCTTGAAACATTCCCCTTAACAACGCCACAAAAGGAACAAATAAAAATACCCATCCACTATGTCTTATCGGTGTGATTAAAAGTGGATCACCCATAATTTTTGCTAAGTAGGGACTGCCTAAAAAGAAAAACACAAATAGCGCGAGATGAAAAAGAAGTAGCAGGATAAATATTTTGCGGATAATCATTTTTGTGAAGTATTGATTCTTCTCAGCTGCTATAAATCTAGATATAGCGGCAGGAAAGCCATAAAGTGCAAGCATAAAAGCAATCCCAATAATCGGATATATTTGTTGATATATATAGTAACCCATATCCCCAATCATATTTTGAAGCGGTACGCGATAAGCAGCGCTTAATACTTTTCCAAAAAGAGCTGCTAACGTTAAAATAAAGGCACCCTTAAATAATTGATTTGTTGCTTTAGCTTGCATCTGCATCGTTTCCTTCTGGTTAAAAATTCCTTGCTATTATATCACATTGCTTATACAAACAGAAAAACTCCCAGCTGCTCTCTCTGCTGGGAGTTTTTCTAAATAAGTTACAATCGTTATTTGATTCGTGTTAACGAATCGAAATAATATTTTCTTTTTGAGACTCTACTTGGCCAGTTTCTTCTACATTAACTACTTGGCCTTCTTTTAGATTCGTGAAAATAATCGGTGTAATAATAGATGGTGCATTTTCTTTTACGTACTCAAGATCTACTTCCATCATTACTTGCCCTTTTTCAACGGTATCTCCTTCTTCAATTCTTGCTGTGAAGCCTTCACCATTTAGTTTAACGGTGTCGATTCCAATATGAATCAAGATTTCCATACCATTATCAGCCAAAATACCAATCGCATGTTTTGTTGGGAAGATGTTAAGAATTTTACCATTAACCGGAGATACAATTTTCCCGTCAACTGGTTCAATAGCAAAGCCATCACCCATCATTTTTTGAGAAAAGACTTGGTCAGGAACTTCTTCAAGTGCTAACACTTTCCCTTTAATCGGACTAACAAAATCTAAGTCTCCAGAGAATTCTGTTGGTTCACCTGTTTCTTTCTTTTCTTCTACTTTTCTTGGTGATTTACCATCGATAATATCTTGGATTTGACCACGTAATGTATCCGAAACCGGGCCAAATATAGCTTGAATATTATTTCCGACTTCCATAACACCAGAAGCACCTATCTTCTTCAAGCGCTTTTTGTTTACATTATTTTTATCTGCAACACTTACGCGTAAGCGTGTGATACAAGCATCTAAATGTGTAATATTCTCTTTACCACCCATTGCTTCTAAAATCTCATACGGGCGATCTCCAATTTCTTCATCATCATCTTCATCTTCAGAATCGTCTTCACGACCTGGTGTAGCTAGGTTGAATTTCAATATTGCGAAACGGAAACCAAAGTAATAAATCACAGAGAACACTAAACCAATGACTATTACCCACCACCAGTCGGTACGGTTAGGCATAATACCAAATAAAATAAAGTCAATCAGACCACCTGAGAAGGTCATCCCAATTTTTACATCAAGTAAATACATAGTCATAAATGAAAGACCCGCAAAAACAGTGTGAATCGCAAATAACAATGGTGCTACGAATAGGAATGAGAATTCCATTGGTTCTGTAATACCAGTTAAGAAAGAAGTTAGTGCTGCTGAGAACATAATCCCACCAACAAGTTTCTTTTTCTCAGGTCTAGCAGTGTGATAAATAGCTAATGCTGCAGCTGGAAGACCAAACATCATGAACGGGAACTTACCAGTCATAAAGTTACCTGCAGTAAAATCTACTCCATCTTGTAATTGCGCAAAGAAAATACGTTGGTCACCACGGACAATTTCCCCCGCTGCATTTGTGTAATTTCCAAATTCAAACCAGAACGGTGAGTAGAAAATATGGTGAAGTCCAAATGGAATTAACGCTCTTTCCACTACACCAAATACAAATGTCGAGAATGTACGATTTGTTTCAAGCATGAAATGCGAAACTGCATTTAGGCCATCTTGCGCAAAAGGCCATAAGTAAAACATAACAATCCCTAAAATTAAAGATGTAAACGCCGTAATAATCGGCACAAAACGTTTTCCAGCAAAGAAACCTAAAAACTGTGGCAATTCTATATTAAAGTACCGATTATACATGTAAGCGGCGAGTATCCCGACGATAATACCACCAAACACACCGGTTTGAAGGGTTGGGATACCTAAGACATTGGCATAGGCAGCCTCTGATGTCATTTCGGCATCAATATTTCCAAAGGTACTCATGGTAACATTCATAATAAGATAACCAATAATAGCAGCTAAACCTGCAACACCATCGCCCTTGGCGAGTCCAATTGCAACACCTACAGCAAAGAGTAGTGGTAAATTATCAAAAACAACCCCACCGGCCTCTGCCATTACCTCTAAAACCTGTAAAACGATCTCATTCCCAAACCAAGGGAATTTTTCTATCCATTGATCCTGTGCAAAGCTAGTACCAAATGCAAGTAAGATACCGGCAGCTGGTAAAAGCGCTACTGGTAGCATCAATGCTTTACCAACTTTTTGTAGTGTACCAAAAAAATTAGACATACTTATTTCCTCCTTATTTTTTATAATATTTTTTGACGCGACAGCAATTACAGCCTCTTTTAAACATTCACTTTCCTTTTTTAACCACCAAAAAAGGCATGAGTAATAGGTGAGCTTAGGTTCAATCTGGGTAAACTTTACCCATAGATTAACCTAAACAAACCTTTTTTACTCATGCCTGATCGTATCAGTAACACGTTAAGATTGGTTAGTTAAACGTTGTAGATGAATCGTTAGATATAACGCTTCTGAGTCATCTACTCGTGTATGTAATTGTTGTTGCATCACTTTTATCAACTTCCAAGCTAGATTATAGCATAAGGGATACATCGTTTTCAATACATTTGCTAAATTTGATTGTTCATTTAATTGTTCATGTTGATATACTCGCTCTATTGCACGGTGTAAATGTTGAATTAAACGATTGTAATTCACATCATTTTTTTCTAATTTCATTTCTAAATTTTCTTCAATAATCTTTACAAGCTTTGAAATTAAACGGTGATGGCGGTTAATATCATGAAGGGACTTGTCGGTAACAGCACTATGAATATGAAGAGCAATAAATCCTATTTCACCTTCTGGAAAATGAACTCCTGCTTTATTTGCTAAAATATTTACTACTTCTTGTGCTACCTGATATTCCTTTGGATATAAGGATTCGATTTCAAATAAGAATGGATTAGAGAACTGAACGTCTTTGGCAACTCGGTTAATGGCAAAGGATAAGTGGTCGGTTAATGCCACGTGAATATGTTCATGTAAGGATTGCCCCATTCTACTTTCAATCAACACCATTACATCATTTAAAATTTCCATTAGGTTGTGATCAATATGATTTAATAAATGCTTATATTGTTCTTGATCCTGTTGGTTTCTTAGCAAAAAGGTCTTCTCTGCATGTTCTTCTGGAACAAGATCGCCTTTTGATTTGTTAAAACCAATCCCTTTCCCAATAAGAATAATCTCTTTATGGATTGGATGCTCTGCAATAATTACATTATTATTTAATGCCTTTTGAACTACAATCTTTTCCTTCATCATACCTCACCACCTTCTCATTTCTCTTCCTATTCTACTTAAAAGATCTTTAAAAAACTACTAAAAAAAATAAAAATAAAAACTAAAGCTTTTTTTACTGTATAACGCATATTTAATGCTGTTACACGTTAGAGCGAAACTGAGACATAACCTTACTATTCTGGAAATAAAAAAAGAGGGTTGCACTCCAGTTACAGATGGTTGCTTTCTAAATATAAGATAACTCAACAATTACTTTTTAGATTACCTAAAGGTTTAAGGGATTTTATGTAAAATAAGCTGATTTCGAGAAAAAAAGTGAAAGATTCAGCAAAAATTATATAAATATGGAAAATCTCTTTTTTATCAAGAAATATTATCTTATACCGCTTCTTAGAAGAGTTGCTAATAGCGTTCATACAAATTACGATGTGTGTGAAAAATCTAATAAGCTAGAGGAGTGACTAAAGATATGAAAGATTTATATCCATCTAGAATTAATGGTTACCCCAAAATTATCAACAGAAAAGATCCAATCATTTACAACTCTACTGCGAATGATGGGCCTTTAAACCAATCGGAGTTAGATTTTTATGAAGATAATGGCTATTTATTTATGCCTAATTTATTTTCTACCGATGAGGTACAGATCCTTCAGCAAGAATTAAGAAGAAATATGAATGATAATAAAGAATCTCAAGAACCTCATGTGATTAAGGAATCCCAAGGCAATGAAATCCGATCCGTTTTTGATGTCCATAACAATGATGAATTTTTCCATGATTTATCTTCTCATGAACGAATTGTTAGTATTGCACAGCAATTATTAGGTAGTCAGGTATACATCAATCAATCGAGAATTAATTTTAAGCCTGGATTTAAAGGAAAAGATTTCTATTGGCATTCAGACTTTGAAACATGGCATATGGAAGATGGTATGCCTAATATGCGTGCAGTAAGCTGTAGCATTGTTTTGACTGATAATTATCATTATAATGGTCCATTATTACTTATTCCCGGATCACATAAATACTTTGTTCAATGTGTAGGTGATACTCCTGATAATCACTATCTTGAATCATTAAAAATGCAGAATTTTGGCGTTCCTGACCATGACAGTATTAACTGGTTGCTAGAAAAGGGCGGTAAGATTGATAGTGCTGTCGGACCTGCTGGATCCGTTTTATTTTTTGAGTCTAATACACTCCATGGTTCAAACAGTAATATATCACCATTACCCAGAAGTAATGTATTCTTCGTCTTTAATAGTATAGAAAATAAATTAGTAGAACCTTTTGCGGGCACAACACCACGTCCTGAATTCGCTGCGAATCGTTCAAATATTAAACCTATTATACCGAAGAATTTTGAAATGACTAAAAAAAGCTTTATGGTAAATAAGCAATATTACTATCGCTAATTTTAGTGATTGAATGTCGGATTGTTTATTCCTGCTATCGCAAACCAAATTGCTACCTCTGAGAAAGATTGTAACCTCTAATTTTCGAAGGCAAAAGGTTATCTACATTTACTTATATTAAAAAAAGAGGGCTTTCTCCAACTCTTTATGGCGAAAGCCTTCTTTTTTTATACTATAGTTCGCTGAATTTTTAACTTCCTTATAGTGCAAAAAAAGCTTTTAGAAAATTGGTTTAATGATGAAGAATATTAATATTTCCGAGAAAATACAATCCAACTAGAAAAAATGGTTATTATAGTTAGAGATATTAACAATTGAAGCGCATCAACTGTATTTAGTGATACATATTCATAACGGTTCCCTAACATAATAAGTATAAGGTAAATTATTATAAAAAATCCTGAATAAAACATCCCTTTCTGTCGAATTAATTGAGCTCTTTCATCTTTAATTTTAAATTGAGGATATAGATATCCTGAAGCAAAACTTAAGTAGGCTAAAGTTCCCCACGATATAACCTCAATTACTGAGAGTGAGTCATTCAATACCCCTACAAATAATCTAGCTATAAAAATAAACACAAACAAGAAACCAATATTAATGAAATTTCTTTGAGAAGATATTTTCATTTTTTATGCCTCCTATTTTTTTCATTCTCTCCTAATAAAAAGATGGATTCCACATTAGTATCAAATGTTCTAGCTATTTGAATCGCTAAAGGAAGGGATGGGTTATACTTACCTTTTTCTATTGATATGATGGTTTGTCTGCTTACTCCAAGTATTTCAGCTAACTTATCCTGTGAATAGCCAAACTTCTTCCTAAACTGATTCATTAAATTTTCCAAAACTCACACTCCTCATGTAGAAGTAAGATAATTTACATTTATTATATAGTAAAGTTAACTTTACGTAAAGCTAACTTAACATTGAATCTGCTTTACATCAAAACGGACATTATTTTACAATAATGAAAAAGGCGCAAAGCATCATCTGCTTTGCGCCTTTTAGTATTTAGCTATTATTCCATTTGTCTTGCTAAGAAATTAGCTGCAGTTTGACAAGCTTTGTTTTGCACTTCGCCAAAATCACTTTTTTCCTTTGAGAAGATCATGACAGAACCAATCGAATCACCATTAGCTATAATAGGATAGATAACATATGCGGAAATTTCCTCTTCTTTGTTTTCAACAATTTCAATTGCTGATGGAGAAGATTCAAGCTTGTTGTTACGTTCCTCCATCACCTTTTCCATCAAGGAACCAATATGTTTGCCTTGGTATTCCTTCTTCGATGTTCCCGAGACAGCAATACAAGCATCCCGATCTGAGATTAAAATCGTTAATCCTAACACATCAAATAAAGCATCCGCATATTCTTTTGAAAAATCACCTAACTCACTAATTGGGGAATATTTTTTTAATATTACCTCACCGTCTCTGTCCACAAAAATCTCTAAAGGATCACCTTCACGTATCCTCAAGGTCCTTCTAATTTCTTTTGGAATTACTACTCTTCCTAAGTCATCAATTCGTCTAACAATACCTGTTGCTTTCATATACTAATTAGCCTCACTTTCTTTGGTGACTTTTATGCTAATCACTCCTGCACCATCAGAAATAACCAGATGTGGGCTTAGTATGTTTAATCTTCCATTAAACTATTCATACTTACATATATTTCTCATTAAGCAGTTGGAACTTTTCTCATATCGGCCAATGCGTGAATAAAACGTTCAACCAGATTGTATCTATTTGGATCAGATTGATCTTTTAATTGGAAAGTAACCTTCAATTTTCTATTTTCTGTTCCTAATTGTATAGCACGGCCGTATTCATTCGCAAATTCAAATAGTTTTGCTCCATCTAATTGCTGACTTTGCTCTTCTTCTACAATAATTTCTATTTTCCGTTTTAATTCACTTACTGATTCGATACGCTCTTTTTTAGCTACTAATTTAAGTGTAGATACCTGAAATAAATTTTCTACCTCTTGTGGGTAATCACCAAAACGGTCAATCATTTCATCACGCAAATCATGAATATCCGCTTCGGTTAAAATAGCCTGGAAGCGTTTATACATATCTACTTTTTGCTTTTCATCCGGAATATACGTATCTGGAATATAGGCATCAATTTTAATATCGAGCTCGACTTCAAATGGTTGTACTTGCTCAATGGTGGTACCTTGTTTTCTAGCATCAATGGCATCTTTAAGCATTTGTGAATACATATCAAACCCAACTGAATCTATAAAGCCGTGCTGCTGGGATCCTAACATATTCCCAGCACCTCGTATCGATAGATCCCGCATGGCAATCTTAAAACCTGAGCCCAATTCCGTGAATTCTTTAATCGCTTGTAATCTTTTCTCTGCTACTTCACTTAAAATCTTATCCCTTTGATAGGTAAAGTAAGCATACGCTACACGGTTTGAACGCCCAACTCTTCCTCGTAATTGATACAGCTGACTTAATCCCATCCGATCTGCGCTATGAACGATTAAAGTATTAACATTCGGTATATCCACACCCGTTTCTATAATGGTTGTACTCACTAAAACATCTGCTTCTCCTTCTAAAAAGGAAAACATGACATTTTCAAGCTCTGTTTCATTCATCTGACCGTGTGCAACGACTACACGTGCGTCTTCGACTAAAGCGGAAATTTCCTGTGCCATTCGTTCAATGTTATCTACACGATTGTATAAAAAGAATACCTGTCCACCTCTGGCCAACTCTCGTTCAATTGATTCTCTGACTAAAGCTGGATTATATTCCATCACATAGGTTTGAATCGGGAATCGGTTTTCTGGTGGTGTCTCGATGACAGACAAATCTCTAACACCTAGCATTGACATGTGTAAGGTTCTTGGAATTGGCGTCGCTGTTAAAGTTAGCACATCAACATTTGTTTTTAATTGCTTAATTTTTTCCTTGTGCTTCACACCAAATCGTTGTTCTTCGTCTACAATTAATAAACCTAAATCTTTATAGATAACATCCTTAGATAATAAGCGGTGTGTACCGATTACCATATCAACCAAACCATTTTTTAAGCCCTTAATTGTTTCCTGTTGCTGCTTGCGTGTTCTAAATCTACTCAATAAACCAATGTTCACTGCATGATCCTGAAATCTCTCCAGCACAGTTTCATAGTGTTGTTGCGCTAAGATTGTAGTAGGTACTAATATCGCTACTTGCTTACCTTCTGCGATTGCTTTAAAAGCAGCACGAATGGCTACTTCGGTTTTACCATAACCCACGTCCCCACATAATAAGCGATCCATGGGTCTAAGGCGCTGCATATCTTGTTTGATTTCTTCAATACATCTTAACTGATCTTCTGTTTCCTGATATGGAAATACAGATTCAAATTCTTGCTGCATGAAGGTATCCTCAGCGAATGCATGACCTTTTGCAGCTTCTCGTTCTGCGTATAACTTGATTAAATCATCCGCAATATCTTCTACCTTTGATTGGACTTTTCGCTTCACTTTATTCCAATCACTGCCACCAAGCTTGTATAATTTGGGCTCTTTTCCTTCTGATCCTACATATTTTTGTACTAAATCTAATTGTTCGATTGGAACAAATAGTTTGTCATCGCCCGAATATTTTAACAGCATAAAATCCTTATGCAACCCGTTTACTTCAAGCGTTTCAATACCCACGTAACGCCCTATCCCATGATTGGTATGTACGACATAATCACCAATTTTAAGCTCCTGGTAGCTTTTTATTCTTTCAGCATTTGAAATTTTTTGTTTTCGCTTAGGTCGAATGGTCTTTTGTTTAAACAATTCATTCTCTGTAATGATCGCAAGCTTATGAAGAGGAAGCTCAAAACCACTCCCGATATTTTTAATAACAATTGTTGGAACTTGAACGGGTAGCGTTACATCCTCTGATGCAATAACCGTATCCATTTGATAATCCTCAAGCACCGCTTGGATTTTCTCTGCTCGTTTTTGATTTGGCGCAATAATAAGGACCGAGAAATCCGCTTTACTCCATCGCTGCATTTCATTTTGCAGTAAATTCATTTGCCCATGGAACTGTTGCATTGCTCTACAGGACAAATTAACAATGTTAGCTGGATTGGTATTTGGAATATGTCTTAAAAAGACAGACATGTATATACGCGATTTGTCCATTTTCGCCCAAACATCATGCCAATCAAAGGATAGTCTTAGGTTTCTAACCATCTTATTTTTTTCAAGCCCATCACGAAACCACTCCGCTTCCTCTTGATCAAGGTGAAGTGCCGTTTCTTGGATTCTGCTCATTTCATCCATAATGATTAAGCCATCGTCTGGTAAGTAATCTAGTAAACTATGAGGTATTTCATAGAAATAATTAAGATATCGACCAAGTTCTTGAAAGCGCTCGCAATGTTTAAGGCGCTCGATATCTCCTTCTATAAATTCCGATAATTCTTGTTGATCAGCCTTTTTCGTCTGTTTTTTCAATGATTCCTGAAGTGCCTTTTCTAAGCGTTGACTTCCTCTTTGCAGATCCTCATCCGTTAGCAATAGTTCTGTAGCAGGCTCAATTTCAACAGCCTGAAGCTTGTTTAACGATCTCTGGCTATCGGCATCATAATAACGAATAGAATCAACTTCATCATCAAATAGTTCAATTCGAATTGGGTTAGCTTCCGTGATAGGATAGATATCTAAAATTCCACCCCGCAAGCTAAATTCACCTGGACTGCTTGCCATATCTTCTCTTGAATAACCCATCTCAATGAGGACCTTTAAATAAGCTTCAATCGAAATGGTTTCACCAACCTGCGTAGCTAACTGGTTCTTCTTCCAATATGCTAGTGGGGGGAGAATACGCTTTACCCCTGCAATTGGAGCGATTAAAATACCCTTATCCGAATCGATCCACTTCGTAATAGCCTCTATACGCTGACTCTTTAACTCAGGACTCGCAACAGCAAGCTCTGAGGCTAGTAGTTCATTCGCAGGGTAAAGATAGACAGAATTATCCTCAGCAATCTCTGATAAATCATCGTATAGCTGCTGCGCTTGTGTTAATTGATGTGTAATAATGACCATTTTTCGTTTTACCTGCTCATTAACAATAGCAGCTAACATGCTTCTAGCAGAGCCTGAGAGGCCAGAGACTAACTGCTCTTTCATCCCCGAATTTATTCCTGAAATAATCGAATAAATATCATCATTATTCGTTAAAAATTGTTTTGTTCCTTGCATAAACATGCTCCCCCTACATGGATCTATTTCACCCATCATTCCACTTTCATATTCCGTTTATAAAGCTACTATCGTGTTGCGTTATTTTACTATACTATTGCAAAAATGCTTTGGCAATTTCACCAAAGCTTTTTAACGTTATATTACTGAATAAAAAAATCCAGTTCATGATAATGTGGATTTTGATCTAATATTAACTGGCAGCTTTCACAAATCGTTTTTACTGTAAGACTTTGATCAGGTGTATAGGTTAGAAATTTCATTCTTTCTTCTTCTGATAACACATTCCAACCTATTTTGGAAAGGTCAAGATTTTCATGCGCTATTCGCCCTACTTCTGTGTGACAATGATTACACGTATAAATGATTGTCATAATATCCTCCTTAAGCAAAATCTTCTATTATTTTGCCCAAGTGGTATTCATTTATACCTGCTTCCTTCATTCTATGAGGTTTGATTATAATCATTCATTACTTTTTGAAAAGGTTCCTGAAACCACGCTTCTGCTGCATCTGCTGCATATTGAATACTTTTATCTAAATCTGGCTTTTCTTCTTTTGAAAATTTACCTAGCACATAATCAACAACTGACATTGGTGTGGTTGGTCTTCCAATTCCAAATCGAATACGATTAAAATTCTTTGTCCCTAAATGATCAATAATAGAACGAATTCCATTATGGCCACCATGGCCGCCTTTTTGTCTCATTCTTATTTTACCAAGTGGTAAATCTAGATCATCATAGATCACTGCTACATCCTCTGGTTCAAGCTGATAAAAATCCATCAACGGGCCTAAGGATTCGCCCGACAAATTCATATATGTCTGTGGTTCAAGTAAAATAATCGTTTCCCCGTTCACATTCTCCTGTACGAAGTGACCGTTAAACTTTTTCTTCGAGAGCTCCCAACCATTTCTTTTTAAAAGCTCTTCTATTACCATAAAACCAACATTATGTCTCGTTTCTTTATATTTTCTACCCGGATTACCTAATCCTACAATACATTTCATGATTATTCGATCCTTTACATTAAACTTCCTTCATTCTTGGAACTCTTCCATTTTTGAATGAATGGATTTAGTCTATATTAGTTTACCATATTATTCTCTTCGATATTAATTATCGTATAAGAAAAAGCGGGACAGCCTACCCAGTCCTTTTAGTAGACGAAGATTAGTAGTTGAATCATATGAACAAAAAAGGTGTAACGATAACATTTTGAAATACATGAGACGCTTAACAACCGCTATGGCTTCTGCACTAAATGAATGCATTCTCAACGTAGAAAAAAGGCGCAACGACAAAATCCGTTGCGCCTATCTTTTTCTTTTTTACTATTTTTCTTCTTCTTCCGTTTCGTCCTCTTGTTTTTCACCAACTAATTCAGGTTCAGAAGCTTCTTCCTCTTCTGCGTCTGTTTCTTCTGGCTCTTCATCTGGAACTAGGATAGAAACGATTGTAGTATTTTCATCTTCTAGAATCTCATAATTTTTTCCTTCTTTTAAATCTCCAACTAAAATGCTATCGCCGACTTCTAAAGCAGCAACATCGATCGTAATTTGCTCTGGAATGTCATTCGGCTTAGCGCGAACTGCAATTTCATATAATGGTTGTTGCAAGACACCGCCGTCTTTTGCACCTTGTGCTTCTCCGTCCAAGACAATTGGTACTTGTACATCCATTTCTTCAGACATATTAACTACATAAAAGTCAGCGTGTAGTAATTGTCCTTTAAGTGGATCTACCTGATAATCATGTAGCATAACGTCTACAGATTTACCATCAACCTGAAGTGAAATAATTGCGTTTTTACCTTCATCTCTCACTGTTTTTAATAATTCAATGCTGTTAACAGCTACTGTTTTCGGTTCTACATTATATCCGTATACGATAGCGGGAACTTCCCCTGCTAACCGTAATTCTTTTGTTACTGAGCTTCTTAAATCATCTCTATTGTCTGTTTTTAGCTTTACTGCCATACTAAATCACCCTCCGTCAGAATTTAACAACTATATTGTTAGTTTTCCCTTTCTATCTTACCTCTAAACTTCATTTTAATCAAAGAGTATACTTACCGACTGTTGTTCATGTACGCGAATAATAGCTTCACTTATTAACGGGGCAACGGATAATTGCGTTACTTTTGCTGTGATTTTCTCTTCTGCTAATGGGATACTATTGGTAACGACAAGCTCTTTTATCTTAGAAGCTTCAATGCGTTCCATTGCTGGACCTGATAAAACTGGATGTGTACAGCATGCGTAAACCTCTGTAGCACCATTATCGATCAAGGCATTAGCTCCAAGTGTGATGGTGCCTGCAGTATCAATAATATCATCAATCAAAATAGCTGTTTTACCTTGAATGTTGCCGACAATATTCATTACTTCCGCAACATTTGGTTTTGGTCGTCTTTTATCAATAATTGCAATTGGAGCCTTTAATCGATCAGCTAACTGTCTTGCTCTTGTCACACCACCATGATCTGGTGATACGACTACAATGTCGTCTAACCCTTTTTTGCTCCAATAGCTTGATAAAATAGGTACACCTACTAATTGGTCCACAGGAATATCAAAGAATCCTTGAATTTGCGGTGCATGTAAATCCAATGAAATGGCTCGTGAAGCACCTGCTGTTTGTAGCAAATCAGCGACTAGCTTAGCTGTAATTGGCTCGCGCGCACGAGCTTTTCTATCCTGTCTGGCATAACCATAATATGGCATAACAACATTGATTGACCTTGCAGATGCACGTTTTAGAGCATCAATCATAATTAATAGTTCCATGATATGTTGATTGACTGGAGCGCAGGTTGATTGCACCACATATACGTCACAACCTCGAATACTTTCTTCAATGTTTATTTGGATTTCTCCGTCGCTAAAGCTCGTTACAGAGCATTTGCCTAATTCCACCCCAATATTTGCAGCAATTTCCTCTGCAAGCCTCGGATTCGAGTTCAATGTAAATACTTTTAATGATGAATCCTTATATTCGGTCATCCATTATACCCTCCATCACATGATCATTCTTATTTGAATTTCTTTGCATATTCTTCTTTATTTACTTGACGCGCACGTCCAATAGATAACGCTTCTTCAGGTACATCTCTATTTATGGTCGAACCAGCTGCGACATATGCGCCTTTTTTAACCGTTACAGGTGCGACTAAGTTCGAATTACAGCCGATAAAAACATCATCTTCTATCGTAGTTAAAAATTTATTTTTACCATCATAGTTTACTGTAATCGTTCCACAACCAATATTAACGCCTCTACCAACTTCGGCATCACCAATATAACTTAAATGTGGAACTTTACTTGTATCAGCAATTTTAGATTTTTTAATTTCTACAAAGTTACCAATTTTTACGTCACTGCCAATTTCTGCTTCTGGTCTGATATGTGCGAATGGACCAATTTGTACTCTGTCTCCAATATAACTTGTTGTTGCCATACTGTGACGAATAGTAGTCGCTTCACCTACATGACAATCGATAATTTCTGTATTCGGGCCAATTGTGGCATCTGTTTTTATGTGTGTTTTTCCTCTCAACACACAACCTGGATAAACGATAACATCAGATTCAATTTCCACATCCGCTTCAATATACGTTTGTTCAGGATCAACAATTGATACACCATTTCGCATGTGCTTTTCATTCACGCGTTTTTTCATAATCATTTCCGCTTGCGATAGCGCTACACGATCATTCACACCAATAGTTTCCTTGTCATCGATGGTTTGATAGGCACTAACTTTTTCTGAGGCCTTCTTAGCAATTTCAATCACATCCGGCAAATAATATTCACCTTGTGAATTGTTGTTTGATACTTTTGATAAAGCGTCAAATAAGAACTGATTATCAAAGCAATACGTCCCTGTATTTACTTCTTGAAGCTGTTGTTCTTCAGCTGATGCATCTTTTTGTTCAACAATCTTTTCTACTTGATTTTGATTATTTCTCACAACTCTTCCATACCCAGTTGGATCCGATAATTTCGTTGTTAGAACAGATACTTTAGCATTCTCTTTTTCATGAAATTCAATCAGATTTTTTAACGTTACATCCGTTAAAAGAGGTGTATCCCCGCAAACTACAATTGTCGTTCCCTCTTTGTCTTTTAAAAATTTTTCTGCTTGTAAAACGGCATGTCCTGTTCCAAGCTGCTCTTCTTGAATGGAAAAGTTAGACGCATCACCTAGTTGGTCTTGCACCTTCTCTGCTCCGAAACCGACAATGGTTGTAATGCTAGAAAGCTCTAGCTTCTGTAATTGATCTACTACATGCTGTACCATAGGTTTTCCTAGAACTGGATGTAGTACTTTATATAGCTTTGATTTCATTCTCGTCCCTTTTCCTGCGGCTAATACTACCGCGTAACGATTGCTCATCGGGTTCCCTCCGTCCTCACTCAAAAGTTTATCTTCGCTGCTTCTGTTTCTTATAAATATGATTTATTATGTATAATTGATTGGAGATTAACACAATAATCCCCCAATTATGAATATATACGAATAAAGTGTTGATTTCAACAACCAACCCTTACAATATTAACAGAATTCTAGCAATATTTCTTTTTTTCATAAGCATCTGCAGAAAACCTTCACAAATGAAGTTCCATTTTCTTAAATTAGCATAAGAAAAAAGCCCAATCCTTAACAGATTAGGCTTTTAACCAAAAGATATTATTAAGACGCACCTGCTTCTTCGAATTGAACCTCAGCTTCTCCGGCACGACGATATGCTTCTAATACAGCATCTTGAATTTTGGTGCGTGTTCCTGAATTAATCGGATGCGCGATATCGCGAAATTCCCCATCTGGAGTTCGTTTTGAAGGCATAGCAACGAATAAACCATTATTACCATCAATCACACGAATATCATGCACCACGAATTCTTCATCTAATGTAATTGAAGCAATCGCTCGCATTCTTCCATCGGTATTAACGCGGCGTAGTCTTACGTCTGTAACTTCCACTGTGTTTCACCACCTTTTCACCTATAAGAACTTACTAACTTAATTCTACATTTTTGTTCAAATTCCTTCTTATTTTCAAAAAAAGTTAAACTTTTTGAGCAAAAAACTTGAATTATTTAACATATCCTTAGGAATAGGCAGTTCTATCTCCTTATTCGTGAAAATAATTTCCCTTTATAACTTCAATTTGTTGATTATTCGCATCAACATTTTTAATTTGAATAAGCGAGGTATAATCCTCGACCACTCGATCTTCTTCCTCATCTTCAGCTTCAGCTAAGACACCAATCGCTGCAACATTAGCATTGAATTCTTTTAATAGGTTTTTAATGCCGTTGATGGTACCACCGGCTTTCATGAAATCATCGATGATACAGACGTTTTCTCCTTCTTGTAAACTTCTTTTAGAAAGAACCATGGTTTGTATTTTTCTTGATGATCCTGAAACATAATTGATACTTACAGTAGAACCTTCCGTCACTTTAGGATCCCGTCTCACAATAATTACAGGTACATCTAAAAAAGATGCCACAGCATAAGCAAGTGGGATACCTTTTGTTGCAACTGTTACAACAGAGTCAATTTTCACATCTGAAAATCTAGCAGCAAATAATCGCCCAATATTTCTTACCGTGTGCGGGTTTCCTAAGACATCGCTCATAAATAAATAGCCACCAGGTAATATACGACTAGGATCTTCTAGTTGGTTACATAATTCATCTATAAATTTTTCACTATACGTGGCAGACACTTTTGGAATATATTTTACTCCTCCAGCAGCACCTGAAACAGATGCGAGATAGCCTACGCCTTCTTCTTCAAAAATCCGATGCACAATAGCCAAGTCTTCACTAATTGAAGACTTTGCCGCCCCGTATTTTTCAGAAAAAAATGGTAGCGAAACTAATTCCATCGGATGCTCGATTAAATAATTGGTCATCGCAACTAAACGATCGCTTCTTTTCATCATTACACCCCAAAACCCGAATATTTTACGGTAAATATATCATTTTATACGGTTTTAATCAAGTGCCTGTGGATATCCGAGCATTCTTACGGCATAAACCTCTTCACAAAAACCTCTTAAACTATTGTACATTCTCTCTGCTCTAGTTTGCTGTTTCACTAGTGCAAATACAGTAGGGCCACTTCCACTCATCAACACAGCGTCAGCTCCTGATGACTGCATTAATTTTTTAATCTGGGCAACTTCTGGATGTCGTTCAAGTGTAACAGCTTCTAAAACATTCCCTAAACGACTACACATTCCTAAATAATCACTCTTATTTACCGCTTCGATCATTCCAGAGGTATCCGGATGATCGATCGTGGATAAATCTAATGATTGATACACTGTTTGTGTAGAAACACCCTGCCTAGGCTTGGCAAGTACTACCCAGCAGGAAGGCGGTGCTTTAAGCTCTGTTATTTTTTCTCCTCTTCCTTGAGCTAACGCTGTCGAGTTATAAACACAAAAGGAAATATCTGAACCTATTTCTGCCCCTAAAGAGGCTAAAGTCTGTTTATCTAAGCCAAGCTCCCATAATTTGTTTAGACCGCGTAATGTTGCGGCAGCATCACTGCTTCCGCCCGCGAGTCCAGCAGCTACTGGCACATGCTTTTCAATTTTAATTCTCACGCCTTTTTTTACTTCATAACGATCCTTTAGTAATTTGGCCGCTCGATATGCCAAATTACGTTCATCATTTGGCACAAAACGATTTTCTGATTCAATCACGATAGTATTTTGCTTAATTAAAAATAATTCGATCTGATCAGCTAAATCAACCGTTGTCATCACCATTTCAATTTCATGATAATTATCCGGTCTTTTATATAGTACATCTAAGGATAAATTTATTTTTGCTGGTGCCTTCTCTAACACATACATGATTTTTCACCTACTTTTCTCGGTCAACTTCTTCCTATTTCTACAATGTTCTTTCTGTAAAGATACCATAAATGCGAAAAAGGAACAAAACCCAAAATAGGCTTTGTTCCTTTTACCATCTTTTCAATATAAAAATAAAAAGCAGCAAACGTGGTTTACTGCTCAGCTACTGCTAACGCGCCTAGTTCATCAATGAAACTCAGTTCAACTGTTTCGGTTAGTACATCTGCATAACTATACGAAACGCGCTCAAATGAATTTTCCTGCTGGTCTAATGCTACAATAAATACAGAAGGATACGTTTCTGCTAATGTTCCATAACGTTCAATCGTTTTTCTTCTTCCGCCATTTGCACGAAGTTTTAAACGCTTGCCTACACAACACTCTAGTCCCTGTTTGATTTCTACTAATGTTTTAGCCAATAGACTCCACCTCACTAAACTTTATTATACTACATGCATGTCCAATAGTCAAATAAAACTTTTAATTATAACAATATTATAAAAATAAAGTCAACCAAAAAAATTGTGACATCGGATATTTTATTTTTACCAATTTCCTACACTTTATGTATAACAAGCCTTATTATGAAAAAAATAAATGCTAGCGCTTTAATAAAAATCTCGATATTGTCCTTCTATTTCGGAGTCTTATAAGGTTTTTGAGCAAGAAAAACTAATTTTTAAAATAAAAAAAGACTTTCCGCTTCAGTTAACCTCTACGAAAAGTCTTCCTTCTTATTGATCAGCTTTAAGATAAGGTAATCCGGTCCGCAAAAAACCTTTAGTTTCCATTCCGCCAAGGCCCTCTTCTCCGGTTAGTGTATTTCGCAGGCAATCGAGTACATTTATTTTTTCCATAAATGGGGTGTACGCAATTTTAGCTACTACATAAACGGGATCAAGCGCATGGATATTAACTCTTGACGGGGAGCTTGCAAAATTCGCACCAGCACGAATCAACCCTTCAAAATGTGATTGACAGGCCCCAGCAAAAATAACAAGCTGATCTAAATCTGGAATAACATCTCTTGCAGCACGAACAGCATCGATAAAATACTTCGAATGACGGTATGCTTGTAAATCCTTTTTGGTTCCTTTTGCTTTTAAATAGGCATCGTGACCTGTAATCACGATAATTTCAGGGTGAATTTTTTTAATTAATCCTGCTATTTCTAGTGGCATATCTTTTTCATCCATATAGGTGCCATGAACTTGCAGCCCTAGCTTCCGGTAGATATCAATGCATTTCTTTAAATAAAGTCGATCACCATCAAGGTGCAAAACCTTCACAGGCATCTGAAAACTCTTTAAATTAGTTGGAATGCTTTTTTTTTCTTCAGCGAGTCTTTTTTCTCTCATCAATTGATAATCCTGGCGGAACAAACGAAAAGAATATGCTTCCTTTTCTAATGCTGTTTTTTGTATTTCATTTAACTCACGGTCTGAAACAGGGCGAAGATCATCTATATTTGCATCAGCTTCTAAGCGAACTTCCTCACCGTGTAAAAGCACAGTGTTCTCAGTAATTTTTTTTACACGAAATACTATGTCATGCTCATAGGAATATCTTGTAACAAGCGTTCCAATTGTTAAAGCCATCTGTTGTCACCTCGGGATAAGAATTTTCGAGTGACGTCTGAAGCTATCTATACGTCTTCTATAGCCTATGAAAGCTTATCAATTCCTGTGCAGCATTCTTTAGTTTATCTTTGTAAGTTGATAGAACTTATTTGAGATTGTAGCAAATTCCTCCATCGACAAGGACTCGCCTCTTCTAGTTCCGTTTATCCCCACATTCATTAAAGCTTGCTCAATTTCTTCTTTCGACCATCTATCTTTAAAATGACGTGAGAGATTATTACGTAATGTTTTTCTTCTTTGTGCAAAACTTGCTCTTACTAAATCAAAAAAGAAAACTTCATCCTCTAATTCTACCGGAGGACTTTCTCTTAATTTTAGATGCAATACTGCTGAATCCACATTTGGTTTTGGCATAAAAACATTTTTTGGAACGATCATAGCTACATGTGCTTCTGTATAATATTGCACAGCAATCGATAAAGAGCCATAGCTTTTTGTGTTAGGTACGGCTGCCATACGCTCGGCAACTTCCTTTTGAATCATGACGGTAATACTTGAAACAGGTGCCCCTGCCATCAATAAGTGCATGAGAATGGGCGTGGTAATGTAATAGGGTAAATTCGCTACTAATTTTACATCTTTTATATCTGAAAAGTGATTGGTTATAAGCTCAGTCATATTTGCTTTTAATATATCCTGATTAACAATTTCGATATTGTCATAAGGCTCTAAAGTATCCTCTAATATTGGCATCAAACGTTGATCTATTTCATATGCTACTACTTTTTTGGCATGCTTTGCTAAATGCTCCGTTAAGGCTCCAATTCCAGGTCCAATCTCGATCGCACCAGTTTCGCCATTAACCTCAGCAGCATCAATAATTTTGTCTAAAATATTTACATCAATCAGAAAATTTTGACCCAAGCTTTTCTTAAAAGCAAACCCATACTTTTTTAAGATTGCTTGTGTTCTTACTGGTGTAGCAATTGCTTTTGTTGCTGTCATACCTCATCCTCCTGCTTCATTTCTTCCATGACTTTAATAAATGTTTCTTTATCTATTTGAAACATCTGTAACCTTTTTAATAATTGCTTGCCGTTCATACTTCCTATTCTAAGTGATTTCCCTAAATATTCTCTGCGTTTTTTAGCGTCTTTATCACCGATTAGCTTGTAGTGCATTAAATCCTGTCTTGTGATCTTTATTTCATCCTGTTGATCCCTTAGTTCATAAACACTACTTAACGCTTTCCTGATAGCTTCATTGGACGCATGCTCGATGCCGAGTGAGCCTTTTGCTTTTCCTTTTGCTTCTTGCTTTGTTAAAAAGGCATGCTTGCAGCCTGGGACATGTTCATTGATTATTTCTCTAATTCTTTGACCTGGATAATCAGGATCAGTAAAAACAATCACGCCTCTTTTTTCCTTGGCATGCTTAATTTGTTCTAAAATACTGTGGTTAATCGCAGAACCGTTTGTTTCGACAGTATCTGCTTTTAATGCTTGTTTTATTTTTGCAGTATCATCTTTTCCTTCTACTACAATAATTTCTTTTATATACAACGAGATTGCCTCCGTTCATCCGTAAAACACGTTAACTCTTTCTTATTATAGCGGTTTTATCTAAAAGAAAAAACTTAGTCCTTCATATTTATCGCATACTTCCTTTTACTATAAGGTATAAAAGACATAGAAATACCCTTACCGCTTTGGTAAGGGTACGATTCATTAATCTAAAATTTTAACTTGAACTGTTCTACTTCCAAATTGTTTAGCTTTTGCAATACTTGGCATATGCACATCAATTCGGTTGCCTTTAATGTTACCACCAGTATCTCTTGCTATTGCATAACCATAGCCTTCCACCCATACCTTTGTTCCAAGAGGAATGACGGATGGATCCACTGCTACAACACCACTTGGATTAGCTTTTAGGTTATAACCTGTTGCTGTTAAACCTCTACCATCACACGTAGCACAATCCCAGTTATATGCAGTTGCATGCATAGAAATGGTCTTGGTGGCAGATGAACTTCCACGCGAAACCGTCTGTTTAGATGATGATGTATTACTTGCACTTGCAGTAGTTTTTGTTGTAGTTTGAACAGGCTGTTTTTGCTTTACCTTCGTACCGACAGCAACCACACGATCACTGCTTTCTTTGGTTACATCTTCTTTGATTAATTCACGGGAAACTTCCTTACCATTTTCAAGCACTACTTCATAATGCTTTTCTTTAACGCCAGGTGATCCCTCTTCGATTACTTTTTCCTTCCCTTTTTCAAGAGATCCTTCGTTTTTCTTCACAACTTTCACATTCATCTTCTCTTTTACAACATCCGTCACCTTTTCCACACGAGTAATAGTGATTGTTTCGGAGTCTGTTAAAAGCTGAGATTCTTTTGGTTCAATTCGATCAAGCTCAGAAAGTGTTACTTCATTTTGCTCTAAAATATCTGCTACTTTAGCTCCTGTCGTCCAGATAACTGATTCTTTATCGGCATCTTTAACAGTAACTTCAAAAGCACGAGCTAATTCAATCTCCATGCCTTCACTTAAAACTTCGTTCTCATTAACAGATAAATCATCGTTTTTTGCAACTTCTATGTTATTTTCTGCTAAGAAATCTTTTACTGTTTCTTTTGTTGTATAGTATGTTTTATCTTCCCCATCTATATTTAAAACAACTTCTCTTGCAGGAATATGTGTTATTTCCATATTCGTTTCTACGAAATCCTCTAATTCATGTGATAGCTCGTCATGTGGTGCTACATCTATAGCAAGTTCTTCTAACACATCTGCAATCGTTTCTGCATGTGTGCGAACAGTAGTAACTTCGCCTTCTTGTATAAACGTAACTTGAGCTTTTGTAATTTCATACAATCCAAAACCAGCAAAACTAATTAATAAAATTAATGATAGCAATGAAATAAATATCTTTTTGCCTAAGGATTGTTTCTTATATGCCGTGTTACTCATACACAGTCCCCCTCCTTATATCCATTGCTGTATTATAATTAGATAAAAACCCCTTGTCAAACCAGCATTTTACGAATATTACAGGTGACAAACGTTGCTATAGCAACTAATACAGAGGGGAAAAGTGCCTATATTTCAATAATATTAAAAGTATATTACAGATTTAAATAACCTCTAAGTTTTAATAATTAATTCCGAAAAAGCGACAAGCGTTTTTAGTCGTTTCTTCTTCTACTTTTTTTACATCCAACTCTCTTAGCTCAGCAATTTTTTCTGCGACAAGACTGACATAAGCGGGTTCATTTCGCTTTCCTCGATATGGATGTGGTGCTAAGAATGGACAATCTGTTTCTATCAACAGGCGATCCAGTGGAACATATTTTGCTACTTCTTTTGGTAATGTAGCATTTTTGAATGTGACAGGTCCCCCCAAGGAAATATAAAAATTCATCGCAAGACATGCGTCTACATACTCGACAGAATCATTGTAACAATGCATAATTCCGCCAACCTCAGCAGCATTTTCTTGTTCCAATACTTCTATTATATCCTCTGTAGCCTCCCGATTATGAATAATAATTGGTAATTTTACTTTTTTAGCTAATTGAATTTGTTGCTTAAATACGTCTTTTTGAATATCCTTGGGGGATTTGTCCCAGTGATAATCCAAGCCCATCTCACCTAGTGCCACCACTTTTGGATGTTCTGCTAACTCTTCTAGCCACTGCAATTCTTTATTCATAAAATCAACTGCATCTACAGGGTGCCAGCCCACTGCTGCATATATATTTTCATTGTCTTCTGCCAGTTTGATTGCTTTTGGAATGGTTTCATGATCAAAGCCAACTACAACCATATATTTCACTCCAGCCTCTTCGGCTCTTTTCATTACTTCTTGTTGATCATCTTTAAAGTGCGAAACATTTAAATGTACATGTGTATCAAAAAGCATATTAAAATTCCTCCTTGTTCTACATTATTTTTCCGTGCGTGGTTATATCCGCGATGTCGGTCCCTTTATCCGCGATATTTTTCGTATTCCCGCGAAAAATTCGAAATATCCGCGGTTTTTTTTATAAATCCGCTAAAATCAAATTATATCCGCGTTTCTTGTTTTTTTCACACAAACAAGCGCTTATTTTAATGATAATAAGCGCTTGTTCCATTAAAGATCTTTATTTTACGATAGATCCATTAGGTAGGTCTTGTTCGACTGTAGCTAAGGATAGATTACCCTCTGCATCTTCCCCAGAAAGGATCATGCCCTGAGACATTTCTCCTTTTAATTTCACTGGCTTCAGGTTTGCTACACAAATAACTTTTTTACCAACAAGCTCTTCTGGTGTGTAAAATTTCGCTATGCCTGAGACGACCTGTCTTTTTTCTGAGCCAAGATCTAGCTGAATGCGTAATAATTTATCCGCATTTTTCATTTTTTCTGCGTGAATTACCTCTGCTACCTTAAGCTCTACCTTCATAAAATCATCATAAATGATTTCGTTCGTTTCCTCTTCTTTTTCAGGCTCTGGTGCCGTCATTAAATCTTTTATCGCTTTTACTTCTTGTTCAACATCTAAACGAGGGAAGATCGGATCTTTTTTAACCACGGCAGCACCTTCTGCGATCACACCTTCTGCAGTGATGCTTTCCCATGTTTTATCCTCTTCTCTCTCAACCCCAATTTGCTCAAAGATTTGATTCGGTGCATGGGTCAGGAATGGTCGTAAAAGGATTCCAATTCGGCGTAAACTATCTATTAAGTGTGCCATCACATTGCCCAAGCGCTCTTTTTTATCTTCGTCTTTAGCAAGTACCCATGGCTTTGTTTCATCAATATATTTGTTTGTACGAGATATATATTGCCAAATATTTGTGAGTGCGACCGAAAAGCCCATCTCATCTAGTGCTTTTTCTACTTTTTCTACAGTTTCTTGTCCTAGTGTTTCTAGCTCTTTGTCAAAGGAATCTTCACCCTTTTTAAAAGCAGGAACTTTTCCATCAAAATACTTATCTACCATCGCTACACTACGATTTAACAAATTCCCTAAGTCATTTGCTAGGTCAAAGTTTGTACGATCGACAAATCCTTCTGGCGTAAACACACCATCAGATCCGAATGGTACTTCTCGTAGAAGATAATATCTTAATGCATCCAGTCCATAACGGTCGGTTAAATCAATTGGATTCACTACATTTCCTTTTGATTTGGACATTTTACCGTCCTTCATCAAGATCCAACCATGCGCAAATACTTTTTTCGGTAATGGAAGGTCTAAAGCCATTAACATGATTGGCCAATAAATTGTGTGGAAACGAACAATTTCCTTACTCATTAGATGAACATCTGCGGGCCAGTATTTTTGGAAGCGTCCATCGTCATCTGTGCGATAGCCCAGTGCTGTAATATAGTTTGACAGTGCATCAATCCACACATAAATAACATGCTTTGGATCCCCTGGCACTTTAATACCCCAATCAAACGTTGTTCTAGATACCGCTAAATCCTCTAAACCAGGCTTGATAAAGTTACTGATCATCTCATTCTTTCTGCTTTCCGGTTGGATAAATTCAGGGTTCTCCTTGTAATAAGCAAGTAAACGATCCACGTATTTACTCATTTTAAAGAAGTAGGACTCTTCTTTTACATTTTCAACCGGTCCACCGCAATCTGGACAATGCCCATTTTCTAATTGTCTTTCTGTAAAAAATGATTCGCATGAGGTGCAATAGCTTCCTTCATATTCATCAAGGTAGATATCGCCTTGTTCTAGTAGTTGCGCAAAAATCTTTTCTACTACCTGCTTGTGGCGATCTTCTGTTGTTCTAATAAAATCATCATAGGAAATATCAAGCTTTTCCCATAAATCTTTGATACCACTCACAATTTCATCGACATAAACCTGTGGAGTAACTCCATTTTCATCAGCTTTCTTTTGAATCTTCTGACCATGCTCATCCGTCCCTGTCAGATACATTACATCGTAGCCTCGTAGACGTTTGTAACGTGCCATTACATCCCCTGCAACTGTACTGTATGCATGACCGATATGTAAATTTCCGCTCGGATAATAAATGGGAGTCGTTATATAAAAAGTTTTTTTCTGATTCGACATAATACGCTACCTCCTTCAAGATTTTTTCTTATTTTCTATTTTAATATCGATTAAACAGTCTGCTTTTATTGTAGCGACTTTTCTTCTATATTTCCATTATTTCAATAGATTTACCTCGCTAAACCTCATATTTTTACGTGGTTTCCCTTATTCGAGCGCGATTTTTAAAATTTTACAAAAAATTTCAATTTTATTGAAGCAAACCGATTGACAGTATTGGCACTTACTGGTAGTATAATGCTATAAATGTCGAATGTTGACGAAATTTATTAAAGGGGAGAAATAAACAATGAAATCTACTGGTATAGTACGTAAGGTTGATGAGCTAGGACGTGTCGTTATTCCAATCGAATTGCGCCGTACATTAGGTATTAATGAGAAAGATGCGCTTGAAATTTATGTAGATGATGAAAGAATTATTTTACAAAAATATAAGCCTAACATGACATGTGCAATCACTGGCGATATTTCTGATGATAACTTAACACTTGCTGACGGAAAGTTAATCCTAAGCCCAGAAGGCGCTCAAGCTTTAATTGATGAAATTCAAAATAAAATGAAATAATCACTTTTTCTTATGGAAATAATCCACCTCTTTGAAATTAGAAGGGTGGATTATTTTTTATTCTTCATTTAAATGGTAAGCTTGGTACACCTCTCGCTTTTTTAATCCTCTTATTGTAGCTACTTCTTTAATTGCTTCCTTACTGGAAAGCCCTTCTTCATCGATAATTTTTTCGACATGTTTCTTCAAGGATGTGTTTTGCCACCATGCCTCTTGTTCAAGCGTTTCTTCATCCAAACCTTCGACTACGATACAGAACTCACCCTTTAATGTGCGCTCTCTTGCCCATTCGACAACTTCTGCTAACTCCCCACGAATATACTCTTCATACCGCTTCGTTAATTCACGTGCAATGCTCACGTTTCGATTTCCTAAATGCTCATGCAAAAATTCTAACGTTTCTACTAATCTGTGCGGTGATTCATAAAATATAATCGTACATGTCATTAATTTCAATTTCTCTATAGCTGCTTTTTTTTCTTTGTTTTTTCTAGCAAGGAAGCCATGAAAATAAAAATTTTCTGTCGGTAAACCAGATCCTACTAGGCCCGCTAAAGCGGCGTTTGCTCCTGGTAAAACAACTACCGTAATCTCCTCATCAATCGCTGCTTTAACTAAATCAGAGCCTGGATCAGATATACCTGGCATACCAGCATCACTGACAAGAGCAATCAATTTTCCTTCTTTTAAATCATTGATTAATGTCGATTGACGCTCTCTTTTATTATGCTCATGATAACTGATCATCGGTTTAGAAATCTCAAAATGATGGAGTAATCGTCCAGTATTTCGGGTGTCCTCAGCGGCAATGGCATCTGCTTCTTTTAAAATTTCCAAAGCACGAATGGTAATATCATTTAAATTTCCAATTGGTGTCGGAACAATATAAAGCGTGCCAAATTCACTTTCGCCCTGAAAGCTACTTGTTGCTCTCATGAATCCCATCCCCTTCTAGTTCTGTTTGAATTAGTTCTGATTTTTTCTTTCGAGATAATTTTTTAATCTGTGCTTCAAGCTGCAATGCCTCTGATCTCGAAGCACATGCTCTGCAAAATACCAATTCAAAGGGTCCTCTACTACGTGTGTATTTTGCCCCTTTGCCAGATTCATGCATTTTTAAACGTCTCGTTATATTGGTGGTGTATCCGGTATACAGGGAAGCATCCTTACATTTTAGAATATAAACAAAGTGAAATTTATCTTTTTCCATATAAAATACCTTCTACTTCTTTTGTATAGCTATCATCGTCATGAAATACCGTTAATGGTGGCAATAATTTTAAATCCGGATTTCCGTCTCGTATTCCTTCTATTAATACCATATTCGCTTCTTTATTTTGCTTGGGATAAACAAAGCGCAATCGTTTTGGCTCAATTTTATATTGGCGAAACATAGTTAAGATATCCATTAAACGCGATGGCCTGTGAACCATGGCTACCTTTCCACCTGACTTCACTAGTTTACTACAAGCTTTAATAACATCCTCTAAGGTACAACAAATTTCATGACGCGCAATCGTTAAAAAATCATTTTTATTATGTAATTTTTCATTTAACGTCTGAAAATAAGGAGGATTAACGGTAACCATATCAAATTTATCATTTCCGAATTTTTTCGGCATATCTATTAAATCCCCGTGAAGCATAGACAGTTGGGTATCTAATTTATTTAAAGCAACATTTCTCATTGCCATATCAAATAACCTTGCTTGAATTTCGACACCAGTAATAGGAATAATCGTTTTTCTAGACAGAAGAAGTGGTACCACGCCATTTCCGGTACATAAATCTATTGCCTTTCCTCTTTTTTTTGGTATCTGGGCAAAGTCAGCAAGTAATACTGCATCTAAGGAAAAAGAAAAAACGGTCTCACTCTGGATAATACGCATATTTTCTTCTGCTAGTAAGAAATCAATTCGTTCGTCTTCTCTTAATTCCATCTCTCCTACTCCTTCATTCATTCGAAAACATTCCTTATTATAGAAAAGGCTGACACGAATAAATATGTGTCAGCCCTTCACTTATTGGTGTTCTATTTTGTTTTATTTAAAAATAGTAAACAAAACAAACAGTCTCCATCTTGTCTCGGACTTCCAAAATGTACGTTACAAATATGAAAACCTTCTTCATAAAGACGTGCTAAATTATCGTAGCCTTCTCCTAATTCAAATTCTTCCTTTGATATATTGTTCTGGTCTTTGCCATTTTCATCAGTGGAATCATCAAGGCGTTGGCGTAAGTGATGGTTTTCCATCTCCATGCGATAATTTTCTTCCAATACTTCACTTAATTGATTCTTCATTTCCCCCAGCTGCTGATATAGTTGCCCAATTTGCTCTTCCATATCAGAAACTTGCTCAAATAATTTCTTTTTATCCACGCTCTAATTCACCCCACTATTCTGTGGCCTGCGTCTTGATGACTCCTTCTTCAATTAGCTCATCCAAGGTATATTCAATAACTCTTTCTTTCTCAGGAATTTCTATTTGAATCATACGCTCTAAAATATTCAGACCAACTACCTTACCATTTCCATAAGGTGTGGTTATTTTCTCGCCTAAATCAGGCAATTGCTTTTTAGCTGATTCATAATCATCGTTCTCATATTTCAAGCAACACATTAAGCGACCGCATAAACCAGAAATTTTTGCAGGATTTAAAGATAAATTTTGATCCTTTGCCATCTTAATGGATACTGGCTCAAAATCACCTAAAAAGGTAGAACAACAAAGCATTCTTCCACATGGACCTATTCCACCTAATAGCTTCGCTTCATCGCGCACACCAATCTGACGCAATTCAATCCTCGTTTTAAAAACAGAAGCTAGATCCTTTACTAAGTGTCTAAAATCCACGCGTCCATCTGCAGTAAAATAAAAAATCACTTTATTTCGGTCAAAGGTATATTCTACATCAACCAAATTCATCTCTAGCTCATGATCTTTTATTTTTTTATCGCAAACACGGTAAGCCTCATCAGCATTTTCCTGATTTTCTACTACCGTAATTTTATCCTTTTCCTCTGCAAGACGAATAACCTTTTTTAAAGGTAGGACGACATCTTCTTCGTCGACTTTCTTTCTTGCAACAACAACCTTACCAAACTCAACACCTCGAACCGTTTCTACGATCACATAATCATCTGTGTCTATCGTGAAATTTGCCGGATCGAAGTAATATATTTTACCCGCTTTTTTAAAGCGAACTCCTATAACCTCTATCATTTTTTCACCTCTGAAAATGAAGTGTTAATTGCTCCATAACTAATTGTGGATGTACATTTTGTTCAAGCTTACGCTTAGCATCCATAATATGTGACAGATTATCCGTAGCATGCTTCTTTGACCAATGCATGGCGGCTTTTTCAATTTTATCATAATGATAAGAAAAAACCATTTGCTCTTTTTGATCAATATGATAATACACCATATCCTTAAACCATAAAAGAAGGAGATCTAAGCCTTGTTGCGCTTGAGGTCTTTCCTTAAAATGTGGCATCCATTGTGTATGTATAAACAATAGCACTTCATTTGGATTAGTTTGAAGCATTTCAACTAATTGTACCACTATTTTTCTTGCATTAGCAAACCACTCATCCTTACTTTTTTCCAATGCCTCATTTAAATCATTCGTCACAGCTGCAAAAATTTTAGCATTTGCTTCTGTTAACCCTTCTTGCTCTAGTTTTTCTATCAGCTGTTTATTATTTAAAGGACGAAGACTGATTAACTGGCACCGTGATTGAATGGTTGGAAGAATAGCTTGGCTATTTTCGGTTAATAAAATAGCAGTAGTATCCATGCTCGGTTCTTCTAAAAATTTAAGCAATCGATTAGATGCATTTGTCGTCATTTTTTCCGCATCTGAAACAATATATACTTTACGGTTAGACTCCATGCCTGTGTATGTGAATTCTTTTTGAAGGTGGAGAATTTGCTCTTTTTTTATACTCGCACCATCGGGCTCAATCCAGTGAAAGTCTGGATGATTACCACTGTCAATTCGCTGACAATCTCGACACGTATTACAGGGCTCTGCGCGCTCTTGGTGCTTACAAAAAATACTTTTTGCTAGCAAAATCGCTAGATATTTTTTTCCTGTTCCTCTTTGACCATGTAATAAATAAGCATGCGAGATTCGTTCTTTATTAATACTACTTACAAGCATCTTACTTACTACTGGTTGTATGCTTTTCATTTCTGTCCAAGTATTAACCATCACGTCTATGGAGGTTCGTTCTGTTTGAACGCTCCATTACCCTCCTCAAGTATTCACAGCTTTATTTATAACTATTTTTTTCTCCATCTACATTATAATGTTTTCTCTCCAAAAGAAAAAGGATTGATTAGCACATTATAGCCTAATCCACCCTTTTATAGTGCCTCATTACGTATACAAATTTATTAGGAGGCCTTTTATTTCACCGATCACATCTAAAATGTTAATGGAATTCTTTTCTTTATCTAATACAGTCTCTGTTAATTCCACTAATTTTTCATCTACTTCTTCTACTAAAGTTAGCTTACGGTTATTACCATCCATACTGAAGCTATGGGATTGTTTTAAATTCATCCCAAAATCGACTGCTTCTTTTACAAAACGCTTTACCATTCTTTTATAAATGGCTAGGTCATGGAAAGATCTGAATTTAGCAATTTTTTCACCTTGTGTTGCTAACTGTCCCATTAATTGTTGTAATTCAGCTTGCTTCAATTGGATAGATTCCGATTTCACCATCGTATCAAATCTTTGAGAAGTATTCTTTTGTGCTTGGCCTTGTTTATTTAAGGTATCTAGTTGCGCTCTCATTTCTTGACTGATTTTCATTTGTTTACTCCCTCATTTATTTAAAACTGGAAAAAGGAATCAACCGGTACAACAAAAACTGTTGCTCCGCCTACTTCTACATTTATCGGTCGAGGAATGTAGGAGTCTGCATTTCCTCCCATTGGAGAAACAGGAGCTACCATTTGCTCACGATGACTGCAATTATCTCGAATGATTTCTAGAGCACGATCGACGTTCTCATCCTCACAACCAATCATTAAAGTCGTATTACCCTCTTTTAAAAAGCCTCCTGTAGAAGATAGTTTAGTGGTTTTGTAATCTTGATCTCCTAAAGCATCCACTAAACGGTTACTGTCTTTATCCTGGACAACAGCCATGATTAATTTCACGATCTTCGCCTCCTTATTTTTAATAGATTTATTTATCTCTTAAAAATTTCATTACTTCTTTATATGCAAGTTCTTCTACCTCTATTATACTCAAATTTGCATTAATTTTCCTTATTCGTTGTGGGAATTTTTCAATAAGAAGCTGATACGCTTGATATACTTGATTATGAAAGTCGATATTTTCTAAGTCTAGTCTATTTTGTTCTCTATTTTCATTAGCAGCAATGCGTTTTAATCCGAATTCTGGTTTAATATCAAAGAACAACGTTAAGTCTGGCATATGATTACTAATTGCAAATTTATTTATTTGAAATACCTCATCAATTCCTAAACCTCTGGCATAGCCTTGATAAGCTAAGCTGCTATCTACAAACCGATCACATAGAACAATTTTTCCTGTCTCTAATGCTGGCAGAATTTTTTCGACTAGATGTTGTCGTCTTGCCGCTGCGTATAAAAGCGCCTCTGTTCGCGCGTCCATCATCGTGTGATCACGGTTAAGAATGACTTCTCTAATTTTTTCCGCTATATCAATGCCTCCGGGTTCTCTTGTGATAAGAACTTCAAATCCATCTTCTTGTAAATGTTTTTTTAATAAAGATAAAACAGTAGACTTACCTGCTCCTTCTCCACCTTCTACAGTAATAAATGCCCCTGCCACTATTCATTCTCCTTCATACCATACCTTAATTATATCGTTATACCTTTTTATAGGAAGATTCTTATTCCTTTTTTAACATCCCTTGGTTGAAAAGATACACCCTTATTTAATAATTCCACGATATGATCAACTTGATTTTTTGTAATCTTTTCACCTTTAGCAATTAAAGGGATACCAGGTGGATAAGGAATTATTTGTTCTGCTGCCACCTCACCGATAGCTTCTTCTAATTTTTCTATTTTCGTCTCCATTGACCTCATTTCATTATAAGCGTAATGAAGTGTCTGGATCTTACTAATAAATAATTCTGTATATTTATTTATTGTATCATGTTTAGGCTGTAATATTAATTGCTTATTTACGCTCTTTATTGATTTCTTTAGACTTTCTAAATCTATATAAGGTTCTAAACCTACAATTAACAAAATTTGATTGGTTGTTACTAATTCAGGATAAATACCCTCTTTTTCAAATAAACGTGCCACTTCCCTAGCACTTACCCCATTTATTGTTTCTAATGTTATTTTTAAAGGATCATCCAAACTCGTTGTTTCCAAAACTTTAACATAATCACAAGCTTCCAATTCATTTTTTATTAAATCAATACTTTCTTGTAAGTTAGTCATTTGTTCTGCTTTAAAATTTTGCAAATAAAATCTAGCAACATCCAAACTAGCCATAATTGGATAGGAAGGGCTACTAGATTGAAGCATTTGATAGTAATGCTCTACTCTTTCTTTATTCACATATGCACTATTTATATGTAAATAAGCAGCCATTGTCATCGCAGGTGCCATTTTATGTGCGGATTGGACAACGATATCAGCTCCTAGCTCAATAGCTGACGGTTGATCTATAAAGGGAAGAGAGAAATGAACTCCATGTGCTTCATCAATAAGAACCGGGATTTTTTGAGCATGAGCTAATTCAATTTTCTCTTTTAATGGATAGGTTCTACCAAAATAATCTGGATAAGTTAAAATAAGAGCTTTAATATTCGTATATTTATGTATAGCTTCTTCAAGCGTTTTTGTCGAAGGTGCTCCGTATCGATTCACTTCTGTATCATATTCCGGTGTTAAGAAAATAGGTTTTGCCCCGCTAAGTTCAAGTCCATTCAAGATCGACTTGTGACAATTCCTTTGCACAAGGACAAGATCTCCAGGACCACACGTCGCCATAATCATGATTAAGTTACCCACAGTACTTCCATTAACTAAAAAATAGGAAGCATCAACTTGAAACCATTCTGCAGCTAGGATTTGGGCCTGTTTAATAGCACCTTCTGGGACATAAAGGTCATCTAATTCTGTTATTTCAGTTAGATCAATAGAAAGGATAGATTTAAATAAGTCTTCAGAATGCGAAGGGAATACTTGTCCATTTTTATGACCAGGAACATGAAAGGATATTGGATTTTTCTTTTTATGTTCTATCAGTTTATGTAATAAAGGAATACCTTGACTATCTTCCAACTACCTTCTTCCTTTCTTCTAGCATTTGTTGTACTTATTGTAGCTAACTATAGAAAGAAAAGCGAATGTACATTTATAATTAACCATAAAAATTCCTTACATAAACGAATGTAAGGAAGGGGTCTCTATTTATACTATTTTTGTCATATGATTTAGTGCTTTTAATTTTTCTACGTAAAAGGAATAATTAGGATCGTTCACATCAGTTGAAACTATCTTTCTCTCACAACTAAAACAAACAAAACAATGATAGATATGAATGCCACTAGCCTTATTTTCTTCACAAATAACACACTTCTCTTGCAATGTATTTTCCAAATTCTCCACCTCCATCAACTAGTTTTACCAACTCCGGAAACCTTTATACCTTTTATTCTAAAAAAGTTATAAAATATGAGATTACGAAAATATTTTTTTGTTTCTATAACTGTAAAGTCAACACGGTTGTCGAAAATTAGCTTTTTCACGTGAAACATTTTGTTTCCTGTCAACTTTAATTCTCTTCTCAGTCAATGATTATGAATAAACAAACTACTAACTTCTCTTTAAACAATAGAGAATCTATGAGGAAGGGAAAGTGATATGTCATATATAGTTGACACATCATTAAAATGTCACATATAATGTACTTATAGTTGATGTTTGAAAGGGTGTATGGCTTGAATAGGGTCAAAGAATATAGAAAACGTTGCAATTTAACTCAGATTGAACTTGCCCGGAGGGTTAGTGTTGCGAGACAAACCATTAATTTAATTGAAAATGCTAAGTACAATCCATCTTTATCTTTGTGTATTTCGTTGGCAAAGGAACTTAAAACAGACCTTAACACTTTATTTTGGGAGGAGAAAAACAATGAAGAATCAGGTACTTAATCGTTTTATTGGTGTAGTTGATGATCGTGATGAATACCAGCGCTACGAAATTTATAAGCAATTAGCTTATTCAGGAATTTTGTTATGGTACTTATCCATGTTATTAATGTTTATCAACCTTATTATTGATACAATTCAAAACACACTATCCTTCGCAACACCTTCACTCTTTATAATTAATATGGGGTACGCAATTATGGCTATAGTAAAAATAAGAAAAAAAGACTTGGATGAAATAGATTGTGCATCAACAGAAGAATACATAGAAAAGAAAAAAGCATTAAAAAAAGCATCCTCATTAGCTGGTTTTCAATTCGGTTTATTTATGTTAATTTTTATCGAGTTCGTTTCTCCTTATTTAGTAGCTGGTGAAATAGACGTACGTTGGTGGAATATTCTGATTTGGATTTTCAGTGGACTGTTCTTTGGAATAATAATGTATTGGTTCTCAAAATCAAAGCTACAGAAACACTTTTGATCTATCCCCTTATAATTAGAATCGAACTTTTATAATGGCTAACGAAAAAAAGATCCTTAATCAATACTGATTAAGGATCTTTTTATTTGCCTGGCAACGTCCTACTCTCGCAGGGGCGCAAGCCCCAACTACCATGGGCGCTGAAGAGCTTAACTACTGTGTTCGGCATGGGAACAGGTGTGACCTCTTCGCTATTGCTACCAGACTTTATATTTATGAAGGAATATACCTTCAAAACTAGATAAGGTGTATGACAATCAAACATTTTGTGTTTAGTTAAGTCCTCGATCGATTAGTATTCGTCAGCTACACGTGTCACCACGCTTCCACCTCGAACCTATCTACCTCAT
>NZ_QPJJ01000021.1 GCF_003337485.1 Saliterribacillus persicus
CGATAGATATCAAAAACGATTAAACGGCCTTAGCCCTATGGAATATAGAGCTAAAGCCGCTTAAATCATTTTTATTATTTCCACTGTCTACTTGACAGGGGGCAGTTCATAGCGAATACAGGTGTTTTTATTTATGTAATATGTAACTTGTGGTTTTATGAATTTTTTTATACGTCTCATGGGCTTCCATCCTTGAAATGAATAATTGAATCAATAACGTGTACTAACCAACGCTATAGATTGTATTATACATATTCATCTATACATTTTCAATAATAATACTGATCTACATTTAACCGTAGATAATTTTATATACACTTTTATTTAATCTATTATCCATAATTATCTATATATCACTACATGAACCAATAAAAAATAAAAATAAACAGATCCACATCTTACGATAGATGGGATCTTTATCTACACCAACAAATTTTAAAATTCCACAATACTCTACAATTCAAAACCGAGTTGATACCTGTTCTTATGAGGTATTTAATTTATTTAACTCAAATAAACATCATAATATTTCCAATTATTTTCTAAAATCAATAAAATAACAATAAACTTTTATCTCATCACTATTGATTCAATTAATTTATTTATGTTTTAGCTGCCTATCTGAGTGTCATGATTGTTTCTAATTTTTATTGATCACTTTATGTCATAAGTAAAAACACATATTTTATTTGTTATATTCCCTCGATAATATTATTATAAAAATGGACTTAATGATATTAAGTATATTCCAAGTTAATGATGAACATATCGATAATTGAGCGTAGTTAGATTATTCGAAAAAAGGAGATTTGTGAGTAGACCATTTGTGACTAAACGAATACATTTAAAATGTTGGATTCGGACAACTAATTACAAATATTAGTATAGAATAGAGAGGATAATTTGTGATGGAGCAAAAAAATATCAAATTAATCCATATTGATTGGGATGGGCCGTATAAATTATCAGAGATACTTTCATTAACTGATGAGGTTTCGGATTATGGAGTATATCAAATTTATGGAAGTCATAATGTTTATGGAAGTAATGTGTTACTTTATATAGGAAAAGCAGATAGACAAACTATTGGTAAACGACTTTCTCAGGAACTTTGGTGGTGGAGCACAAGTGATCCAATCAATTTACAAATTTATTGTGGCAGATTGGCAGGAGAATTCACACCTACAGATAATCAATGGTCTGAAGAAATTGATTTAGCAGAGAAATTATTGATTAATGTACATAAACCTGCATACAATACACAAAATTTGATCCCTATTCTTGATGAAAGTCTACGGAATATCCATATTCTAAACTGGGGATACTATCGTGACCTGCTCGCAGAAATATCAGGTCTTAGGTGGACGAGTGCTTTAGATACTATGGAGTATAATGTTTATAAATACCTACAAAAATAGTTTAATATCACAAATATTAAATGAGGCTTTTATCACTGGACTTAAGATTTTCTATATGTGTTTTGTGCTTATCACCAAGCAAACCATTTCTGCTTCATCATCTTCAGCAACCTTACAACTAAAAGATTATCAATTAAAATCATAACGTTAAAAATAGCAATTATAGGATGAAAGATAGCAATTATGGGGTGAAAGATAGCAATTAAGTGAAATTGTTATACCTGGCTTAAATAATTTCATTTTCACTCATTACTTCACCTCAAATATGGTTTTATTGTTATATATTATAATTAAAATAACCTGAAAATATAGTTTTTACAGGATACAGTGCTACAATTTTGATGTTTGAATGTCTTAAGTATAGCAAAAGTGGTGTGAAAGATAGCAATTGTGGGACGATAATGGTTTAACTTTTAGCATGGGGTATCAACAATAAATATATTCTTAATTATCCCCCTCTGTACTCATTTATTATCCCATCACCTTCTCATCATCTACTATCTTTTATTTGTAGATTTACACTTGTTATGATTTAATACAATTAAATAATTGCAAGGGGGCGAAAATGTGAGTAGGAAAAGTCTAAATTTACCGTTAGCAAAAACTGGTGAGTCCCATGGCGTAAAAAGACTAAGAAGAGAAAACGAATTGTTGTTACAACGATTGAAACAAATCCAAGCTGGACCATTTGGTATTTATGAATGGTTTAGGAAATGTAAAAAGAAATAACTACTGTCATTTAGTAATTTACTTTATGCTAAATACAGAAAGTACATTAAATGCATGAAATAGAAAAGTCTTTGCTACATTGTTTCCTCTTTCTATCATTCTTCTTTATCTCATATGCGTAACGCTTAGGATAAATATCCAACTTGGAGAACATCTAATATGGCCTCAACAATCATCTCTTGTTGGAGATATTAAAATTTGCAACCCTCTTTCTTCTCCGTAATCCCACATCTTAACAAACGGATATGTTCCTTCAGGCAGATAAAAAACTCGTTCTTCCAAATGAGCAATTGGTTCTTTATTTTTAGATGTGCAACCATGGATGAAACTTGCTGGATGGATTGTAATTGTTCTACCCGTATCATTAAAATATACAAATTTCATAAAAATAACTCCTTGTCATTTAACAATCTTTGTTTATTTGCAATATTAGTTAAAGCCTTTATATATAAACTGTTAAGCGATACCTATCATAGAGCAATTAAAGATTTTTTAAAAATAACCTTCCAGTTAGATTCAATTGTATTTATTATACTAAATCGATCCTTCTTTTTTCTGCTATGCCCTCAAAACTTTCTCTTTCACTAATTAAATCCATCTCAATCCATTGCCACTGCATCCTAAATCAATTTTCACAAAATATGATACACCATTAATATTTTCTGTAATATAGCCAAATTTGATCGACTATGGACTTTGCGAAATTCATCAAACGATAACCTAGTTTTCCGTATGTTATAAAAAAATGACCAAAAAACAAGATATTCTTTAACCTTCCAGTCCTCTACCTCAGATATATTAATGGCTTTTTGTTTTATTCACTTTTGTCTTTCTACCGCTTTTCTTCAGCCACTTTTCTCTCCAACCTTTCTCCCATACAGGTAAAAACATTAGTTCATATAGAAAAAGATTTATTTTGGGTAACAGCATTAATTAACCTGATTTACCATCCATGCTTTTAAATTTTTCTGTAATTGAATTAGTTACTTTATCATTCCCAATTCTTGCAAGTCTTAGTGCTTTAACTGTCAGATAGAATAATTCCACATTTTATTCAGTATATTTAAAATTTGTTCAACTGCAAAACTACATCATAAAACATTGTTGATTTTGTTTGAATAATTAGTTATTAATAAAGTTAGAACTAATTAGCTGATTGCTTTCTTTAGTACACTTATTCAATATCAGGTTAGCAGTACTAAATGGAGTTCGTCGCTTGAATAATGTAAAATTATTTCTCGGTAAATAAATCTTTCCATTCTTTATCAGAAAGTACTCTTTCACGGTATTTTAAATCATTTGGAATATTCATATTTAAAAAGCATTTGTTTTCTAAGGAGTCCAAGTACAATGCCAATTGAACTAAAACGTAATGTTCAAAATCATCATTAACACCTTTAAAGGAAACATACCTTTCTAAAAATGGAAGCATCTCTTTTATTTGAATGTGAGCCCATTGCTTATTTTGGAAGCCTGAATCATATTTTAAATAGTTGATTTTTTGTAAATTATAACTATATTCTCTTAGTTCATGGCTCCCACTATGAGGTGAGTATAATTCAGAATATAAAGTTGATTCTAATTTTTTTTCACTATGTATCAATCCATTATTTTCAAATCCACGATCACTCATATTTTGTATGCTATTATGCTCAAATTCAATTGCATATTTAAATATATTTAGATATAAATTCATCTTTTCTTGATTTTTTGGGTTTGATAATTTTATTTCAAATAAATCTATAATATAATCAAAGGAAAATGCACTCTCAGAGCCATATCGTGCAATCTTCTCGATATTTATATTTCTTAGATAAGCAATATAATTATCAAACTCTTGTTCTTTCTTTATAGTCTTTTTCTGAAAGTCAGCTATAACCTTCTTTTGATAATCATCAATAGATTTAATTATTTCTTGAACAAACTCTAATCTCGTTTTCACATAGTCAAATATTTGCGAAATATATATCTGAACTCTTTTAACATAATCTTCATCATTACTCGTATACACTACCGCGGAAAGATCATAATCGTTATTAATCCATCCTTTTCTGTTATTCCATAATACAAATGGGCTGCATTCAAAATCGTTATCTTGATACCTTATATGGTGACTTGTTTCTACTGGATGAATTGAACATAAAGAACGCAAATATTCGAAATATTTTTCATCAGTACCTTTGCCATCCTTACCAGTTTGATTAAAGATATCGATTGACTTCTTCATTTTATCATTTGATACATCAAAGATTTTTGAAAGTTTTTTTATACAATCTACTACCACAGAAGCATTATTCATAAAGTCAAAAAAATCAAATGAGCTGTTCTTATATTTTCCTGTATTTAATTTTAGTCCATTTAAGTATTCAACGGTATCGTCAAGTCTGTCCATAATTGCACAAATTTTATCCCATGCACGATGAGCTTTATTTCTTTTATTAAAAATAATATTTTGCTCTTCGTTCACTTTATCTCTTAATAACCTAAGAACTTCAGAATCCAAATCTATTTGAAAAGTATTTGTAGACATTTCAATCTCCTTTCATCATTTTGGTTCAATTTATTTGAAAGTTTACTTATTTAGTCTCTAAGAAACTTGCAATACTTCTTCTTTTGTAAAATGCTTCATTAGTATTCGATAAGTTCAATTTCCGTAAAATATAATTTCATATTAACACAAGGTTCTATTAAATATTATATCTCTTGTATTAAACTTTTGTTCTTAGAGCATACCTTTTAAATCAAAACTCCTCCTTTACATTACTAATTTTTTGTCCGAAAATAAGATATAACCTATTAAGGGGGGAAATTTATTGAATTTATTTTATGAGTCTATTCTCGGATTAATAGAATTACTTGCAAACAAATTAAGAAAGAATAAGAAAGTCAGAATTAGCATTTTATTAACTTCATCTATACTTCTTTTTTTTGACGCTATCATACTATTTTTTTATAATGATAATTTAAAAGATTATCAATTGGCAATATGTATATTTGTTATGTTAACTTCATTTATTCTTTTATTGTCTTCCTTGTTAGCATTTTCGGAAGATCCAGTTAGTATCAAAAATCCTTTTGAGATTGAATTGAAGAAATTATCTGCAGAAAGAGAAGAACTAAAGAAAAAAGTTGATTATGAAGATTCAAATTCTGAAAATAATCTGTTTAATACCATTCAACTAAACCTTAACCAAACTACCGAATACTATACTATAAATAAAAGTCAAGCGAGAAAGAGTTTTGGGGTAAGTATAACCGCAATAGTTGCAGGATTAATAACAATTTTAGCTGGTATATGGTTTATCTATCTCAACGAGACGATTACCGCCAGTGTTATTTCTATTGTCTCTGGAGTACTCCTTGAAATAATTGGGGGAATGTATTTTTATATGTATGATAAAAGTATAAAACAACTTAATTATTTTTATGGTAAATTAGAAAAGATGCAGGATACCATGTTGGCAATTGAATAAGCCAACAGTATAAAAGATGATAAAAAGAAAATTGAACTAAATGAGATAATAATTTTAAAATTAATAGAAAGAAGCAGTAACGCTTCATAATTTTCGGATTATTTACTAACCTGTATCATCAACAAATCTCTTTTTGTTTTCTAAAAAATAAAGGTCTTGATAGATTAATATCAAGATCTGATGCGACTTTATAGCAAGACTCATTTTTGTCGTCTGCGACGGAAAGAATAGAAGGTCACAAATTATTATTTCTTTGAAATCACAATATAATTTCACCCTAAATATCAATCTTTTATTAATGGTGTTGGTTTAATGACTTGGTAGATAAATGAAGAAAAGTTAGAAAAGTAAAAGGGATTTATTACAAATAAAAAAAGAGTCGGGAACCACTCCAACTCTCCTTTCAAAACTCTTGAAATCACGTTAGTACATATGACCGTCATACTCAGTCATATCTTCCTTTAAAGTAGATCTTACTCACATTTTATTAATGTACCATAATTAAACATATCATTTTATATTGTCGAGTGCTTTCATATAGACATGACTGAATACTATATTAGAAAATTGTATATAAGGGGGGAGATATGTCATGGATGCTGAAATTAATATCAGTAAAGAAGATGCCATTTTTTACTTAGAGATGATTGATTCGGTAAAAAGCCCCAACTTTAAACCTGGTTTATTTAGAAGGAAACCCTATTATATTTTGATCAAAGACAGAGAATCAATTAATTATAAACGTTTTATTAGTGTTTATACAGCTCTACGATATGTTCTATCTGATAGAGAACAATTCATTCTAAACAGAGTCTATGGAATTAATCATGAAGTAACACCCACAAAAAATATCGCTAGTTCCTTACAAATAACACCTGGAAGGGTTTTAACAATTAGAAATAAAGCAAATGTGAAGCTAGCCCGTGAAATCCTAAAATTATTTAAGACGAAAAAAGAGCATATTCCCATAAAGGAATAGCTCATTTTTAATGTCAAAAATTGAATTGTCAATTACCGCTGCAATAATTATGGTAGATATACAAATTGAGTTTATTTATTATCTATATATCCACCATCCAAACATGACAAATACATACTTGATAATCCAGTGAACTTCTGTACCCTTGCTCCACTTAGCTAAGACATTGTTATTTATAAAGCAAAAGGGTTTTTCAAGTGACAAGGAAAATCCTTTCGATTTTTAGGTATTAGAATTGGATTTATATTCAGCGAATCCAAGTCACAAATATAATGTCTATAAGTCATTTTAGATAAATTTTGCTTTGGAGTATCGATAGAGCCCTTTGATACTTGAACTAAAAATTGTCTTAATTTGTCTTTTTTTCGCTTTGTAAAGGAACTTGAATCAATTATCTTTTCTGCCTCGGTAATTTTATAATAATCACCTTTATGCACAATGGGATAGACATGCTTATTCATGTATTCATACCACATTTCTTCTCTAAAATAAGCAGATAGCTTTTTGGGTACATACTTACCTAATTTATCATGTCTCTTTTTTGCATTTAAATGTTGGTTTTGTAATCGTAATTCATATCTCACAACATTTTTGTGAAATGGTAATAATGGTTCATTCTTTTCTAAGCGTTCTTTTTGCTTATCGTAAATAATCAATCCCACGCTCTTATTATTGTGATACTGACTTGCTTCATATTTGTACGGTTCACCAATATCAGTTTTACCCCAACGATACTTGCTCTTGTGACTATACTTCTTTGTATGCTTTTCAATTAAATGAAAAAGTAATTCTCGATCTTTCTCTACATTTACAATAGCATCCAGTTTGTAATCAATACGAGTCAAGATATGTTGATCAAAGATAACATGATTACCGAAAGAATGATTTAAAAATTCTTGGATGCATTCCTTAACAATATAATAATCCATCTCCAAAATCTTACCTTTAGATAGTAATTTGGTAATATCTACTTTGATGTTTATTTGATATTCTTCATTAACCAATTCCTTCAAATAATTAATTTTAATTCCATAAAAATTGATATCTATTTTTTGATTAATCTTTTTAATTTCTGCTCTTACATTATCCCAATTTATTCTTGTCACCATATGAAGTGAAAATAAATTTTGCAATGCCTTTGTATCAATGCGTAGATAAAATTCAAACGTATGTATCATCACGAGTTCCTCCTTAAGCTCGGGAAGTCATTTTTATAGTGTTTATAAGTGTTTGAGCACTACTATTTATCCCGAATCCAACTAATTTAATATTACCTAACTCACACTTTGAGTAATGTGATTGACACATACTACTCAACAAAAATAGTTTCATAACTTTTGAGTGGTTTTACATTAGAAAATTAATGAAAATTAATTAATATATACGGTTTGGACTATAGGGAAGTTTATTGAAGAAGAGGTGATTCATAATGATAAAAAAAGTTTTTTGGGGGTAGAACCAAATAAGTTGGACAAAAATTATGGTTGTCTTATAAACTATTAATAGAAAGCTAAAACGACTTTTGAATTTATACAATACCTTCATGCAAAACACCTCCATATCTTCAGAAAGGAAGTATCCCCTATGTGTACAAAGCACCTTCGGAAAAAACTCAATCAAACTTTAAGTGCGTAAAGGCATTTAAAAAAGGACACCTACCATATCACCCACTTTACCTTTGAACACTATCCAAAATAGAAGGAAGCAAAAAGAAGAATATATCAACAAACGAGTTATGAGAGACAATAGATTTTTCAAATCACTTCTAAATATTCAAGGTCTGACTTCAATTAACCCTCATACAAATTGAAAAAAATTCACAAAAGGAAGGAAAATTTAAATGAATAACAATTACACCGCAAAATATCCCCCCGTTTTAGAAGTAAAAGATATCAAAGAAATTCTTGGTATAGGAAGAAGACAAGCATATGAATTAGTTCATTCGGAACAATTTCATACAATAAAGGTTGGAAAATCCATTAGAATTCCCACACAAAATTTCTTTAATTGGTTATATGGAGAAAGTGCGTAACATTATTGACAATTAAGACGATGTGAAACATTATTGAGTTATGGCAAACGACAGCTACATCTCAATCAATGTGTGTATAGGAGGCTTAGATATCTACACCTCCTATCCATAACTTAAATAAAAAGGAGAGATGTATCTTGTCAGTAAGAAAAGATAAAGAAAGAAATACCTGGTATTTTGTAGTGAGTAACAGGAATGGAAAGCCTAAACAAATTAAGAAAAGGGGATTCAAAACAGAGAGGGATGCCCAGATTGCAAAAAATAAAGTGCTTTACGAAATTAATAATGGTTTGTACATTGAGCCTACTAAAATGAAGGTTAATGAATTGGTAGAGAATTGGTTAAAAAGGAAAAAGCGCAATATACAGGAATCTACCTATACTGGTTATGATCACCTTATTCGAAAACATATAAAACCATATTTTAATGAAATGCGGATAGATAAGGTAAAACCTAACCATATTGAAGAATTCTATGATCACCTCTACGATGAAGTTGGACTATCAGGAACAACAGTACAGAGAATTCATACTATAGTTAAAAGTTGCTTTGATTATGGGAAGAAAATGGAATTAATTTCGAAAAATCCTGTTGATAATGTTGATAGACCGAAGCAAAATCAAGCGGTAGTTGAAGTATGGGATAATCAGGAAGTTCGCTACTTTTTGGGTGAGACGAAAGATGATCCATTATTTATTGCTTATCATCTTGCGGTAGCAGAAGGTATGCGTCAGGGAGAAATCTTGGGGTTACGGTGGAAAGATATTGATTTTAACTCTAAGAAATTAACTATCCACCAGACTTTAAGGAACGACGGGAAGGAGCTGAAACCAGGCGCTAAAAATAAAAGCAGTTTGCGTTCAGTTTTTCTTACTGAAGAGACTTTGGTAGCTCTCAAAGAACATAAAATCAAACAAGATCATATTAAAAGTAACGCAGGTAGCGCCTTTGAGAATTTAGATTTAGTTATATGTACAAACATAGGAACCCCTGTAAACCCAAGTAACTTAAGAAGATCATTCAATCGTAATATAAAAAATCTCCGTATGAGAAAAATAGTCTTTCACGGATTGCGACACACACATGCAACAATTTGCTTGCAGTTAAACATGAATCCAAAAGTAGTTGCGGATAGGTTAGGACATGCTGACGTAAGAATTACCTTGGACACCTATAGCCACCTTTTACCGAGCTTACAAAATCAAGCTGTAAACCAAATAAGTCAAGCCATTTTTGGTTAAAGCGGGCTTGATGACCAAATTAATGACCACAAAAAAATCAATCAGATCAAGGGTATCATAAAACACAAAAGAAACCCTTATGTATCAAGGGTTTCCATAGATGGAGCATAGCGGGATCGAACCGCTGACCTCTTGTCTGCCAGACAAGCGCTCTCCCAGCTGAGCTAATGCCCCTTTTATTAAATCAACGATTTTCATTTTATCATTAATTAATGAAAAATGCACCTAGATATGCTCCAGAAATGAAGCATAAAATGGACCCTAAAATGCTAAGTAGGAGATAGATAGAAAATAGTTTATACTGTTTTTCTTTCCATAATCCCATTGCTTCTATACTGAAGGTTGAAAAGGTAGTAAACGCTCCAAAAAATCCAACTGCAAGAAAGAGATAGAAGGCATCTGCATTTTCCCCTGCATTTGTAATTCCATAAAAACTCCCTATAAATAATCCTAATCCAAATGCTCCAATTAAATTTACCAATAACATGGCAACTGGCATAGAGGTCTTTTTCACATGTTGATTTATGTATATTCCTAAAAGATACCTGGTTACCGCTCCAAGTGAACCACCCAGAACAACAGAAATAATACTCATCATTCGGTCCCCTCAGCTTTATTTATTTGAATTTCAGCAAGTTTATTTCCGAGAAAGAACCCCAAAAAGGCAAAGATAATTCCTCCAAAAATAGTTATTAAGAGATACAATAGCACAACGAAAAATGATTCCATTTGAAATAAAAAGACACTATCAAAAGCGAGAGTTGACATCGTCGTAAACCCTCCGCATAATCCTACTCCTAAACCGAGCCTTAGCCATTCCTTCGTCAGCCTTATCAAAAAATATGCTGTCAATATCCCAAGTAAGAAGCTCCCTGAAATATTCTCTATTATTGTTCCAACCGGGCTTTCAGCCTGCATATTGATACTAAATCTCGCTAATGCACCTATTGCCCCACCTACAGCAATCGCTATTATATTCTTCATCACCGTGTCTCCTTTTCAAACCAATCCATAGTTTATATGATAGTCGATATGAATCTACTTTTCACCTCTTATATTTACTGTAATGTTTTTAAACAAAATAGTGTAAAAAGTATTAAGTTAAGCGTATATTATAACTATATCTCAGAAAGGGGTGGTTTAGATTTACCGTATAATCTTGATTGCATCCTTTTTAGTCACTAGTTTATCCATTCAACTGACATCGACTGAGTCCATAAAAGAAATAGAAAATAAACTTGTGCTAACAGCGCTCACGGTGGAGACATCTCCACTAACTGATTTTTCTTTTGACGATACTGAAGAAACTTTTAGCCATGAACTTTCTTTAGGCGTTTGTCTAATATTTCTTTCTTGCCTTATTCCAATTGGCCAGGTATCAAGAAGCTTTCGTTTTTTATTAGGACCGGTATTCTACCAATCTAATTATCTGGGAAGTTCTCTTTCTTATAGCAAATTAAGCTAAAGAAGGAGGATAATTATATGATGTGGATTCGTTTTATTATGATTGGATTTTTCTCCATAACAGCATTGTCACTTTTTTCTTTCCAAGCTGTTGAGATTTTCCATGCGTTTAGCAGCTATTTTGAACAAAAATAAGTTAAAAATCATGCTGATAGGATAATCCTACCAGCATGATTTTTTAATTTGCCATTTCTTTTGTTCTAAACACGTAGCGAGAGGCAAATAACAACACCACAGATACAAGAATAGTCACTAGACTCGCTCCCCATAATTCTGACGGTATAGATCCGGAGTTTAACATGTCCCCTATATGAGAGCTCAAGCTGTTTGGAAACCAGCTTAGTTTATGTTGAAAAATACGATAGACAATATGCATTCCGAGTAAGGTTGCAATTGTAACTGAAATGACAATTCCAGGAGTTTTAAATAACGTATTGTAGAAAATGGTCAATGTCGTAACAAAAATTAACCACAAAGCGTAAAACAATACTAGTGGAACAAATTCACCGATCGTTATTTCTCCAAATAAAAGATTAATATAATACCAGCTGACAAGCATACCGATTATATAGGAAGCTAAGATTAAGATAACTTTCTCTGTCCATTTTGCTAAAATGTACGTAAAGTACCCAACTGGTTTAACCAAAATCAATTCAGCAACACCGCTTTTCCTCTCTCCAGCGATGACTGCCATTGTTATCGCCACTGCTACTAAGACACCAAACATACTCATTTCAGTTAAACTCATCATAATTGCTGTATAAGGGGAAACCTCTGGCATTTCAAAAACCGTACCATCTGGCATTCCGCCAACAGCATCCATAATTTTCGGCATATAATAAGTAGTTAAAGGATCCATGATTGCAATTAAAATAAACACTAATGGTACCCACACCCATTTAAAATTACGAAAGTCCTCCAGCATTTCTTTTTTAACGATTGTTGTCCATTGCATTAGTGCTTCACCACCTTCATGAATAGATCTTCTAGCGTCGTTCGGCTAAGCTCGAATTTAGTAATAGCCCAATTATTAGCTAAGGCTTCTGTTAAAATTTCCTGTCTTGCTTTTTCTAAATCATCAATTAAAATGTGAAGCTCTGCTTTTTCTTCATAGCAATCATTAACAGAGGATAATTGTTTGATGGGGTCAATAAAAGCTTTATTTCCTCCACGAAATACCATTTGGAGCTTCGCTGTTTGATGCTTTTCCCGAAGTGCTTCGATAGAGCCAGATTCTACAATCTCCCCTTTGTGCATTAGTAAAAGATCATCACTTACTTCTTCTGCATCTCCTAAAATGTGCGTGGAAAAAAGGATCGTCGTTTGCTTCTTCAATTCTTCCATTAAGGTTAGGACTTCTCTTCTACCAATTGGATCTAAAGAAGAGACTGGTTCATCTAGCATTAAAAGTTTGGGTTGATGTATCATTGCTTGAGCAATACCAAGACGCTGCTTCATGCCACCAGAGTATTTTCCAACACGATGATTTCGTGCATCAAAAATTCCTACTTTTTCTAATAATTCATCTGCTCTTTTTGAAGCTTCAGTTTTTGATAAAAATGCTAATTGACCAACATAGACTAGAAACTCTTTTCCCGACATCCAATTATGAAAGACTGGATATTGCGGCAGGTATCCAATTAGTGAGCGAATATCCTGCTTATTACCAGCGCCTTCAAACTCAATCGATCCTTTCGTGGGCTTTAATAAACCCGAAAGCATTCGAATGGTGGTGGTTTTTCCTGCCCCGTTTGGCCCAAGCAGTGCAACACAATTTCCTGGTGTTAAATCAAACGTTAAGCCTTTGACTACTTCGTCTCCATTAAAGGATTTTTTTAGGTCTTTGACTTGAATCACGGACATTTTTTACTGCCTCCTTCCAAATATAAAGAATAGAATTGGACCGATATAGCTAACAAGTAATATAATAACGAGCCAAAGCATTCTAGGCCCATTCGTTTCTTCCGTTTTAAACCAAGCTACCAAACCAATGATTGCTAATAATAATTGAATTAAAAGAAGCGGTGCTAATAGTGCGAAATTGATTCCTAGTTCTTCCATTCATTCACCTCCATTTATCTTTTGTTATTTTCGACCTTTTCTATTGATCTTTTAATTTACTCCTAGTTTATACGTTTTAACCTTTTAAAAAGATTCAATTTCATTATATTCCATAATTTTGTCAGAACCTTTACTCTAAGCTTTCGGATCCATTGTTATGATACACTGAAGGTGAACATAGTCGAACAAGGGGGTAATCAAGTTGCCAATAAATTTTAAAATTATGCGTACGATTAAAGTCTCGTCAGAACAAGTATATAACAGCTTCCTTGATCTCGATTCTGCAAAGGAATGGATGCAGGGATTGGTTAGAATTGAAAGATTAGATGATGGCCCAATTCAAGAAGGATCCCAGTGGAAAGAAACAAGAAAAGTGTTTGGCACAAAATCGACGGAACATTTCGAAGTAGTGGAATTAGTCGAGTCTAAAATAGCCAAGTTTCGTTGTGATGGAGAAAAAGGAACAACAGGTAAAGGCCTTTATACTTTCACTTACTCGTTTGAAGAAAAGAAGGATAATGTAACAGAAGTAATGTTGCACGGTTCTGTTGAAGGATTATATGGTTTCTCTAAACTATTCGGAAAAATGATGGCAAGCATGTTTAAAAAAGCTTGTGCTAAAGATTTAGATAATTTGAAAAAACGTTTAGAAGCAAAATAATTTTTGAGATTATACTTATAACAAAAGGGGCCCTTCTATCATTTCAGAAGAAGCCCCTTTTAATTTTCAGTAATAATTGTTTGTCTAATAACCTTACTCTCTAACTAACGGAAAGGTACAACAGCGAAAAGAGCCGCCTGACTTAATAATTTCCGAGAAATCGACTTCAATTACTTCAAACCCACGTTGCTCGATCGCTCGATTCACCTTTTTATTTTCTGGCAAAGAAATAACTTTTTTATCGCCGATTGAGAATACATTCGTTCCAAGCGTAAATTGCTCTTCATCAGGGATAATAATTAGATCATACAAGCTATTAATTTTTTCTAAGTCTTCACTCGTGAATGCTTGCGGATAAATTAATGCCTGCTTATCTCCTATAATGTTAAACGCGCAGTCTAAGTGCAAAATATCCTTCTTAATTGGCACTGGAATTACTTCTCTATCTGTTACAAATTCTCGAAGTACTTCTACCGCTTCATGTGTCGTTCTTTCGCTGATGCCGACCCATACATATTTATTATCTACGATAACGTCTCCTCCCTCGATCGAGAAAACGTCTAACTCGGTATAGCTGTCGCCTTTTTCCTTCAAGGTATGTTTCAATACTTCTGTTTCTGGTTCGCGAATCTTACGTGCCATATTAGCAATAAAAATATTTTCTCCGATGCAAAATCCGATATCACGTGTAAATACCTGCTCATTCATTTGAGGCTCAGGTGTGATTTCAACGATTGTTGCTCCATGTTTTTTTAATACATCAACAAAGGCTTGATGCTGCTTCATGGCAATATTTGTGTCAATATTCTCATCCGAGAAATGCTTTTGTGTTTCATTAATTATTTTGCCAATTTTCATGTGCGTTGGTGGGCAAACCATGACCTCACGTAACGCATTATATTCATTCTGACATCTTTTATCTATTTCTGTTTTCAAGTGGATGCCCCTTTCTTCCCTTCATTTACTTTACTAACTGATTATAGCAAAAAATGGAGCAGCAAGCTTTAAGAAGGTTTATTATAGATTACTTTATCTTTTCCTGGATAGGTTACATTAAAGGTTTTTCCGTCGGTTTGGACTGTAATCGTTCCTACTTTTGCAGTCGAGTATACGGTGCTTCCGCTTTTTATTAGGTTTGTTATGGTACTTGCTACTGGGTGGCCAAACGGATTGTTTACCTCATAAGAAATAACCGCGACACTCGGGTTTACTTTTTCTAGAAATTGATAACTTGTTGAAGTCTTTGAGCCGTGATGCGCTACTTTTAAAATTTCTGCCTCGATTTGGTGATTTTTAAGTAGGCGCTGTTCCTCTTGACGTGTGATGTCTGCTGTTAGTAAAAAATCGATCGCTCCATAACTTAAAAGAATGGCAATCGAATTTTCGTTCATTGATCTAGTTTTTTCAACTGTATTTAAAAAGGTTAAGCTAATCCCGTCGTCTAGCTTTATGGCTTGATTCATTCTTGGATTTGAGACAGGAATTCTCTTCATAAGTCGCTTCGATTTATAGGAGAGGTACGTTTTGGTGAAGTGCGGAATATCAATCTCCATTATCTTCTCAACTGGAAGCGTGTCGATCACATCGATTAATCCCCCTATATGGTCAAAATCAGGATGCGTCGCGATCATCGTATCAAGCTTTTCCACGTTCCTTTTTTCCAAAAAATGAAGAAGCATCTTGCCTTTATCTGGCGGTCCACCATCAATTAGAATGTGTTCCTTATTTGGGGTTTCTATTAGAATGCTGTCACCTTGACCGATATCAATGAAATCGACTTTTAGCTCCGCTTCTGCTTTTACGGGAACCATAACTGCTAGACTAAGTAGTAGTATGAAAAAACTGCGCATGGGATAACTCCTTATCGTGATAATCTACTGTTATTATCACCGAAGTGTGCATTGTTATCCTTATTATGGTTTATCCGCGAAATTTCCTATATATCCGCGGTTCAGGACACAAATCCGCAATATTTTTCATATATCAGCGAAAATTCCTATATATCCGCGAGTTCAAAAATATAGCCGCGAAAAAAAGCTCCAGAACTAAAATCAGTCTGGAGCTTTCCCCTTTTTAAATTATGCTTTTAATACTTGTATCACATCATCAACAAGCTCTACTTTAATTTCTGTTACATCTTCTTCGTCTAAAATTAGCTCGGTGATGCCGTCTTCAATCTGATCCTGAATTACGCGGCGTAATGGTCTCGCACCAAATCTTGGATCATAACCCTTATCTGCAAGAACTTTTTTAGCCTCAGTTGAGACCGTGATGTTATAGCCTTCTTCTTTTAGATTTTCTGATAGCTCATCAAGCATTAAGTCAACAATTTCAAGTAAGTCTTTTTGCTCTAATTCGTTGAACGGAATGATCGCATCAAATCGGTTTAGAAATTCTGGTTTGAAGTACGTACTTAAGTTTTCAAGTGTTGATACTGCTTCATTATTATCACTATTGAACCCAACAGTAATATTTTTCACGCCTGTTCCTGCGTTACTTGTCATGATAATTACTGTTTCTTTAAAGCTAACAGTTCGACCATGTCCATCCGTTAAGTGACCATCTTCCATAATTTGCAGGAACATATTTTGAACATCTGGATGTGCTTTTTCGATTTCATCTAACAAGATAATGCTATATGGGTTCCGGCGAACACGTTCTGTTAATTGACCCGCTTCCTCGTGACCAACATAGCCTGGAGGAGAACCAATAATTTTCGATACCGAATGTCTCTCCATATATTCACTCATATCTAATCGAATTAAGGATTCTTTTGTTCCAAATAGTTCTTTTGCTAGTGCTTTGGTTAATTCCGTTTTACCCACACCAGTTTGACCGACAAATAAGAAGGAGCCAATTGGTCTGTGCTTCGATTTTAAGCCTGCTCGACTTCTGCGGATAGCCTTAGAAACCTTTTGTACGGCTACCTCTTGACCAATAACATGCTCAGATAAACTCTCAGCTAAATGCTTCATTTTTGCTTGTTCATCTGACTGTATTTTTTGAACAGGAATACCTGTTTTCTCCTCGATAATTTGTTGGATTAACACAACATTTACTTCTTCTTTTGGCTCATCGTTTGTTTCTTCTAACTTTTTCTCTAACTTCAGCTCTTGATGTCTCAAATTAGCAGCACGCTCATAATCTTCTTTTTCCGCTGCTTCCATTTTCTCTTTACCAAGCTCATCTAGCCGCTTTTGAATTGTATCTTTATCATTTTCTGTAAAGGTTAGATTTAGTCGTGCACCAGCTTCATCCATCAAATCGATCGCTTTATCTGGCAAGAATCGATCTTGCAAATATCGTTTCGATAACGTTACTGCTGCATGAATCGCTTCATCTGAATAGGAAACCTGATGGTACTTCTCATAACGCTCTTTTAACCCCTGTAAAATTTGTTCTGCTTCTTCAAGCGTTGGCTCTTTTACAATGATTGGTTGAAAACGTCGCTCTAATGCGGCATCTTTTTCAATTTGGCGATACTCTTTTAAGGTTGTAGCTCCGATTAATTGCAATTCACCTCGGGCTAAAGCTGGTTTTAAAATGTTTCCAGCGTCCATTTGCGAGCCTTCTGTACTTCCTGCTCCAACTAATAGGTGAATCTCATCAACAAAAAGAATCACATTTTGTCTCTCTTGAAGCTCAGTCACTAACTGCTTCATGCGCTCCTCAAATTGACCACGAATACCCGTATTCGCAACTAAAGAAGCTACATCTAATAAATAGATTTCTTTATCTAAAAGCTTCGTTGGTACATTTCCTTCTACAACCTTTGAGGCAAGTCCTTCAGCGATAGCCGTTTTACCTACCCCCGGCTCACCTATTAATACAGGGTTGTTTTTTCCTCTACGGTTAAGAGTTTCCATCACTCGTTTTACTTCTTTATCTCGTCCAATTACCGGATCGATTAAACCAGCTTTTGCTGCATTGGTTAAATTTTTTCCTAGTTCATCTAATAAGCCGCCTCCACCATTATTAGGTGCGTTCTCCTGAACTTGTGGGCCTTGTTTTTGCGCTCCACCTCCGAAGAAGTGGTCAAAATCCATATTTCCCTGGTTACCAAACATACCAGATGGATGCTTCATTTTACCTTGTATTTCTTGAAAACATGTTTGACATACATGTAATTGCTCTGTTTTATCATCTAATCGAAGGGTAACATTTATAGTAGCTGGACGAGTTCCACACTGTTGACATTTCATGTTTATCTTCCTCCTTCAATGGTAAGATCAAAATTTAGTTTGACTATCTTTGACCTTTTCTGATTCTTATTATACTCTGACCTATTTTGACTTTCAAGAGTTTTGCTTTGAATTTTAATTCCTCGCTATAAAGCATTGAATATAAAGGCTTTTTGCAGTTTTTCAAATTCTAAGGATGATATATTTCACCTGTCAGTTAACGAAAAATTTTTAATATTGGTTAAACAGTCGCATACTTTTGTCATGAAACTTTCTTATTTTGTTATGAATCCTCTTCGTTTGGCCATGAACTCTCCTAGTAGTGTCATGAAGCCTTTTAATTTGGCCATGAACACCCCGAGTATTGTCATGAAGCTCCATCATTTGGCCATGAATCCTAGCAGATAAAATTTCCCCTTATAAATAAAAAAACTTCTGCGTCTAAGGCACAGAAGGAAAGCTCAATGCTATAGAGTTTTAAGGAAATCTTTTGCTTGGTCTTCTAAAGTTTCAGAAGCTTGTTTAATCTCATCAAATTTCTCAACGGTTTTATTAATTTGTTCTGCACTTGTGTCTATTTTTTCGCCGATAGTTTCAATACTTTTTGTCGCCAAATCGATTTTATCGATTATTGTATCGACATTATCTTTTACTTCATTAATAGAAAGAGAAACCTTTTCAGATAGCTTGCGGACTTCTTTGGCTACCACATTAAACCCTAAACCATGCTCACCAGCTCTCGCTGCTTCTATTGCTGCGTTCAGTGCCAATAGATTCGTTTGAGAGGCGATTTCTCGAATCGTCTGGACAACATCCGTGATTGAATTTGCTTGTCTCTGCAATTCTTTTAAATTATTACGATTTGCTTCTGAATCATTTTGGATATGCTGCATATTTTCAAAGAAAATATGACTGTCCTTCATTCCACTATTCGATTGTATATTTAAATTTACGGACATTTCTTGAAGCTCTTCCGCCATTTTCAAGCTTGCTTCCTGTCTTTCTGTGATATCTGTGGCAATTTTCACAACACCAATAACAGTTTGACCATCATCCGATAACACAGGCATATAAGTTGCCTCTAACCAAATTTTATTTTGACTGGCATCCATCCGTTCAATCTTATCTTGAAATTTTTCTCCCCGTCTTAAATTATTCCAAAACTCGTCATAGCGAGCACTATTAACAAAGTCAGGAAAGCAAAAACTTGCATGCTTCATGCCTATCATTTCTTCTTTTTGATATCCCATTGTTTGAGCGAATAAATCATTTACATACTCTACTTCTTTATCCAAATTAAACTGAATGATTGCTAGATTGCTAGTTATCGCTTCTAGCATATGCTTTTCTGTTACGGTTTCTAGTTGTTTATTCATGTTAAGCTACCCCCAAATAAGTCATTCTTAATAAGATATTACCACATTTAAGTAGATAATAAGTACTAATATGCTTACTTAAGTCCTGAAATAAAATCTCCCTAAACAGTCTTTAGTCCTCTATTTTTTTAACGCATTAAAAAAGAGAACTCCTGTTGAGTTCTCCAAGTTTTCATTAAATATTCTATATAACAACACCGAATGGAATTAATATAATCGCTACAGCTAAAATAATGATCCCCACCAACTGTTTTAGCATGTACTGTCCCCCTACTTTTTACTTCATGATAGCATAGGCTTTATCTCTTTTCCTATAGGTTGGAGGAAAACCTTACAAACAATTTACAAAACTAGCTTTAAATTTGTTAATATACATGAAAACAATTATCTATGTTAAGATGATTTTAGAAATAAATCAAAGGAGATGTGCTTATATATGAACGATTTAACTTTGCATATTCGCAAGAAATCCGTCAATACCAAGCCTAGAAAGCTTTATCTCTATAAACAAGGAAAAATATTAGAAACCACCGATAAGTCCGGAAAGCACTATTACTTATTTTTTTACAAAGACCACTTTATCAATGGAGTAAAAGCTGACGCTATTTCTATATCCTCTTATTTACATCTGGCAATACGTGATGGAATTTCCTTTGACGCCTCACATCCAACCTGCGAATTATTATTAGACAACAAAACTGACTATACCTTATCTACCTTTAATCATCTATTTAAGAAGCTACAAGAAAAGTACCCCGCGACCGAAATGCTCATCATATTATCCTTCTTTGATAGTTTTATAAAACCTGAAAAAATTCAACAATTAGCTAAGAAATTATTTTATCAATACCGACGAAATGGTCAGCTCTTTAATGCATATCGAATGATTGCGACCTATTACCAGTTCTCACCAAAAGACTCCTTCGCAGATGATATGGTGCATGCCTTCGAATTTGAACAGAATCGCGTGCGCTATGAAGACATCTTAACCTTACACCAGACAAATAAAGACCCCTTATATGTAGAAGCAAAATGCTTCAAAGCTAATCGTACAGACTTAGACAACCAGATCCTTTTTGATATATACCAAGAAGAAAATCGTATAATAGATGCTTTGGCATTGCATTTAGCGACAATTGATCAGAAAATCAACAAAGATAAGCTTGATCAAATCGATCTCTTAATTAGTGAACACCTACCAGACAAGCAACAAGGGGAAATCTGGAATGGTCTAATCGTAAAAATTAAAGATGATCCAGAACTATTGAAAATAGTAATGGAAAAACTCTTTAAGCAGGAACAATACGAAACTTTAGCTAAGCTGTTATTTACGTATGATATAAAGTTAGATGAAAGTCAATCAGAGATGATCGCCACTTTAATTGAAAAAATTGAACCAACCATATTTTCTGGGATCGACGATATAGACCATTTATTTGACCGGCTCTATCAATTACTGGAGAATAACTCACACCAGCTTGAACTTGTAATGGAGAAGTGTTTTACACATTATCTTTCGATCTACTCTGTGTCCGAGTTAGCTGAAAAATTAGAGGGAATTGAAAATAAAGGACGTAAGCTACCAATCACTGAAAAAATTAAAAAAATGCATGATTTGATCGATAACCCTGATCAGCAATTAACATTAGGTGAGTTATATTTAGAATTTAAACAATTAGAAAAAGCGATCAGCTGCTTTGAGTGGGAAATGGAGCTATCACCTAATGACAAAAAACCACTTCAATATTTATATAAAACCTATCAAGCAATGGGAAATAAAGTGGAAGCAAATAACTTTAAACAACTACTGATGAATCTATAATTTTAAAAACTTGGCGGGAATCACACGCCAAGTTTTTTTGTTAGGTAAAAAAAATATTACCGTTGGTATTAAAGTATTTGGGTACCTTATTCACGTTTTAAATGTGAAATAAACAAAGAGATTATAGACTAGTTATGTTGTTTATTATGAGAGTAATCGTGTGCAAGGAAATCGCTTCAGCTGTCCACTTCCCTTTCCGTGGGGTTTTCCCTTCAGCTAACTTTTCCAAGCATAGATCGCTTGAAAAAGTGGATCTTCAGGAAAAACGGTTCCACAGGAGTGAAAGTGGACGCCTACGCTGAATCAACATAGTGGAGGCCGTCTGTTTCCACTCCTACGGGATGATTTTCGTCAAAGATCCACTTTGGAAAGTGACCTTTGCTTACCAAAGTTAGCTTAGGCGAAAATCCCGTGGAAAGGGAAGCAGACAGTCGGAACGATTGCTAATCATCATATTTAGTCATAAAAACACCCCCAAATGTTAGATTGTTTGGACTAACTTTTGGGGGTGGCTCATTTTTTCCCGGTTTTCTAACATCCTATTTTAATCTTCTATACTACGCCATAACGTCATCGTGGCATACGACCTGTAGGGCATCCACCTTTCGTTCCATTCATCCATCTCTGGGTAGGTTGGTCTTTTTTCTAGTTCAAATTCATTCTTCAAGGCTTGCTGGATTGCAATATCTGCTTTAGGAAATAAATCTGCACGACCAAGGCCAAATAACAACCAATTTTCAATTGTCCAGGCCCCAATACCTCTTACCTTTAGAAGTTGATCAAAAATTTCAGCATCTGGAAGTCCTGCTAATTCATCTAAATCTAGCTGCTTATCTACCATTAGTTTGGCAGTATCAATAATATATTCTGCTTTACGTTTACTGAACTGCAGGGAGGTTAACTGATCATACTCTAAAGCTGCCACTTCCTTAGGACTCGGATAGCACCAGACACCGTTCTTTTGATGTCCAAATGTATGAACAAACCTTGATGTCAGTGTTTGAGAAAAAGCCATATTAAGCTGCTGGTGTATTATTACCTTCACTAAACAGCCAAATAAATCAAACTCTCTAACAATGGGTGTATACCGATGCTTTTTAAATAGAGGAGCTAGCGAGGTCTCTTTGAAAAAATTATCAATTTGAGCAAGATCCACATCCCACTGAAAAAGCTCTGAAATTTTAGCAAGAACAGCCTTTTTTTGATTTTCGTTTTCTCCTTCTATTAAAAATACAGGCTTTTTTATTGTTCCAATCGCTTGAACCGTTGCGACAACAACCTCTTCCTCTACACTTATCGGTACGTAAATTGTTTTCGTATCCATGTCGATTTTATTTAAATCATCAAACGCTAATCTGCGCATGCTGTAATCAAAATCATAAGGGAAATCAAGCTTTATCTCTTCTCTCCACATTAGCATCTTCCTTTCTTTTATTTAAGCATACCCGTATTATGATATACTTTAACCAACGAATACAATGAAAAGCAGGTGGCATCGATGCAAAAAAACTATTACGCAATTATTGATATTGGCTCAAACACCATGCGGCTAGTGATTTATGTACAGGAAAAAGCTGGACGATTACGAGAAGTAGAAAACGTGAAAGCTGTTGCTCGCCTAAGAACTTTTCTAAATGACAGAAACGAATTAACGGAAGCTGGAATTGACCGGCTTTTAGAAACACTCCAAAGCTTTCAGGATGTTTTAACTATTTATAAAATTGAAGATGTAGAATGTGTGGCTACTGCTACTATTCGCCAAGCAAACAATCAAGATGAAATTAAAGATGCAGTGAAAAAGAATACTTCCTTTACCATGCGCATATTGTCAGATCAAGAGGAAGCTTTTTATGGGTATTTAGCTGTGGTCAATTCCACTTCTATTACAGAAGGGATTACCGTAGATATCGGTGGTGGCAGTACGGAAGTAACTTATTTTAAAGACCGTGAATTAATCGAAGCGCATAGTTTTCCTTTTGGTGCCTTAACGTTAAAAGAATTTTTCTCAAGCACCATACCAACAGATGAAGAATTAGAGCAATTGCAAAAATTTCTCACTAAAGAGTTCCATAGTTTGCCCTGGCTCGCTAATAAAGAAGTACCTCTTATCGCTATTGGCGGAAGTGCGCGTAACCTTGTACAAATTGATCAGAATATTAAGAAATATCCACTTGCTGGCCTTCATCAATATCGCATGTATGATACAGATATAAAGGAAGTAAGCAATTATTTAGTTTCGCAAAAAGAAAAAAAGCTCGCAAAAGTGGAGGGCCTCTCTAAAGATCGAGCGGACATTATTATTCCTGCGATTGAAGTTTTTCATAGCTTGTATCAAGTAACACAAGCAGAGAGCTTTATTTTGAGTCGTAAAGGACTGCGAGATGGTGTCTTTTATGAAAAACTATCCGAGCAAATTGGGACTCTGCTTTTTCCAAATGTTTTAGAGGATAGTATTCAAGAATTAATCAATGATTATGATTTGGCCCCAAAGCAAATCATGCATGTACAGTATTTAACTCGAAAATTATTCGATTCTTGCAAACAAAACGGACTCGCTAATTTCAGCAAACAGGATTGGATGCTACTTAAACGCGCAAGCTATGTATGTAATCTTGGAGAATATATAGATGCAGAGTCTAGTGCACAGCATACCTTCTATTTACTGGCTAACCGAACCATTGATGGTTTAATGCATAAGGAAAGGTTAAAGCTTGCCCTTATTGCCTCTTACAAAAACAAGACGGTTTTCAAGCAGTTTTTACAACCATATAAATCTTGGTTTTTAAAAGAAGAATGGAAAAAATTGAAGTATCTTGGTTCCCTGCTCAAATTTAGTTATTGTTTGGATGCAACAAAAAGACAAATTATTCAAGACATCCATATTAAGGTTACCCAAAAGAAAGTAATCTTAACGTTATATTGTGTGCAAGATTGGATGCCTGAAGAATATCAAGCAGAAAAACAAAAGAAGCATGTCGAAAAATTTATCAAAAAAGATTTAGAGCTTAATTTTGTTCCTTTAAAAAAGGCATAAAGCCTGTCATAGACGAATTTCAGTGGTGAAAAGTAGGGAAATATGGCAAGTATGCACCCGCCTGCTAAGCTGTAAAAGATAAAAATTTACAATTTCTTTACAAAAACTTTGCTTTATTCGCGTTATGATGGAAGTAGATTGTTATAAAGGAATGAGTACAAATGACATTAATGGCGATTAAAAATGATTTAAAAAATCCCCTTTATTATAATAACCGTGAAATAAGCTGGCTCCATTTTAATAAACGCGTATTAGAGGAAGCGTTTGACGAAAAAAACCCTTTAATGGAGCAACTGCGATTTTTAGCTATTTTTTCATCGAATTTAGATGAATTTTTCATGGTTCGAGTGGCTGGCTTAAAGGATCAGGTAAAGGCCGGCTTCAATCGTGCGGACAATAAGTCTGGCCTAACGCCTAAACAACAGCTCTCACAAATATCAAAACTTAATCATGAGCTTGTTTTAGATCAATACGATGTCTACAAACAACTCATACCACAGCTACATGCATCTGATATTCATTTAGTCACAATAAATGAGCTATCACAAGAACAGATAAACGAACTCGAACGCCTATTTGATGATCAAATTTATCCAGTTCTTACACCGATGGCAATTGATGCTTATCGACCTTTCCCCATGCTGTTAAATAAATCATTAAATTTAGCTATTCAACTAGAGGATAGCTACGACTCTGATGAACCAACAACGAAAACTGCGATTGTCCAAGTACCAGCCTTACTCGATCGCTTTATAAAACTCAAAGATACCGATCATTTTCTGTTACTAGAAGATGTTATTAGCTATTTTATCGGTAAATTATTTAGTGGGTACTATGTTAAATCCATAACTGAATTTCGTATTACGAGAAATGCAGATATGACAATTCATGAAGAAGGTGCTCGTGACCTTTTAAAGGAAATTGAAAAGGAATTGAAGAAAAGAAAATGGGGAGCGGCTGTAAGACTTGAGGTCAATGAGAAGGATTATGATCCCGATGTCGTTGATTTTTTGCTTCACGTATTAGAAATTCATAAAAAAGACCTTTATATTGTAAACGGTCCTCTAGATCTCACATTTTTGTTTGATTTCTACAAACTAGGTGCAGCAAATCACGAGGATCTCGTATACGAAACTTTAATGCCACAAGTTCCACAGGATATATGGCTGGGGGAAGATGTATTTGAAGCTGCTAGAAAAAGGGATTTGTTTCTTCATCATCCGTATGAATCCTTCGAGCCGGTCATAGATATGATTTCTGAAGCGGCGGATGATCCTGATGTATTAGCTATTAAACAAACCCTATACAGAGTCAGCGGGGATTCACCAATTATTGAAGGCTTAAAACGAGCTGCTGAAAACGGAAAACAGGTTACGGTCCTTGTGGAATTAAAAGCACGCTTTGACGAAGAGAATAATGTGCAATGGGCAAAGGAGCTTGAAAAAGCAGGGTGTCACGTTATATACGGAATGATCTCTTTAAAAACGCACAGTAAAATTACACTTGTAGTCCGAAGAAAATATAATCGTATTGAGCGCTTTGTCCATCTTGGCACGGGCAATTACAATGATCAAACAGCAACATTTTACACAGACATGTCTTACATTACGACAAAGAGAAGATTTGGAGTCGATGCGACTCACTTCTTTAATTATTTAAGTGGTTATACAGAAAAACCAATTTTTCATCATTTATCAATGTCGCCTTTTGAAATCAGAACAGATCTAATTCATTATATTGAAGAGGAAATTAGATTTCACAAACGGTTTAAAAATGGCCATATTATTCTAAAAATGAACTCTCTTACAGATAAACCAATTATTCAAAAGTTGTATGAGGCTTCACAAGTGGGGATACAAGTTGATTTAATTGTAAGAGGGATATGCTGTTTAAAACCTAACCTCAAAGGAATTAGTGATAACATCCGAGTGATTAGTATCGTTGGGAGATTTTTAGAGCATAGTAGAATATATTTTTTCCATTCCAATGGTGAGGAGAAAATTTTACTTTCAAGCGCAGATTTGATGACAAGAAATATGGTAAAACGGGTGGAATTAATGTTCCCAATTTTTGAGGGTCACATTAAAACAAGAATTAAAGATATTTTAGACCTTATGCTCAACGACAATGTAAAAGCTCGCATACAAGATGCTGAAGGTAATTACACGCATCTAAAGCATATGGAGGCAGAAGTAGAAACAGATAGCCAAATGGCATTGTACCGTCAAGCATATCGTGTGATGGAGGATGAAGAATAAAGCCTAAAGCAAATAACCGAACTATAGTTGATATTATAGTTCGGTTATCTTTATGTCTTATTTTGTTTTTTACTACCAACCAATAACGGACTTTGGCAAAATATCTTTGAGGACTAAATCATCCAGGCTTTTAAATTGATAGCCTTCTGCTTTCAGCTTTTTAATAACAGGCTCTAGTGCATCTAGATTATCTTTTGAAACAGTGTGTAATAATATGATCGCTCCAGGATGTATTTGCTTCATGATTTGATCATAGACATATGTGCCACCCTTTTTCTTTTCTTCCCAATCCACTATCGCCAAGGACCAAAAGACTGGAATATAACCTAATTCATTCGCCCATCCGAGTGTTGCCTCATTAAATGTACCTTTAGGCGGGCGCACATATTGCATCACCGCTTTTTCATCAACATTCTTCACTAAATTCTCTAAGCTTTTCAATTCTTTTTCATAAGCCTGCTTTGTTAAATTTGTGAAGTCAGGATGTTTATCGGAATGATTGCCGATGATATGCCCTTCTTTTAGCATGCGCTTAACGAGTGGAGCTTGGTCCTTCACATAGTGTCCAGTTAGAAAAAAAGCAGCTGGAACCTCGTGTCTCTTTAAAATATCTAATATAGGGGCCGTATACCCTGCTTCATAACCATTATCAAAGGTGAAATAAATGACTTTGTCCTCTGATTTGTCCATATAGTACGCATCGTACTTTTCGAGCATTTGTTCATAAATACCAACATTCGGCTTTTGATGATTAGTATTTTTCTTAAAGCCCCATCCGTGACTTGAAGCATCTACGGAAAGCGGGATTAGCATTAAAAATAAGAGAGAGCTGATGAGTAGTTTTTTCATGGAATCACCTTTTTTTATCTTAGCTTGCTTATAAAAGGTGTGATTATGCATGTTATCTTACACTTCCAATATTAGGATAACTCACGTTCCATTTTTTCAATGATTTTGATTAATTCATCAATATCATCAATAGATGTCTTTTCTGGGTCTAGATCATCTAATTGATTAAGAAAATGTTCAAGCTGTTCTTTTAGCTGTGTTACTTTTTCCTGCGAAGCCATTTAAATTCTCCTCTCTTCGTTCATTCTTTTCCCTCTACTATCCTAAAAGATTCTTTCCGTGCTGTCTAGTTTTCCTTTAATTATGACTCAATGATTTGTTATAATGAACGTTAGTGATATTTTTGGAGGTAACCATAATGGAAAAGTGGCTTAAATATATAGGAATTATCTATGATTATGAAATTACAAAAATTGCGATTGGAGCTATTATAACGATAACGATTGTACTTGTTTTAAGAAGAATGCTCCACTCCTTTTTTAAGCGCACTAGCTTTTTATCTGAAAAGAAAGAGAAAACATTGGAATCCATGCTTAATTCTACCATCAGATATGTTGCGACTTTTGGTTTCATTGTTTATGTATTAACAGTTTTTGAGATACAAGTAGGTAGTATCTTAGCCGGTGCTGGTGTACTTGGGATCATTTTAGGTTTCGGTGCACAAAGTCTTATTAAAGATTTGCTTGCAGGTATTTTTCTATTGTATGAAAATCAACTGGAACAAGGTGATTGGATCAAAGTTAACAATACCTATTCCGGAACGGTGGAAGAAGTGGGATTGCGTTTTCTAAAGGTTAGGCAATGGTCAGGCGTATTATTGACCTTAAGTAATGGCGAAATTAAAACGATTGAAAATTATAATATTAGACATATGCGTGTGATTGAAAATGTAACTGCAAGCTTTTACGAGAGTCCTCACAAGGTTTTTCAAGTGTTGGAAGAAACGTGCACACAATTAAATGAGGCACTCTATCCTTATTTGAAAAAGGATATTTCTGGCCAACCAGTCGAACCATTTGTGGTATATGGTCTATCCTCGATCAATGACCAATTCAGAGGGTATCAATACACCATTACTGGCCTATGTAATGATAATGTCTTCTTCACAGCCGCAAAGGAAGCGCGAAGAATTATTGCAAATAACTTGTATGAAAATAAAATCGAAATGGCTGAACAATTAATTGATGTAAGAAGCTCCACCCAACCGAAGCAATAAAAATGAAAGGCTTCCCAATTTCAAAAGCGGGAAGCCTTTCATTTTTACTTTAATTCGAAAGAAAAGGACAAATGATCTGGAATCACAATCCATGCTGCAACTTTATCAGTTGTTACGTTCTTAATTTCTAAGTTTTTTTTCGTCCCTTTTAATTCTACATAGACATCCCCGTAACGCACCTCACCTTTTTCATTAACAGCTGATGCATAGGCGCTTAAAATACCATTCTTCTTTACAGGCACATCATATGTATTGCTTAGTTTTGTATCCTTTCCAAGGGTATAAGAAAAAGCCATTGGTAATTCACCTTTTTCTCTAGCTTTAGCTAACATAAGTTGTTTTATTTGATCAGGATTATCCACCTTCGTGGCAAGTCCACCTGTTACCTTCTTTTCCTCAAGCTGATTGTAAAATAAAGTGCCAGTCTTATCTCCTGAAACATTATTTAACTCATTTTGATTTATTTTTTGGAATTGCCAGCTTATCTCTTTTTCTTTTGATTTATATGAAAGAGGCCAACGTCCTAAAAAAACACTTCCACGATAGCCAAAGGAAAAGGGTGTTGGTTTAATCGAGGTTTCATTTAACAATTTTATAAGAACTGGATTTTCAATTTGTTCGTCCGTATCTTCCAATAAATTTTTCACTTCTTTATTTGGCTCAACCTTTGACTCCCCTTCATCAACGTTGGTAAAATTATTTTGTTTCTCAATATTCACCACATGACTTGGAAGCTCAGTTTTTGCCATTGTTATAAACGGGACAGTCAACATCATTAATAGCAAGATAATTCCTAGACCTATTTTTTGCAAGCTATCTCATCCTTTTTATTTTTAGAATGAGTTTAACGTGTTCTTTTTATGCACAGAAATACGAATTAGGAAACTATACACATTATATGCCCAAGATTATGGTGTATTTCATTCGCTCCTATTGTTAAAAATGATGTAACTATATACTAGGAGAATTAGCTTATGTATCTTTTCTTCATGATTATTTCTATTTTAGGTTTACTCTTATGTGCTATTTTTTCACTCGTTTTTTCATATAAATTGCTCCGCCAACCACCTACTGTTTTTTCAGTATTTACGTTAATTATTTTATTATTTATATTAATCACAACTTTTAATACCTTTTTTAATGCCCTTTAACAGTTAAAATACTTAAATCTTTTAATCAAAATCGTCGGAAAATTAATTAGCGTAGAAGCATTGCATATTGTTTCGCGATTTAATCCTAGCATTATAAAATAAGCCGATAAAAAAAGCAGTTCAAGCTAAGGGAAAATTAGACATCCCCTCAAAGCTGAACTACTATAATTACCAAGACTATTTTTTAATTGCTGAGGTTAATGAGTTCAAGTGTTTCTACAACCTCAATACTACCTTTAACTGACTGAACCATCGTGCAATTCTTTTTTGCTAGTTCTAAACTTTTTTCTAATTTACCCTTATCTAAATTTTCACCTTTTACTATAAAATGCAAAGAGATTTTCGTAATTTTATTAGCATGTTCTGCGTCACGTTCTGCCTCTGCAGTTATGTGTAGGTCTTCAATTTCTATTTTTTTCTTTGTCAAAATCTTACGGAAAACGGAAGCACTACAACCAGCGATTGAGGCGATCATTAATTGAAATGGGCGATATCCATAATCTTCATTTCCGGAGATATCTAATTCACCGTATTCTAATTGAGTTCTAACTCCATTTTCTTTTAAATAAAACTCCATGCTTTTTTCCTCCTTTTAAAGTAAAATAGTTAAGTTGATGCAAGTTTTAAGCTTTTTTATTATTTTCATCGTTAGTTTAGGTCATACATCGAAACTATCGGCACATTTCGTGTGCATTATCTTTAGTTTAGCATAGAACACGTATGAATTCGATTTTCATACTTAAGAAAGGACATCTTGTATTATGGCACCAAATAACTTGAAATTTTGGCTTTTAATCAGCTTTGTTTTGGTATCTGGATTCTCGCAAGGAATGCTTTTACCAGTCCTAGCGATTTTATTGGAACAAAGCGGTGTTCCCTCTTCAGTAAATGGTCTACATGCAACTGGTTTGTATATCGGTGTACTTATTGCATCTCCATTTATGGAAAAACCACTTCAAAAGCTAGGCTATAAACCGATCATATTAGTCGGTGGTTTACTTGTATTTTTATCCTTAGCTTTATTCCCGCTTTGGCAAGCATTATGGTTCTGGTTTATTTTAAGGTTGCTCGTTGGTATAGGAGACCATATGCTCCATTTTGCTACACAGACATGGATTACATCAAACTCTCCTGTTGAAAAAAGAGGTAGAAATATTGCTTTATATGGTCTGTTCTTCAGTTTAGGATTTTCTATAGGTCCTATGATGACAAGATTATTATCTGTGCATGAACACCTACCTTTTATTGTTTCGGCAGGAATTGCTTTCCTAGTATGGATAGGGATGTTCTTCATTAGAAATGAATTTGTTGAAGCAGATGCACATGAAATAGAAACAACGAGAAACCAATCATCGATGACACGTTTTTATAAAGCAGGGAAAATTGCTTGGATTGCTCTTTTAGCACCGTTTACTTATGGAATATTAGAGACCTCCTTACATAGTACGTTTCCTATTTACGGATTACGCTTAGGTTATAGTGTGGATTTACTTGCATTTTTAATTCCAACTTTTTCTTTAGCAAGTTTAATTACACAAATTCCTCTGGGGATATGGAGTGATCGAATAGGGCGGAAGGCTGTTTTAAAAATTGTCGTGTTATTAGGCATGATCGCATTTATCATAGGTGCTTTTATGGAAGAACACATTATTTGGGTGTTTTTCACGTTTATCTTTGCTGGATTATGTATTGGTTCGCTGTACTCTTTAGGTGTCTCCTTTATGACTGATTTATTACCACGTACGCTTTTACCTGCGGGAAATATATTATGCGGAATCGCATTTAGTCTTGGTAGTATCTCTGGACCATATCTTGGTGGTATCTTCTTAGAGTGGTTTCCCGGCATTTCCTTTTTCTATTTTATTGCCTTCATGTTATTATTGGTCCTAATTTTATTATTCAAGAAAACTAGATCCTTAGGTACTATTGCGACTTAGTTAAAATATAAATAATCTTTTAGTGATAAGAAAACACGAGTAGAAAGATACCTACTCGTGTTTTTTAACCATCTTTTTAATTATTTTTGCACGTAACGACTAAAGCGATCTTCTAATCGTTCCTGGAAGAAAGCAATGATAATACACAGCGGCCAATATATTAGCGCAACTAAAATATACATTGTTAAGGAATCAAATGATCTCCCACCAGCTATTTGCGCTTTTTGAAATAATTCCGGAACAGTAATAACAGCTGCAAGAGAAGTTGCTTTTACTAAATCCAAGAACACATTTGTCAAAGGCGGGATTGAAATGCGTGTTGCCTGTGGCAATACAATTTTCCGTAATGATTGAAAATATGAAAAACCTAAAGCTTTTGCAGATTCCCATTGTCCATATGGAACGCTATTTAACGATGCTCGATTGATTTCAGCAATATAGGCTGCGCTATTCAATCCAAAGCCAAGCACTGCTGCTACATATGCTGACATATTCAAATTTACCATCGGCAAGCCGTAGTATAAAATAAATAAAAAGACCAAAATTGGCGTACCTCGCATAAACGAAATATAGATACGCGCTGGATAGCGTAATAATTTTGCAGAAGAGCTTCTAGCTAGCGAAAGAAAGAGTCCTAAAGTTAAACCGAGTGCCATCGATACAAACGATACTGCAATCGTCATCGGTAAGCCGCTTAAGACAAGCGGTAAATTCTCTATCGCTAATTTAACATCAAAAAAGTCCTGCATTCTTTATCACACCTTATAAATCAAGACCTTCGATTTCCTCAATTTCACCCTCAGGCTCTTTTGAAGCATCCTCTTGATAAAATTTCGTTGCTAACTCCGATAATGTTCCATCTTCACGCATTTCTGCTAATACTTCGTTTATTCTTTCCTGAAGATCATTTGCATCCTTATCCATTGCTACTGCTTGCTCAGTAGGATGGAACTTCAAATCTGGATGAAGGTGAATATCAAACTCTGGAAAAGCACCCACACCAAATTTAGATAAGAAATAATCATTTACTATTACATCGGTATTTCCATTATGAACATCACGTAAATACGCTTCATTTGGCGCATTACCGTATGTAACCACTTCTGCACCAAAGTGTTCTGCTATTTGACTAAAGATTGTGGTAGCACCGCCACCAGCTCTTTTACCCTCTAAATCTTCTAATGTTTCAATCCCAGAGTTATCTTCTTCACGTACTACCATCGTACTAAAAGAGTATTTATATGGATCAGAAAAATTATTTTTTTCCTTACGGCTATCTGTTACCTCAATATCATTAACAGCTACATCAATTCTACCACTTTCAATCGCAGGAAGCATGCTATCGATTCCCATTATTTCAAATTTAACCTCTAGATCGAGTCTTTTACCAATCTCTTTCATTACCTCAACATCATATCCAGTTAATTCATCTGTCTCTTCTTCATAATAAGAAGCAGCAATTAATGTACCCGAAGTACCAGCGACAATCTCGCCTTTTTCTTCAATCTCAGCTAATTTCCCATCAGATTCAGACTGACCTGATTGTTCTTCTGAATCACCTTCTCCACATGCAACTAAGAAAAGGAATAAAACCCCAATAATTAAAAAAAATTTCTTCATCCTGAAACACCCCTTATATTTTGTTATAGATAGTTCACCTAATAAAAGATAACAGTTAATTCTGATTATTTCAAGATTTAAACATCCTGTATCTATTAAAAAAATCATCTGTTATATATAACAAAAAAGCTCAATATAACAGTAATATATTTTCTAATTGATAATCGTTCTATTCATAAAGAATCCATAATTCCCTCTTGATTTCTCCTCTCTATATGATAATATAATATTAAGTACTACTTTATAATAATTATAAATAAGATAATGATTATTATTATCAATTAACCTAATTTAAACGATTTACTAATGATTAACATTCTCAATTAGATAAGGAGTGTTCAAAAATGGCGACACAAACTAAAATTATTTTAAATAAGAAGCCTGCGAATCATTTTCATTCATTAAAAGAGTATCCTAGTTTTCAATTCGTTCGAACACATGCAGAGTTAATTGCAGCTCTCTTGAGTGGTGTATTAATTCTTAGCGCATGGCTCTTTAGCAGCATGTTAAGCAGTAATGCTCAAGTTGCTGTACTTTTAAGCGCATTCGTAATTGGTGGCTTTGCTAAAGCAAAAGAAGGTATAGAAGAAACCATTCAAGATAGGACACTGAATGTAGAATTATTAATGATCCTAGCTGCAATCGGCTCAGCTTCAATTGGCTACTGGACAGAAGGGGCTATATTAATATTCATCTTTGCACTATCTGGCGCACTTGAGACGTACACCATGAATAAAAGTGAAAAAGAAATTGCTTCATTAATGGATTTACAACCCGAAACCGCATGGAAGCTAACAGACAATGGCACAGTAGAGGTTCGTGTAGAAGAGCTTACTATAGGTGATAGCATTGTCATCAAGGCTGGGGAGAGAATTCCTGCTGACGGAAAAATTATAAAGGGTTCCACCACCATTGACGAAAGTGCTTTAACAGGAGAATCCATTCCTGTTGAAAAAGAAATCGACGAAGATGTATTTACTGGTACAGTAAATGGCAATGGTAATATTACGGTTGAGATTAATAAGCTTTCAAGTGAATCTCTTTTTCAAAAAATAGTGGAGCTCGTGCAAGCAGCAAAAAGTGAAAGGTCACCTTCCCAGTTATTTATTGAACGCTTTGAAAGCACCTATGTGAAAATAGTGCTGTTGACTGTTGCCTTTATGATGTTTTTACCACATTACTTAGTTGGATGGAGCTGGACGGATACTATTTACCGGGCGATGATACTACTTGTTGTTGCATCTCCATGTGCACTTGTAGCCTCTATCATGCCTGCTACCCTTTCATCCATTTCTTCCAATGCTAGAAATGGCGTTCTATTTAAAGGCGGATTACATCTTGAAAACTTAGCCTCCATTAAAGCAATCGCCTTTGATAAAACGGGCACACTTACAGAAGGAAAACCTGCAGTAACAGATAACTTAGTAAAAAATGATATCGATACAACAGCACTACATGAAATAGTAGGATCGATCGAAAAAGCTTCTACCCACCCTTTAGCACAGGCTGTCGTTAATTGGTGTGAAAAAGAAAACTATTCTACCAACCTGGAAGTCGATGAGATTCAAACAATTAGCGGAAAAGGTGTAAAAGCTATTGTGAATGGTGATGAATGGTTAATTGGAAGCGCAAGATTTGTTGGAACCGAAAAAGCAGAGAATTTTTTAGAAAGTTATGGCAATACCTTTAATAGAGAAGCGAAAACAATTGTATATGTGGCAAAAGAGGAAGTTGTAGTGGCCGCTTATGCTTTAAAGGATCAGATGCGAAAAGATACCTTAAAGGCAATTCAAACGTTCAATAATTTAGGAATTAAAACCATTATGTTAACTGGTGATAACGAATCTACAGCTAAAGCAATTGCAGCTGAGGCAAATATTAGCGAGTACCATGCCAATTGCTTACCACAAGATAAAGTAGAAATCCTTAAAAAGCTTCGAGAGAAGGAAGAAAGAGTAGCGATGATTGGCGATGGAATTAATGATGCGCCCGCACTAGCTACTGCAAACTTAGGTATTGCAATGGGAGCCGGTAGTGATGTAGCGCTCGAAACGGCAGATGTTGTGCTAGTAAAAAATAATTTACCAAAAATCGTAGAGGCGCTTCAAGCATCTAAGAGAATGAATCGCGTGATTAAGCAAAATGTCATCTTTTCTATCGCTGTTATTCTTGTTTTAATCACATCGAACTTCTTACAAGCAATAGATCTGCCACTCGGAGTCATTGGCCATGAAGGAAGTACAATACTTGTTATTCTTAATGGATTAAGATTATTGAAAATTTAAATTATAGCTGGAAAAATTACAAAACTAATGATACTCCTACTTTATGGAAAAGTCTTTTAGTTTAGAGATGTTGAACTGCCCATATAAAAAAGGTACTGCCCGATCATTCGGTAACAGTACCTTTTTTGTTATGTTGCAACTTTTCTCTCTTTGCTTTTCTTTTCGATTAGAGCATTGATTTCTCCACCTGTAATAATAATGATGCCTGATAGGTAAAACCAAATCATAAGTATAATGACACCACCAAGGCTTCCGTATGTTGCGGAATAATTTCCCATTGTGGTTACATAATAAGAGAATGCTAATGAAGCTAATTGCCAAAATACTGTTGCAAAAATAGCACCTACATACACATGCTTAAAATATACACGTTTACTTGGGGCTAGACGGTATAAGACCACTAACACAATAAAGAATACAATAGATGATATCACCCATCTTAATGTATTCCACATACTCAAGAACCCATCTGAAAGTCCAAAAAATGAAAACAAATAGACACCAATCATACGGCCAAATATCGGTAATACAAAAGCAGTAATAATAACAACAACCATTGCTACTGTTAGAACAATAGAAATAGCTCTTGCGATTAAAAAGGAACGATCTTCCTCAATATTATAAGCAGTGTTAAGCGATCGCATAAGTGCGTTTATTCCGTTTGAAGCTGACCATAAGGTACCAATAATACCTATGGATAATAAACCACCATTACGATCATTTGCAATCTGTGAGATATTGTCATTTAACAGGGTCATAATTTCTTCCGGTGCATAAGTAGAAAGAAAGCTCATGACGTCAATATCATCGAAGGGTAGATAACCGACTAGGGTCACTAAAAATAAAATAAAGGGTAATAATGATAGCAGGAAAAAGTAAGCAAGCTGCGCTGCAAGACCAGTAACATCATCATCCATAACACGTTTACCCAACTGTTTCCCGAAGGACACAATTGGGTGCTTCATCAAACTATTTTTGTTCATTGCTAGCTCCAGTTGACTCTTCTAGTATTGCTTCGCTTTTATCCTCCACTGAATTCGTTACTTCTTCTAATTGATTTAAAATAGATAACACACTAGAAAGACCAGCAGAAACTTGCTTGGAAGCTTTTTGGTATCCATGATTAAGTTGATTTAAAGCATCAGATGGATGCTTCACGTAATACCCGGCAGAGTCCTTTGATTCTGATAATTTTCTACTAGCATACCTTCTTGTATCCTCATCAAATAGCGTAATTAAACCTCCCGCTACTGCTCCAATAATGATACCTTTACATAATAATTGTTTACCCATTTACTATCATCCTTTCTGCGTCTTTTTTTAAGAAGAATTGTGTCTTTAAATGTGTGATGAATAGAATTCATTTGTATTACTTCGAACCTTAAAATATGCCTCACATAGCTTCATGCCTATGTGAATTTTTTACTTTTTCTCGTTCTTCAAAAAATGATATAACTTTTCACAGCCCTCTTTTACTAATTCATAGGTGTAATCAAAATTCTTTGTAAAGTAAGGGTCAGGAACATTTTGTTCTTTCGGATTATCTACAAAATCCATTAATCGTTTCACAACTACCTGCTGATTTAGATGACGAAAAGCTTCAAGGTCTTGCATGTTTTGTTCATCCATTGCAACAATATAGTCATACTGATCCCAATCAGCCTCTTGTATCTGTCTAGCCTCTTGTCCTTGATAGCTTATCTCATAACGATCTAAGATATCTCTTGTGCCTTGATGAGGAGGTTTGCCTACATGCCAATTCCCCATTCCTGCTGAGTCAATTTCAAAGTTTTGCTCTTCTCTCTTTTCTTTTACGATTTGTCTAAAAATCGCTTCTGCCATTGGTGATCGGCAAATATTTCCTAAACAAACAAATAATACTTTAATCATATAATACCACCTATTCTAATTTTCTAACCTTCTTTTTCCATTGAGTCCTTTTTTATCCGACCAGTTTAAGAGCTCAACGGTTCAATGCATGCTTTTTCTTCGTTTTTAACTGAATTGACAGTATTGCTCACATTATAGGCAGCCAAATCACTTATCTCGATCTCTTGTAAAAAAGCAGCTCTTTCTATAGGATCTGTTGCATTTGGGTTTATCCATTCGTTTTCTTTTCCTTCTGGTAAAATCACCGGCATTCTGTCATGAATATCCGACATAAAGGAGTTCGCTTCCTTTGTAAGAATGGTACAGGTGAACAAAACCTCACCGTCTTTCTCCCATTTATCCCATAATCCCGCAAAGGCAAAAAGAGGTCGATTTTCTAAATAAATACGTTTTGGTTGCTTTCCCGCCTCTGTCTTCTTCCATTCATAAAAACTATCAGCAACAATGAGACAACGTTTGTTGGCCATTAATCGTTTAAAGCTAGGCTTTTCATGCGCTGTTTCACTTCGTGCATTAATCATTTTATACCCTATTTTTTTATCCTTTGACCAGCTCGGTACCAGTCCCCATTTAATTGGACCCATTCTTTTCTTCGTTCCATCATGAATGATCGAAAGGATTTCTTGTCCTGGAGCAATATTATATCTTGGCAAATAGTCGCTGAAATCAGACTTCCCTTCTAATCCAAATGCTTCATATATCTCAAATTCACTTACTGTTAAAGTGAACCGACCACACATAGCCTTCACCCCTTCAGCTTAAAGTAGCTATTCTTTGGTATTTTTTAATAACGTGGTTCTAATTTCTTCTGATATATTTTCCATAATTTCTACATTCTTTTGGGTTTGATATACTTCAGGGTCTATTGGTTTGTGTATCCACATTTGAACATGCGCAGGTTTAATGGCACCATCATTACCCTCTAACATATGATAAGTGCCATCAATCGCAATCGGTACGATAGGCACCTTTGCCTTTGTTCCTAATCGTAAACTACCCGCTTTAAATTCTTTTAAACTAGCCCCTTTACTTCTTGTTCCCTCTGGGAAAATTACTAATGAATATCCATCCTTTAAATTTTCTATTCCCTTCGCCATCACTTTAATTGCTTCTCTTTTATTGGCACGATCGATAAATACACAGCCTATCTCTTCCATCCAGCTACTTATGATAGGCAGTCGTTTAATTTCTTTTTTAGCGATAAATCCAATTGGTCTATCTAAGTACCCAAGTAATAATAAAATATCAAATAAGCCTTGATGGTTAGCGACGTAAAGTGCTGGGCCATCAGGTAAGTTTTCTTTCCCATGAACTTCTACTGTGGTTTTTGTTTTCTTGATCACTTTTTCTGAAACCTGTTGAGCGGTTTGAAAAATTTCTTCTTGCTGATTAAATTTCTCTTCCTTACTTAGTTTTTTAACTTTTCGTAATTTCGGTAAGGTGTTAAATACAATGATCGCTGCATAGGTGTATATCCATAGTGTACGCAATGTTGTTCTCCCCTATTATCTAAAATATTGTTTTTCTTTTTTATAGTGTGGTCCATGCCCATCCATTATTTTCGCTCTAACTTCTTTTTTAAAGATGCACGGACATTACTTGCGAGTTTTGGGTGTTCACTAAAAAGCTGTATGTCTCTTTCGCCAACAGAATTGTGAAATAGCGCCTTAAATATAGCCGAAGATGATATTTCTGCCGGATCCTGATAAACTTTTTCCACTACAGAATCCTTTGAAACGTCACCTTCTTTGAGAACACGGAAATAATAACCGCCGTAGCCTGTTTCTGTCACGATCTTCGGAATATCTTTAATTTGATGATAGGCCGCTATTTTGTAGCATGGCTGCCTTGGCTGCGATATTTCTATAATGGCGTCTCCTAATTGGAATTGATCTCCTATATAAACAGCCTCTTCAGTTAACCCTTTAATGGTGATATTTTCGCCAAAAGCTGGATAGGAAAAGGAACGATCATAATGTTTTTCCCAAAAGGGATAATGCTCCACAGGATAAAAGAGTAAAGCTTTCTCCTCACCCCCATGGTTTTTCAGATCGGCTTGGCCGTCCTCTGTGAATCCGGTTTTGGTTAACCTTACAGCATGTTCAATCGGTTTTTTTACGAAACCTGTTTCGATTTCTTTCGTGCCGAACTGATAGGTGGACGGTTTGCCCACATTAAAAGATACGATTTTATAGGTCAACGTATTTCCTCCCCATCTTTTTAGAGCTTATTTCTCTCATTATACTAAAAATAGCGTGTGCCGTCGTGGATTCAAAATTCTCTCTTTGGTAATCGATTTGGCCATACAAAATTTTATCTTGTCGAAAATAGTTTTATTTGATAAAAAAAGTGTGTTTTAAGGTGCGAGGTGACGCAAAAATACAAGTTTTTGTGTTTATTTACATTAATCCCCTGCAGACCTACCCCCATAATTTTCGTTAGACTTAAGAAAAGCTATATAGAAAGTATTGCTATATTTACTTAATAAAAAATTATCTTGATTATAAACTGGAGGATTCATTATGTTTTCAAATGCTGAAGTAGGAATCGATTTAGGTACTGCAAATGTTTTAATATATACAAAATCAAAGGGTATCGTTCTCAATGAGCCATCTGTTGTGGCCATTGACACCCGCACAAAGCAAGTCGTTGCTGTTGGAAATGACGCAAAAAATATGATCGGAAAAACACCAGGACATATCGTCCCTATCCGCCCGCTTCGTGACGGTGTGATCGCTGACTTTGATACAACCACGCAGATGTTACGTGTATTACTTAAAAAGGTTAGTAAAACTGCTGGGTTATCCATGCGCAAGCCTAGTGTGGTTGTTTGTACTCCGTCTGGAAGCACAGCTGTAGAGCGCCGTGCTATCCATAATGCCGTTAAAAATTATGGAGCGAAAGAGGTACATCTAATTGAAGAACCTGTCGCTGCTGCTATTGGAGCGGACTTACCTGTTGCAGAGCCAACTGCTAGTGTCATCGTAGATATTGGTGGCGGAACTAGTGAAGTTGGGATTATTTCCTTTGGTGGAGTGGTTTCGTGTAAATCAGTTCGTGTTGGTGGAGACCATATGGATGAAGAGATTATTCAATTCGTACGTAAAAATTTCAATGTGTTAATCGGAGAAAGCACAGCAGAGAACATTAAGATGGAAATTGGACATGCATTAATCGATCACAAGGAAGAAACAATGGAAGTAAGAGGCCGTGACCTTGTTACAGGACTGCCTCGCGTTGTAACTGTTACTTCTACGCAGGTACAATCTGCGATCAAAGAAACGCTGGAATCCATCTTCACAGCTATCCGTGATACGTTAGAAAACTGTCCGCCTGAACTAAGTGGAGATATCGTTGACCACGGCATTACCCTAACTGGTGGTGGCGCTCTATTAAAAGGAATGCAAGATTGGTTAAAGCAAGAAGTAAACGTGCCTGTGCACATGGCACCAAATCCGTTAGAATCAGTTGCAATCGGAACAGGCCGCTCCCTTCAAATGATACACAAGCTACAAAAAGCAGCGAAATAAAGTGAGACTTGCATCAATGGGTGGGTTTTCCCAGTGATGCTTAGCGTCCGTTGATCTTTCTTTCTACGGACGCTTAGCGCGGCGATAAAATGAGACTTCCACAAGTGGATGCACTTGCCACTTGTGCCTAGCGAAACTTATCATATTAATATGCAGTTTAGCAGGGATCTTCCTATTTGGAGATTCCTGCTTTGTGTGCATTTTGGCCATGAATTACTCCGATTTGGCCATGAAATTTACTAGTTTGGCCAAGCAAGCGCGTTATTTGGTCATGAAATCATTTCGTTTGGCCATGCATGCATCCATTTTGGCCATGAAACCTCCACAAGTGGCTGAGCGAAACTGCCAATTCACGCTAACTCTGCTATACTTTACATAAATATGGTATGAAAAGAGGCATGACACATGAAACAACCATTCGAACTATCCAAAGAGAAGAAGGAACAACTAATTCTATCGATAAAGCAATACTACCTAAAGGAACGCGATGAAGAATTAGGAAATCTAGAAGCTGGATTTATTCTGGACTTCATCATGAAGGAGATTGCGCCTACTTTTTACAACCTTGGAGTAGAAGACGCCCACCACTTTTTATCTGAGAAATTAGAAGATATATTTGAGATTCAAAGAATAGAGCCCTCCGAGAAATTATGATAGTATTGATTTCGCATATACTTTTTGAAATCCATCTATTAAATTGAAAATAAGGAGGGATTGTTTGAAAGCCTATTTACTACTCATACTTGCAGCAATATTCTATGCAGGGAATTTGATTGTCGGTAAGCCTGTTACACAGGAAATCCCACCAATTACGCTTTCCTTTTTTAGATATTTAATCGCAGCACTTGTCATTTTCCCGATTGGCTACCGGGAGTGGAAAAATAATCGGATTCTTTGGAAAAAGGAATGGAAGGCGATCCTTTCGTTATCAATTTCTGGCCTTGTATTATTTAATATTTTTGTATACTTAGCACTGAATTATACTACTTCGATCAATGCTGGGATCGTCGAAGCGTCAACACCTATTTTCACTCTTCTATTAACCTTTATTCTCTTTAAAGAGAGAGTTACCCGAATGCAGCTATTAGGGGTGTTTATTTCTTTATTCGGTGTTTTTGTTGTTATTACCAAGGGGTCACTTGAAGTCATTATGTCGCTTGAAGTGAACATTGGTGACTTGATTATGCTCTTAGCAATGATTACCTGGGCCGTCTATTCTATCTTTATAAAACAGCATACATGGAAATTTCCAACCTATGGTGCGCTTCTTGTAATGTCGGTTGTTGCAATTATTATCTTTATTCCATTAACATGGATTGAATTTAACTCGTGGTCTGAGATCACATGGTCATGGAATGTCGTTTTAGGACTATTATATCTCGGTATTTTCCCCTCATTAATTGCATTAGTCGCATACAATAAAGGGGTACAGGCCATTGGTCCGTCACGGGCCTCTATCTTTTTAAATTTAATACCTGTATTCACGATGATCGGTGCGGTGATCTTTTTAAAGGAACAACTAACCTTCATTCAAGTAGGTGGAGCTTTCTTAGTTATTTTTGGTGTTCTCATTACAAATCGAGTGAACATACGAAAAAAACAAGGCATGCGTGTTTAAAGCGCATGCCTTGTTTTTGTTTAATCCTCTAATATCCAATCAGCCAAGGAATCAATGGTATAGGTTGGTTTTACTTCAATTTTTTCTAAATGTGCTTTTGTTGTAACACCCGTGTGCACTAATAGTGAATCGATACCTGCATTAATTCCAGCTAAAATATCTGTATCGTAATTGTCTCCTACCATTAACGTTTCTTCTTTTTTTGTGCCAAGCACTTCTAAAGCCTGCTCCACGATTATCGCTTCTGGCTTTCCGATAAATTTTGGTGTCACACCTGTAGTGACGGATAAAACAGAAATAAGAGATCCAGCACCAGGTAAAAATCCTCGTTCAGTTGGAAGTGCGACGTCCCCGTTAGTTGCTACAAATTTAGCACCATTACGAATATTTAATGCACCTACGGCTAATTTTTCATAATTAAGCTCACGGTCCAGTCCCATTACTACCACATCTGCATCATCTTCCACAACTTCTAAACCAACCTCTTTAAGTGCAGCATGCAACCCTTCTTCGCCAATTGCGAAAACTTTCGCATCCGCTTGTTGCTCTTTAATGTAGCTTGCTGTGGCCATGCTTGTTGTGAAAACATGCTCCGTTGTGGATGGAACTCCCATTTCCACTAACTTTTCCGATACATCCTTCGGGTGTTTTGTAGAATTATTTGTTAAAAATAAATAAGGTAACTTTCTTTTCTCTAATTCTTTTACAAATGTAATAGCTTCTTCAATCTTTTCAGTCCCTTTATATACAGTTCCATCTAAATCAATTAAAAATCCACGGTACTTTTTCATAATTTCCTCCTAAATGTTTAGAATATTCTATGTATTTCATTTGTCATTTTTCACATACATGATAGTATATAAATATGGAAAAATCACTAGCCACACCATCACTCTCTATCATGTGAATTGTTATTCACAGAAACACCTTGCATGATAGTGTATAATGGTTAGGAGACATATCGTTATATGATTATAGCATATCGTGACACATATGCGTACAAGCACAAGCATAAGCAAAACTGTGAAAATAATCAATGAGAAAGGTAGTTTAAGTTAATGACAACGAACACTCCAAAAGCAGTAATCGTGATTTTTGGTGCTACAGGTGATTTGGCAAATAGAAAACTATACCCTTCTATTTATCGCCTATATCGCAACGGAAAATTATCCGATAATTTTGCCGTAATCGGGGTAGCTAGACGACCTCTTACAAACGAAGATTTTCAGAATAACGTAAAAAAATCAATCGAGAACTTCGATGATCCACATATTGATAAAGATGAATTTGCGAGCCATTTTCATTATAATCCATTCGATATTCAAGATTTGGGTCACTATCAAGCATTGGATAAATTTATCAATGCACTTGATGAAAAACATCAAACAGAAGGAAATCGTCTTTTCTATTTCTCAATGGCGCCTAACTTCTTTGGGACCCTTGCCGCTAATTTGAAATCAGAGGGATTAACAACTGCTAAAGGCTGGACACGTCTTGTAATCGAAAAACCATTTGGTCACGATTACCCTTCAGCAAAAGAATTAAATGATCAAATACGTGAGGCATTTGATGAAGATCAAATTTACCGCATTGACCATTACTTAGGAAAAGAAATGGTTCAAAATATTGAAGTAATTCGTTTTGCAAACGCATTGTTTGAGCCACTTTGGAATAATCAACATATATCCAATATTCAAATCACTTCTAGTGAAGTTTTAGGTGTGGAAGAACGTGGACGCTATTATGACAGTGCTGGCGCATTAAAAGATATGGTTCAAAATCACATGTTACAAATGATGGCACTGATCGCAATGGATCCACCAATTAAACTTTCACCTGAGGAAATCCGCAGTGAAAAAGTAAAAGTATTACGTGCCCTTCGTCCTATGACAGAAGACGATGTGCACAAGTATTTTGTGCGTGGTCAATACGACAAAGGTCTTGTAAATGGAGAAGAGTTACCTGCCTACCGTGCTGGTAACGGTGTAGATCCTGATTCAAACACAGATACCTTTGTTGCAGCTAAATTAATGATTGATAATTTCCGCTGGGCTGGCGTGCCAATTTATATGCGTACTGGTAAACGTATGAAGCAAAAATCAACTGAAATTGTAGTAGAATTCAAAGACTTGCCAATGAATCTTTATTACGGTAAAGAGCATGACACTCGTCCAAACCTTTTAGTTATACATGTGCAGCCACATGAAGGAATCACCTTACATGTAAATGCTAAAAAAGGTGACTACAGTGCTTCTTCTACTCCAATTCAGTTAAGCTATGAAAACAGTAGCCACGATAAAATGAATACGCCTGAAGCATATGAGATTTTATTGCATGATTGTATGCGTGGCGATTCTACTAACTTTACCCACTGGGATGAAGTGGCATTATCTTGGAAATTTGTTGACGTCATTGCAGATGCATGGGGTAAAAAGAAAGCAGACTTCCCTAACTATGAAACTGGATCAAACGGTCCTAAAGCTGCAGACGATTTGTTAGCAGAAGATGGCTTCCAGTGGTGGGATGTAACACCTAATAAATAAGGTGAAGGTGATAAGATGAAATTTTACGATATAAGCATGCCGATTACACCGGATATGATGGTTTGGGAAAACAATGAAGGAAGTAAGCCTAACTTAAACAGAAATGTTGAAAAACACGTTACTTCAACGACAATGACCCTAAATCTTCATACTGGTACACATATCGATGCACCACTTCATATGATCAACGATGCGGATACATTTGAAACAATAAACCTTGATCGATTGGTTCGAAAGGTAAAGGTTATTGATCTTACAGACGCGAAAGATGGTATTACAAGATCTGATTTAGAGGACTGCTCGATTGAAAAAGGCGATTTTCTCTTATGTCGAACAACTAATTCATTTCACACAACTAATCAATTCGACTTTGACTTTATTTATCTTAAAGAAGATGCTGCAGATTTTTGTATCGAAAAGCAAATTGATGGAATTGGGATTGACACCTTAGGCATTGAACGAAGCCAGGAGGGCAATCCAACCCATCGTAAGCTTTTCCGAAATGATATTATCATCATGGAGGGTTTGCGCCTTTCTGAAATTGAAGCAGGTGAGTACTTTATGGTAGCCTCTCCGCTTCACTTAGTTGGAACGGAAGCAGCTCCAGCACGCGTGCTTTTATTTGATAAAGAGATATAATAGTTAGAAGCCATCCTCACAAATGAGGATGGCTTCTTTTATTTCTCTTCTCTAGCCCTAGTGCATATCTCTATATATGTTACAAAACCTATGTTAAAATTTACTTATGTAACATAGAATGAAATTAGTAGCTATTATTTTCCTTACAATACTTAATCATGGTTACTACTTTAGACTATTAAAACTTATCCGTATCTTTGATTGAAGAGGTGAATACATATGGAAGCAGTCGATCCAATCAAAAGTATCACGCAAATTAAACAAATGAAGGCTATCTTGAAAAAGTCTTCTATGCGTGACCATTTACTTTTTGTGTTTGGCATTAATACAGGTATTCGTATTCATCGTCTCCTCCATTTAAAAGTAGAAGATATAAGTAAGGACGGGAAAGTATATGAATATATCGATTTGTTCGAAACGACCTCCGAAAAAAAGCAATCCTATTTTATTAATCCAATCCTAAAGAACACATTAGAATCCTATTTAGAAGCGACTGCATTCAGCAGTAAGGATTACCTTTTTCCCACAAATGTATTTCGCAAGTGAAAAGTGAGCCATTTCGCAATTTAATTTTGAGCCACTTCTTCAGCACTTGTTTTTATCCATTCTTCAGTTTCTTTCATTC
>NZ_QPJJ01000022.1 GCF_003337485.1 Saliterribacillus persicus
AATCTAAAAAAGATGACTCCTGTACAATACAGGAATCACCTTTCCAGTGTAGCATAGTCTTTTTTTAAAAAGTCCTTTACAAAGGGTACACTTTATAAGGCAGGAGCTTTTTTTATAATAGCGATTTATCCGTATTCATATCTGCGGTTAATTCCTGCACTTGGTACAGGCGGTAATAACCACCTTTTTTAGCCATTAATGCTTGATGTGTACCTTCTTCCACAACGATACCATTTTCTATTAAAATAATGCGGTCTGCATGCGTAATGGTCGAAAGTCGATGCGCAACAATAAATGTTGTTCGCTCTGAAGCTAATTTTTCTAGTGCATCCTGTATTAAGCTTTCACTTTCTAAGTCTAATGCTGAAGTAGCCTCATCTAGTATTAATAGTGGTGGATTCTTTAAGAATATTCGTGCAATTGCAACGCGTTGCTTTTGACCACCCGATAGCTTCACACCCCGTTCGCCGACTAGGGTATCATAGCCCTTAGAAAGCTCAGAAATAAATCCATGAGCATTTGCAGCTTTTGCTGCTTGGATCACTTCTTCATCTGTAGCATCAGGATTTCCCATTCGAATATTGGCAGCGATAGATTCACTGAATAAAATATTGTCCTGTAAAACCATGCCTATTTTGTCACGTAACGACCTTGCTTTAACATCTCGGATATCCACTCCATCTATTAGGATGCTTCCATCTGTCACGTCATAAAAACGAGGTATTAAGCTTATAATAGTCGACTTACCTCCACCGCTCATTCCAACTAAAGCAATGGTTTCCCCTTCATTTACATGAAGATCGACATCTTTTAAGACAAGATCTTCTTCATCCTCGTACCGAAAACTAACATGGTTAAAAGTTACTTCACCAGCAACATCCTTTAGTTCCTTTGCATCTTCCTTATCCTTTACATCATACTTCTCATCCATAAATTCAAACATACGATCCATCGATGCGATCGATTGTACCAAAACGGTAGAAGAACTGATTAATCTACGTAATGGATTATAAACAAGATCCATATAACCGATAAAGGCAGCAATGGTACCAACAGTTAAGTCACCAGTAATGGCAAAATAACCTGCGAACCCTATGACAAGAAGCGGAGCTAAGTCAGTAATAGTATTCATAACTGCAAAGGTTTTCGCATTCCACGATGTATGATCAATTGCTCTTGTTAAAAAGTTATGATTTCTCTTATCAAATTGACCCTGTTCATAATCTTCTAATGCAAAGCTTCTAGTAACAGGTATACCTTGTACACGTTCGTGTAAATGTCCTTGAACTTCAGCCAATGCTTGTGAGCGATTTCTAGTTAAGTTTCTTAATTTACCATAAAAAATCTTGACCGCAATTCCGTATAACGGAAATAAGGAAATAGCGACAATAGTTAGCCAAAAGTCCATAAACATCATAATTCCGATTGCAATTAAGATAGTAATTAAATCTAACCAGATATTCATTAAGCCAGTCATGACAAAGTTCTTTGTTTGTTCCACGTCATGGACAACTCGAGAAATAATTTCACCTGTTTTTGTTCGAGAATAGAATTTCAAGCTTAGCTTCTGAATATGATCGAATAATTGCTCGCGAATATCAAATAAAATTTTATTGCCTGTCCATTGCGCTAAATACTGTCTGTAATACTCAACAGGCGGCCGAAGAACAACAAAAATAAGCATTGCTATTCCAATGAGCCAAAAAAGTTGTGTTAATTTTTCATCTGTCGCCATTTGCTCTGCATTGATAATATCATCAATTACATATTTAACGATTAACGGCATTAATAAAGGGATCCCAAACTTGATGATCCCAATTAAAATCGTTATGAGTATTTTCCATTTATAAGGATATACGAATTGTAAATATCGTTTGATACTGTCCACGACTTCTCACCTCTCTTATGTTGTTGTATCGATGAAGTTTTAAGAACGATAGGTTAGATACAGCTCGTACCATTGATCAACAAATTCTGGTGAAAAAGGGCCTTTTCTTTGTCTGATCCAGCGAAGTAAATATTCAACATTTCTCCACAAAATTCCATCTAATTCCTTTGGGTAATCCATTTCGTGCCTATGCACCTCATATTCATCTTCATCAAGTAAAATATAAGTCATGTCAGGAAATACTTTTACATCTAGGTCATAATCAATATATTTAACCGCACCTTTTTCAAAAACAAATGGGGAACTGATGTTACAGTAATAATAAATACCATCATCTCTTAGCATTCCAATGATATTAAACCAATATTCTGCATGAAAGTAACAGATCGCAGGTTCTCTCGTGACCCAATTTCGTCCGTCACTTTCTGTAACAATTGTTTTATCATTCGCTCCGATTACCACATTGCTTGTTCCCTTTAGTATGGTTGTTGTATCCCAGACACGATGGATGTTTCCATTGTGCTTATAACTTTTGATTTGGATTTTCGCGCCAGGTTCTACGCCATCCATTCGTATCTTCCTTTCTGCGATTATTTTTAAGTAATAGTAATATTATAACGGGAAAAAATGTGAAATGGAAACAATTCTGTTTACAAACTAAACATATTAATTTTATATTGTTCGATATGTACATCTTACCCGACCGTATCAAGAAAAAATTTTGTGGTTCACCATCTGCTTTTACTATTGATAAAATAGAAAGCATTAGAACAAAAGAAGAACCTTTCCAATACAAAAGGAAAGGTTCTTCTTTATTTGTTGTAGCTTTAAAACACTTTGTGAAGTACTGTGATAGCTATCAAAGCTATCTTAGTCGCAACCGGTGCAATTAAAACAGCTTAGCGATTTTGGTTTTGATTTTGGTTCTTTTTTTGATTTGCTTTTTGGTTTTGTTGTCTTACTTCTTGTGCATCAGTTTCGCTTGCAAATTCAGTTCCGAATTTACCTTGCCCTTGTGCAGCTTTTTGGTTTTGGCGTTTTACTTCTTGTGCATTTGTTTTGCTAGCTGGATTTTGGTTTTGGTTTTTAGCCATCTTATATCACCTCCACAAAAATTAATTTCTCCAAATGCTAAAAAAATATTCTTAATTTTTGCGAAGGGAATTATTGGATGTAAAGTTTTAACCTTATTCGATTATTTTTCATTAAACTACATATACTTTTACTAATGTTTTAACAGTTGCTATGTTATTTGGTTAAATATTTTTTGATGTGACACTGGTAAAGGTAGCTCTTTTATTTTTTCTTTTTTCATTAGACTTGCCTGTGCTTCTGTTTTAATCTCGCCTTCGAGCTCTACTTCAAGCACAGTTAAATGCCATGTTATATGAGAGAAAACATGTTTAACAGGACTTAGTTCTTTGATTCCTTTAATGGACCAACCATATTTTTCTCTTACATAAAGAGGTAATTGTTTCTTTTGCACTTCTGATTTATCAATCATGATAAACTGCCACATATTTGCAAGCAAGCCAGTCTCCGGACGTTTTTCTAATATATATTTTTCATTCTCATCCTTAAATACTAATGCAAAATATTCTAAGCTTTTTTGTTTCTTTGCTTTCGACTTCACAGGTAAGCTCTCTTGAATACCCTGTTCAAATGCCTGACAATGCTCTTGCACAGGGCAAAGTAAACAAGTTGGTTTTTTAGGAGTACAAACCGTTGCTCCAAGCTCCATTAACCCTTGATTAAAGGCAGATGGATCTTCATGCGAAATAAGATCCGTAACACAGCTTTCTATTTTTTTACGAGTCTGTTGATTTGCAATGTCATCATCCATTGCTAAGATTCTTGAAAATACGCGCATCACATTTCCATCTACAGCAGGCTCTGGTTTTTCATAGGCAATGCTCAAAATGGCACCTTTTGTATATGGACCAACACCTTTGAGTTCACCTAAAAGATCCGGTTGATCTGGGACTTTGCTTTCGTAAACTTCCACAACCTCCCGGACAGCTGCTTGCAAATTTCGTGCACGGGAATAATAGCCCAAACCTTCCCATGCTTTTAATACTTTTTCTTCTTCTGCTTCTGCTAAATCATTTAATGTTGGAAAACTGGTTATAAAATTTTGAAAATAGGGTATTACAGTATCAACCTTGGTTTGTTGAAGCATAATTTCTGAAACCCAAATTTTATATGGATCTTGATCTGCTCTCCAGGGTAAATCACGCTTTTCAGCGTCGTACCAATTAATTAAATCTTTTTGAAAGGCATGCTTTTCTATTTTGTTTGTATACTTTTTGCTATCAAATGTTTTCACAATCATTCATTCCTCATGCTACAATATAGTAAAGCGTCTCTTATTATTGAAAGGGGGACAACCATAGATGGATACAGGCACGCACATCGTTATGGGTGTGGCACTTAGTGGTATAGCCACGCTTGATCCAGTTGTACATCAGGATCCTACCCTTTTTAGTGCAGTTATGGTAGGAGCAATTGTCGGTTCACACGCTCCTGATTTTGATACGATTTTAAAATTACGAAATAATGCAGTATATATTAGACACCATCGTGGAGTGACACATTCAGTTCCAGCTGTTCTTTTTTGGGGTATTGCTCTAGCAGCTATTATTTATGCATTCGTCCCAAGTGTCGATTTTCTCCATCTCTATTTATGGACTGCTCTAGCCGTGATTTTACACGTTTTTGTGGACATATTTAATGCATATGGAACGCAAGCCTATCGGCCGTTTACAAGGCGGTGGGTCGCATATGGTTTTATAAATACGTTTGATCCTTACATCTTCATTTTACACATTATCGGTATTATCGCATGGGTGCTTGGAGCAAATCCAGGTACTACATGGTTAATGATTTATTTTATCATTTTCCTTTATTATATTAAACGCTACATTGATAAAAGGGAAATTGTCAGCATTATTAAAGATCATTTTGACGAGGTAGAGCAAATTGCTACATCACCAACAACACAGCAAAATATATGGCGTGTTGCTGTTACCTCCAAAGATAAATTTTTTGTAGGAAGAGTGGAGCATGGGCATATTGAAATCATTGACACCTTTGACAGACTAAAGTTACCAGATGATCCTTTGATAGACATCGCTTTAAAGGATAAAAATATTTCTGCATTTTTATCTTTTTCACCTGTATACAGATGGGAAATGAACGATTTTGAAGACTTTACAGAAGTTCGGTTGATTGATTTAAGATATCGTTCAGATGGTCACTATCCCTTTGTAGCAGTAGTACACATTGATGACAATATGCGGATCATGAATTCCTTTACGGGATGGGTTTTCTCTGAAGAAAAATTGCAAACTAAATTAACAACAGAGAATGAAGTAACTTCTTAATTAATAAAGATTGTCAAGATCAAGAAGTCATTATGACATCGATAAGCATAAAAAACCAACCTACCATTTTCGGCGGGTTGGTTTTTTTAATGTAAAGTTGGATCTTTTCCGTCCAACATTTTTTTATATCTTGGATAATTTTCTGCAAATTCATTTAATCTCGGTCCATAATTCGCGATCCAGTACTTTACAATACGTTCAGTTGTATGTGGACCTAAATACTCTCTACCAGCTTTAGCGGACGTTGCTTCAAAGTCTTCCCACAACAAGGTCACCCACGCCTCTGCTTCATCTGGTGATAACATCGGATTTGCACTATATAATTGTTCGGCTAGACGTTTTATCGATTGCTGCATGTTTGATCGTCCCTTCCTTTTGTCTTTACTCTATATCATTCGTAATGGGTGATTGGTTTCAGTCCGTTCCTTATCGAAGTCTCTTTCTCACTACTTCTCTTTCTTATCACCTAGTATAGAAATAGGAACTGCTTCTTCTTCCTCATATACTTGTCCCAATAGATTAATACGGTGTCCCCAAGCAAACACACCATTTTTATAAGTTATTCTAAACGTTTGACCAGGATCGCCAGCTAATTCATATTCTTTTCCCTTTTCAAAATCAGCAGGATTTAATAAATAAGCTGCTGCCATTTGCATTTTACGTTCTAGAATGGCATATTCACTAATATTGCCCCATTGCTCTGCTTTTTGAACCTGTTCCTTTAATGATGCAACTTCCTCTCGTAACTCTTCTACTGTGAAGTTACTATATCTTCTATCCATTAGTTTCACCGTCATTTCTTATAATTATGCTCTTCTTATATTTTAACAATCTTTACGATAATTTACATCTATTTTACAGCAGAAATCTTTTTATACGAGAGATAATTCGCTATACTTACAATATAATAGTCGATATTTCTATCTGTTGGCTAAAATAAGCATTGGGGGATACTCTTTAAATGATAAAAATGTTTGCAACAGATTTGGACGGAACGCTGCTCGGTCACGGTAATTACTTAAAGCCAAAAGATATCGAAGCAATTGCTAAGATAAAAAATGAAATGGAATTCACAGTAGCTACGGGCAGGTTAGATCGAGAAATTACAGAAATATTTAAAGCCTTAAAGACTACTGGACACCGCGTGAGCCAAAATGGAAGCTTTGTCTATTCAGAAGATAACAACATGATTCATAGTCATACGTTCGACCCCAAGCTTGGCAAAACACTGCATGAGGCTATAGTTGGCTACGAGCAATTATTTTGCATTATGACAGCTGATGATATTTATGTTTCTGAGCGAACTCCAGAAATTAAAGCAATGGAGCATCTTTTCTATTTTGATCTAAAAGAAGGTGTTGATTTTGTTGAGTCGTACGGAAAGGCCATTCACCCTAGTAAATATATGTTGTTAGGTGAGCCAGATGAAGTCAATCAATTGCAAGAGAAAATTCGTAGTGAAATTTTCCATGAGGAAATCGTAACCTATATGTCCGATAAAAGATGTCTTGATATTTTACCTAGAGGTATTAGCAAAGCATTTGGACTTGAAAAGCTAGCACTTGAGCGCGGAATTAACGTAGATGAGATCGCTGTTATTGGTGATTCCTTTAATGACATACCAATGTTTGAGATGACCCCACACAGCTACGTTATGTCTCAAGCACCGGCTGCCGTAAAGGAAAAAGCTAATTTTGTTGTGGATCATGTTCATGAAGCAGTTTCAGATGTACTTAAAAAAATGAATACCGTTAAAGCCTAGCTTATTCATTCTCAACATATTCTTCTATAAAACGATCGATAAGTTCTGCTGAAAATCGTTTGCGGTAAAGGGCACTTTTAACTTTATGTTTCAGCTCAAAACCTTGTGATTTTCGACTATATTTCTGTAAAGCTTTTTCACCTTGAAACACAACAGCTTGGTATTCCGCTTCATTATCTTTTTCAGGTGAAGCGGAAGCTAATGCTTCTTGAATTACGTCATTTGAAAATCCTTTTTGCATCAGGTTGAGCTTTAATCGGTCAAGCTGTTCTTTATAGGATTTTTTTTCGTTAAAATTAGATTTTTTTTCGATCAATTTCAAAACCTTTTCATATTGCTTATCAAAGGTATAAAGGGGGATGACTTCCTCAATAATGAGACGATCCACACCTTTTTCAATTAACTCTTTTTTTATGAGAAGCGGTCCTTTACTTGTCGTTAAAATCCTTGTATTAATTAGTGCAACAGCAAAAGCTTTATCATCAAGTAAACCTTCTTCCTTCAGTCGGTCCATCACTTCACTTACTGTTTCAAGCGGTACTTCTTTCTTCTTTAAATAATCAAGTAACTCTTTTTCTGAGCGCATGCGATAGCTTAAATAATGTAAAGATAGGGTATACAATTTATGTGTAGCATCTTTATCTTGCAGGCTATCGATCTTTGCTTGGTCAAGCTCCATCCCTTTATGGAGATGTTCTTTTATTAAAATATCTTCATCAACACTAAAACCGTAGAATTCTTTTTTGCCATCATTTAGAAAGATATTATAGCGATGTTTTGATTTCTTTTGTGTCGTAATTCGGCTGATCTGAACCATGCTCTTCACCTCTTCTGTTCATCTTATCACACAAACGTATGTTCCGTAAACAAAAATCATATTAAAAAGGTGGCTATTATATGCATATTGCAATTGCTGGCGGAACCGGTTATGTCGGAACCCAGCTAACCAAAGCACTTCTAAAAAGAGGCGACGATGTCTCCATTCTCACTCGTTCCCCGGAGAAATATCAGAACAAGCAAAATCTTACTTATGTAGGCTGGTTAAAAAGCGAACATGATCCTGCTAAAGAATTGGACGAAGTAGATGCCGTTATCAATCTTGCTGGAGATTCTTTATTTGGTTATTGGACGGATGAAAAAAAGAAGAAGATTGTTAAAAGTAGATATAAAGCTACAAATGCCATTGTCTCCCTTATTAATAAAATGGAAACAAAACCAGATGTGTTAGTAAATGTTTCTGCAGTAGGATATTTTGGTAACTCAGAGATGGATGTTTTCACTGAGGAAGAGCAGGTACCAGGTGATGATTTTTTAGCAAATGTAGCGAAAGCATGGGAAGAAGAAGCAAAAAAAGCGAATGCACTAGGGGTCAGAACTGTTTTAGCAAGACTTGGCGTCGTCCTAGGAAAGGAAGGTGCCCTTCCACTTATGGCTATGCCATTTAAACTTTTTATTGGTGGAAAAATTGGTAGTGGAAAGCAGTGGATTTCATGGATTCATATAGAGGATGTCGTTGGGATGATTTTATTTGCTATTGATAATGACGGAGTAGATGGACCGCTCCATGTAACAGCCCCGGAGCCAATGCAAAATGATCAATTCAGCCAAATACTTGCTACTGTTTTAGATCGTCCAAACTGGCTTCCTGTTCCTTCTATTGCCATTAAATTATTATTAGGAGAAATGAGCACATTAGTAATCGATGGCCAACACGTTTTACCAGAAAAAGCAGAAAAAAATGGCTATCACTTTGCGTATCCGAAGCTAGCTTCAGCCCTCAAAAATATTTACAAAAAATAAATATTATTTTTTGTAAAATTCGCTTGTATTTAACTGTATTTCGTGATATTTTATTATTTGTGTGATTTAAACAGCTTTATAAGGTTGTTTTATACTTATATCGTAAATATACATGCATTTACTCGAAAAATTATCTAAATTTTTGTTTTCAAATCAATCTAATTCGAGTATGATATAAAGTACAAAAAGGTTTTAAATTAAGTCAGTTTGAAAGGAAAGATTTTTCTAAAGTCCACTGCTATCGTGGATATTCAAATCATTCACACTAGTTATTCATATATAGGGAAGGCAAATGGTGCGCCACCAACGAAATCGTTGGTTCTAGTGGGTTCGATTCCCACCCCGAATTTTTGTAATTAACAAGATAAAAATTCGAGGGTGGAAGGGAACAACTAGGGGCATATCTGCCTCTCTTTTTCACCCTCCCTAAAAAGGAGGGGTTTTTTATGCTTAAAAAGCGTGAATTACATGAAGCACCACAGCTGTTTGATTTAATGCAGCACCCAGAAGTATTTCCATTTGTACGGCATAAAGCATACTCAAGTGATGAATTCTATTTTTTAACTAAAAAAACTATCGAAGCAGAAGAAAATGGAGAGTTAATTTCTAGAACAATTCTTGATGATTATAATCAGCCGATTGGAACCATTAATTTATTTGATGTTGAAAATGGTGCTGGCTTTTTAGCTACATGGATTGGAGAACCGTATTTTGGAAAGGGCTATAACAAGTTAGCAAAAGATGCATTTTTTGATGAGTTATTTTATGACCTTAATATTCAAGCAATCTTTATTAAAATAAGAAGAAGTAATTTACGCTCTTTAAAAGCTATTCTAAAAGTCCCCTTCGTTACTTTCGCCAATGATACGTATACAGATGTATTTGAAAAAATTAATGAAAATAGTCAAGCTGATCCTATTTATGATCTGTTTGTGATCTCAAGAGACCATTATATCCTTCATCAACAAACAGCAACAACTGAAGAAGAAGCTGTTGTATCATAATAATTAAGCCCAAGTTATCCACAAAATTGTGAATAACTTGGGCTTTTGTTTATTTATCGCTTTTTAACTTGTGTATAAAGTTGTGCACAATTTTTCGTGTTTTTCTGTGGATAGTGTGGATAAGTTTGTTCATCTTTGTGGATAATGCGATGCGTCTGTGGATAACTAAGTGGATAAGTTACCCTATTAAATTTTACCCTGAGGATTACTATTTAGTGAAAAATGCAAATGAGAAATATGAAAAAAAGTATATCTTATCTATTAGATCGAAGACTCTTTTCTTAGTCTTCTTACATTATCTCTTTCACTCTTCCTACCACACCACTTTCTAACTTCACTTTAATCCCATGCGGATGGGTTGCTGAATTTGTTAATATTCTATCCACTACTCCTTCTGTTAATTTACCAGAACGCTGATCCTGTTTTTGTACTACTTTTACTTTTGATCCTTGTTTAATGTCTTGTCGATTTGTTCCAGCCATTACGTTTAATTCCCTTCTAATTGCTTTATTTTATAATCTAAGTTTATCATACACTCCCTTCTATTCTTAAAAACAAGAATATCTGGTATCTAAAATTATTTCGTGCGCTTTACATTCTTTAGTTGTACAATAGGAAAATATGAATTTTAATGAGGGATTGTACATGAAGTTAATTAAAATTTTATTTCAAATTGCTATTTTATTTGCTTTTTATTATATCGGAACCTGGATCCAAGAAGCTTTTTCTTTATTTATACCAGGAAGTATTATTGGAATGCTGTTGTTATTTTCGCTTTTATTATCCAATTTGGTGAAACTTCACTGGATCAACGAGGGAATTGATATTCTGCTCAAGGACATGCCGTTATTATTTATTCCAGTTACAGTAGGTGTATTAGAGTATATCGATTTTTTCATAGGAAAAGGAATTATTCTTTTATTCATTGTACTATTTAGTACTGCAATGGTGATCATCACTAGCGGATTTACAGCTAAGCTTTTATTAAAAGGAGAACAGACTGATGAGTAATTTTCTAATTGGTACGGCTTTTCTTTCTGCGACTGTCTTTATATTTTTTCTAACTAAATGGATTTATGCACGCTTTCCATCTCCTTTTTCATTACCAATATTTCTAAGTACTATAGCGATAGTGGGTTTTCTATCTATTTCTAACATTAGCTATGATACGTATATGATTGGTGGACAGTGGATTAATCAACTCCTAGGCCCTGTAGTCGTGGCGCTTGCACTTCCTCTTTATAGACAAAGAAAATTATTGTTAAAATATATGAAACCTATTATTATTGGCACCTTTATGGGGTCAGCAATTGGAATTTTAAGTGGTTTTTCATTAGTGAAATTATTTGATTTTAATAAAGATATTGCTCTATCTGTTTCTGCAAAGTCGGTAACCACACCAGTGGCTCTTAGCATTACAGAGCAATTAGAGGGTATTATCTCTCTTGCAGCGGTATTTGTCATGATTGCTGGTATTGGTGGTGCTGTAATGGGGCCAAGTCTTCTTCGTCTCGTCAATCTTCATCATCCTGTCGTTAGAGGTATCGGAATAGGGACCGCCTCTCACGCAATAGGAACTGCTAGAATTATGGATGACAGTGAGTTAGCAGGTGCTGTTAGTGCTGTATCTATGACGATTAGTGCTTTGTTTGTGGCAATACTAGCGCCATTTTTAATTAATTTGTTCTAGGGCTTTTCCTATTTCAAAGACTTATTTCTATTTGAGGGGCCCGTTCTTTTAATTCATCGATGAATTTTTCTTTATTTTGAGGTGAGATTATCACACTCCCCATGATTCCTCCGTGATAGCTTATTTCTAAAGCATCTTTAGATGAAAGAGCACGGTATCCCGAAAGCATTCCATTAGTTGAAGATATTCGAATGATTTTTTCATAAGGAATTCGACTTCTAAACAATCCTGCCTTTATAAATAGATGAGTGTCACAAAAAATATAAGCAACTCCATATCCAGTCATCAACAATAGTACAATACATAAGCTACAAATAATTACTGAAATTACTATATCAGACATCTTTATATCATCAATTATAATTAACGGCCAAATGAACGTTATCAATATTAGACCGATAGAAAAGGCAATCAAACGACCAAAATATTTATCCTTTTTCGAGGTGAACTTCATTGATTTAGTCTCCTATTCCATAATGGTTATAATCGTATTTACGCAATAGCTATGTAGTAGGTTTCTCATTCTATAATTTTTTTTAATAGATTAAATCTGAAGGAGAAAAAATTTTCAATAATATGGTAAGCTAATAACATAGAATATTTAAAGCTTGAAGGAGAAGAGTAGACATGCAGTTTTTTTTAAAGCTTGGCTTAAATCTAATTAAAATGAGAAATTTAACTTTAATTCTATCGACTGGAATATTTATTCTACTGTGTACTGTCATTATCTACACACTAGAACCAGAAACTTTTGAGAGTTTACTAAACTCCTTTTACTTCGTTATGACCACCTTCTCAACTGTAGGCTATGGAGATTATTCACCAGTTACGATGACGGGTAAATTATTTGCCGTAGTTATGTATCTTATTGGGATTGGGCTACTTGGGGTAGTTATTGGAAAGATAGTAGATGCATTTAGTATTTTCAAACGGAAAAAGGAGGAAGGTAAATTGAATTATTTAAAGAAGAATCACATTATTATTGTCGGCTGGAGTAAAAAAACAGAAGCCGCTATCGATGAAATCGTGAGTACTAATCAAAATGTTGGCATTGTTATCATTGATACTTTACCACACTCTCCAATAGATGTTGGAGACGAACAACTTCATTATATTCAGGGTGATCCTAATGAGGAAGAAACTTTCTTAAGAGCGAATATTGAACATGCTGCATCTGTCATTATTTTTGCTGATAATACCCTTCCAGATGCAGGTTTAAAGGATGCGAAAACTTTAGCATTATCCATAATCATCGAACGATTAGCTCCACACGTACATACGACAGTAGAAATCTTAGTGGAGAAAAATACAGCTAACTTTGCTCATGTAAAAGTCGATGAATATATTTTGTCAGAAAATACAATTTCAAGATTAGCTGTTCGCTCTTCTATTTATAAGGGTGTAAGTAAAATATATAGACAATTAATCAGTCGTCAGCATGGTGAAGATCTTTACCAGATTACAAGCAAAAAAAATTGGGTTACCTATCGCGATGCATTTGATGAGTTATTAGAAAGTGGTGCCACTTTAATTGCAGATGGTGAAAAATTAGATATTAATCGACGCTTAGAGGAACAGATTCCAGAGAATGCTGAGTTATATGTGATCTGCGACCATGAAACATACCAATCTATCATGTAAAAGTAAGGCTTCCTAACCAACTAGGAAGCCTTTTATCGTTTATTTACTTTCACCATCATAATAAATGCTGCCATATCAGTATCAAATCTACTCTTTTTGGTAAAACCTAATGATTGATAAAGATGAATTGCTCTTTTATTAAATGTAGCAACTGTCAGTCGAATATTTTGAAGTGGATTATTTTTCTCTATTTCTTCTAGGATAAAAGCCACAAACGAATACCCGCGTCCTTGTCCGACGAATCTCGGATTCATACCTAACCCTACATCAACAAGATCTTCTGCATAGACTCCATATTGATTACCTTTAGGTACTTGAGCTGATTCACCTGTACAATAAAACCCAAGAATATCCTCTTCTGTCTGATCCAAAATTATAAAATAGCTACCATTTAGTTTTTCTTCTATTGCTTCATTTGATTTTTCACTGTTATAGAAATCATATGGTTTTTCATATTGCCAGCTGCTAATTTCTAAGGCATATGGATAGCTCATTTCTTTTATAATATATTTCATTTAGTTACTCCTTTTCTTCTGTAATCGTCCCTTGATGAAAGTACAATTGCCATCTATTATCTATGTATTTCCATATAGAACTTCGAAGTGTATTGCGATTCCTAGTTGTATTTATTAATAAATAGGTGGTAAGCGTGAGATCTTCAGATAGTGGATAGACTTCAAAATCATGAACCGTCATTTCAAACAAACCAACCCCTTCATTTAAACAATCTGACTTAGTGTACATCTTTCCTGAACTTCCAATCTCCTTAAATTCATCTGCTAATATGTGTGCCAGCTTCTCTTTAGACTTTCTAACATCTATATCCAAGTGACTTTCTTCTAGCGATTTAAAGTATGCTTTAGTACTGTCATTCATCTATATATCCACCTCAGTCTTAAAGATTATGTGCCTTCTTTAAATACATAGTTTTCTATCTTCCTACTATATACAGTCTATTTTTAATGGAGTAAAAAGTGTAGCTGTATTTTTTCTTTTATTTTACAGTATCTTATAATATATTCCATAATTTTGTTCAAATACCATTCCGCTTCTCTTCATTCAAAAACATATATCACATTTCTTGCAAAAAAAAGAAAACTTAGTTATCACCAAGTTTTCGGCATTCCTTAAATATTCGTTGTTGTGACGTTTGCTGCTTTTTTGACAACATACTTACACGCATTTCCACCTTTAGCAAGGCATTCTACACGTTCTACTTCATCTGTTCCAAGAACATTTTTAAACAAGTTCAGCTCGCATTCACACGGCTTATCATATTTATTCGCAATTGCAACGATTGGACAATTATACTGGGAAAAAGACAATTCTTCTTCATTTTCTTCTTGGAATTCCGACATATAGCCACTTTCTTCTTGAACCTGAACAAGTGCCTTAACCTTCTCTGATAATTCGTCTTCTGCAAAAATTCGTCTGGCATATTTTTTGTACATTCTTTTCTCTCTTTTTAGAAATAAATTATCAATTGCTTCTGGCCCCATAGTTTCTTCAATGTCATTTAAGAATTCCATTGTTATGGTATCATACTTGGTAGGAAATAAATTTTCTCCGGCACTGGTTAACGAATAAAAAATTACAGGGCGACCCATTGGCTGTCTTACTGTTTTAGAAGAAATTAATTGCTCCCCTTCTAACTTCACCAAATGTTTCCGCACGGCCATTTCAGTAATGTCTAGATGCTTTTTCAAGCCACTAACAGATAATTGCTTCTGTTTCTTTAACAATTCTAGAATCGATTCTCTTGTGGTCATTTCCTTTGTCATATTCAGTCACCTACCTTTAATTCTATTTTATGCCAAAAAGTTTGTGAAGTAAATAACAAACTTTGTTTTGGTACTTAAATGTTGACAAAGTTGTGAATAAAAGTTTATTTTAAAGGTCAGCCTCATTAATCGCAGTGAAGTAGGTCACAGTATAAGCGAGTGGAAGGTGATATCTATCGGTATTGTTGTAGTAGAATTATGTGAAAGTAACGAGATAAATAACGTTGAAATAGAAGCAATTATTGAGTCAGAATATCCGGAGGTTGCCGTTTTAGTAAACGAATGTCTTAGTTTTTGTGGATTTTGTCGCTTTAAGCCCTATGCAATGGTGAATGGTAAAAGAGTTAGTGGCAAAACAACAGACGAATGCCTAGTGAGGATTCGCGCTGCAATTGAAGAAGAACTGTCCTTTTATCAATAAATCTTTTCCTTATGAAATTCCTTGGTGGGAGAAGACAGCAGAATTTTAGCCATAGGGAATCATAAAGCAATATGTTATCTATAGTTTTTAAGATCCTTTTTCGATATAAAAGGATCTTTTTTTGTGGTAAGCTGTGGAACTTCAGAATTCCTCATATTAAAGACATTTTTTACATGTTCATATTTTCAAATCCTGATCCATCAAAAAAAGCAGCACTCAATCAAAAGAGTACTACAGTTATATTTTTTCAAGCCTTTCCAATACGATTCGCCCCGTTGAAGCCATTTTCCAAACGGCTTTATAATGATTGCCCCATTCGAGTAACATTTTTTCGTAAAAGTCTTTTCGAAGGCTATTGTAATATTTAATTTTATCTCCAGATGAGCGTGGATTAACTCGAACGTTATGCAGGAATTCATTAACATGAACCCATTTATACGTTGAAATTAATCGTAAAATCATTCTCGCATCTTCAAAATATCTACCTTGCCAAGGATCATTCGTTATCCAGCCCCCGACCTTTTTTACAGCACTTGTTCGATAACAGCGCGGGTTCACCATATATCCTAATTTCAATAACCAATCGTATTTAGTAGAGAAGGAGGGCTGCTCTATTGTGTCGACCTTTTGCCACTTTAGCTCATTGTCTTCCTTCCATAAAGCATGATTACCATAAGCAAATGCAGCATCCTTTTGCTTTGATAAAGGTATAACAAGTCGTTGTGCGGTTTGTGGATTCAGCCAGTCATCACTGTCAAGCTGCAAAAAGTAGGGTGTTTTAATATGTGTAAGTGCATGATTGAGTAAATGAGAGATGCCTTCGTTTTTCTTAAGAGGAATAACTTTTAGTTTGCTACTTTTAATGCTTGCTAATTTTTTTAAAGAGTTATCTGTTGAGGCGTCATCAATCACTAAAATTTCCTCAGGTTCTAAGGTTTGAGTTAAAGCACTCTTAACTGCGGAAAGAATCGTATCGGCATGATTATAATTCGGTATCACAATGGTATAACGGGTGTCTGTTTGTTTCTGTGAATTTGGCACAAGCCCTTTTAGATAATAATGATCATTAACCTGTTGCCAATCAGCAACATACTCATCTCCCCATTCCAGAAGCACTTGGTTAAATAAATGATAGCGATAGGCGACACGCAGGGATTTTGTTGTATCAAATTTTTGCTGATTTGCTGTATATTTTCGGCGATGATACAAAAAGTCATTAATCCATACACAAGGATAAAGTCGTGCAAGTCTTAATGTAATTTGTACATCCTCGACAATCATATCTCCCTTAGTTTGGGCCATCCATCCGCCGACCTCTTTTAATTTTTCCGTCCAATAAAAGCGTGGCGCCATTGCCTCGTTTATCTTCTCTAATAACTGATAACGATCTTTAAATTGCTCTAACATTATTTCTTTTTCTTCGATCAACTGATCCTGTTCGTCATACGTATAACAAATATGGTTAGCATACAACATTCCTGCGTCAGAATGTTTTTTTGCTGCCTCCATTAGCTTTTTTAATGCATGATTCGGTAACCAGTCATCGGCATCTAGTTGTAAAAAATATGGTGTCTCTACAAGCGTGAGTGCATAATTCAAAAGATTTGTTTGTCCTAGATTCTGTTTTAATTGAATTAGCGTGATATTTTTATGCTTTAAAAAAGGCTCTACTTTTTTAACCGATTGGTCTGTAGATGCATCATCTAATATCAGTAAATGCCAATTCTTAACGTTTTGTGCTAAGACGCTTTTAATCGCATCTTCAATGAATTTTTCTTTGTTGTAGAGTGTAATAACCACTGTTACCTCAGTCATCATTCTCACTCCCCTCAGTAATTGGGATTAACTCGATGGATTGCCATAAATTTTCTGGACCAACCATGTGGACTTTATAGGCATTTCCCCACCTTTTTATTGCCTGTTCTGTTAAATGCTTTCTTACTTGATTATAAATCCATGCATTTTTATCAAGGCTTAGATTGTTCTGATGATAGCGAAAGTGATAGAGATATTGATCCACATGCGCCATTTGATAAACATCATATAATTTAAGCAGCATCCGCCGATCCTCCATATACCGCCCTTTAGTGAGTTCATCAATTTCCCAGCCACCCACAGATTGAATTGCTTGTGTTCTATAGAATCGTGGCTGCACCATCGGATCATACGTCGCAAAATCATAACGATCCCGAAATGGTCGATGAGCAACTCTTTTTTCTAATTGAAGAAAGCCATTACGCTCATGCCAATGAATCGTGTTCGCATATAATAGAGCAACATCCTTAGGTAGTTGTACCATTTTTTCATACATGACTTCGAGTGTATGGGGTTCTATCCAGTCGTCTCCATCCACCTGGATGAAATAGGGTGTATCAATGTGCTTTAAAGCAATATTTAGCACATCACAAATGCCTGTATTCACTTTCTTTTCGATAAGTTTCGTGCGATTATCTTTTTTATATTTATTTAAAAGGGAAACCGTGTGATCAGTAGAAGCATCATCAATCAAAAGGAGTTTAAAATCTGGAAACGTCTGAGCAAAAATAGACTCTAATGCTTTGTTAATATAATTTGCCTTATTATAGGTTGGCACTACTACCGTAACCTCACACATCCTATCCTCCTCCTTCACGTTCCCGGACCTGTTCCAGGGCCAGTTCCAGGACCCGAACCGGGCTTTGTTCCAAGTGTCGCTTCCTCATTTAAAGATGGGGGTTCTGCCACTGTAACTTGTTTCGGCACTTCTTCTTTTAACACTGGTTCGGTGATTGGTGGTTGTTCTTCTAGTACAGCTGAGCCATCCTTTTTCTCCAAATAACTCAACTTTTTCCACCCTAAACCATACGTTATAATGTGAGGCGTATAAGCATCCCCCCATCTTTTCAAGGAATTTCTGATTGTCCATTCTTCTGTTTCAGCATATTTTTGTATTTGATTAGTATGGTTATTGGCATGGCGGCGGTGGTTATAAAGCATTTGATCGATCCAATGGAAGCGATACTTTTCAATTAATCGGTGTAAGACTCTTTTATCTTCTAGATATCTTCCTTCATACGGATCATCAGTCGGCCACCCTCCGATATCCTTTAAAGCTTTAGTCCGGTAAAAGCGTGGCCAAACAGAAGTATTGGCCAAGATAAAGTCATATTTATCCTGAAAGCTTCGACCTTTATAAACCTCTGTCATCATTCTTTCTCCTTGTTCATTCTCATGAACAATATGAATATTCCCAGAAATAACTCCGACATCATCAGGTACCTTTTTCGACTCTTTCACAAGCACTTCTAGCGTATGAGGATAAAACCAGTCATCACTATCTAATTGAATAAAATATGAGCTAGTTACCTTTTCTAATGCTTTATTCAGCGCTTTGGATTGCCCTACATTGTTATCGAGTTTAAGCAATTCCACACGTGGATCAGCTAAATATTTTTGAATACCTTCCTCGTATGCTTCCGTTGAACCATCGTCCACTAATAATAGCTGCCAATCCTCATAAACTTGCTCAAACACACTCTTTATTGCAGTATCAAAATATCTCCCTGGATTGTAAAATGGAATCACAACCGTAACTTCATTCGACACTTTGGCACCTCTTTTCTTTTCCTTTTTAAATAAATTCCTCCAACTGCGTTTTATTTTCATGCTCTCAAACCTTTCTGAAGGTTGATCATATTCATTCTCTCCAATCTATTTTTGGAAGATATACATTTACTGTATTAAGCTGAGCGCTTTTTTGTATAGTAAAGATGCAGGGGGACAAGGATGGAATTTATTCTCAAGATTGTGGATTTATTCTCGACTTCGCGCATTTGTTCTCGACTTTGCGCATTTGTTCTCGACTTTGCGTATTTGTTCTCGACTTTGCGTATTTATTCTCGACTTCACGATTTCCTTGCAACTTTCACGATTTCCTTGCAACTTTCACGATTTCCTTGCAACTTCCGTGATTTGCTTGCAGCTTTCACGATTTCCTTGCAACTTTCACGATTTCCTTGCAACTTCCGTGATTTGCTTGCAGCTTTCACGATTTGCTTGCAACTTCCGCGATTTGCTTGCAACTTCCGCGATTTGCTTGCAACTTCCGCTATTTGCTCGCAACTTCAACGATTTATTCTCGACCTTCGTACTCCCTTCTAGAATCCCTGTAAAAAAATAAAGAAGCTTGGCGTCCGCCAAGCATTTCCTTATCAAAAATTCCTTTATAATTCTTTGAGTGTTTTTTCTAGACCTTGTTTGATGTGATGGGCTGGTTTCCACTTTAATATTTGTTTTGCTTTTTCATTAGAAAGGCAGCTGTCTTTTATTTCTCCATTTTTCCGTGGGAGATATAGTCGCTTTATTTTTTTGTTTTCCATTTTTTCAAGTAATTCAACTAAATCGTTCACAGATGTTTTCTTCATCGTACTTACATTTAATATTTCATTCTTTCCGTGCTTAATCGCTTGTAAATTTGCCTGAACTACATCATCGACAAAAATAAAATCCCTTGTCTGCTCACCATCTCCAAATATTCTTACTCCTTGATTCTCTTTTAGCTTGGAGGCAAAAATTGCGATCACACCACCTTCGCCCTTTGCTACCTGGCGAGGACCATAGACATTTGCATAGCGCAAAATTGTATAAGGAAGTCCATAAGATTGTTGGTATAATTTAATGTAAAATTCCGCTACCATTTTGGATAATCCATAAAAAGCGAGAGGACCTAAGGGAGTGGATTCTGTAATAGGAATATGTTCAGTTTCGCCGTACACAGCTGATGTAGATGCAAAAATGAATTTTTCCAGACTTACTTCTTTACTTGCTTCTAATAAGCGAAGCGTCCCAAAAAGATTCACCTCAGCATCAAAAGTAGGATCTTCCATCGAGGTTGTTACATCTGCTTGTGCGGCCATATGGAAAACATATGCAGGTTTTATTTTTCGAAAAAGGCCCTTTACATCATCCCTGCATATATCCAGCTCATAAAATGTTGCTTTAGGATTTATATATTCCTTTTTCCCACTCGTTAAAGAATCCAAAATATGAACCTCGTGTCCTTCTTGAATAAGAGCATCTACTAAATGTGATCCAATAAAGCCAGCGCCTCCTGTTACCACCGTGATCATATTAACTCACTCCTCTGATGTGACTAGCTTCATCATTTGATAAAAGTGGCTCGGGAAAAGCATAATTCGAAGGAAGCTTAGCCTGAATATCTTCGGCTATTTGTTCCTCGTTCATGTTTTCGGTGTCTTTTACAGGAGTAACTGCCTCTTCCTTTTCCGTCGCTTTTGGAAGGCTCGCAGCGTCAGATATCACTTCTAAAGTTGTTTCGCTAGGTAGATGATAATTGAAGGGTAATTCTTTTATAATATTTTCTGCGATCTGTCGATTCATAAAAATTTCAGGTTCTATAAACCCATCCGTAAAAATTCTTGAATAAACATCACGTTCAATCGGTGTCACTTTACTGCTAAGCTCTGGGTGAGGTCCAGTAGGAATAGTGCTCTTTCTTGTAGTCACTTTTTTCCAAACTTTTTTTAGTTTCCAAAACCAAATAATGATCATGAGCTTCAAATTTTCAATAAAATCATGCATGAGAATCACCTTGCTTTTTTGCCTCAATTTCGGCTATATATATCTTCAATAACTCTCGCATACCTTTATCTATAGACCAATTTGTCATCCCCCACTTTTTGGCATTACTTCCTAACATTTTTCGATATTTTTTGTTCGCTAATAGCATTTCAATATTTTTGCATAGCATGATTTCATCCTCTGCGGGGGTTAATATCCCTGTTACACCATGTTCAATAATCTCTGGAATACCTCCTACTTCACTTGCAATGACAGGTTTTCCAGCAACTTGAGCTTCAATAACAGATAACGGTTGGTTTTCTATTAAGGTAGGAAGAACAAAGATTGTAGATTGCCCTAATAAGCTTGGAATATCTTCTCTTTTGCCTAAAAATAAGACATCATTTTCCAGACCTAATTCTCGCACCTGTTTTTTTAATTCTGCTTCCTTTTCCCCCGTTCCAGCTATCCAGCATACCCAATCCTGACGTTCCTTCTTTAATTCGGCAAGGGCTGAAATTAAATAATTTATACCTTTTAATTCTACTAATCTCCCTGCATATAAAATGACAGATTTATCCTTCGGTGCAAGCATGGTAGGTTTTTTCTTTAATTTTTTGATGAATTTGTGTGTATCAAACCCATAATGCAGAATTTCTAGCTGACTAGCATTAACATTGAATTCATTTCTTAAAATACCATCTAACCAGTTATTTGCTACAATCGTTTTTCCAGCAGAGGTCGCACCTAATGATTCAATCTTGTCATAATAAGCTCGTGCGATATGGGACGTTTCTGATTTATGAATCGTTTTTAACTGTTTTCTAATTTCATGTGCAACTGATCCATGTAAGGTAGCAATTAGTGGGGTATGTTCCTCTTTTATTCGACTGAGTGCAATGGTAGAAATAACATCTTGGGTATGAATAAGGTCATACTTTTTTACGCCAAAATAAGCTACACTAAGTTCATATACATATCGCTGTATCTCTGTCCATTTCACTAAAAAGTTGGAGTATAAATCTGGATAGTTTTCTGGTTTTAAATGTGCATTCACTAATGGAATCACTTTATCGCGGGCAAGAACTCTTTTTTCTGTATAAAGCTGAACCGAGTTATTTTCTTCATCATAACCAATTACATCGACCTCATGACCAAATTCTTCTAGCTTTTCTCTCAATTGTTCCATATATGTCCATACGCCACCAACATGGGGGATTGGCCAATAGGTAGCTAACAATATTTTCATGCCTCATCTCTCCTAATTTAAATGTCATTTATCCTAACTATATTGTGATTACTGCAATACGGTGCAGACACATATCTTGAGTTTTTAAAAAAGGCGATTGTTCGAATATCATGTAACTTGAATTTAAGGCGTTTCCAATACTGTGTTGTACGTTAATAAATGAGGTTAATAGAATATGATCATTTGAAGGACAATCGAAGCATGTTTAATCGGTACATCATCTGTTAAAAAAATTAGCTTTCCATCTGCTAATTTGTAATGAAGCTTTGGTTGAAGCATGCCATTGACAAAAAGATTCGTATAGGATACTTCGTCAGCATTTAATAACCTAGATAATGGGTATGATTTGATTGCATCACCTGCAACGTATGTGTGACGTCTGCCATCTGAAGTGGCAACAAATTCATATACACGTACTTTTCTAGGAATACTGGTTCGTTTTACTTGAACAGCTGTATATTTTGGAATCGACAAATATGGTTTAGGAAGATTTGCTGGTATGTTCTTTTCTTTTTTCACCCTATACTCACCCCCACGCAGGAAATACGCCATTTCTCTATTAGTATATTGATTTAACTGTGATTCGTGACCTATGGGTATCAGACTTATTTTGAAAAAAATCCGCTTTAATATGGCTCTACTTTTATTCTTTTGCATATGGTGTAATACAGATTGTCTTTGAAGGAGGAAAATAGAATGGGGTTAAAAATAATAAAACCTACGTACGAAATAGGGACGCGGGTCGTTACTTGCCCGCTTGTAAATCGCTTTTTTTATCAAACAAAAGAAAATATAACAGAGGAAGACACTTTTAAAATTGATGCCGCAGAGTTTTTCGATGATGATGGTGAAGTTGCAGAGGCACTGCCGAAGCTTAATATGAATAACAGTTATTTTAATGTGTTTATTAACGGCATCCTGCAAATGGAGGAAAACTTCGCTTATACAGCTGGACCTGCTGGAATTGGTAATTTGATGGTGTCTGTGCCGGAGGGTTCTGAAATAAAGAGTGGCACACCAGTCATTCTTGAGGTTATTAATTTTGAACCAAAATTAATTTAATAATTTTTAAAAATAGAAAAAGCTCGTATTCTACTAAGAAAACGAGCCCTTCTTTTCTATTTATTTTAAACGGAATTGATCTACTATCTTTTTTAATCCATTGGACAACTTATCAAGCTGCGAAGCATGATTTGCAACCTCTTCCATCGATGTACTAGATTCTTCAGCTGATGCAGAGGTTTCTTCAATACCAGCTGCTGATTCTTCCGCTGTAGATGCTATTTCTTGAAGAGAATTGTTCATTTCAGTTGTTCGATTCGAAACATTATCCAAATTACCTGTAATGTGTTTAATTTGTTCTACCATATTTTTTACCGCTTCATTAATGCCGGCAAAGGTTTCTTTTGTTTCCTGAATTTGTGCAGAACCTTGTTCTACCTCTTCATAACCCTCTTCTAATGCAGAAGTGGCGTTACTTGATTCAGATTGAATTCGTGACACAATGCCTGTGATATCACTAATCGAATCTGACACCTGCTCGGATAATTTTCTAACTTCATCCGCAACAACAGCAAAGCCTTTTCCATGCTCTCCTGCTCTTGCTGCTTCAATCGCGGCATTCAGTGCTAACAAATTGGTTTGTTCAGAAATATCTTTAATAACGGCTACAAGTCGACTTATTTCTTGAGACTCTGTATCAAGGTTTTTCACATTATCAACCGCAGCTTTTACAATTTGATCGATTTTACTCATTTGAGCTGCAGATGCCTCCATCAAATTGCTTCCCGTTGTGGTTTTTTCTAATACTTCAATCGAAGCCTCTCCAACCTGTGTTCCTTCTTGAGTGGTTTGTGACACAATTCCTTTAAAGTCTTCCATCATCTGTGATAACGTACTAACATGATCCGCTTGAATTTCTGCTCCAGAAGCCAGTTCTTCCATTGTGGTAGTAACCTGCTCTGCTCCTAGTTTCACTTCACTTGAAGATTTATTTAGCACATCACTTTGCTCGTTTAAGGAAGTAGATGCTTGCAAAATATCTGTCATCATCTCGCTAAGACGGCTTTGCATGCCATTCATCTCATCAGCAAGCGTTTTTAGCTCATCCTTTGTCTTTACTTCAATGGGCTCGTTCGATAAATTTCCGGCGGACAGTTCACGCATCCGATTCATAACAAGATGAAGCGGTTTAGTGATACTATTTGAGAAAAACCAAACAACTAAAATGCCTATAATAATAAATGTAATAATAATAACTAAAATTTGATATAAGATCTGATTAGCAGGTTCATTATAATCCATCAAATAGGTACTAGAACTTACCACCCAGCCCCAATTTTCATCGTATAATGAATAAATAACCTTCTCCTCAATTGCATTTTCATCATTTGGTAACGGCCAGTCGTAATACGTATAACCCCCACCATTTAACGCTTTTTCTGTAAACTCTTGTGTAAACAGATTACCTGAAGAATCTGTTGTTTCCCATAAGCTCTCCCCTTCTAAGCGTGGGTGAGCTAACAGTAATCCATTTTCATCTGTAATATACAGATAACCATTTTCACCTAGATCTATCAAAGGATTTATTGGTCTCGTGCCATCTGTATCAATTTCACCTAGTAAAGATTCTTTTACTTGTTCTTGCGCATCTTCTAGAGCTATATTTCCATTTTCTACTTCTTCATTTAAAGAATCTATCATTTCCATTGTTAACATGACGCTATTTTTTAAATTGCTTTCTCCAATTTCATTTAATGCTTCACGACTTTGAGTAAATGTTAAATATCCCAGTATTAGTAACGGAATAATTAAAAGTAATAAAGAAGTGGTCATTAACTTAAATCTCACTGTAACTTTTCTCCCCATGCTTGCTTTTTTCATATTTTCCCCTTTCACCCTACTTGATTTTCTTTCCCCTTATCCTATTATTCGACATTTTTTTTAAATAGTTAAGTAATTTTTGAAAATTAATGAGTAAATAGTTATAAAAAAAACGATCGGAATAATCCTGATCGTTCTTTTTACCTACTTATTTAATTTTCTAGTCGGCTTTTATACCATTCTATCGTTTCTAATAAACCGGCATCTAACGCTGTTTTTGGTACGTAATTCAATAACTCTTTTGCTTTTTCTAAGGAAGGTAAGCGTGAGGGGATATCCTCATACCCTTTACCATATGCTTTTTCATACGGGATAAAAGAAAATGGAGCTTCATTTTTGGTAAGGTATTGAATACGTTTTGCTAATTCCTCTATACTAACTTGCTCTGTTGCTCCGATATTAATTGCTTGATGATTCGTTTTTTCATCTATTGCTTTTTCGAGTCCCTTCACAACATCCTTCACATAACCAAAGCTTCGCAGCTGCTTGCCGTCACCGAAAATTGGAAGTGATTCTCCTTTTAAAGCCTTTGTGATAAAAATTGGTACTACCCCACCATAATCAGAATTTGTTTGACGGGGACCATACGTATTAAAAAAGCGAATGACAGTGACAGGCAATCCTTTTTCAGCGTACGCAAAACAAAGGTGCTCATCAAGCGCTTTTGCGGTAGCATAACACCAGCGATTGATAGACGGATCCCCAAGAACTCGATCTGAATCCTCTCGATATGGCAGTGTGTCATTTTTTCCATAAATTTCAGAGGTGGAAGCAAAAATTACTTTTTTATTAAATTGAGCAGCACTTTCTAATACAACTCTCGTTCCTAGAATATTTCCATCAATGACCTTAAGTGGATCATCTACTGTGTTCTTAACTCCAAGTACCGCCGCTAAATGATACACAACATCATTTGCCTCGATTAGTTGATCAATTACTTGTTTATTTAAAACAGATGCTTCGTGAAAGGTGAAATTCGCATGTTCAAAAGCTTCTGTTAAATGTTCTGTGCTTCCATTAGAAAGGTCATCAATCACTGTAATTTTGTAGCCTTTTTTTAGTAAATGATCCACTAAATGTGAACCAATAAAACCTGCTCCACCTGTTATTAGTATTTTTTTCATTTTCCATCCCCTTCTTTCTTTGGAGATGGAGATAAAAATAAACTTTCCGGGGTTATGACATGTTCAGCTATCTTTTCTAGCTCTTCATAAGAAGTATTGGTATGGGCAGTTAAAACAATTGCAAGCTTATATTTACCTTCTTTTAATGCATTTTCTGTTATAGAAGCTTTTCTTTCATTTGCAAGGTTAACCTCTTTTACAAAGGGATCAAAATAGTCAAATGAAATATCATCTGCGTCTAATCTATCCATAATTGCTAATGCACTCGATTCCCTCACATCACCAATATCTGGTTTATAGGCAACACCTACAACTAGGGCACGATCGTTCTCATCTTCCAAAGATGCTTTTATTTTTTCAGCCACATAGGTGACCATATATTTATTCACTTTATCTGAGATCGTGATAAATGCAGGGTCATGTTCAAATTCTTTTACTTTAAAAGCAAGATAGTGTGGATCAATTGGAATACAATGTCCACCTATCCCCGGTCCAGGATAATACTTGGTGAACCCATACGGTTTAGTTGCAGCAGCATCAATAATCTCATGCACATTTAAATTCATTTTTTCACATAGAATAGCGAAATCATTAATAAAGGAAATATTGATAAAACGTTGTGTGTTTTCTAAAATTTTCGTCATCTCAGCGGCTTTCGTTGAGGAAACAGGGTGAACACTAGTAAAAACATGACTATATAGCTCAATCGCTATTTCTAAACATCTTTGTGTGGTCCCCCCGACAACCTTAGGTATTGATGAAATAGGAACATCACTACCTGGATTAATTCGTTCTGGTGAATAAGCTAAGAAGCAATTTTCACCAATGGTAAAGCCTCTTTTTTCAAGCTTTGGCTGTAAAAGTTCTTCCGTTGTCCCTGGATAGGTAGTGCTCTCTAAACATACTAGTTGGTCTTGAGTGACATATGGAACAAGTGAATCCATTGCTTGATTCACAAAGGTTAAATCAGGTTCATCCTTTTCTGTGAGCGGAGTGGGTACACAAATAATCACCGCTTCTGTTCCTGTAATACCTTTTGATGATTTATATAGCTTTAATTGTTCTGATTCGATCTTTTTTACTAAATACAAATCATCGACATCAGGATTTTGCGTTTCTTTATTGGTAATTTGTGTTATGCGTTCGGGATTTATATCAATCCCATGCACAATAAAATCTTTTTTCAAAAACTGCTCTGCTAGTGGGAGTCCCACATACCCCAGGCCAATGATTGCGATTGATCGCATAAAAAAATCCTCCTTATCATTACGTGATAGAGTAATGTATGAAGGATTTAAATCTTCGTATGGTCACCTGCATGTCTTTTTGTTAAAATGTGTCATTACCTTAGGACAAGTGAGGGCTGTTTTTATTTATCAAAAAATGTATGAAGCTCAGTAAATCTTCTATCTAATCCCTTTGCAACGGCATCATGAACTACCTTTCCTTGATAGGTATTCACACCTTTAGCAAAAGCTCGATCATAATTTATCATTTCCTTTAGACCTTTATCTGCCAATTGTAAAGCATAAGGTGCTGTTACATTGGTTAAAGCATAGGTAGAGGTTTTTGAAACGGCTCCAGGAATATTAGCAACGGCATAATGAAGTACACCATGTTTTAGATATACTGGATCATCGTGGGTTGTGACGCGATCAATGGTTTCAATCGAGCCACCTTGGTCTACTGCAACATCAACTACGACAGACCCAGGCTCCATCTGTTTAATCATATCTTCTGTCACAAGTGTTGGCGCCTTTGCACCAGGAATTAATACCGCTCCAACTACTAAATCTGCTTGTTTTAACTCCTCTTGAATATTATAGCTGTTAGAAGCAAGTGTGCGAATTTTTCCTGGATATAAATCCTCTAATTCACGCAGACGGTCAATGTTAATATCAAGGATGGTAACATCAGCACCTAAGCCAATCGCTATTTTTGCTGCATTGGCTCCAACAACTCCAGCCCCAATAATGACTACATTTGCAGGCTTTACCCCAGGAACTCCTCCTAAAAGGATTCCTTTTCCGCCATGTGCTTTTTCCAAAAAGTGTACGCCTGCCTGCACGGCCATTCGACCTGCAACTTCACTCATTGGTGTTAGTAAAGGTAGTGCGCCATTATCTAGTTGAATCGTTTCATAGCCTATTGCTGTTGTTTTTTTCTCAAGTAAAGCATCAGCTAGTGCAGGTTCAGCTGCTAAATGTAAATACGTAAATATTAAGAGATCTTCACGAAAATAAATGAACTCTTCAGGTTGTGGCTCTTTTACTTTTAATACAAGCTCAGCTGCCCAAGCATGCTCAGGGCTTGAAACTATCTCAGCACCTGCTTCTTCGAATTGCAGATCAGATATTCCACTTCCAGTGCCTGCTCCTGTTTCAATAAATACTTGATGTCCTGCTTTTTCTAGCATCATCACACCCGCTGGCGTAATGGCTACTCGGTTTTCATTCATTTTTATCTCTTTCGGGATACCAACTCTCATGATCAGACACCTACCTTTTCTGTAGTACGTGCTATAGTTTACATTTCCCTAATTCAGCTTATTTTAATACATATTCTATGATATATTTGGCAAAATAGGGAATGTTTTTATAATCGCGCTCATGAAGGGAAGTAGTTTTTGTGATTTAGTATGTGAAAGTGTTTAATAAAATGAACTTTAATCGATCCAGTGGATTATGTAGCACCCTTTATGCCATTGGCTTAGATTAAATGATTCATCGGGAGTTAATCCTGAATATAAAAACGATACCCAAAACGAGAGCAATCATTACAATTAGGCGCTCTTTGGGTATCGTTTCAATTGAACAATTATTTTTAAAAAAATTTAATGTCAGCTGTGATTTCTGTAAAAGTACATAGTCAGTGGTGCAAAAATAACAATAAGTCCTAGCGATATGAGTGAAACCACTAAAATGAGATCACTAGTGACCGTGCCGTGAATAAATCCTCTTACTGTATCAACGACATACGTAATCGGATTAATATCGACTAGCTTTTGTAACCAGCCTGGCATTGTCGCTGTATCGACAAATACACTACTCAAAAATGTTAATGGAAATAGAATCATCATACTAATACCCATTAAAGCTTTCTCAGAGCGCACAATCAAACTTAAAAAGGTCCAAATCCATGACAAGCTAAACGAAAATAGCAGTAAAATTAAAATGCCCAATATAATTCCTGTAATTCCCGCTTCTGGTCTAAATCCTAATATATACCCTAAGGAGATCATAATAGTAGATGCAACCGTATAGCGAAGCATATCTACTAATAGTGCACCCACTAAAGCAGCTGGTCTCCATATTGGCAATGTTTTAAAACGATCGAAAATTCCCTTTTCAATATCCTTATTTAAATCTAGTCCTGTATACATCGTGATCATCGATACGGTCATCACGAGTATTCCAGGTAACACAAAATTCAAATACTCTCCTGTTGAACCTGAAATTGCTCCACCAAAAAGATAGGTAAACATTAATAAGAAAATGATCGGAAAAGCAGTGACATCAAAAAGTTGTTCTGGCACATATTTAATTTTCAGTAACGCCCTCCACCCGAAAGTAAGACTCGCAGTAATAGCACTTGGGCGTTTGGGATGTTCCGATAAATTTAATACTTTCTGTAGATCAATTGCTTGTTCATCTTTATTCGTCATGCTTTATCCCTCCTTCTTCAGCTTGCTTCGTCGTCTTTCCTGTTAAGGTAAGGAAAACCTCATCCAAGCTCGGTTGTCCCATCTGAAAATCACTTACTTGTATTTGTTCATTTACCAACTTGCTTATTGCATTCGCTGCATCACTATGGTCCTTTATTGGAACAGTTAACAGCATTCCTTTTTCATTCACTTCAATTGGTTCATCAGTTAAACTTTTTAATATCTGATGTGCTTTTTCCAAATCTTCCTGTGTATGAAAATGAACCGATAATCTACCAGCACCTACAGAAGCTTTTAACTCTTTACTTGTACCTTCAGCAATTAATACTCCTTGATCAATCACACCAATCCTATCGGCAAGTTGATCGGCTTCTTCTAAATATTGTGTAGTTAGAAAAATAGTGGTTCCATTATCTGAAAGTGCTCGAATGATATCCCAGACTTGGTTTCTGCTCCTTGGATCTAAACCAGTTGTAGGTTCATCTAAAAACAATAAATCTGGGGAGGTTAAAATACTCACAGCGATATCAATTCGACGCCTCATTCCACCAGAATATTTTTTTACTTGGCGTTTTCCTGCCTCTTCTAATTGGAAAGCTTTTAATAAATCATGTGCACGATTTTTAGCACCTTTTTTAGAAAATCCAACTAATCTAGCAATTAGAATTAAATTTTCAAAACCAGTAAGGTCTTCATCCACTGAAGCAAATTGACCCGTAAGACTGATACTTCTTCTTACTTGATTTGCTTCTTTTTGTAAATCATAGCCCATCACTTTTGCAGAACCACCGTCAGGCTTTAATAGCGTTGCAAGCATTTTTATCGTAGTGGTTTTGCCTGCTCCATTTGGACCCAGAAACCCGTAAATCATTCCTTTTTCTACTTGTAAAGAAATACCATCTACTACGCGCTCATTGTTAAAAATTTTAACTAATTGATCTGCTTCTACTGCATATTGTAAAGAATTGTCTTCTTTGTTCATCCCCGCATCCCCTTCCGTCCTATGTAACTACTTTTTATTGTATCATTAAAATTTATAAATAATGCGTGTATTTTTTGTTTGAAATCTTAATATTTTTTCATAAATTCTTCAAAGAAAGTAAAAACAGATACTCGAAAAAGATGTAACTTCTCGAGTATCTGCATTAGATGATTCATATTTGATTCGTTCTCAGGTTGGATTAATAGCTATAATACAAGTCTTGAATGATTTCGTAAGACTGTTTAAGCCTTTCCTCTGATTCTGGTAGATTCCAATTTTCCCATGTATAAGCCTTCAGCTTGCCAAGAGCATTTTGCGCCACCTCAGGAAAGGAATCGATGATCTCTCCACTACTATTTTCATAGAGGACACCAATATTTAATTCCTCAATCACTTTACTAGCAGTAATACCATCCTCGTAAATATTCCCGATAAATTCTTTCTGACTGGGATCTTTTGCTTGAATTAAAAGCCATGGTATCCTTAGCTCAAGAACGCCACTGTCACTAACCGAATAATCCACTAATGAATCGTATTCTTTAGAAGTTGGATTTCCATCTCCTTTTTTCAGCTTACCTGTTACATAAAAACTAAAAGGAATGGTTTTATCCTGATCTGGTATATAATATGCTTTATTTAGCGCCAATCGAATCGGGTTAAATTCACCACTATTTTTGGTTGGTACAGGTGGTTTTGGCTCTAACAACTCTAATTGATGCCCATATTGGTAGGTGTAAAAATCATAATAAGCATCTACCTTCATTCGTGACTCTTCTTCATTTAGATCGATGAGAAAATCAATACCATTTTCAAAACTGATATTATCTTTACCTTCAATAGAAAGATTCCCTTGTTCAGGTAAAATATCTAACAGCAATACGGGTGAGCCTTCCTTTTTTTCGTCTAAATCCTCACGAAGATATAGATATCTTTCATCATGATCAACAAACATCGCTTTTAATGGCCCTGTTTCTTTTTCATAAAGGGACGGCTTTTCCCATTCAGATGGATCCCCATCTACTTTGATTTTATGACGATCAAAACTTAGCAATCCAAATTGCTGCTCATTCGTCTGTGCATTTGACCAAAAAGGTCGTCTGTCAGGATTATCATAATCCATCGTATTCCATGTCCGTTTAAACCACTCGTCCTGCCAGGTGAAAATTAATCCACCCATTAAATCTTCTTCGATAATGTCTTCATAAAGATGGCTAATGATTTCTCCTTGTTCTGTTTCTGATAAGAAGCCTTGATTCCAGCCAAAAGGATTTTCGTGTGTTAAACCACGTGAACCAGGAACACCAAACTCCGCTACTAAAAATAGTCAATCAGATTACAGAAACTGAGCACACTCTGCTCTTTCCAGATAACAAGCAATTCTTATTTAATTTTGTATATGAAGTAGTAGACCCTATCTTAATTATCGTCAAAGAAAGCTTTTAGCTAACTTAAGTATAAAAATATTTTATACAGGCTGCTACTGAAGCGCCAAGAGTATATTCATGGCCAAATTAGAAGGGTTCATGACAAATTTATCAACTTTCATGACCAAAATTTTGAATTGCTTGGCCAACAAAAGGAGTCTGCAAGTTTATACGCACAGTTAATAGTATTTACAAAAATCAAACCATAATTTTTCCCAAAGTAATCTGTTATGAACAAAGGTAGGTAGTCTGAGGAACCCATTGTATTCCAAAAAAAGACACAATTCCTCTCATATCGAGAAATTATGTCGTTATTTAGATTCATTTATGATACTATTACACTCTTGCGACGGGTTTTCTAATGGTATATAATGCTCCGCTCCATGCATCAATTTGGGAAAGCATTGCTTCTATATTCTGTTGTTGATAGTCAGCTGGTTTAAATTCACTACCATTCACAAAATCTGTAAAAAGGGATAAAGTAGGATGAACACGAACGTCAGCAACCATTAGTTCGCCAAGGATTCCTCTTAAATGTTCAGCAGCACGTGTACCTCCTGCTCCTCCATAACTGACGATTCCTGCAGCCTTATTGTTCCACTCTGCACGTGCGTGATCGAGGGCATTCTTAAGTGCTGCTGTAATACTGTGATTATACTCCTGTACAATAAATACAAATCCATCCAAGCTATCGATTTTCTCTCTCCAATTAACAATCCCAGCCTCATTTTCAGTTTCTTCACCTAAGAATGGTAACTTATATTCCGCGATATCTACAATTTCAAATATACCTTCTCCCTGACTATCGGCAATTCCTTTAACCCATTCCCCTACCTGAGGACTAACTCGCCCTTGACGTGTGCTACCTAATATAATTCCGATTTTCAAATTTGTATTGCTCATGATTTCCTCCTATGATTCATATTTTATTTTTCTCTCTTCAATTAAAAGTGTAACCTGAGTAACATTTGTTAGTAAAGTATATTTTTTATTGTTTTTTTAATTTAATTATTGTATGATCATAGAAACACGTATGCAGATAAAAATAGACAATATAAAGGCAAGGGTGAAATAAATGAACAATAAGCTTTCTTTAAGAGAAAGAAAAAAATATCAAACAATGTCCAATATTTTAGATGAATTTCTAAATTCACTTCAAGATTATAATTTTCATGACATTCATATCGAGGATATATGTGACAGAGTCAACATTTCAAAAGTAACTTTTTTTCGGTATTTTAATTCCAAAGAAGAGGTATTAGAATATTTTGTACTGCGCTGGTGCTATCAAAGAAGTCTTGAAATAAACAGAAATGACTATAAGGGGCTTGAAGGAATTCATCATGTCTTTCAATCTGTAGCAAACCTTCCAAACGCGGAGAAAATAATAATTTCTCTCATTCATTTTTATACCAGAATAAAGGTTCAAGAAATTGAGTTTAAGGAATTAAGCGAATATGAGCGGTATGTCATCTCGAACAGCTTAACGGAAGGACTTCAAGTTGATATTCTTAATTTACCGGAAATTCTGCTTCATTATCTTGATCAAATTGAAGGAATAGAGAAGATGAAATCTTATTATGTGGAGCAATTAATTATGTTGTTTTACGGCATTCCTCTCCAAAGGCATATTCAGGTGGTGGAATCTAAACCTTTAGATGTAGTATACAGAGAGTATGTTGAAAATTGTTTTTCACACTAAGTAATTATTCATATAATATAGAGACTAAAAATAACCATTTCAGCTTGATAAAAGAGAATTTGGCTGCGTTGTGGTTGGCTAAAAAAGATTTATATATGCTCATTCGGTATCCCCTGCATGTTAGTTGAACGCCTAGAATACAAAAAACCGCAACCTCAATTGGTTACGGTTTTTAACTATGGAGCATAGCGGGATCGAACCGCTGACCTCTTGTCTGCCAGTCTAAAAAGATAGTGTCCGTCAGTGTTCGTCAAGGTTGGGTAGTGTCCTTTAACCTTTTAATACGTGACCTTCTGTGAACTGTAGTGTTTTTTAGATTCCGAACGAAACTTTATATTTGATGACCAAAATTATGACCACGGCACTGACCATTTTAATTAGGTGTAGCGTTGTTTGCCAAAAAACAAATCCAAGTCTGTTTAACAATTTATTATGTAATTATAGAATATGACTTTGAGTCGGCTTTTTAGCCCAAAAAAAATTATAGTAAATATCAAGAAAGGAGATTGAACTCATTTTTTCTTTTATTTTTTTTATCATTAATATTCTTTTTATTTTGTTCAGTATAAGCTCACTTACTATAATTTCATTCATAGAGAATTTGATGGATTAATTCAAATACTTGTCTGAAAGTTTCAAAACCTATGTTATTGAAAGGTTCCTCATTGATAAGTATATTTTGTGCAAATTGACTTTTAGATAAAGCCTTATTACTTTGTTGGTCACTTATTTCAAACACCTCAGTATCAATTATTTGAATTGAGTTTTCACCGCACTTATTTCGATTCCTACATATTAGTTTATTTTCTTTATCGATACCAAAAAGTTGATTAAACTCATTTCCTAAAAATAATCTTCTTGAATCCTGATCAATAGTTTTTATTTCTTCATCTGTATAATAATGTTCAATTGAGATTAAAGATGCATCCTGTCTATGTGGAGGTATTGGAAGCGTAAATGAGTAGACATTATTCCCCCATTCTTTAATTTTATCACCACTTTCCAAAGATACTTTGTTGACTATCTTGGGTTCATCTCTATCAAACACCGCTATTATTTTTGAAGTATTATTTAACTTACTTAAAGATGAACACAATGAAACAAGATTCGAACTCCCCATTTCTTCGTCTTCAAATTCTAAAAACACAAAATTTTCTTGAAGAAATTCTCCATTCTCTCTAAATTTACTTAATGCTCTTTTAAGGTGTTTCCAATCAGTTTTTCCTTCCGTAATAACTAAATGCTTATCATTTGCATCTATCTTATCTTTGAATACATTTATTTTAAAAGCCTCGTTCACAATTTTTTCATCGGTCCAATTATAAAATTCCCCTGAAGACGGAATGAAAACTTTACCATCTCTATCTTTTTTCAGAATGATCACTTTATCATTTATTCTATTTTCATTATGAATTATAAATGGAGAATGTGTTGATATGAATATTTGCGAGCCTTGTTCATCATTTGGGTTTGTAAAAAGTTGCTGAAAAAAATTTAAGACCTTTTTCTGCCAGTCAGGATGCAGACTGATTTCAGGCTCATCTATCAAGATTAAAGCTCCATTTGTACTTTGTCTATCTTTTAATAAAAATCCACCTCTAAAAACTATCTGTTTTTCCCCTGAACTAAGGTTTTCTATAGACATTTCTCTTTCAAATTCTTTAAAATAAACTTTTAGGCTTCCATTTTCAGCACGTACTTCACTAATTTTCTTGTTAGGAAACATTGTTTCAAATGCTCTAATAAACCTATTTAGCCTTATCCCCTTTACAGTAACAGGTGGTGCTTGACCTGGATTTTCATCTACCCATTTCCTTAATTCATCATTATCTTGCGAATTTATATCAATAAACAATTGTGTAATATCATTAGCTAATTGACTATTAGATTTAATACTTTGATTTACTTCTTCATCAATTATCTTAGCTGTTATTGACTGAATATTATTTGGATTAAAGTTAATTTCAGTAGTAGAATACAAACTTTTAACAATTTTTCTATATTGGGGTCTATTTAAAAAATGATCTTGAATTCTTATAGAATCTCCTTCTTCATTCATAAAAGAAAGACTATGATTATGGTGGCTTGTAAAATCGAAAATAACTTTGGCTTCTTGTTTAATATAATCATGAGCGCTTAGTTCATGTGCAAACTCTTGTTTTAATAATTCAATTTCTTCTTCGTTAAATATCACAGTAAAAATTCTTGATTCACTACTTAATGGTAATCGGTTATGATGTGAATTTGCTGTAGTAAATTCAAAAATTAAATTTAACAAAGTCGTCTTACCCGTTCCATTTTCCCCCGCTAAAATAATCGTATCAACAACTTCACCAACTTCATTAGTAAAATCAAAAGTGATATTACGAAGTATATTATTATTTTCCAAATCTATTTTTTTGATTTTCATACATGTAATTCCTTTCGTATTTCTAATCATCAATATTAAAAAATTATAAGTTGATATAAATGGAAGGGGAAACCGAATAGAGATTAAGAAAGAGAATAATGTTTAACTCTATTTAATTCTAACCCTTTGTTGTACTGCAGTTCTAATTTCAGAATATACCTTTATATCTTGCGAATGTTCAACCAAAACTGATACACAGTAGTTTTGTTCATGATTTTCATCAGCTATCCATTTGTTTGAATTAATGATCACTAAAGTAAGAGGTGCATTTGGCATTGTTTTCGGTTCTCTTTTATATTCTTTAACTCCTTTTTGGTGACAACCACTATTTCTTATATTTGGACCTGGAGTTAATTTAATTTCGTGACTATCTAACTCTTCCATAACCGCTTCATCATCAGAAAAATCGTATTCAGCAAATTTTTCAGCAACAATGTTAGGATTAATAGAATGATAGAGTTTGAATTGCATACGATTACCTAAGTAACTATCACCCCTTGTCATTCTCGTAATTGGATCAAAGGTTAATGCAACAGATATTCTCTTATATCCTTTTGTTTCAAAAAAAGTTTGGGGAAAATCAAAAGAATAAACTTGTACCTTATTTAATGAAATAACTCCCTCATCAAGTAATACAACTCTATTATCAAATGAAGAGATTGCCTTATCATAATTTGGTAGTCCATAGCCATTAATTTTCAACAAGGAATTTTGCTTTTCCCTATCACTACCGCTAAACCCATCAATTTTAGTTGTTTCAGTTGATTGTAACAAAAGGTTCTTTAAAAAGTTTGCTGATTTGTCTGGATACTTATTTGCTATCTTACCTAATACATGGGTAATCATAGGTGCAGAAAAACTTGTGCCATAGTTAAAATTAAACAGTTTTTCCGTTGGTTTATTTGATAGCAAAGGAAGTTTGCCACCCAAATCTTCATTAATTCTTCCAAAATTCTTTTTTAATATTAAATTTCCACCATAGTGTACTACTTCTGGCTTTATCATCCCGTTTATTCCAAATCCTGTACGGGTAAATGGAGAGGCTTCACCATATTTAGCAATGGGTGTAAGTAAATTGGATTTATGTCCATCCAATGATTGTTCAGAAATTGAAACTTCTTGGGCAATTGAACCAACAGTTATAGATAATGCAGAAGTAGCAGGATTAATAAGCCTAAAAAACTCACTTTTGACCAAGTAGTTGGGATAATGTTCGATAATTTCTTCAAGTTCATCAAAAATATATCTTGGATCAGAATTTCCTGCTGAAACAACAAACACCACTTCTCTATATTCATATGCTAACTCGTCTAATAAGGCCGCTAGCGGGAATTGTCTATTATTTTTAGCCCGTAGTGCTTCATTTGCATTTCCGAAGGAAATATTGACTACTTTAATCCTGTAATCTTCATTATTAAGAAAACTTCGAATTGCTGTATCTAACTGGTTTTCAAAGAGTTTCTCTTCATCATATACAGGTGTGAAATTTCCTTGTATATCTTCTTGTCCATACATAACCTTTCCAGAAAAAAGCCAATTCGAAGGAGGAAACATTTTTTCATTAATCCTTTGTTTTATATCCCCATATAAAGAAACTCCTGCTACAGCAGTTCCATGCCCCACTTTATCTTGTAATTCCTTTTCAACTTCTTGAAAATTTTCTTCATCACCAACAGCCTTTTCCAATAAAGGGTGATTAGAAGTTATTCCTGAATCGATAACTAATACACCCACCGATTCTTCATCTGGTGATGAAACTTCAAAATCATCGACATCCTGTCCATAAAAATCACTTACTTTAAATGTTGGAATGAACGGTCTATCTACTCTTGCAACCTCTTTGAGTTCTATTATTTCTTTAAGAATTTCATTTGAGATTTTCACTCTAAATAGGGCAAATGAATTTGTAATTAAACTGTCGCATATACGAAACCTATTCCAATCATTATATGTATTTTTAATTTCTTGTATAAAATCCTCAATATGTTCGTTATCCATTCTCCATAGTTCAATATCTAAATATTCTACTTCTTCATCTTTTAAAGGATTCATCATAAGGCTTTTACCAATCTTGTCTTCAACTGGTATATCTTCAATTGAATCTATTACATTAAAAAAATCATATTTATTACCAACTTTTATCCCTGAATACTGTGACAATTTATCTTTAAATGATTCTAACTCTGTGTCATTAGAAAAAACAACCCAATAACCTTTGCGATTTTCAGCCACAGACAAAACAGTGATTCCACCCATAGAGTTAAGCGTTTTCGAAAATGAATTGTAGTCAACGCTTTGATTAATAGAAATTCTATAGACTAAATTAGGATTCACTTTACCATTATATTTTTCTTTTAGTTCAGTAAAAGATTTTGTAATCTGCTCTGCTTTATCATTAACTTCCTGATAATAATTCCTTTTAATTCTACCTTCTGGTAAAGAAAAGCCTCCACCACCCTTTCTTTTTCTTCTTTCGAGTCCTCCTATATATTGTGGTAAAGAAAGATGTTCATACATTTTTATCACCCTTTTCCTTAGCTATTGGTTCTTAAATCTAATCGCTCCCTAAATCGATCCAATGAATATATTAAATCATTATTGGAAATAGAGTCTCTCTCATTTATAATTGCATGAGTAATTGCATCTCTACACATAGACTTTAAATCAGATGGAGAAAAGCCTTCTGTCCTCTCACTTATAAAATTAATATTTATGTCTTTACCTTTTTTAATTGGTTTTAAATACAGCTTTATAAGACTAAGTCTTTCCGATTGATCTGGTAATTCAAAATTGATTACTTCATCAAATCTTCGCCAAATAGCAGGATCAAGGATATGTGGATGATTAGTTGAAGCTAAAATTAAACTGTCGCCTTCAAAGTTATCTATCATTTGAAGAAAATTATTCACTACTCTCTTTATTTCTCCAGTTTCATGCTGATCATCCCGATTTTTTCCAATAATATCGACTTCATCAAATAAAACAACCCAAATACCATTAGTAATAAATTCAAATACCCTCTTTAAATTCGATGCTGTTTCACCAAGATACGAAGAAATAATTGCGTCGAAGTTAATATATACAAGTGGAAGACCTAAATAAGCACTTATCACTTGTGCGGAAAATGTTTTACCTGTACCAGGCATTCCGCAAAATAAAACCTTGTTTTTTGGTTTTAGGTTGTAAGTAGCAAGAACTTCATAAGACTTAAACCCCAATACAATCTGCTTCAAGGCATAATTAGTTTTATCCGTAAGAATTAATTGTTTCCAATCAAGTTCATATTGTTTAATTTCTAATAAAGGGAATCCTGTGTCATTATCCCGTGGAATAGGCATATTTGTTTTAAACCTTTTATTCGAATTAATTCGGCTGTGACTCTTAGAATACAATGCCTCTTTTAACTCTTTAGCGACTAAATTATGTTTCTTCCGTTTTTCCAAATTAATGAGTTCTTCACCGAGTTTATAAAATTCCTCTTCATCGTTTTTCGTAAATGCTATAAACAGCTTTTTTATTAGCTCGTTTGTAGTCATGATTGTTCACCTCCCCCAATTTATTCTTTGCAAATATCATTTTTTTCATTATACGCTTTTAAATTAGTATTGTTAATTATTATCTGACCAATATATGATTTAAATAAAAAGCAAATATAACTCTAAATAAATTTGCTATGCTTAATTTTGTGGTTTAAAAATTACATTAACAAACTTTTATCTATTTCTCTTTTTTTAAGTTGTTAAAATGAGAGGTTTTTAAACCTATTATTGCTCTAAACTTTTTTGTATCATTTCACTACTAATGTTGCGAATGAATTGAGTCAATCATTCGCGATAATAAAGAAAACTACTCTTCGTAATATAGAGCTAAGTTTCTTACTAATTAATTGTAGGCTTAAATTTTTATCTTTAATTTTGTATGAAGGGTCTATAGTTCGTCCGTAAATGCTTAGAATTGTTTGTCTTTGTTATCATGTCGGAGTAGGCATGCCTCTTACGCATATTATATTTTATTAATTAACTCTCTAATATTATATAAAATCCGTATTACTATTGAATCAATTGCGAGATTCCAATTTTTCATTTCTTTCCCAGCTTCTATTTTCTTACTCATGTTCAGATTTCAACCTATAATATGTCAAAATAACGCTTGTATAATACTGCATCATCCATTCATACCAAATCGGTTTACTATAAAGAGTAAATTGGTTTTTATCGTTATGGCGTATATTGAAAGAATTAACTATATCGAAAATTAATTTATCATGCTTTTTTTTATTTATATCAAACTCTGAATTTAATATATCTTGTAAATCTCTTCGTAAAGGTTCCAAGATATCTGCCAATATATTAATAGCCTTCTTTTTTTCTTCTTCATTTGAATTAAATCTATAGTACATTTTTAAAGATGTTTTTAATTGATTAGAGACTTCATTGCTCATATAATTTGGTATATCTGAATTTAGTAATTCCTTAATGGAATCATTAGGTTGTTCCATTATATACCCGTACTTTTCATTTAAATAATAACCATTGTTATATTTTTTTAATAAGTTATTTATATCTATAGCAAATTCACATTTATATTCATCTACTATAAATATATCCTTAGTATGATCAAAAGTTCCAATGTTATCATAAAGAATTTCAATAACAGTAAACAAATCCCCTTCACTATAGGAAGCATAGTATTCCCATATAGGATAGACTTTCCTTTTATTTAGATGTGTAATAAAGTAAACTTCTGGTGATGGAGCCATTTTAGGCGGGTGCAGCTGATATTCTTCATTATAATTTCTTACTTTCCATACACCATTACTTGCCATATCAAATAATTTTCTATCATCGTAATACCTATACACTTGAATAAAATACTCTTTAAAGTCTTTTAAATTGATAGAGAATTCTTTTTCAAATAAATTGTTTCTTTCCGAATAATACTTCATATTTAATTACTCACTTTCTTTCTATATAATTTTCAAAAGGTAGTAGAAAACTTGTTAGGAAAGAGCAACATCAAACAACCTCATTGTAGTGAATTGAGGAACTTTCTCTAATGGCTCATTATCTCTTTTAACTATGGGTCTAACAATTTCTTCTGTTCGTGGAATCCCTCTATTTTTTCACCAGTATTTCCAAGAATAACGCACAAAAATTCTAATCCTTTCAATTGATAAATAGTTAAGTACGGCACATGAACTTTTGGGAACGGTTTCTCTTTGTTTTGAACTTCTGATTCCCCAACTCTAAATAGACCGTAAACGTATCTGCAAAAACTCATTTGTAAAGTGGTTCTCAATCAGTCTTGAATCTTTTGTTACTGAACCTCACTCCTCAATTTAGCGAGCAAGATATTATTGATAGATTACATATCGGACCTTCATCTATGGCATTCTCGGCTTATTTAAACATCTGAGAAAAATACGGAAATCTACTTATTCGGTAAAGTAAGACTAAATGGTTTCATCTAGTTTTAGTTCAGCATGATTCTTAATTGTATCTACTGACAAGTTTTCTTCAGAAAATCGATTAAAAATAAAAAAATTGATAATGCCGTTGCATGACGTGATTTAGAGCGATTGCCAAAATACTCCTTTATCTCTGCTCTCCATTCATCTTCATTAACTTGAAGCAATTTCTCAGTAATAGTCCAGAATGAACGTGAACTAATGTAAAAATATTGATCCAACTCACCCATTAAAATAGGCGTTTTTACCCTTGTTCTATTTTTTATAAATCGTCAATCACCTATTATATTTTTACATAATGTATGAACCATTCCTACATACATTCTTGATATATAAAAAGGCGTTCCTGTAATATTTGTAACTCTTCCTAATATTGTCTGTAACTCATCTTTTAGTTGCTTAGCTGCTTTTACCGTAAAGGTAGTTAAATAGATTCTATCTGGCGGGGTATTTTGGAAAATAATAGCATTCACAGTTGTACTTGAAAGAACCCTTGTCTTACCCAACCCAGGACCTACCATAAGAAAAATAGTCCATCTAAAGAAAGTATCGCATATTTTTGTTTTTTATTAGGCTGAGACCCATGGATTTCAAATAAAATATTTAACGTAAGTTCACTATTTGCAATCAATAGTCATTCCTCCCAACATTAGGGTTTTCTACCATTATTCTATCATAATTTAATACTAATGACTTTTGAAGTTACCATTACCAATGGTATACTATTAATAGTAAGAGTTAATTTTTCAGGAATACAAAGATTTTAATAAAGAAGGGCACAACGTATGATAGGGAAATATTTCTTTGGAGAACTTAAAATACTTATACTTATACATAAATCTAAACACTTGTAGATCAATAGTCTACAAGTGTTTTTTCTTTTTTATTGACTATAGTCAATGGTAAAATGTTGATTTTTCCAGATTTTACAACTAAGGGAGGTGATATTTCCTCAATTGTTTGTAAATGATAAGTAAATTTTGAGTTGCTGAATTATTCCTGAGGAGGTGATTTATATGGCTTTGTGGGCGTTGATTTTATCTATTTTATCCATCGCAATTTCATTTACAGCACTGTTTTTACAAAGAAAATCGTAATAAATTCTGAAAAAATTTAGAAAGCCGTTGATTAATCTCAACGGCTTCAAATTCTTCACCAGTATTCAATTTATCTACTATCCTTATTTTCTTGGTACTCTGCAACTACTTGAAGAAACCTAACAACGTCTTTCAAATTATTAACATCAACTGAATTAGCAGACTCTAATAGACTTCCTGTATTATAGTCCACGTCTGAAATATCTCTATTGTAATTCATCAATTCTTCTTCACTTAATTCAAAATAGTCAATGATGTTTCGCATTACATTTTCTGATGGCACTTTACGAGCCCCTTTTTCTACACGAAAGAGATACGAAGTACTACAACCAACTCTCCTGGCAACTTGATCATAAGTCAGTCCTCTTTTATTCCTCTCTTCTCTCAGCAACCTTTTGATATCCAATTTTTTCATGTCCATATATATTCTCCTTTTAGAATGGACTGGAATCTACCAGACCTAATTTTTTGTACAATTTATTATAGATAATATCTTAGGTTCTATAACTACCCTTTTTAGTTATAAGTTTATGCAAACTATCTATCATATAAATATAAGAAAAATTAAAGGGGGAATCAGCATGCACTCACAAGATTTCTTGAAATTGTCATCAGAAAAAAAAGTAAAATTAGTGAATGATCTATTAAAAAAAGAAAGTTCTAATCACTTGCAAAATGTAGCGAAAAAATTAGAAGTGTCACCATCAACTTTCAGTAAAATAATGAGAAATAACGACAACTATCAGTACATCCAGTCTAAAAAGCAGTATTACAAATTAATGAATATTGAAGAGTACAAACAAATGGCAGTCCACATTAAAAGAGATGATCATGACGAGGTCATTGAGTTTTTACAAGAAAATATTGATGACCTTAAAAGCCTATTGCAAAAAGCGGAGAAAGAACTCATACTTGAACCCGAAATTTACGCAACAAATTCAAAAACAATTACAAAAAGCATTCAGGTAAATGCAGATATCTATGATCGGTTTTCAAATTTAGTTTCATCTAAGTATCCGCACCTTCGTTTAAGAGAAGTGTTTAGCAAATGCTTATTAGATTTCGTCAATAACTATCAAGATTAATCCTTCCTAATACTTAGGAGGGGTTTTTAATTGGACTTTTATAAATAGGCAATTCTATGGACTTAAAATTTCATCTTTTGTAGGAACAATTTCAAACGCCTTTTCTCTAATTTTAAGAATCTCATCAAAGAAAATTTTTGCGAGTACACTTGTTTTTGGGTAGTCTTCTTCTGGTATGAATTTTTCTAAAAAATGTTTATCGTCAACGAATTCACTTCCATATTCGATACACTTATTGATGAAATAATCCATTAATAATTTTATATTATTATCTCTAATTGACTCCCAACTAGCAGCATGAATAGACAAATCAATCAAAGCATAAATTTCATTTGTCGAGTACACATTTTGATATACATTCATTAAATGCTTAAACCTTTCAGGAATTTCTTTATAACATCTAAGGCTCATTAACTGTATTTTCGCATGCAAAAGAATATGATCAAATGCAATATGCTTCCACATCCTCTCACAGTATTCTCTATCTCTGAGAAATACCGATGGTGTTGGAAATTTCAATTCATTTAGGGTATCTTCACCACTTAAATCAATATTTAGAGAAAAGTTTTCAATGTTTTTTGAAAAGCTGAAATTTTCTTCATCATCACTCATTATTATCTCTTTTATAGCATTTTTACTTAGGAAAACTAATTGAGCATTTAAAAATATATCTTTAAAAACATTATTAAAATACAATGTGTGTACAGGAAAATCTTCTCCAAATAAAATGAAGGAATCATCTTTTTGCCATGAGGAAGTTCTTAAAATTGCTGACAAAAACAATTTATGATCCAATGTTAAATCATTTAAAAGATAAGATTTTAATTCGAATTTAGAATACAGTTTTTTTAACATCTTATTGTCTTCTGAAGTGCTTTTCATACTATACATATATTTGTTCTCCTTTTCATGTTAATTATCATTGACTATAGTCAATGGGATCAAAAAAAACACCTGTACTCTAATAGTGATATGCTCCCCTTAAGGTAGACAGATTAAAAAATAAAAATCTGACTACAAAGGGGAGTATTTTTTGTGTCCAAAAGATCTTTTTCTGCAGACT
>NZ_QPJJ01000023.1 GCF_003337485.1 Saliterribacillus persicus
CGATAGATATCAAAAACGATTAAACGGCCTTAGCCCTATGGAATATAGAGCTAAAGCCGCTTAAATCATTTTTATTATTTCCACTGTCTACTTGAGAGGGGGCAGTTCATGTTAGAAGTGTGGCTTTTTCATTCTTATAGGTTAAAACGTTTTATTAAACCATTTAAATCTACGGATAAATTTGCTAAGGATTCTGCATTAGCAGCAATTTCCTGCATGGATGAGCTTTGTTGCTCTGCTGTTGCAGAACTTTCTTCTATACCTGCAGCAACCTCTTCTGATGTTGAAGCGATATCGGTACTAGAGCTACTTACCTTATCACTACTTACCGTAATTTCTTGAAGGTTGGTAGAAATAAGACGAATGCGCGTGATCATATCACCCATTGAATGATTGATATCATTAAAGCTTTCGCGACTAACCGCCATCTGTTTATTACCCTCTTCGACCTGTTCATATCCAGCCTCTAAGGATGTAGCTACAGCTGTAGTTTCTTGTTGCACCCCTTGAATAATGCCAGTGATCTCTGTTACAGAATGGCTTACTTGTTCAGCAAGCTTTCTTACTTCATCCGCAACTACGGCAAATCCTTTACCTGATTCACCTGCACGTGCTGCTTCTATCGCTGCATTAAGTGCAAGTAAATTTGTTTGTTCCGCAATATCCTGAATCACGTCAACTAACGTTGAAATTTTATTTGACTGTTTTTCTAAACCTCTTACCTTTTCTACTGATTCTGTTACCATCTTCGTAATTGCTTGCCTTTGTGATACAGAACCATCCATTTGAGTACGACCTTTTTCAGACATCGTTAAGACTTCGCTTGATGCTTGTTTTAAGGTTTCTCCCTCTTCATTTGACTGGATGATTTTACGATTCAATTCTTCCATCGCAACCGAAATATCACTTGAAGAGCTTGCTTGTTCTTCTGCGCCATAAGACATTTCTTCCATTGTTTTCGCAATTTGCTGCGATCCTAAGCTGACCTCTTCTGATGCTTTTGTCAGGTCGTTACTCTGATTGTTCACTTGACCCGAAATCTCTCTTATCTGTCTTACCATACTTCTTAAATATTCAATCATTTGATTTGTGCTTTCTGCTAGCTGTCCGATTTCGTCTTTTCGCTCAGTCGTAGTTGATACAGTACTTAAGTCCCCACTTGCAACTTGTTCGTTTAAAGTAACTAATTCTTTAACTGGTTTTGTAATTTGACGAATTAAGAAAAAGCTTAATAAAAATAAAATTATTATAATAACACTCATTGCTATAACAGAGAAAAGTATTAATTGCGCGTTTTCTTGGTGAATTTCATCAATCATGTTAGTAGCATTTTCTTCTAAGGCAATTTGAATTAAATCAATATCATTTCTGGTATCTTCAAATTCTCCTCGGATAGCTATAAGCTCCTCAATTGGAACAGAAGTGATATCTCTATTAAAGAGGCTCTCAGCATCTGCTTTCCACTCCGTGTAATTAGAATCAAATTCCTCAAAATAACCTCTATTTGTTTCATTATTCAAATAATCATCCGCATACATAATATCTTGTGCAAGTTGCATACGTTCTTCGACTTGAAGGATGTTTTCTTCAAAGGTTGCTTGATCAGCATTATCGGTCCCTTGTGAAAAAACATACATGTTAATTGCTTGATCAGCTTGATAAAAATCCCGATCAGCATTTAATAAAGCAGCATTAGCCTTGTATAAATTATCATAGAGCTCCTCTTCTAAATTATTTGCGGTTGATTGTAAACTAAGCATTAAAAATGTATTACTCACAACAATAGCAATAACTGCAAGCCCTAAAATAATGAATAGCTTTGTCCCTAATTTTCTATTTCTCACCCATTTAGCCATGTGAAACCTCCCGAATTACCATTTTTTAAGATGCTTAATATAAATATCAGCAAATTTCGACATTATTCAAGCTTTATTGCAAAATTAAATTAGGAATTTAAAGGAAATTCAATTACACTAGACAATGTAAAGGGTTTAATAACTAAAATTTTCAAAAACAAGGATCGTTACCTACTATTGAATACAAGGAGAAATGCATATGCACCGTTTATTTTTTGAACCAACATGGGAGAAAAATGTATCTTATGAAATTCGCAAAAAAATAGAAAAACGATTTAGTGACAGAAATACTTCTACTCACATGTTTGATATTCTCTGGACTACACGAAATCACCGTGGACACTTACTCGTTATCACTTTAATTCATAATGAATTAGAAGAAAATTTATCACTCATCCATGAGCAGATAGGTTTATATAAAAATAATCAGTTAATAGCTGAGACTCATGTTACTGAAGAGAAATGTTTTATTCCAAAATATACAAGTATGCCTTGGACTTTCATCTTTCGGGATCACACACAGCTTGATTTACACGGTGAAGAAACGGATAAATTAGAGCTCAGAAAAATTTAATATATAATTTAAAAGGATTATGTAATCTTTCGCCGAATTATTATTCTATTATTTAATTTTGGGAGGTTAACACATGAATCCTATTCAAAACAAAATTAGTGGAATATTCATTCCGGTAAGTAATATTGAAAAAGCGAGAGATTGGTATTGTGATATTTTAGGAGTAGATAATTCAGGGGAGATAATTGCCGGCCACCTGTACGTCATACCGCTAGTTGGCGCAAACCTTGTGTTAGACAGTAAGATATTTAAAGAAAACCATACATTTAAGGTTCCAGCTTTTCATATAGACACAGAGGATATAGAGGCAGCATATCAATATATGCAGGATAAAAAGGTAGAATTAATCACCGCTATTGAGCATGGCCATTGGTTTAACTTTAAGGATCCTGACGGAAATCAACTAATGATCTGCCAATGCTAACTAAATTATTCATCGTTTCTATATTGAAATCTTTTACACCCTTCAATAAATTTTTCTAAGATATTTGATTGATATGCAAATAAACGCATTCCCAAAATATAAGGAATGCGTTTATTAATCTATACTAATGTATCTCTTTTCCTAAAACCGGTAAAACCAACGATACTTAAGGCAAAAGTAATAAGCACTAATACAATTAATGGGAACCACTCCACGTTTTCCACAGGAAGCTGAGGAATGTGTCCATAAACAGAAAGATTTAAAAGCCATTGCGGTAAATCTAACAACCCACCAAGATAGACGGTGAAAAAGGAATAGATCACATACAACCAAATTAAACTGGTTGCTCTCGGAAAAATACCAAGCAGTGTTATTCCAATTCCAATCATAGCCCATATGGCTGGTAAATAAATAAAACCAGCTTCAAAAAAGGTTCCTGCAGCAACCGGTTCTTCCATTACAGAAGCAGATGCTAGCCATATTCCGAGGATTGCAAGACCAAGCATAACAATACTCGATACAAAGGCAAGGACAGTATAGCTGAATAATAGTCTGTATTTTGATACGGACCGTGAAATGAGATGCTCTGTTCGTCCCTTTTTCTCTTCTTTTTTCATTCGCATTAAAAGGATAAGCGTAGGTATGGTAGATAAAATCGCTAAAATGACCATCAGCATGGTAAGAAATTGTTCTGTTAAACTATATGCTGTATTACTCGATAACATTTGCTCTAACATATCATTATTTGCAAAAAAGGATTCTAGATCTCCAAAAACAGATCCATAAGAAATACCTAAAACAAACATTGCAAACGCCCAAGCAATTATCCCTGTTCGTTGTAAGCGTATATTTAAACCGATTGGACTTAACAAGGATTTTGTCGCATTTCTTTTTCCAGCTTTTGAAGGTAAAAAGCCTGCTCCAACGTCACGAATTTTATTTAAATAAAAAGCAAAAAAGAATAATAGAATAAATTGAATCAGAAGCACAAACAGTGGCCACCATATATTATTGACATATACTTCAGTTCGTAATACTAATCCAAGCGGCGAGGCTAATGCTAAAGCTTCACTACTTACATCTCCAATTGCGCGCATTAAATAAAAGAGTAATAGAAAGCCGATCGAAAATCCGACGGTTCCTCTACTGGATTCGGATAGTTGTGCAAAAACTGCTGTAAATAAGACAAAGAAAATGCCAATTGCTGATAAAGAGAAACCGTATAACAAGGATCCTTCTAGACCAATATCTTCTAGCTGCAAAGCGAAAAGAGAAAACCCACTAACTAGACCAATCAGGAAATTAAATCCCGTAAGTACAATAATAGTAGCTGTTAAATTTGTTAATCGGCCTACAGGTAAAGCTCGGACCAATTCTATTTGACCGTCTTCTTCTTCAGCCCTAGTATGTCTCGAGGTTAACAAAATACTCATAATACCAAACACAATTGCAGTAAATAACAGCATTTGATGTGCCATCATTGCGCCATTGTTGTAATTATCAATCCCATAACCCGGCCCCACCATCGCTGTCATCGCTGGATTTTCCATTGTCTCTGCTATTGCTTGTCTTTCTAGGTCTGTTTGATACAACCCTGTAAAAGCAGAAGCAATCAGTACTGTGACAAAGATTAAAGAGATACCCCATATCATGAAACGCCAACGATTTTGTCTAATTTGAAACTTTATTATTGTTCCTAATTGCGCAAATAATTGCCTATTCATGAGGAAGCACCTCGATTTGGGCTATCTTTTTCATAATGACGCATAAATAAATCTTCTAAGGTAGGTGATTTACTTTCAAGCTTCGTAATACCAAATTTGCTGACATATTGCATTACTTGATCTAAATTCTCTGTATCCACTTGAAAGCCAAGTTTTCCCTCCTCTTCTCTTACATCATGCACACCTTTTTGCGAACCTAGTTCTGGTATAGAGGATTTCGTTTCCACAAAGAAATGTGAACGTGTTAAATGGCGCATTTCACTTAACGAGCCACTTTCAATAATTTTCCCTTGACGAATAATGCCAATCCTGTCACATAGTCTTTCTACTTCCGATAATATATGACTTGATAATAATACACTTTTACCATTGCGCTTCGCTTCGTGCACACATTCTTGAAATACTCGCTCCATCAGAGGATCGAGTCCAGATGTCGGTTCATCCAATATATATAAATCAGCTTCAGATGCAAATGCAGCAACGAGTGCAATCTTTTGTCGATTGCCCTTTGAATATGTTCCACACTTTTTGCTTGGATCTAACTGAAACTGTTCGATCAATCGCTCTTTTTTCTTTTGATTTGTTTTTCCTCTTAGTTTTGAGAAAAGATCAATAACCTCTCCTCCTGTAAGGTTTTCCCATAAATTGACGTCACCTGGTACATAAGCAATGCGTTTATGAATCTCAACCGCATCCTGCCACACATCTTTTCCAAAAATTTGTGCACTGCCGGATGTTGCTTGTAAAATACCAAGTAATATGCGAATCGTGGTAGATTTACCTGCACCATTTGGGCCAATAAATCCATAAACTTCCCCTTCTTCTACATTTAAGTCAACTCCATCTAGTGCTGTTACTTTCCCGAATTTTTTAGATAAAGCCTTTGTCGTCACGATCGTCATCTTAAACCCTCCTAGAAAGGAAAAAATATTATTTTTGAAATATTAACCTTTATATATTTCATAATATACCCATTGTTAATTCTTAGCAACTATTTTTTGAACTATTTTTATTGTTTTATTTCATAAAATTCATTAAACTATCATAAAGAGAGGTGAATCAAATGGATGGATTCAAAAAACGCACAGAAATGAAAAAACAAACCATCTTACAAGCGGCCTTAACACTATTTTTAAAGCATGGCTTACAAAAGGTTTCTATTGCAATGATTGCAAATGAAGCTAACGTATCACAAGTAACAATTTATAATTATTATGAAAGTAAAGACAATCTCATCCATAAAGTCATTCATTTTTATATTGACAAAACCTATCAAGACTATGAAGCTCTACTCGAAAGTGACCTAGATTTCCCTGATAAAATTAACCAAATTATTTTTAATAAAACGGAAGTGTCTCAAGAAATTCATGAGGAGCTCTATTCTTACTTAATGAAGGATTTAAACGATAGTAATTACTTAGATAGAATATATCAAGAAAAAGGTCTTCCCTATTTTAAAAAATTAATAGATGAAGGAAAGAACGCTGGCTATATTGATCCAGCATTATCTGAGCATGCTATTATGTATTTTATTCAAATCTTAAAGGACTCGATGCAAAAAGAGGCAGTATATGAATCTATACTACCTTTAACTGAGGATATTATGAACATCTTTTTCTATGGAATCATGGGGAAAAGATAGTGGTTTTCTTCTAGTTAAGACATCTTTACCATTGGAATTTTGCCTGTGCAGTATTCATTTCCTTCTAGTAATGTTAACGTATCCATAGTATGCTTATATGTAAATCAGTCAATCTTCATCAAGGAGTGGAAGACTTGTATGAACGGAATTTTTACTAGTCAAGAATATTATCAAATTCTTCAGCATATAACAGATGCATTATATGTTATCGCTTTAAAACCTAGTGGTGAAATTGGTCAGTTCGTCGAAGTAAATGAAGCGGCATGCTTGCAGTCGGGGTATTCTAGAGAAGAATTATTACAGCTAAAACCTAACGATATGCTTGCATCAGATAGAAACAACATCGACGACTTATTAAATAAACATGTGATGACCGGGAAAACTATAACAATGGAACTTTTGCAGAAGCATAAATATGATGATCCCTTTCCTGTAGAAGTAAACACGCAGCTTATTACGCTAAATAATAATCAACAATATATTGTATCCATTGTTCGCGATATTCGCGCTCGCAAAGAAACAGAGAATAAATTACACGAAAGTACGAAAAAATTACACTCACTATTTGCATTCAATCCCGATATCATCTTCACGATTAATCCTGATGGATATTTTTCTGATGTAAATCCTGCTGCAGAAAAAGTTCTAAAATACCCAAAGAAGGACATAGCTCATATAGAATACCTTAGTATTATTGCTGAGCCATACGTTGAAATGACACAAAAATATTTTGAAAATATTTTAAGAGGAAAAATTGTTCATTTTGAAGTAGTTGTTATCAGTAAAGATGACGAACATATTGAACTCGACATCACAGCTGTTCCAATTATTATCGATGATAAAATTATCGGTGCAATTGGTGTGGGCAGAGATATCACGCTGCAAAATGCCACGCGCAGAAAATTATTAGAAAGTGAGCAACAGTATCGATCCTTGTTCGAAAACAATATTGATCCTGTTATTACCTTTGCTATGGATGGAACTTTCATTTATTTAAATCAAGCAACAGAGGAATTGACCGGCTTCAATAAAGATGAATTAATAGGTGAAACATTCTTGCCCCATATTATTCCAGAAGAACTTGAAAAGACACAAAAAGAATTTGCAGAAGCTTTAAAAGGTAAGCCACATCAATATGAAACATGCATGTACAATAAGATGGGAGAAAAAGTATATTTACATATCACTTTAATTCCGATCATGGTAGATAATAATATGACTGGCATACACTGCATTGGTAAAGATATTACAGAAAAAAGACAAATCGAAGCACGTTTAAATTATATGGCATTTCATGATTATTTAACCGGGCTTCCAAATCAGCATCTATTTCAGAAGGATTTTAAAAAAGCGATGAAGGATGCAAAAAAATTCGATTCTGAACTCGCCCTATTTTTTTTAGATCTTGATCGCTTTAAAGCAATCAATGATTCTCTTGGACATGAGACAGGGGACTTATTGCTGAAGAAAATAGCACAACGCCTTGAAGCACTCTTAGATAACAATGCAGAGGTCTACCGATATGGTGGCGATGAATTCATTATTTTACTTAATAATGCAAATGAAAAAGAGGCAGAAGTGCTTGCTAAAAAGATTCTAGTTGATTTTTCTATTAGTTATGACTTAAATGGAGTGGATGTAGTCGTTACACCAAGTGTGGGGATCAGTATGTATCCGCATAATGGAGTAGATAAGAAAAACCTTATTCGTAAGGCCGATAATGCAATGTATCATGCCAAGCTACTTGGGAAAAATAATTTCCAATTCTACCAAGGGAACATGCGCAATAAAGTAAATGAAAACTTTGAAATGGAAAGCATGCTAAGAAAGGCTCTCGAGCAAGATGAATTATTACTTGTCTATCAACCCCAAGTAAATGCCTCAGGCAATAATGTTGTTGGGGTTGAAGCTTTAATAAGATGGAAAAATGAAAAACTCGGCATGGTATCACCAGGTGAATTTATTCCAATGGCAGAGGAAACAGGATTAATTATTCCTATCGGAGAATGGGTCATTCGTACAGCTTGTTTACAAAATAAAGCTTGGCAAAATCAAGGTTTCGAGCCTATTACCATGTCTGTAAACCTTTCTATTCGTCAGTTTTATCAGAGTAACTTAGCCGCTAAAGTTGAAGAAATACTATTGGAAACAGGATTAAATCCAGTATATTTAGAGCTTGAAATCACAGAGTCTATGGCTATGCAAGCTGATACTGCTACTAAAGTGTTAAATGATTTAAAGAAACTTGGTGTGAAAATTGCAATGGATGATTTTGGAACCGGTTATAGCTCTTTAAACTATTTACGAAACTTTCCAATTGATCATCTCAAAATAGATCAGTCCTTTATTCGTGACATCTCACAAAATGAAGAGGATCAAAATATCATCACATCTATCATTGCGCTTGGTCATAATTTAAATATCAAATTAGTTGCTGAAGGTGTGGAAACAAAAGAACAACGTGATTTTTTAGTAGAGAATGGTTGTGATGTGCTACAAGGCTATTACTTTAGTCGCCCTGTAGAGCATAGTGAAATTCCTGCTTTCATTCGTAGCTTTTTGCATATCAATTAGCATGTAAAAATTCAAAAAGTGATTAATTCTATACGTTCTATACTTTCAGATGTTCACCACATATCTATCTAATTTCTAATAAAATTAAAAAGGCTTTTCAGCGGCAATACATACTCGCGAAAAGCCTTTTTATATTTACTCTACTCATATATTCCATATGTTTGTCCGACTTCCTGGACAAAGATAACCCCATTTCCAGGCTCGTCGATTTTCATCTCTTTTCGAATCGATGCTATAATTGCGTCTGTGCGTGACTCCTCTGAAAGGATCATCACCATTTCTTTTTCCGGCTCAATATTCATGGAAAACAGTTTACTTGTTTCATGAATTCCAGAACCACGCGCATTTATAATGGTACCACCTTTTGAACCTGCCATAACTGCTGCGTCAATAACATCTTCTGCCTTCCCTTTATCCACGATGATAACAATATTTTGATACATGGTTTTATCCCCACCTTCTTTAGCATGCGTATTATCCAGTTTCGAATCGCTTTTTCCATATACACCACTGATAGGTGTTGTAAATGCTATCCCGTGATTTGGTTTTCTAAAATCAAAGGATTTATTTAAACGCTCTAATAAATAATTTGTGTTATCTTGATGAGACAGCATTAACACAATTTCCTTTCTCGTGTCAGAAATAGAAAAAAGTCTTAACAGTCTATTATTTACAGAACCCTTTCCCATTAAAACTGTAGCCCCAGAAACACCATTCTTTTTTGCTACTTGGACCACCTTACTTCCAATACCGTCCTTTACGATGACATAAACTAAATCAATATTAAAATTTTGCTTGGTTGGTTCCATTAATTGAAACCTCCTTTTTTCGACTTAAGTTTAAAAATTAAACCGAGAATTTGAAGGGTGATAAGTGGTGTTAAAGCCACCATAGCTATCATACCAAATCCGTCAACAATCACATCCGCACCTTCAATGGCTTCTGCAGCTCCATGTGTGAAAGCAAGTATAAAGGTAGCTGTCATTGGACCAGACGCAACACCACCTGAGTCAAATGCGATCCCTACAAATAGTTTTGGAGTAACATACATCAAAATAATTGCTATAAGGTAGCCTGGGAGTAGATAATGCCATAGCTGGACCTCTGGAATAAGAATCCGAATCATCGACAACGCCATTGCAATTCCTACGCCAATAGCAAGTGTAAATAGCACGATTTTTCTTTTAACATACCCACTTGTCACATCTTCAATTTGGTGGGTTAATACATAAACAGCAGGTTCTGCAAGTATTGTGACAATCCCTAATATAAAGCCAATTATAATCACATATGATTTATTATCCATTTGGGCAATCGAATAACCAAGTTCGGTTCCTAGCTTCATAAAACCTGCATTTACTCCTACTAAAAATAAAACCAAACCAATAAAAGTAAAGATTATACCGGTTATTATCTTGCGAAAGCTTCGCTTAGATAACTTAAAGGATAATTTCTGAAATACGAGGAAAATTACAATGATCGGTAAAAGAGCAATAAGTACTTCCTGCGATAATAGAGGAAGTTCATGGAAGAAAGGTCCCAAAACAGTACCAGATACTCCGTGCTCCTGTTGCATGGTCCCCTTTATTTCCTCTTGATTAGTAAAGATACTCATTAACATTACAGTAATAATAGCACCCGTTGAGGCAATTGCAACTAGCCCAAAACTATCCTTTTCCGATGCTTTACTATCTTTTTTAAGCATAGAAATACCTAGTGATAAGGCTAAAATAAATGGAACAGTTAAAGCCCCAGTCGTCGCACCAGAAGCATCAAAGGAAATCGCTAAAAATTCGGGTGAAGTAAAGATAGCGATGACTAAAATAATCCCGTATAGAATAGTTAATAATTTATAGAGCGGAAAATTATGAACGATTCTTACGAGCCCGACAGAGAGTAATGCAGCTATTCCAACCGATACAACCACAACGATGGTGAATTTAGGAATAGATCCGCCTGTAACCATTTCAACTTGTCCAGCTAAAATATGTAAATCCGGCTCGGCAATTGAAATAACAAACCCAAGAAACAAACCAGAAAGCATTACTATCCAAATCTTATTTGACTTCGCAATAGCTTTTCCCATGTGATTTCCTATTGGGGTAATTCCAATATCTACACCAAGGAGAAAAATAGATAATCCGATAATAATTAGTACTGCCCCAATAATAAAGCGGATAATTAACATTGGATCAAGCGAGGTTAATGTGAAATTAAGTAGAACGACAATTATTGTAATTGGAAGGACTGCGACAATTACTTCTAGTAGTTTGGATATAAGAATATTCAAATAAACCTCATCCTTTCCTTCTTTCGTTGCTCTATACTATCAATAAATTCTACTATTAGTAGAATGAAGAAATTCGCTAAAAAAGTACTTTTCTTTTTATTAATTGTAGCATATTTCCATATCTTACTGAAAAATATGTACCCTTTCAAAGCCTTTTCCCTTTGAGGTACCTGTACAAACTATCCTCATATGCCCTTTCCTTATCTACCTCCCATTTTATGCATAAAGTAAACATTATAGATTAGAAAAACTAATTTTCCCCCTTTTTCTTTAGCAAATATATTGATACTTCCTATGCTTAATACGTTAATTTTCACTTCTTTGATTAGACTTCTAAGTAAAAAATTTATACTTAACGCACATAAAAGAAACACACTACAGAGTAGCTTAACTACAATGAAGTGTGCCAAAAATCTTATGTTTATTATTGTCTTTTATTCTTCACCAACGTAATATTTTAATCAATCAATCTCATTATAAGATCTCTTTAAACATATCTATAACTTCTTCTTTTGTTGGTTGAAATGGGTTTCCTGGTGCACATGCATCCTTCATTGCATTGTTTGCCAATTTATCAAGGTCAACTTCATTTACGCCAAGCTCAGATAGTTTTGCAGGAATGCCCACTTCTTGAGCTAGCTGTATAATCGCTTGAATGGCTTCTTCCGCACATTGCTCATCTGTTTTCCCTTCTACTTCTAAGCCAGCAGCTTTTGCTATCGCTCGGAATTTTTCAGGATTGCGTTTGGCATTCTCTCTTTCCACAATAGGTAATAACATCGCATTACATACTCCGTGCGGAAGATCATATACTCCACCTAATTGGTGTGCCATTGCATGAACATACCCAAGTCCCGCATTATTAAATGCTACACCAGCAAGGAACATTACATATACCATTTGTTCGCGAGCTTCAATATCCTCGCCATTTTTAACGGCACGTGGTAAATAGCTGAAGACTTTTTCAACGGCTGCTAGAGCGGTGGCATCTGTAATTCCAAAAGCACCAGGTGTAACAATCGCTTCAATTGCATGTGTTAAAGCATCCATTCCTGTTGCAGCAGTTAAATCAGCTGGTTTTCCAACCATTAATTCAGGATCATTAATGGTAATGGTTACCAAACTATTTTTATCCACCATCACCATTTTCACTTCACGCTCTTCGTCCGTAATAACATAGTTAATGGTATATTCAGCAGAAGTTCCTGCTGTTGTATTGACTGCAACGGTTGGTATCGCTTTTTTCTTTGTTTTGCCCACACCTTCAAAATCTCGTACATCCCCGCCATTTGTTACAACTAAGCCAATTCCTTTCGCAGCATCCTGTGGAGAGCCACCGCCGATAGAAACAATAAAGTCACAATCTGTGTTGTTAAATACTAAAACACCGTCATGCACATTTTTTGTTGTTGGATTTGGCTTCACCTCATCATATATAACATAATTCATGCCAATTTGGTCTAATTGATCTGTAACTTTCTTAACAATTCCACTTTCATTTAAATATTTATCTGTAACTACAAGAGCCTTGTTAAATCCTAATTCCTCAATATAAGGACCAACTTCTCGCAAACAACCTCTTCCCATTAAGTTTGTGCTTGGAACATACAATACGTTTGCCATCATTTTCCCTCCTAATTTTTATGCGAAATAAACCATCACTTCTTTATTGCTCAATATTTCACATATTTGTATACTTTTATTTTATTCTTATCACAACAATAAGTCAACGTAAACAAAACTATTTATTTTTGTTTATGTTTGTTCATTCATAATTTAGCCTTTTTTAATGTTCACTTAAAAAAGCAACCAAAATAGTGTTATAACCATTTTGATTGCTTTAACGTTTACAATAACAATTTTAAATATTCAATTTCCTAAAAGCTATAACTACTCGCCCTTTTACTAATTAATCAATCGATGTTGGCGCGCCAAAGATTGTCGTATAACCACTTACCGAACTGAGGATCTTCTCCGCTTCTTCATCTGTCATCGAACCATAGCGTTCCACTGAATCCACTATTTTTGGAAAAAGGTCAACGTCACCCGCACTAGCAAAGCCTGCTAATCCAGGGAAAGATAGCACAAAATGAACACATGCATCAATGATTTCTTGACGATCAAAAGGTTCATACCAAGTATTATATGGTCTATCCGCCCCTTCCTCCCATGGTGCTTTAGCAATTGCTTTTATAACTCGTACAGCTGTTTCTTGTCTTGTTGCTTCTTCCATTAAGGCATCAAATGCTTCTTTATACTCTGGAAGAGAATACATGTAATAGTTTAATGGAAGTAATACAGTATCAAAAGGATAGCGCTTAAGTGCCTCTAAATGTGTTACTGGTGCTTGGTGACCATGTCCTGTAATGCCGATACCACCAATCAGTCCTTCTTCTTTCGCTTCTATCGCTGCTTCTAACGATCCATTTTTTCGTGTGCATTTATCTAATTCTTCTATCGTACCTACAGCATGGAGCTGCAAGAGATCAACAGAATCCACCTTCATTCTTTCTAGTGAACGATATATTTCTTCTTTCGCTTTTTCTTTTGTTCGTTGTCCCGTTTTCGTTGCAAGGAAAATATCATTCCTTACTTCACTAATAATCGGACCTAATCTCACTTCAGCATCACCATAGTCAGCAGCTGTGTCAAAATGATTGATACCATGATCTAATGCATACCTAATCGACTTATTTGCAGTGTCCTGTCCAACATTCCCCAAGCTTGCTGCACCAAACATGACGACAGAGCCATCATAATTTAAGCGACCAATTTTTCTTTTTAACATTTTTATCACTCTCCTAAGTATATTTAAACTGTTTCCTCTGATCGATCGGTTGCGGGAGGAGGTGCTTCTGATAAGCTTGATATAGCTTTTCTTTCTTCATCTGATAATGAAATTTCAGCAGCTTTTAAAGAAGGCTCTAGTTGATCAAGATTTCTCGCCCCAATTATCGGTGCTGTTACGCTTGGATTAGCCATAGCCCAAGCTACTGCTAAAGATGCAGGGTGAGTATCACGTTCTTTAGCATAGCCTTCAAATTTCTCTGCAGTTTCAAAATACCTCTTTTCTTTATAACGTTTTTGATAGCCCTCTTGTTCGATTAAACGTCCTTCTTTTAAATTATTTTCTTTTTTGTATTTACCAGTAAGTAACCCTCCACCAAGTGGACTATACGAAATAACCCCTAGTTTTTCAGAGGCTGCTAATGGTAAAATTTCGACCTCTGCTTGTCTTTTCACTAAATTATACATTGGTTGAATGCACTCAAATCTAGCCAAACTCTCCTTCATCGATATTCCTAATGCCTTGGCAATCTGCCACGCCGCCCAGTTACTAACAGCTGGATACAGTATTTTCCCCTGTCTTTTTAAATCATCGAGAGCCCCCAACGTTTCTTCTATTGGCGTTTCTGGATCAAATGCATGAACAAAATAAAAATCAATTCGATCCGTTTTTAATCTTTTTAAACTGTCCTCCACCGCCATCATGATATGTCGTCTAGAGAGTCCACGATCATTTATTCCATTTCCCATATTTCCATAGACCTTAGAAGTGATAACCAAATCATCACGACAATCCTTCATACACTCCCCAAGAATCTCTTCTGCCCTTCCACCATTATAAACATTTGCACAATCGAAAAAGTTTATACCAGTCTCACGAGCACGATCAAACATCTTTTTTGAAGTTTCCTCATCAGCAATTCCTCCAAATGACATTGTCCCCATACAAAGATTAGAGACTTTTACACCTGTTTTTCCTATAGCTCGATATTCCATTAAAAAACCTCCCTCAAGATCATTTTGGTAACCGCTTCCAATACTGTATCCATCGTTATGTATCTCGATATAATTATACTAAATACACAAAATGATATCGAATAAATAGTCTTATGATTACATAGCAATTTCCTTTCCTGTGACATTGACTTATCGTTCGTTTAAAGTTATAATTTGTTCGTTATAGTATTATTTTTTAATAATTTTGAATACAATTAAAGTATACTTTTAAAGAGGTGTAAACAATGAACGGCTCTGCTCCATACCCTTTTTACCTGATAACCGTTGGCATGCTGCTCTTTCTTCTCAGTTATTCGATCATAAAGCAACCACGCACGTATGGTAGGCAGTATTTAGCGATCATTCTCACTTTATCTGGACTAATGATCATTGCTTCTGCTATGGAATTATTAGCAGCAAGTGAAACGACGATGCTTTGGCTACGTAATTTTCAGCAAATTCCAATCTATCTTACTCCTATATTTTTCTACGGGCTCGCACGTGAATTTTTAGAAAAACCTTCGAATGTTACAATCAAACGAATGACTTGGATGATGATACCTAATTTAGTTTTTATCGTACTTGTATATACTGATGTCTTCCATCATTTCATGCGCGCATCTATTACTTTTGATTCCTATTTTAATCTAACGGAAATGACTTCTACACCGACCTTAACTTCCATATTATTTTCTGCTTACACACAAATTATCTATTTAACCGCTATTTTCTTATTGATCATCAATTTAAACAATGTATACAAGGAAAAGCGTACACAACATTGGTTATTCTTAATCGCGTTTATCATTCCCGTAATTTCTTATCTTTTAATCCCTTTTTCTCCATTTCAGCTTCCAGCTAAAGTTGCACTCAGTCTATCTTTCACAGGACTACTCCTGTATTTTATTTGTAAAAGGTATGATCTAGTTTCTGCATGGCCAATTGCTAAGGAACGTATATTTGAAACGATGAATGACGGCGTATTAATATTTGATCGCTATAAACGATTAAATGAAATTAATCATGCCGCAACTGTCATATTAACGAAAATGTATCCAGGATATACAACTTCTTCTTTTAACAATATATATCTAAAGGATATCTTTAAAGATCAGACCGATATTTTAAAGCTAGTTTCAAATCATCAGGAAAGTAAATTTTCGATTGAGTATCCAGATAAAGATTTATGGATTGATGGTCAAGTGCTTCCCCTAAGAGCAGAAAAATTTACAGATGAAGCAACTTTAATTATTTTATCTGACGTATCAAAAGCAAAAAAGGCAGAACAAAAACTCATTGAAAGAGCAACGATTGATCAGTTAACAAAAACCTATAACCGTTACTTTTTCATGGAAAATTATTATAAATGGGTTAAACATCAGCCACAGCAACAGGTTTTATTAATCATGGACTTAGATTTTTTCAAGCAAATCAATGATAATTATGGGCATCAGGCTGGAGATAAAGCCTTACAAATATTTGGAACTCTCCTAAAAAGCTACTTTGAACAAAATTCCATTATCGGAAGGTTCGGTGGCGAAGAGTTTGCAATCTATACGAATAGTGAATTAGATGTGATCTTAGATCAGGTAAAAAAGTTTCAGGAAACGCTTAAACACACACCAATTCTTACCGATAATAATCAGCGCTTTCTCTTAAAAATCAGTGTTGGTTTATCGATAGCAAAAGGAAATGGTACTACATTCGAAAAGTTATATAAGGAAGCGGATGAAGCTTTATACGATGCAAAACACTCTGGAAGAAACCGTCTAGTAATCTACCAAGATAACTTTAAAATATTAGAAAATGTGCATCAACAAAAACGAAGCGCACCTTGAACACCCACTCTAAGCTAATTATTAAGATACCGGTAATTTTTATAACGAAGAAGAAAGGAGTCTAGATTGTCTAAACACTAGACTTGCAAACCACGCTAATTTTAGAATTACTCGGTTTATCACCAAGTCTTTCTAGCGAAAACCTTAGTTTTATTTATGATATAATCCATAAAATTCATACTCTTCTATTGTGAAATAAAGACGCCACGCTGAATTATTAATTTCAGCATGGCGCCTTTTAATGTACAGATTAACCTATTTTCACTGTATTTGCACTGTTTATTGTTGCGTTCTTTTCAGTTCCAGAACGAATTGCTTTGATATTTGCTTTCATTACTAACGCAGTTACAAATGCTACAACAAGTAAGGCTGCAAACATATAGAACGTTACATTATAGCTTGCAGTTGAATCATAGATGGCAGCTACCATCATTGGCCCAAATACACCGGCACTTGACCATGCGGTAAGAATGTATCCATGAATTGCTCCTAGTTGTTTCGTTCCAAATAAGTCTCCAATAAATGCCGGAAGAGATGAGAACCCTCCACCATACATGGTAAGAATTAAGAAAATAACGATCTGAAAGATTATCGCATTAGATATACTTGGTAACAAGAAGAATAAAATCATTTGAACAGAGAAGAAAATGATAAAAATATTACTTCTTCCTACATAGTCTGATAAGGAAGACCATAAAATTCTTCCTGCTCCATTAAACAGACCCATAATACCAACCATTGAAGCTGCAGCAACGACTGTCATTCCTACTTTTTCCTGAGCCATTGGTGATGCAACGGAAATTAACATGATACCAGAGGAAATATTGATAAACATCATAATCCACAAAAGCCAAAATCTTTTCGTCTTTACCGCTTCATTTGCAGTTAATTGTGCTAAATCATCTGGACGTTTCTTAGCTTTTTTATCATTTAAAGCTTCACCTTCCATTGATTTTGGCACCCAGCCTTCAGGCGGCCTTACAATATAAGATGCTCCAGCTAACATTAAGACAAGATACGCCACACCTAAAATATAAAATGTGCTAGAAATACCCACTGTTTGAATAAAGTGTGCAGCGACTGGACTAGCAATTAACGCCCCTGCTCCAAATCCCATAACAGCCATACCTGTAGCTAACCCTCGACGGTCTGGGAACCACTTTACTAAAGTTGATACAGGAGAAATATATCCAATTCCAAGACCCATACCACCAATAACACCATACCCTAGATAATAAAGCATTAATGATTCAATTTGAATTGCCAATCCTGAGATCAATAGCCCTGACGCAAACAATATAGCTGCAATTGTAGCTGATTTACGCGGACCCCATTTTTCTACAAATCTACCAAATGTTGCGGCTGATAATCCTAAAAATAAAATTGCGATCGTAAATGATAGTGTTACTTCCTTGCTATTCCATCCTAATAAATCCGATAGTGGGTTTTTAAATACGCTATAAGCGTATGTAGATCCAATCGACAAATGAATGGCAATAGCTGATAATGCGATGAGCCAACGGTTTTTCTTCAAGTCAATCACCTCTCAGTTATTTATAATTTAACTATATCAAAGTTTATAAAAGAAGAGCGTGAACATTATGTGAAAAAATGAGCAAATAAAGCGAAAAGGTTCACAAAATTGATAAAATTATTATTTCACCTTAAAAAAGTATAAATTTTTCGCAAAAATGACTAATTGACGAAGTGAAACTATAACTTACTCAATATAAGAAAAGCTAATCCATTCGCTAAAGGACGAGCGAATACGAGTTTTTCTAATTGCTCTATCATTTTAAAGAAATCTGCAAGAAATCAATCTGCTTCAAACACATTAGTTGCTTATAAATTACGATTGGCATACGATAAACTTATTTGAAAATTAGATGTGGAGATGACAGCGTTGAAAGGCATATTTGAAAATAAGTGGTCTGTAATAGGAATTGCCGTGTTTTGTTCGATACTATGGGGAAGTGCTTTTCCTGTATTAAAAATAAGTTATGTTGAATTACAAATGCATCCAGATGATATTGTTGCCAAGCTCGTTTTTGCTGGAATCCGATTTTTCCTTGCTGGCCTTATTGTCCTTGTATTTTTACTATTTAGTAATCCTAAAAAAATCATTGTTACAAGAAGGCAATTTATGGTTCTTATTATATTGGGTGTTATCCAAACATTCCTGCAATATTTCTTCTTTTATAATGGTTTAGCCAAAGTAACTGGCATGCAAGGGTCCATTTTAGCATCAAGTGGGGCTTTTTTTACGGTTATCATTGCGCACTACTATTATAAAAAAGACCGCTTAAATTGGAAGAAGATAATCGGCTTAATCGCTGGTTTTACTGGTATAACATTAGCCAATTGGGGCCAGGAATTTCAATTAACGTTCCAATGGGACGGAGAGGGATTTATGATTCTTGCTGGCTTAACCAGTGCAATTGCAACGATCATGGCTAAAGAGTTAGCTGTAGGCATTCATCCATTTGCAATCTCAGGTTGGTCACTAGCACTTGGTGCTATTCTTATGTTAATAGTTGGCTTACCACAACTTAAAGAAGATGCGATTATTTTCACACCACTTGGGTTGGGGTTATTGATTTATTCTGCATTTTTATCAGCAGCTGCCTTTGGTCTATGGTACTCTATATTGAAGTTCAATCCTGCAGGTGAAATCAGTATTTATAAGTTCATCATTCCAGTAGCTGGGGTAGTGTTATCTTCCATCTTTATACCTGGAGAGCATTTAAATGTAGCTATCTTTGCAGCAATAGCAATGGTTGCAATTGGGATTATTGTACTTAATTATCCGAATAAAAAAGCTACAATACAATAAGAAGGGGAGCTTTTTAGAATCCAATCTAAAAAGCTTCTTATATATTTAGATAGGCTTTGCTAAAAGCATTGTGTGTCATAGTTTCTATTTATTGCAGGTTTAATTTTCAGTGTTTCACCAATAGTATTAAACTATTAAAAAAATGAAACCCACTGGTTTATAAGCAAGTAACCATCAATTAAAAATAACTTATTCATTTTTCCGTCTTATATGCCTCTTCCAAAGTATCTAGCATGGAAAACAATACTTCTTTATTTTCACTTGGAATGGAATAATCTAATGTTTCTTCTACAGATGTTTTAAATACGGACTGACCTAAAAATTCGGCATCTGCTCCAACAATTTCTGATAATGTAGTTTCTGTAGTTTCAAAATGAAACTGTAATCCAATAGCATTGTGTATTCTGAACCCTTGATTTTCCCACCGTGAACTCGAGTAAAGAAGAATAGATTTTTCTGGAAGAGTGAATCCTTCTCCATGCCAGTGAAGAACGGACATATTTTTCCCTGTTGATACGGACTGAACATTCTCCCACCCAACTTCCTGTGGTGCAGGAACAATGGATCCTCCAAACACTTTAGCGAGTTGTTGCGCACCTAGACAAATTCCAAACATTGGCTTTTGTTGCTCTACTACCTCTTTAATTAATTGACGTTCTGTAGCAATCCATTCATCTGAATCATTTGCACTCATAGGTCCTCCAAGCACAACTAAATACTCCACTTCATCACTTGAAGGAAATGACTCCTGATCAAATATTTTTACAACTTCATACGTATGTCTTCGCTCATTTATCCATTCTAAAATAAGACCTGGTTTTTCAAACGGGACATGTTGAATAATATGAATTTTCATTTAAACCCTCCTTCAATTAATCTAATATAATGTACTCTGTATCACCAATTTCGATGATAGAATTATCAGTTAATAGATAATAGAGTAAAAGATAAAATCATTTTCTTTCAACTAAATTGGTCAATATCTTCTTTCTAATCAATATTTCCTTCCTATACCTAAGATAATATAGTTCATTAATTGATAAAATAGATTCTAGAATTAATTTACGAAAAATTTACATGTATTACTAATTACTTCACTTAACGACCTTGCGCTCTATTTGATGTATCTTCACTATAAGAAAAATCCCATCTAATAAAAGGGTGTTTGCTTTGTTCGATCAATCTCAAGAATTTTTTATCATATATCTTAATTCCTCCATTATTTTTAACATCTTTAGTGCTAAATTTGAAAAAGCTTTTTCGATTAACTAGTAATATAGGTGAATTTATCCTATTATTAGTGTTAAACATTCCATAGGAAGTGTCAGCATATGAAACCAACAAAAAATAATCTAGCCACTGATCAAGTTTCCTTTCGTACGCTTTTATTTTTCTTTTTACCACTTGGTTTATCAGCTAGTCTCGTTACCATTTCCCACGTTATTATTAACAGTACACTTGCTCGAGCACCAGACCCTGCGATTGTAATTGCTAGTTATTCTGTTGCCATGAGTATTTTTGCATTGTTAGAAAGATGTGCCGTAATTCTAAGACAAACCTGTTCAACCTTAGTTCGAGATAAGAATTCTTATCACTTAATGCGAAATGTAACGCTCTATGTACTAGGCACTATTTTCTTAATAAGTCTTGTTATCGCTTACAGTCCATTAGGTACTTTTATCTTTTCTACCTTGCTCGGTGTAAGTGGAGACATGCTAAAGCCAACTATTGATGCTTATCGTGTATTAATGTTTGTTACTATTTTTTCAGGAATTCGTTGTCTTTATCAAGGTGTGATTATCTTTAATTTAAAAACCAAGTGGCTCACCATTGGGATGGTTTTTAGATTAACCTTTATGGCGTTAATAGCATGGATCGTACTTCTTAATGATTGGGTAAACCACGGCTACATTGGTGCTTATATATTTTTAGCCGGAATGGCTGTAGAAGCACTTGTTAGCTTTCTTGAAGGTAGATTTATTGTGAAAAAACTACCCGATAAGAAGAAAGATCATCCTATTGTGTCTCAATCGCAAATTTTCCGTTTTTACAATCCTTTGATGATTGCTTCTTTAATTGCAGTCAGTTTAACACCAACGATTAATGCAGTATTAGGCTGGAGCACCAAGGCTGAAATTGCGATTGCATCCTATGCTGTAGCGTTATCGATCGTACATTTATTAAACAGCGTCACCTCTTATATTCACCAAATTGTAATTAATTTTTATAAACAGGATAAGCGAGCGGTTTTTCGTTTTACATTACTAGTAAGTTTTATTCCAAGTGTTTTTCTAATGATATTCGCTTATACACCCATTGGGATTTGGATCTTCCAAAATATTATTGGTGTTTCAGGAGAACTATTAGACCATAGTATACTTGCGCTTCGATTTTTTGTTTTATTTACCCTTTGCTTTCCGTGGATCGATTTTTCCAATGGAATTTTAATGATAAGAGGGCAAACAAAAGTAATGTCATTTTCGCAATCAGGTAACGTTGTTGCCGCGGTGATTGCACTATTTATCCTTATCTTTATCTATCCAAGTGGTGGTGGATCAATTGGTGCCTTGGCTCAATCGATTGGTTTTCTTGTTGAATTAATCGTCTTATTATTCTTTTTAAATGCAACTTCGAGTAATCCAAAACAAATAAAATTCTGGCGACTAAAAAATATTTTTAAGCAATGGACTTAATACTTATTTCTTTTAGGCACAGCGTCGATTCTCTTATACTTTTATCTACGAGAATTCTTGAAAAATAGTTTCAAGAAATATAATTTTTACACTTCGAGGTTTACAAATAATGGGTCACGTGGTAAATTGAATGTAACTTAATAAGGAAGTCCACTAGGGGTGCCATTTCCGGCTGAGATAAGGCGTTGTCCTTGATCCCTTAGAACCTGATCTAGCTAATACTAGCGTAGGAAAGTGGAGTCGACAGTTTTTGATGATCATCTTTTGATGGCATCCTTATACTTTTATGAAAAAATTATCAAGTTAAAATGATATTTTTTCATAGCAGGAATATACAAAACTTATCAGTCGCTCCATTCGGGGCGGCTTTTTTATTTGCCGAATAAAGCTACCCTTCTTGGACTTCTTTATCATTTTAAAGGAGGAATTTGATGAGTTTTTCAAAAGATTTACGTAATGAGTGTGACCACCTATTCAAGGCGTGTTATGACCATCCCTTTGTTCAGGGTATTGCAAAAGGAGAATTAAATAAGGAGCAGTTAATCCATTATGTTAAACAAGACTATGAGTATCTAAATGCTATGATCCAAGCACGTGCATATGGAATGGCAAAATGTACAAATCGCGAGGATATGGAAATGTTTAATACGAGTATTTCCTTCATACTAAATAGCGAAACACATCCTCATCATAATTTTTGTCAAATTGCTGGAGTGAACTATGATGACCTTCAAGGTTACTCCTTAGCACCAACTGCAAAGCACTATGCATCACATATGCTACAAGTTTCCCAAGTCGGGTCTCTTGGAGAAGTGATCGCTGTTACATTACCTTGTCCATGGATTTATCTATATGTTGCAGAGCGTATGATGCAAGAAGTTAAGCCCGATGAGAATCATCCTTTTTATGATTGGATATCCTTTTACGGAGCGCAAGAAGAACCTAGAATGAACGTCTACTTAGATCGTCTTGATGAATTAGCAGAAAATGCTTCTGCCAGTGAAAAAGAAAAAATGAGAGAGCACTTCTTTTTAAGCTGCCAGCTTGAGTATATGTTTTTTGATATGGCCTACAAAGTTCAAGAGTGGCCTGTTCAAAAGTAACAGTTTCATTTAAATGAGTTTCATAAATCTAAACATAATACAAAAATTGACTTACAAGCTCACTTTAGACGGACGCTTTCCCGCGGGCTTGTCTTCAACTAACTTTCGCCCTGCGAAAGTCGATTTTCAGACTGCGCTAATCCGCTGGGAGTCACCGTCTTCCATTACGTCAAATTATGTTTTAGACGAAGGTAAAATGAATTATTTCCAATATCGTTTGTAAAAATTTAGCTGACTTTTTTATTATAAAACCTATTTAATCTAAATAAATATATAAGCGATTGTTGATATTTGAAACTCTATTCTAGTTGCTAACCAAATGATTTAACTCTAAGAAACTATTTTTCTCGAATTTTTTGAAAAAATAGTTTCTTTTAGAAAAAAGTTAAGGATGGGATAAGGATGAAGAACAAGAAAGCGTTAAATTTAAGAGAAATCGTAGTAATGGCATCTATTTCAGTTGTGTTCGGGGTATTATATCTGCTTTGGATATTTTTCGGACAATTTATTCAAGGAATTCTTGGTCCAGTAGGCTGGGGATTATTAACAGGGTTTTGGATCATGGCTCCTATTCTTTGTGCTTATATTATTCAAAAGCCTGGTGTAGCACTTACCGCTGAATTAATTGCTGCTGGGACTGAAATTTTAGTTGGATCTGTAAATGCAGGTGTTGTATTAATTCTTGGGTTTACCCAAGGTCTTGGTGCGGAAATAGCATTTGCGCTATTTTTCTATCGAAGCTATCGTTTACCAGTTTTAATGCTAGCGGGTATGCTAGGAACCTTTGCAAGCTTTCTAACCACATACTTTTTATACGGATATAGTCAATATTCACCGCTTATAACGGGTTTGATGCTTGGTACAATGTTGATTAGTGGCGCTCTTTTAGCTGGCTGGGGTAGTAAAAATATAGCTGATGCATTAACAAAAACTGGTGTACTTGATAACTTTGCATTAGGAAAAATAAGACGCACCCAAAGGATGAAAAAAGATGCCATATCTGAACACGGTTGATTTAACAGTACGTTATCCCTTTCAAGAGCAGGATGTATTAAAAGGGATAACCCTATCGATTGAAAAAGGAGAAAAGGTGTTGATTCTTGGTGCGAGTGGAAGTGGAAAAAGTTCACTCGCACTTTCCTTAAACGGCATTATTCCTCATTCAATGGAGGCTGAAATAGAAGGCGATGTGTACCTTCAGGAGACCTCAGTCAATCAACTTACTTTTAGTGAAGTTTGTAAACACATTGGTATACTTTTTCAGGACCCTGAGAGTCAATTTTGTATGATGACGGTGGAAGATGAAATCATCTTTGGCTTAGAAAATCTTCGGCTTCAAAAAGAAGAAATGGATAAGCGAATAGAAAAAAGTCTAGGATTCGTCGGTCTAGAGAAATGGAGAAAAACTCAATTAAAGGACCTTTCCGGAGGGATGAAACAGAAGGTCGCCATTGCTTGTTTAATTGCAATGGATCCTGAAGTATTTATTCTAGATGAGCCAACAGCAAATTTAGATCCGGTAAGCACCGAGGAAATATTTGCTCTACTATTTTCTCTTTCCAATAAATTCAATAAAACACTGTTGTTTATTGAACATAAGTTAGATTATTTATTACCTTATCTAGAGCGAATTGTCGTTTTAAATAAAGAAGGTCGAGTCAAGAGAGACTGTCCCCCTCGAGAATTATTTACTCACTATTATGAAGAACTAAAAGAACAAGGGATTTGGATACCTACGATTTGCGAAAAAGCCAAGGAAATGGAACAAACAGGAGTCATTTGGGATCAATTCCCGCTTACCTTAGAAGAATTAGAAAACGAATGCACAAGAAAAGGGATGGCCTCTTTAACAGATTCAACACTCTCTTTACCTTCTATCTCTAGCAAGGAGACTGTAGCAGATGATTATTTAGTTGAAGTAAAAAATCTAACTTTTTCATATAAGAACCATTTGGTTTTAAATGATGCTTCTTTTTCAGTAGCAAAAGGAGACTTCTTAGCTATAGCAGGACCAAACGGAACAGGGAAAAGTACCTTAGCCCAACTATTAATTAAGCTATTAAAACCGACACAAGGCGAAATTTTAATCGATAATAAATCTATCCAGCAATATAAAACAAAGGAATTGATGCAAAAAGTTGGTTTCGTTTTTCAAAATCCTGAGCATCAATTTATTACGGATACAGTAGAAGAGGAATTAGCCTATGGGTTAAAAATTCTGGGTTGGGACCAACAAGCAGTTTCAGAGCGTGTCGATCAACTTTTAAAGCAGTTTAATTTAATAGCACAACGCTATTCAAATCCTTTTTCACTTAGCCAAGGTCAAAAACGACGGTTGTCTGTAGCAACAATGTTAACCAATAATCAACAATTAATCATTTTGGATGAACCAACCTTTGGCCAGGATCAAGTAAATACAGAAGCATTGATGCAACTCTTAAAAGAATTAAATGAGGCTGGAAAAACTATTCTTATGATTACACATGATATGGAACTAGTTTTAAAATACGCAAAAAATGTTCTTCTTCTAAATCAAGGTAAAGTTAATTATCAAGGAGATGTTTTATCTTTTTTCGAAAAAGAAAAGATGTTGGAAGAAGCTCAGGTAAAGGCTCCTGTTAGCTATAAGCTAGCAGCCTTAAACAGAAAATTAAGGGAAGGAATCCTATTATGCTAGAGCAATATCAAATGAGTAGCCACTTTTTACAACAGGTTAATCCTACCATGAAGCTTGTCAGTATGCTTTTAATCATTTTCTATATGATTACGGTATTTGATCCCTATACACCACTTATCTTACTTGTCTTAACAGTATGTGTAATTCGGCTCTTTGGTGGCGTACCTCTAAAGTTCTTACTTCTTATCCTGTTACCATTTAGTCTATTTTCTATTAGCTTTATTTGGATTAATGTTGTTTTTCCTGATACACGGGGTACGACTATTCTTTTTTCTATTGGAAGCATGCCCGTTGCACTGGAAAATGTTTTGATTGGTGTATCTCTTGGATTACGCTCCCTTGTTTTTGCTTCATGGTCCCTTTTATTCGTCTTAACAACTGATCCTACAAGGTTTATGTTGAGTCTTATCCAGCACTGCAAGCTTCCTCCGCGATTTGGTTATGGGATGATGGCAGCTTATCGCTTTATACCCTTATTTAAACAAGAATTAAATCAGGTCAGAGCAGCTCATAAGATTCGAGGGTTAGGAGAACCAAGAGGAATAAAAGAGCGGTTCATTGAAATAAAGCGATATAGTATTCCTTTGCTTGCCAGTGCGATTAGAAAAGCTGAAAGAGTAGCGATTGCGATGGAATCAAAGGGCTTTGACGGGAACAGAAATCGAACGTATTATCATGTGATTCATTGGTCCAAAGCAGATTTAACATTTGGCATGGGAATATTGTTTGTTTTTGCTAGTCTGTATCTTATAAGAGTGAACTTTTCTTTATAATTTTCAATCCAACCAGATAGATGAAGGAAGCCCGGTCATAAGGACATGACCGGGGCTCATTCTTTTAATGGATAACTGACAAAATGATTATTCTTCTTCCGTTATATAACCCGGTATTCCGAGTTCTCTACGATAGGTTCCTATTTTAAACCAATAATTGTTAGATTCTTCTTTAACCTGCCAAATATCATAACTTGATAACCTTCTATCCCCCGCTTCATCTAAAACGATTAAACCGGTTGCCCCCTCATAAGTTTCAGCAAATTTGACTAGGTTCTTTTTTAATTCGTCAACATTCCCTGGGGCATCCATCTTCTGAAGGACAGTCATTAACAAACCAGCTATATCATAAGCATAAAGAGCTGTTGGCATAATGCTTGAGCCATACTGTTCCTCTAAATTCTTTTCAATTTCTTCATGCTGTTCTGTTGATGGCACGCCAAAGGAAAGTCCCATAAACTTAACTGCTTTTGCAAAAGATAACACTTCCTCACTCTCTAGTAGAGAATTGTTAAGCGTTAGTGTTTCTGTACCGAACCAGCGGATATTCTCACTAGAAGAAGCTTGTTTAAATATTTCTGCAGCTTCACCAAAGGCTACTAGCATTACCGCAGTTTTTTGATTATCAACTTCAGATAGAGAAACTTTTTCTTGTATTTGTTCTATCACACTTTCAAAATCTCCACTATCACCGTTATATTCAATTGCTTCCGTTACTTTTCCATTTAAGCTAAGTAAGTTAAAATCTTCCTTGAATAATTTGACCAATTCTCTACCATATATATCATTCCGATGCACTGGTATCACATATTCGATATCTTCTTCAACCATTAAGGTTGCTAGAGCATTGGACTGGTGATTATCATTTGGCACCATCCGAAATATACTATCTCCTATATCATCTAGAGAAGGCGCTGTACTACTATAACTGATAATCACGATATCCTTTTCATCTGCCCATGGTTTAAGTGCTTGTATTTCCGCACTAGAACCAGCAATAAAAATAGAAATTCCTTGTTGATAAAGCTCCTTGGCTTTTTTCAAAGCTTCTTTAGGTTCACTCTTACTATCCTCAACAGTTAAATTAAACTTTAAATTTGAACCTCTCTCACCTAAATCATTATTTGCATTTTCCATTGATATGTTCAGAGCTAGTTTTATCATCTCTGCCTTTGAGGATAATTCTCCTGATAGAGGGAGTATTGCTCCAATATTAATTTCTCCAGAACCAGTCGTTTTTGGTAAGGTTGATTCTTTGGATTTTTCACCATCCGTTAATAAAAAAGCAACTAACCCTAAACTACATACAAATATAAAAGCTAACACATAAAAGTATTTATTTATAACCATAAAATCTTCCTAACACACTGTATTTCCCATTAGTATGAACCATTTAAGTTTTTTTACACTATAGGAAAAATTTATCGGACTATAGTATAAAAAAACTAAGTCTCTCTAATTACACTTTTACAGTAATTTATCTGGAAGTTCCATGACTTCTTTCTTTAAACAAATAATAAAAAGCTCATCTGCTTTTATTTTTTGATAACAGACAGCGTTCCATTTGTCTCTAAGATTACTTGATTTATTTGGCTCAAATCTTGTTCACCACTTTCTCTAGCAGCTTGGAGAATTTCCTCTTTTTGTACACGTTCTTTTTCTAACGCTTTCTCTAAAAATTTTCCATTATAATAAAGTAAAGCAGGTTCGGATTTAATCAATTTATTCAAAAATGGTATTTTCACAGCAAAATTTGAGACTAAGTATTGCAGCATCAAGACAACCAGAATGCTTAAAAGCCCGTCCACTACCGTGACTTTATTATTGGTCAATGTAGAAGCAAAAATAGAACCTAGCGCAATCGTAACGATAAAATCAAACGCATTAAATTTAGCTAAACTTCTTTTCCCGAACATTTTCAGGGCAATGATGATAAAAATATAAATACTTACACCTTTTACAAGAATACTGATTAATGTACTATAATCACTAAAAAACATATTGTACCTCCTAATAATACTTCTATGTTAGTATTCCCTTTCCCACATCGATGAATCATTACGCTTTTACTGCCCCTACGTTAATAAGACATCTGCGCAAAAATTTGTACCGCCTCTTTATCCAACAACGAATAGGAGCTTGGAAGATTCCAAGCTCCTAGTAAATGGCTTTATATGTTTGTAGATTAAGAATTAAACCTTGACTATATTTAATCTCATTTTCCATTCATCCAAATTCACATGCTTAACTATCGTTTTCATGATTCACAGCTATGCCTCACAAGCAATCAATTTCCACATTTCGATAAGAGCTAATAATGTCTCCTTGTTTATCTGTAGCAAAGAGAATACTTCGCTCTCTTGGAAGCAGGAATTCAAAAGTTCTTTCATTCATTGGATCTTTTACTGTAATTGTAGTGTCCACTGCATATTCAGAAACGAAAAGATACAAGGATCCCTGCTTAAAAGCAAGCTTCCTTCCATAAACTCCAGGAAGATCCTCGCCCTGTAACCATTCTAATTCTGCGTTTACTCCCGCTTCATTAATTGCTTTTTGATACAACGCATGTAAAACATCGGTGCGCTCATTTAATTCAACAGGTAAAGAACACCATAACAGCTTACCTTTTCCAAGCGTTGTTTCGATTAAGTCGGTTGGCTCTCGTTCCTCTAGCACTTCTTTATTCACTTCGCCAATCCGTCGCTCACCGAATGAAACTGGATATTGTTGATTCTCTAGCTTCAATACTTCCTCGCGCAGAACGTTGGATAACTTATAGCCTTGAAGTAGATGTTGTGTGTAATTCCAGTACGCATCTAAACCAACCGGACCAGTCCATAAAAGTGTTGCTCCACTTTTTTCAACATAGGAGAAAAGTTTTTGTTTCGCATCATTACTGAAATTATGTGCACTTGGAACGATGATTAACTTCGGTGCTTGCTCTTCTAGGGCTTCTAGGTGATACTCCGACATTCCCCGAAAGGGTACATTCATGTCATAGTTCAGTACTCTTGTTAGCTTTGTCGTGGCTTCAAAAGCAAACTTTCGATTAGAAAAATCATTGGAGTATGGAAAAATTACCACAATCTCTTCTAACGTGCGTTCCTCGAATAGATCTCTAATCTCATTGATAAATTTCCCGAAATCGTAAGAAACATCAGCCTCTGGTTTTTGGGTTCCATCTGCTCTTAGTGCACCAATATTAGACTCATTTGTATTGTTCATATAAAAGTTGGTATTCCAAAGCCATTGCACAGCCCCTGCTCCCCCAGTAGAAAAAGCATAGGCATACTTTCTTTCCAATATGTTTCTTAATTCTAGTTCTGAGCGCTTCGCTTTGCTATCAGCAGTTTCTACATACATAATGCCCGTTTCCTGAATCAGGTTGGGTTTAAGTGGAGTTTTGGTAAAAATACCATCCCAAACAAGTTGATCCATAAGCCACCACGAATGGACGGTCGTATAATCAACCGCTTCCTGGTAAAAGAATGGGGTTGGTCGTTGACTGCTTAAAGCTTCATCCTGCCCTACCGTAACAAGTTGTTTAGTATTCATTGATTTAATAGAGGCTGACAATTCCTTCGCCCATTGATTGTGCATTTCCATTGTAAACAATGTATAGTCAAGAAAGCGCAAGCCTTTTTTAGGTTTTTTCATATCCTGAATATCAAAATTAATCTCCACTTGCTCAGGTAAAGTTACTGCTTCAAAACATGATAATTCTTCAGGAGTCATGTCCCATCGCTCTTGGAGAGCAGAGATTGATTTATGTCGTTCTTTTAACCACGCAACAAATGCATGATGCTCAAATTTATCCTGTGCTGAACGCGGTCCTTGGAAGAAGCGCTTTGGATCAAACATGGATGGCTCATTAATTAAATCCCATTGAACATTCGTTGTCTGTGCGTGCCTAGATACTAATGCACGAATAAAACGTTTTTGTGCTTTGATACTGCGAGGGTCTAGGTATGGATTTTCTCCTTCATATGCAATTGGTGTAAAAGCAAAAAAGTTAAAGGTTACTTCTATATCATACTTTTTCGCTGTTAGTAAAAAAGCATCGATTGCTCGTAACACCTCTTCTGAAGGGTGACCATCCACAAACATCATCTGTCTCCATCCTGTCCACAGGCCTGTACGAATAAAATTAATGCCTGCATTTTTCATCGTCGCCATATCATGGTCCCATGCAGCAACATTTGGCATGACGATAAACTTTCTCGCGACATCAGAAGTCATATATGTTTGCCCAACAATCGGAAAAGGACGACCATCCTTCCAAAAATAATCTCGTCCTGCTTCCATCACACTACCTTGTTGAAGTAACGCTTCATCCTTACCCCAAAATCCTTGCCTAAAAATCCTTTTTTCTCCTAACGATGAAGTTGCAGTACAAGTCAATTGATATAATCCTTTTTGAATAGCAAAATCAAGTGGTACCTGATCAAACTGCAGTTCATCCGTAGCGACTATTTTTTTCTGATCTGTCCACACTACTTTTGAATCTAATGTAATCTCTAATTCCAAATTCCACTCTTCTGAGTGATTATTATTTATGCTTTCAGATACAATTTTTTCAGATTGAATTGTCAGCATTGCTTTTTCTCCTGGCTCATACATCGCATAATTAGGTTTTATCCATATTTCAGTAACCCCTTTTCTAATAAAAGACAATAGATCTTCTAGCATGGAGTTCTCTGTCCAAAAAGCATGTGTGACTGCTTGGTTAATGAATATCCACCTACCACCAGCAAAAGCGCCTTTCGTATTTTCCATTAATACTACCGGAGCCGCTACTTCTCTTCCTTCTTGTGATACACCTGTTAACAACGGATAAATGTGTGCATCCATTGGGCCACTTGAACCATTTTCTTCGGGTAAGTCTCGGGAACGCGTAACATGCAAAATGAAGTTATCTGTCGGTTCTTCAACTGAAAATAATGAGTCCTTTCCGTCAATCAAAGGAATATCTTGATTCGCTTTAAGGTAGTCAATCGGTTCTGGGTCCACCTTTAATATTTCATGAATGTGCAGCTGACGATGGTACGCGGTTTGAGCGCGTTCCATTTGCCAAGTCCCATCATCATTTTGGTAAACCGGATGGCGAAAAGGTCTGCCACCCACATTTACAAACCCATTTCCTTTTTCCAAAAAAGCTATTATGCTTGACCATGCATGCTTCGGGAAATATGGACCATGTAAAAGAATGAGTGTATCAGGTTCCTGACTATCTAATTCAGCTGCTAAATCACTTGCATTAACTATTTTCAAATCTTTTTTAATGCTTCCAAGGCACTTTTCAGGTGGCCGTTCTCCAACAAAAGGGAATGTTTCGTCATAAAAAAGTAGTGTGTTTGCCATGTAAAAACCTCCTATGTTAACCCTTCACAGCTCCTTGCGTCATACCATTAACAATCTGTTTCTCCATAATTAAGTAAAATAAAATCGTTGGAATTAATACAAGGGTCAAACCTGCCATCTGTGCCGTGTAATTGGTCGTATACTGTCCGGCAAAGTTAGCCAAGCCTAACGGCAATGTGCTCAATGCGTCATCATTTATTAAAACAAGCGCGAAGGAGAATTCGTTCCAGTTATTTATAAAATTTAAAATGACGGCAGTGGCTAATGCTGGGCGACTCATTGGTAAAATGATCGACCAAAATATTCGAAACACGCTACATCCATCCATAATCGCTGATTCCTCAATTTCTTTAGGAAAGGAACGCATAAAGCTTGTTAGTAAGAAAATCGTAATCGGTAAGTTAAATGCAATGTATGGGAAAATTAACGCTAGATGGGTGTTCATAAATCCAAGCTTCTGCATCAAAATAAACATCGGTACTAACGTTGCGTGTATCGGTACTAATAAACCGACTACGAAAAAGCCATACAGCATATTTCTACCTTTAAAATCGAAACGAGCCAAAAAATAAGATGCGAGTGAACCTATTAAAATACAAATAAATAAAGCGGTAATTCCAACAAATAAACTATTAAAGAAATAGGATCCGATATTCGCTGTCACCCATGCATCCACATAATTAACGAATACCCATTCATTCGGCAATCCGAAGGGATCAAACGCGAATTCCTGCCCTGTTTTAAAAGAATTCATAATCATCCATAGGATTGGATAAGCATTCACGATCGTAAATAAAATGAGAATCAAATAGATCGTGCCTTTTTTCGTATACTTTTTCTTTTTTGCTTGTCTTGAGAGAGTATCATAATCCACGACTGTTTTACTCATTTTACCTACACCTCTTTTCTTCTTAAAAGCTTTGTTGTAATTAAAATTAACACCATGCTAAAAATAAAGATTAAAACGGAAATAGCACTACCATAGCCATAACGAAGGCCTTCAAACGTTTTATTATACATATAAGTGGCCATTACCTCTGTAGCATTTGCTGGGCCGCCAGAAGTCATCACGAATATTAGATCGAAAGTTTTTAAGCTACCACTTATACAAAGCACAATCGAAACTAGAATAATATTCCAAATTGAGGGTAAAACCACAAATCTTGTTTTCTGCCATTCAGACGCCCCATCTAAATCAGCAGCTTCTAGAATTTCATTTGGCACCGTTTGCAAAGCAGATAAGAAAATAATGAAGTATAACCCAACAAATTGCCATATAATTGTGATGCACACTGCAATCATTGCCCATGTTGGATCACCTAACCAGTTTTGTGCTAGCGCACCCAAACCGATTGCTTCAAGAAAATTATTTAGCATGCCATATTCGGAGTTATAGATCATCCGCCACGTGATCGAAATGACTACTGTCGATATGACCACAGGCATAAAGCCTACGGTTCGAAAAAACTTAGCTCCTTTTATTTTGCGATTCAGAAGTAATGCCAAAGCTAAAGCTATTGGTATTTGCCCAAATACAGAAGCAAGTACGACTAAAATATTATTTCTTACCGATAACCAAAAAACAGAATCCTGAAATAGTTCTTTAAAGTTAGCTAAGCCAACAAATTGCATCTCAGAAAACCCATTCCATGACATGAATGAATAATAAAAAGATATAAATATTGGTACAATACTAAACAAAAGATAAATAAACAATGCTGGTAAAATTCCAACAGTTATAATCCAACGGTTCTTCAGTAAATGCATCTTCTCACTCCTTTACAACTACTTTTCTTCCAACCAACATTCGTTGGTGCTGTCTTTCTTCATTATAAAAGGGCTTACATTTTTCTGAAATCCTATAAAATTAACATTATGTCTATTTTTTTACGCAATGAATCCGTCTATATTGGGTAGGAGTCATTCCTACAAAGTTTTTAAAAACTTGCACGAAATATTTGTACTCACGGTAGCCGACATATTCTGCTATCTCAAAAACTTTATTTGGCGTATCAAGTAATAACGCTTTTGCCTTATTGATCCGAATTGTGTTTAAATATTCGGAATAATTACACCCTGTTTCTTGTTTAAAAAGCAAACTAAAGTAATTTGGTGTGATAAAATGTGCTTCTGCTACTTCGATGGCTTTAATATCCTTTTGATAATTTTCCTCGATATATTGCTTTGCTTGATGGATAATGCGGTGATTCTGATTTAATTGACGAACACAGCTTTTCAATCGTTCTAAATCCTCTATTAATAATGTTTTCAGAGCAGGAACACTATTATATATAAGAGAATCAATATGCTTATCAACTCCTAATTCTACCTGCTCTATCATCGTATGTTCTCCACGTTCTTTTAATTGACGTAGTACCTCCTGTAATTGCTCAATCATTTGCTCTAGGGTTAAGCAGTTTTCTGTAAACTCATTAAATAGTTGCTCTGTTATTTCTTCGAGCATTGCTTCATCAGATTGAAATAACTGTTCGCCCAAAGCTGTGATTATCTTCTCATTTATTTGATAGTATTGATTTCGGTCTATTTTTTCTGTTTCTGTTACAATTTGACGGTGCGTTCCTCGAAAAAAATCCAAGCGATCGATCAAGGCATTGTATACGCTTCTTACATTTGTTAGATCCCGATAAAAGGAAGAAAGACCAATTAGCATGTTCATGTCTCTGATCTCTGCTAATTTTTCTGTTATTTGTCCTAATTGAACTTTATCCAGATTATTCCGATCAAAAAACAAAACCAGCAGCTGATTCTCATGCATTTTCATTAATACAAATGCTACTTCATTACTAACTAACACCTGTCGTATTTTTTCTTTCCATTCCTCATGATTCAGTTGATGATCCATGTAGGCTTTTCTTTCTATCAGCATAAGTTGATATTCATAAACTTGAAGATTCAATTTTTTATCCAATTGTTGACGATCTATCAGATGAAAAAGCTGCTGGGTTAGATAATGTAATAGAAGCGTTTCTTCGTTGTCAATTTCCTTTTTTCTACTTTGCTCAATATCTAATTTTACTTTTTCTATTAATTGAAGTAATTCATCAATATCTACTGGTTTTAATAAGTAATCCTTCACACCTATTCGAATTGCTTGACGCGCGTACTCAAATTCGTCATAACCACTGATGATAACAATTCGAATTTCAGGGTGATTTTTAGCAATTATTCTAGATAAACCGATTCCATCCAATTCAGGCATGTGAACGTCGGTTATTACAATATCTATCTTCTTTTCTTCAATAATCTCTATTGCTTGTTTCCCATTTTGAGCGGTTCCGATTACCTCAATATCTAAGTCATTCCATGGGATAGTTCGAGATAAACCTTCGCAAATTAAAGGTTCATCATCAACGATTAACATCTTCAGAGTCATCGTTTTTCCCCTCTCCTTCTATTAGCTGATCGAGCATTTTTTCCTCTCTAATCCAAGGAACCTTCACACGAATAAATGCTCCCCTTTGCGGGTTTAATATTTCAATACCATAGGCTTCACCAAAGGCATTCTTTATGCGATCTGCTACATTTTTTAAAGCAAAGCTATCTTTATCTGTTGCTAGCTCAGAGGATTGAAGCAATTCCTTTGTTTTCTCCACGTTCATGCCCTTTCCATTATCGATTACATCAATTACGACGCTGTATCCTGCTCGATAGGCACGAATTTTTATAAATTTATCTTCTTGTGCTTGTAAAAAACCATGCTTAAAGCTATTTTCGACAAGTGGCTCTAGAATCAGCTTTATTACATAGCATTTGTCTAAGCCCGCTTCTATGAAAATAGAATAATGAAAAGTTGCACCTAAACGCTTTTTTTGTAATTCCATATAACTTTGCACATATCTTAATTCATCTTTCAAAGTAATCCAGATCTTCCCTTGACTAAGTGTAATTCGAAATAAAGTTGATAAGTCCTCGATACTTTTACTCGTTTCTGGAGCGTTCTCTAATCTCGCAGTCCAGCGAATCATGTCCAAGGTATTGTATAAAAAGTGAGGATTAATTTGGCTTTGCAAAGCTTTTAATTCTGAATGCTTATTTTGTATTTCTAGCTTGTACTTGTTATCAATTAATCGTTGAATCTGCTCTACCATCGAATTAAACCTGAAACCTAACTGGCCAATTTCATCCTTGGAGCGAATATCAACTCTTGCTTTAAAATCACCATGTTCCAAACGTTTCGTCTCTCTCGTTAATTCTAAAATTGGTCGTACTACGAAAAAAATAAAGCCTGCAAATGTCATAAGTCCCATTAATACTGCTATAATTATCATATTGCCAAAGGTGGAACGGATGGCATTCATTTCTGTTAAAATATAAGATTCACTTACCACGGATACCAAATGCATATCTATTTTTTCAAGGTATCGCGATACAGCATAATACGTTTCTCCATCTGACGTCAGCTGAAAGCTTTCGCCTTGTGAACGGATGTTATCAATGAATGTGTGATAATCGAACTCCTCTTCAACCTTGGCACCTATCATATCCTCCACTTGGTTGTGAACAAAAAAAGCTTGGTGCTGCTGATTAGTGAAGCCTTCTGTCACATGGCGATAGAGCTCCTGTTGATCTAGCCGAATTTTTATCATTCCGATCGGTTCTCTAATATCATACAAATGATTAATCACTCGGTATAAGGTAATGACCTTTTCATCTTGATTCTTCCTTTGGTTATGCATCAGGTAAGGAGAGCTCCATAATATTTTCCCCTCTTCCTTCAGTGCTTCTTGATTTAAATGATTCTCTTCACCAGTGACAATTTCACCAACAGATAACACCTGTTGGTTTTGACCTTCTATATGGACGGAGTGAAAATAATCCTTTTCTGACTGATGAAAAACGAAAAAACCGGATAAATTACTGCGAATTTCATTTAATTGCTTGTAATCCTCACCAGTTACAGCAGGAAGTGTCATGTAATCTCGAAACTCGTTACTGTATATCATGTATCTCGAAATGTCTTCAATTTCTTCAATAACATTATTCAACTCTGACTCCATATTATTGAGGTTCCGATGTGTTGTATCGATAACTTGCTCTTTTAAAATATTGTTGGATTGATAGATAACTATGGAACCAATTAAACCGCTCGGAATAGATACTAGTAAAAGAAAAATAATAACCGATTTCCATTTTAAGCTATTTTTAATATATTGGATGATTTGCATCGTTTTTTCTCCTCTAGTAAGATTCTTAACAGTTAAATTATAGCATGTAATCTAGCTTTCTCTGATAGAACAAAAAGCAGAGTATCAATGTGACACTCTACTTTTATACAAGCTATTTACATTTATTCCATTTCACTTTCAGCCACACGTTGAATATTCTCAGCGGCTTCTTCTGGGGTTGATCCACCTACTGTTATGGATTGCAATTCGTTTTCTAGCTGGTCATTAACAGCTGGTGTCAGTGTTGCATCATATACAGGTGCAGGCTTAGTATCAGCTATCACTTCTAACATTTCTTCTGTTAGAGGATGAATATCTGCATCGTCTGGAATGTCAACATTTGCTATAATCGGTCGACCTACACTGATTAGACCTTCCCATAGTTCTTCATTATAGACGTATTTCAAAAAGGTATGGGCAGCTTCTAACTCTTCTCCTTCTAAATCACTATTGATCGCGTGACCTGTACCAGCAACTGAGGAGACCGTATTTTTATCATTTAAAGGCATAGTTGCGATACCAATATTTTTATCCTCTGGCATATTTTCAAGAATAGCGGAAAGCCCCCAGTTACCGTCAATTACCATTGCGGTTCTTCCTTGGACAAAGTAATCAATCATTTGTGAGCTATCAATCGTATTTAAATCTGCATTGAATGCTTCTTTATTCACTAATTCCTCAATAACCCCTAATGATTGGACAAAATCGTCATCCGTGAATGCTCTCTCACCATTTGCTACCCCTTCTAAAAAGTCGTTCCCAGTAAAACGGTCAGCAATCGTCGAAATATATACCGATTGTAGTACCCATGCATCTGAGTTCCCCAAAGCTATTGGAGTAATATCATTAGCCTTCAATTCATCGACCAATTGTAAGAATTCATCATACGTCTCTGGAAAACTATCAAATCCTGCATCTGCTAACATATCTTCATCATAAAAAATCATATGGGTTGGATTTGTATTAGCTGGAACAGCATAGGCGTCTCCATTAATGGAAAAGTCCTCGAAATCCTCTTCATCTAGTAGCCCTGTTTCTTCTGTCCAATAGCTTGTTATATCGTTGATGGGTTGTACAACACCACCATCAACTAATGGTTGTAGCTCAGCACCTGGCCATACTTGAAAAATATCAGGCAATTGCCCACCAGCTGCTTGTGTGTTAAGTCTCGTTCTGTAATCCGCATGTGGTGTTGTATTCACTTGAAGCTCAATATCGGGATGTTCTTCATTAAATTTCTCAACTACATCCATGAATACTTCAAAATCCGCTCGACCAATATCCTCTGCTCTCCAAAATTCCAATGTCACCGCATCATCATTTGCCTCGGCTCCGTCATCATTACCGGAAGAAGTCTCCTCCCCACTATCTCCAGAACATGCTACTAAAAAACTAATTAATATGACTGCAGTACCCACGAATAAATAATGTAACCACTTTTTCATCATCAGCCCTCCATTTATTTTGTTATCGCTTTCATTTAGAATTATCTCATAGGTTAAAAAGCTAAAAAATCCAACAAAGTTAAAATAACATCCAATAATTTATAAAAAGAAGATGAATCATTGTTTTGTGATGGATAAAAAATGAGTAACATTCAATAGTATTATAGCATTAAGATTAAGACCCTTTTTTAATAAAGCTCTGTTAAAGTATGATATGGATAATTTGATTTACAGGAACATCAAAGGAATCCTGTAACTATGAATAACTTGATGATTAAAGAGAATTTAATACAAAATATGGAAGATATGATACACTTAGGTTATCTATATTCATAATATAAACATTACTGCTTGTTCCACTAATGACGCATGCTAGTAGAATTAACAAATCTAAAGGTATGTAAGTTTGGAAGGTTAGAAACTTATAATAATTGATAATTGCATTTATATGAAAGGAAGTAATAAATTGAAAAGTATTGGATTGATTTCAGTTTTATTTATAGCCTTTATTGCAGTGTTTGTATTTATAAATAAATTACATTACCCTTCTCTTCCGATAGATGATATATCTGCAAAAGAAGCGATTGATATACTTAATGAATCGGATAGTAAAATAGTTGAAATTGCAGTAGAAGGCGATTCAATTTGGTATATCACAAGTAGTGAGAACAAAGGTATGTCGACTTCTGATAAAAATATAAAACAAATGATTGCTTCAAATGGATGGAAATTCAAAGAAAAAGATGGTGCTGGTTTGTTCTTTGAAAAAGAAGGAAAAAAATTAATTGCCACCACTCAAATGTGGACCGAAAATTATATTCTCGTTAAAATTCCAAGAATTTTTAAATAATGTTGAGAGTTTTTTTATTAAACTTACAGGTGCTTATCTTAAAACATGAGAACTTTCAAAGGGGGTTTGAAGATGGAGTTTGCACAATCTGTTTACTTAGTTATAGTGGTTGGACTGATTTTTTTATTCTTTATATCTTTGACTGTCTTTATTAGACGTTTGCTTACAAATTATTCATTAAGAAGCAATGAAGCAAAGGATGTTGAGAAGAAGCTCGATAAGCTAATTGAACAAAACGATATAATAATTTCACTATTAAAAGAGAAAAAGTGATTCTTCTTAGACTAAAGGAGATAGAGTTTAACAAGGCAATCAGTGATTGTCCTTTTTTATTGGAAATACAAATGGAATATTATGTTATTATTGAATTGTGGATTTTGAGCTAACTGAAAGTAGATTTGAAGGATAAAAAATTCACAATGTTTATCAAAGATGTAAAAACATAATAAAAGGATGAGGATTTATGCATGAGGCTATTCGTTTTCCAATAGGTCAATTTGAAGCAGTACAGAATCCAACTGAAGAACAACGCAAAAAATGGATTCAGGAGATTTCAGAATTGCCTAGACTCCTGAATCTTACAGTACAAAATCTATCTATTGACCAATTACAAACACAATACCGCACTGGTGGGTGGACTATTCAACAGATAGTCCATCATATAGCTGATAATGATATGAATGCCTTAATACGTTTCAAGAAAGCGCTGACGGAAGATAACCCAATAGCAAGTTCTTATCGAGAGGATTTATGGGCAAACTTGAGTGATTATCAAAATACACCGATTGAAATCTCTTTGAACCTTATTGAATCCATTCACATTAGATTCGAAATACTACTCTCTTCATTATCCACAGATGAATTTCAAAGGACATTTAAGAGTCCTACACACGGCTTTATGAATCTAGATGTGGCAATACAAAGATTTGCTTGGCATGGTAAACATCATGTTGCCCAAATAGAATCGCTTAAACAACGTTCGGGATGGTAATACAAAAGCATTTTCTAGAATATTTTGAAACAATACACTTAAAAGAAACGGGTGCTTTCCTTGAATTAGGAGTTGCATTCTTGTGCAACAACGGACAGGTTAGTGGAAGAAGAGATACAGTAATTAAAAATATTTTTAGTCAAAAAGATGGTGTAACAATGGATATCGATAATGATTTCGAAAAGAATATTGAACGTACTAAAAAACGAGCAAAATGGGGTTGCCTCACTTGGGCAATCATATTATT
>NZ_QPJJ01000024.1 GCF_003337485.1 Saliterribacillus persicus
TGTTTGTGTGGTTACTTGCATTTTACACGAAGCTGTTATGGGCTGTTTTATTTTAGCCATGTTTTTAGGTGTTGCACTTAATATTACAATTCGTCTAATAAAAAAACTGCACCCCTACTATTTTTGTTCTAACAATTGGAGGTGCAGTGCAAATTATTTAGCGCCACTTAAGGCTATATTACTCTTTTCTTTCGACATCCTGAACGCCCCACCACGAAACACCCTTTAAGCCTTTGATATTTTGATGATGGAAGGTAGGATCAATACCTTGCTTTTTCTGTGAAATATAATCTTGCAGTACTTGAAAGGATATTTTGCTAAGCAATAAGATTGCGATTAAGTTTACAACAGCCATCATCGCCATAAACATGTCTGCCATATCCCATACTAATTGAATCGAAGCCATAGAACCAAACATCACCATAGCTAATACAAATACTCTATAAATCGTCAGCCATGGACCTTTATGATTTAAGAAACTCACATTTGTTTCTCCGTAATAATAATTTCCAATCACAGAGCTAAATGCGAAGAAGAAAATAGTAATTGCTAAGAAAATTGATGCCCACGCACCAACATGCGAGCTTAGAGCTACCTGTGTAAGCTGAATACCATCTTGAGATGCTTGATAGAAATTATCGTATAATATAATAATAAACGCAGTTAAACTACAAATTACAATTGTATCGAAAAAGACCGCCAGTGATTGCACAAGGCCTTGCTTAACTGGATGATTAACTCCTGCTGTTGCTGCAGCATTTGGGGCACTACCCATACCCGCTTCATTTGAAAACAATCCGCGTCGTATACCATACATCATTGCGGCCCCAACGCCTCCACCAAATGCTTCTTCTAAGCCGAAGGCATCTCTGACAATTAAAAGAAACACGTCGGGAACTGCTGTGATATTGGTAAATACCACATAGAAACCAACTATCATGTATATAACAGCCATTATTGGCACAATAACTCCAGCCACTGAAGCTATTCTTTTAATACCACCAAATATAATCATAGCTGACAATGCTACTAATACAATTCCAGTCCACACTTTATCTATATTAAAAGCTTCCTCTACGGCATTAGATATTGTGTTTGCCTGAACCGCATTAAAGATAAATCCAAACGTAATTGTGATCAAAATCGAAAATAATACACCCATCCATTTTTGTCCTAAAGCTTTTTCCATATAATAAGCTGGGCCACCTCTAAAGCCATCTTTATCAGGAATTTTGTACACCTGAGCTAGTGTACTTTCAATAAAGGCTGTCGCCATACCGACAATTGCTACCATCCACATCCAAAATACCGCACCAGGACCACCTATAGCTACTGCTAATGCTACACCGGCCAAGTTACCTGTACCAACGCGAGAGGCTATCGTGATACTAAAAGCTTGGAATGCATTTGTTCCACGTTTTCCACTTTGTTCAACAGCTTCTTCTGTGATAACACGGAACATATCACCAAATAATCTAAATTGAACAAACTTTGTGCTAAAGGTGAAAAATAATCCTGCTCCTAACAATAAGTATATTAGTACATAATCCCAAAGAATGAGGTTTCCCCATTCTATAATTGTTGCTACTATATTTTTCATTGTATCCATTGTTTCACTCCTTCCGTATGAAAATCTTATACCCTAAAATAAATCATTATATTACAAAATTTTCATTTTAATTAATAAAGTGAAGGAAACCCTTCGATAAAGAGTTTCCTTTTTAAAAAATTAGCTATAACGAATTAAAAAATATTTTTTCTTCCCGCGACGAATCAACGTGAATTTTCCTTCTATTTGATCAGCCTCACCTATTTCATATCCTAATTCTTGCTGTCTTTCCCCATTAATATAAACTGCACCATTTTTAATATCTTCTCTTGCTTGACGTTTAGAAGAGACAATTCCCGCTTCGACTAACAAATCTACTAATGTTATCGATGCCTTTTCTAAATGAAAAGATGGAACATCCTTAAACCCTTGCTCTATTTCGTTAGCTGAAAGAATCTTTACATCCCCACTAAAAAGAGCATTTGTAATGTTTTTAGCCTGCTGCAAGGATTCTTCTCCGTGTACAAGCTTTGTCATTTCTTCTGCAAGGCGCATATGCGGAATGCGTTTTTCAGGCGCTTCATTTAGAGAAACCTCTAGCTCTTCCAGTTCTTTAAAATCAATAAAAGTAAAGTACTTCAAGAATCGTAGAACATCTCTATCATCCGTATTAATCCAGAATTGGTAAAACTCATATGGAGTAGTTTTAAGTGGGTCTAACCAAACAGCTCCTCCTGCAGTTTTACCAAACTTTGTTCCATCTGATTTAGTAATGAGCGGAACAGTTAACCCAAATACTTTTGCATCTGTTCCCTCTGCGCGTGTTCTTCTTATTAATTCCATACCAGCAGTAATATTACCCCATTGATCACTACCACCTATTTGAAGGGTACAGTTTTCTTTTTCAAATAAATTCATAAAATCGATGGATTGTAATATCATGTAACTAAACTCAGTAAAAGATATACCATGCTCCATTCTTGATTCAACAGAGTCTTTCGCTAACATGTAATTGATACCAAAGTGCTTCCCAATATCTCGTAATACTTCAATAAAAGTCATTTGGGATAGCCATTCGTGATTGTTTCTAACCACAACTTCATTTTCATTTTCTTTCACATCTAGTATCGAATAAATTTGTTTTTTTATTTGATCACTAAAGCCTTGAACTACTTCTAAACTATTCAGACTACGCTCAGTCGAACGCCCACTTGGATCTCCTATTAAACCAGTTCCCCCACCTATCAATGCAATTGGGCGATGGCCAGCTTTTTGAAATCTTTTTAACATTAGTAGTGGTAATAAATGTCCAATATGCAGACTGTCTGCAGTGGGATCAAAGCCGCAATATAGTGTCACGGTATTTTCTGATAAATGCTTTCTTAAACCTTCTTCATCTGTTGTTTGGTGGACTAAGTCCCGTCTTTCTAAATCTTCTAATAAATGCATGGTTATTCTCCTTTTTTCGTTTACTCTCAAACCTATAAATTTATACCTTTTTCGATATAAACTAAAAAAACCCCTCCCTATAAAAAGGGACGAGATTATATCGCGGTACCACCCTCGTTGCAATTAAATAATTGCCACTCAAGGAATTAACGATGAGACCCACCGGCCACAAGCATAGTTGTAGCAGCTCCAGAACGTAATTCACAAAAAAATATGTACTGACTTTCAGCTACCGTCAGCTCTCTTTAGACAGGGATCTTTTTGCTACTTCAATCTTTCTTCGCTTTATAGTATTTTATTGTATGGATTATTAATACCATAATTTATAATGCAATGCAATATTTTAATGAAAATTTAATATGGGAATATTGACTAGTATGCTATAATGGTTAGTGATATTTAGGAGGAATGCAAATGAAGATGAAAGAATTTTTTATAAATACATGGGCGAAGATTAAACATATATGGCAACAAGGAAAAGTACAAAAATCATCTCGAATTACTTACCATGTTATGTGGAATGTTATATTATTTTTTATCATGATTACTATTACTGGCCTCTTTTTTGCAGGGGGTGTCGGTGCAGGGTATTTCGCATCACTTGTTGATGATGAAAATGTCTATCCAAAAGAAGAAATGCAATCAGCAATCTATAGCTACGAAGAAACATCTGAGATGTATTTCGCGGATAACGTTCTCTTAGGGGAAGTATCCTCTGATCTTTATCGTGAAGAAATCCAACTAAGCGAAGTATCTGATTATGTGCAAAAAGCAGTCATCGCAACAGAGGATGAGTATTTTGAAACACATAACGGAATCGTACCAAAGGCTATTTTTAGAGCTATGTTCCAAGAAGCTACCAATGCTTCTAACAAAACAGGTGGAAGTACACTCACCCAACAAATTATAAAAAATCAAATTTTAACAAATGAAGTATCTTTCGAACGTAAGGCAAAAGAAATGTTACTTGCGATGCGTTTGGAACGCTTTTTTGAAAAGGATCAAATTTTAGAAGCCTACTTAAATATCGTACCTTTTGGTAGAAATTCTTCTGGCCAAAATATTGCTGGAATTCAAACGGCTGCAGAGGGTATTTTCGGTGTGAATGCAAGTGAATTAAATCTTGCACAGGCTGCATTTGTTGCAGGTCTACCACAAAGCCCTTCTGGTTATACTCCCTTCACTAATGGAGGTAACATAAAGGATGACGGTGGCTTAGAGCCTGGCTTGAATCGGATGCGTTCGGTATTAAATAGAATGCTAGAAGAAAGCTATATCACACAGGAAGAATATGATGAAGCAATTAATTATAATATTATTGAAGACTTTAAAGATGCAGAACCTTCGCTATTAGAAGAGTATCCTTTCTTAATGAACGAAATTAAAAAACGTGCCATCGACGTTTTAACTACTGTTCTAGCTGAACAAGACGGCTATTCAAAAGAAGATATTGAAAATAGTGAAACGCTTCTAGAAGAATATGAAATTTTAGCAGAGCGTGCCATTGCAAATGATGGGTACAAAATTCACTCAACAATTAATAAAGAAATCTATGATAGATTCCAAGATATTGCACGAGAATACAATAATTACGGACCTGATAAACAAGCTAGAAATGTTACAACGAATGAAGTAATCACAGTAGAGGATCCAGAAACTGGTGAAGAAAAACCTCTAGTGGAACCTGTTCAAGTCGGCAGTGTGTTAATAGAAAACAAGACTGGAAAAATCTTAAGCTTTGTTGGTGGACGCGATTTTAATGTCGAGCAATCCAATCATGCAACAACTACACGTAGACATAACGGTAGTACGATGAAGCCACTTCTCGTATACGCACCAGCAATGCAGCAAGGTGTTATTCAACCAGGAACACCAATAGCGGATGTGGAAAGAGAATTTCCAGGATATACTAAAAGACGTGCTACTAACTATACCGGTCGCTATTATGGATTAGTTTCTGCAAGAGAAGCACTTTATAAGTCTCATAATATTTCTGCACTTCAAATTTACGACAAAATTATCAATACGGATCCTGCAGCTCAATATTTGGAAAAAATGGGCTTACCTTTATCTGAAACTGATGAAAATAATGATCATGTTAACCTATCAGCAGCTTTAGGTAGTACTTACTATGGTTTTACGGTAGAAGAAAATACAAGTGCCTATACTACATTTGGTAATGGTGGTAAGTTTGTTGATGGCTATATGATAGAACGTATCGAAACCACAGACGGTGAAGTGATTTACGAACATGAGAGTGAAGAGGTAGAAGTTTATACACCTCAAACAAATTATTTAATGCTTGATATAATGCGTGATGTATTAACGCGTGGTACTGGTACTGCAGCTAGAGCTAACCTATCTAACAAAAGCGTTGATTGGGCAGGTAAAACAGGTACTTCAAATGAATTCCGTGATACTTGGTTTGTAGCAACCAATCCGAACGTCACACTCGGTAGTTGGATGGGATATGACAATAACATGCGACTTGCTGATGGTTATAGTAGTCGCAACAACACATTTTGGGCACAACTAGCTAACGCTGCAACAGAAGTTAATCCCGAATTAATGGCACCAAGTAGTCGATTCAAACAACCTGGTGGTATTGTGTCAAGATCGTATTGCATGACTTCTGGGATGCTTCCTTCTGAAATATGTAGCGGGGCAGGATTAGTAAACTCTGATTTATTTAATGCTAGTTTCGTACCAACCAAGCGTGACAATAGTTTAATTCGTGATTCTTATGTGATGGTTGATGGAAAAGCAATTATTGCTGGAGAAAACACACCTGAAGAATTTACAGAAGGTGATGGATTATCCTTTAACCCTAAGTGGTTGAAAGAAATGGGATATGATAAATTAATTGATATTAATCAACTTATTCCAAGTACTTCTGGTGTATGGTCTGATATTAAGTTTCCAGATACTGATGAGATTAGTGATGATGGTAAAGCACCTGCTACACCATCCTCATTAATCAATCGTGGTAGTACGCTTAAATGGTCTGAATCTGGAAGTAATGACGTTGTTGGTTATCGCATATACCGGGCGAGCGATCCAGACAGTAATGACTTTAAAAAGATAGGAAGTACAACTGATCTAAACTTTAATGTCTCGTCCAGTAAAGCTGTGTACAACGTTCGTGCAGTTGATTACTTTGGACAAGAATCCAGTCCAACTAAAAAAGTTATTATTGGTGACTTTTCAGAACCGGAACCTGAGCCTGAACCTGATAAAAAACCTAAGCCGGAGCCTGAGCCCGATAAAAAACCTAAACCTAAGCCGGAGCCTAAACCGGAACCTAAGCCAGAGCCTGAGCCCGAACCTGAGCCCGAACCTGAGCCAGAACCTGAACCTGAGCCAGAACCCGAACCTGAGCCTGAGCCAGAGCCTGAGCCTGAGCCTGAGCCAGCAGATTAATATTAATAACTTTTAACCGTCACCTCTTATACTTGCATAGGAGGAATGAAGACATATTAAAGCACACGCTATAACTTAGAGCGTGTGCTTTTGTTATCTATTATGTTGACGTATTATTTTATAAGGGTTACTACTTTTGATTTTTACGCTATTTAATAAAGGCATAAGTTCAAATAACGAACTTATGCCCATTTCTTTTTTAAGTTAAAATTTTAATGTTGATTATAGAATTCTAATTCAGCAATATTCCCATAACCTCCATCAGGACTTATATAACGAAGATAGCGATAAGTTTCTTCGGTTGTTAGTTCCACTACATTCCATCCGGATTCTGGCTCTGAATTAATCGTATATAAATCTTCGAACCCTTCGTCTGAAGAAACATTTGATCCTTGAATTTTACCCCCTAACATTCTTCCCGTAAAACCTTCTCTAGGATAAAATCTGATTTGGGAAGGTACCACTTGATTGCCTTCACCTAAATCAATTCCTGTGTAACCACCATTTGCTTCTTTATAGTCGAAGAAGGTGTTGGTATTTCCATCAAATGCTTTATCATATTCTGCACCTGCTGACCATGAAGGGGTTGTTCCGAACGGATCTCCTGTTACTAATGCTTGTTGATTCGAAATATCAACAATTAACTCTCCTGCAATTCCAGATCCGTCCATTGCCTTCGCAATTACCTTAACCTCTCCATTCAAACCTTTCGCATTACCTGATAACAATCCATCTGAAGTAATAGTAGCAGTATCTGTATCAGCACCATCTAAATCAGTAACAGACCATTCCACGGTTTGATTCGCATTTGCAGGTGAAACTTCTGACGTTAACTTTAATGTTCCACCGTTTGAATCAATGGACTTCACTCCATCTTCTCCAATCACAGAGATATTGGAAACTTCATCATATAAATTGATAGTTTGCTCAACATCATCCATTGAAACAAGTTCCTTGCTTGTACTTGTATAGGCTATATTTGTAAGAGTAACATCTGTTGTAAAAGCTTCTGTTTCTTTTGCTTTCATATTTACTTTAAACAGATCAGGATCATTAAAGAAACGATTTGGCGCACCATCTAAAACAATCTTAATCTCACCTGGTTGTTCAGACTCATGATTTATTTTTAATTTTTTTACTAAAGGGTCCACAGAAACAAATTCTACTTTCTCTGGATCATAATTAAGGTTCATTTCAATAGAGCGCAGATTATCTCCTTCACCGCTCATTTCATAGGTAAGACTATATGAATCACCTACTTTTATATCCTCTATTTCTTTAACGGATAAAGCTGGTTCTGAAGTTTGAACACTTAACGTATCTGTTCCAACAAAAATCTCACCGGTTGAGGAAGTGATACTAACCCTAACTTCGGTGGCACCTGTTTGTCCATCAATTGCTCTTGCAAATTCCCTACGTTCCATTTTCACTTGGTAACCCTTATTAACAGTCGAAACGTTAGCGTTAACGGCCTCACCGTTTATGGCAACTGTAGCTGAATTATCAACTACTAAATCCTTAGCATTATCCGGAACTTGGACATTAATGGTAAGATTCCCTTTCAACTTTCCTTTCAATTTATCAGGCTCTAGCTCAACAGTTGACGGAACAATAAAGTTCGCGTTCGGTTTTGGCGCTTCCTCCATATCGTTTCCTAGGAAGTAGCTTGTGTGTGGAGGTTGGTTATAAGCCACATTCTGCCAAGCAATTCCTAAGCGATAAACCGAATCATGCATAAGTGTGGGAATCTTATGCTCTGTTAGGTCGGTTGTTGTATACAAACGAAGTTCTGTACTATCAATATTCCTCACTATGACTTCCTCACGCCAGTCACCAATGAGATCAGCCTGTAATGCAGGATTACCTTTTGTTCCGTTGTTAGAAGTTGTTCCTTCCATCTTCAAAATATTGTCCAACTCATTGTTTTCATAATCCCATTTATCAATTCTAGGTGTTCCGATTCCCACTTCATAATCAGTCCAGTCATGGTCTAGTAGCTCACGAGATAAATCGCCATCCCACCAGATAGCGAAGTTAGAAGTTGGAATTTCATCACCAATTTTTTCACCATCTGCAGTATAAAGGTAACCTTCACTATCATTCCATGCTCCACCAACTGCCCATGCTTCGGAACCTGGATATCTGGGATCTACATCTGCGGATACTCCTCTACCAGTGTCTGCACCTGTAGGAACAGCCCATAGTTCTTCACCTGTAGAAGCGTCTCGCATGCTTAAACCATAATCTCCCCATTCATGAACTTGAAATACCTCCATCCCATCTCTATTAGGATCAAGGTCACTAACATGCATTGCATCACCGTGATTCCAGCCTGTTGAATAAATACCTGTACCATCATCGTCGACAGCCATTGCACCAAAAATAATTTCATCTTTACCATCTTCATCGACGTCAGCAATACTTAAGCTGTGATTACCTTGTCCTTCATATTCTTCGTTCCCTTCGTCAGTGTCAAAAGTCCATAACTCGGTTAACTTGCCATCTCGAAAGTTATAAGCTGTAAGCATTGTTTTTTCATAGTACCCTCGTGTCATCACAATACTAGGCTTTTGACCATCTAGATAGGCCACTCCCGCAAGAAACCGATCCCCTCGGTTACCATAAGTGTCACCCCAATCTCCCATGTTACCGCGAGCTGGTGAAAAGTCTGTGGTAACAAGTTCTTCACCTGTTTCACCCTCAAAAACTGTTAAGTATTCAGGACCTTCAAGTATATAACCAGAACTGTTACGATAATCTGCATTAGCATCGCCTATCACTTTACCAGTTGCATCCGTTGCCCCATCTGCTGTTCTAAGCGTAACTTCTGCTTTACCATCACTATCAAAATCATAAACTAAAAATTGCGTATAATGCGCACCGGCACGAATATTTTTTCCCAGACCGATTCGCCATAATTGTGTACCGTCTAATTCATAAGCATCCATAAAAACCTCGCCTGTATATCCTGCGCGTGAATTATCTTGTGAATTTGATGGTTCCCACTTTAATATGATTTCATATTCACCATCACCATCAAGATCACCTACACTTGTATCATTTGCATGATAAGTATAATCTTCCCCATCAGGAGTTGTGCCACCATCTGGTCTTTGAAGTGGAATAGAGTGGTATTGGTTCCCCCACACTTTAACTTCTTGTGACTCCTCTACTTCCTCTCCATCCAGGGTAGCGCTTACAATATAAGTCGAATCAACTGTTCCCTCTTCATCTAAATAATTTGTGCTTGATGTTATTGTTTCATCATTTATCTTTTCACCATCGCGATAAAGGTTAAAAGCAACTTCTTCTGAATCTGTTCCTAATAAACGCCAGCTTACAAAGATACCGTCATCTGTGTTAACTGCAACAACACCTCGTTCTAAATACTCCATTTGGTAAAGTGTTTCCCCAGCTTCATTTGCGCTCACTGATGATAATTGAACTGTGCTAGCAAATGAGGTAGCCACAAGAGCTGCACTAAAAACTATTGCACTTTTCTTCAATTGTTTCAACAAACATAAAACCTCCTAAGGATAGATTGAAAACAAGTAGTTAAATTCGTTCCATAATGGATTTAAGTATTAGGTGAGGGTGCTAACTTTCTCATAATAACCAAAACAGTAATTCACCTCCTTTAAATACTTTAATCATTCTTGAGTTAGCGAATAGAACTATTTCACTTTATGGGATGTTATAATTAAACGAAGTAAGGCAACGATCCAGAGGCCTCATATTACAGTGTTTTAACATAGTAGTGGTAATATCTTGTTAGAAGGAAAAACGTTATTAATATTTATTGAATTTGAAAAATTCTTTGAATGATAAATATTAATACTACATAAAAGTTAGCGCTTTCATTTTATGAAACAAAAAATACACTAATATCTAAGCGGATATATAAATCCTAACAAAAATTTAAATATTAGAGTATATAAAAAACAGTTATAAACATTAAAAAAACAGAGAATATAAAAAATTTTCATCAAAATAAAGTCTTCATCATCTGAAATTGGAATTTATAGTCTTTTTTTTACTAGCTGAAATACTCGCAAAAACTTTTTTCATCTTATAATCTCTTCTATTTTTTTGAACTTTTCATATTCAATCTCCCTTCCTATCAAAAATCATTACTTAGCAAATAATCCATGTTTAGTATATCAGCGGATATTAAACCAAAGAAAAAAATGACTCTTTTCTCTTCTATACTTCTAACTCAAACGTTGATATTTTAGCTGTAGTGGCTTTAGATTAAACTATGATTACTAATATCTAGTAAGCTTATCATTTAGAATCAATAAGAAGTTAGGTTTTTGCTAATGATTACAATCTATTCGAAAGTTTAGTATAATGGGTTACTAAGTATATGTATGCTTATCCAAGGTGGTGGATTAATTGAATCACAAAAAAACTTATCAAGAAAAAATCTTATCAACATCTGTTGGTGAAATCGTGCTAGCTGGTCCTATATCCTCTGAAAAACTTTCTGAATTAGACTTCCATAAAAAATTGGAAGCGTTTCGACCATCAGAAAAGCAAAAAAAAGCATTGATGGGAATTGCAGACTTAGATGAAGGCAGAATTATTGCCGGAATCATAAATGATGAGATAGTAGGATATGCCACTTTCCTACATCCAGATCCTTTAGAGCGTTGGTCTGCTTTTAACATGCAAAATTTAATAGAGCTCGGCGCAATTGAAATAGCACCAGAATTTAGAGGCATTGGCCTAGGTTCTTCGCTCATTAAGCTAGCAATTGACGATCCATTTATGGAGAATTACATTATTTTCTCTACGGAATATTATTGGCATTGGGATCTTAAAGACACTAAATTAAGTGTTTGGAATTACAGAAAAATTATGGAGAAAATGATGTTTGCCGGTGGGTTAACACCCGCACCAACGAATGATCCTGAAATTATGTCCCACCCTGCGAATTGTTTAATGGTCAGAATTGGTAAAAATGTTCCGAAAAAAGACATTGAGAAGTTTGATGAATTACGTTTTTTAGATGAATCGAAACATTCACCCTTTATATAGAAAGGATCGATACGTTTATGTTTGTTAAAGATATGATGAAAACTGAAGTTATTACATTACAAGCAGAGGCAAAAATTTCAGAAGCTTATCAATTACTGCAAGAAAATCATATTCGTCACATACCGATTATTGATAATAATAAACAGGTAATTGGAATCATTTCAGATCGAGATGTTAGAGATGCAAGCCCTTCCATACTTGATGAAGTTTACAATGAAGAGGCTTTAAGCTTTCCAGTTTCATCTATTATGACTACTCCAGTAACGACAATTCATCCTTATGATTATGTAGAAGAAATAGCAGCAATTTTTTATGATCGAGAATTTGCATGCTTACCTGTGGTTAAAAATAACATATTGGTTGGTATAATTACCGAAAAAGATATGCTTTATACGCTGATACAACTAACTGGCACACACGTCCCTAGTTCTCAAATTGAAATTAAAGTTCCTGACAGAATAGGAGTTCTTGCCGATGTAAGTGCATTTTTCAAACGTCGAAAAATCAAGGTTGCCTCTGTGCTCATTTATCCTTACTTAGAAGATAGCAATTATAAAATTCTAGTTTTTAGAATCCAAACGATGAACCCGATGAATATTATGGACGATTTTAAAGATAGTGAATTTGAAATTGTCTCCCCCTCGTTGGAGAATCCACATGAGTAACTGTAATACGGCTTTTATTTATACAGAGGCTTTTAAAGATTACAAATTCAGTGACGACCATCCGTTTAATCAAATCAGAGTTTCAGCCACGAAGGATTTATTGGAATATGAAAAAGCTCTGCCAGCATCTAATATAATTTTTCCTAAACAAGCTTCAGAAAGTTTAATTTCTGGTATACACACCAAAAATTATATAGAAGCTGTAAAAAGGGCTGATCAAAGTGATACTCCTATTTCAGAATATTATAAATATGGACTCGGAACAGAAGATACCCCCATTTTTAGGGGAATGTACGAGGCTTCTGCTACATTGGTTGGGGGAACGATAGAAGCTGTAAACCAAGTCTTAAATCATCATTATCCGCATGCACTTAATTTGGGCGGGGGTTTACATCACGGTTTCCCAGAAAAAGCATCTGGGTTTTGTATCTTTAATGATGCTGCTATTGCAATTAAGTATATAAGAGAAAATTACAATTTACGGGTGTTATATGTGGATACTGACGCGCATCACGGGGACGGTGTGCAAGCTTCGTTCTATGATGATCCTAATGTATGTACAGTTTCGTTTCATGAAACCGGAAGATACTTATATCCGGGAACCGGAAATACGAATGAACGAGGAGTCAAAAAAGGGTTTGGGTATACATTTAATTTTCCTTTGGATGCTTTTACAGAAGATGAATCGTTTCTTTCTATTTTTAAAACCTCTATGGACGAAATAATGGATTATTTTAGACCAGATATTATTATTAGTCAACATGGTGTAGATGCGCACTATTTAGACCCACTTACCCATCTACATGCTACCATGAACATTTTCGAAGAGATCCCTAAGCATATTCATGCACTTTCACACCAATATTGTGAAGGTAAATGGATCGCTTTAGGTGGGGGAGGATATGATATCTGGAGAGTCGTACCGAGAGCATGGAGTCAGCTATATAAAATCATGCAGGATTCTACACCTTTTACTGGAAATCTATCTTCAGAATGGCAAAAAAAATGGCAATCACATGCAAATGTTGTCTTACCTACAACATGGGAGGATGATTTAGCTCACTACAAAAAAATTCCTAGAACGGTTGAAATAACAGAGAAAAATCAGCGTATGGTCGAACAAACCTTACAATTCATACGCAATCTTTCTATTTAAATAATAAAAACGATACACTCGCTTGTATATTAGCGAAAATGTATCGTTTTTTTATACTTAATAGATTAAATATTCTGGAAATCCTTATATTATCTTTTATGAGGAGACTAATTTTCTATTTAATGAAATAAACCACAAGAAATTTTATCTTTTCTTGTGGTTCTATTCTTCACCAATTTCTAATATTACTATCTCTACTCTTCTATTTTTACTCCAGTTAGCTGGCGAATCATTAGGCGCAATTGGCCTTGTATCCCCATACCCCACTGCCATAAATCTTGATTCGTCTATATTGTCATCATTTAACACATAACGAATGACACTGCTTGCTCGTGCGCCTGAAAGCTCCCAATTTGATGGGAACCGAAAGTTAGAAATTGGTCTACTATCTGTGTGACCTTCCACACGAACAAGATTAGGAATATTATTTAGCAACGTACCAACCTTATCTAAAAATGGCATCCCTGGTTCTAAAATTTCTGCCTCACCGGAATCAAATAAGGCTTTTTCTTGAAGAACCAACACTACCCCTTCATCTGTCCTCGAGGCCGATATAACATTATTTAAATTATTCTCATTTAAAAATGCTTCAACTTCAGCTAAAAGCTTATCCAATGTGTCTGCGTCTTCAACTGTAGCTTGTACATTGTTCTCTTGCTCGACTACAGTCTCGGTCGGCTCGGTATCCGCAACATTATTTTTATAATCATCGCTACCTTCATTGTCCTCTAAAATTTCTGCATTTTCTGTTGGATGTTCAGCTGGCACAATAGATGGTAAAGTATCAAATACCATCCGATTCCGAAATGACTCTGCAACAGCTTGAAATTTAACTAAGTCGATTTGTGACATAGAAAACAATAAAACAAAGAAAACAAGAATTAAAGTAACCATGTCTGAATATGTTGTCATCCATCTTGGTGCACCTTTTGGCTCTTTTCTAATTTTTCTACGCTTCATTGAGAGACTCCTCTGCGTACTTGGCTTCATCTTCTTCTTGGAGTTCTTGCTTTTCTTTCATTTCTTCTGAAAGGAATGCACTTAGTTTTTCCTTTAAAATTCGAGGGTTTTGTCCAGATTGAACACCAATAACCCCTTCAATAACAATTTGTTTCATAAAAACTTCTTCACTTGTTTTTGTTTCTAATTTTCCTGCCATTGGAATAAATACAAGGTTTGCAAGTACAGATCCGTAAAATGTTGTAAGTAATGCTACAGCCATACTTGGACCTAAGGTTGCAGGGTCTGATAAGTTTTGAAGCATAAGCACTAATCCAATTAATGTACCTATCATACCCCAAGCAGGTGCATACTCACCAGCTTTTTCAATAATTAAACGACCTCTATAGTGACGATCTTCCATCGCATCAACTTCTGCACTCATAATATCACTAATCACTTCTGGTTCTATTCCATCAATTGCTAGTAGCACACCTTTTTTAATAAAAGGATCCTTCACTTCATCTAATTCATTTTCAAGTGCCAATAATCCTTCTCGTCTAGCTCGATCAGATAATCTTTCAAATAATTGAATTAAATCTGCTAAATCATGGTCATTTCTCTGAAATGCTTCTTTTATTACATGATGCGTGGTTTTCATTTGTTTAATATTAAAATTAACAAGTAATGCTGCAGCTAAACCACCAAGCACAATTAATACAGAAGATACTTGTACAAATGAGACAAATCCTCCCATTCCGCCACTAGAAATAATACCAAACATAATCATCGCAAAACCAATAGTTATACCGATTGGGGTTAATAGATCTCTTTTTTTCATATGCTCTCTCCCTAACTAAGTAAAACTTTCTCAAAATAAGATAAATGATAGATTAAAAATCAATCTACCATTTATATCGGCATAAAAATTATTTTGTTGAGTTTCTTTCGATGATTCTATGAGGTAAAACAACATTTTGTTCTTCGACCGTCTCTTTATTCATATATTTTGTTAATAATCGCATAGCAACTGCACCAATATCATAGGTAGGCTGAACAACGGTAGTAAGTGTAGGACGCACCATTGTAGCTAGTCTAGTATTGTCAAAACCAACGACTTGAATATCCTCTGGAACATTTATCCCTTTATCCTGAAAACCGTGAATTACTCCTAGTGCCATTTCATCTGTTGATACAAATACAGAATCCGGCGTTTTATCCAATTCTAAAATTTGATTCGCAGCTTCAATACCTGATTCATAAGAAAAATTACCTTTAAATATTAACTCATCATTGACTTTGTCATTTTTCTCTTTGATTGCACGTGAGTATCCTTTGAATTTTCGTGAATTCACGTCTGAATCCTCTTCTCCTGTAACATAAGCAGGGTGTTTGGATCCTTTTTCCATTAAAAGAATGGTTGCTTCGTATGCTGCTTCTTCATAATCAATATTTACAGAAGGAATTGTTTCAGACGCATCAAGTGTAGCCGCCAAAGCTACTGGCACTGGAGCTGTTTTTAACTGTTGTACATGCTCTTCAGTAATGGTAGCTCCCATATATACAAGTCCATCTACCTGTTTTTCATACATGGTATTGATTAACCGCAGCTCTTTATCCTTATTTTGATCTGAATTACTTAGAATAATGTTGTATTTATACATCGTCGCAATATCATCAATACCTCGAGCTAGCTCTGAGAAAAATATATTTGAGATATCTGGAATGATAACCCCAACAGTTGTGGTTTTTTTACTTGCTAAACCTCTTGCTACCGCATTTGGGCGATACCCAAGTCTTTCAATTGTATTTAATACTTTTTTTCTTGTAGCTGGTTTCACATTTGGATTACCATTTACCACACGGGAAACCGTAGCCATGGATACATTTGCTTCTCTTGCTACATCATAAATAGTCACATTCACTTTTTTTTACCTCCAATTTCATTACGGAAACGCTATATTGCTTTAATGATACGCTACAATTATTTATTCCGCAACGATTCTACAATTTTTTTATTATAACACTTTTCTTGTGAAAAATTTAATAATATGTACCTATTATACAAAATGTTGGAATGTTTTGAAAACAGTTTCTCAATTTTTGAAGAATTTTATACAAGAAATGTCACATCTTTGTTTAATACGAAAAAAAACCACATATGTAATTAACATACACATGTGGTTGAAAATGAATTATTATTTTCCTAGTAATTCGCTCAAGAAGTTATGGAATGTTGGGATATCCATTTGTTGTGCTGCATCCGACAAAGCAACTGCCGGATCAGGGTGAACTTCAGCCATAACACCATCAGCACCGATTGCCAATGCAGCTTTTGCAGCTGGTAATAACAGATCACGACGTCCAGTTGAATGCGTAACATCTACCATTACAGGTAAATGTGTTTCTTGTTTTAAGATAGGCACAGCAGTTATGTCTAATGTATTTCTTGTAGCTTTTTCGTAGGTTCTAATACCACGCTCACATAATATGATTTGGCCATTACCCTTTGAGTTAATATATTCAGCAGCATTAATAAATTCAGCTATCGTTGCAGACATACCACGTTTTAATAGTACAGGCTTATTTGTTTCCCCTGCAGCTTTTAATAATTCGAAGTTTTGCATGTTTCTTGCACCGATTTGAATAACATCTAAATAATCAACAGCTTTTTCAATATGAGCAGGATTTACAATTTCACTTACAACTGCTAATCCATATTCATCTGAAACTTTTTTCAATATTTCTAAACCTTCAAAACCTAACCCTTGGAAGTCATAAGGTGAAGTTCTTGGTTTAAATGCACCACCACGAATTAATTTTAATCCTTCTTTTTTAATAGCAGCAGCTACTTGTGATACTTGCTCATAACTTTCGACTGCACACGGACCAAAAATGAAATGCTGGTTACCATCACCAAATTTTTCTCCATTTATATCGATTACTGTATCTTCTGGTTTTTTCTTACGTGATACAAGTAATGCTTTACTATGATCGTCTTCCTGTAATTCTAAACCTGCTTTGAAAATTTCTTTAAATAAATGAATAATGGTAGAGTCTTCAAATGGTCCATTATTATTTTCTAAAATTAAATTAAGCATGTCTCTTTCTCGAACTGGGTCATAGCTTCGATTGGCACCCTGTTTTTCTTTAACCTGACCGGTTTCTTGTACTAACTCTGCACGCTTGTTAATTAAATCTAAAATCTCTAGATTTACTTGATCAAGCTTTGCTCGAAGCTGATCCAATTGTTCGTTACTCATTAAAATCCCCCTAATCCTATTTAAAGTTCTGTGAAAATATGATATTTTTTTATAATTAGGGTTTATTATAGCTAAAAATGTTCCTCTTGTCATCATTAAGTTATAATATTTTATAGATTCTTAATTTTTTTACTATTTATCTGAGAAAGGATACCTTTATATGACAGAGCAGATGTTTGCGTTAGATATTGGAACAAGATCGGTAGTAGGTCTTTTAATGCAAAAAAAGGGTGAGAAATACGAGGTCATTGATTTCGAAACTATTGAGCATGAAGAGCGCTCTATGTTAGATGGTCAGATTCATGATGTCGTTTCTGTAGCAAATGTAATCGCCCGTGTAAAAGCTAGATTAGAAACAAAGCATGATGTTACGCTAAAAAAGGTATGTGTAGCAGCAGCTGGACGTGCGTTAAAAACGATGCGTATTCATACGGATAAAGACATTTCTAAGCAACCATTGATGAATAAAGAGGATATTTTATTTTTGGAACTAGAAGGTGTGCAAAAAGCACAGTATCAATTAGCAAAAGAAGAGGAAAAAGAAGTTACAGGTAATTACTATTGTGTTGGGTATTCCGTAATCAAGTACTTATTAGATGAGGAAGAAATTGGTTCGTTGATTGATCAACAGGGGAATACTGCAGCTGTTGAAATCATTGCTACATTTTTACCTAAAGTAGTTGTTGAATCATTATTATCTGCCCTACATCGTGCTAACCTAGAATTAGAAGCATTGACGCTTGAACCAATCGCAGCCATTCATGTACTTATTCCCCCTTCTATGCGTCGATTGAATGTAGCTCTCGTCGATATTGGTGCAGGGACGAGTGATATTGCCTTAACGGCAGAGGGAACCGTTACAGCTTACGGTATGGTCCCTAGAGCAGGAGATGAAATAACAGAAGCAATAAGTGATCATTATTTACTTGATTTTAATCAGGCTGAGACTTTTAAAAAGGAAATTTCGACTAATCATGTGGCAACAGTTGCAGATATTTTAGGTTTTGAACAAGAAATTCATTTTAAAGAGTTAGTTGATGCTGTATTACCTGCAATAGACCGTTTAGCTGATGCGATCGCTGAAGAATTATATAAATTAAATGGTACACCGCCTAAAGCAGTTATGTTAGTTGGAGGTGGGAGTCAAACTCCCGAGCTTGCTCTCCGATTAGCAAATCGACTGAAATTACCTGCAAATCGGGTTGCTATTAGAGGAGTAGATGCTATTCAAATGTTAGAAAAGAGTGGAAATCTTCCAATTGGACCAGAATTTATTACACCAATTGGTATCGCTATAGCTGCCAAGCAAAATCCTGTCCATTATATAAGTGTGAAAGTAAATAATCGCATGATACGGTTATTTGAAATGAAACAGCTTACTGTAGGCGATTGTTTAATTGCTGCGGGAGTTAATACTCAAAAACTTTATGGCCGGCCAGGAATGGCTTATATGGTCAATTATAATGGAAAAGAGATAACGCTGCCTGGCAGTTTTGGAAAACCTCCTCTTTTAAAATTGAATGATAAAGAAGCAAAACTAGATGAATTAATATCAGATGGTGATAATATTGCCGTTGACAAAGGTCAGAATGGCGAGGCTCCCTCGATTACGTTGAGCGAATTTATTGGTGATCTACCATTTTCAACTATTACATTTAATGATAAGAAGTATACAATAACAAACACAATGACAGTAAACGATAAACCCGTAAGTGAAGATTATGTTTTAAAAGACAATGATAGAATAATATTTCATCAAAGCTCAACAATTGAATCATTCTTAAAGAAAGAAAATGTGAAAGTTGATTACACGAATCAAGATTTCGTTATCTATCTTGATAAGAAACCACTTGTTATGAAAGAGTATTCGAAATTAATCTTACTAAATGGAAAAAAGGCAACACCAACTGACCCATTAAAACATGGTGATCGTTTAGATATACTAACGCCTGAAAATCCAAATGTATCAGATGTTCTAAACAAATTAAATATAGAAGAAAATAAAAAATTAAAAATATTTTATAATGGTCGACCGCTTCTTTTATCCAAACCAAAATTTGCAGTTAAAAGAGATAAAGAAGTACTAAAAACAGATGACATTGTACGAGTTAACGATTATTTAGAATTAACAGAGCTAGAAGAAAACCCGTTTGTTTTTCAAGATATATTTCGTTTTATTTCATTAGACCTTTCCAAAATAAAAGGAAAAGTCGAAATGAAACGAAATGATAATAAAGTAACCTTTTTTGATGTTTTAGAAGAGAGTGACTCTATTTCAATTACTTGGGAAGAATAAATGAGGATCTCTTTGAAATAATTTGTGGTTTATTATCGTGATGGAAACTTGAGATAAAAAAGCTATAGTAAAAGAAAAAAGCCAAATACGTACTGTCTAATAAAGAATAGACAATTCGAATTTGGCTTTTTTTCATCCCCGAACAGCTTGCATTAAATTTTCTCTGGATATATCAAAATGAGACGCATGCCATGCAACTTCTCCATTATTCACATATAACACTTGTGGTGATTCGTGTTTAATATCAAACACCTCAGAAATTTGCTCTGATAATTCACGAGCTTCTTGTATATGCACAATATACAGTGGAATTTCTGTTTGATCTGCAAATTCTTGATACACGTCATATGCATTCGCACTAATTGGACATGTTAAACTATGCTTTAAAATCATGCACGTTTTGTTAGTTTCTATGAGGTTTTCTATCGCCTGTTTTGTATATAATTGCTTTACCATTGGTATGATCTATCCTTTCTATTGCTATTTATTGAACGAAATTATTTTTGAGACTTCATGTTTTCTCTTATTCAAGTAAGAAAACCGGGCTTATATGAAAGCCCGGTAATTTTTATAGGTTATTATTTTTTTCTTCTTTTTCAATCTCTTCAGCAGCTTCTTCGATTGCTTGTGCCACTTCTTCCGCAGCTTTTTCCGGGTCATCTTTGCGGTTCATTCTATCTTGAATTGAAGCTGTTTTTTCTTTTACTTTCCCTTGAAGCTCCTGAGATTTTTCAGAAACTGATTTAGAGATTTGATCAGACTGCTCTTTTGCATAGTCCTTAAATTCACTGCTCTTTTCATACGCTACATCTTTCCAATCATTCGCACGTTCTTTCACATAGTGTGCACCCTGATTTAAGTCACCACGAAGTTCTTTCCCTGATTTTGGAGCGAAAATAAGTGCTAGAGAAGCACCGACGATTCCTCCGATTAAAGATCCGATTAAAAAGTCCTTACTATTAATGTTTTGATTTTGATTTTGCTCTTCTTGATTTGTCATTTTGCATTCCTCCATTTAATTTAGTTTATTTATTTTTATTCTTTTTAAACATTTCCATTACAACTGTTCCCCACTTCACAGCTTGAGCAGTTGAATCTCTATGCTCATAACTTAACTGGTTAACAGATTGTGACACATTTCGAATGGATCCAGTAAAATCATTCACAGCATCACCAATATTTTTCACACCATCAACAAGGGTGTTGAGTCTTGTAGTCTTATCATTGATGTCTTCTGCTAATCTGTTGGTTTTGTTTAACAATGCAGTGGTTTCAACTGTGATGCCTTCCATTTGCTTTTCTAAACCTTCTAATGTATCAGCGACATTAGACATTGTACGTTGTGTTTCTTTTAAAACTTTCACAACAAAAATTACAAGTACTGCAAAAGCAATTGCTGCAATTATAGCTGCAATATAAACTAAATTCACCATATATCTTTTCAACTCCTCTACATATGTAAATAATATTATACTAATTACTAATATTGTTTTACCCTACTGTTTTTATTTTAAACCATTTTCTCTAATTATACTATCGATCCGAATTATCCTTTTCATACTTAAGCACTATCAATTGCTAAATAAACCCTCTTGTCACCACCTATAGTAAATACAAAAATATCTCATATCTACGTTAATATGTATTTAAAAAATTTATTTTATACAATCTTTCCGCACAAAAAAAGAAGGAATATTAGTTTCCCTTCTTTTCCTACTTACTTCTTTATAAGCTTTTCATATTCTCTTTGATATTTCTGTATATCTCCAGCCCCCATAAAAATTAACACAGCTTCTTTATGGGCAAGCAATATTTCCGTATTTTCTATAAGTAATAATTCACTACCATTTATTAAGTTCTGTAAATCCTCTACAGTTAAAGAAGCATCAGCCTCTCTAGCAGAACCAAATATATCACAGAGGTAGACATGATCAGCTAAAGACAAACTTTCACCAAATTCCTTTAAAAAGGTTTTTGTACGACTAAATGTATGTGGTTGAAAGATTGCAATAACCTCTTTGCCTGGATATTTCTTTCTGGCAGCTTCTATTGTGACTTCTATCTCCTTCGGATGATGGGCATAGTCATCAATAAGAATTTGATTGTTAACTTTTGTTTCTGAAAATCTTCTTTTAACCCCTTGAAAGGAGATCATTTTTTTAATATCATTCGCATTCATGTTCTCATAATGACAAATTGCAATAACAGATAAAGCATTTAATACGCTGTGATTTCCATAAGAACTAATTTCAAAAGTATCATAAAAATTATGACGAACAAATACATCAAAAGACGTACCATTCTTCGTCTCCACTATATTTTTAGCCTGAAAATCATTATTCTCTTCTATTCCATAATACACAACAGGCACCTTAGCTTGAATTTCTTGTAAGTATTCATCATCGCCGCAAGCAACGATACCTTTTTGCACATTATCGGCCATTTCTTGAAAAGCACTAAATACATCATTTGCATCTTTAAAATAGTCCGGATGATCAAAATCTATATTTGTCATAATCGCATAGTCTGGTTTATAGGCTAAAAAATGCCTGCGATATTCACATGCTTCAAACACAAAGTATTGACTATCTTCATTACCTGCACCTGTACCATCTCCAATAAGATAGGAAATAGGAAAGGTTTCATTTAACACATGTGACAATAAACCAGTGGTCGATGTTTTGCCGTGAGCACCCGTAACTGCAATACTTGTATATTGTTTCATCCATTCGCCGAGAAATTCATGATATCTGTAATATGGTAATCCTAATTTTTTTGCTTCCAAAATTTCTTGGTGATCATCCTTAAATGCGTTCCCTGCAATAATAATTAAATCCTTATGAATATTTTCGCGTGAAAAAGGATAAATCGAAATGTCCTTTTCTTCTAAAGGCTTTTGTGTAAAGAAATATTTATCAACATCCGAACCTTGGACCGTTTCTCCTGAATCATGTAATATTTGCGCTAAAGCACTCATTCCAGTTCCTTTTATACCAATAAAATGGTAAATCGCCATAATGCGAACCCCCAAAAGTGTAAATTAATCTTCACTAATTGTTAATAAATTAGCATGATTTTCTTCTTGTAATTTATCGTATTCCACTTTCTTAAATCGTGTATTTGGATTTTATTTCCGCCCTACTTTAGTTTCAGCTTGCCCATTTAAAATAACATTATCTCCGGTAAAAGCAATTTGTATTTTTAATAAATCTCTATCAATATGATACATATCTAAAGATAAGTCTTTTACTTCAATATCTTTTATTTCAAACTCCTTAAAAACAACCCATGCGATAATTTTTACCGAGTTCTATCCTTCCACATCAATAGCCCTTCGTATAGCAAAACTTAATTCTGGGTACAACTTCTATCGATGCAAAGCTATTCATAACTTGTGCCTTACTGATATAGTATTTACACACCATATTTTTAGATGTATCTAAACGTACCCCTTTTAATACTTTTCCAAACTTTCTGGCTAACCACAATGAACTTCTAATCACACCATTAATATGATTAATGAGTAATAGGAGGTCATTATTTGGAAAAACATGATGGTCAGCTTTTGTAGGCCCCAAACCATCTCCTTTAAAGATTTATGTGGAATGGTACCTAGACCACCAGCAGTCATAACATGTTTACTTTTCAGGTAGATCCATTAATATAAGCAGCATAGCCTTCATCAGCTTACTGTGTAGAATGAGTATCTCGAGCACTAATTAAAAATAATGGCTTCTTTTATCCGATACCCGTAAAACTTTTACCACATTATATACATTTATAGAGACAGAAGTTCGCCGAGCAAGAATTCTATCAACAACACCTTCTAAAAAATTAAATGCTTGATAGGAACCTGCGATGATTAATCACATTTCAACTAGATTGGAATTATCTCCATCTTTTAAAGCTTGAACTTCTCATTTTTCTAGGTTCCAAGTCAAAGAATCAATAAGTACGATTGTTTAATCTATTCCCTATAATACTGCACATTATTTTGATAAATTTTCATTGATATTCGGTTGTTAGGATTTTTTTGCTATTTACTTCATCTTCAAGAAATAAACCTCTGAAAACCAACATTCACTTAAATGTTTATAAATTTAAACTTACGGTTTGTTACTTACTCAATTTCTCCATTTCTCCATTCATTTTCTAACGGACAAAATTTTTCTTTGATTTTTAAATAGATAACTTTAATCAATAATAGAGCTACTGCTTTAGAAGCTCCTTTTAATATAATAATAGGGAAGTATATCCTATTTTATAGTATAAGAACTATCCACTTTCTACAAGTTAAAATTTATTGATATGCCTTTTTAATCTATTTTGGAAGCAATTTATTGCTGAAAATCGCTCTCATAAACAAGAACTTCTCTTGGTTTACTTCCATTTTGACCCGTGATTATTCCGTTGTCTTCCATCATATCGATCAACCTTGCAGCACGATTATAGCCAACTTTAAAACGACGTTGTAATAAAGAAGCGCTGGCACTATTTTGTTCTAAAACAAATGCAATTGCTTCTTCATATAGCTCATCCGTATTTTCCTCTACCTCTATTTTCTGTAGTAACTGCGACTGTTCAAATAAGTATTCAGGTGGGGCTATTTTCTTAGCATAAGCAGTGATCCGTTCAATCTCATCATCTGATACGAATGCACCTTGAATTCTTTGAAGCGTACTGGTCCCGTTTTCCATTAATAACATGTCACCTTTACCAAGTAATTTTTCAGCACCACTGCTATCTAGAATGGTTCTAGAATCTACCTGTGAGGAAACACTAAACGCAATACGTGTTGGAATATTTGCTTTAATAAGTCCAGTTATAACATCCACTGATGGTCGCTGAGTTGCTAATAATAAGTGAATGCCGCATGCTCTTGCTTTTTGTGCGATGCGACAGATGGCATCCTCCACGTCCTGTGGTGACATCATCATTAAATCTGCCAACTCATCAATAACAATCACAAGATAAGGCATTTTTTCATCCACACGTCCTGAACTTATCATTTTTTGATTATAACGCTCTATATCTCGTGTACCTTCTTCTACGAATTTTTGATAACGATCTTCCATTTCATTTACAGCCCATTTTAGCGCTTTAGTAGCAGCTTTAATATCTGTAATAACAGGTGAAACTAGATGTGGTAAATCGTTATAAGGTGTTAACTCGACCATTTTGGGGTCAATTAATAAAAATTTTACATCTTTGTGATTTGCTTTATATAATAAGCTTATTAAAATGGTATTGATACAAACACTTTTTCCAGATCCAGTTGCACCTGCAATTAAACCATGAGGCATTTTCTTAAGATCTGTGATAATTGGATTACCTGCAATATCAAGACCTAAAGCTACAGTTAATGGTGAGAGCTCATCAGTAAATATATCCTCTTCTAAGATTTGCTGTAATAATACTGGCTCAGAAGACGGATTAGGTACTTCTATTCCTATGCGGTGCTTTCCAGGAATAGGAGCCTCCATTCGAATATCCTTCGCTGCTAAACTTAATTTAATATCATCACTTAAATTTTTAATTTTACTTACTTTCACACCAGGCTCTGGTTCAATTTCAAACCTCGTGACTGATGGTCCTTTTAAAGCATCGACTACTGTAGCATTTACATTAAAATGTTTTAAAGTAGTTGTTAACAACTCTATTTGGTGTTGAACCCACCCATCGTTCATGTCCCCATTTTTCACCTGATCATTTAATAAGTGAAGAGGAATCTTCTGTTCTTTTTCTACTTTCTCTGTTACTGGAAACGATTCATCTCTTACTGGTTGCTTGATCGTTTCTTCTTTTTTAAGCTCAAACATATTCTTCTTATCTCGGGGAGTCATCCGCACATTCGAGATACCTGTATTTTTCTTTCTATCAGTAACTGAGGAAGCTGTTGGGTTTTGTCTAGAAGTTAATTTTTCTTGATTCCTTTTATCCATCTCTTTATTTCTAGTTGTAATTTTATTGTTTTTTGTAATAGGGGCTTCATAGCCAGAATTTTTATTTACCGTTTGTTTTAATAATGGTTTATTGTTCTTTTCTTCGGATTGAATGATTTCTTCAATTGTGGTATTTTCCTTTTTTAGATTTTCTGTATCTTTTAATTCTATTTTATTTCGCATAAAAGCTGGCGTCTCTATAGATTCTTTCTTGTTTTCTTTCTTCAATCTATCCCGGAAACCATGTATAGGGGACGGCACCTCAGAAGCCCGAAATGGAATATTCCTGTTTGTCTGTGGAGATTTCTCTTCCTGCTCTTTATAATCAGATTGGTTTATAGGCGAGAATCTGTGCGGATTAAAATCTGTGCTTATATTTTCCTGCCAAACACGCCGATCTTTTCTTATATGTTTTGCGTCCTTTTTTCTAGCTGCATTATCACTCCGTGAGCTGTTTTTAGGATATACATATTGCATTCTTGTTTCTACTGTATTCCTAAGTTTTTTTTCCGGGCGAACAGAACTATTGTCATTTAATTGATTTCTCTCCGGTTCATCAAATATTCGATTCATTTTTGTTTTTAAGTCTTTCCACATATTTCACACTTCCATTCAACCTTTGGTTTATAGAAAAAATACTTTTTTGCATTTTTTAATATTTAAGCATATATGTACTTACTCGAACTCTGAAAATTTTATTTTAAAAATAGTATCATTATTTGTATTTTTCGATAAAAAAAGTTAGATTCTAAAGGCAACTATACCACATTTTCATATAAAATAGCTTTGCAATTTGAGGAGTTGATCCAAATAAAAAGCAGAAAAATCTTTGTCATGTGACAAAGATTCTTAGAAAAGAAAAGTCTCTCCAGCTTTTTTGTTTTCATCTAATACATAAATACCTTTTTCTTTTGGAGCATTTGGTATGCCCAATTCTTTTTGTGAACAAATCATACCATTTGAATCAACTCCACGAAGCTGAGTTGGTTTAATTTCCATTCCACTCGGCATAATTGCCCCAACTCTTGCTACTACAACCTTTTGGCCTACATCCACATTCGGTGCACCACATACGATTTGTAGAGTTTCGTCCCCAACGTCCACTTGACAAACACGTAATTTATCCGCGTTTTCATGCGCATCTATTGACTCTACAAAACCTACAACGAACTTAGGTCTAAGATCAACGTCTAACGATTCATTTAGTTCATTTTCGCTAAAAACTTCTTCTATTCTTGTAAGAAAATTTTCTGTTAATTCGTTTTTACCTGTTTCTAAATCTTTAAAATAATGGGAAGCGTTAAATATATTATATCCAACTACTTCATTAGTTCCTTTGTCCATTATTTTTACTACATCCTGATGGGCTTGAAACTTAACTTCATCTCGATCAATAATTTTAATAGGAATTAATAATACATCACCAATTCCTTTTTGATTATAAAATACATGCATTATCCATACTTCCTCTCGCTATTTTTTCGGTTTGTTTTTTGCCAAAATAAAAACAGGTTCTAATTTTTTCTCATCATAAATAAATGGTAAAGATGTAATTGGTACTCTGCCTTCAGCGAAAAATTTCATTGTCATCTGTGCTAAAATATCATATCCAGTTTCATTTTTTATATCAGCTAAGATCAACACATCCTGATGAGGTACAGCAACAGCTAATTCTCCACTAGTGTTTACCAGCATTTCATCTAGGAAGGTTTCGTTCAAAATTCTACTGGCGTCATAACCATCTTGACTTGCTACAAAATAAAAATCATTTTCAGCTACTATATCTTTTTTTGGCTCGATCTTTAGCGATCGAACGTTAAACATAGCCACTTCTTTTAGTCGCTCTTTTGACCAATCATTTTCTTCCAACATTTTATCATCAATTAATTGATAGCTCGCACCAGTATCGATTGCATAATAGATATTGGTTTCAGCGGTGTGTTTGGTGAATATCAATTTATTACCTGCTTTTGATTTCTTTGGAAAAGAAGTAGCTCGAATCACTGGAAATATCTTCGTTTCATTTCCTGTTAAGTGATATTTCTCTGTCATCATTTTTAGAGATTCAGTAACATGATATACAAGTTCGTCTATTGCTTTTTCACCACGTTCCTCGTACTTACCAATTACATTAGGTAATTTAATTGCCACTCCTTGTTGAGTTGCATTCCACTCCACTCTATAACTGTCATTTTCACGATTAAAAGATGTTCGGTATTCTTTATTCGAAAAACGCTCGTCTAATATCTTTTTTAGTTTTATACTTGTCATTTTCATAAAAAAATCCTCCTTTGCGGAAGAAAACAACTATTCTTCATTTTATCATGAATCCATCAAAATTAAAAATAATTAGGCATTCTTTTCATTGTTGGAAAAACTTATATTAAATGTGTTTGATCTTCAAAGAAATTATACTATTTAAAAAGGTATTATCATTATATAAATAAAAGATTAGCGTACTCTCATCAAAAGTAAGCACGCTAATCTTTTATTATTTGGATAAACTATCTATAAACTTTTCAATTTCTTCTTGTGACTTAAATGCTTTACTTACAAATCTACCTGTTTCTTCGCCTTTATCATAAGCTAAGAAACTGGGGATACCAAAAATATCATGTGAAATACAGATATCTATAAATTGATCACGATCCACATAGACAAATGTATAAGCATTATATTTCTTCTCTATTTCAGGGAGCACTGGTTCTATTGCTCTGCAATCTGGACACCAATTTGCTGAGAACAAGAATATAATATCGTGTTCTTGTTTAAGTTGATTAAATTCTTCCTCTGATTTTAAATAGTCCATCTTTTTATCCCTCCTGTGCGGTAGAATAGCATTAATTGTCAGTATATGCTATTGAATTAGCCATTTGCATCATCTCTAAAGCATCATTTTCTAAACGATTTTTTTCACTTATTGTCGTAATTTTAACTCCTCCAACACCTATTTCTAGCTGATATTCTTTTTCTTCTAATTGAGCAATTTTTATATAGCCAAATCGCTCATCATCTGAAAAAGATGTCAATAACAGAGGTGATTCCATTTGAGAAGCTGCCTCAAAGTTTAATCGAGAAGTCGCAGTCTCTAAAGCGTTATAAAACAGGATATAGGTTTGATTCTCTTTTTTTAATATCAAATTGCTTATCGATTCTTCTTCAACTTCAAATTCAGCTGGTAGGAAAAGAGAAAAATTTTCTGCTTCATAATTTGTCTCTAGTTGTTCCTCTAAAAATACCTCTTCTGTATCCGTCTCTATCTCTTGTATGACTTCCTCAAAGGGCTTAATACTCTCGAATGTCATATATATGACAAATAAAACGAGTATGATAACTACTGGAACACCAATTTTATTCTGCATTGTCTTTAAGCCTCCTGGCGATTCATTCCCCTTATACTCCCAGTATATATTTTATCTTTCTAATGCTTTTGATGCAAGTATAACTTTCTAAAATAGATCTTTTTGCCCATAAAATAGATATTGGCCATATGCTAGTTTTATGACGTGTTCAAACATATCCTTGCGCTTTACTATGTTATTCGTGAATATCCCAATTGCACCAGCATGGTGCCGAATGTTCTTTTCTTTGGTGAATTCATCCATAATATCCCCTAATTCTTTTCCTTCATGTAATTTTTCAGCAATAAATTCAGGTAGAGGTATTCTTGCGCCACTCGCGACAAAAAGTTTTTTTTCACCAGCATATATTGCTCCCCAGTTTATCAAAAAGGTTTGCTTTTCTATTTCCATTATCCCACCTTCAAGACCAATACCTAACGAGCCTGGTTTATATTCATAGCTTGCTATTGCGCGATTAATTGCTCCTTTTTTAGTTTCCAAGTCTGATATAGGTTGAGAGCTTACATTAGATTCCGTTTTTATACTTTCTACTTTATCAGATGGAAAAACTTCTGAAACAGCAGCAACTTTTGCCTTATTTGTAGATCCAATGATGATATCCATCTTCATCCATCCTTTTCACTATTTTCGAATCGATTGAAGGGTCGACTGATCTGTATTTTTAACAAGCTCTGTTATCAAATGCTTTGCTGCTGCATAATCATCTATATGAATGATCGAAGCGTGGGTGTGAATATATCTTGAACAAATTCCTACCACTGCAGAAGGTACCCCTTGATTAGAAATGTGAACTCGTCCAGCGTCTGTTCCTCCCTGTGAGATAAAGTATTGATATGGAATATTATTCGATTCTGCAGTATCTAATAAAAATTCTTTCATTCCATGATCTGTAATCATAGAGCGATCAAAGATACGAAGAAGAGCTCCTTTACCTAATTGTCCAAATTCATTTTTATCACCAGACATATCGTTAGCAGGTGAAGCGTCTAACGCATAAAAAATATCAGGCTCAATCATATTAGCAGCTACTTGAGCCCCTCTTAATCCTACTTCTTCTTGTACGGTTGCACCAGAATATAGTTGATTAGGTAATGTCTCATTTTGCAATTCCTTTAAGAGTTCTATAGCTAATCCACAACCATAGCGATTATCCCATGCTTTTGCCAATATTTTTTTCTCATTAGCCATCGGTGTAAAAGGCGAAACTGGAATTATCGAATCCCCGGGTCGAATGCCCATTTTAAGTACATCTTCTTTATCATCAGCACCAACATCAATTAACATATTTTTTTGTTCCATCGGTTTTTTACGTTGTGCCTCTGTCAAATTATGAGGAGGAATAGAACCAATAACTCCAATGATAGAATCTTTTTTTGTTTTAATTTCAACACGTTGTGATAATAATACTTGTGACCACCAACCTCCTAAAGGTTGAAATCGAAGCATGCCATTTTCAGTTATTTGCGTTACCATAAAAGCAACTTCATCCATATGACCTGCAACCATCACTTTTGGTCCTTTTCCTTTTTTCACACCAAAAACTCCACCTAGACGGTCTTCTATCATTTCATCAGCATATTTATTTAATTCTTGTTTCATAAAATCACGTACTTTTGACTCGTCTCCTGGTGCTCCAGGTAGCTCGGTTAAAGTCTTGAATAAAGCTAATGTTTCTTGATTCATGTAAATATCCTCCTGTTTTATTCAATCTTATTTTCTATTTTACCTATATTTCGCTATACTATAAAGGAAAAGATGTTATTATATAAAGAGAAAATATAATAGCTAAGAAAGTTGTAAATTATGTTAATGGGGTGAAATAATGAAATACAATAAAGTAATTCTAGCTGCAGGTCTTGGTGTTATTGCTGGTTTTCTTATCAGCGAATATGCAGATAAAGACACATTAGTGAAGCCAGAAAAAGCACTTAAAAATGCTCGAGAACTCTTTAAAAAGCAAGGTCCCGTAAGTGGTTCATGGATCTATATGAAAGCAGAAAAAATTAATCGTCATGGATTAGAATATCTGGTATATCGTGGGGGAATCACAAAACATTCAACAGATTCTCAAGAAAGCATAGAATTTTATCTTGATGCAAAGTCAGGTACCATCTTAGAAGTTAAAAAAACAGCATAACCATATAGAGTTAATTTCATACTGTTTATAAGGCGATACATAGTTAAATAAAAAGCGTAGTCCTTTAGAATGGCACTTGTAATAACAAGTATCTTCTTTAAGACTACGCTCTATTTTTATTTTAAATTTAACTTATTTCCTACTATTAAGAACTTAATGCCCTCATACAAATCGTGCAACACATCTATAAATAGGCTGTCCTTTAGCTGAAAACTTTTCTTCATACTCTGTCATGACATTTGTAGAATCTTCTATTTCATGTAAATCTAACGTTACTTCTTCAAGCACCATGCCAAAATTAGAAAAGCTAACCAATGAATACTCAAATAAAGATTGGTTATCTGTTTTAAGCGTCACTTTACCATTTTCTTTTAAAATAGTTTTATACTGCTCTAAAAAGGTAGAGTAAGTTAATCTTCTCTTTTCATGACGGTTTTTAGGCCATGGATCCGAAAAATTCAAATAAATGTGGTCTATTTCATTTTCCGAAAACATTTCTCTTAAATCTTTTGCGTCTTCATTTATTAATTTCACATTATTTACATCTTCATCTTTTACTTTTTGGACGGCACTGACAATAATACTTTTTACTACTTCTATTCCGACGAAGTTAACGTTTGGGTATTGCTTTGCCATTCCGCATATAAATTGCCCTTTTCCTGTTCCAATTTCTAAATGGATGGGTTGAGCTTCTGAAAAATTATCTTTCCAACGCTTATGCTTTGAAACTGGTTCCAATTCGACAATATGTTTATTTTCTTTCAGATAATCATCTGCCCATGGTTTATGACGTGTTCGCATAACTAAACTCCTTTTACTGTTATAGAATGAAATAGAAGAACTGCCCTAAACAGTTCTTCTAAAATAGATAAATGTATTAAATGATTCGTTATTTTTTCTCTTAAATTACTTAGGATTTCAACTATATATTAACGTCTGAATCAATATGCGCTAATAACTGTTTAATTTCCATTCTTTGAGAGTATGCTTCTTCCATTCTGTTACGTTTTTGATACCAAATATAATTGTCAACGGCAGCTATTAATAGATACCAATACATTCTTCTAATAAGTTGTGGAGATTTTTCCATTCCATAATGGTCCAACCAATCTTCCCATTCGCTCATCGGAATATAAGAATGCAAAATTCTTCCAATATCCATTGCAGGATCCCCTACACGAGCATTATCCCAATCAATCAAATAAAGTTCACCATTATTAGAAAGCATCCAATTATGGTGATCTAGATCGCAATGACATACTACTTGCTTCTCACAAACCATTTCAGAAACATGCTGCTCTAAGTATTTTGAAGCTTGATATATTTCTATAGGAGTATAGCTGTTCGTATGTTCAGCAATCTTATTTTTTGTTTTAAATAATAAATGTGATGCCTGAATAGGTCTTCTATCTATTCGTAAAAGCATATCTAGCAATTCAGTAGAGTGATGGATTTTACTTAACAGTTTCGCCACCTCTGGGTGCTGCATTTCTTCAGGATTAAGCGCTTTTCCATCTAACCATTGTTGTGCTGTTACTACATCACCATTTTCTAAGCGTTTTGTCCATACTAGCTTAGGAACAATACCTTGGGCGGACAGTACTGCTAAAAATGGTGAGGAATTTCGTTTTAAAAATAATTGCTTTTGTTCCGACTGCGCATAATAAGCAGCCCCAGTCGAACCGCCTGCAGGTATTATTTTCCAGTCATCACCTAAAATGTGTTCCACAGCTGTCACCCTCTAACTTTTAATCTTGATGATTGATTCCGTTCATTATCTTTTTTAGAGAATTCTATAAATCTATAAAAAAAGAATCGTACTAATAGATTAACTTAAAATAGGGTTATATTTCAAGAGAAAATTTGTTTTATTTAAAATTAAAATGTTTCTGTTTGATCCTGTTGGTCCCACTCTGGTCTTTTCATGGCTTTCGTTTCTACATATCTAAGGATATAATCCGCCACTTTAAGTTGTCGATGCTTTAACGGTGAAGAGATACTTCTTTTCTCCATTAACCAACGATCATGACTATCTATATCTATATATTTAGTTTGATAGGGTTCTGCACCAAATTCAATTTTATTTTTACGGGTTAACACAACTTTTGTGACCGGAAAGTCTAAATCGTGTTTTTTGAAAATACTTTTTAGTATTTTTTCTGTTCTCTTCAATGAGAGCAAAGGACTAAAGATTTTTGATTGAATCTGATTTTCTTCTTTATACCAAGTTCGATCATCACCAGCAATTAGTAGTTGGTTATCCTCCCATTCAAATACACGAATAATCTCTATTCCTAGTGGACTTATTAATATAATATCAGCTTCCATCGGGCTATTTTTTAAATCAAAAACTGGATTATACATTAATAAAAAGGTGTCCGGAAATCGCTGTAAGAAGTATTTTAATAATGGTTCTTGATAATAGGTTCTATCCAGAAATGACATTTCACTTATCGTCGTTGAGGCCCACTTTAATTGAAACGGCAATAAAGTATCTAAAAAATACTGTTTTAACTCTTCTTCTGTTTGCGGTAGAACATCTTCTTCCGTCACTTTCTCTTCTTCAATTTCTTCTCTTTTTTTAAAGAAGGAGCGCCAGTTAAAAAAATTATTTTCTGCTGTTTCCTCTTCCATATTATCGGTCTCTAAAAACTGTTGATTTTGAAATTCCCAAGCACTTTTTAATCTCTTCCAATTTTCCTGCTTTAATCTCGTAAATTGACTTGGATAGTGGTATATATCCTTTTCATATCTAGAAATATAATTTTCTAATTTTATTAGTTGAACCAAGATGTCACCTCATTTAAATTCCACCATTTTAGTAATTTCATATTTTGGTGTGGAATTAGGATTTATTTTAAACAACGCAATTTTATTGATTTCAATATTTTTAATCTCTTTGTTATTATTAACGGCTATTTCTATGGATTCTTTAGCGTTCTCCGTTGAAGCCCATTTTTTTGCAAGCGTAATATGAGGAGAATAGCTTCGTTTTTCCGTTTTTTTATTCACTATTTCTACTATGTTATTTACTTCTTCATATATATTTATTAACTCTTGCTTTTTTTCTACATCAATCCAAATCACTCTTGGTTTTTCTTTATTTCCAAAATACCGAAGTTGGCCAATAGTTATAGGGAAGGCTTCAAAAGCTTTGAACCGTTCCATTTCTTTTACTACCATAACCACTTCCCTTTTAGCAAGGGAACCAAAAAAATGAAGCGTAATATGGAAATCCTCTTCATGCGGCCATACTTTATATAGGAGCGATTTGTTATGATAAAGATTTGATTGAATTCTTTTCAGCCATTCTTTTGTTTTAGAATCTAAAGAAATGGCTATAAAATAATGTGCATCCATATAAATTCACCTACTTTATAATTGATAATCTGATTTACTTGAGAATTGGATTATTAATTATCTGTAAATTTAGATTTATATTCTAGCCTAATTGGTTTAAAAGGTGTAAAATGGAAGTATCAACTGGATATTTTGCTTCATCAATTGTTCTTCGATAAATAAGAAGGAGTGATTTTTTGAGTCAATCAACCACCCGTATGTTAACTCGCGCCAAAGCAGTCTATCTTTTTATAAAAGAAAATGATGGTGCGACGACTCGCGAGATAGCAGAAGAATTTGGAATTACCGATCGAACCGTTCAGCGAGACTTACATTTACTCGCCTATAATGGACTCGTTAATAGCCCAAACCGCGGAGAGTGGAAAATCACCGAAAAGAAAGTAAGGATATCTTGATATAGACAAAGAAGCAAACTTAACCATTAAAAATCGCAGCTGAATTTTACTAATCAAAATAGAAAATAATTTGAACACGATACGAGTTTGGTATCGTGTTTTCTTTCCGCTATTTTTTTCAAAACTCATCCATTGTTTATGTTTAAAATTGCTTTTTCCTGCTCAGTTAACCTGCGATAATGACCTAACTCTAAATTATCATCCAATTTTAACTTACCCATTCCTAGCCTTTTTAAATAGATAACTTTTTTATCTACAGCTTCAAACATCCGTTTAACTTGATGGAATTTCCCTTCTGTAATAGCTATTTCTATCGAGGACACCTCACCACTTTCTAAGATGTTTAAATCAGCTGGCTTTGTAATATACCCTTCACCAATATTAACTCCTGTTTTAAAAGCCTCCACATCTTTCTCCGTAACAACTCCGTCAATTTTAGCAAAATATTTCTTTTTTATATTTTTTTTCGGAGATAATAATTGATGTGCGAGCGGTCCATCATTCGTAAGTAATAACAGACCTTCTGTATCCTTATCTAATCTCCCTACCGGAAAAGGTGATAATACTTTATCTTCTTCCTGCAATAAATCTACTACAGTTTTATCATGGTTATCCTTTGTTGCTGTAACATAACCTCCAGGCTTATGCATCATTAAATAAATATAGGGTTCATATTCTACTTTTTCCTGATCAAGAAGTACCTCATCTTTATTTGGATCAATTTGTGTATCGACTTTTTTATTTACGTGATTATTTATTCTCACGCGCCCCTTTTTAATAAAAGATTTCACATCTTTTCTACTTCCCAAGCCCATATTGCTTAAAAATTTATCTAACCGCATGTACTTCACCCACTTACTTTCTAATAAATACTATCTTCTAAAGATTCGATCTAAAAAGCCTATTTTTCTATCCACCACGCGTTCAAATAAGGTAGAAGCATACCCTAACCATAAATACGTCATACCCCCGATACCAACTCCTAAAAGCAGGTAGGTTAACGCATGTAATCTACTTTCATCATAACTTATCCAGAAGCCTAATACCCATTTAACGATAACAATAACGAGTGCCATAAAGCTAGTGAAAATCAGCATCAGTATTCCTCTTTTAATCGTTTGTTTATAAGAGAAATTTATAGATGATTTGATTTTCCATAAATTTAAGCTTACTGCTACTAGCGTGCCAAGCATAGTCGCGATTATTGCACCATTTGCACCAAACGTTTGAATAAATAAAGTATTAAATAATATTTTCAAGAGAATTCCGGCAGATAAACTAATTAATGTGAATCGTTGCTTTTCTATTCCTTGTAATATGGCTGCACTTACTGTAAATAAAGCAAAAAACAATGCTACAGGTGCGTACCACGTTAGTAATGGTCCAGAAATAGCAATAGTTTCTAAACCAAATAATGCACCATATGCAGGATATGAAAGTAACATTAACCCTACAATAGCAGGCAGCACAAAAAATAAAATAATTTGAAATGCTTGATTAATTTGTTGTGTAAGCTGCGTTTTGTTACTTATGTTAAAAGATTTTGTTATTTCTGGTACCAGTGCAAGGGAAAGACCAGTAGCTACCGTTACTGGAATAATAACTAATTTATGTCCTTGCATATTAAAGCTAGAATAAGCAATTTCCCAAATGTCACCTAATCCAACTGATGCCATCGCATGACTATACGTAAATTGGTCAATAATTTGATACAACGGAATAGCAATTCCAACTAACACAAAAGGTCCTGCATAACTTAAAAGCTCCTTAAATAATGTCTTAGTCGGGATGTACTCTTTTCTTTTTTGCTGCTCAATTTTTTCATTAATATATTGTTTTCTTTGTTTCCAATAGATACCTAAGACAATCCACGACGCGATACCGCCGATAAATGCAGAGAATGTAGCAAATCCTACAGCTGTTGTAATAGAACCATCTAAAAGGACCACAATAATAAAAACCGCAACTAATAAAAAAATGATACGCGCAATTTGCTCAACAACTTGGGAAATGGCAGTAGGACCCATTGATTGATTACCTTGAAAAAAACCACGTACAACAGCCATTCCGGGTATAATTAATAAGGAAAAGCTAACCATCTGTATCACTTGTTTCGCATCAAGTATTGAAAAATTTTTATTTGATTCAGCAATAGTCCATCTAGCAATCGTCTCTGCTCCAAAAAACATAATCAGAAATGCTAAAAAACCTGTACAAAACATTAATATTATTCCTGATTGAAACATTCGTTTACTCGTATAATAATCATCAATCGCATTATATTTCGATACAAATTTTGAAACAGCGAGTGGTATTCCTATAGTTGATATACTTAAAAATATTGTATAAGGTACATAGGCAAAGGAATATAGCGCCATTCCTTCTTCTTTTACTATATTTTCAAAAGGAATGACATAAAGCATTCCTAGTAATTTTGATAAAAAACTTGCACCTGTTAACAACAGGGTTCCTCGTAAAATATTTGCTGACATAGTTCCACCTAAATTCTTCATTTTATGTAACGTTCTTATTTTACCATAATATTGTTTTTTATGATGTTTTTCGAGGGAAGATAACATGAAAATAGTCGATTTATAGAGGAAGATTCTATATAATTAACTTTACGTTTAAATTTCTTGTTTCAATAGAAAGGAAGATCAGTTTGCAATTTGATGTAACTGTTATTGGTGGAGGTCCTGCGGGTTTGATGTCAGCTATTTCTGCTGCCGAGCAAGGTGCCAAAACCTTACTGATAGATAAAGGAAATAAGCTCGGGAAAAAGTTAGCAATATCCGGTGGGGGGAGATGTAATGTTACTAACCGTCTTCCTGAATCAGAAATAATAAAGCATATTCCTGGAAATGGTAAATTTCTTTATAGTGCATTTTCTATTTTTAATAATTACGATATTATTGATTTTTTTGAAGAAATGGGAGTAAAACTAAAAGAAGAAGATCATGGACGAATGTTTCCAGCTAGTAATAAAGCACAGGATGTGGTAGAAGCGCTTATTAATAAACTACAACAATTAAATGTAACGATAAGATTAAATGAGCCAGTTGCAGCGATAAACTATGGTGAGACTAATCATGAGATCATACTGAAATCATCGGATAGAATAAAATCCACAGCCATTGTATTGGCTGTTGGTGGAAAAGCGGTCCCACATACCGGGTCTACTGGTGATGGTTATAAGTGGGCGAAAAAAGCTGGGCACACTATTACCACGCTATATCCAACTGAAGTTCCTTTAAAGTCCAATGAAAAGTTTATTAAAGAAAAAGAATTACAGGGGTTATCTCTAAGAGATGCTTCACTTAGCGTATTAAATCAGAAGAACAAAAAAATAATCACCCATCGAATGGACATGATTTTCACACATTTCGGAATTTCTGGCCCTGCAGTTTTAAGATGTTCGCAGTACGTTGTAAAAGAATTTTTAGCGGGTAATGACGCAGTGAAAGTAGAAATTGATACAATACCAGATAAAAAAGAAAACGAGCTATATGACCTTTATTTAAAGCATATTAATGATCAACCTAAAAAAGCTATTAAAAATATTTTAAAAGGAATTATTCCAGAGCGATACCTTCATTTCCTTTTAGAAAAGAATGAGATTGATATTCATACTAATGCTGCAAATTTATCTTTACAGGCATTTAGAAGCTTTATTCATGACCTTAAGCATTTCTCATTTTACGTGCATGGAAATCTTCCAATTGAAAAAGCATTTGTAACTGGTGGCGGCGTTTCGACCAAAGAAATTGTTCCAACGTCCATGCAATCCAAAATAATGCCTCGTTTATACTTCTGTGGGGAAATAATTGATATTCATGGATATACAGGCGGATATAATATCACTGCAGCAATGGTAACTGGTAGAGTTAGTGGAATGAATGCTGCCTGGGAAGCACTTTATAAATAAATAGAAATACACAAAAAAATCCTTAATCAAAAAATGATTAAGGATTTTTTTATTTGCCTGGCAACGTCCTACTCTCGCAGGGGCGCAAGCCCCAACTACCATGGGCGCTGAAGAGCTTAACTACTGTGTTCGGCATGGGAACAGGTGTGACCTCTTCGCTATTGCTACCAGACTATGTATATTGAAGGAATATACCTTCAAAACTAGATAAGGTGTATGACAATCAAACATTTTGTGTTTAGTTAAGTCCTCGATCGATTAGTATTCGTCAGCTACACGTGTCGCCACGCTTCCACCTCGAACCTATCTACCTCATCGTCTCTGAGGGAT
>NZ_QPJJ01000025.1 GCF_003337485.1 Saliterribacillus persicus
TTTCTTTCCCCATTTACTATTTTTTCTTAATTATACACAAAAGCACCCTATAGGTAGACTTTTTTTAAAGTGTCTACTCTATAGGGTACATTTTATTATTTAAAAGGTAGGAGCTTTTTTCTGTCGTCCTTGAAATCAAAGTCGTGATTCCCATGAAAAGATTGGTAACTATTCAATAATTTTTGCATATGCATGAGTTCATGATGATACTCCATTAATTGCGAAGCAAGTGGGAGTAATGATAAATGGTTCGCATCATCCTCATTATACACCTGAATAAGTGATTCTACGAGGTAAGGAATATCTGGTTCTGTGATTTCCTCAATAGATTTTGAACGATTCTTTTTAATTCTCCCCATCGCGCTTAGAAGGAGTCGTTCATGCGCATAGATGACCTTATCCAGCTCTTCAATTAAGGCATGCTGGAACTTATCTGGTATCGTTTCGATCTTGTCATCAAAATGATGGAATGCCTTTAACACGTCAAACGATTTATGTGAGGTTAAAATCAATTGTCTGAAAATAATTAACTTTCTAGCCTTCGGTAATCTCGTTTTTTTCAAATAAGTACGCTCTTCACTAAATAGTAAGTATGTCGAATCGATATGACGTAATTCATTTTGAATACGTTGTATCTCAGACTTTAGCGCAGGGTCATCTGATAAGTGCCTCGTTGTAATTCTTAGCCACTGCAATACATCTGCTGTTGTTAGATCAATATGTCGAAATAACTTTGTTTCGTATTTTGGTGGTAAAAATAATAAATTAACCACGAATGCCGAAACAATACCTAATGTTAATGAAGAAAACCTTAATCCAGCAAAGGTAAGTAATTCTTGATCCGTTGTTTCCATCATAGCAAGCACCGCTATTATTGCTAGTGCAATGGTATTTTCATTCATTCTTAGCGACATACAAATACCTATTACGGTGACAATGGTAAACCCGATAATTATTGGGTCATTTCCTAAGGAGAATGCCACAAAAGTAGCGAGTCCGACACCGATTATATTTGCTTGAATTTGCTCTAGTATCGTTTGGAATGAACGATAGATGTTTGGTTGAATCGCAAACGCAGCCGCGATACCAGCAAAAGTTGCAGACGGTAACCCGATTAAATTTGCAAAATACAAGGCGACCGCTACTGATATTCCTGTTTTAAGCATTCTGGCGCCTAGCTTCATAAATCTCATTCCTTTTCCATCCGATTTCCCTTACATTATAGCAGATTAAAAGAATTGTTCCATTAATTAGGGAATAGCTTGTTAGATTGCTATATTTATATCTATGTGGACATGCATATAATATGTATAGTTTTCGTGAAAGCATTTTCATTTTAAACCAAAAAATGCTTTTGCAACAAGTGCAAAAGCCAAGTCATCATGCTTTGAAGGGAAGTCATACAAATTGACAATAAAAAGCATGAGGTGAAAATTTTAAATTTTCAGACTAATAATAACACAGATAAAAACTTTGTCAATATATATACAGCAAAATGAATAAATAAACATTAAAAAGTAGGTGACGGTGTGAGTGTTGAAGCTATTAAATTATTATTCTAGTTTTGTTTTAATAATAATTTATAGAGAGTTGTAGCGAAAATGTAAATATCGAAAAACACTTTATCTTTTAAGGGTGATAAAGTGATGCTAGTTTGTTGATAGTATATAAAAAATGATCCATGCTATATTTCTTCCAGCATGGATCAATTATATTATTTCATTTGTTCAAATGCTTTATCAACACAGGTAATTGCGTGATCAATATCTGCTTCAGAGTGTGCAATAGTTAAAAACCATGCTTCATACTTGGAGGGAGCTAAATTAATACCCTGATTCAGTAATAACTTAAAGAATTGACCAAATTTTTCTCCGTCTGTTGCTTCTGCTTGTGCATAGTTTTTAATTTTTTCATCCGTGAAATAAACTGTTAGTGCACCTTTTAAGCGATTAAGCGTAATAATGATGTTATGCTTTTCAGCTGCTTTTAAAATTCCTGCTTCTAATCGGGCTCCTAATTTGTCTAATTTTTCATATACACCATGTTCTTTTAACACCTCTAAACAGGCAATTCCTGCAGACATAGAAGCGGGATTTCCTGCCATGGTACCTGCTTGATAAGCTGGGCCTAGTGGTGCTACTTGTTCCATGATTTCCTTCTTTCCACCGTAGGCTCCAATTGGTAGACCGCCACCAATGATTTTTCCTAGTGCTGTCATATCGGGTTCAACACCAACGATTTTTTGAGCAGATCCATACGTGAAGCGAAATGCGGTTATAACCTCATCATAAATAACTAGAGCACCTGCTTCATGTGTCAGTTCATTTACCTTTTCAAGATAGCCTGGTTCAGGTTCGACTATGCCGAAATTACCTACGATCGGTTCGACCAATACTGCGGCTATTTCGTCACCCCAGTGTGCAAGTGCTTCTTTATACGCTTCAATATCATTAAATGGTACGGTAATCACTTCTTTGGCAGTAGCGGTTGTTACACCTGCTGAGTCAGGATTTCCGAGTGTGGAAGGTCCAGATCCTGCTTGTACGAGTACGATATCTGAATGGCCATGATAACACCCTGCAAATTTAATGATTTTATCACGCTTTGTATATGCACGCGCTACACGAATCGTAGTCATCACAGCTTCTGTACCTGAATTAACGAAGCGGACCTTCTCCATTGATGGAATAGCTTCCTTTAACATTTTAGCAAAGGTGTTTTCTAATTTAGTAGGCGTGCCATATAAAACTCCGTTTGCTGCTGATTCTTGAATTGCTTTTGTGATATGAGGATGCGCATGACCTGTAATGATAGGGCCATAAGCTCCCAGAAAATCAATATATTTATTGCCATCTACATCATAGAAATAAGCTCCTTCACCACGTTCCATATAGACCGGTGAGCCACCACCTACCCCTTTGTATGCACGCGAAGGCGAATTAACCCCACCAACAATATGCTCTTGCGCTTCCTTATGTAAAGCCACCGAATTCGAAAAATCCATTCTAAAACCTCCAATATCTAAAATCCAACTCCATTATAGCATTGAGGCAAAGCCTGGTACCACTCATGAGAAAGATGGTGCCTGTCACCACCCGGTTTTTGTCAAATTCGGTCGATGGGGTGGTTGTGAATTTTAGGTGTGTGATACTAGGGAAATGTAAAATAAGCGAAATCAATTAGAGTAGCATGGTATAATAAATTACAAATAATCACCAAACTGGAATAACTGTAAAAATACAGAGTATAAATTCCATAATCGTCCAAGAAATGCTTCTTAATTATTAAGGTCCACCCCTGTTTTTATTGTATAGAACTTTATCAAAAAGATGTAATTCTAGAAGATTACTACACGAAAGATTATGGCTAAGGATGAGAACAAAAAAGAAAACATTGGCTCATAAAAGCAAAGCGAAATTATTTATTTAGTAAAGAGAGGTGTTAGATATTTATCAGTTAAGTAGAATGATCGCTTCACTAACAATTGGTTTTGTTATTTTGTATGTAGGAGTTTTATTAAATGATTTTATACTGAAAAACACTTCAATAGTAATGTTATTATTTGTTGTTATAGCGGTTATAATTGCTAATAAAATTGGGAACAAACTTTGGTATGGTATAGGTTCTTTTATTTTATTCTTTATTTTTTCTAGCCAGTTCACAATATTCTTAGGAGAGCCAGAAGAAATACAGTTAATAACTGATTCTCTTGTTTTACAAGGTATCGTAGCGCTTATTGTCACTCTAATTCTAGATTTAATAGAAAAATAGCGTGCCACCTATATCACTTAGTATTGATGAGTCGTACTGCATCCAAATTGTTAGAAACACCTTTTAACAATTAAAGATGCAGTTTTTTTGTTTGAGCATACTATCTTGTAAGAATAATCATTACCTCAGATTTCAAAATAAATAATTAATAGTTTCTTATTAGATAAAGGTCAAAAATGATATGTTTAATAGCATATTTTATCGAACTTCGCGGGTTTATATGTTGACTGTTGTAAGAAAAAGTTGAAATAAATCATATGGTGGAAAATATAAACAAAAATGTAATATAGAGTTAAATGATTATTTAATGTAAGCGCTATCTTGATATAATGGTAGTATCCAAATAGGAAGGAGGGATGATGTTATCATCTTTGTATATGCCAGAACGTAATTAAAATTATGAAGGGACGTGAGAGAAAGATGAGAAAAAGATTACTGAAAATTGCTTTAGCTAGTTTAGTTGTTAGTTTCTTAGTCGGTTTATCTTTACAAACAGTATCTGCTAATACCCCTGATTTTAGTATGACAGGTTTTGCTACATTTGATGGCGGAACAACTGGAGGAGAAGGAGGAGATACTGTTACAGTTCAAACAGGAGATGAATTAGTCCAAGCATTAAAGGATAAGGATGATAATACTCCATTAACTGTTTATGTAGATGGCACCATTACTCCAAATAATACTTCTGATAGCAAAATAAATATCAAGGATATTTCAGATGTTTCTATTTTAGGAGTAGGTACAGATGGTGAACTAGATGGGATCGGCATCAAAGTATGGCGGGCAAACAATATCATCATCCGAAACCTCACGATTCACGAAGTAAGAGCTGGTGACAAAGATGCTATTAGTATCGAAGGACCTTCGAATAACATTTGGGTGGATCATAACGAGCTTTATGCAAGCCTAAATGTGGACAAGGATTACTATGATGGTCTTTTCGATGTGAAAAGAGATGCGCATAATATTACTTTCTCATGGAATTATGTACACGATGGATGGAAGGCGATGTTAATGGGATCATCAGATAGTGATAATGGAGATCGTAACATCACATTCCATCATAACCACTTTAAAAATCTAAATTCACGTGTCCCATCCTTCCGATATGGTGAAGGGCACCTTTATAATAACTATTTCGAAGGCATTGTTGACACAGGAATTAACGCACGAATGGGTGCAGAGTTACTTGTTGAAAATAATGTTTTCGAAAATTCAAAAGATCCATTAGGTTACTGGTATAGTAGCCAGCCAGGGTATTGGAACGTTTCCAACAACCTATATATAAACAGTACAGGAAGCCAACCAACAACATCCACTACAAACTATACCGTTTCCTACAACTATAATTTAACACCTGTTCAAGATGTGAAATCAATAGTCACACAATACGCAGGAGTTGGAGTAGTCCAACCTTAGACAGAGTAACTGTCACCACCCAGTTTTTGTCGATTAAAGTCGACTGGGTGGTGGCATTTTTATTTTTGGTTAAAATTTTCCTTTTTTTAGATAATCTCCTATGATTTTATGTTAAAATGTCTTTTACTATAAACTCTATCAAACTGCAGGAGGGTTAGTAAGTGATTGTTTTTATGTATGTATTAGCGGTTATAGTAGTTTTTTTAACGTTGGTCGTCATTTTAAAGGGAATTTCTGATCGATTTTTCAAACCTCAGAAAGACTTATTGCAACGTATAAATCAATTAGAAGAAAGAGTTCGAGTTTTAGAGGATAAAGCTTAAAATACTTTTCATAGAGAGGGAGATAAATGAATTTTATATTAACTATAGTCGTCTTCTTCATAATATTTTATATACTCTATTTAGTAATAGTAGCTGCTGTGAAGAAGGGTATAAATGACTCGCATCTTGGTTTAGTTTTAGAAAAGAAATATGGATTACAGGAAGACGAAGTAACAGAGCATAGAAATGATTTAGATGATCACTAATAGGTCTCTGTTCAGAAAAATACATAGGGGGAATATACATGTTTGTACATAAAATTGATGAAGAATTATCTTTAAAGTTAATCGATATGAGGGATGCTGAAAAAGTATTTGCTTTAACAAATAACTCTCGTGATTATCTTAAAGAGTGGCTTCCTTGGTTGGAAAAAACAAAAAAGATCGAGGATACACATGAATACATAAAGGCTTCTTTAAAGGACTTTGCAGAAGATAAAAGTATGAATACCGTTATTCTATATAAGAATGAAATTGTTGGAATCGCTGGATTCAATCAACTGGATTGGTCAAATAAGCTTGCTTATATCGGATATTGGCTCGATAAAGACTTTCAGGGAAAAGGAATAATGACAAGAGTCTCAAAAGCTCTTACAGACTACGCTTTTAATGAATTAAATATGAACAAGGTGGAAATTCGAGCTGCTTCAGAAAATAAAAAAAGTAGAAGTGTTCCTGAAAGATTGGATTTTGTTGAAGAGGGGCATATTCGACAAGCTGAATATTTATATGATCACTACGTCGACCTTGTGGTGTATGGAATATTAGCTGAAGAGTGGAAAAAATAACGAGCACCAGCACATGGTAAACCGTTAACAAATCCATAAAAAAGGTGGCGATAATTAATGAAACTGAGGCAATTAGAAGCGAGAGATTGTCAGTTTATTTTACCTATTGTAAATGAGTGGTGGGATGGAAGAGATATGACTCATTTATTTCCTCGTTTCCTTTTTGACCACTTCACGAATACTAGTTTCGTCGTCGAAATAGATGGGGATATTATCGGTTTCTTAATAGGATTTTTCTCGCAAACCCACCAGGATGAAGCTTATATCCATGCCGTCGGAATTGCTCCTAAATTTCGAGGAAAGGGAATAGGGAAATCATTATATCAACATTTTTATATATCTGTAGAAAAAAAGAACGTAAAAAAAGTTCGATGTATTACTTCCGCGCTAAATAAAAATTCTATCGCCTACCATCAAAAATTAGGTTTCACGCTTGTGGAGGGTGATAAGATAATTAATGGACTTCCCGTGCATAAAAACTATGACGGGAAAGGAAATGATCGGGTTTTATTTTTAAAACACTTATAGAATCGACCTAAAGAATAAGTGAAGAATTACATTACAGAAGGTAGTAATCATTGCTAGCTGCATACATCATTTAAAGATTTAAGCTAAAACATCCATAGTAAAATAACTGATCCATCACTTCTTCATCCGCCTTTTAACAGTAGTTTTAGAAGATATATTGACGGGTAGAGCTATAAAGATGAATTTCTATTTAAGCTTATAACGAGGTGATAATATCAGTCAAAGAAAGAAAACAAACCCAGGTATTGTTTTTTACGTTAGTCTGAGTATAATTATCGCTTTTGTTGCTTGGGGTGCGATCAATCCAAGTCATTTAAGCGAAACTTCTAGTACAGCTATGAGTGGGATGAAAGAATATTTTAGTTGGTTTTATATGCTTGCTACAACGATATTCGTTTTGACCTGCTTATACTTAGCAATTGGCCCCTATCGACATTTAAAATTAGGTCCACCAGATAGTAAACCAGACTACTCGTTTTTTTCGTGGCTAGGGTTATTGTTCGCAGCTGGCATGGGCGTAGGTTTAGTGTTCTGGGGAGTAGCAGAACCCGTCTTACATTACATGGAACCACCACCGGGTTATGAGGCAGAATCAGAAGCAGCAGCCGAAGCAGCTTTAAAATATAGTGTGTTTCATTGGGCGCTTCAACCATGGGGCGTCTTTGCAATTATTGGCTTAACGATGGCTTTTTTTAAATTTAGAAAAAAACGGCCAGGTTTAATTAGTCATGCTTTCTATCCTTTGATTGGAGATAAGGCAAATGGTCCACTCGGAAAAGTTATCAATATCTTCGCTACACTCGCCACTGCGGTCGGTGTTGCAACGACCTTTGGATTAAGTGCAATGCAAGTGAGTGGAGGTATTTCTGAAGTATTTGGCACACCAAATAATATAACCAGTCAGTTGATCATCATTGCTATTATTACCGTACTATTTTTGATATCTGCATTATCTGGAGTAGACAAAGGCATTCGATATTTAAGCACGAGTAACATAATTATTGCAGGTGTCCTAATGATTCTAGTGCTCTTTTTAGGTCCGACTGTATTTCTTCTAGAAAGCTTTACTACAACGGTTGGGCAATACCTCGGAGAATATATTCCTCTTAGTTTATCTTTAGATCCATATGGAGACGATTACTGGTTTGGTGATTGGACTATTTTCTTTTGGGCATGGGTGATAGCATGGGGACCCTATGTCGGAACTTTTATCGCACGAATCTCAAGAGGGCGAACCATAAGAGAATTTGTGTTAGGAGTTTTATTTGTACCAGCATTACTCGGCGCAATCTGGTTTTCTGTAATGGGTGGAACTGGACTGCATATGCAAGTTAACGAGGTTGTCGATATCGCTGGAAAAGCACAAGAAAATGAAGAATTGGCTTTCTTCTTAATGCTTGGAAATTTACCGCTTGGAACTGTTTTAAGCATTTTAGGGATTCTTCTGATTGCGATCTTTTTTATTACATCTGCTGATTCAGCAAGCTATGTATTAAGTGTGCTCTCTTCTAAAGGTACGCTTACACCAAGGAAAATCACAAAACTTGCTTGGGGGCTACTTATTTCAGTTACCGCAGCTATTCTTTTACTTAGTGGAGGACTAGAAGCGTTACGTGCAATGGCGATTATCGCAGCTCTACCTTTTACAGTGATTGTATTAGTCATGATCGTATCCCTGATAAAAGGTCTGAGACAAGAGTTATAAGACTGGAGGTTGGTAAATGAAATATACGACCATTATATATATATCTGTTTGTGTTATACATTTAATGACATTAACTAATATTACCCTTTTAAACAGTGAATGGGATGGTATTACAATATGGTTGTCTACAGCTGTATTTATTTTCTCAACGACTATATTCAGCTTTAGTAGAAAAAATAAACATGCAAAAGAGTGACTTAATAACTGAAAAGATACCTTCTTTGCTTTCTCTTAGAAATCATGATAACTATAAACATGATTTCTAAGAGTTTTTTTATGTATAAGAGAAGATCTTCACCTACTAATAAGTACGCTTTTTTTCAATATTTTATTAGCTTCATAGGAAAAATCTGCGTGCTTATAGAATTATACTTTAAGTAGTAAAAAAACATGAGGGGGAACTTAGATGAGTAAGTTTGGTTTATTTGGAAAATTTTCAGTTTTAGATGGGGAAAGAGATACACTTGTAAATATCTTGTTAGAGGCTGCAGAAGCTTTGGGAGATTTGAAGGAATGTGAAATTTATACCGTTAGCACAGTAGAAGATGAACCAAACACAGTCTATGTCTATGAAGTATGGCAAAATGAAAATGCTCATCAAGCGTCTTTAAAGCTTGAAGCAACACAAACGTTAATAACAAAAGCAAAGCCAATAATTACTGGAATGGAGCGTATCAATACTCTAAATATAATCGGTGGAAAAGGGGTTAGTCTCTAATTAGATTAACAAAATATCTACTAAAATCAGAAAGCTGGGGGTATCATGCTAAAAGCTGTGTTGTTTGATTTAGATGGGACTTTATTGGATCGCGATACGTCAGTAAAGTTATTTATAGAAGATCAATACCGAAGATTAGAAAAAGCTTTAAATCATATTCCGAAGGATAGATATATTCAGAGATTTCTACAGCTAGATAACCATGGCTACCTTTGGAAAGATAAAGTCTATTCTCAAATGGTAGAAGAATATAATATAACAGAAATTAGTTGGCAAGCCCTATTACAAGACTATAAAAATGAATTCAAGCATTATTGTGTTCCATTTCCTGGCCTTTTAGGATTGTTAGCTGAACTTAAAAAGAAACAGCTAGCTTTAGGTATGATTACAAATGGATATGAACAATTTCAATTAGAAAATATCAAATCTTTAGGAATAGAAAGTTATTTTGACGTCATTATAATTTCCGAAAGTGAAGAGATTAAAAAGCCGGATCCACGAATTTTCAGACGTGCTCTTAAAAAAATTAACGTGGCACCTGGAGAAAGTATCTTTGTCGGAGATCATCTTGATAATGATGTTAAAGCAGCAGAAAGCTTAGGAATGATAGGTGTTTGGAAAAAGAATAATAATAAAGATAAGATTGAAATAGAATATAAGATTGAAGCTCTATCAGATTTAATTCGAATTGTAGAAAAATTAAATTGAAACGATTCAATGTTTTTCGGTATAATAGGTGAACCTAATAAATAGGCTAACTCATTCAACTATTTGTCATGCGTTAAGCACTAAAATAATAGGAGGTTGTTAGATGTCCCATTTCATATCTCATATTGCAACGGTAGAAATTCCTGTTACCAATTTAGAAGCTTCTATCATTTTTTATACAGATATTCTAGGAGTAAAGATCTATTTTAAAGGTGAGAAAGAAGCAATGCTTACTTTTGAGGAAAAAGGAGTACCCAGCCTTTATCTGGTGCAAACCGTAAGCGCAGAAACATTATCTTTCAAAAATACGAATAATGGCATCCAGCATAGTGTCATTGATTTTTATACAGCTGATCTAAAATCTTTCTACCACTGGCTAATTGAGAAAAACGTAGAGGTCGGAAGTCTAAATATGGACGCCGAATCAGGCATTGGTGGATTTGGATTCAAAGATTTAGATGGCAATTCATTTGGTGCTACTAATGTGTTGCAAAAGTAACACGCATAAACATTTTACTTTAAGGAGGCAATAATGTTAAAGGGAGCCCTTCATCACATTGAGATAAATGTCTCAAATTTAAAACAATCTATTAGTTTCTGGGATTGGTTTCTTACGGACCTAGGATATAGCCAATATCAAAAATGGGACAGCGGACAAAGCTATAAATTAGGAGAGACCTATCTTGTATTTGTACAGACAGAGGCTCGATTTTTAGATGCGGCTTATCACAGAAGCCAAATTGGCTTAAATCATTTAGCATTTCATGGAGAATCTCGCGAACATGTGGACGAGATTACACGAAAACTACTGAATAGGAGAATTAATGTACTTTATCAGGATGATCATCCATTTGCAGGTGGAGAAGGCCACTATGCAGTATATTTTGAAGATCCTGATCGTATAAAAGTAGAGCTTGTGGCACCAAGATTAGAATAACTGAAAAATCATAATAACCTTTGGGGGTAGAAACAAAATTAGAAATAAAAAAATATTAATTGGAATCATTATATTTTTAATTGTAGCTTGTACATTTACTTTTTATAAATGGTATCAGACAAATCAAGAACTAGATGAGAATAAGAGAGTATTAGAAACGACAACTAATAATCAACTGAGAAGCTTAGGCGAAGAATTTTCGCGAACAGCAGATATTTTAGCACTCTATCAACACAATATGAATGAAATAGATGCAGATGCGTTTTATTTAGCAATAAGAACCCAAGAAAACAAAATAAAGAGTCTTAGTCAGGAACTCGATTATTTATTATCAGTTTCCCCGAATAAGAATGCTGGCATATTTGAGCAGAATCTGTATAGCGTTTCGGACTATCTAGTTGATATCTATGAATTTCAATTTAATAATGATAGTAAAATTCATGAAATGTCAGATATATTAAGAAGCTATGGCATAGAGATCGAGGAATTGTTCTATTCGGAAGGTACCACAGAAAAGGAAAAATCAGAAGTAATACGAAATCTTATTGAAGAGGCAAATAATGAAATAGAAGAATTAATGGAAAGTAGCTAATAGATATAGAAAGGGATAATTTAATGATTTTAGAAGCGGTAATGCTGCAGGTTAAAAAAGGTCAGGAACAAGAATATGAAAAAGCTTTTGCAAAAGCTTCCGCTATCATAGCATCGATGCCTGGGTATTTATCTCACGAGCTTCAGCGCTGCCTCGAAAAAGAGGGGAAGTATTTGCTATTAGTTAGGTGGGAGACGCTTGAAGATCATACGGTAGGGTTCAGACAATCTAGAGCATATCATGATTGGAAAGAAAAACTTCATCATTTTTATGACCCTTTTCCAAATGTCGAACACTTTGAAAATGTAGATCTATCCAATTACTGATAAAAAGGACGTGAGAAATTGATGAAGGAAGATATAGCGAGAGAAAGAGCAAAGTTAACGGATTCCAAAGTGATTGATGTAAGAACCCTGCAAAATTCTCATAAAAGGTTAAGCGAAATAATAACTGAAGGATTTACTATATTAGATGTTGGCTGTGGAACTGGTGCAATCAACTCAGGTATGGCAGAAGCTGTCGGTGAAAAAGGAAAAGTGTTCGGAGTGGATAACAATCCTGAATTCATCGAAGCTGCTAATGAAAAGTATAAAGATGTATCACACCTCACCTTTGAAGAGGCTGATATATATCATCTTCCATTTGAAAATACCTTTGATGTGGTGACTTCAGCTAGAGTTTTACAGTGGCTGGAACAACCAGAGCAGGCACTTAAAAATATGGTCAAAGCAACAAAAAAAGGTGGAAAGGTTATTGTTCTAGATTATAACCACGAGAAAATTCTTTGGGAGCCAGAAATTCCTAACTCTATGAAAGTATTTTATGATGCTTTTCTAAAGTGGCGGCAAGACGCAGGGATGGATAACAAAATCGCAGATAATCTAAGTTCCATGTTTAAAAAGGCAGGGCTAGATGATGTATTAGTAACTGATCAATCTGAAAAAACGCAGGTAAATGATTCGGATTTCCAAAAATATATTTCATTGTGGAAGACTGTTGCAATGACTAGAGGCCAGGTAATGGTAGAAGAGGGTTATATAAAAGAAAAAGATAGACAAACTGCCATTACAGAGTTTGATTACTGGATAAAAAATGATGCCATTAGCCAAACAATGTATCTGTTAGCAGTGGAAGGAACAAAAAAGTGATTGATGATAGTAACAGACTTTGTTACTATCGCAAGCATTAAAAATGTAATGTAAAATGACCATCAACTTGTATATTCATAAACTTTCACTTGGTTGCAGAAGGTATTCTGAAAGAATGGACTTGCACTGGTAGGATAACAATAGAAATCTAATGTTAGGAGAAAGCTTTGTGGAAAAAAGATATAACTTAGGCTCTTTTTATTTAATTCTTTTATGTTTGGGGTTAACAACCTACTCATTGTATTCTAACCTTACCCATAAATGGCTGATTGCACCTCCAAATTATATATTAATTGTAGTTAGTTTGTTAGCTTTCATTTTAGGTCGTATTGGTTTTAAAGATAAAAGAAACTGGCGAACGAAAACTAGAAGTTGGTTAACAGTAGTTTTGTCATTTGTATTGACTGTTGCTCTCTTTCTAGCAATCTTGCTATCCACATTAGCTTCTTCGTTTGGAGCGAATGAACACATAAAAACAGTACAATCTCCTGATGGAAATTATGCAATTGATTTTTATCGTTATGATGCAGGTGCAGCAGGTTCATTTGGAATTAGAGGAGAATTAAACGGCCCACTGTGGTTTAAAAAGAGAATTTACTATCGAGATACAGAAGAGCAAGTTGAAGTGGAATGGAAGAATAAAAACATAGTATCGATTAACAACCACACCTTGAATTTAAAAGAAGGCGAAACGTACGGGTATTAGTTTCGTTTTTGCTATTAGAAAAATAATTAGTATGTGAAACTATCTAATTAGAGTAACTTATTCGACAATAGAAGAAATAAAAAACTCAAACTAGTAATAAGGGAAAGCATTAAATCGAAATGGAGATTTGAGGATGAAACAAACTTTTGATACAGAAGAAGCGATTAAAAGGTGGAACAAGTTTGCTGATATATACGCTTCGAAACACTTTGAACAAGGAGATCTTCATAAAGAGATTTTTCTAAATCCAACTTTATTTACATTAATGGGAAAAATAGAAAAGAAAAATGTATTAGATGCTGGTTGCGGTGAGGGTTATTTAAGTAGGCTTATATCAAAGGAAGGGGCAGTTGTGACAGCGGTCGACTATTCCCCAAGAATGCTAGAAATTGCAAAAAGTAGAACTGAAAACGAGCAAATGATTGAATATAAACATGGTAATCTTGAACATTTAAATATTTTTGAAGATAAATGCTTTGATATAATAATTTCCAATATGGTCGTACAGGACCTTGAAAATTATGAAAGTGCATTTCAAGAAATGTATCGGTTATTAGAGGATGGAGGTAATTTGATTTTTTCGATCTTACATCCTTGTTTTGTAACACCGGGAAGTGGGTGGGAAAAAACCGAAAATGGTGAGAAATTGTATTGGAAAGTAGACAAGTATTTCTATGAAGGAGTTTATGAGCAAGCTTTAGGTGATGAAGAAAAAATGTTGTTCTTTCATAGAACATTAACGACGTATATAAATACTCTTATTAAAACGGGCTTTACTATAGAAAGTATTGTCGAACCAAAGCCATCTAATAAGATGCTAGAAAAATATCCTTCATTTGAAGAAGATTACCGATGTGCAGATTTTATTGTATTTAAATTAAAAAAATAATAATGAGGCAGCTTCCACCTCCGTTTCTTGTAATTTAAAATAGACACTCAAGTGTCCCAAAAATTACCTTAACAAGAGGGTGTTCTTCCATAACAAAATCTTTTATCCTTTTATTCGTTTGTGGCAGTTTTAGATTTGCGTCCATTAATCATAAAGAATAAAAGATTGTATAGTATGCCTCCAATTAATCCTATTATAATTATCCCAGCAGTTTTAATACTTCCTTGCATTTCGGATGAATTATTGACAATAGTAGCGAGTTCAAGTTGGGATATCTGTATATTGATGCTTGCTTCTATTTCCATGAAATCAAGAAAAATTGGAACAATGAACACTATGCCTATAATAAAAATAAGGACAAAGATTAAGAATCCTTCGAAAAACCTTTTTATTAAACTCATTTTAACTTCCTTCCTTTAATTTAATGATATTAAAAAAGTTTGAAATAAAGGGCTTAAATCATTTATTTATACCTTACTTCTTAAGAAAATGCATCAAAAATAAATAATATAATATAAACAGGTACAGCTACTATTACCCCTCCTGCTAACAAATAACAAATAGCAGTAAATATATCTTCGAACAAGTCTCTAATAGCTCCTGCCAGATCATCGATAAACTTTAACATGTTCTCCTCCTGACATTCTCAAATTCTAGCCTATAATATCCATAATGCGACTACTGATTGACGAAAGCTGAGCTAATGGGGGAATAAAACTGTACCCATGACCTCTCCAGAATGCTTTCCACAAGCTAAAACCTTCTTTTCTATAAATGATAAAAAGGGAGCTACTAATAGTTATACAGGTAAATAAAAAATATAGGTTTAATTTATGTCTTTCCACAGAATCTGTTAAGGATTCCACTCTCCATTTTTCATTGCCTGAGAAAGTAGTGGTGTATGCCTTCTCTTCCATGTTGAAGATGTCGTATGTTTGTATCGTGATGCTTTCCTCATCTTTTGCTACTACTTCATAACCATTAGGTGTGTAAGAAAGATCATAGACTAAAAGATAGTTTACTCCAAAAGCAATTAACAATAATAAGCCTAGTCCTATAAATCTGATGGCTTTCTTTTTTTCACCTTGCTGTATTTGTGACTCAGCCATTTAAAACATTCCTAACTTAAGAGAGAGTAGAATAGTACAACTTCGATATTTCATATTTATGTATACATTAAATGGTAATACATTTTTTGTATAAAGAAAAGCCATTCTGAAATAAATTATTATTTTTGCTACAAAAAAAGAGCTAACATAATAGCTCTTAATAAAGTGAAGCTCTGTAAACACAAATTATAGGTACTGTTATTTGTGCAGTTTTTCTCCGTTAGACTTAATAACATTTTGATACCAAAAGAATGACTTTTTCTTCTTCCTTTCTAACGTCCCGCTTCCGTCATCATGCTTATCGACATAAATGAAACCATATCTTTTTGAAAATTGACCAGAAGAAGCACTTACCAAATCAATGCAACCCCAACTGGTGTATCCCATTAATTCGACGCCGTCTTTTAAACCTTCAGCCATTGCTTGGATATGATTCTTTAGAAAATCGATGCGATAGTCATCATTAATGGATCCATCAGCTTCTACTTTGTCATATGCTCCTAAGCCATTTTCAACAACAAATAATGGAATCTGATAACGATCGTACAATTGGTTTAGACTAATTCTTAAGCCAACGGGATCAATTTCCCATCCCCAATCACTTGCTTGTAAGTATGGATTTTTAACCCCGCCTATAAGGTTACCCTCTGAATTAGTAGAGTCGGATTTATCCATTTTTTCAGTTCGTGACATGTAATAGCTGAACCCTATAAAATCTACTGTTCCTTCTTTTATTAAGTCGAGATCAGCGTCTTCGATTTCTAATTCGATGCCATGCTCTTTGAAATAGCGCTTAATGTAGGCAGGATATTCTCCCCTTACTTGCATGTCTGCACAGAAATAGTTGAAAATTCTTTCTTCTTGAAGGGCATACATCACGTTCTCAGGATCAGAATCATAAGCATAAACCGGTGCATACAAAATCATGTTGCCTATTTTAGCGTTCGGAATAATCTCATGGCAAGCCTTTACTGCAATACTGCTAGCAACAAACTGATGGTGGAACGCTTGGAACGTCGGCTGATATTTATCACTTTCTTTTTGAATAGAAAAACCAAGTCCCTGTATTGGCATGATAAACCCACTATTAATTTCATTAAATGTCATCCAGTATTTCACTTTGTTTTTATAGCGATTGAAAATAGCAAGTACGTAGCGCTCAAAAAAAGTAATCACCTCACGATTTCTCCAGCCGCCATATTCTTTAACAAGATTTAATGGCATTTCATAATGCGAAATGGTTACAACAGGCTCGATTGCATATTTGTGTAATTCATCAAAGACTCGATCATAAAACGCCAAGCCTTCTTCGTTAGCTTCTAGTTCGGTTCCTTTTGGAAAAATTCGTGTCCAAGCGATGGACATACGAAAGACTTTGAATCCCATTTCTGCAAATAATGCTATATCTTCTTTATACCGATGATAGAAATCAATTGCTTCGTGGTTTGGATAATAGTATTTTTCACTATCAACTTCAAAATTGAACCCAGGTGATTGTAAAATGGAAAGTCGTTCTTTTCCACCTGGTAGCACATCCGCAATATTAAGTCCTTTATTGCCTTCGTAAAAACCACCTTCAATTTGATTCGCTGCTGTAGCTCCGCCCCACAAGAAATTTTCTGGGAATGTATGGTTTCTCATTTCATTACCTCCATTGAAGTTTTATTTAATAATTACTTAGGGTAGTAGAGATTTTACTTCAAAATTTTTTTAAGCTTACGATGGAATTTTCGTTTCACCTCAATAGCATTTGTATCTTTACCCAAGTTAATTCCAGTGAAAGAAATCCCTTATTAAAATAGTATCTATATTTATAGGCACAGTAAATATATCTAAAGCATCTAGTTGATTATTTAGCTTAAAGTAATTTGTTACAAGAATAAAACACTCTGTTACTTATGGTTATTTATGGTAAGATAAAAGTAATATATGAGGCATGAGTGAAGGGAGATCAACCAGTGTTTACAAATGAAATTATTGCTTCTTTCAATGAACTAGAAACTTCGATCTATCATTATATAATGGAAAATAAAGAAAAGGTTATCTACATGCGAATTCGTGAATTAGCTGAGGAAACGCATGTATCAACAGCTACGATACTTCGATTTTGTAGAACACTAAATTGTGAAGGATTCTCAGAATTTAGAGTAAAGCTTAAAATGCATGTGGAGGAACATAAAAAGACACAGATGAAGGATTCACATCATGCTGTTGTGGAATTTTTTGAAAGAACGTTAAAAGGGGACGCAGAAGAAAAAATTAAAGAAGCAGCAGCTCTTATCCACCAAGCAGAAAATGTTATTTTTATCGGGATAGGAAGCTCAGGAATTTTGGCGGAATATGGGGCGAGGTATTTTTCTAGCTTAGGTAAATTCTCGTTGTATATTAAAGATCCACATTTTCCAATCCACTCGAAAGTTATGAAAAACAGTGTTACGATCGCCCTATCCGTTTCCGGTGAAACGAATTTTACTGTGAATCATCTTCATCAATTGAAGCGGGAAGGCAGCAAGCTTATTAGCGTTACAAATTCTAGATTTTCAACAATAGCAAAAATTTCTGATATGAATATCGCCTATTATGTCACTGAAGAGTTTGTTGAAAACGCCAATGTTACAACTCAAGTGCCTGTGGTGTACATACTAGAAGCGATGGCGCGCGAAATACACAAGCTGCAGGAAGATTAATAGTGTTGGAGCATAGTTGATACTACAACCTTCAAGCTCGCGTAAGTATAAAAACTAGGGTGCTCATTTTTTGTTTTGTGGTTCAGCGACATCTTTATATCGGGAGTGTAACTATGATCCTTGAAAAGGCATTTATTAAAATCCCTCCATTCCCAGTAAATTATTGTCTGTTTAATTGCTTCAATAAGTCCTCACAAATTTCTGTGTGAATCGATTGTCTTTTTAAATTCAGAAGAAGGTGTCGAGGGTTCAGTTTGTTTGCCCCGAACATGCAATTTAGATAATGCAAAAACTCCTCGATACTTGGAGCTTTATTTTGATAAAGGTCATCTGTATTTATGTTATAAGGTGCTAATATTGATTGTAATGCTGGATCTTTTTTATTTAATTGATGGAATGTGTGATAATTCACATCAGTGCCATGATAGAGGCGATATTTAAATGCCGTTAATATATGGATTATCGCTTTTTCTTGGTTCTCTTCGAATTCGTTATCCAATGCATAAATAAAGAAGGGGAATTCATGTCCATTTACCATCATACGAAGCAGTTTATTTTGATATTTCAGTAGATTGATCTCTTTTTCAATATCCATTACAACCTCCAAATGCAGTTTTTTCATTTCTTTCATATGTAAATAATAACATATATATCCAGAAATATTGCTTAAAGAAAATTAACTAAAGAGCTTATTTTTTAACCATAGTAGTTTTCTAAAAGTGTAAATTATATTTTACATTTTTAATAAAATTGCCTTTTTTGCGTGAAATTACAGTCTTAGATAAAAATTAACTTCAAACAACTATTTGTGGAAAAATAAGAATAATTGGCATTTTTATGGTAATCTAAGTTAGAGAGCCTTCGTAAATTAACAAACAGTACTTTTCAATAAAGAGTAGGGGATAGTTGTAATGTATAGCTTTAAAAACGATACTTACATAGTATTAGATGTACCGATAAAAATTGCTGATGGAGTAAAGAGAATAAGGGATCAATATCATTACACAATGGCCTTACCTGTAGAGATTACAGTTGCAGGTTCGAGTGGAATAGGGGTATTAGAGTATGAACAGAATCCGAGTAATGTATATTCTACTTTAAAAGATATAACAGCACGTTTAAAACCTATCAAGTGCAGATTTGGAAAAGTCAGCAAATTTCCTAATACTGATATTTTCTTTTTTACTTTGCTAGATGAAACCCCTGTCCGAGAATTTCACGAACTACTTGCAAAATCGAATATTAAATTTTTAGAAACCCCATTTCCTTATAAGCCACATTGCCCTTTATGTAATAACTCATCCCTAACAGATATAGAAACACAAGAATTATTATCTAAAGAAATTATTGAAGAATTTACTCTTGATACGGTATCACTTTATTCGTTGGAAAGGAAAACAAAGGACGAGTTAAATATAAGATTGCTTGAAAGATTTTCATTATCTGAATAATAATTATTATCTAGTACACCCAACGGGGAGCAGTAATTTGAAAAAGGGTGTCGTGATAGATAAATGTAATAGTGTTAATTAGATGGAAGGGTGATAGTGTGAAAAAATCATTTCTGTATGGATGTATTTCACTAGCTGTTTTAGCTATACTAACTGTATTTAATATGGAATTATTTATAAAAGTAACCGCTATAATTGCAATTGCTACTATAGGGGTTTCGGGCATTTTTTTAAAAACCTTTGTTAGAGGTAGAGAGTTTAATGTAAATGTGAGTGCTAGGGACGATCGAGAAAACAGAAGTCTAGGATTGGTAATTGCAGCATTCGGTTTACCGTATATAATTACCGCTATTATTATTCTTATATTCACTTACTATGTTTGAGTTGTTTTGGAAATATAACCTATTTTTCTAATAATCGACATTGTTTAACATTAAAACAACAATCTTTAAAAATAATATTCTCGCAAAGAGGGGGATAATATGAAAAAAACTAATTACTCCAAAATAGCTGGCAAATATGACAATAATCAGTTTAGGGTTGATGAGATAAGATTTGACCATGACCTAAAAAGTTATATTGAAAATAATATTAAATCAGAATACAATGTATTAGATTTATCCTGTGGCACAGGTCTTTATCTGGAAAAACAATCTAATTACTTTGAGGGAGTTAACATAAACTGGCATGGCCTTGACCTTTCAGAGCAAATGTTAAAGAAGGCTAAGCAAAAAGTAAGCAACTCAAAATTCACTACTGCAAATGTTGAAGCTATGCCATATCCTTCAGAGCAATTTGACTTTATTTCTAATAATTATGCATTTCATCATTATATCAATAAGGAACAAGCATTAAATGAGATATACCGTGTTCTACAAGAAGGTGGTATCTATAAATTACATAATATATCTATTCAAGACATGCCTAAGTGGTGGGTTTATCATTATTTCCCAGCAGCATATTACGAAGATATTAAAAGATTTTGGAGTAAAGAGATTATTTTTCATGAACTTACAACAAGGGATTTAAAGGTAAATTTGAAAATTGAGTACCGTATGGAAAGTATAAAGGTAATTGATTACCTAGATTATGCTAAGAACAGAGATATTTCTGTCCTAACTTTAATAAATGATAAAGACTATGAAGAGGGCTTAGGAAAAATGATAGATGATATAAAAACTAACCCAGATAAAACAATTGTTAATGATTTCGCAGAAATGTTTTGTATCACCAAAAAATTATAGAATTTAAAGCTATCTGGTGTGGTAATTGAAAGTTAAGGAGACTTTTTTTGTAAGGAATTGTTTTACATTTCCGTGTTCGAATAACTTCCTTTGCTTGAGAAGTAAAACAGCCACTTCCAAAAGGGGAGCGGCTGTAATGATTATTCAACTAAACTAAGATCAAAAACGTTCCTTCACATTTCAATCTCTATATTTTAGAGGTTGAATTTTCCCGTATGTTGCTGATCGCCATACCCACTCTAAAGGACCATACTTATAATTTTTCAACCATAGATAGCTTAGTAGAATTTGTATAGGGAAGACAATCAAACTAATTACGATGCCCAATCCTAAATTCAACTCTCCAAACAAACCAAGTCCCTTAAATATACCGACCCCAATGATTGATTGAATTAAATAATTTGTTAACGCCATTCTTCCTACATAGCTAAGCGGATGAAAAAATTTTATCCACTTATCTTTTTGCAATAATATTATAAGAGAAGAAATATAAAATAATGAAAGACTAAGACCGCTTAATGTTATAAAGACTTGAATAGCAATTTCATTTAAAACTCCATAGTTTAAAATGTCTAAGTGAAAAATGAGAATAAAAATACTAAATGGGATACTGAATAATAGACTAATCCACCATGTGCGTTTAACTAGATCTTTGTGTGAATCAAACTCACTGATTATACGACGTTTCCCTATATATAATCCCAAAAGAAACATATACAATGCCGTAAGGATAGAAAAAGGCAAGTCCTTTAAAATGGGAATCACTTCATTGTTAAAACGATAGGTTAGCCAATCTAAATAACTACCATTATGGTAATGCTCTATTGCTAATTCTACTTTTCCAGAACCATCAACCTGTAACATCTGTATCTCGTGTGTCAATTCTTCAGCAGAGGAGAATAAATTCGACAGAAGTAAAAAGGTTAAAGCGATAGTAAATATGAGAATCCAAGTGAAAATCGTTTTTGTCTTTCTTTTATAGAAGAAAATCAGGAAAAAGCCAGCTAATGCATAGTTTAAAAGTACATCTCCATACCATAAAAATACAAGATGCAAAAAACCAAATATAGCTAAAATTGTCAGTCTTCTTAAAAATAGCGTATAAAACTGGTCGATTTTTTTTTCAGCTCGACTCATAAAGATATAAAAGCCTAGTCCGAACAAAAATGAAAATATCGAAAAAAATTTAAACTCGACAAATATGTCCAAGAAAATACGGATCCATTTATCGCTTTCACCCATTTGTTGTGGAATCATGTACATGTCATGTACTAATTGGGGTGTTTGAAAAAGTTGCATATTCCCTAGGAAAATGCCAAACAATGCAAATCCTCTAATAATATCTAATGAAACTATTCTTTCATTTAGAGATATTGGTGTTGATTTTAATAAAGTATTTATATCTTTTTCTCCCCATTCTTTGTTTTCATGAAGTATCCACAATAGTTGAAGAAGCTTTTATTGATTTAATAATACCACAAAGTAGTGATTAGTCATTTCTTTCATTTATTATCAATAAACGCTGCGAAAAGAACCTAATGATAAGAAAATTAGTTTTATAGGATTTCTTTCACTATCAATTGGATTTACTGATATATTAGTAGAAAGACCATGATGGAGATAAAGTTAAGAATGTAATAGTAAAACAACCAGAATTCATTGATATAAAAGTAAAATGCAAATATCTATGTGGGTGAAAAAATTGGTAAAAATATATATTATATCTGGTCCTGCAGGAGTAGGTAAATCTACAACTGCAAAAAAACTTGCTGAACAGTTTGACCATAGTGCATATATTGAAGGTGATCTAATAAATCATATGGTGATTGGTGGTTATCTTCCCCCGTGGGAAAGTGAAGAACTCCAGTCCCTAGTATGGCAAAATATAGCCGATTTAAGTACTAATTTTATTCAGGCAAATAAAAATGTAATTATTGATTATGTTGCATTCCCAGAAGAAGCAGAAAAGTTTTCTCAAAAGATTTATTCAGAAGGAAAGAACATAGAAATTAGATACGTTGTATTATGGGTGAAGAGTGATGAACTATTGAGAAGAGATGCATTAAGAATTAAAGAACATCAAATGGGAGCTAGGAGTATAGAGTTAATTAAGGAATTTGAAAGTAAAGAAATTGAAAATCGCTTTTTCTACAATACAACTAACATACCGCAATCAGACTTAGATAACATTATTCAGAACATAAGAACAAATCCAAAGTTCAAATATTAATTCTTAAAAATGCAATTATATTTATTCACAAGAAATGAGGAATACATATGTCTCTTAATGTAGAACTGTCAAAATTTAAAGTGAAACAAGGTAAATCTCACGTTGTAGATGAATGGATGAAATTCCTGAATGACAATATGAAAGATGTTCTTCTAACGCTGGAAAATGAAAAAATGTATGTGGAATCTATTTTCAGAGAGAAAATTGAGGAAACGGAGTATTTATATTGGCATTCCATACAAGGAGACGGTGGAGCACACGTTGAAGAATCACAGTACGAAGTGGATAAGAAACACTTAGAATATTGGTATGTATGTATTGATGAAGAAACGTCACTTACAAATTTGACGTCAGAAGTATTAATGATTCAAGAGGATGTTCGAAAATCAATGGAATAACATCTTTTAGACAAGAAGATTGCTTTTCATTTTCGTATCTAAATAATTACCATAATAACCATTGAGAAAACACCACAAAAAAAAGAGCATCAAATTGTTTAACAATTCAATGCCCCATTCAATCTTATTTTATTGATTTCGCTAAAAACTAGCGTCCTTATTTCTAAACAATGCGAAACTTAACGTCAACTTCACATTACTTGCTTAATTTTCGCTGTGTACAAGCCTCGGATAAACACAAAATAAATGGTGTAAATCACAAAGTACGCGCCAATTAATAACACGCTTGGTAAGAGTACTGACGCGGATAACATGTTTTGTAAGGCTAAAAATGCAAAGCTTGCATGAACTACTGCAACAAAAAATGGTATAAAGAATAAATAGGCAACTTGCTTTGTTGCTATTTTCTTCATCTCGGATACCGTTAATCCTATTCGGTATAAAGCCTTATACTGCGCCACATCCTTATCCAAATCTTGATAGAGCTTAAAGTAAAGAATCGAACCAGCTGCTAAAAAGAATAGCACACTAATGAACAATCCGAAAAATAATGTGTAGGAAAGAGATTCACGCATCATTAAATAAAAATCGGCTTGCGAGTCTATTCCCGTAACAATCGAACCATCCACATAACTCGTAGCTTCCTCAATTGCTTTTGCATTAGAAGCCCAATTATCCACGTTTACAGCTGTATAGCGATACATTTCATTTTCTTCTGCAACAGACGCATAGTTTTCATAAACTTCATCTGATACTACAATTTGCGATCGTGTATGCCTATTGGTATTTACAATCGAATCAACCGTATTAAGTTTAAGTGTTTCGCTATTATTCTCAGAAGTTAATTCTGTTTCTTCGGAGAGAGAGAAAGTTCCCGGACCTATGAAATGCGGCAACATGACATACGCTTCATCATCTGCAATCGATACATTCGAATCCTTTCCATTAAACGCTAGAAGTTTTTTGTAATCAGAGGCTTTTAATATTTGTACCCATATTTCTTCCGCGTCTTGCACGAACAGTCCCTGTGTTGTATCAATAGTGAGTTGATCATACTCAAGATTTTCCTCTTCAAAACGATCGGTTGCTTTTTGAACCTCATCAGGCATTTTTGCAATATTTTCTTCGCCTTTTGCCAGAAATGATACATTTTGCGGGATATAGGAAGTCGCTTCTACTTCTGCACTTTTAAATGCTCCGTATAAAACACCAGAAGCGGTGAAGGCTACAGCGCTTAAAATCGTTACAAAAAACAACAACCGCGCATGATCCTTCATTTTATACATTAAATCAGATATCGTAAGTAAATTCGTTTGTTTAAAATAAAAGGATTTCTTTCGCTTTAATATTGTTAAAAAAGCAATACTAAATTGGGTAAACAAGAAATAGGTGCCAGGCACGATTAATGCCACTATTGGTAACATTCGAAATGCAATGGTTACCAAGGTTGCCGTTGCAGCCAAATAATATGCTGCACCAATTAACAACAAGCCGAGGATACTTAATATCCATGAAAATTTCAGCGCGCGTTTGGGTGCTTTCGCTCCTCTGAAAAGTTCGATCACAGCATTTGTTTTTAACGTCCAAACAACGACAAGTGAATTAAACTCGAACATTAAAAAGTAAGCAAGCACAGTAATTATGATGGCCTTTGGTGCTAAATGGAATTCAAGGGTACCCTGCATATCGAGAAGCTCTGAAAAGCCCATCAAGAAAACATTTGCGAATAAAGCTCCAACAAGTAAGCCCGCTAAAATCGATACCAATCCAATAATCGTATTTTCAATAATCAATAACCGATTTAATTGCCCTTTACTGATTCCAAGCGTCATTAACAATCCATATTCTTTCTTCCTCGACTTAATAAATGCACCCGTCGAATACATCACAAACAAAAAAGAGAAGGAGAAAATAATGATTTCAGCTGCCATAATCCCACGTTGCACACTTTCTCTAAATTCATTGCCCTCAATTTCTGGGTGAAACAAAATCACCGCATAGATGAAAAATACAGCAACCGAAAACGTACAACTCAAAAAGTAACTCATGTACTGTCTAGCATTTCGGCGCACATTATTAAACGCGAACTGTTTGAAGGTCATCCATATCGCCTCCTAACATCGATTGCACATTTAAGATATCTTGGAAAAATGTCTGGCGGTTGTCCCCTTTATACAGTTGGTTAAAGATTCTGCCATCTTTAATGAATAAGATCCGCTCACAATAACTCGCTGCGAATGAATCATGGGTCACCATTAACGTTGTTGCTTCCTTCTCTCTGTTTAGCATGGCGAGAGCTTCCATGACTTGCTTGGAGGATTTGGAATCTAAGTTTCCGGTCGGCTCATCGGCAAAGATGATTGCTGGATCATGGACGATGGCCCGAGCGATCGCCGCCCGTTGCATTTGCCCACCAGAAACCTCATAGGTGCGGTTTCTTAAAATCTGATCAATGCCGAGCTGGTTTGCGACAGATGCTAATCTCTTTTCCATTTCGCTAACCTTTTTCCCGTCCAATGTAAGTGGAAGCATGATATTTTCTGCGATGGTGAGGGTATCTAGTAGGTTAAAATCCTGAAAAACAAAGCCCATTTCCTGACGACGAAATTTGGCTAGCTTCGTTTTCGATAGAGAGCTAATATTATTTCCGTTGATCATTAAGCTTCCTGCTGATAATTGGTCTATGGTAGAGAGTAGATTTAGGAGGGTGGTTTTGCCACTTCCTGATGGACCCATGACCCCAACGAATTCTCCTTTTTCAATCGTCATATCGATGTTGTCGATCGCTTTATGCTCAATTCCGCTTTTGGATCCATAAATTTTAGTGATATTTTTTGCTTCTAATACTGACATGTTCATGCCCCTTTCCTTTAATCTACCCTCATTATAAGGAGAAATTAGGAGATTCCCTATCGGTTTTTCTTTCATTTCGAAAAAGAAACCTTACATTTTTGTAAGGTTCGTGAACTGAATTGAAACAGTGGTACCATTATTTTTCGCGGAGGAAATAAAGATTTCATGTCCGAGTGCATCACAAATCTCTTTTGCAAGATATAAGCCCATTCCTGTTGACTCCCTGAAATGTCGGCCGTTTTCACCAGTGAAGAAGGGTTCGAATACACGATTAACATCCTGCGCCTGAATACCAACTCCTTGGTCTTTAATAGAAAGAGTAAAGGTATTCTCTTCAATTGTAGAAGAACACATAATAGCTGTTTTCGTTTTAGCCGCATATTTAATCGCATTGGTAAGTATTTGTTGTAGGACAAAGGCGAGCCATTTTTTATCGGAATAAAGATAAGCATTTTCACTGATTTCAAGCTTTGGATAAACTTGATTTCGAATAAAGCTTGATTTTAACTCACCGATGATTTCCTGTAAGTAGGGTGCAATTGAGATTTTCTCCACATGAAAATCTCGTTCGAATTGATGAAACCGTGATTGGTATAAAGCGAGCTGTAAGCCGTGTTTTAACCGATCGATTTCTTCTTCAATATTCTTATGTAACTCGTTTGGAAGCTTGCTGCGATCCTTTTCAAGCGTTAACTGCATGACAGAGAGCGGTGTTTTCATCTGATGTACCCATTGCTGCATAAAGATCGATTCCTGTTTTTTCGCCATTGCTAATTTATCATTTTGTTCCTTAAAATATTCATATTGCTTCGTATAATGGTCTTTGATCATCAGGGTTAATTTATCAGGTGGATCCGGAAGCCATACCGATTCTTCCACTTTCATTTTTCGTATCCGGTAGAAATCCTTGTAGCGTAGGTAACGTAAATATAAGTGCAGGATTAAAAAAACGCTGACAAGTAATATGATATAAAAGAGATTAGCAGTAGATATGTTGCCGCCACTTGTTCGAGCAGCTAATTGTGCGACGATTAAAACCACGGTAATTTGGGCATAGAAAAAGCACATCATACTAATTTGATCATACAAATAGCCTTTCATCTAGTTCTGCCCCCATTTATCCGTCATTTTGTATCCAGCACCCCTTACGGTTTCGATAACGTCTTTAATACCGAGGTCAGCAAGCTTTTTACGTACCCTTGTGATATTGACACTTAAAGTATTATCATCTACAAATTGTTGATCATCCCATAAAAGCTCCAACAAATATTCACGGGAGAGAACATGATTCATTTGCTCCATAAAGGCTTTAGTAAGGAGAAATTCTTTTTTAGAAAGACCTGTCGTTTGGTTGTGATAGCTTAATTCTAAGCCGTGTGTATCGAGTGTAAGGCCTTGTATTTCAATTAGCTTTGTTTGTTTTTCTAACGCGTATTCTCCGTAAACCCTGCGCAATAGACTTTTAATTTTTGCAAGCACCACCTCAAGCTGAAAGGGCTTCGTGACGTAATCATCGCCCCCATTTTCAATCGCCATGACTTGATCCATGCCACTATCTCTTGCAGAGATAAATAAAATCGGACAGTTGCTCACAGATCTAATTTTTCGGCACCAGTAAAAGCCATCAAAGCGCGGAAGGTTGATATCTAGGAGTACTAGCTGCGGATCAAACGCAGTAAATTCCTCACTTATTTTATGAAAGTCCTTTACTATAGCTACTTCATAATCATATTTTCGCAAAGAATCACGTAAGATTCCTGCAATTTTTGGGTCATCTTCTACAATATAAATGCGCATTTAGTCATCACCTTTCCAATGCTATCGTAAACTAAAAAAGGGGAAAAATAAACGATTAAGAGAGGATTGGGTTGTGTATGATTGCTGTCATCTCTATTTTATTTATTGTTGTCTTACTTTTAGCTAGTATGGTTGCCTTTATTTTTGGAAAAGCACACCTAAGAAGTACCTTTTCTTATGAGATTTTTTATACTTTATTGGTTGTCTATTTTATCGTACTTACCTCCTTTGCTCTGCTTTATTTCGTTTTATCTTTTCAGGGAGTATTATTACTCGAAAATGGTATGCTAAAAGAATTAAGCACCTTCGAAACACTCGCGCATTCTTTTTACTTTAGCGGGGTAACATTAATGACAGTGGGCTATGGGGATATTACCCCAATTGGCTGGGGAAGATTATTAGCGCTTATCGAAGCGTTGATTGGTTTTATCCTGCCACCAGCTTTTTTTTTAAAGGTTTGGCAGCATAAATATGATGGGAATTAGAAGGACAAGGCCTATCAGTTGAGACTTTCTATCATTTCCAGTACGCTAGGTATAAGATCATTGAACTTGGAGGGATAAGAATGACTGTAGAAGTTGGACAAAAAGTGAACGATTTTACATTGAAAAATAATAGTGGAGAAACGGTAAATCTATCCGATTACGCAGGAAAGCATGTCGTCCTTTACTTTTACCCGAAGGATGACACCCCAGGCTGCACAACAGAGGCATGCGATTTTCGTGATAATTACGAAAGCTTCAAGGAATTAGACGCAGTTATTTTAGGAATTAGCCCTGATTCTGAAGAAAGTCACAAGAAATTTATTGATAAGCATGACCTACCATTTGAACTGCTAGTAGACACGGATAAAGAAGTAGCAGAACAATTTGGCGTATGGCAGAAGAAAAATAAATTTGGTAAAGAATATATGGGTATTGTTCGTTCCACATTTATTATTGATAAAGAGGGCGTACTTCAAAAGGAATATCGCAATGTCCAGGTTAAAGGACATGTCGATAATGCGTTAAATTATATTAAAGATGAATTAAATTAAAAAGGAGGTGCAGGCAGTGATGCTTGCACCTTTTTACATAAGGTACAACAGAAAAAAGTTATTTTGTGCTCAATAACTTTCCCTAACAAATTCTTAGTCAAAAGGGCACTTGCGTTTTCGTTAGTGGATATCGATAATAGAAAAAAAGGAGTAGATGAAGCAATGCGGATTTATACAAGAAGCGGTGATAAAGGAGAAACATCTTTAATATATGGAAAACGAGTAGCGAAAAATGATTTGAGGGTAGAGGCTTACGGGACGTGTGATGAGGTAAACGCCATAATTGGAACAGCAATTAGCCAATTAGATCATGAAGAAACAGAAGAGATAAAAGAGGTTAAAGCGATGCTATCAAGGATTCAGACGATTCTTTTTCACGTTGGGGCAGAGCTTGCCACACCGATTGATAAAGAGGTGACATGGAAATTAAATACGTCGCATATTGATGAATTAGAAGCTAAAATTGACCAGTGGCAGGCAACCTTACCTGCATTAAAAAATTTCATTTTACCCTCAGGGCACCTAGCATCTACAAGTCTTCATCATGCGCGTACTGTAGCAAGACGAGCTGAGCGGGTAGTAGTGGGACTCGAAGCGGTGCATTCACCGTTAGCAATGAAATATTTGAACCGTTTATCTGACTTCTTGTTTGTAGCTGCTAGGTACGTTAATCAGCAATTGGGCGGAGAAGAGAAGCTATTAGAAGCTGATGTCTAAAAAAGAAACCTTTTAGATCAAAAAGCTTGGAAGAAGCGGTTATATGATTGACATAACCTACCTTTACAGAGTACACTAATTATAAGAATTATAAAGTAATAATTGTGTTAATACTGGTCATATTGTAAACTGGTAGCATCGACTACGAATGATTCTTATCTTACAGAAGAAAGTGAGGTGCATGACGGTGTCAGACCATATGTTGCAAGAAGCAATTGGAAAGTTAAAAGACTCTGGCGTAAGAATTACACCACAACGTCATGCGGTACTAGAATTTTTATTGAACGCTGAGATCCATCCTACCGCAGATGATATTTATAAAGCATTAGAAGGCAAGTTCCCAAATATGAGTGTAGCAACTGTTTATAATAATTTACGTGTATTTAGAGAAATTGGACTGGTTCGCGAATTAACCTATGGAGATGCTTCAAGTCGTTTTGATTGTAACACGAGCAAGCACTATCATATTATTTGTGAAACGTGTGGAAAGATTGTTGATTTCCACTATCCAAGTTTAGATGAAGTAGAGTCACTAGCAGAGCAGATTACTGGCTTTGAAGTAACGCATCACCGGATGGAAGTATATGGTGTATGTAACGCTTGTAAACCACAAAAACAAAAAATGATTTAACAGCAAAAAGCGAGCGTCCCGGAATGTGGAACGCTCGTTTTTTTACTCTTCTGATTTTTCTTGTGCTTGTCCATTATTTGATTTACTATATTTTTTGGAATTATATTCTTCATCAAATTCTTTACCTTCTAAATCCTTATCCAAGGTTAATGGCTCCTTGCAGTGCATACAGGCATCCACACGACCAAGCATTTTAGTCGGCTTCTCGCAATTGGGACAAATAATTTGGACAGCCCTAGTAGACAATAAGCCAATCCAGAAATACACAACCGTACTGAAGACAATGGCAAGTGTACCTAAAATAATAAAGATCAACATTAACCATTCAATTTGTCTAGCCCAAATACCAAGATACATAATTCCAAAGCCGATAAAGATTAAACTAAGGGCAAACGTTCTAATTCGATTTATCTTATTTGAATATTTAATTTCAGCCATGATTTTCCCTCCAACACATTCACCTAAAAACTTCTCTTTGTAGTATAGCATATTTTATAATGAGATTTAGAAAATCAATCTTTTTAGTAAATGTGGTTTAAAAAAATGCGGAAAGGCTAATTTAAAAAAGAGGAAATTCGTCGGTTTTTATCGAAATATAATATAAAGATACAGAGTAAATATTCTTGGGGGGATTATGATGGAAAATGTGTTGCGTCCAATATATCAAGAAAGAGCAAGCAATCCAAACACACTTGGCATAATCATGATGGAAAAAAAGCGTGAGATTAGTCCAGAGACAGACAATTTTGATGTCATTTTGCTTGTAGTGGTAAAAGAAGCAAAGGAAGACTGGCTTGTAAAGCACTATGAATTTAATGAACAATCTGCCGCGATGCATGTGGTTGATGAAGCATTATTAAATGAATGGATAAACACCAGTACATATCGACGCGCAATGGAATGGATTATAAATGGGCGAATCATTTATGATCGAAATGAATATTTTCAACATTTAAAAGAAGAGCTCAGAATTTTTCCAGCAGAAAAAAGAAAGCTAAAGCTAGCTATTGAATTCGCTAAGCTCACAAGGAGTTACAGTGAGTCCAAAGATTTGTATGAGTCTGGACATTATCTTGATTCGTATAGCCGCTTATTACGTTCCCTTCATTATTTAGGTAGAATTGCAATTATTGAAAAAGGCTATCATCCCGAAGTAATGGTGTGGGGGCAAGTGAAACGGATCGATCCAGAAGTATACAAACTTTATGAAGAATTGATTCGCAGTCAAGAAGAAACAAAAAAACGCGTAGAGTTGATGCTGTTAGCTATTGAATTTGCTCTAAGCGCGAGATCCACTATTTGCTCGGAGCATTTGTTAGATGTAATGAAGGAAAAAGATGAACCATGGGGATTTGGAGAATTAAAAGTTCATCCGAAACTCAGAAGTTACCTATATGATTTAAGTAGCATGGTTGCTTACTTAGTAGATAAGAATATAATTGATGTCATTTTAGTAGAAACAAAGGGTGAGTATATTTTTCACCGGAAGTACGTTGTTAAATAATAAAGGTAGGAAAAGATGCGACGCAAAGGATCGTGTCTTTTTTGTTTGGAAAAGGAAACAGAGTTTATTATAGAAGAAACTAAAAATCTGTGTCAATTTATCCTTAGTGGGCATAGGATATGTTGGTAACGATATCCAGTCAAAAAGATGTATAAAAATTATTGACATGGTATAAGTCGCATGGTATATTAGAAAACGTTGCTGCAAAAGACAGTACAAAATATTAACACATCTTTTTTCGAAAAAAGATTCATTGAATCTATTGACAAAGACAAGAAGAAAATGATATTATGTATAAGCTGTCGCAAAACAGCACAGACTATAAATTGATCTTTGAAAACTGAACAGAACAACCAGTATGTCAAGTAAGAAATTAAGCTAGTTAAGTTTTAGAGCAATCGAGCTCACATATTATGGAGAG
>NZ_QPJJ01000026.1 GCF_003337485.1 Saliterribacillus persicus
AGTCTGCAGAAAAAGATCTTTTGGACACAAAAAATACTCCCCTTTGTAGTCAGATTTTTATTTTTTAATCTGTCTACCTTAAGGGGAGCATATCAACATACGAAGTGTGGCTTTTTTGATATTTAAATCAGACAGTTAAATCATTCTCAGCCTTTAGAGAGGTTGCATTTTGCAATAGCCCCTTTAATACTTCTGCAAAAATAGAAATTATAGATGAAGCAAATATAATGATAAATCCGATGATTCCAATACCAGGGTGGAGGGCATTCTGGAAGCCTAAAAAGAACATACCTACCAAATATAATAAGACAATGATTCGCGCATACCACTTTATGTTGGTTAAAGACTTTCTTGTGAAATTAGAGAATGGTTGCTTCTTTTCAATAATTATTAATAATTTGTATGCCTCATATAAACCTAGATAAAAAGGAATAGCTGTAAGGTAGATGCCAATTAAAACTGGGAATCTTAAATGACTATATTCAGGATATGATTCTGCTGTATATACTGCTAGTGTGGATAAAGCAAATATGCAAAAAAGTAATAGGAGACTTCCAATAATAAAAATACATATTTTTAAAAAAGTTGTAGGAATCTTATTCATGATACACCTCTTTTAGGAATGATAATTTTATTATAAAAGAGTTTTTATTGATAATTAGCGTTATTTTGTCGGGTTACTTAGATGAAAGTATTAAGTATAAAGTAAATCATAGAACAACTGACTTCAAAAAAATTTGATTATAGGAAGATTCAACAAAGTTACAATTGAAGCAATTTTCTGCTTTAAGTATTTTTTATATAATCAAATAAATGCTTCTTGAGACAGTTCAAACGAAACTTTTAGAGCCATTCATTCGTAGCAATTATAAGAGTATTTTAAAAAAGGATGGTTATTTATGTTTATTCAAACTTTATCGATCATTTTTTCTCTTGTAGGGATTATCACTATTTTTCATAAAAATAAGGATAAAATTAAAAAATTAAAGCTTAATCAGCATATCGGTATAATAGCAACTTACTTAGCGACTGTTGCTGTTGCAACTATCCTTATCTATTATTTCGGTAACTGGTTAGTTAATAAGATTCAAGTTGAGTGGATTGGTAACCTTATTTCCTATAGTATTATTATAATTGTATTAATTGGAGCGATAACAGTGATGAATAAAATAATAAGTAAGATTGCGCCAGAAGATAAATCGGAGAGTATGCTTTAGTGCTGTGATAGTTTTTTTCTAAGTAAATATAGAAACATAAAAAAGAGAGAAGAGGTAAACTCTTCTCTCTACATGTTTCTTATTCTGTAACAGGTACGACTGCACCTTGATATTCTTCACTAATAAAGTTTTGAATTTCTTCAGAACGTAATACTTCTACAAGTTTTTGTAATGCTTCACTTTCTTCATCTTCACTTCTAGCAGCAATAACATTCACATATGGTGATTCAGAACCTTCTAAAATTAGAGCATCGTCTGAAGGAGCTAATCCAGCTTCAATCGCATAGTTTGTGTTGATAGCAACTAACGCATCTTCTTCGCGCTCATAAAATTCTGGTAATAATCCCGCATCGATGCTTGCATCAAATTCTAGGTTCAAAGGATTTTCAGTAACATCGTCTACAGTAGCAGCGATAGGGTCAATGCTGTCATCTAACGTGATATTACCTTCATTTTGAAGTAACGAAAGAATTCGACCATGGTCAGCTACAGAACGACTCATGATTACTTCTGTTCCTTCAGGAATTTCATCAACACTTGTAATGTTTTTAGAATAGATACCCATTGGTTCAATATGAATACCGCCAAGGTTTACAAAATCATATCCAACTTGCTCCATTTGATCATTTAGGTAAGGGATATGCTGAAAATAGTTAGCATCTAATGTCCCATTATCCAAGTCTTCATTTGGAAGTACATATTCCTGGTATGTTTCGATTTCTAAGGTTATATTTTCTTCTTCTAAAAGTGGAGCCGCTTCTTCTAATACTTCTGCGTGTGGTACACTTGTTGCTCCAACAACGATAGTAGTAGGTTCAGCATCTGCTTCTTCTGTTTCTTCTTCAGATCCTGCCTCTGTTTCTTCCTCAGTACCATTAGTTGTGTCTTCTGTTTCCTCATTCTCTGATGTTCCGCATGCAGCAAGTACGAAAATAAGTAAAGCTGCAAACAATAATGCTAGTATTTTTTTCAAAATAAATCATCCCTTCTTCTTTTATATTTATATCATTGTTAACCATCCGTTAAAGCCTGAATCGACTTTAACAGACGTTAACATTCTGATCAGTCTTGTTAAGCAACATTGGGAAAAAACCCATTGATGCAAGTCTCACTTTATCTTTTATCTATCGTTTTCGATAGTATATCCCCAATGAATTGAAAGATAAATACTATGACGACTATAAAAATAGTACAGGCGAACACGACGTCAAAATCTCGACGTTGGAAGCCTTGCATATATGCTAAGTCCCCTAAGCCACCAGCACCGATAAGACCTGCTATGGCAATATATCCAATTAAGGCGATAGCTGTAACGGTAATGCCTGAAATTAAAGCAGGCATGGACTCCGGCAATAGAACTTTAAAAATAATTGTTCGACCTGTTGCGCCCATCGCTTTTGCTGCTTCAATTACGCCTTTATCCACTTCTTTTAATGCAATTTCTACTAGACGTGCATAAAAAGGTGCGGCACCGATAATCAGTGCGGGAAGTGCTGCTTCCCATCCGCGGATTGTTCCTATAAGAAAATCCGTAAATGGAAATAACAATAAGATTAAAATGATGAATGGAATAGCGCGGAAGACGTTAACAATTGTAGCTACAAAGCCATTAATCCATCTATTTTGCCATAGGTTACCCTGTGCTGTTAAAAATAATAATAGTCCAAGTAAAACACCAAAAATTATTGTTCCAATAACGGAAATCGAGATCATATAAAAAGTCTCACGTGTTGCTTCCCACATATCATCCATTTTTACATTCGGAAACAAATCATTCAACATGTTTAAGCACCTCGACTTCCACACCAGATGCTTGGATGTACTTGATGGCATCATGGATAACATCTTTTTGTCCATTTATCTCAAAGAATAATGTGCCATAGGCACCTTCTTGTGTTGGTGAAATAGAGCCTTGTAATATATTGATGTCGACGTCATATTTTTTACTTATTTCACTGATCAACGCTCTTCTAGTAGAGTTCCCAATAAAGTGGAGCTTGATTACTTCACTATCATCGCGCGAATTAATGAACGACTGTATTGCTTCTTGCTGCTGTTCGAGAGGGTTTAACTGTTGAACAAATCGCTTTGTCGTTTTGGATTGTGGTTTGACAAATACTTCAAGCACATTACCAGTTTCCACTACTTTCCCTTTTTCCATGACGGCAACACGGTGACAAATCTTTTGAATTACATGCATTTCATGCGTAATCAAAATAATCGTTAGTCCAAGCTTTTTATTAATCGATACAAGTAAATCTAAAATATCATCTGTCGTTTCAGGATCTAGTGCAGAAGTTGCTTCATCACAAAGGAGTACGTCCGGATCGTTTGCAAGTGCGCGCGCAATACCTACACGTTGCTTTTGTCCACCACTCAATTGTGAAGGATAAGCTTTTTCACGACCAGAAAGTCCGACTAAATTAATGAGTTCTAGTACTTTTTCTTTTCGTTTATTTTTAGGCACCCCGGCTATTTCTAATGGGAATGCAATATTATCATATATGGTTCTTGACCATAATAAATTAAAATGTTGAAAGATCATGCCAAACTTTTGTCTTTCTTTGCGTAACTTACTTTGTGCCATTGTAGTAATATCTTTATCATTTATTTTAATGGTTCCACTTGTCGGTTCTTCTAAACGGTTGATTAATCGGATAAAGGTACTTTTACCAGCACCACTATAGCCAACCACACCAAATATTTCACCTTTATTTATATTAAGAGAGATATCATCTACCGCTTGAACTTGTTGGTGTTTTGTTTTATAAAGTTTCGTTAATTGTTTGATTTCTATCATTGATTCCACTCCCTTCTAACTGGCTGATAACTTAAGTATTATCAGATCAGAGCATACAAAAAAACCTTTCTGCACAAGAGGACAGAAAGGATGATGTCGAAACATCGTGACGTCCTCTTATCTTTCAAAGCTAGTCGCTTTGATGGAATTAGCACCTATCAGTTATACTGACGGTTGCTGGGTTTCACAGGGCCAGTCCCTCCACCTCTCTTGATAAGAGCTATTTGATTGATTTTTGATAAGGCCAATCATAGCACGCCAAATAGCCTGCGTCAATAGTTTTAAACTTGTCTAAATTTTGAATTTTTTCTGAAAAATTAGAATAATTTTAATCCCTTTAGCGCTTTACCGTAGTAGCGTAGTATACAAAATTCGACTATAATAGTCATTGATTTATATACACAACAAGAAAAGAGGGGATTATGCGTGAAAAAGATCGCAATTATCGGGAGCAGTGGAGGCAATTTATTTAATCTCGGTGGTAAAAATCCACAGGCTTTACTAGGAGAAATCGACAAACAAGCAGAGAGCGCCTCAATTGAAATTGGTGCTATTCAGTTTATTGCAGCTGAAACATCGATGGACCAAGCAAAGGATTCTACAAAAGCTGCACTATGGTTTTTGCAAAATGGGGAGGTTGTTCATAGTTCTTCGAAGACATTAGAAAAAGTAAACGGGGAAGCAATTGAACATGATCAAAAGATTGCTACCTTAATTAAACAAGGAGAAATTGATGGGCTAATTGTGATGAGTGGTGATCCAACTGGGGCAAATACACAAACCATTTTAGCTTCGAAGGAAAAACAAATTCCTATAGTAGGGACAGGTGGTACTTCGATGGCATCGATCCAGTCTATCGGAGCAAATGTCATTGCAACTTCAGGGACTACTGGTACAACGAATAAAACGAGAGCTGTATCATTCATTACTTCGTTAAGTAAGGTATTTAACTTAGCCTACAGACCTGTATTGGGATCTGTGAACAACCAAGTAAGTAATGACAGTGGTGGGTTGAAAAAATTAAATATCAGAGGCATTATGATGTCTGCTTTACCAGGGTTTATCGCAATGGCCATTATTTTAGCTCTTAGTAAGATTCCTGGTTTAGGTATATTAAGTGATGTTTTTGATATATTGATTGGTGCATTACCTGTTATTATCGCAGTAATTGCGGCAAAGCAAATTTCAGAACTGGACGAAGTGTCGATTGTAGCAGGGGTAATTGCGGGTGTCTTATCTGTCGATGGAGGCATAATTGGTGGTATGATAGGTGGTATTTTAGCTGGACTATTGGTGCCATTATTTTTTAGAAAACTAGTCGAGTGGCGTGTGCCAATGACTACTGTTAATATCGTTGCTGGTGGATTCTCAGGATTAATTGCAGGTTTATTGGTATTCTACTTTATAGCTCCAATTGCCTTGTTCTTAGGTGATGGTGTGAAGGATTTAATTGAAGCGGCAGTTGCATTTAATCCTATACTTGCAGGAGCAGTTGCAGGATTATTAATATGGCCAGCAATTATCGGTGGTGTTTACCATGCGGCAATTTTACCAATTGTACTACTTGAGATGGAACGTACGGGTAACAGCTTTTTAGGCGCGGTGGATATGGTGGGACTTGTAATGGTTGCTGCAGGCATTAACCTTGCAAATATTATTCGTCCGCGTGATAAAGGAGAAGCGGCAGTAGCTGCGCCTGGATTTGTTATCAATTTAAGCTTTGGTACGTTTGTTGAATCTGCTTACCCCTTTATGTTCTCTAGCAAATGGGTATTTGCAGGTGCTCTCATATCAGGAGGAATTGGTGGAGCTTTAGTCGGATTATTTGATGTTCGTGGAACGGCTTATGTACCAACTTTTACTGCACCATTTCTTGCTAATAACTCAGTTGGTTTTATTATTGCCATGGTAGTACCGTGTTTAGTTGCATTTACTATTACTATTCTAGCGAATCAGTTTTCAAAAAAGAAAGCTTAGTTTTCTTATAAACAAAAAAGCGACAAATTCCAAGTAGAAGGAGTTTGTCGCTTTTTAAATGTGACATTAAGATGTTGCGCTGTATAAAATAAAACTGGATTTTGTGGTCTGGTAAGTCACATTGTCGATATCTTTTGTTGATACATTAATTCGTTAGTGCTTGAAGTGGTGCTGGTATTCTTCCGCCACGTTTTATAAATTTATCGGAGCTGAAATTACTAACACCAATAACGGGTGCCCGTCCAAGTAGTCCACCAAACTCGACGACTTCACCTTCTTCTTTTCCGATTACAGGTATGACACGTACTGCAGTGGCCTTTTTATTGATCATACCGATTGCTGCTTCGTCAGCAATAATTGCGGATAATGTGTTTGCACTAACATTTCCGTCCAGTGCAATCATGTCTAACCCAACTGAACAAACACAAGTCATTGCCTCTAATTTAGGAAGGGTCAACGCCCCGTCTTCAATCCCGCGAATCATTCCGTTATCTTCACTGACTGGAATAAACGCCCCACTAAGACCGCCAACATAGGAACTTGCCATGGCGCCGCCTTTTTTCACTGCATCGTTCATGAGTGCAAGTGCGGCAATCGTTCCGTGGGTTCCGACACGCTCTAAGCCTATTTCTTCTAAAATTTCAGCCACACTGTCATTGATCGCATTGGTCGGAGCAAGTGATAGGTCCATGATGCCAAATGGTACGTTTAGCCTCTCTGCAACAACTCGTCCAATTAATTCGCCAGCACGGGTAATTTTAAATGCTGTTTTCTTAATGACCTCAGAAACCTCTCCTAGGTCTGCATCCGGATAGCGTTTAAGTGCATGTAAGACAACACCTGGCCCGCTAACCCCGACACTAAGCACAGCTTCACCCTCACCTGCACCATGAAAGGCACCGGCCATAAATGGATTATCTTCCACTGGATTACAAAATACCACGAGTTTAGCACATCCAATGCTATTATCTTCTGCAGTTAACTCCGCAGTTTCTTTGATAATTTGTCCCATTTTTTCTACCGCATCCATATTAATACCTGTTCTTGTAGTAGCAACAGAAATAGAGGCACAAACGCGCTCTGTTACACTAAGTGCTTCTGGAAGCGCATCTAATAGAACCTGATCACCCTTTGAAATACCTTTATGAACTAGAGCAGAGAAACCGCCAATAAAATCCACGCCTAAATCAACAGCAGCTTTATCTAATGTTTTAGCAAGGCTAATCCCATCTTCTTTCGTTGCATTTGCAAGAAGTTCTGCTGCGGGAGAGATTGCGATTCGCTTATTAATAATGGGAACACCATATTCTCTTTCTATTTCTTCTGCTGTTGAACGTAAATGCTTGGCATAGCTTGTTATTTTTTGATACACATTTTTATTTACATCTTCAAAATTGTTCGAGGCACAATCACGCAAGCTGATTCCCATTGTGACTGTGCGAATATCTAAGCTTTCCATTTCTACCATCCGAATGGTTTCTTGTACTTCTGTAAATGCTATTGGCATAAGAACCTCCCATTAAATCCGGTGCATCGCTTGAAACACATCTTCAAGCTGAATGCTTATTTTTAATCCCATTTCTTTTTCAACTGGATCAAAGCTTTCATTAAGACGCGCCAAATTATTGGTGTCTTTAATATCTATTAACATGATCATCGTGAAAAAGTCATTTAAAATAGTTTGACTAATATCTAAAATATTTATTTCATTTTCAGATAAGACGGTTGTGACATTTGCAATAATTCCAACTTGGTCTTTTCCAACTACTGTTACGACGGCTCTTTTTTGCATAAAAGTTACCTCCATTATGATAATTTAATCAATCTGTTCAGCTAATCATAGTTTAGCACATAATTTTTTAAAAATAAGGGAAGAAGTTAGGAGTAGGGTAATTGCTTTAGATTGGTGAAAACTTTCGTTAGAATAAAGGTATCACGAAAAAAAGGAGCAGAAGATGAAAAAAGACATAAAACTAATAGCTTTAGATATGGACGGTACATTGCTAAATAACAAACACAAGGTATCAGAAGAAAATAAACGAGCGATTATAGAAGCAAGAGAAAAGGGAATTGAAGTCATTATTTCAACAGGACGGCACTTTAGCACGAGTTCTATCATTGCTAAAGAATTGGATATCCACTATCTAATCACGGTAAATGGTAGTGAAATTTGGACAATGACTGGTGAATTAATTGCCAGACAGTTAATCGATCCTGCTTTAGTAAAGAAATTAGTAGCTTTACAAAAAAAGCACAATACATGGATGTGGCTAACATCAACAGAGGAGATATTTAGAGGAGAAGCACCTGAAGAAATCGATGCCCACCAATGGTTGAAATTTGGTTATGACGTCAAAAAAGATGATGTTCGAAAAGAGATTATGGATGAATTAGCAACCTATGATGATATTGAGTTAAGTAATTCAAGCTTAACGAATATCGAAGTTAATGCGATTGGTGTGAATAAAGCTGTTGCGATTGAAAAGGTCTGTGAACGATTAGGAATTACGATGGATAATGTAATGGCGATGGGAGATAGTCTCAATGACCGAAAGATGATTGAGCAAGCTGGATTTGGAATAGCCATGGATAATGCGCAGCCTGAGGTAAAGAAAATTGCAGACTGGGTAACAGATGCCAACCATCAGGCTGGGGTTGCAAAAGCGATTCGCCGCTGGGTGTTATGAAATAGAGGGAAATTTCAGAAAAATAGAGGCTATCACTTGCAGGTCTGTTGCGCTTGTAATAACTTAATAGATAGAAAAAAACTAGCAGGACTACAGAATTCGCTCATTTCATGGTATGATAGAGAGTGGAAGTACATATTGTAGTTTGTGTTAAATGGCAGCCCTAAGTCGGGTATGCGAAAAAATATAAAGGAGCGAATGGAATTTATGTCAAAACAACAATTTGGGGTAATCGGCCTCGCTGTAATGGGGAAAAACCTTGCTTTAAACGTAGAGAGCAGAGGATATTCACTTTCTGTATTTAACAGAACGTACCAAAAAACAGAAGACTTTTTAAAAAATGAAGCTGCAGGTAAAAATTTCTATGGTGCAGAGACGATAGAAGAATTCGTAGACTCATTAGAAAAACCTCGTAAAATTATGTTAATGGTACAAGCTGGACCAGCAACAGATGCGACAATCGCAACGCTTCGTCCATTACTTGATAAAGGCGACATTTTAATTGATGGAGGAAATACATTCTTTAAAGATACTATCCGTCGTAACCAAGAATTAGATGAATCTGGTATTCACTTTATCGGAACTGGGGTATCAGGTGGAGAAGAAGGGGCACTTAAAGGACCTTCTATCATGCCTGGTGGACAAAAAGAAGCCTATGATTTAGTAGAGCCAATTTTTGAAGCAATCAGTGCGAAAGTAGATAACGATGCTTGTGTGACATACATTGGACCAAATGGTGCTGGGCACTACGTTAAAATGGTGCACAACGGTATCGAGTATGGAGATATGCAATTAATTTGTGAAGCATACTTCATTATGAAAAATGTATTAGGCTATGATGCAGATCAATTACAAAAAGTATTTGCAGAATGGAATACAGGAGAACTAGACAGTTACCTTATCGAGATTACTGCAGATATCTTTAAGAAAAAAGATAAAGAAACTGGTAAGCCAATGGTAGATGTAATCCTAGATACTGCTGGTCAAAAGGGTACTGGAAAATGGACTAGTCAAAGCTCATTAGACTTAGGTGTTCCATTACCAGTTATCACAGAATCCGTATTTGCTCGATTTATTTCAGCAATGAAAGAAGAGCGTGTGAAAGCAAGCAAAGTACTACAAGGTCCATCAGCACAGGACAAGCCTTATGAAGGTGATGAAGATGAGCTTGTAGAAGCTATTCGTAAAGCATTGTATATGAGTAAAATCGTATCGTATGCACAAGGATTTGCACAAATGCGTGCAGCATCTGAAGAAAACGACTGGAACCTTCGTTATGGCGATATTTCCATGATTTTCCGTGGTGGATGTATCATTCGTGCGCAGTTCCTACAAAAAATTAAAGAAGCATATGATCGTGAGCCAGGCTTAACTAACTTACTTCTTGATCCATATTTCAAGGAAATCGTTGAAAGCTATCAAGAATCCTTGCGTAAAGTACTTTCCATTGCAATGGAGCGTGGAATTCCAGTACCAGGATTTGCTAGTGCATTAGCTTACTTTGATAGCTATCGTACAGAAACACTTCCTGCTAACTTGCTACAAGCGCAACGTGATTACTTTGGCGCGCATACGTATCAACGACTAGATAGAGAAGGCGTCTTCCACACTGAGTGGTTAGAAGATTAATATTTAGAAATAAGCGGATAGAATGCAATTGCATTTTATCCGCTTTTTTTGTATCATTTGGCAGGAAAGTAAATAATCAGCGTTACCATAAGCGTTTGAACTATGATAAGGTAGATATATTGAGGCAAATATACGAAAATAAATTTTTTCTGAAATATTGAAACCTTTTTAGAAACAATTCGTAGATATGAGTATCAACCCATTAAAGAATGAAATGAGGTGTGCGATGTGGGTTTCTTTTCAAAATTATTTGGCAAAAAAGAAGAGAAAGCAACTGTGAATAAAAGGGATTTGCTTTCAATTCAAGTAGGGGATATTGTTGAATATGATTTAGCGGACTATGAAGTAGTAGGGAAAATCACTTATCAAGATGGTAACTATAAATGGTATAGCTATCAATTACTTGGTGAAAGTAAATCTATTTGGTTAGCTGCTGAAATGGATGATGAATTAGAGTTAGGTATCTATGAAAAAATCCAGTTACCTGTAGCAAATGATTTTCCAAAAGAGGTTGTATTTAATAACAAAACCTATGCTCTAGATGAAAGTGGTCATGCTCAAGTCACAGGTGAAGGAAGAAGTGATTCTTTAACAGGACAACAAATTCACTATGCGGAATACTGTGATGATGAGGAAGAATCATTTATTAGTGTAGAGGATTGGGATAGTGATGTTGAAGCAAGTATTGGCTATTCGATTGAGCCCTATGAAGTAAAAATAATTGCTGGTTCCATTTAAATATTTAAAGGAGGAAAAATAATTATGTTTCAATTTTTTAAACGTGTAAAAACAGTAGTAGGTTCAGAGTTAAACTCTATGTTAGATAAGGCGGAAGATCCGGTTAAAATGCTAGATCAATTTATGCGTGATATGGAATCTGATATTCGCGAGGTAGAATCTGCAGTAGCAAAACAAATCGCAAACGAAAAAATGTTAAAACGAAAATCAGATGATGCACAGGCTTTAGTAGAGAAACGTCAAGCTCAGGCTGAAAAAGCGATTGAAGCGGGTAACGAAGATTTAGCACGACGCGCTTTAGAAGATAAGAAAGAACAAGCATCTAAGGCAACCACATTAAGTGATTCATGGGAACGCGCTAAAAAAGATGCAGATCAGCTAAGGGAAAAATTAGACGAAATGAAAAAAGAATACCAACAAATGCAACTGAAGAAAGATTCGTTAAAAGCAAGAGCAGAATCAGCAAAAACTCGCACAAAGATGAATCGCACAATGTCTTCAATCGGTAACGATGATTCTAAACGTGGATTCGAACGTATGGAAGAAAAAGTAATGCAATTTGAAGCAGAAGCAGAAACTAGTGATGATATGTCATCGCAAAGCAAGTCTCTTGACGATGAATTTGAGGCACTGGGAAATAACGATGTAGATGATGAAATGGCAGCTTTAAAAAAGAAATTAGGAAAAGAATAAACATACAAAGAAAGAGCCTAAGGTTAGACTTTAGGTTCTTTCTACCATGTTTAGTTTGTTTATACATACAAGGTACATTGCTATCATGAAGTAATTTCGTTTGAATAATAATAAAGATAAGGAGGTGAATCGAGAAGTGAAAAAAATAATGGTAATAAGTATTTTAGTATTTTTAGCGATTATCCTTGCTGGTTGTGGTTCCAATGCCTTATCGAATATGTCGGCATTTGATGAATCTGGTGCCATTGTAGAAGAGGAACTAGAAGTGTCAGAATCAAAAGATGAAATTATTGATAAGCTGAAAAGCAACAATAATTCGGATATGGAAGCATTAATATCGAATAACTTTCCCTTCGTTGACTCTGTTGTAGGTGACGACACGACTGCAAATGTATACGGTACCCTGCAATTTGAAGTAGAGGAATTAGCTGATATATTAGCTGAAGTGAAAAAACCAGATGAAATCAGCGAATATAAAGAAGGGCAACAAATCCTTGTATACCCTGACAAGTTTGTCATCTTAAAAGATAGTGAAGATATAGATAACGCAACTTTTATCGAGGTAGCCAGTGAAGAATTTGTTAAAAATAATTATTCACCTAATTTTTTAACTACATATTTTGCAATCAGAATGCTCGATGGCGTCTTCGGTAACAATTGGGTGTCAAATCGCAGAAATTATTGTGGCACTAACGATTGCTATGGAGGATACTCCACATCCAGAAGCTATAATAAAGGTGGCGTAACAACAAATAGAGGAATGGGCAATTCCCGTGGTGGTGGCCCTAGTTCCGGAAAATAATCAAAAAAGGAGAGTTGGATATGGAACCATTTATTTCTACATTTATTTATTTTGCAGCAGCAATTATTGTTGTCGTTTTAGCTTTAGTCGTTTTTGAGTGGTTAACAACTAAATACAAAGATTGGGATCAAGTAAAAAGTGGCAATCAAGCAATCGCCTTGTCGATTTCAGGTAAAATCATCGGTATCTGTATTATTTTAGCATTTGCTATCTATCACAGCATTGATGTAGTAGAGACATTAATCTGGGGTGCCTATGGTGTAGTGTTGCAATTATTAGCCTATCTTATTTTTGAAGGTTTAACACGAAAGTTTTCTGTTGAGGAACAGTTAAAGGAAAATAATGTTGCAGTTGGAATTATTTCCTTTGGAGTTTCTGTCGGATTAGCATTTGTTATAGGTTCATCGATCACATAAGTAAGAAAGCCTGACCTTTTTGATTTGGTCAGGCTTTTCAAATTAGTACATAGATGATGGAGTGGCAAAAATGGAAGAGATGAAAGTAAAGCAAAGTCATTTTATATATTGGGCTTCAGGTATCGTTTCTATTTGCGGTATTATTTTCGAAGTGTTATTTGGGGCGCTTGGATCTTATATATTAGGTGATGGTGTTAAGCAGTATACACTGACGATTTCGTTGTTTTTGACAGGAATGGGAATCGGTGCAAGTCTAAGTGAAAAGGTCACTAAAAATCTCGTATTATCATTTATTTACATAGAATTTTTTGTAGCGTTAATCGGGGGCTTTTCCAGTTTTCTGATGTTTGGAGCTACTGCTTTTTTCTCATCTGGGACTGATGCTCTTTTCTTGTATTCCATTACGTTAATAGTGGGGGCATTAACTGGAGTTGAGTTACCGATATTGATTCGAAAAGCGAATGAAATCGGTGTAACCCTACAAAAAAGCACAGCAAGAGTTTTATTTTCGGATTATGCTGGTGGTTTAATCGGAGGGTTGCTTTTTGTCTTCTTATTAAGACCCCAATTAGGTATGGTGACAAGTGCATTTTTAGTCGGGTTAGTTAATTTAATGGTTGCTTTGGTTGTTCTTTATTTATTTCGAAAAGAAATACTTAAAAAAGGCTTACACATCTTAGTTGGTGGAGTTATTGCTGTATTCCTTATTGGAGGATTATTTTTTGGTGAATCGATTGCTCTTTCCTTTGAGGAAAAACTTTATAAAGATCCTATTATACATTTAGAAGAGAGTAAGTATCAAAAAATTGTTATAACTAAACAGGATCAGGACATTCGCCTTTACTTAAATGGAGCATTGCAATTAAGCTCGATAGATGAACATCGATATCATGAAGTATTAGTCCATCCGACCATTGCAAATACGGAGTCACCTGAAAAGGTGTTAGTACTAGGTGGTGGAGATGGAATGGCAGTTAGAGAATTATTGAAGTACCCTGAAATAAAAGATATTACCTTAGTGGATTTAGATCCAGCAGTTGTTCAATTAGCTAACACCAATCCTCACCTTAGAGAATTAAATGAAAATGCACTAGAAGACGAACGGGTAGATGTTGTCCATCGAGATGCGTTTCAATACTTAGAGAATAGTGAAGAGTGGTTCGATGCAATTATTGTTGATTTACCAGATCCTAATAATGAAAGCTTAAATAAACTCTATACAAAGGAGTTTTATTCACTCGTCCGTAATCATTTGAATCCATCAGGAACTGCGATGGTACAAGCTACTAGTCCGGTGTTCGCAAGAGAAGTATACTGGTTGATTTCTAATACGATAGCGGCAACCGGCTTACATGTTGAAAATCTTCATGTAGATATACCGAGTTTCGGTAATTGGGGGTTCGTAATGGCAAGTAGAGAAACAATTGATTTGGAAAAATTAAATATTACAGCAGAGACCAATTATTTAGAGAATGAGCTTCTGGAAAGTTTATCAATATTCGGAAAAGATGAAGATAACAATATCTTTGATAAAAATGGTGATAAAAAGGAAATCGGTGTTAATACTTTAATTGACCCCAATCTGATTCCATTATACGAAAATTCATGGCAATATTATTAATTTTAAATATGCTACCACAATTATTAGAATATTGTTTAGTTTAGAGTCCGATAGGGGATAAGCTTGAGAGGAAGAGCGTTTCCAATTAAATCGAAATCGTTGTCGAGCGAATACTAACAACAATTCCAAGTTAAAGCCCATCATCATCTTTAGTCATAAAAACACCCCCAAGAGTGAGATTGGTTAATCTTACTCTTAGGGGTGTTTCAGTTTTGTTAAAAAAGGTAAAAATATCCAAATTAAATAGTGAATTTTCTATAAAAGGTGTTACGATAAAGAGATAGGAAAATAGTCATAATATGTATATCGGCAAACTTTTCGGAATTATGGGACACAAAGCTAAAAGGGCTAGCCATTATTGTAATGAATGCCAGACAGTTATGCTTATAAGGAAAGGTGAAAATCTCGAAATTAAATAGACAAATTTCCATAAAACGTGTTATGATAAATTTATAGGAAAATAGTCACAATTAAAATATTGGCAAACCTTTCGAAAGAAGGGGACGCAAAGCTAAAGGGGCTAATCATTATTGTAATGAATGCCAGCCAGTTGCGCTTATAAGGAGAAGTTAGAAACCTTTGTAGCGGAGGTTTCTTTTTTTATAGAAAAATATAAAATTTTAGCGATGAAGTAACTCGATGAAGTGGAAATTTAGAATGTACAAAGGATAAGTAGAACTTTGGTATCCTCTAAAAGATAATCGCATGCCGAATTTTTCTATTCTATTTAAAAATTTCGTTAGGGGTGATCACTATGTTTTTTTTACCTATACTTTATATCGTATCTTCTTTTATATTAATAAGTGGGGCTACAGCTATATATAATGGGAACCGCAGAAGTATAAAGTATAAGACATTTGCATTGATATTTGTAGCGATGGCTGTTTGGCAACAATCAGCTCTGCTAATTTCAATCTTACCACTTAAACAAGCAAATGTTGTTTTTATGTATGGTCTAATTCCAACAATTCTTGTTACTTTTCTATTACTTTTACACGGTGTTTACCTGATTACAAACGTCTATAAGCGTAAATATGCATTTTATTATAAATTGCTTTTCGTTCCACCTGTAATCAATATACTGTTGTTACCAGTTGATGGTTGGTTATATCAAGATGAGGTTTTGGTTTATAGTGAGCACTCTTTACCAGGTCCTGGTGGCTTTTTAAACTTTGGTATCATGTTTTTCTATTTAGTAGTAATGATTACTCTGTTAATACCAAAAGTTCTACAGAAAAATCGTCCAAGTCAAATCTGGCTGACTGGTCTGGTTTCGTTTGTCTTATGGTCTTTAGTTATTGTTGTGTCTGGAGAGATGGCTGGAGACTGGGATAGTTTTTCTCTTGTTCCATTTGGCATTAATTTTTGGGCATTTGCCGTTTATATAAGTGTATATAAATATGACTCTCTACCTTCGTATGAAAAAAGATACAATCTATTATTCGATCGGGCACCTATTGGTATTATGATAACAGACAGTAAGGGAACGATTTATGAAGCAAGTCCAAGAGTTTCAGATTTTCTGGAAATGCCTTTGAACGATCTTCTTGGTCAAAAAATCTACAAATGGTTAGAAAATGAGGAACAAGAACAGATGTTAAGAGTATATTTTGATAATTTTGAAAAAAGAAAGCCGTTTCAAAATGCAGAGCATTCTTTCTATACTGAGAAGCGTGAGTTAAAATGGCTTGCGATTAGTTCCGAGTTTACCGAAATGGAAGGAGATCCCTATCAGTTACTGATGATCCATGAGATAACCAAAACAAAACAACGTGAGAAACAGATTCATGACTTGGCCTACTGTGATCATCTTACTAAAATATATAATCGCGTATCATTTAACCATACTTTAGAGAATTGGCTGAAAAATAAGGCTACATTTGTCCTTCTCATTTTGGATTTAGACTCTTTTAAGAGCATTAACGATCAGTATGGCCATTATACAGGCGATGAAGTTTTGAAGTACTTTGCTGAGCTGTTGAATAAAAGTGTTGGACCATCAGACTTTGTTGCCCGTTTATCAGGTGATGAGTTCGTAATTATGTTAGATGATGATAAACAAACAGAGTATGTGATAAACAAGATAAGGTCTAATTTAGAAGAGCCATTCGAATTTGCTGATGATCAATCATTAATGATTTCCACGAGTATCGGTGTCGCTCTCTATCCAAGGGACGGTGAGTTCCTAGACGAATTATTCAAGGAAGCAGATGATCGAATGTATGAGGATAAGAGGGATAGAAAAAGTATCCATGACTAATGGGTTTATAGTTAGAGAGATAAAAATAGAGTTGTTCAATGAATCATTATTATGATTTTGAACAACTCTTTTATTCTCTATATTTATTATACTTCTCTTTTTAACATCGCTTTTAATGCCTTTTTACTGTGCTTAGACACAAGGATATACAAGATATCTCCTTTACGGATCATAGTGTCGCCAGTAGGTGTGACAAGCTGATCATTTCTGATAATGGCATTTATTAAAACGTCCTTAGGAAAAGTAATCGAGAGTAAGGACTTATTTGTAATAGCCGTATCGTCATCAACCTCATATTCAATTATCTCGGCATTTGCTTTCCCAATCGAAACTAATTCTAAGCTATGCATCGGTTCTGGTCTCTTATCACCACTAAGTCCTAATTTTTCAGCAAGGATTGTGATCGTTGAACCTTGGACTAAAGCAGAGAGTAAAACAACGAAAAACACGACATTAAATAAAAGCTGTGCATTTTCAAGTCCTGCCGCCATAGGGAAGGTGGCTAATACGATTGGAACAGCACCTTTTAGACCAGCCCATGATAGAAATAACTGTTCCTTTGGGCTATAGTGAAGCTTAAATGTTGAGATAAATACCGCAACTGGACGAGCTACGACGATTAAAATCAAGGCGATTAATAATCCTTTTCCAATGATATCAAGATTAAGTATCTGAGAAGGGTATACAAGTAACCCTAGAATGGTAAACATAAGAATTTGGGCGATCCAAGCAAATCCTTCATTGAAACGGAAAATAGAATGACGATAAGCGATTTCTGAATTCCCAATTAAAACAGCGGATATATAAACCGCTAATAAGCCACTTGCCCCCATTAAATCGGTCACACTAAACGATAATAATGCGAAGGCAAGTGCAAATACTGGATAAAGCCCACCTGAATCTAAGTTGATTTTATTGATGGCAAAGACAGTAATTTTCCCAATTACTAGTCCAATGATTAAACCCATGATCATTTGCCAGAAAAAAGCTCCGATTAGATTCCAATATGAAGCACTTTCTACTGTAAGTAATTCGATAAAGGAAATAGTAAGGATCATCGCCATCGGATCATTCGAGCCAGACTCAGCCTCAAGAGTAGATTCGATTCTTGTCTTAATATTTTGGCCCTTTAATACAGCGAAAACAGCTGCCGCATCAGTTGATCCAACAATTGCACCGAACAAGAATCCCTCAAGCCACGATACATTTAAAATGAACTTTGCAGCCACCGCTACAATAATAGTGGTAATTAATACCCCGATAGTTGCAAGGGAGATCGAGGGCCCAATAACCGGTTTAATCTCTTCCCACTTGGTCTGCATCCCACCTTCAAATAAAATAATGACTAAGGCGAGCATCCCGACTAGTTGAGCAAAGTTATAATCACTAAAATAAAACAGACCCAGTCCATCACTTCCAACGAGAACACCGACAAGGATATAGAGAATCAATGCAGGTACACCGATTCTACTTGAGAATTTTGTAGTCATAACCCCAATAACAAATAATAAGCCTAAAATTAAAATAAAGTACGTTTGATCACTCATCTATCTCCAAAACTCCTTATCATACAGAATTATAGATTGACATCAACTTTGATCGATAATCGTTGATTTTTGTTAACACCGATATAACGTAAGGTTTCACCAGGTGTGGTATGCCCATAGATTTGTTGAAGGATGGAAATGGCAATGCCCTTATGGTAAGCATGGAAACCAAATGTCTTTCGAAGCGTATGCATGCCAACTTTTTCAGTAATGCCAGCTTCTTCTGCAGCCCGGTGAATAATGCGGTAAGCTTGTTGCCTGGAAATCGGCTGTTTTCCATTCTTTGTGTGTATATGGTAATTTAAAAGTGAGCCACCATAGCAATTGAAAACTGAGCCACTTTTGATAGAAAATAACCCTAATGACATATTAGGGGGAAGTAT
>NZ_QPJJ01000027.1 GCF_003337485.1 Saliterribacillus persicus
TTTATTGGTCTAAACAAAGTTTATCAAAATTAGGAGATTGCGTGTTTTTATTTGTCTGAATTTTTTCTTTACCCCAACATATATTTTAGAGCCTTTTTATTCTTCCATATCGGTTGGATAATGCTTCATGAAATATACAAGTGATTGTAATTCTACCGCCAAATCGATATGATGCACACGCACTTCGTCAGGGACGGTGATTCTTGCTGGTGTGAAATTTAGAATTCCAGTTACCCCTGCACTAACTAACCTGTCTGTCATCGGTTGTGCAACACTTACGGGAACGGTTAGTATGGCAACGTTGACATCACCTATTTTTTCCTCAATTTCATCAATGTGGTTAACTTCGACATCGCCTATTTTAGACCCTACTTTACGCTTGTCCGCATCAAATGCACATTCAATCTTCGTATTATTATTTTTTGTGAAATTATAATTTAAAAATGCTGTACCTAAATTACCTACCCCTATTAAGGCAACCGGTGTATTTTCATCCTGATCCAGCGTTTTTCTAAAGAATCCCAATAAATATTCGACATTATAGCCGTATCCTTTTTTACCAAGGGCACCAAAATAAGAGAAGTCCCTACGAATCGTAGCCGAATCTACTTTTACTGCTTCGCTCAGCTCTTTAGAAGAAACACGTGGTTTACCTTGTAAATGTAAATTATTTAAGAAACGATAATATAAAGGTAATCGTTTTGCTGTTGCTTGTGGTATTTTATGTTGATTAGCCATCCTTTAATCCCCTTACTGTTCAAATGTTTGACCTATATTAGATTAGAATAGATTTTTCAAAAAACATTAATGTACCTTATATTCTAACAGAAAAATGTAAACTTGTCGTGAATTGCTTCACTTACAAAATTTTGGGCGGAATACAGAGACGCCACTTGCTTGTAGAGATTAGTATGAGATACACTTAATTCATTGAGGTGAATGACATGATCTATATGCAAGTTAACAATTTAGTTAAACGATACGGGGCAGAATTAATCCTCTCGAATATAAAGCTTGAAATTAAAAATAATGACCGCATTGCCATTGTAGGTCGCAACGGAGCAGGTAAAACAACGCTTCTTAATATTATATCCGGAAAACTTGGATATGATGAAGGAGAAATTCATAAACCAAAGGATGTAACAATTGGTTACTTGGCCCAGCATTCTGGTTTAGAATCGACAGAAACGATATGGAAGGAAATGCTTCAAATATACCAACATTTTATTACCCGTGAAAAAGAGCTTCGAAAAATGGAGCAGGCAATGGGTGATCCTGATCGAATGAAAGATGAAGCAGGCTACCAGCAATTACTCGTGCAATACGATCAAAAACAGGAAGATTTTAAGGCTGAGGGCGGTTACCAATACGAAGCGGAAATTAAGGCTGTTCTTACCGGGTTAGATTTCCCTGAAGATATGTGGGACACTAAGATTTCATCTTTAAGTGGTGGTCAAAAAACAAGATTGGCTTTAGGAAAATTACTTTTAACCAATCCGAATGTACTTATTTTAGATGAACCGACAAACCATCTAGATATTGCAACATTAACATGGTTGGAAGGTTATTTGAATAACTACAAAGGTGCTGTTGTAATTGTCTCGCACGATCGTTACTTTCTTGATAAGACTGTAAATATTGTCTATGAGATTTCTAGAAATCGTTCCGCCAAATTTTTCGGTAACTACAGTAAATTTTTAGAGCAAAAAGAGGCAAATTATGAGCAAGACTTAAAGCAATTCGACAAGCAACAAGCAGAAATTAAAAAGTTAGAAGAATTTGTCCAGAAAAATATTGTACGAGCCTCCACTACCAAAAGAGCGCAAAGTAGACGGAAACAGCTTGAAAAAATGGATGTACTGGATAAACCAAATGGAGATTTAGCCTCTGCCAAATTTAGCTTTATGATTGAAAAGCGCAGTGGAAATGATGTATTAAAAATTCGAGATCTTTCTTTTCGTTACAAATCAGACGAGCCAGCTATTTTTTCCAATTTAAACTTGGATATTACACGCGGGGAAAGCATGGCACTTGTCGGCCCAAATGGGGTTGGGAAGTCGACCTTACTTAAGACGATTACGAATGATTTAAAACCAAGCTCTGGTACCATTCAAATCGGTGCAAACGTAAAAATTGGTTATTATGACCAAGAACAAGCCAAATTAAATTCCAACAAAACTGTTTTGCATGAGCTTTGGGATGATTATCCTAACATGAATGAAAAGGATATTCGTACGATTTTAGGTAATTTCCTCTTTAGTGGCGATGATGTATTAAAAATCGTTTCTTCGTTAAGTGGTGGGGAAAAAGCAAGACTTGCTTTAGCAAAATTAATGATGGAAAAAGCGAATTTATTAGTTTTGGATGAACCTACGAACCATCTAGATTTAGACAGTAAAGAGGTATTAGAAGCTGCACTAATAGATTATCCAGGTACAATCTTGTTTGTTTCACACGATCGTTACTTTATCAACAAGTTATCCACACAAGTGTTGGAAATGGAACCGCAAAAAACGACGCTTTATCTTGGCGATTATGATTATTATTTAGAGAAAAAACAAGAGGAGCAAGAATTAGAGGATTTAAATAAACAAAATGAGAATGTTCCAGCTAAAGAAAACAAGGCTAAAAAGAACTATCATTTAGATAAAGAAGCAAAAAAAGAACAACGAAAAATTGAACGACGAACAGAAGAGATTGAAAATCTAATTGAGGAAATAGAGCTTGAAATGACTACCATTGAGGAAGAATTATGTAAGCCTGAGGTGTTTCAGGATCATGAAAAATCTTTTACGTTAAACGAGCGAAATCAAGCTTTAGAAAATCAGATGGAAACCTTAATGGAAGAGTGGGAAAACCTGCAAACAGAATAGACGGCTTTTCTCGTTTAATATAACATCTTTGTTTTTAAAATATGCAGGTTAATGTATAAAATAACTACTTTTTCTTATGTTTTTAGACAAAATGTTATCCACAGAGGTGTTAGTGGATAAAACGTATAATAGCAAGTTATGCACCGTTTTATCCACACCATCCACAGATTTAGGTATAGTTATGCACACAATTTACAATTCCTTAACCTTATATTTATCAAGCCTTTACAAAACTATCCACAGAATATACATTTGATCTGTGGATAGTTTTTATTATTATTTATTAGATCTTGCACTGTATATTTCTATATCCAAGCTTGGATTAGCATTCAAATCCCAAGCTGCACGATGCCCTTGTTCATAGGCTATGGTACCAGCTGCTGCAATCATAGCAGCATTATCAGTACATAGAGGGAGTGGTGGTATCATTAACTCGAATTTTTTATCCGCAAAGGTTTCTTCTAAAGCAGTACGAAGTCCACTATTAGCAGCTACACCACCTGCTACAATGACTTGTTTAACGTCAAACTGTTCTGCAGCTTTGAAAGTTTTCTTCACTAATACTTCCACAACACTTTCCTGAAAACTTGCAGCTAGATCTTCTTTTTTAATTACTTTATCTCGTTGTTTTGCATTATGCAGGGTATTAATAACTGCTGACTTTAACCCGCTAAAACTGAAATCATATGACCCATCTTCTAACCATGCTCGTGGGAAAAGTATTGATGCTTCTCCTTCTTTTGCAAGCTGGTCAATTTTAGGCCCTCCTGGATATGGTAGCTGTAACGTACGTGCTACTTTATCATAAGCTTCACCAGCGGCATCATCTCGGGTTTCTCCAATAACTTTAAAGTCTCCATGCTCCTCCATCAAAATAAGCTCTGTATGTCCCCCTGAAACAACAAGGGAAAGAAGCGGAAATTGGAATTCTTTCTCTAAACGATTGGCATAGATATGTCCTGCAATATGATGGACACCTATTAACGGCTTCTGATGGGCGAATGCAAGTGCCTTGGCTGCATTCACACCAACAAGTAAAGCACCTACAAGACCTGGCCCTTCTGTGACTGCAATGGCATCCATTTCTTCCATTGTCATGTTTGCCTCAGTTAGTGCTTCTTCTAAAATCATGGTAATTTGCTCGACATGGTGCCTGGATGCTATTTCTGGAACAACTCCTCCAAATCGTTTATGACTTTCAATTTGGGAAGCAACCACGTTCGCAATGGTTTCTTTACCATTTTTAACTATAGCCACAGCTGTTTCGTCACAGCTGGTTTCGATTCCTAATATATATACATCTTTATCCTTCATAAGTTCACCCACAATACTAAAGCATCTTCTTGATTATCTGTATAATAGTTTCTTCTTATTCCACCAGGCACGAGCCCGAACTTTTTGTACAACCGCTGTGCGACTAGATTAGATACACGTACCTCTAATGAGAGTCTAGAAGCATGATGCGCGATAGCATAATTTAATACGTATTGAAAGAGTGCTTCACCAAACCTTTTACCGCGATATGCTTTTCTAATTGCTATATTGGTGATTTGCGCTTCATCTATTACCAACCACATGCCACAGAAGCCAACGATTACGTCATTTGAAAGGATCACAAAGTAATTGGCATACTGGTTAAGAGTTAGCTCATCTTGATACGTTTTCTTAGACCATGGCACCGTAAAGGACTCATTTTCAATCGCACTTACCTCTTCAATGTCATCTACACTCATTTTTCGAATTAATAAATTAGTCATTGTTTTTTTCTGCTTGCTCCTTTAACCAAATTGCCTCTGCTTCTACCATTCTCAAATAATTTGGAGTTAAAGCATGCACATCTTCTATTTCTTTTTCCTCTGCAATTTCAGCTAGAACACTTGCCCTTGGAACATGAAAGATAGCAGGAGGAAAAACTGCTTTTTCCTTTAATATATCTTTAATTGTTTCTTTATGAATGGAAAGATCCGGACTGACAAATAAAATTTTCCCTTCTACATCCTTTAACTTCACCAACCAATCTGAAAAAAGGAGATTCTGTTCTTCTTTTTTCAAGTTGGTTTCTTGATATAACCCTGTATAAACAAGCCCACGTCTTGCATCAAAGAAAGGACAGATTACATCCTGTGATTGAAAAAAATTACGTGCTAATATTTCGAGACTAGACACACCGATAACAGGTATATTTAATGTCCATGCCATTGTTTTGGCTGTGGATAAGCCAATTCGAACACCTGTATAAGAGCCTGGTCCTTTAGCCACCACAATCTTATCTAATTCTTTTGGCAACATATTTGCATCCTTTAAAAGATTATCAATAGCTGGCATTAAACCTACAGAGTGGTTTCTTTTCACATTAATTATTGTTTCTGCTATTAATTCCCCACCTCTTGTAATGGCAACTGTCATCACTTGATTCGAGGTATCTATTGCTAATATATTCATCTAGCTAACTCCCTACATATCCAATCATAATGTGAACCCTTTGGATAAAAGTATATTTTTCTTTGTCGATCTCCTTCACGGAAGATAGAAATATCTAAACGTTCCTTCGGTAAAAACTCTTCAATAAAGGTTGCCCACTCTACTACAGTGACACCAATACCATTAAAATAATCATCGAAACCAATATCTTCATCACTGTCCTCTAGTCGATAAACATCCATATGATAGAGAGGAATCTCTCCCATATATTCTTTTATAATCGTAAATGTTGGACTATTAATTGTTCTTCTAACACCAAGCCCTGCGCCTAAGCCTTTTGTAAAAGTAGTTTTACCTGCTCCTAGACCACCCTCTAGTGTTAATACATCACCTGGCTTTACAAGCACCGCCAATCTTTCAGCAAGGGCTTTTGTTTCGTCTTCCGTATTTGTTTCAAATACATATGTCTGCATCTTTTTCACCTACTTCAGATGAGTATAGCCACTTTTCTCAAGTAGCTGATACTTTCCATTTTTATATAACTGTACGCGAAACGGCGAGTTATTACTACTTATAACTTCTCCTATTTTGGCTAGAGGTGTATTTGTTTTATTTGCTGCTTCCTGTAAATATTCCCAATCTTTCTCTGCAACCGTACCTACTAATTCGAAGTCTTCTCCACCAGATAATAGCCACTCCTCTTGAAGTGCAGATGAAAAATGATTCATTGCCTTATGCTTTGGTAGTCTTTCATAATCGATATTAATTTGAACGGTAGATGCTTCTGCAATTTCATTTAACTCATTAGCAATTCCATCACTCACATCATTTAAAGCAATACGAGTAATAGAAGCAGCTTCATTTATAAATTGTACACGCGGCATTGGTTGTTGATGTCTTTTTGTAAAATATTCATAACCTTCATGCTGTGTGCTATCTTCTAGTAAAAGATGTAAACCAGCAGCTGCATCTCCTAAAGTACCAGTTACAAAAACGAAATCACCTTCCATTGCGTGACTTCTGTATCTTTCCTTATGATCAGCTACGGTACCAAGAACTGTTACCGAGACTACCAATTGATCACCCGAAACAGTATCTCCTCCTAATAGATCCATGTGAAATACATCAGCCAAATTTTCCATCCCTTGATATATTTTCTTTAACTCATCATGTGACCAGCTTTTTGGTATCACGATAGAAACCAAATAAAATGTCGGTGTACCACCCATTGCTGCGATATCACTGATATTTGCTGCAAGCACACGATAACCAATATCGAAGGGTTTAGTAGTTTTTCTTGAAAAATGAATATTTTCAACCATGGTATCAACAGTTGTTATTATATTTTGATACCCTTCTTTAATGATGGCTGCATCATCACCTATCCCCTTTTTAAGACTTGCTTGTTTATGATAGCTAGGTTGTATCGATTTGATAAAGTCAAATTCATCCATGTGAAATACCTCTTTAATTTTAGTAATGTCTCTTTATCATAGCAAAACACTAACCAAATAGAAAATAGTTAGCTAGAGATTTTTCTTAATTATAAAGATAAAAAAAACGCTAAGATAATAAAAATTATCCAAGCGCTAATATGTAAATATTCAAGTAAATATAAAAATGGCGGTCCGGACGGGACTCGAACCCGCGACCTCCTGCGTGACAGGCAGGCATTCTAACCAACTGAACTACCGGACCAAATATTAAATTTTACTTTATTTTTAAATTAAATTGGTTGCGGGGGCAAGATTTGAACTTGCGACCTTCGGGTTATGAGCCCGACGAGCTACCAGACTGCTCCACCCCGCGATAATATAAATTTGATAAAGCCTGGCAACGTCCTACTCTCGCAGGGGCGCAAGCCCCAACTACCATGGGCGCTGAAGAGCTTAACTACTGTGTTCGGCATGGGAACAGGTGTGACCTCTTCGCTATTGCTACCAGACTTTATATTTATGAAGGAATATACCTTCAAAACTAGATAAGGTGTATGACAAATCAAACATTTTGTGTTTAGTTAAGTCCTCGATCGATTAGTATTCGTCAGCTACACGTGTCACCACGCTTCCACCTCGAACCTATCTACCTCATCGTCTCTGAGGGAT
>NZ_QPJJ01000028.1:1929-4933 GCF_003337485.1 Saliterribacillus persicus
CAATGTACCTTGAAAACTAGATAAGTAATGTATGACAAGACATCAAACAAAAACCAACGACTTTTTTAAGTATTAACGGTAAGTATAGTTAAGTGAAGAAGGGCGCACGGTGGATGCCTTGGCACTAGGAGCCGACGAAGGACGGGACAAACACCGATATGTCTCGGGGAGCTGTACGTAAGCATTGATCCGAGAATTTCCGAATGGGGGAACCCCCTACTCGTTATGGAGTAGGATCATTTACTGAATCCATAGGTAAATGAAGGCAGACCCGGGGAACTGAAACATCTAAGTACCCGGAGGAAGAGAAAGCAAACGCGATTTCCCAAGTAGCGGCGAGCGAAACGGAATCAGCCCAAACCAAAAAGCTTGCTTTTTGGGGTTGTAGGACACTCCATTGGAGTTACAAAGAAATGTGTTAGACGAAGCGACCTGGAACGGTTCGCCATAGCAGGTAAGAGCCCTGTAGTCGAAAGCACGTTTCCTCCGGAGTGGATCCTGAGTACGGCGGAACACGTGAAATTCCGTCGGAATCCGGGAGGACCATCTCCCAAGGCTAAATACTCCCTAGTGACCGATAGTGTACCAGTACCGTGAGGGAAAGGTGAAAAGCACCCCGGAAGGGGAGTGAAAGAGATCCTGAAACCGTGTGCCTACAAGTAGTCGAAGCCCGTTAATGGGTGACGGCGTACCTTTTGTAGAATGGACCGGCGAGTTACGATTCTCTGCAAGGTTAAGCTGAAGAGGCGGAGCCGCAGCGAAAGCGAGTCTGAATAGGGCGATATAGTAGAGGGTCGTAGACCCGAAACCGTGTGATCTACCCATGTCCAGGGTGAAGGTCAGGTAACACTGACTGGAGGCCCGAACCCACGCACGTTGAAAAGTGCGGGGATGAGGTGTGGGTAGGGGTGAAATGCCAATCGAACACGGAGATAGCTGGTTCTCTCCGAAATAGCTTTAGGGCTAGCCTCAAGGAACGTATGTTGGAGGTAGAGCACTGATTGGACTAGGGGCCCTCACCGGGTTACCGAATTCAGTCAAACTCCGAATGCCAATCATATAGCCTTGGGAGTCAGACTATGGGTGATAAGGTTCATAGTCGAAAGGGAAACAGCCCAGACCGTCAGCTAAGGTCCCAAAGTATACGTTAAGTGGAAAAGGATGTGGCGTTGCCCAGACAACCAGGATGTTGGCTTAGAAGCAGCCATCATTTAAAGAGTGCGTAATAGCTCACTGGTCGAGTGACGCTGCGCCGAAAATATACCGGGGCTAAACGTATCACCGAAGCTACGGATTGATCTTACGATCAATGGTAGGAGAGCGTTCTAAGTGCAGCGAAGTCAGACCGTGAGGACTGGTGGAGCGCTTAGAAGTGAGAATGCCGGTATGAGTAGCGAAAAAGAAGTGAGAATCTTCTTCACCGAATGCCTAAGGTTTCCTGAGGAAGGCTCGTCCGCTCAGGGTTAGTCGGGGCCTAAGCCGAGGCCGAAAGGCGTAGGCGATGGATAACAGGTTGATATTCCTGTACCACCCAATTCCGTTTGAACGATGGGGGGACGCAGAAGGATAAGGAATCGCACGGATGGAATAGTGCGTGTAAGCAGTGAGTGAGTCAGATAGGCAAATCCGTCTGGCAATCACAAGCTGTGATACGGAGGGAAATTTAGTACCGAAGTTCCTGATTTCACACTGCCAAGAAAAGCCTCTAGTGAGGAAACGGGTGCCCGTACCGCAAACCGACACAGGTAGGCGAGGAGAGAATCCTAAGGTGATCGGGAGAACTCTTGTTAAGGAACTCGGCAAAATGACCCCGTAACTTCGGGAGAAGGGGTGCTTCTTGCATGAGAAGCCGCAGTGAAAAGGCCCAAGCGACTGTTTAGCAAAAACACAGGTCTCTGCGAAGCCGTAAGGCGAAGTATAGGGGCTGACACCTGCCCGGTGCTGGAAGGTTAAGGGGATGCGTTAGCTTTCGGGCGAAGCGTTGAACCGAAGCCCCAGTAAACGGCGGCCGTAACTATAACGGTCCTAAGGTAGCGAAATTCCTTGTCGGGTAAGTTCCGACCCGCACGAAAGGTGCAACGACTTGGGCACTGTCTCAACAAGAGACCCGGTGAAATTATACGATGCGTGAAGATGCGCATTACCCGCGACAGGACGGAAAGACCCCGTGGAGCTTTACTGTAGCCTGATATGGAATGTTGGTACAGCTTGTACAGGATAGGTGGGAGCCTTAGAAGCGTGAGCGCTAGCTTACGTGGAGGCGCTGGTGGGATACCACCCTGGCTGTATGGACATTCTAACCCAGAACCGTGATCCGGTTCGGAGACAGTGTCAGGTGGGCAGTTTGACTGGGGCGGTCGCCTCCTAAAGAGTAACGGAGGCGCCCAAAGGTTCCCTCAGAATGGTTGGAAATCATTCGAAGAGTGTAAAGGCAGAAGGGAGCTTGACTGCGAGACCTACAAGTCGAGCAGGGACGAAAGTCGGGCTTAGTGATCCGGCGGTACCGAATGGAAGGGCCGTCGCTCAACGGATAAAAGCTACCCCGGGGATAACAGGCTTATCTCCCCCAAGAGTCCACATCGACGGGGAGGTTTGGCACCTCGATGTCGGCTCATCGCATCCTGGGGCTGTAGTCGGTCCCAAGGGTTGGGCTGTTCGCCCATTAAAGCGGTACGCGAGCTGGGTTCAGAACGTCGTGAGACAGTTCGGTCCCTATCCGTCGTGGGCGTTGGAAGTTTGAGAGGAGCTGTCCTCAGTACGAGAGGACCGGGATGGACACACCGCTGGTGCACCAGTTGTTCCGCCAGGAGCATAGCTGGGTAGCTACGTGTGGAAGGGATAAGTGCTGAAAGCATCTAAGCATGAAGCCCCCCTCGAGATGAGACTTCCCATCAATTTAATTGAGTAAGATCCCTCAGAGACGATGAGGTAGATAGGTTCGAGGTGGAAGCGTGGTGACACGTGTAGCTGACGAATACTAATCGATCGAGGACTTAACTAAACA
>NZ_QPJJ01000029.1 GCF_003337485.1 Saliterribacillus persicus
TGTATATGGTAATTTAAAAGTGAGCCACCATAGCAATTGAAAACTGAGCCACTTTTGATAGAAAATAACCCTAATGACATATTAGGGGGAAGTATCAGGAGTGATTATATTGAGTGAGAAGCAGACAATCCTAAAATTATACTTGGAGGGGATGAGTGGGAGAAAGATCGCAAAGAAAACAAAGAAATCCAGAAATACTGTCAGTAAGTATATAAAGGAATTTGAGAAAAGTAGGAATGATGATGTTCGTAATCTACCGATTACTGAAGATATTATAAAGCCACCTACTTATAAAAAGAGAACTGGTAAAAAGCGTGTATTAACTGATGAAATTAAAGGCATCTTAAGAGGCTATATAAAAGAAAATGAGTGGAAAAGAAATCATTATATGAGTAAACAGCAAATGAAAATTATCGATATGCACGAGAGTATAATTGATGCTGGATATTTTATTAGTTATACCACTGTAAGAAATTTCGTTAATGAGGAAGTAGCCAAAACTAAAGAAGTTTTCATTAGAAGGTATTGCGAGCCAGGATATGAAGTTGAATTTGATTGGGGGGAAGTAAAATTAGAAATAGATGGTAGAATAAGAAGCTATTCACTTGCGGTGTTTACGTTAGCACATAGTAATTATCGATTCGCAAAACTTTATCAGTCAGAGTCGCAAGTTTGTGTATTAGATGTTCATACGAAGTTTATCGAGCATGTTGGCTTTATACCTTCGGTATTTACATATGACAATATGCGAACAGTTGTGAAATCATTTATCGGGACAGAGAGAACTATTACGGAAAGTATGACTAATCTATCTAACTATTATCAATTTAAAATTCGTTTATGTCAGCCTAGAAAAGGAAATCAAAAAGGACATGTGGAACGAAGTGTTGAGTTTATACGACGAAAAGCATTTTCATCGCAATACTCTTTTTCACATCTAAGAGAGGCTGAAACGCATCTTTCTAGAACATTAGAAAGAATAAATAGACGACATCATCATGAACATAAAGAAAAGCATATTACCTTAATGAGAAATGAAAAGTCAGTATCAAAACTAGCAGGGATAAGTCCATTTGATGTAGCTGAATTGGTTGAATGTCGAGTTGATAAATATAGCACGGTAGTTATCAAGCAAAATCATTATTCAGTTCCTGAAGGACACGTAGGAAAGTACATTAGAGCTAAGGTAGGAGCTGAGAAAATTAAATTATTTATTGAAGGAGAGCTAGTGGCAGAGCATCCACGAAACTGGGGATTACATCAATGGGAAATGAATATCTATCACTATTTAAAAACATTCCAAAAGAAAAAAGGTGCCATAGCTCAAAGTCAAAGTTTTAAGCAGGCACCTACACAAATAAAAAAATTATACAACAATCATTATATAGGAAAAGAAAAAGAATTCATAGAGTTACTCCTTTATATCAAAGAAAATAATAACTTAGCTAGTGTCATAAAGGCAGTTGAAGAGCTAAATTCTATACGAATAGGATATGTAAATACAGAAAGAATATTATTTATCTGTGAACAATCTACTCCTGAAGGAGTACAAGTGTACAACCCAGACGAAACAATGTATCAATCAGAAAATAACATGAAAGCCTATGCCGATATGTTTGATCAAGTGGATGAAGGAGTAACTAACTATGGATAAGAAGCAACAAATTATTGAGATATGTAAAGAATTGCGTTTACCAAGCATTCGGAAAATGGTTCAAGATGAAACAGATTTTAAAAATTCAAAACAAGCCTTTGAAGTTTTATTACAAGTACTTTTACAGGAGAAAAGTGATCGCTTAGTACGAGCGAAGCAAAATAGGATACGTTCAGCTAATTTCCCACAAAAAAAACTATTAGAAGAATTAGTAGTAGAGGCATTGCCAAATCAAGCAAAGCAAAAATTACCTTATTTAAAATCATTAGATTTTATTAATGAAGGTCAAAATGTCATTCTTACAGGATCACCTGGTACAGGTAAGTCACATATTGCCATAGGATTAGGTATGGAAGCATGTTTAGCTGGATATAGAGTATTTTTTGCGACGGTACCATCATTAATTAACCAACTTAAAGAACATCGTTCTGAGAGAACACTCCGATCATTTGAATTAAAATTCGAAAAATATGACTTGGTTATTCTCGATGAATTAGGTTATATTTCTTTTGATAAAGAAGGTGCAGAATTATTGTTTTCTCATCTATCGTTACGTGCTGGAAGGAAATCAACAATTATTACAAGCAACCTGTCATTTTTAAAATGGCAGGAGATATTCCATGATCCAGTGTTAACCGCAGCGTTAACCGATCGATTGACACATAAATCTCATGTGTTAAACATGAATGGCCCTTCTTTCAGAATGAAAGAAACTGAAGAATGGATAAAAACAAGTGCTGAAGAAGTGGCTCAAAATTAAATTGCGAAATGGCTCACTTTTCACTTGCGAAATACA
>NZ_QPJJ01000030.1 GCF_003337485.1 Saliterribacillus persicus
GTAAGCGTCAAATAGCCCACACCTATCATTCAGGTCTGGGCTCATGCTATGATTGGATTACTTCTTACTTGGTATGCGACAACTTTCTGGTATACAGTCTGACCAAGGTAGATACTTTTCGATTTCAGTAGAATCTGTGAGATCTACATTCGGAAGTTCTTCAAATAAATATTTTAAGTATGCATAGGGATTAAGGTTATTCGCCTTAGATGTTTCAACGACACTATAAATAAGAGCGCTACTTTTTGCACCCTTCGCCGTGTTGCTGAAAAGCCAATTTTTCCTTCCTAAAACAAAGGGTTTAATTGCTCTCTCCGCACGATTATTATCCAACTCTAATCGTCCATCCAAAAGAAAGGCTTCAAGTTTATGCCACTGAGACTTGCAGTATTTAATGGCTTTACCCAATGCACTTTTTGGTAACACCTTTGGTGCTTGCACGTTTAACCATTTAGAAAATTCCTCTAAGATGGGAAGACTTAACTTTTTCCTCTCGTGATAACGCTCAATGGCACTAATGTCTTTGAGTTGACGTTCAACTTTATAGAGCCGATCACAAAAATCCAAACCTTCTTGTGCAGTAAGCCGTGAGGCTTTTGCTGTCTCTGGAAGTGCGGTTAATGCATCTTTAAAGTTCCGACGCGCGTGTGCCCAACATCCAACCAGTGTCACATTCGGAATCGCGTGATAACCGGCATAACCATCGACATGTAGATAGCCACTGAATGCTTCTAAGAACTGTTTTGGGTGTTTACTAGCGCGTGTTTGTTGGTAATCATATAACACAACTGGCTCGTGTGCAGTACCTGTTCGAAACATCCACATGTATGAAGTTGATTGACTTTTTCGTCCAGGTTCAGATAACACCTGAAGGGTCGTTTCATCCGCATGCAGAACCTCTTGGTTAATCATATATTGATACATCTGATCAAAAATAATGGATAACCAGTTCTCTGCACCGTACATGATCCAATTTGCCATGGTCTGCCTGGATAAAGATAATCCAAGGCGTTCCAAAGCTTTTTCTTGTCGATAAAGCGGCATACCATCTACGTACTTTTGTGACATTAAATACGCCATTGCTGAAGGTGATGCTAAACTGCCTGGATACACAGGAGATGGCGACTTAGCGATTTGAATAGGCGTTTCAATTTCATTACGTGCACAATGACGGCACCCATAAATGTAACGCACATGCTTTTTCACTTTAGTCTGTGCGGGAATAATCTCAATTTCTCTACGCACTTCCGTGCTCATTTCATGCAATTCCCCATCACAACACGAACAGACCTGTTCCTCTTCTGATAAACGATACTCAATCGTTTCAGTCGGAAGGTCTTCGAGCTTCTTGTCACGCTGTCCTTTTTTCTTGCGAATGTACGTAATCGTTTCAATCGTAGGCTCTTCTACATCTTTATTTGATGTATCTTCAGGTTCATTAAATAGAGAAAGTTGATTCGGGTTTTGTTCACTTGAAGCACCAAATTGTCTTTTTTGACTCAGTCTAAATTGTTCCTCATACCATTTTAGCTTTGCTTCAAGTTCTTCTTTTTCAAGTTCAAGTTTCTCAGCGCGGTCTTTATAAAATTGGGCATCTTTTGCGTTCGTTAGCTTTTCCATAAAATTCATTATACGAAAAAGAATCCGCCTTGAATAGAGCGAATTCACATATTTTATAAAATTGTTCGTGCTTTAACTTCACGGTGAGCAGATTGTTGAATCGTCAATCCATCCAATAACCAACGCAGTTGACGCGGGGAGATGTCTTTTGTTAGCTTAGATGATTCGTCTGGCCAAGAGAATTTACCGGTCTCTAGTCTTTTATAATAAAGCCAAAAGCCGTTATTATCCCATTGTAGAATTTTTATTTTATCTCTATTTCGATTGCAAAACACAAAGAGTGCAGGTGAAAATGGATCAAGTTCAAATGCCTCTTTTACTATAATTGCTAGGCCATCAATGGACTTTCTAAGGTCCGTAGGACCACAAGCTAAATAAACCCTTTCATAGTATGGGTGAATCATTGATACTTCAATAAATGTATTACATCAGATAAAAGTTGACGATCAACCTGTGGTTTTACTTCCACTGATAACCTATCTACCTTGATAATGATGGATGAATGCTCGTCAGTTTCAGCTGAATGGCTAATTTCTAGCCAATCGCTAGAAGAAGGATTATCTGTTTGATGATCAAATTTACGTTTCCAATAATACATTTGATGAATATTAATATTTTCTTTACGGCACCAAGCAGCCATACTAAGGCCGCTTTCGCTCCATTGATCCATTTTTGTCTCCCATTCTAACTGTTTATCTGACATAAAAAGCCTCCTTTGAGAATTAATCTATGAAGATTATCTCATCTGGAGGCTGAGTTGCATACGTGTGAAGTATTTGACGCTTAC
>NZ_QPJJ01000031.1 GCF_003337485.1 Saliterribacillus persicus
AAAGAGGCTGGGACAAAACTCAGTATAAAAAATGAAAAATCGCACCATTCCAAATAATTGGAAGGTGCGATTTTTTTATTGGTTCAGCTATTTTATACAAGAAAAAAAGGATACCTTCTGATAAAATTAAAGCACCACACAATAACTATCGGAGGTATCCTTATGTTTAAAAATTATAACATGAATCAAGTAATTTTGCCGCTAGATTTAGAAATGAAATTAGAAAAAAATGATATTGCCCTTACGGTCCATCATTTAGTAGAACAGATTCCGGAGGAAGCATTTGCTAGTTTCGTACGTCCAACAGGCTGTCCTGCGTATCATCCACGAATGATGATGAAGATTATTTTATGTGCGTATACCCAATCTGTTTTCTCTGGCAGAAAGATTGAGGCACTACTAAAAGATAGTGTACGGATGATGTGGTTAGCGCAAGGACATGAACCAAGCTATCGTACCATTAATCGCTTTCGGGTTAATCCAGAAGTAAAAGAATTACTACGCCAAAGCTTCGTGCAATTTCGATGCCAACTAGTACAAGAAGAGCTCATTGAAGAAGAAGCAATTTTTATTGACGGGACCAAGATCGAAGCAAATGCCAATAAGTTTACGTTCGTATGGCGAAAGTCAGTCGAAAGATACAGTGCTCAATTAGTAGAGAAATCAAATCAAATGTATGAAGAATTATTAGAAAAAGAAATTATTCCAGAAATTGAACGCGAAAGTACCGAAGAGCTTACTACCCAAGAACTTGAAAAAGTGGTAGAAAAGCTCGAAGAGACGGTAAAAGACTACGACAAAAAGATCGAAACAAGCGAGGATGTTTCCGAACGAAAACAACTTCGTTCTTTACGAAAAGCACCAAAACAATACGTGAAACAATATAAAGATTATCTAGCACGGAAAGAAAAATACCACCATGCGATGCAAGTATTTGGTGACCGAAATAGTTATTCCAAAACTGATCAAGATGCGACTTTTATGCGAATGAAAGACGATTATATGAAGAATGGACAACTCAAAGCTGGATATAATGTGCAAATTGCCACCGAAGGACAATATACGTTGGCTTATGACGTCTTCCCTAATCCAACTGACACACGTACTTTCATTCCATTTCTAGATAATATTGAGAAAAATTACTTTACACTTCCACCCTATATCGTTGCAGATGCAGGCTATGGCAGTGAACAAAATTACGAAGATGTTGTCCTTAACCGAAAACGCATTCCGCTTATCACCTATAACATGTATCGAAAAGAGAAGAAAAAGAAATATAAACAAGATCCATTTAACGTCATGAATTGGGAATATGATCAAGAAAGCGACGCTTTCCTCTGTCCCAATAATAAACAACTACCGTTTAAGTATATCTCTAAACGAACAGATAAACATCATTTCACGCGTACCTTTAACGTATACGAGTGTGAGGATTGTTCAAATTGTCCATTACGTTCCCAATGTACAAAAGCGAAGGAAGGAAATAATCGTAAAATATATTATAACCAAAAATGGGAGCAACAAAAAGCGTACACCCGCGAGCAGCTTTCTGAAAAAGAAACGGGGAAACTCTATGGCAAACGAAAAATAGATGTAGAACCAGTCTTCGGATTTTTGAAGGCTAATTTGTCATTCACTAAAATGTCAGTCAGAGGCAAAGAGAAAGTGGAAAGTGAATTAGGATTCGCATTTATGGCGGTGAACTTGAGGAAGTACACCGCTAAACAAGCGACTAAGGAAACAAATCCTGAAAACCATTCGTCAAAAAAAGGTTCCGATTATCAAATAACGATAATTGGAACCTTTTTTTATTATTTTAGGCTAGTTATGTCCCAGCCCCTT
>NZ_QPJJ01000032.1 GCF_003337485.1 Saliterribacillus persicus
AAGTGTTATTGCATCATCAATATAAAAATATCAATGTTCGGGTTGCATAAATTAGGAGTGAGCGTTTAGCTCACCCCAACATTTGACTTAGAACCAAAAAATAAAACAATATTTACTCACGTAATTTTAACTTTGTTAGTAGAACCAAGCATGAAAGAGACCTATAACTAAATATTTATCCTCTATAAAATCATCATAATACATATTCACTACCACTTGTCGTGAAGTAATTTGAATTTTCCAATCAGCTATCAATGTGTCTTGCATATATAGTTCAGCTTGTTCAAAAAGATTTTGCGATAGCATGAAATCTTTATCTTTATATTCAAAATGAACTCCCTTTTCACCAAAACCATCAAAATGTTTGGTATCCACCATTGTTATTTCATGTTCTTTACCGTTATTTTCAAAATAAGTAATATATACTTTTCTCTTCCATGTACCACCGTTTTTTGAAATAAAGCGTATATTGTTATCTCCATCTTTAATTTGATATTTAAGAAAAAACATAACCGAGCTATTACCAATGTTATCTATAATTTTTTTAAAAAGATTATCATGGTATCCTTTTATTTCACCGATTTTATTAGCACCTTCGTTTAAATCCAATGTCTTAGTTTTTGTTCCAAAAGATATTGGATAATAATAGTGCATCATTACAAAAATCCCCCTTAAAAGTATTGTGGTTCTTATTTCAGATAACTGCTCGTTAGTTTAATATCTTAGTAATTTAATTTTAACATAATATTCCAAAACTTCACCCACAAAAAAGACCACCAAATTAATGATAGTCTTGTTCAACTCTTGCACCAGTTAGCGCAATAAGTACTGAGCATCTATTAGCTGATATAGATAGAAAAGAAATTATTATTACTCTTCAATAATATTAATTTTATTTGCTACCATACGTTTGTTAATTTTCTCTACCCAAACTTTTATTTGCTGTCTTTCATCTAGGTCATCCACAGTGGTTCCTTTTCCTCTTATTTTTGTGTTTTTGCTAAAATAGATTTTATATACATTGTACTCTGCTTCTTCATCAGCATTTATCGGTTCTAAAGTAAAGTTTTCTTCTTGTAGGTTTGTTATTACACCTTTATAATCTGACTTTATGAAATACCAATAGAACAAAACAACAACGAATAAGGCGAGAAGGATGCTTAATACGATTATTAGTGATTTAATTTCTCCCTTAATGTGAGAGTTCATTTCCCTCCCCCTTTTTCAACTCGTTGTTCCACAATTTTGACCTATAGTTGAACAACAATAAGTTTTATTTTATTGTGTTAAAGCAAGCTTTAGCTAAATAAACTTATTATCCCTCTTTTAATTCATTATTTTTCTCGTGTTTTTACTAATCTAACAAACCAATAAAGGAAAATCCAAGGAAGTATAAATTTTGTAGACCATTCAATCAGAGTTGGAATTACATATGAGGTATTGATATTAGCCAAATTAAGTATTAACCAAAGTCCTAATAAAATAGCTATTCCAATAATTATTTTTTTCAATAAATTCCCTCCATAAACATAATCTAATTCAATTTTTATCATGAGATAGTAACATCCTTGTTAAACAATCCTTTCATGCTAGCTCAACAAGCAATAGGAGCTGCGACACTAAAACAACTCGTTGTTCAACTAAAGCACCCGTTACTTGAATAAGCCAAAAAAGACGGTCAAGTAGTGACCGCCCTTTTACTCATACATTAACTTTATAATTCAGTGCTAATTCATCTCC
>NZ_QPJJ01000033.1 GCF_003337485.1 Saliterribacillus persicus
TTAATCAACAATAGACCGAGAAAATGCTTAAACTGGAAAACAACACACGAAGCATTTCAGGAAGAACTGTTGCACTTAATTTGACAAACTGTCATATAAAAAAACCCAGTTAAATATAAACTGAGTTATAACCTAATATTTACTTTCTTCTTTGCCTTATTTGTTTTGGATATACTTCTGAGTTAATAAGCCTGCATTATAAACAGCCAAGACCATAATAAAATAAAAGAGAATATCTATAAATCCACTCAACTCAATTACATTAACAAAAATATGAAAAACAAACAAAATCGCTGTAATTAAAGTTATAATAAATTGTCCTTTGACTAATTTAATCACAGTAATCCTCCCTTCATATTTTTACCTATTCACCCCAATAGCGCTTCAACAAGAAAACTCCTTCTTAAACTAACGCACTCTTTAGTTCAATAACAATTTTTTATAAAAATAAAACCATATGTTCTTCATCATAATATGTATTATCTAATTTCAATGCTCTTTTCTCTTTTCCAAATATCTCAAACTCACAAGAAGAGTACAATTTCTTAGCTGGAGAATTAGTTGTTACAACAGTTAAATAAATTTGTTCAATACCATCTAGTTTTTGCGCTTTCTGAATTACATTAGAGACTAAAGCCTTTCCTATTCCATTGCCACGTTTTTCTGGTTTAATATACATCGCTACAATACTCGCTCTGTGTCTCAACTTAAAAAGTTGTTGCTTTACTAAAGTAACGACGCCAACAAGTTGTGAGTCTTCAAACGCACCAAAAGTAAATGAGCTTACTGGTGAATCAAATCTATTCTTGTACTTTTCTGCCGACTGATTTTTTTCTTCTTCATAGCTTGATGCAAAAGCATATGGGCTATCTTTGAGTGCTTCAAGTCTTATAGAAAGATACTCTTCAGCATCAGTTGGATTTAATTGTCTTATTTTCATCCTTCTCTCTCCTAGCTATTTGGTATTAACTTATATTGTACAATAAAAAGATTGAGTCTTGTTAAACTATTCTGTCATTTACTTTTATAAAAAAAGGCATTATTCTTCTTCAAAATAAGCTACCTTCTAGTTGAAAACTTTATCCTTAATAATCTGAAAAATTATCCAGTTGGAGAACCCTTTTGGGACATTTATAAGCCAAAAACGAAATATGCCCCACTACCAAATGAGATGATTATTGCTAAAGTTGCCATGGAGTTTTTTTCCGTACCTTTAGCAATAGCTATAAAGCCAAAAATCAAAGAGAGAATGATGGACAACAAAATAAGAAAAAAACCGAAATAAGGATCGATTCTTATTAGTTCATATACCAATGCATAGAAAAATGGCACAGAAAATATACTTAAGAGTAATGACCCATAGCTTAACCAAGAGAACCTATTCAATTTAATCCCACCTCAAATATTTAACTATACTGCGTCGTTAGTTCAACAGTGGTAGCCACAGCATGTTCCACTATTGCATTTGTTAGCACAATAATGAATACTGTGTTTTTATGATTTAATCAAGCTATTATTAATCCTATCATCAAAATTAATATAAAAAGTACATAAAGACCTAATACGCAAAGCGTGATAATTCTCCATATCCCTTTTCCCATAATAACTAAAATAGTTGTAACAAAAAATAGGCTCTAAAATATATGTTGGGGTAAAGAAAAAATTCAGACAAATAAAAACACGCAATCTCCTAATTTTGATAAACTTTGTTTAGACCAATAAAC
>NZ_QPJJ01000034.1 GCF_003337485.1 Saliterribacillus persicus
TCAAGTAGACAGTGGAAATAATAAAAATGATTTAAGCGGCTTTAGCTCTATATTCCATAGGGCTAAGGCCGTTTAATCGTTTTTGATATCTATCGTGGTTATAAAAATGGATGTACTCATCTATCGCAAGCGAAAGTTCCTCAAACAAATTATATTTATGCAAATAATACTTCTCACATTTCAGAGTCCCAAAAAATGACTCCATTGGTCCATTATCAATACACCGACCAACTCGTGACATGCTTTGTGTCATCTCTGCCGCATCTATCTTACGTTTGAACCCTTTAGATGTGTATTGAAATCCACGGTCACTATGGATAAGAGGATGATCTCCATTCAATTGTACTGTGGCTTGATCAAGTGTCTTGAATACAAGTTGATTATTATTGGAGTGTCCTAGGACATAGCTTATTATGGATCCGTCATAAAGATCACGAATTGCACTTAAATAGGCCTTTTTTGATTGGCCATACTTAAATTCTGTAACGTCCGTTACCCACTTTTCATTTGGTTTTTCGGCTGTAAATTCACGATTTAATATATTGTCTGTCACATGTTGAGGTGTAGAGCGTTTATATTGCTTCTTTTTAACACGAATGACAGAGCGTAATCCAGCCACTTTCATCAACCGATAGATTCTTTTATGATTAAGTTTCTCCTCAAACTTTCTATTCATGTGAAGCGTCATTTGACGATAACCAAATATGCCATCAACTTTCTCATGGAGAGCTTTCATCTCGTTGATGATTTCTTTATTCAGTTTTTCTCTGGATGAAGGAGTACGATTTAGCCACTTATAGTATGCTGATCGTGCAATTCCTGCGATTTCGCAAAGTAAACTAATGCTTAGATTCTCGTTTTTATGAAGTTCCTGAATAGCTATATACTTATCTTCAAATCGGATTTGGCTTATTTTCGCCTCCTTTCGATCTCCTCTAACTTTTTTAAGAATAAATTCTCCGCACGTAACCGTTCATTTTCTCTTTCTAACTTTTTCATTTGAAGATTGTTTTTCTCTTCTTGAGTTAGCTCAGCTTCATCTTTCTTATGACCACGTTTATCTTTCAACGCTTCATCTCCGCCATCTTCATACTTCTTAACCCATTGATAGACTTGTTGATAAGAAACATTATAAGTATTAGCTGCTTCTTGATAATCTTTTCCGTTCCCCAAGCAATCAAGTACAATTTGTATTCGTTCTTCCCAAGTAGTTTTTCTCCCTTTAGTCATAGAGCTCGTCCTTCCTTTTGATGTATCCTTTAATTCTCTATGACTATTATACTTGTTAATCCACAACCTGAGGACAGATTGATCAGATATTTCATACTTTCTTGTAATCTCACGTAAGGAATATTCACCTGAAAGATAATCCAGTACAGCAGAGCGTTTAACTTCCTTTGTGTATGTTTTCCAGCCGGAGGATTCTTGGAGACCTTCGGTTCCAAATTTATCGAACTTGTTTCTCCATTCCTGAATAGTTGATTCATACACTTTATATTTCTTAGCAAGTTCCCTTAGCGAATATAAACCATCCTCCCACGCTTTTAAGACCTCATATTTATAGTCTGCAGAAAAAGATCTTTTGGACACAAAAAATACTCCCCTTTGTAGTCAGATTTTTATTTTTTAATCTGTCTACCTTAAGGGGAGCATATCA
>NZ_QPJJ01000035.1 GCF_003337485.1 Saliterribacillus persicus
TAAAATGTACCCTATAGAGTAGACACTTTAAAAAAAGTCTACCTATAGGGTGCTTTTGTGTATAATTAAGAAAAAATAGTAAATGGGGAAAGAAAATGAGTAAGAGATTGTTTAAGGAAAAGGAAATAAAAATATTATCTAAAAATATTTACGTAAAATCTGTTAGTGAAAAAGGGATTACTTATACTGATGAATTTAAAAGAGTTTTTATTACTGAAAATGAAAAAGGTAAATTTCCAAGACAAATATTTGAGGATCATGGATTCGATATAGATATTATCGGAAAAAAACGTATAGAATCTTCAGGTAAAAGATGGCGTGCAGCATATCGAAAAAATGGGATAGGTGGTTTACAGGACACCCGTAAAGGAAACACCGGTAGACCGAGTGAAAAGGAGCTCTCTATAGAAGAAAAGTATGAAAGATTGGAGGCGCAAAATAACTTATTAAAAGCAGAGGTAGAATTACTAAAAAAGATCGATATGGCAGAGAGGAGACTGAAGAAAAAACAGAAATAAACATTCCTGCATCGCAGAGGTTTGAACTGATTAAATTCGTAATTGATAAGTATAAATTAAAAAACAAAGTGAGGTACTTATGTAAGGAAGCTGGTGTATCCCCGTCAGGATATTATAATTATTTTTCATTAGAGTCACTTGAAAGAAGAAAACAACGTGACAAAGAAGATGAAATTGCCAAAGAGAAGATATTGAAAGCCTTTAACTACAAAAAACGCAAAAAGGGTGCTCGTCAAATTAAAATGACTTTAGATGGCGAGTTTAATATCAATTACAACCTAAAACGTATCCGAAGAATTATGAAGAAGTATGGCATTATATGCCCTATCAGAAAAGCTAATCCTTATCGTCGGATGGCGAAAGCAACGAAAGAACATACTGTATTACCAAACAAATTAAACCGACAATTTAAACAAAATATACCTGGAAAAGTATTATTAACAGATATCACTTATTTATTTTATGGAAAGGGAAAGAAAGCTTATTTATCCACGATTAAAGATGGATCAACAAATGAAATATTAGCCTACAACGTTTCTGATCGTATCACTTTAGATATCGCAACAGACACGCTTTTAAAGTTGAAAAATAATAGAAGGGTAAAGTTTGCAGAAGGAGCCTTCATCCATTCAGATCAAGGATTTCACTATACAAATCCAATCTATCAAAAAATGGTTAAGAAATATGGTTTAGGACAATCCATGTCAAGACGAGGAAACTGTTGGGATAACGCCCCACAAGAATCATTTTTTGGGCATTTCAAAGATGAAGCATATATTAAACCTTGTGAAACACTAAATGAGTTAAAGCGTGAAATTAAGAGTTATATGACTTATTACAACATTTACAGATATCAATGGAATCTAAAAAAGATGACTCCTGTACAATACAGGAATCACCTTTCCAGTGTAGCATAGTCTTTTTTTAAAAAGTCCTTTACAAAGGGTACACTTTA
>NZ_QPJJ01000036.1 GCF_003337485.1 Saliterribacillus persicus
CTCTCCATAATATGTGAGCTCGATTGCTCTAAACTTAACTAGCTTAATTTCTTACTTGACATACTGGTTGTTCTGTTCAGTTTTCAAAGATCAATATTGGTGGAGCCTAGCGGGATCGAACCGCTGACCTCCTGCGTGCAAAGCAGGCGCTCTCCCAGCTGAGCTAAGGCCCCGTATCTATTAAAAATAAATGGTCGGGAAGACAGGATTCGAACCTGCGACCCCTTGGTCCCAAACCAAGTGCTCTACCAAGCTGAGCTACTTCCCGATAATAATGGCGCGCCCGAGAGGAGTCGAACCCCTAACCTCTTGATCCGTAGTCAAACGCTCTATCCAATTGAGCTACGGGCGCTATATATGGTGCCGAGGGCCGGACTCGAACCGGCACGGTGGAAACCCACCGCAGGATTTTAAGTCCTGTGCGTCTGCCAATTCCGCCACCCCGGCACAATTGTTGAAAATCTAATCATCTGGCAAACAAAATGATTAAATCTGGAGCGGAAGACGGGATTCGAACCCGCGACCCCCACCTTGGCAAGGTGGTGTTCTACCACTGAACTACTTCCGCTTTAAATGCGGGTGGAGGGACTTGAACCCCCACGTCGAGAGACACTAGATCCTAAGTCTAGCGCGTCTGCCAATTCCGCCACACCCGCATATAAAATTAAATGGTGAGCCATGGAGGATTCGAACCTCCGACCCTCTGATTAAAAGTCAGATGCTCTACCAACTGAGCTAATGGCTCTAAAAAATGGTGCCGGCCAGAGGACTTGAACCCCCAACCTACTGATTACAAGTCAGTTGCTCTACCAATTGAGCTAGACCGGCTTGAATGGTGGAGGATGCAGGGCTCGAACCTGCGACCCCCTGCTTGTAAGGCAGGTGCTCTCCCAGCTGAGCTAATCCTCCTATGTATCGCCTGGCGGCGTCCTACTCTCGCAGGGGCGCAAGCCCCAACTACCATGGGCGCTGAAGAGCTTAACTACTGTGTTCGGCATGGGAACAGGTGTGACCTCTTCGCTATTGCTACCAGACTTCCTTTTTTTCAAGGACAAGGTATATTATAACTTATTCCATTTGTTAAATGCAATAGTTTTTTATAGAAAAAAATAAATATACCTTCAAAACTAGATAAGGTGTATGACAATCAAACATTTTTGTGTTTAGTTAAGTCCTCGATCGATTAGTATTCGTCAGCTACACGTGTCACCACGCTTCCACCTCGAACCTATCTACCTCATCGTCTCTGAGGGAT
>NZ_QPJJ01000037.1 GCF_003337485.1 Saliterribacillus persicus
ATGACAGTTTGTCAAATTAAGTGCAACAGTTCTTCCTGAAATGCTTCGTGTGTTGTTTTCCAGTTTAAGCATTTTCTCGGTCTATTGTTGATTAAAGATAGAGCTTTTTCTAACTCGTCATTAGAGACCTTAGCCAAATCAGTTTTTTTAGGAAAAAACTCCCTTAAAAGGCCATTCGCATTTTCGTTGCTACCACGTTGCCATGAAGAATAAGGCTCTGCAAAATACACCTTAATGTCTGTATCTTGCTCAATAGTACGATAACAAGCGAATTCTTTTCCTCTGTCTACTGTTGCCGTTTGAAAGGCATGAGAGGGTAACTGTTCCTTCAAAGTTTTGATGGCTTGTTCCATCGAGTTTGCTGAGCGGTTTGGCATTTTTAATGCTACATACCACCTTGTTTTTCGTTCAACAAAAGTTGTGAAACATCCTTTACTTTTCCCACGACTAGAGACGACGCTATCCAGTTCCCAATGGCCAAAAACTTCCCGTTTTCTAATTTCTTTTGGTCGCTTCTTAATCGATGTCCCAACATTGAAACGCCCTCTTGTTTCTTGGGGCTTCTGGCGCTTTCCTTTGTGACGAAGAACGTATAGATTTTGATTTGCTAACAATCCTTGATAAATCCAGCGATAGATTGTTTTGAAACTAATAGACCCTTGAAATGAGCGTCCAACAATTTGTTCAGGAGACCAGGTAAGTTTCAATTTTTCGTTTATGATACTGGCTAACTCTGGTGACCATTTTTCCAATACGACCGCACCTTAATCGATGTTCTTTATATTTCTGTTGAGCATCTTCAGATAGATAAGATCCTTTTTGTGAATGGCGTTTTAATTCCCTTGAGATGGTAGACGGTGAACGCTGAAGTTTTTCAGCGATGGTACGAATAGATTTTCCTTGTTCATACATCGTTTCTATCCGTGCTCTTTCAAATGTGGTAAGATGTTTATAGCTCATAACAGGCCTCCGTGTATGTGTTTGTGTGGTTACTTGCATTTTACACGAAGCTGTTATGGGCTGTTTTATTTTAGCCATGTTTTTAGGTGTTGCACTTAATATTACAATTCGTC